>NZ_LZMQ01000015.1:0-661 GCF_001870365.1 Polynucleobacter sp. QLW-P1DATA-2 | reverse complement strand
TAGGCTTTACGCTCAATAGCTACAGCAATGGTGCAGCTCTCATCATGCTGGCCTTTGGTGGCACCGCGGCAATCTTTGCCACGATGGCAACCATTGCTACTGTAAGCAAGAGTGACTTTGCCGGCATGGGCAAATGGCTGATGGTTGGCGTACTGCTCTTGATCGTAGCTTCCTTGGCAAACATTTGGTTGGAACTACCTGCTTTGATGTTGGCCGTGATGGTGCTCGCAATTGGCGCATCTTTTGCCGGTGTGGCGGGCGTATTCTTTTCGGCATTCCAAGGATTTGTATCCCCAGAGTCCTTTACTCTTTGGGAGTCGATTGTCGTCTTAGCTATGGTGGTACTTGGTGGTATCGGCCACATCCCCGGTGTGATCTTGGGTGCGATTGTGTTGGCCGTATTTCCAGAGGTGCTACGTGGTGTTGCAGAGCCCGTTCAAAAAGCACTCTTTGGTCACGTGATCGTAGACGTTGAAGTGATTCGTCAGTTGATTTACGCAAGATTGCTACCTTTATTCGGCTATCCAAATCAACCGCTCTAATTCTGACTCAAAACATTGTTCTTGCTCTAGGCATTAAGGCTATCTTCCTTGTGCTTACCTTTACAGGGCAAGCCACGATGTGGATGGCGGTATTTGCGGATATGGGTGTCGAGCTTGCC
>NZ_LZMQ01000014.1:0-1220 GCF_001870365.1 Polynucleobacter sp. QLW-P1DATA-2 | reverse complement strand
AAAGTAATACCACTACCATTACCGGTGCCCGATGCAGTACCATTCATCGTAATGCTACCGGTGTTGGTAGTGATTTTGGATAATACGCCGTTCAAATTTAATTCAATACCATTGCCAGTGTTTGCATTTGTGGAAACTCCGGTCACGCTAATGTTTGCGGCATTGGTCGCCAGCACTTGAGGGGCTACGCCGCCACCATCTTGAAAATAAACGCCATCGCCAGTATTAGACTGGCCCATTAAACTCAGAGTGCCTGAGCTAGCATTGATAGTGCCTTGAATCTGTAATTTGGCATAGTTATTACCAGTAGATCCGATGGTGACATTACCCGAGGTATTCATCGTGGCGCCACCGGCATAACCAAACCGAATACCCTGAATGCCTATATTATTCGAGCCGCTTGACACGACTAAGGAGCCGGCTCCGGCATTAAATGTGGTGCCCGCATCGCTATAAAACTCTACGCCATCAGCCGTGCCAGACTGCGTGCTACCCGTAATAGAGCTAGCACCCGTGGAAGTAAATGAGGTAGTGCCTCTAAACATAATGCCGGCACCATTTGCACCCCCCTCAGAACCACCGCTGGTAGCGTTCATATTGCCAGTGGCGGTATAGGCGCTTGCAGTGATGCCAGAGCCGTTATTAAACGCAATGCCGTTGGAGCTGGCATTGCTTGTTGTACCCGTTAAGCTAACGGTACCAGTACCCGCATTGATTGCGCTATTTAAGATAATGCCCTGGCTAGTGGTTCCTAAGCCCTTGGCTGTCATTAAAACATTAAACCCAGTACCAGCGCCGGTAATGCCAATACCAGCACCAACTGTAATGCCGTTATTGGCAGTAAGAGTGAGTGTTGGTGCTGATGAGCCGTTATAAGTGCTAGTGATAGCTGAGTTCACCAAAATATTGCCATCAGCTTGTGTACCACCTGATCCTGCGATCGCTACACCGGTTGCGCTTGAAGTTGATCCAGTGCCGCTTCCAGTAGCAATTGTCACACTTGTGCCATTACCTAAGGCCGTACTAATATCACCCGCTTTAACAACTGAGTCACCCGCCGTATTAGCAGTAGAGTTGGTATTAATCTCCACATTATTGGGATCTAAGAGCCAATCTTTTGCGGTGATCTGAACGCCATCAGTCTTTAGATATTGACCGGAGGTTTCATAAAACCGCCTTTGGCTTGTAAGGTAGCGCCGCTGACATCGGTTGTGGCTGAC
>NZ_LZMQ01000013.1:0-1022 GCF_001870365.1 Polynucleobacter sp. QLW-P1DATA-2 | reverse complement strand
GGCTAGTATTGATATGGTGGCTGGGCCGATTGGTGAGGCACTCATTTCTACAGCAATTGGTATTGCAGTGGCTTTGCCAGCAGTGTTTTTCTACAATTACTTTGTACGTCAATTAAGGCTAACTAGTACCAATATGGATGGCTTTATCAATGATTTTTTGGCGCTTGGCTGTTGCTCAGGTGAAAAAAATACATCATTGATTGGGGAAATGCAATGGCTATGAAATTAGATCGCGGTAGCATGCAAACAATGGCAGAAATCAATGTCACGCCACTAGTTGATGTGATGTTGGTATTGCTGGTGATCTTTATTGTGACTGCGCCATTACTCGTGCCGCAATCAATGAAAGTTAATTTACCCAAAACAGTAGAGCTCAATAAGGCAGTGCCAACAAAGAATTCTGTATTGGCAGTGGATTCAAATGGACATATTCAGTTCGATGGCAAGGCCATCAATGATTCTGAATTAGTAGAGATATTTAAGGCAAAGGCAGGCCCTAATTTTCAGGTACAGATTCAGGCGGATCAAGCAGTGCCTTATGGGCGGGTAGCTGAAATCATGGCTTTAGCCCAAACCAACGGGGTGACAAAGATTAGCTTTGCTACTACTTCAAATATTAAAAGAAAATTACCTTACAAATAAGCGTTACTTAAAGTAACGCTTATCAAACCTAAGAAAATACTGTTTGAAGCAACGAAGTGTTAGGTGGTTGCTCCAAAAATCCTTTAGATCTTGTAACCAAAGACCGATAGAACGGTTCTTCTAAATCCACGAATTTGCTTACACATTTGCATACACACTGACACTGACCGCCCGCAGACCCTCTGTTTATATGGGTCTACTTTGGGTGTCTGCACTCATAATCTAATTAAGTTTTTTGATTTATTAAAATTACTTAATTAAATCAAGCAGTTAAGTGTAGTAAAAGTAGTAAAATTAGCTTCTACAGTGCTTCTACACTTTTTAGACCTAATTACTGGCCTAGTGAGTGCAGAAGTAGTGCGGCAAGTAATGTGAAGTTT
>NZ_LZMQ01000012.1:0-1992 GCF_001870365.1 Polynucleobacter sp. QLW-P1DATA-2 | reverse complement strand
AAGATGACTTGGCCATTGGAAGTTAACTGTCCAAAGATTTGGGAGGCATTGTTGCCAGTCACCCGATCAAGTTGAACACTGTTTGCACTAGGTTGATTGATGACTACTTTGGCGTTGGCGCCAATGTTAAAAGAGTTCCAGTTCACAATCGCTTGATTGGTGGTCTGGTTCACGGTGAGCGTATTGCCTGATTGACTAATAGCGACCTGACCAGCGGCAACCGTGCCACCTGTAGGCAGGGCATTTAAAGCAGGGGCGGCAAATGCAGAGCTATACCCAGCTAAAGCAATTAATGCGGCAAACGAGCAAAGAGACAACCTAGCAACATAAGAAATATGGGAAACGATGCCTCGTTTAGATTGATTTTTTTGCTCCAGAATGAGAGACGCTAGACGCGTTCTCCCCCACCGCAATAATCTTATTGCGGTGCTTAGAAAATATGAGTTTGTAGGATCTTTTATTCATAGTAGCTATTATCCTAAAAACGACGCTCTGAATTGTTAAATATTGCAAAAATTTGAGTAAATTCAACCTCTTAAGGAACAATTTTGTTAAAAAGAGACTCTTATGGAGATGATTTAGCTTGCGGTCTTATAAAGGTGTACACCTAAGAGCTAATATCAAAATTAAATTTGAAGGGATGTGCCGTGAGTGAAAAGACCGAAGACTGTGTGATGCCAAATGCCAATATGGTGGCGCAGGATGGGGCGCTCTTCAAATTGCAAAGTTACTGTGACATCGCGACTTAGCCGATAGGGAATAGCGATATTTTCTACAAGTCAAAAGTTATTGCTTCCTGATGACCCAACGATTGGGGTATGAGGAAAATTAATGCTTACCATTTGCCACCAACTAACTTAGATAACTGGAGTTTTGGCTTAACACTATCGACGTCAATTAAATAGCAAATCTCTACTCCGGCAGTACCCGTCGCGTCGCAATTACAAGCTCGTTTAGTGCCGCAAGTATTAGACTCCTCTATAGAAGCAGGTCCAAAAGAAACACCGAGGCCAGCTGATTGAGTGCTCGACGGAACAACAACGGGGCTTACCGGATTGACATTAGGTGGTAGGGGTAGTGGTGATGGTGGTGATGGCGGGGCACTATTGGCAGTAATATTGGCATACGCATAAGCCTGATTTGTTACTGCATAATTGGGCAAACTAGAGCCCGTATTAACAAGTGTTAAAGCCACTGGCTTATTTACACCTACCGATGGAGTATTGAAAACTCCTGTAGCGCTGGTGTTAATCACATCTCCAGCTCGCAGGCCAGAGTAAACAATATTACTTGTACTAATAGTCGCCAAAGTGGTACCGTCATAGACTTTATTTGCAGCTGTAATGCCCGATATGTCTAGGCTAGCCTTCGCCAGGCTCACCGTATTGGTTGTATTAGAGCCTAAAGCATTGTTAACGCTTGCGTTCAGCGCGTAGTTATCTTGGCTGCCATTGGCTAAAGTGACCGCTGTAAATTTAGTAGCGCTGGCTACGTTTGCATCATTAATAACACCCGAACTTGCGGTGGTATTGACATCACTACCAACCAAACCGGTTAATGCAAAACTGCCATTGCCTGCAGCAATCGTGGTTGAGCCAGCATACGTTGCCGTGGTATTAGAGATGCCTAAGGCCGCTTTAGATAAATTTACTGTATTGGTTGTATTAGAGCCTAAAGCATTGTTAACGCTTGCGTTCAGCGCGTAGTTATCTTGGCTGCCATTGGCTAAAGTGACCGCTGTAAATTTAGTAGCGCTGGCTACGTTTGCATCATTAATAACACCCGAACTTGCGGTGGTATTGACATCACTACCAACCAAACCGGTTAATGTAAAACTGCCATTACCTGTAGCAATCGTGGTTGAGCCAGCATACGTTGCCGTGGTATTAGAGATGCCTAAGGCCGCTTTAGATAAATTTACTGTATTGGTTGTATTAGAGCCTAAAGCATTGTTAACGCTTGCGTTCAGCGCGTAGTTATCTTGGCTGCCAT
>NZ_LZMQ01000011.1:0-9659 GCF_001870365.1 Polynucleobacter sp. QLW-P1DATA-2 | reverse complement strand
TTCCAGGCATCCCTGGGATTCCAGAGCTTTGGGATCCGCCCCATTGAGCAAAAGACTCTTTAATGGGCAAAATTGCTACTAAAACTAGAAAACTCAAGATAATTGAGCGCAATGGCATGATGGCTCGATTCATTTCCCCCCCAACTGGATGTCCCTAACTCTTGTTAGACAGTAATTTTGAAAAAATACTTACTCTAAAAATAAAATAATTATTTTGTCTTGGCCGTAAGTTTTCTATAGGTACCCGCGTCTAAGAATTAACAAACAAGGAGAAATAGATGAAAAGAGCAATACAAGGATTAATGATGGCGAGTATTTTGATGGTTGGAGCGATTGGTATTGCAAGCGCCGCCTTACCAGAGCCGCAAGACCCCCAGGTAGTTGCTAATATGACCTTTGAGCAACGCCTGCAAATGTCCAAGGATCTGCGAGAGCAATTTAAACAAGCCACTCCAGAAGAGCGACGTGCATATCGCCAAAAACTTCATGCCAAATTTAAGGCGCTCAGCCCTGAAG
This sequence comes from Polynucleobacter sp. QLW-P1DATA-2, assembly GCF_001870365.1. Lineage (NCBI taxonomy): Bacteria > Pseudomonadati > Pseudomonadota > Betaproteobacteria > Burkholderiales > Burkholderiaceae > Polynucleobacter > Polynucleobacter sp. QLW-P1DATA-2. The sequence goes on along the minus strand of NZ_LZMQ01000011.1, from coordinate 9,143 downwards.
AGCGCAAGGCATTGCGCGACAAAATGCACGCTCAGTGGCAGGCATTAAGCCCCGAACAAAAGAAAGAGCTGCGTGATAACCGCAAAGCCATGATTGCGTCAATGACGCCGGAAGAGCGCCTTGAGATGAAAAAAGAACGCGAAGAGTGGATGAAGGCGCATCCTAATGAAAAAGAACATTGGAATAAGCCAATGAGCAATTAAGGATCAGTTTGACTTTATTTCCTAGTAAGCAACACCGCATCGAACAGGCTTTATTAAAAAGAGCTGTAGCGGGGGATTCCAGGGCGTCAAAAGAAGTGATTCGCCTACTGAGTTCCCCCGCATATTCCCTGGCCTGGAAGATGCTTGGCAACAAAGAAGATGCAGAAGATGTCGTGCAAGAGGCCTTTATTCGCTTATGGAAAAGTGCCGATTCGTTTGCGGGAAAGTCAGGACTTTTTACTTACTTTTACGCAATCGTGAGCAATCTTTGTTTGGATCGGATCAAAAGTATTAATAAGGGATTCTTCGAGGAGTTTGATGAGCTTGAGCATCAACCCATGAAAGAGATTGAGTGGAGTATCGCAGGGGGCGTCAGCCCAGAAAGCATTAAAAAGGCAATGGATGTTTTAAGTAGCAAACAAAGAATGGCGATGTTGATGTGGGTCTATCAAGGTATGACGGCTGAGGAGGTTGCCCGCGTAATGGGTATGAATAAGAATGGCGTCGATCAATTGTTATATAGGGCTAAGTTGAAACTCAAGATGGAATTAGAAAAAGGTAAATCTCATGCGAGCGAATGATAAAAAACATTTAAAGAAAGTGTTAGATCAAATCGAAGTGCAAGAGTCATCTACCCATTTTGAACAACGCATTTATCAAGATTGGCAACGAGCTGTCTCTAAGGGAGATCAACCAACGGATCGATTCTCTGAGGTTTTGGTTCTTGCTAGATTGCATCCTAGGCTTGTCGCATTGATTGCGATAGTAATCATCACTGCTTCCGTGTTATTGGGTCAGCATCTGCTGACATCTCCGGAAGAAGAGTTGCATCGAATTGACGCCTTATCTGAATTAAGCCTCTCCACTATTTAATCTACAGTGTTCTCCCTTGCCCCTTGAACTCAAAGGAGTTTTTGGGGCTTTTTTAACAAAAGGATCATCATGAAAAAGCAACTATTAGCAGCGATACTCACTACTATGGGAATGGTGGGTTTGACTTATTCTCAAAATGCTATGTTTCAGGCAACGCCAGAGCCAACCGTTCGTCAACAAATATCAGAGACACAAAAGCAATTTGCTAATTGCATCAATCAGACCAAGAAGAGTGATGAGGCAAAGGTTGTCAATAATGAGTTATTTGAAATCGTGCCCAAGTCAGATCATAAGATGAATTTATTCACTACTGAAAACAAAATTACGGATGAAGAAGCAAGGGCACTAACGGCCTACTTAGCCTCTACAAATCAATGCCGAGCAATATCTAGTCATTTTCCCGTACCGGAGTTAGCGGGTATCTACCAGAACTTTTATAGCCAAGTCGATGTGGTTTATGAGAACTTGTTGTCTAGGAAAATTTCCATAGGCGAGGCAAATAAAGAAAAGTATGAGCTTATGCAGACAGCTCAATCGCAATGGATTAACTATGAATCTACCCACAAGATTAATTGATGCATAAGTAATTGGTAAAGGTATTGAATATGGAAAGATTGGCTAAAACAAAGCAAATTCTTCAAAAGAGTATTGCACTATCAGCGTATATTCGTTTTTTACATCTTATAGATGTTATTGATTCGACAGGTGGATGGAAAAAGCTTGACCCGCTAGAGGAATCATTGCTGAATAAGCTTGTTTTAATGGCGACAAAGCAAGATGAGCCTATATTGGTGAAAGATCTTATATCTATTGCAAGCATAGCCTCTCAGGCAACACTGCATGGAAGGGTTAAGAGCCTTGAGAGGAAAGGGCTGATCAATCTGATAGCTGACCAAGATGACGCTAGGAAAAAGCATGTATATCCAACGCAATTGGCCATGAAGCGTTATGAAATGCTTTCAGATAATTTTGAGAGAGCTCTTGGTTCCGCCGAACAAGCATATGCAAATTGAAGCATTGTCTGAGTTTGGTCTATCGATGTTGTGAAGGAGGTTGGATGCCGATGTATTCAAAGTTATTCTTATTACTAGGGCTATTAGCTTTGTCTGCTTGTGGATCATCTGAAGTAGTGATGACCATGGATTCTTTGCGTCTGATCAACTCTACCGATGGCCCTCAAGAGGCAATGAATTATGCAAACAAAAATTGTAGGTCTGACTTTTATGTTGGAGCAAGTTTTATCTCTAAATCTGGTGATGAATATCGATTCAGATGCGTTAAGGCGGATGACTCCGAGGGTTTAGTTCCAGTGCCAGGAGCTGCGGTTGTAAACCATTAATATTTTCTTATGAGATAGATTTTTTGGGGGATGGTTTTGAGGGTAATTAGTGTCAATAGATTAGTGGCTGCTGTATTGGGAGTGCTTTGTATTTTTGCTTCTTTGCCTGTTTTGGCTCAGTGGGGTTCTGGTCCATACCCAATGCATCGTTTTCATGAGAGACATGTGCAAGTTTGGCGGGGAGGTAATTGGTATCACGGCGGATACCAAGGGCGCTTTGGCTGGTATTGGGTAGTGGGCGGCGTTTACTACCCATACCCAAGTCCAATTTATCCTTATCCAGACCCTTATATTCCTGGAGTTGTAGTCGGTGCGCCCCCAGTGGTTTCGATTTCTTCGCCAAAACCAGCAGTTCTTGCTAGTCAACCACTGCCATCAGTTTGGTATTTTTGTGAGGCATCCCAAGGGTATTACCCGTATGTTGCGGAGTGTCCGGCAGGCTGGAAGAGTGTTCCTGCTATCCCACCTAAACAATAGTAAAGAATGAATATGAAGAAATTAATACTTATCAGTGCGGTAATTAGCTTGGTTGCATGTACATCTGCGCCAACGGGGCCAACAATTGCAGTGATGCCCGCGCAAGGAAAGCCTTTTGAGATATTTCAAAAGGAGGATCAGCAATGCCGTCAGTTTGCTAGCGGAAGCGTTGAGGGCACTTCAAATGCCGCTCTAAAAGAAGGTATGACTAGCGCAGCGGTAGCGGCGGCGTTAGGTGCAGCAGCGGGAGCTGTCATTGGGGGAGGGAGTCATCAAGGAGTTGGTACGGGTGCTGGTTTAGGCTTGCTTGGTGGATCTGCAATTGGTGCAAGCAATGCTGCAAATAAACAAAATCAAAGCCAGAGTCAATACAACACGGCATATATTCAATGTATGTATGCCCATGGCAATCAGGTGCCTAGTTATCCCGCGAGATAGTCTAAATTTGCAAAATGCGTGAAATTGCCCAGCTAGGATTAGTTGGGTCTATAACTGTTATAAAGAAGTCTAAATCTAGGAATAAAATGTTTTATATAAATAGGCAATGGATTATTTGTGTTCAGTAAACAGAAGTTCCTATTTTTTATTTTCAGATGGTGCATTAGTTTTTTATGTATTTATAGTGCCGCTAGTGTTTATGCCCAAAATATTTTCGGGCCCCAACCTGCGATACCAATTATCAATAACAGTCAACAACTAGTTGACTTAGATACTCCTCCTCTAATCGTTATTAAATCTCAGCCTGCGATTTTAATTAAAGAGATATCAATAAGTTCAGTTGGCAAAGTATCTGATGGCAAGGATTTGATACATTTGTATCAAGATGCTGCCTTTAGCGATCCCGTTCTGACAGCTGCCCGCTTTAACTACCAAGCTAGTAAAGAGCTCTTTTGGCAAGGCCTCTCTTTACTACTTCCTCAGGCCAGTGCCACCCCTGGCGGTACGCGCTATTACCAACATGGTGTTGGTCAAACCGTAGTGGCAGCAGGCCCAGGCAATTCACGGGTATTTGATCAAAAGAATTACACCGTCACTTTGACTCAGCCCGTATTCAATATAGCCGCACTAGAGGCCTTTAAACAGGGTGACCTCAATACCAAAATTGCGGATATGAATTTTTACCAGGCTCAGCAAGATCTCATTTTGCGGGTCTCGCAGGCCTATTTTGATGCACTGACTAGCCAGGATAACGTTGAGCTCTATCGCAATAAAAAAGGCCTCATTAAGCAGCAATTAGAAGTTGCCCAAGCCAAATTTGATGCTGGCCTAGCTACCATTGTCGATGTCAATACGGCGCAAGCGAGTTATGACTTAGCGAACTCGCAAGAGATCGCTGCGCAAGCTGACTTGGTAGTAAAGTGTGGCGTATTAGAACAACTCGTTGGCCATCCGGTTGGTCAGCTAAGGCCTTTGGTGAAAGATGCCAAGATTGATGGTGTGCTCAAGGATCCTAGGGCGATATCCAAGGATGCCAAAGGCAATGTGATTGCCGAGAGCGTGAACCCACAGCTACCTCCTGGCCAAACCCTAGATGACTGGGTTGGACAAACTGAAGTTGCCAACTTTAAGGTGCTTGCTGGTCAACTCTCGATATCGCTTGCCGAGAGCACCTATCGTGCCGCCCAAGCGCTGAACTATCCCTCACTTAATTTAGTGGGTACAAGTGGATACAACACCTCTAACGGCACGCCTAATAGTTATCAACCTGCACAGACTAGTGTATACAACAACACCCTGAGCTTACAATTAACCATTCCCTTAGTATCTGGTGGCTTTAATAGTTCTGTCATTCGCCAAAATGCCGCTTTAGTTGATGCTGCCAAAGCAAATTATGACAATGCACGCCGTACTGCTGCGCAAAACACCCGCGCGGCCTTCACCGGTTTTTATGGTGGACTCGCTAGCGTAAAGGCGTATGAGGCAGCTGAACGCTCATCCCAATCTGCTCTAGACTCGAGCAAGCTGGGTTTCCAAGTGGGTACTTTAATTAACATTGATGTACTAATAGCACTAGATACCCTGTTTACGACGCGCTCTCAATTGCTGCAATCGCGCTACAGTACGATTTTGAATGCCATCAGATTAAAGGCAAGCGCCTCTACCTTATCGGATGAGGATCTCTTAGCGATTAATTCATTATTGCGTTAAATTGAGCAAATATGACAGTAAAAAACTTGAAGCTTAATATCGTCAAATATTTTGATTTATCTCTCAAGTATTTGAATTTGATGGTTGATCGACTACCCCTAGCTTCTCGGGTCAAATCAACATGGCTACGTCTTTTATGCATTTTTCTTGTTGGTAGCCTTTTTCTGTTGGTTTTGATTAAAGGGGTTCAAGTCACATTTGGCCTTAACAGTCCTGACTTCAGGTTAGCCGCTATTGAAGAAGGGCCCATTGTGGCTACGGTTAGTGCAAGCGGGACATTAAATCCAGTGAAGTCTGTAACTGTTGGTACGCAAGTAACGGGAATGATTAAAGAGCTCGATGTGGACTTTAATTCACCTGTAAAGCAGGGGCAGGTTATCGCTAGAATTGATCCAAGAGAATATCAAGCTCGTTATGACCAAGCTCTTGCTAATTATGAGTTGGCAAAGCGTAATCATGATTACAACCTTAAGTTAGTCGATAAAGGCTTTATTTCTAAATCGGCAGTTGTTCAAACTGAGGGGGCATACAAGGCCGCCTTAGGCGCTTTGAATTTGGCAAAAAAATCTTTGGACGACACAGTAATTCATGCGCCAGTTGATGGGGTAGTTGTAAAGCGTAGCGTAGAGGTGGGCCAAACGGTGGCAGCAAGTTTGCAGGCGCCTGAGTTATTCATCATTGCGCAGAATTTAGCTGAAATGCAGGTTGAGGCATCTATTGATGAATCCGATGTTGGTCGCTTATCGGAAGGAATGGACGCCAGTTTTACGGTAGATTCATTTCCAGGCAGGGTTTTTCAGTCTAAGGTCTTGCAAATTCGCAAAGCGCCTATCACCATTCAAAACGTCGTTACTTATACAGTATTAATTTCTGCGGACAATCCAGATTTAAAATTATTACCCGGCATGACTGCTAATGTTCGCATTATTTTTGATAAGCGAGAAAAGGTTCTTAAGGTTCCAAATGTCGCATTACGATTTAGGATGCCAAGTGCCGATGATTCTCTTGCTGCTAAGTCATCTCAAGCTGGGAATACTACCGGCAGTCCTCGCACCTCAAGAGGCGGGGCCGGGGGATGGGGATCTTCCGGAATACGAAAAGTGTGGCTACTAGATAGAAGTGGCCTGCAGGATAAGCCGATAGAGCTAAAAATTCGGACTGGAATGACCGATGGAAGCTTTACAGAACTTTTGCCAGACGCAGACTCCAAGTTTCCTCTTCAAGTAGGGAATTTAGTTATTACTGGCATTCAATCTCCAGGCTCTAAAGAGGGATCTCCTAAGCGTCAAAACGGCCCCAGGATGTTTTAGATAATTTCGTGCTCATACATACCGAAAATCTTTCAAAAATATATGGCGTAGGTGATCAAGTTGTCCACGCATTAGATTCTGTTTCCATTGATATTGATTCTGGTGATTTTGTAGCTATTGTCGGTGCATCTGGATCTGGAAAATCCACCTTCATGAACATGATTGGCTGTTTAGATCAGCCCAGTAACGGTAGGTATTTTCTAGCTGGCGAAGATGTGGCATCACTTGATCCAGATTCCCTAGCGGATATTCGTAATCGGCGGATCGGATTTGTATTTCAACAATTCAATTTATTAAATCGGACCTCTGCTATTGAAAATACTGCGCTCCCACTTTTATATGCTCGTTCAGGCCCTTTGGCTGGTCTTAGTAAAGAGGAGCGTTTAGACCATGCAAAAAAACGTTTAGAGCAAGTGGGCCTTGGAGATCGACTTGATAATATGCCGAATCAACTTTCAGGCGGGCAGCAACAAAGAGTGGCTATTGCGCGTGCATTGGTCAATGATCCGGATTTAATTTTGGCTGATGAACCAACTGGCGCCTTAGATTCCAAAACCACTTCAGAAGTGATGAACTTATTTACGGAGTTGAATAATCAGGGAATGACGGTGATCGTAGTTACCCATGAACCAGATGTTGCGGCTTATGCAAAACGAACCATTACCTTTAAGGACGGCAAGGTTATTGGTATCAAAATAAATCACGCCTAATATGAAGATTGAAATTGCAACTAACTTAGCCATCGCCTTTCAAGCTCTGAAAGTCAATAAGCTACGATCGTCTTTGACTATGCTGGGGATCATTATTGGTGTAGCCGCAGTCATTACGATGATTGCTGTTGGTGGCGGTGCGCAGGCTCGCGTGAAGGCACAAATCTCTAGTCTCGGCTCAAATTTAATGATCATTATTCCAGGATCATTATTGCAATCAGGGGTGCGTCTCGGAACTGGAAATGCGCAAACTCTAACTGAGGATGATGCAAATGCAATTTTGAGAGAAATTCCTGAAGTTGCCTATGCTGCCCCTATTAGTAGGGGCGGTGGTCAAATCATTTCCAGTAGTAATAACTGGGGCACAACTATTTATGGGGTCAATCCTGATTTTTTCGAGGCCAGGGAGTGGCCACTCGCTAGTGGTCGGATGTTTGAATATGCTGAAATTGCAGGTGCTGGGAAGGTTGTGATTCTTGGCCAAACTGTTGCTAATCAGTTATTTGGTAGCGAAGATCCAATTGATCAGCAAGTCAGAATTAAAGGCGTTCCATTTACTGTCATTGGCATTGCAGAAAAAAGGGACAAAGTATGCAAGGGCAAGATCAAGATGATGGCGTCTTTGTTCCTCTATCAACCGGTAGACGCAGAATTTTTGGTGAGGCAATGGGAAAAATTGCGAGGGTTGGAAGCATTGCTGTTAAGGTTCAAGATGGCAATGATATGAAGGTGACAGAGCAAAAGATTGCTGAACTGTTGAGACAACGTCATCGAACCCAAATAGGAGCAGAGGATGATTTTACGATTAGGAATCTTACGGAAATACTTGAGGCTCAGGAGGCGGCTAGCAAAGTGATGTCAGCATTGTTAGCTGCGGTAGCCTCTGTCAGTCTTTTAGTTGGAGGGATCGGAATCATGAACATCATGTTGGTGTCAGTAACAGAGCGCACTAGGGAAATTGGCTTGAGAATGGCAATTGGTGCAAAGGGCAGGGATATTTTGGAGCAATTTTTAGTGGAGGCGATGACCTTAGCTACTCTTGGAGGATTGGTTGGCATACTGCTTGGATTTTTGGCGTCCGAACTGATTGCAGTATTGGCAGGATGGGCTATACAGTTATCCCTGATCTCTATTATCTTGGCAGTAGGGTTCTCAGCGGCGATTGGTATTTTCTTCGGGTTCTATCCAGCTAAAAAAGCGGCGATGATGCAGCCAATTCAAGCATTGCGTTATGAATAGGTTTATTAGCTTAGTGTCGCTACTAGACAAAGACTTCCAATCCATAATAAGTATTACTTTTAGCAACGCTCAACCACATCAAGAAAAAACACTTTGGAGCAACCAAGTGATAGATGTTTGCTCAATAATTCCGATGGTTTGGAAAACCAAAGAGTGAGCTAGCGTTTATTGTGATCTTGATAATCTAGTCACACAAAAGCTCACACACCGATATTTATGAGACGTAACCTCTTGAAATCTTAATGGTTTTCTTTGGATGTCTGCTCTCATAACCAGAGAACCTAAACTCAACCTAAAACTAACAAAAAGCTAGCTTTTGAGACTAAAGGTTAGGTTTGGTAATTCGAGCGTTACTTTAAGTAACGCTGGGGGTACTAAAAAGTGTGTAGGCGATTACTACACAGTTTGATTGGCAATACCAATAGATTATCGTCTTAAATATTGAAGGGTTAAGCCGAGGCTTAGCTGTCGCGTAACGAAATGATTGAAGATTTAATCTTTACAACGATTTGTTATCAAAGTCACTTGAGTCATGACGTTCAAGAAGTTGTTCGGATGGTTCACCCCAAGTGCGGTTAACAATACGACCTCGTTTTACGGCAGGGCGCTCAAGAATTCTATCTGCCCATCGCTGAACGTTCAGATATTCGTGTACGCTGAGGAATTCTGCAGCTCCGTAAAGCCATCCTTTAACAAGGGCGCCATACCAAGGAAAAACAGCAATATCTGCGATGGTGTATTCCTTGCCAGCGAGATATTCATTTTCAGCTAAACGTTGATCTAGAACATCCAGTTGGCGCTTGGTTTCCATCGCAAATCGGTCAATGGGGTATTCCATTTTGAA
>NZ_LZMQ01000010.1:0-11003 GCF_001870365.1 Polynucleobacter sp. QLW-P1DATA-2 | reverse complement strand
ATTCAAGCCTCTAGCGCCAGCAGTCCTCATTACCGATATGCGAATGCCAAAGCAATCCGGTGTTGAGTTGCAATCGGAGTTAATTTCCAAAGGCCACAAAATTCCCATCATCTTCATTAGTGGTGAAAGCTCGGATGAGCAAATTATTGCGGCGCTAAAGAGTGGCGCAGTCGATTTTTTGCTAAAGCCGTTTAGCCGTGAGGCTCTCTTAGGTGCAGTAGCTAAAGCGATAGAGCAAGATGCTATCGCTATGCAAGACCTGATACGCAAAGCTCAACTATCTGAAGCTCTTAAAACCTTGTCCCCTCGCGAGCGACAAGTATTTGAACTTTTAGCGAAGGGCTATGGCAATAAAGAGTTGGTCAATGCCTTGGGCATTTCACTGCCAACGGTTAAGGAATATAAGTCAGAAGTAATGTACAAATTGCGTTTACGTTCTCTCGCTGAACTAATTTCATTAAATACGACGCTCACTATCGCTTGATTTAACTTTGAACCCTACTTTCGTAGGGTTGTCAGACTACTTCCACGCTGTAACAATCCAATCTATTGGTGCACAAGACATTCAATATGACTATTACTATATGAAGCAATCAAGATATATGAAGCCAGCTCGGCCGAAAATGCGTTCACTACTATATTCACACATTGCGGTGATATTGGCAGGAGTGTCGGAGGGCGCATGGTCTCAGTCAGCACCTGATGCTGGTGCGTTACAGCGCAACTTGGATCTGCAGCTCCAACGTGAATCACAGGCGCCTTTAGTTCAACCGCCTAAATCAGAAAAAAAGGCTCCTACCGAGAATCGGGTTGACAAGATCACCGTTTCACACTTCACCTTTGAGGGGAATACACTTTTTAGTGGTAAAGAGTTAGACCAAGTCGTGGCACCATGGGTCAATAAAACACTGCAAATTAGTGAATTGCAGGATGCAGCAGTAGCAATTCAGGATTTTTACTCTGCCCATCAGCGCATTGCTCAAGCAACACTGCCCCCTCAAGAGATTAAAGATGGTGTTGTGCTCATCAAAATCTTAGAAGGTAAGATGGGCGCAGTCATTGTTGAGCCCGTTGATATTTCGCCTAAAACAACTGCGCGTTTTTCTCTAGAGCGTGCCAAGGCTTATATCACCCAGGGCACCAATGGTGAGGTCTATATTAATACGCAGGCCACTGAACGGGCCATGCTGTTATTAAACGAGACACCAGGCGTATCTGCAACAGGAGCTTTTGAGCCCGGTAATGATGCGGGCCTAAGCAACTTTAAAGTCAAGCTATCAGACATGCCATGGTTCAGTGGCCAAGCCGCTCTGAGTAACTATGGATCGGCTAGTACCGGAGTAGCCCAAGCCATTGCCAATCTCAGCTTGAATAACCTGTCTGGTTTAGGGGATCAGGTAAACCTCAATGCCATACAGTCCCAGGGCTCTGGTTATGTCGTCGGTAACTACATTGTGCCTATTGGCTACGATGGTTGGAAGGTGGGAGTGCAAAGCTCTTACTTGCAGTACATGACTTTGCCCAACTGGAATGCCTCCACCCCTTCGGCAGGTTCTGCGGCTACTTTTCAAGCCAATACTACTTACGCATTGCAGCGTAGTCAAAGCGCCAACTCGACAGCAAAACTGAGTATAGAGAACCGCGCATACAACAACGTCCAAACAGCGCCAGTGATTAATACTTTAAGTAGCTATCAACTCACTGCCGCTAACGCGAGTGTTAGTGGCGATTGGGCTACTACCGATGGTTCGATCTTCAATTACTCAGCAGGCTATGTGTTTGGTCACTTAGGTATCCGCAACCTTGCAGAGTCCCAGCAAGACCAAAACGGGGTAGGTACTGCAGGCGCCTACTCAAAATGGACCTTTAGTCTGACCTATGCGCAAGATCTCTCCTTTTTGAGTGACACCACTTGGACAAACTCCATTTACGGTCAATTTGCTAATAAGAACTTGAACTCCTCGGAGCAGATCTATATGGGTGGTGCTTATGGTGTACGTGCTTATCCCACCTCCCAAGGTGGCGGTTCCCAAGGCGCCATTCTATCGACCGAACTCATGCACCGCCTCGATGAAAATTGGCAATTAGGAATCTTTGGCGATTTGGGTTTGGTACAACAATACGTAAATCTATACAGCGGCTGGCAAGGGTTAACCAATGCCAACAATCAGTATCAATTGGGCGATGCGGGCATAACAGCAAAGTACTCATATGATAAGGTTTTAGTCACCGCTTCTTTGGCGGCACGCATTGGGAATAATCCCTTGTATAACTCCAGCGGGCAACAGCTCAATGTGGATAACTCCTATAAGTCAGTGCAGGCATGGATAAGAGCATCCATTCCGTTTTGATAGTTATTGGTTCGCTTTCAAATAAGAACTGCTTAATAAAAGTAAAAAAATTATCAAACCCCTCCGATCGGAGGGTTGAGGGTTTTTACCAGCCTCTGAATAATCCACTCATATCAATTTAATTTGGGATATTGTTTTTGCCTAAGACCCTTCAATCTTTTCAAGTTGCGTTTTCTCGCAACCAAGAGAGAGCTCATCAACAGGATGAGCGGGGGCTATTCGCTTTAAAAAACAAGCAATGGCATTGCAAAGGCCTTCGAAAAAAAGCGCTTGCTAGTCTTGCTCTGACATCGATACTTGCCTCATCGCATGTATTTGCTGCTCCAGCGGCCAATGCTCTACCTACGAATGGCCAAGTAGCTGCAGGACAAGCGAGCATTAGCCAGTCTGGCAACGTCATGAATATCAATCAGAGCACGCAGCGTGCTGTGATTAACTGGGATAGTTTTAATGTGGGCAAAAATGCCACAGTGAATTTCAATCAACCCAATAGCGGTGCATCAACACTCAATCGTGTAAACGGCGCTAGTCAGTCGATGATTAATGGCGCAGTCAATGCCAATGGCCAAGTGATTTTTGTTAACCCTAACGGCGTTGTATTTGGCAAAGGCGCTGAAATCAATACCGGTGGCCTAGTTGCCACCACAATGAATATTAAAGATTCTGATTACATGTCTGGAAAAATGCAATTTTCTGGGGGTGAATCTGGCAAGGTTATTAATAAAGGCACAATTACTGCTAATGGTATTAATGGTTATATTGCATTAATGGCACCTGAGGTCAAAAACCAAGGTGTACTCATTGCTAATATCTCCAATAGCAATACTATTGCATTAGTTTCTGGTTCAAAAGTCACACTCTCCTTTAATGGTAGCCAATTAACTGATATTAGTGTTGATGCTTCTGCGATTAATAGTTTAATTACTAATAAGCATGCGATTATCGCTAACGGTGGTCAAATTATTATTGCTGCTAATGCGGCATCGAATTTAAAAGCCTCAGTCATTAATAACACTGGCACAATTAACGCTGATTCAATTTCAGCATCCGGTGGAAAAGTATTTTTAACTGCTGGTACCGTAAATCAAAATGGTACAGTGAGTGCAAATTCACAAGATGCTAATGGTGGCAATGTCACCATTTCTGGCAATCTAGTAAACCTCAATACAGCATCCAAAACGACCGCTACAGGTGCTACTGCTGGCGGGCAAATTTTGATTGGTAAAACCAATGCAAATACAGCGCAAAGCCGGGTAAATGCTAGCGTTGTGAATGTCAATCCAGGCGCGATTGTGGATGCATCAGCCACCCAAAACGGTAATGGCGGATCGATCAGTATTTGGTCACAAATTGCTACTAATGTTGCCGGTATGTTGAAGGCAACCGGTGGCATGATTTCTGGTAATGGTGGCAACATTGATACCAGCTCTGCAGGTACTGTGAAGTATGGCTCTAACCTGGCTGTAGATACCATGGCGCCACATGGTCAAACCGGTCATTGGACTACGGATCCGCTTTCCATCACCATCGATAGCAATGCGGCAACAGTGCTATCGAATGCATTAAATACAACGAATGTCATACTAGATGCAACAGCTAGTAGCTGTGGTGGGATTGGTAGCTGTAGCCAGAGTATTAGCCCCATGATCACTTTCTTGGCTGATGTGTACTCAGCCAATGCGCTAACGAGCCTGACCCTCAATGCCCAAGGTGGCACGATTAACATCAACAGTAATGTCACTGCAGGTAGTGTCTATGCGGTAGCTCAAGCAATTAATATTAATGGCTCAATCAATACCAATGGTGGATCTAATTCTAATATCTATTTAGCTGGCGCCATCATAAATATTCTAGGCAATATTAATTCCAACGGAAGCAATAGCAATAATTCAAACAATACCAACTCAGGTGGATTAAATTCTGCTAATACCATTACTGCAAATAATCGTCGCAATTCTATTAATGGTCAAAATAGTTTTGTTGCAGATACTAATACTTATACCTCAAACGGTGGCGCTATTAATATCATTGCTACCGGTGATATTAATATCGGTTCAATTTCAAATGCTACTAGCTATATTTCAGCCAATGGTCAAAACGGTGGTTCTATTAATATTGTTTCTGTAAATGGCAATATTAATAACTATGGCGTTATGGATGCGGTCGGTAAAAATAATCTTGGCGGTGCAATTACATTGGCGGCACAAAATACCAACACCTTTACTGGCGCCTTAATTTCTGCGGATGGATATATTCAGGGTGGTGTTATTCAGCTGGGTGTTGCTAATGGTGTGGGTTCTGGTTCAACCTTAGCTCCGCCTTCCATTAATTCCCAAGTTGCTACTTTATTGGCAGCAGTTAATTTCACCCCATCGAATACTAGTAACATCCTCTCCAGTAATACCTCTTTAGATAACACCACCGTTATCACAGCCAATGCGGTAGACAGTTCATCTCAAGTAGTTCTCAATTCTCAAGCTGGCCAGATTTATATCGCCGGCAATAATTCTCTTAATACTGTAGCAAGCATTCAAGCCAATGCCGATACCGGTGGCTTGATCATTCTCAGCTCTCCTGCGGGCACCTATCAAAATAACGGTTATATCCAAACGAATGGTGGAGCCGGACTAGGCGGCACTATTGCTCAGTCAGCCCTCATGAGTACAACCCTCATTGGCGCCACACTAGAAGCAAACGGCACATTAGGCGGCGGTAACATTGTCACCGGTCGTGATTTCCGAGCAAATCCACTTCCAGGTAGTGCAGCGCAAGATGCCCTCCTACCAAATCTATCAGCAGTTATTACTGTTCCAACCTCCCAGCTAACTACAGTGGATGCCAATAGCATCCTCTCGGCAAATGGAATTACTAGTGGCAATGGCGGTAATGTTTTGGTTTGGGGTAACACCAACAATGTAGCGGGCACATTATCTGCACAAGCATTGGGTAAAAATAGCAACGGTGGCTTTATTGAGACTTCGGGTCATACCTTGAATGTGGTAAATAGTGCAAGTATCTCAACAGCAAGTAATAACGGCACAACTGGTACCTGGTTGCTCGACCCATACGATTTTTATATTGCTTCATCTGGTGGAAATATTACCGGAGCCAACCTTACAACTGCATTGTCCAATAACTCTGTAACTATTACTGCGGCAAATACTTGCTCAGGCATCGCTTGTACCGCCACCTCTAACGGAACATTGGGAAATATTTATGTAAATGACAATGTTAGTTGGTCTGCGAACACACTCACACTCAATTCTGGTTACAACATTTATGTTGGCACGCCATCAAGCATGGGTTCATTGACCGTTACAGGTAGTGGCTCTCTTACCCTGGCGCCAAGTAATAGCGGAGTCTCTGGATATACCTCTGGTGGCCAAGTTCTCATGGGTATGGCAAGTTCATCCACGAGCGGTTTAACTTCAGGCTATTTAAGTGGCAGTTCATTTACTACTGGTGCTGCCACTGGATTTAATGGCCAGATCAATGTATCGACTTCTGGAACAATCAAATTTGGATCTAACACATACACCGCTCTTAACTCAGAGTCTGATTTTGTTGGAATCAATTCAAGTAGCAACTACGTGATTGGAAGTAATTTGAGCTTTAGCACTGCCTATTCTGCTGCAGTTGTGAGTGGATTCAGTGGTATTTTGAATGGGTTTGGCCACCTTATTAGTGGTCTAAGTATTAATAGCACTAGCTCCAGTGGGACAAACATAGGTTTATTTGGTAACACCAGTGGCACATTTAGCAATATGGGTTTAGCTGGTTCTGTATTGGCAAGTTATGACAATAATGGAGTGGGTGCTTTTGCTGGTCATACCAGCGGTGCGACTATTACTAATAGCTACTCAACGGCATCAGTAACAGGTGTAAATTATGTTGGAGGCCTTGTAGGCCTTGGCCAATCTGCAAATATTTATTCTAGTTATAGTACGGGTTCAATTTTGACTACTGGTAGTAATGCTGGCGGGTTAGTGGGCTACTTATATGGCGGAACTATTCAATCAAGCTACAGTACTTCGAATGTTTCAGGTCCTGATACGGTCGGTGGACTTACAGGCTCCGTACAAAATAATTCATCAGTTTCAAATAGTTATTCAATAGGAACTATTACTGGAAATACTGCAGGCAACAACCACCAAAATTTTGGTGGACTTTTTGCGTACCTGCCTTGTGGGAATGTTTGTACATTCACTAACAATTACTTTGGCGGGGCGATCGTTACTGCTACCGGCAATAGTTCCATTGGAGGCATTGCAGGAGGTGCGTCTGGAACAAATAGCTTTAGCGGTAATTATTGGAATTCAACAACAAATCCTGGATTAAATGCAAGCACAGGGGGCTTCCCTAGTTCAGTTGTAGTGTCGGGGGTCTCCTCTATAACCACTGCTCAACTGAAAAACGCATCTAATTTCTCAAGTGGTTTTGGTAATACCTCTGGATCCTTTACTATTGCTTCCGGATGGGGTTATCAGCCTGGGGTGAATAGTGGATTCCCCATTTTGTGTGCAATTAATAATTGCACCTCCTACAGCTCTTCTTTAGTTTCGCTCACTTACGCCGGCACTTCTGGCGGACTTTGGGAAACGGCATCCAACTGGGATGTCACTGGTAGTAGTACGCCTTCAAGCATTGCACCTATTTCTACCAATGCTAGTTCCATTAGTTCACTTATTATTCCAAGCACTTACACGGTTAACTACAATACCGCGAGCGTGGGCCCTCTAGGCCTCTCAATCACCAATAATGGAACTATTTCTTTCTCAGGAAATTCTAATGTCACACTTTCGGGTGTCATTTCTGGTTCTGGTGCGATTATTAAAAATGGTGCTGGTACTGTTTCTCTTACGGCCGCCAACACCTACGGTGGCGCAACCACAATTAATGCTGGAACTTTAGTCTTATCTGGATCGGGCACATTAGGGAATAGCTCTTCATTACTAACAATTTCTAGCGGTACATTAGATATTCAAAATGGTGCCGTTACAGTTGGTTCGCTATCTATGAGCGGCACCAACCCATCGATTACCAATAGCACCGGTACCTCATCATTGACTATATCTGGTACCTCTACCTTGGCTGGCTCGATTACAACCAGTGGTGCTCAAACCTATAGCGGCGCAGTCACCTTAGGTGCTAATGCAGCACTTACTGCCACTAATAGCAATATCACTTTTACCTCTGCTGTAGACAGTACCGCTGGTGGTTACTATGGCTTATCCGTTTCTAACGGTGCAGGTACTACTGCCTTTGGTGGCGTAGTGGGTGGCAATAGTGCTAATAGTGCGCTTGGTTATTTGTGCATTAATTCTAGTGGCTGTAATGCTTCTGCTGTTGGTACAACAGCAAATACTGGTACAACTACCTTAGCAGGTAATGTCACCACTAGTGGTAATCAAAACTATGGCGGTAATCTTGTTCTAGCAGGCAATGTTAATTTAAGCTCAACTAGTAATGGTGGCAATGGAGCAGTGACGGTTTCAGGTAGCGTCAATAGTTCTTCAGTTGTAGGCTCAGGAATTATTGAATTCCTAGGATCTGGATATTGGGGGGTTAGCACCTCTAGTGGAAGCACTTGGGCCTATTACCTAGCGAATAGTGGTACCAATACCTACCAGTCCAGTTTTCTTATAAGCGGGACCACTTATACATCAAGCCTCTCAGCGCTGAGTAGCCCGCCAACAATTTCTTATAGTGGTGGTAACTATTCATTTAGCCCTGTTACATCAAGTGCTATCTCATATTTAGCAGTTGGTGGTGGCGGAGCGGGTGGACAAAACGGTGGTGGCGGCGGTGGTGCTGGGGGCGTTCTTACTAATGTCGGATCTTCACTTGTGACATTTGCTGCTAATACAAGTTATTCGATTGTTGTTGGTGCCGGTGGTAGCAGCGGTGGTAACGGATTTGCATCCTCCATTTCCGGAGCTGGGATTACTACGGTAACGGCATTAGGTGGTGGATATGGTGGTGTTGGCGGTAATAATGGTAATAGTGGTGGATCTGGCGGTGGCGGTGGTCAATGTGGTTGTCAGCTGGGTCTCGGTGGTGCGGGGGTATCTGGACAGGGCTATGCGGGAGGTAATGCTGAAACCTCATCACCGTACTACTCAGGTGGTGGCGGTGGAGCAGGAGCTCAAGGTGCAAGTGCAACAAGCATAGCTGCGGGTGCTGGTGGTTCAGGCATTCTCAATCCAATTACCGGATCAAATATTGGCCAGTCTAGTGGCGGTAATTACTATATTGCAGGGGGCGGTGGAGGAGGTAGTTGGAGTGGAGTTGGAGCATCTGGCGGACTTGGTGGCGGCGGCTCAGCTCCATCAAGTAGTGGAGTTGGCACTAGCGGTTTGGTAAATACTGGCAGTGGCGGTGGTGGTAGTGAAAATGGAAATAATGGTGGTAACGGCGGATCGGGTGTTGTCATCCTATCTTCAACAACTTTAATTGGCGTCCAAAACACCTACGCCCTCACTATCAACTCCGGTACTGGCGCAGCTACGATCGGTGGTAGTGTTTCCAATATCACTACCTTAGCAATTAACTCTAAATCAGCATCCTCGTCTATTGCGGGTGCAATTGGTGGCTCTACTGCACTGAAATTGAATACAGGAACAGTAGCTACTGTAGGCGCTGATTACACAGGGGCTAACTCTAGTAGTGCTGTACTAAATCTTGCTGGTAACAACACCTACTCTGGCGGCACTACGATTACTGGTGGCACGCTACAGGCAGGAAGCACCACAGCCTTTGGTGGAGCTGCTAGTGCAATCACTGTTAACAGTGGCGCAGCATTAGATCTCAATGGCAAAACATTAGCGAATGCTAATGCCTTAACCTTAAACGGCACGGGTATCTCGAGTGGTGGCGCATTAACTAACAGTTCAGCAACGACCGGTACTTATATCGGAGCCATTACATTAGGCTCTGATTCATTGATTGGTAGTACATTTGGCGCTATTACTGTGACTGGCTCTATTGCATCAACTGTAAATGCCTACAATTTAGCGCTCGTTGGTAACCAGGCTATTACCCTGAGAAGTACTGCTAGTACTAACACGCTTTCAACTATTGCTTCATCAGCCGGGATCGGCGCTCTCTCGATTGATAACAATCAGGCGCTCACTATTGGATCAATGACTATTGGCGGAATAACCTATTCTGGACTGTCATCTACAGGCACTATTTTTGTAAAAACAAATACTGGTAACTTAATAGTTAACAACAACATTACAACTACTAGCTCATCTGCGGTGACCTCGTCACCAGCAATTTTATTGTCTGCTGGTTACGCTGATACAACTAGCAATACCACAGACAATATTGTTCTTGGTAGTAGTTCGTCTAGCTTCATTACAGCCGGTACAGGCGCCATCATTGCTTTATATTCTGGGTCACCAACTTCGAGTAATAATTTATCTGTATTTGCTACAGCTCAATCTACCAAATATATTAGTTATGGCGTCACAACCAGCACGCTACCTTCATCAGGCGCTGGTTACTATGCCTTGTACCGTAGTACGCAACCTAACTTGTATGTGATTTATGGATCTTCCAGCCCATCAACTTATGGTACAGCGCCAACGATTACCTACTCATTTAATACATTAGCTAATGGATCGGGTACCACATACCTCTCATCCGATACTTTGACTGTCAATGCAACGGGTACTGCTGTATTTACTGGCACCAACTCGACTACAAGCATTACCGGTGCACTAAACTCTTCGACTAATGCCGGTAGCTATACAACAGTGACCTATTTGAGTGGCCTAAGTTCACCAATCTATGCAATATCAGCCGGCTCTAGTACAGGATCACTGACTATTAGCAAGGCCAATGCTTATGTGATCGTTACATCTGGTCAGTCCAGTATCTATGGCAATACACCAACGATTAATTACACCTTTAATACCAATAGTGCGGGTACAGGAACCGTGATCTCAGCATCACCTACTGGACTAGCTGGCACAGCAAGCATTAGCAATGCACCAACATCCTCGTCAAATGCAGGTACTTACAACCTGACTTACGCCAGTGGCCTTAGTTCAACGAACTACGCCTTTAATGCTGCGGCTAGTGCTACTCCTTATACGGTGAACCAAGCCCAAGCTTATGTGATCCTTACATCTGGTCAATCCAGTATCTATGGCAATACACCAACAATTAACTACACCTTTAATACCAATAGTGCTGGCACCGGAACAGTCATCTCTGCATCACCTACTGGACTTACTGGCACAGCGACTATCACCAATGCACCAACATCCTCTTCAAATGCAGGTTCTTACAACCTGACTTATGCCAGTGGCCTTAGTTCAACGAACTACGCCTTTAATGCTGCGGCTAGTGCTACTCCTTATACGGTGAACCAAGCCCAAGCTTATGTGATCCTTACATCTGGTCAATCCAGTATCTATGGCAATACACCAACAATTAACTACACCTTTAATACCAATAGTGCTGGCACCGGAACAGTCATCTCTGCATCACCTACTGGACTTACTGGCACAGCGACTATCACCAATGCACCAACATCCTCTTCAAATGCAGGTTCTTACAACCTGACTTATGCCAGTGGCCTTAGTTCAACGAACTACGCCTTTAATGCTGCGGCTAGTGCTACTCCTTATACGGTGAACCAAG
>NZ_LZMQ01000009.1:0-189954 GCF_001870365.1 Polynucleobacter sp. QLW-P1DATA-2 | reverse complement strand
GCGGTGAACCGGTTTGAGGCCATCACGCACGTCTGGCAGGGCTCTGCCGACGATGACGCTCATTGCGTAGTCCAAATAGGACCGCCGCATTTCGTCTTCGAGGGATATTGGTAGTGTTTCTTTAGCGGCTTGTTCCATCTAGAAATAATATCATTTTGATGACAGAGGGGCGCTATGCTAAGATTCTGTCAGTTTGTACGAAATTGAGATGTGTCGCTTTGCAGTATTTGTTTCAAGGTAGGGCGAATTACATTTAAGTTTGACTTTAATTAAAAAAGAGATTTTTGAGGACTAAAAATGAACAAAACCCTAAAAGTGTTGCTCGCTTCTGTTATTACCGTTTCTGCTTCTGCAGCGATGGCTTCTGATAACTGGCAAAACGGCGACGGCGCCCTAAACTGGAAAAACGGCGACGGCACATTGTGCTGGCGTGATAACAACTGGACACCTGCAACTGCAGCTAAAGGTTGCGATGGCGCGTTGACTCAAGGTGCTGCTGCTGCTGGCGTTAGCCAAAGCAAAATCACTTTGCAAGCTGACACACTTTATGACTTCAACAAGTCTGATTTGAAACCAGAAGGTAAAGCTACTTTGGACAAGATCGCTGCTGATTTGAGCAAGATCAAGTTGGAAGTAATCATCGCTGTTGGTAACACTGATAGCGTTGGTACAGATGCTTACAACATGGCTCTCGGTCAACGTCGTGCACAATCCGTTAAAACATACCTCGTAAGCAAGGGTGTTGACGGTAGCCGCATCTACACAGAATCAAAAGGCAAGAGCAATCCAGTTGCATCAAATGCAACTGCTGAAGGCCGCGCTAAGAACCGCCGTACCGATATCGAAGTTGTTGGTACGGCAGCTAAGTAATTCTTTTTACTTGTAAAAAAGCCCGCTTCTAGCGGGCTTTTTTATTTCCGCTATATTCATCAATTCACCCAATAAGCTCTTCACCAAACCAATATGAACGTTGATCAATCCGAAATCGCCAAATTTAGCGCCCTAGCCCATCGCTGGTGGGATCCTAATAGCGAATTCAAGCCCTTGCATGCGATTAACCCATTGCGTCTCAATTGGATTAAATCTTTCGTCAATTTAGAGGGCAAAAAAGTTGTTGATATAGGCTGTGGTGGAGGCATTTTGGCGGAATCAATTTCCCAATCAGGTGCCGAAACTACCGGTATTGATTTATCTGAAAAAGCGCTCAAGGTTGCACAACTACATGCATTAGAGGTGGGTGCCAAACTGACTTATCGCTCAATCTCAGCAGAGGATTTAGCCAATGAACAGCCTGAGCAATATGACGTAGTGACCTGTATGGAAATGCTCGAACATGTACCCGATCCCGCTTCAGTAGTGCGGGCTTGCGCCAAACTTTGCAAGCCGGGTGGCACACTCTTTTTTAGCACCCTCAATCGCAGCCCGAAGTCCTACTTATTTGCCATTATTGGTGCCGAGTACATCCTCAAGTTGCTGCCAAAAGGCACTCACGAATATAAAAAATTCATCAAACCCTCTGAATTGGTTGCCTTCACTCGCAATGCGGGATTAGAGATGATGGGCATGAAAGGGCTCAGCTATAACCCACTGACTCAGGTATATAGCTTGAATGATGATGTAGATGTGAACTACATGATTGCGGTGCAGAAATAATCCAAAGCATGACTAAGTTATCAAGCCCATACCATGGTGTCTTTTTTGATCTAGATGGCACATTGGCTGATACAGCGCCGGATTTAGTTGCCGCTACCAATCTACTACTCATTGCTCGTAATTTAGAGCCTAAACCCTACCAATTGCTTCGCCCCCATGCTTCTGCCGGTGCACGCGGTCTACTCGAAGGCGCGTTTGGCATCGCTCCAGATCATCCGGATTTCATCCCCTTGCGCGATGAGTTTTTTGCTAATTATGAAAAGGCCTTATTAGTGGAGAGCAAGTTATTCGACGATATGGATCATTTGCTCGATCAAATGGATCAAGCCAACCTCCCCTGGGGAATAGTGACTAATAAGAGCAAGCGCTTTACGAACCCATTAGTAGATCTGCTGGGCTTAAGCCAAAGATCTGCTTCAACCGTTTCTGGCGACACTACGCCACACTCAAAACCACATCCTGAGCCTATCCTGCATGCCGCCAGAGAAGCCAACATTGATCCCACAAAATCACTTTATGTGGGCGACGACATTAGGGACGTTTTGGCGGGCAAAGCTGCTGGCATGCAAACGGTTGCAGCAGCCTATGGCTATTGTGGCTGTAAAGAGCCTCCAGAGGCCTGGGGGGCAGATTTCATCATCCACGCTCCGCTTGATTTATTGCAAATCATCTTCCCCAACAAGGGATAAGCAAAGATATTCAACAATTTAAGGCTGGCAGCTTTAAAATAGGGTTTCCAATGCATGAACTCCGGGGTCGACATGGTTTCGACGTGGATTACAAAGCATCAAGGGCATACCGAGGACCCGTTATCTCGTAAATCAATGGGAATGTAATAACTGCAAACGACGAACGTTTCGCACTAGCCGCTTAATTGCGGTTGCCCCTGAACTGATTCTCTCTTGGGTCAGCTAGCGAAAGCTAGATCAGGGTCATTTACAAGAGATAAGATCATTTCATGTCACGGGGAATGATTCGAAAACCTAGTGAATCGTCAGCGAGGAACGTGTCAGTCCGTGCCTAACTGATTAAATCAAACGATATGACTAAGTATGTAGAACTTGTTGTGGAGGATTTGCGGACGCGGGTTCGATTCCCGCCGACTCCACCAATATTAGTATTAGCATCATCTAGCAACACCAAACAACCCCTTACAGCATATAGCTCTAAGGGGTTTTTTGTTGTCTGTAGGTAACGCTAGGAAATGCTAGTTTTTAATTATTCTGGGGGCACATCTGGGGGGCATAACTGGAGTAGACTGAACACATGAAATTTATGCCCCCACATGCTCACTGACTCCATCTGTAAGTCAGCCTCCTGCCCTTTAGATAAAGCCTTTAAACGTTTTTCAGACTATGGGGGCATGTACCTTGAAGTCAGCAAATCCGGTGGTAAATATTGGCGCCTGAAATATCGCATCGCCAATAAGGAAAAAAGGCTTGCTTTAGGCATCTACCCTGCCCTTACCCTTAAAGCAGCTAGGCTGAAGCGTGATGAAGCCAAAATACTCATTACGTCCGGTAAAGATCCAGGTCACATCAAAAAGATAGAAAAGCAGGTTCGGCAAAGGCCAGTTGGGGACACCTTCAAAGATATAGCGCTGGATTGGCACACCACCAAGAAATCAGGCTGGAGCGATAGCCATGCTGACAGAACGCTGCGTCAAATGGAGCGTGATCTTTTTCCATGGATCGGTGATCGACCCATGAAGGAAATTACGGGAAACGAAATTCTCCATGCATTGAGAAAAGTTGAGGATCGTGGTGCAGTAGAAACTGCCGATCGAAACCTCATGATCTGCCGTCAAATTTGGGAGTACGTGGCGCTCGATAATATTCCGGATGCCACTAGAGGAATTAAAGCAAAACTTAAGCCCTATCGCGGTAAAACCCTGCAAGCGATTACTGATCCTAAGCGCTTTGCACAACTACTTATAGCAATAGATGGGTACACAGGTACCCCAACCGTTAAAGCAGCCTTAAAACTAGCCCCAATCCTTTTTCAGAGGCCATTTAATCTACGAACAATCCAATGGAGTCAGCTTGATTTAGAGGCAGGCATTTGGACCATTCCTTCGATGGAGATGAAGCGTGAGAAATATGAAAAAGAAAATGGTGAGGATCATTTAGTTCCCCTACCAACTCAAGCCATAGAAATTCTGAAAGAGGTAAAGCGCTACACAGGAAAAAGCATCTATGTATTCAGAGGTGAGCGAACCGCAAATAGCCCAATGAGCGATGGCACGATAAATAAAGCTCTACGCACCCTTGGATTTGGCGATGAGCAATGCGGCCATGGATTTAGAGCTAGCGGCAGAACAATGCTTGATGAGGTTTTGAATAAAGATTGGAGACACCTAGAGGCTCAACTTGCTCACGCGGTAAAAGATGTTAATGGCAAGAGTTACAACCGTACTCAATTTATAAAGCAGAGGGTTGAGTTAATGCAGGATTGGGCTAATTATCTGGATAAGATTAAGACAGCAAAGACAGATGAGGAATTTGATCTCACCAGATCTACAGGCAAAACTCAATAAATATTGCATATTAAATTATGACTAAACCTTGCCCTTTTTGAACTTTGTTATATGCATTCAAGAGTCTTTCTGATGTCTATTGACCATGACATTGGAAGAATTAAAGTGACGCCTATTTTTAAACCCATAAATTAGGTGACTGGATGAACTGGCCTAATCTTTAGCGCGGGTCAGACTATATGGGGGTGCTTTCTTAGAATGCAACCCCGCCTTTTTAAGATTTGCTTAGGAGTCACGGTGGTCCCTGCAAGATCTCAAGCCCGCCAATTTTTTTAAAATTTTTTCATTCATGAAGTTTAAAGACGGCCTAATGGTTCGGTCTTGTTGAGTTATTTTTTCAGGCAAATTGTTGTGAGATACAAGCCTTGGCCAGGGGTTGAGATTGCCGCCCTAATGCAGAACGGATTGATATCAAACTCTATAATAGGCACATGAAAAAACATCTTTTTGGTCTTGTCTGCGCCACCCTGTTAAGCAACTCCTACAGCGTCATTGCCGCCCCAGAATCTAGCAGCTCTAGCACCTCAAACATCAACTTCTTTGCGACCGTGAACAACACGATGCTGACAAAGGGCTTGCTAGATCTGAACGTGAAAGCTGCTGTAGCGCAAGGTCAAAAAAATACGCCTGAATTACAAAAGGCCTTGAAAGATGAGCTCATCAATCGCGAGCTCTTAGCCCAACAGGCTGAGCGCATGGACTTGGAAAAAAATATTGATTTAGATGATCAATACACGCAGCTACGCCAAACTCTCCTAATACAGGCTTTAGTGGAAGATCACTTTAAGCAATCCCCTATTACCGATACCCAGCTGCGCCAAGAGTACGACCGCCAGCGCAAGCTTACCGGTGATGCTGCCTCAGGCTATCAGTACCGTATCAGCGAAATCGTTGTCAACAATGAATCCGATGCTATTGACCTCATTAATCGCATCAACAAGGGTGAACTGTTTGGAAAATTAGCCCAGCAGTACTCTATCGCTGAGGGCGCTAAGGGTAATGGCGGTCAACTGGGTTGGTTATATCCAGGGCAACTTAATCCAGAACTACAGCCGCTTGTTGCCAAGTTAAACAAGGGCGCAACTTATGGCGCACCCATCCAGGTACAAGGTGGCTGGGCCATTATTAAGTTAGATGACAAGCGCAACTACAAGCTGCCAGGATTTGAAGAGTCTAAACCCCAGCTACGCCAAGCCTATGTGCAGCAATACCTCGTTGAGACAGTGAAAGATCTGAGGGCTCGCGCGAGAATTACGCAGTAAGCATGGCAAGGGGCGATGCGGGATTAGGCCCCTTCTTTTTTCCGCAAAAATTGTGGGATGTAGACGCCATCATCAATGCTGCCTTGATCACCGCCCTGCTCTAATTGAACTCCCAAGACTTTGGCGTAGACTTGAGCTGCAATTTCAATACTAGATTGGGCTCTAGCAAACGCTAGCGAATCCCCTCTTTCGATAGCGGTCAACAAGACTACCGAGAGATCACACTGCCGTGCCAGGATAGCTAAGTTATGCCCTTGCGATTCACGGACATCCCTTAGTTTTCTACCTATATTTTTGATGTGTTTTAGTGAACTTGTCATGCTCATGCAAATCGACCGAGGGGTTACTTAGTAACCACCATGATCTTCTGACTCAAGACTTTATTGCCACGCATCAGCGTTACTTTTACAGACAGAGGCAGAGTAACTTCGCCAAGTTTAGGCACTGAGAAGCCCTTACTTGCGGCATCGTACCGAATGCCAGCTGGCAATGGTGCGTCATCAGGCAAAGTCACAACTAGTCTGCTGCCATTAGGTAATAACAATAACTTGTAGCTGCCGACTTGTTTAGACAAGGTCACATTCTCGCCGGACAGGTTAATCAGCTCCTGAATAATTTGATCTGGCACAGGGAACTTAAATGCGCCTGATGGTGGAACCTCAATTGCCTGTAAGTACTTCGGCAAGTCGTCTTGATCGCGTACGTAAATCAACTCCCCTTTTCTGATCAAGTCAGTAGGACGCTCTTCTGGTACATCTGCTGCAATTTGCTGTTGCAACACAGCCATATTATTGATGGTCTGAGGCGCTAAACCTATCGTTAGAGTTGCCGGAACAAATACATATGAATCATAGTTGGCATTCTGCATTAGGCTGCCACGAGTCATCAGATACACACCTCCAGAATTTTCTCCAGAGACACGAGATAGTGCGCCCGAGAAGACATTTGCAGGTGTATCGGCAATAACAACGCCATTTGCCAGAGTTGTATTCACTAACCCTGTGGCTGTATATGCAAATACTGGATCAGCAGCGCCAAACATTTTTGTCGCAGGTATTGCAGTAACTGTTAAGGCCTGCGGCATTGGACCGGGACCAGTCCAAGGACCATCCACGGCTGGGTTCCAAGCGCGAAGTGGAGTAATAGTTAGAACGGCTGGCGTGTATGTAAATCCAGAGTAATTTCCAGAAGCCGCTACAGATCCTTGAGTAATTGCATAACCTGCAGAAGTTACTTGCTCTCCTGCAAGTGTATTAACTTGCGCACGAGTCAATTGACCGGTTAATACGTTTGCTGCTGAATCGTTAATTGAAATGCCATCCACAGTAGCCACCACAAATGTACCTGCTGGGGCATTAGCAGTAAAGGTTAGCGCTGGATCATTTGTGCCATACATCTTAGTTTTGTTGGCTGCCACAATACTGGCTCCAGTTACTACTTTTGGAGTGATTGTGAAAATTCCGGAATTAAACACAAATGCACTTCCATAGTTTGCTGTTTGCAGGGTCAAATTACCCCTATTAATTGTGTAACTTCCAACCTGCTCATCAGCAAGACCGAGCGCAACACCTGGCGAAGATGTTCCTGCACGCAATACGTTAGTTGCACCAAACACGCTTGTAGCAGTGTCATTAATTACCACACCATTAGCCAGGGTTACGTTTACTAAGCCGGCAACGGTGTAAGCCAAAGCAGGATCATTTACCCCGTAAACCTTAGTATTGTTGGCAGCGGTAACAACCAGAGCCTGTGGTGCTGGACCAGGGCCAGGCCATGCGCCTGGACCAGTCCATGGAGCGCGTGGAGTAATTGTGAGGGCGCCGTCAACAAATGTCACACTGTAGTTAGAGTTCGCTACCAATGTACCTTGGGTAATATCATAGTTACCTACATGTTCTCCAGTCGCTCCATAGGCGGTGCCGAATTGAGCACGCGCAAGATTTCCTGTAATGCCAGCGCTAGTGAGGCTATCAGTAGGCGCCAAACCACTTACAACATAAGTAAGTGTTGGATCATTTGTGCCGTACATCTTTGTTTGATTATTGGCGGTAATAGTCAAAGCAGCAGCAGTAATTGAGCTTGTGGTGTTATTGACATATGTGACCGTATAGTTAGAGGCTACATCAACGCCACCATTACTAATGTCTACAAGATTGGTGGAGACTGTTTTTGTTCCGCTTGCGACATTAGGTGCACTAGAAGCCGATGCGCTTCCAGTTGGAATGTATGTAAAGACACCGCCGTTTAATGCATCATTAAATGCCAATGATGTGCCGCCAGCAGTAATCGCCGAGCCCCCAACTGTTGTAGTTAAACCGTCATATGTCTTTGTGACATCTGCCGTAGTAATTGAAACTGGTTTTGGAGTAACAGTTAAGGTGCTGCCTGTTGAATAAACATGACCATAATTATTCGAGCTTTGAGCATTAGGAATCTGAGCAATTGAGGTTGCACCTACGTTGTATATACCCACATTTCTAGCCGCAGCGAAGTCAGAATGATAATTACTAGAGGCTAAAGTGAACGTAACGCCACCACTACCCACTGCTGGATCAGTAAATGTCCAGGCATTAGCAGAAGGAACGCCCGCAACCAGTGTTGTTGTCGTGCCAGGAGTGCTGCTAGTGCAACCAGTGCAGTAACTTGCTACAGGGGTTGCAAAAGTGAAGCCCGAATTAGGAGTTCCATAGACAATCGTCGTTGGCTTAGCCTGAATCAACAAATCACCAGCCCCAACAATAGTAAATGTGGAAGCCGTATTCGATGAATTCGTGTACTGATATGTAACGGTGTAGTTTGATGCTGCTGCGCCAGTCGCTGTAACGTTGTAAGTACCAGCATCTTGACCGGGTACGCGCGCTAATATTGGCGCAACAAAGCCAGGCATCGTAGAAGTTGTGATGCCACTTCCATTCACTGTTACGGTGTCGCCATTCACAAGTCCACTATATGCAGTTGCAGCTAATACAGCAGGATCAGCGCGTCCGATGAGTTTTCCATTGTCAGCCACAGCAATGGTTAACGGCGCAGGTGTCACCGCCAATGTGCCTGCCACAAAGGTAGGAGAAGCATAGTTAGAGCCTGCACCCGAAGTCAGCGCTACTGTGCCTTGAGCGATTGGGTAGTTTCCGACATTTGAAGCTGAACCTGCGGAGCCATTAAATGCTGTTGCACTTGTGCTCAAAGCGCCAGCAATAACATTTGCGGCGGAATCACTCCAGGTAACACCATCAACACTAAATGAGCTCGGAATACCTGAAACACTGTAAGTGAGCACTGGTAGGCTGCTGCTGCCATACACCATGCTTTGGTTATTCGCAGCAATCGTAATAGCACCAGCATAAGGGGTGATTGTCAGCGTACTTGGGTTTAATAGCGTTGTGTAATTAGGGCCTGCATTTACACCACCAATAGTTGTTGCATAAACGCCTACTTGCTCACCTGCTACTGTTCCATATCCTACTCTACTCAACGAGCCACTCATGATTGCTGCGGTGTCATTAATCACTATGCCATCAACCGTAATTCCACTCAATAATCCTGATGTCGTATAAGTCAAGGCGGGATCAGAAGTGCCGTAAGACTTAGTAGCAGCATTAGCATTTACTGTGACGACTGCTGGAAAAATAGTGAGATTTGCAGGCGTATAAACCAAGTTGTAATTAGTTGAGCTCAATGTGCCCTGATTAATTACATAGCTTCCAACCTGCTCTGATGCCACTGAAGTAGCAAGATTAGGTGCGGTTGTGCCAGTACGTACTAGATTACCGGTCATTGAATTAGCAACCGTGTCCGTCCAAATCAAACCGTCAGCATTCAAGATGTTTGGCAATGCCGCAACACTGTAAGTTAAGGTCGGATCATTTACTCCATAGACTTTGGTCTTTGCATCTGCAATTACAGCCAACGGTGTTGCATATGGAGTAATTGTCAGGTTTGCCGGAACGTAAGTAATGTTGTAGTTATTTGCGTAAATTGTGCCTTGATTAATTACGTAGCTTCCAACCTGCTCTGATGCCACTGAAGTTGCAACATTAGGAGAGGTTGTGCCAGCACGCACTAAATTACCAGTTAAGGCTGTACTAGGAGTGTCAATCAGAGTAACGCCGTCTACGAATACGCCATTTACCAATCCAGTTACAGCATAAGTAAGGCTTGGATCACTTGTTCCATAAGTTTTTGTTTTAGCCTCAGCAGTCACGACAATTGGTGTAGCGTAAGGGGTAATAGTCAGGGTAGCACCGGTATATATCAATGGAGCGTAATTAGCGTTCTGAGTCAAAGTGCCCTGAGTAATAGCATAGCCAGTAGTTGTATTGACCTGCTCACCAGCGATTGTTCCATATTGGGCGCGAGTAAGCGCTCCTGTCAATTCATTTGCTGCAGTGTCATTAATCACTACGCCATTTGCGAGCGTGACTGATGCCAATCCAGAAACAGCATACGTTAGGGCTGGGTCATTTGTGGCATATGACTTAGTATGGTTGTTTGCAACCACGGTCAGGTCTTGTGGAGCTGGACCTGGTCCAGTCCAAGGCCCATCAATCGCAGGATTCCAGGCGCGGCGTGGAGTAATTGTTAACACACCTGCGGTGTAGTTAACACCAGCGTAATTTGGCGAGGCCAAAGTGCCTTGAGTAATTGCATATGGGCCCACTTGCTCTCCAGGCAGTGTAGCCACTTGAGCACGTGTAATTGTTCCGGTAAAGATATTGCTAAAGGTGTCGGTGATTTGTATACCATCAACCAAGCCACTTACGAGTGAGCCAGATCCCATGCTCGATGTAAAGGTTAAAGCAGGATCATTTGTGGCATACATCTTCGTTTTGTTATCAGCAACTACATTAATACCAACAACTTTTGGTGTAATGGTTAAGGTCGCTGGGGTAAAGGCGAATCCATTAGCAGTCAAACCATAGTTCGATTGAGCGGCGGCATTGAGTGCCAGCGGTGCTGTTGCGCTGTTATTGGCTATCACATAAGAGCCAACCTGCTCGCTAGCAATACTTGTAGCAACGCCTGGAGCAGAAGTACCGGCACGCAATAATCCGCCAGTAAATACTGATGCTGCAGTATCGTTAATCACCACTCCATTGGCTAAGGTTATGCTCACAAGACCGATTACGTTATAGGTCAACGTTGGATCGTTTGAGCCGTACGCTTTAGTCTGATCAACTGCAGTCACTACTAAGGCTTGTGGCGCTGGACCAGGGCCAGGCCATGCTCCTGGACCAGTCCATGGAGCACGCGGAGTAATACTCAATGTATTCGGTACGTAGGTCACTGCATAGTTAGGATTTGCAGCCAAGGTGTCTTGGGTGATGGTGTAGCTACCGACCTGCTCTCCCGCCAAAGTAGCAACTTGTGCACGGGTTAATGCTCCTCCAGTAATCACTGAAGCAACAGTATCGGTAGGCGCCAAGCCACTCACCACATAGGTCAATGTAGGATCATTTGTGCCGTACATCTTAGTTTGTGGATTAGCGGTAATGGTCAATGCGGCAGGCGTAATCGTACTAGTCGTGTTATTGACATAGGTAACGGTGTAGTTTGAGGCTACATTTGTAGCGCCATTGGTAATGCCAACTAAATCAGGAACAACTGTCTTGTTGCCAGCACCAGCACCAGCTGTTGTGTAGGTAAACGTACCACCACTTAAGACATCACCAAAGTAGGTTTGTGTTCCAGCGGTTGTAATTGGTGCTGCACCCACAGTAGTCGTCAGGCCATCATAAGCCTTTGTGACATTTGCAGCGGTAATGGAAATCGGCGCGGGTGTAACACTTAAGGCGCTATCAACAGTATGAATGCTGTTGTAATTGGATGAACCACCGGCATTCGAGATTGGAGCAACGTTTGCAGCACTAATGACATAGTTACCAACAGCGCGAGTAGATGCTGAAGCGGTACTGTACGGAGACGTGAGATTAAAGGTAACGCCACCAGATACAGAAAGATTATCGACAAAAGTCCATGCATTACCGTTATTCGTACCGCTTAAGGTAACCAAACTTGAACTTCCATTACAGGTAGTGCAATAGGTAACGACTGGTGTTGTGTAGGTAACACTGGTGGTGCCATACATCACGGTGGTTGGCTTTGCTTCAATCAGTACATCATAGGGCCCAGCAATCACAAAATTAGAGTTAACTCCATTTGGAGTGCTTGCAGTTACTCCTTGGGTGTATTGATAGACGATGTTGTAGTTAGAGGCAGCTGCGCCGGACGCAGTAATGGCATAAGTGCCAGCAACACTGTTACCCGCACTAGTTCTAGCCAATACTGGCGCAGTCAAACTGCTACCCGCAGCTAATGCACTGGCAGTATCACCATTGACAAATCCACTATAGGCAAATGTAGAAATTGGGCTTGGGTCTGCTTGGAATACGAATTTACTGTTATCAGCAACAGCAATAGTCAAGTTTGCGGGTGTAACAGCCAAAGTGCCCGCATGAAAGTTATTGGCAGCAACAAAAGTATAGTTTGCACCCTCGCCTGTATTTAGCGCTAATGTTCCAACGGTAATTGGGTAGTTACCAACATTAGAACTAGAGCCAGCCGTACCGCTGTAAGCAGTTGCTGTTGTAGCAAGAATTCCGGTAAAGATATTTGCTGGAGTACTAGTCAAAGTAATACCATCAACCGTTACCCCATTTACCAAACCAGAGACGCTATACGTTAAACCAGGCATATTTGCACTGCCGTAAACCATGGATTGATTATTTGCGCTTACCGTTAATGGTGTTGCATAAGGTGTAATGGTTAAGTTAGCACCAACATAAGTAGCGGTGTAGTTTGCATTAGGTGCAACCGTGTTTTGAGCGATCGCATAAGTGCCTACGTTCTCACTTGATGCGCTCGTAGCAACGCCTGGTGCAGATGTTCCTGCACGCAGCAAGCTACCGCTGACAGTATTTACAGCCGTATCAGTAATGGTTACACCATCTACAACTACCCCGCTCACTAAACCGGTAACGCTATAGGTCAACGCAGGGTCATTCGTAGCATAAGACTTTGTCTTAGCAGCAGCTGTAATTACTAGCGGCGTTGCATAAGGGGTAATAGTTAATGTTGCAGGTGTAAAGGTTGATGAAATGTAGTTTGGTGAGGCCACAACGCTACCTTGCGTTATTGCATAAGTTCCCACCTGCTCGCCTGGTAACGTACTGTACTGGGCGCGAGTCAGAGATCCACTGGTCACGGTGGCAGCAGTATCGGTGATTTGAATACCATCGACCAACGTATTAACTAATGAGCCATTACCCGCAGTAACCGTGTAGGTCAACGCTGGATCGTTGGTTGCATAAGACTTGCTCTTGTTCGCGGCAACAATATTCAATGTTGCTGTACTTGGCGTAATTTGCAGAGTGCCAGCGTTATAAACAAAGCCATTCGCCGCTAAACCATAGTTAGATTGGGCAGCTGCATTCAGAGCCAGAGGCGCTGTCGCACTGTTATTCGCAATTGCATAACTTCCTACTTGCTCACTGGCTAATCCAGTAGCAACTCCGGGAGCTGTTGTTCCGGCACGCAATAGGCCACCTGTAAAGACTGAAGCAGCTGTATCGTTAATGACTACGCCGTTTGCAAGTGTCACACTTACCAAACCAGTTACTGTATAGGTCAAACTTGGGTCATTTGTTCCATAGACCTTTGTCTGATCATCTGCTGCAACAGTTAAAGCCTGCGGAGCTGGTCCAGGGCCAGGCCAAGCGCCAGGTCCTGTCCATGGTGTACGCGGTGTAATCTTTAAAGCGCTAGCAACGTATGTAAGGGCGTAGTTCGGGTTAGCTAACAAGCTACCCTGCAGAATCGCGTAGCCTGGGTTTGTATTAACCTGCTCTCCAGCCAAAGTACCAAATTGATTGCGCACCAATGAACCACTCAATACTCCAGCAGCAGTATCGGTAGGGGCTAAGCCACTGACAAGATAAGTTAGCGCTGGATCATTTGTGCCATACATCTTGGTTTGCGTGTTCGCAGTCACCGTCAATGTTGCCTGAGTAATCGTGCTTGTAGTGTTGTTCTGATATGTAATGCTGTAGTTCCCTAAGGCATTAACAACACCAGTGCCAGAAATCGCCGCATTAGATACGGATACATTACAGATGCCTGCGCAAGCATTAGGAGATGTGTAGGCAAAGTTACCACCACTAATAACATCGTTATAAATTCCGGTAGCTGTTGTTGCGGAAGCTAGATTAATTGCTGCCGCACCCATCAAGGTAGTAGCAGTTGTGGTCCCATCGTAAACCTTCACAGCACTTGCAGACGTAATTGTTAAAGGCGCTGGAGTAATCGTTAAGGTTGAGCCTAGACCAAAGGTGCTCTGATAGTTATTGGCACCTGAATTATTGGCAATTTGGGTGATACCAGTTGGCGTCAGTGAATACGCATCCACGTTTCGCAATGCTGGACTTGTGGAGTCGTAATTTGTACCAAGTGCAAAAGACACTCCACCAGAACCTTTAGCAGGATCAGTGTAAGACAGAACACCATTATTGGTGCCGGTGTAATTCAAAGTCACAATATCACTAGGAGCAGCGCATGGTGATACGCAAGTCTGCACCACAGGCTTACCTAAATTGATATTGGCATTAGCAGTTCCGTATACCGCTGTTACTGGCGCAGGTGCAATTAACAAGTCATTACCGCCCGCTACATAGAAGTTAGAGTTCGTACCATAAGGGGCGGAACCGGATACACCTTGGGTGTACTGATACACGATGTTGTAGTTCGTAGCTGAAGCACCAGATGCGGTAATTGCGTATGTACCAACTACATTATTGCCCGCACTTATACGTGTCAGTGTCGGCGCAACGAGTCCTGCTGCTGTCGAAGAGGTATCGCCATTAACAAATCCAGAGTACACCACAGCCGTTAGCGGTGTTGGATCATTTTGGAATACAAACTTACCGTTGTCAGCCACGATCACATAAAGCGTTGCTCGATCAATAGTGAATACACCTGGGGTAAATGTCGCCGAATTAGTCGGAGACCAGGAATAGTTACGCCCTGCACCACTATTAAGCGTCAAGCTACCGACACCAATTGGGTAGGTACCCATATTTTCACCAGGTGCACGTGCAACATTACCGGAGAAGAAGGAGGTTGGCGCAAGGGTGTCATTAATGACCACACCATTACTTAATGTCACATTTGCCAAACCATTTACGGTATAGGTTAAGGCTGGATCTGATGAGCCATACCCTTTTTGATTATTTGCAGCAACCACAGTAATCGTGCCAGCATATGGGGTGATAGACAGGATGCCTGGGGTAAAGGTTAAGGTGTAGTTACCACCCGCAACCGCTACAGTACCCTGAGTAATAGCATATGGGCTGGTAGCAGCCTGTTCGCCCGCTAATGTGCCAGCTTGAGCACGGGCTAAATTACCAGTCAGAACAGAACTGCTGTCCGCAATCGTTACGCCATCTACGGTCGCGTTAACTAGACCGACTGGTGCATTTAAGGTAAGAGCAGGATCATTGGTTGCATAAGACTTTGTCTTATTTGCAGCACTAACACTTAATGGTGCTGGCGTAATAGTCAAATTAGCACCAACATAGTTGATGTTGTAGTTTGCTGATACTAATGGGCTGGCTGTATACGTATTGGTAATCGCATAGGTGCCCACCGCTTCTGGTGTGGCATTCGGTGCTAAACCAGGCGCCGACATTCCTGCACGGATTAAGGATCCAGTGACTGCTGTTGCTGCTGAATCAGTCCAAGTTAGTCCATCAGCCGTAAGAGATGCTGGCAAGCCGGTTGTGACATAAGTTAGTGTCGGATCATTTGTGCCATATACCTTGGTTTGCACATCTGCGGTAACGGTTAAAGCATTCGCGGCGTACTTGGCAATCGTTAAATTGGCTGGAGTGAAGCTAGTAATGTGGTAGTTTGAGCCAGCACTTAAGCTACCAATTGCGATTGGATAGGTTCCCACTTGTTCATAAGTAACGCTGCTCGCCACATTAGGCGCAGTAGTGCCTTGACGCAAGAGATTACCGCTCATGACCAATAATGAATCCGTTGGCGCTAAGCCGGTCACGGTATAAGTCAAGGTAGGATCACTCGTGCCATAAGACTTCGATTGTGCCAATGCAGTCACGCTAATGGCCTTAGCAGTAATTGTGCTAGTCGTATTGTTTACGTAGCTAATCGTGTAGTTCGCACCAGAGTTGCCATCGCTCGCTAACACGCCAGAGACGGTCACAGTCTTGTTACCACTTCCCACATTCGGGTTGGTGTATGC
The DNA here is from genome assembly GCF_001870365.1 of Polynucleobacter sp. QLW-P1DATA-2. Classification (NCBI taxonomy): domain Bacteria; kingdom Pseudomonadati; phylum Pseudomonadota; class Betaproteobacteria; order Burkholderiales; family Burkholderiaceae; genus Polynucleobacter; species Polynucleobacter sp. QLW-P1DATA-2. The sequence goes on along the minus strand of NZ_LZMQ01000009.1, from coordinate 174,248 downwards.
GTAGGTGCCACCAGTTAATGCATCCGCCACACCGCCATTTGATGCATTGGCATACAAAGTTCCAGACACTAACACTGGAGTTGAGCTAGCAGCAGTTGTGCCGTCATACGTTTTGGTGACATCGGCAGCAGATACTGTGATGGCCGCTGGTGTAATACTGATATTACTTGTAGCACCTACCAAAGTGTAATTGCTAGCCAATCCAATCGTGCCAGTTGTACCGTTAGCTAAAGTAAGTCCAGACATACTCGATAGAGTATTGGCGATGCCAACATTGGCACTATTTGCTACCCCCGTACCACTCAATAACAAAGTCTGTCCAGCAATACCGGCAACAGCTAATTGATTAGCATCAAATGCGGTAGTGCCGTTATAGACACGAGTACCAGTGATAGAAACTGCCACTGGCGTAATGTTGGCAGTTAGCGCTGTACTTGGACCAGCAACATAGTAGTTACCGGAGTCGATTCCGGCTAAAGTAACGCCACTCATGACAGTCAAACCACCTAAAGTCGATGTTGCTGCTGTGACTGTTAGGTTATTGGCGGCATTAACCTGACTAAAGCTGCCTACATAATTACCCGTTGAACTAATGCTAACGGCATCCGTACCCAAGACACCTACTAGCATTTGCCCAGCTGAAGAAATTGATGCTACATTGGTTGTGTCGTATACCTTGCTATTGGCTGACAAACCGCCTACGGTCAAAGGTGCTGGCGTAATCGTACCGTTAGTACCCGTCAAAGTGTTAGTGCTCAGTACATAGTTTGCTGCATCAGCACCGCCCAATGCTAGGTTACTAATGGTGTAACCAACATTTGTACCAACATTTTTAGAGTTATAGGCTGCTGTTCCAGTTATGCTCAATGTGTCACCTGCCAGCCTCATATTAGCTGTAGATAATGGGGTCATCGCCAACATAGTAGTCGCGTCATAAACCTTAGATGGGACTTGATTATTGATTGGGGTTACCGCTAGTGGTGTAACAGCTACAGTGCCAGCAACGTAATACGTCTGCAAAATTGTGACAGTGTCAGTGTGTATAACTTGGTTATTCGATGGTGTGGCGGCATAGCTACCAACATTGACATATCCACCCGTACTATAAGTAGGATTCGCTACGGTTACTGTGAAGTTATAGATACCCCCAGTAATTGAAGTCGCGCTCCAGACATTTGGCGTTGCTGTTGGTGCAACAGTTAAGTTAATAACTGCGCCAGCACAGGATCCTGTGACAGCAGCGCAATACCGAACAACAGGAGTAGCTGATGTTGCTAAATTTGCAGCAGTTACTGTGCCGTACACATGTGAAGCATTACCCGCGGAAATCACCAGATCTTGGTTGCCCACAACCGATAAAACCGCAGTAGTTGGCGTAATGCTGTAGTTACCAGCTGTAACGCTCGCAGCAATTGACGGGGTAAGAGTGTATGTGCCGCCAGCCGATGCGGTAAATCCACCTGGTAATGGCAATGAAACCGCTACTGAATCTGACCCCAATAAGCCCGATACCTGAGCAGATAAAGAGGTTGGTCCTGGGGTAGCTGGTGATGATGGTGATGCACTGGTAACACTCACACCAGATACAGCTGTCGGCGTAGTTCCACCAGTGAACATAGAGTAGTTATTCGCTACTACACCAAGCGGAGCAGCAGTGATCGTGGCTGTAGAAGGACTTTGTGCAGCACTTGGCAATACATAGTTACTCAAAATGGTATTGGACAGTGCCAAGATATTCGTTGGCGCAATCGATACCTTCACCGCATTTGCTTGGCTACCAGCGGCAATAGCTAGGTTATTGAGTGTGACATTTGGCGTTGCCAGTCCACTCGTTGTATTAATGAAGTTACCCGTTGACGCAGTAATATACGCACCCTCGCCCGCTACAAATCCACTGATTGTGTAGCTACCAGAGGTGGCTGCATTGCCAGAAAGTGTTACGCCGTTGCCAGCTGTACATGGGCTGACGGAACATGATCCAGCTGTCAGATTGGCTGTGCTAGTAGTGTCGTAGACTTTTGTTTGCGCGCTGCCACTGATGGCGGCAGTCAGCGTTAATGGTGTGATCGTGACTGATGAAGTCGATGTCGGCAAGATATAGTTCGAAGCTAAACCAGTGCCATTAGCAAGCGTATATCCAGAAGTTGTTAGGCTAGAAACCCCCACTACATTGGCGCTATTTGCGGCTCCTGTACCGGCTGAAACAGTTAGTGTTTCTGAGCCAACACCAATAACCGTAAGCGTGCTGGTAGCAAAGTTCACCGTTCCGTCATAAGGTTTAGTAGCAGTAATAGTAGCCGTTGCCTTATTAATGACATACGCATTATTTGGTGCATTAGCCCAGACAATGTTGTAGTTGGTGTTAGTTGATGTTCCAACCAATGTACCCACTCCATATGTATAGGTTGCTGCGTTCTTTACAGTAGATTGACCTGTGCTAGTAAAGGTCATGGCACCTGTCAAGGCAATCGGGATATTGACACTCGTATCAGTATTTTTGTAACCCGCGATGCTGTAGTTTGCTATAGCATCAGAGTAAGTAGTGTTATTGAGAGTGGTGCCGTTATAAGTTGTGCTCACCGCATTTGGCGTAATCGTCAAATCAGCCTTAGCGATAGTTAATGCACCCGTTACATAGCTGATGTTGTAGTTCGATGCTAAGCCGCTTGAGAAAGTCGCAGCACTTGGAGTAATGGTGTAACTACCTGCATTAGTTGCACCCGGCACCAAGTTTACTCCGCCTGATTGCAGCACCACCCCAGAAATCGCATCACTGTTCGGTAAATTGGCAACACTTTGGGTATAAGCGCTAGAACCCAGTGAGTAGGCTGTGCCGTAAGAGGTGCCTTGGGCTGAAGCAGTAATGGTCAAATTGAGTGGGTTAACAGTTAAATTGCCCGCCGTATATGAAATCGCATAGTTCGTGCTATTAAATCCACCTGTACCTGTTGCTCCGCTAGGCACAATTGCGCCGGCATAGGTACCTGCATTTACTGTTCCAGGAACGCTAGTGCCTGTGCCGTATTTAATTGCAGCTGCAGTAATAGCATCACCAGTCGCCAAACCACCGGTCACAGTGTAAGCACTTTGCGATAGCGCACTTGATGTGCCATAAGTAGTAGTCACAGCATTAGCTGTAATCGTAATAGGTTTAGGCGTAATCGTCATCGTGCCATTGGTGTAATACACGGTATAGTTTCCGGCACCCGCTCCGCTGATAGTAGCCAGTGAAGGCACGATGGAATAAGTTCCTACGCCAGCACTAGCAATACCGCCAGTACTAGTCAGGGTTAATCCAGAAATACTGTTACCAGCCAATAAGCCTGTAACGCTATAAGCAGAGCTTGCTGGATTGGTAACTACCCCACTGCTGTTATAGGTGATGCCGCCAGTAGTAGTGCTTGATCCATAAACCTTACCGTCATTGACGGCAGTAACGTAGACACTAATACCTAGAACTGTGAGTGTTCCAGGAGCATAGGAAATAGCATAGTTACTTGCTACGCCTGATGTGAAGGTTGGAGCACTTGGCGTAATGGCGTAAGTACCTGCATTAGCGCTAGAGGCAAAACCTGATGATGCTAGGCTGACAGTGCTAATCGTATCTGTGAGTGTGACTCCATCGACTGTGGTGGTGGATTTAAGTCCAGTAGTCGTAAATTCTGTTCCTGCAGGAGTTAATGTAGAACCATAATTTTTAGATTCTGCTGAAGCAGTAATCGTTAATGGCGCAGGAGTAATCACCAGTCCAACATTGCCAAAACTTTGGCTATTGATAGTCACGCCAGAACTTACGCTAATGCCGTGTGTGCTTGTGATGTTGTAGGTGTAGCTTGTGCTATTGGTATTAACCTGCTCACCCGCAAGCGTGCCATAACTTGTGCGTGGAGTTGGGGGCAATGCTTGCAAAGAGTTAACAAAAGCGCCCAATGGAACGACAAAGTTCACGCTATTAACAGTGATCAGCGCACATCCATCTGTACTTGCACAGGTAATCGCCGAAGAACCTGTTCCTACTACCGTACCATTAGACACCCAGCCTGAATTATTAGTCGTTTTTGTATAAAGGGCCTGTAATTGATAGTCAAGACTGCCTGGAGTAGTAAGGTTACCCGCAGTAGCTAATGGGTCGTTTGTTCCATAAACCTTAGTCACGTTGCCTGATAACGTGGCTGTGTAACTTGGTGAAATACGGAACTGAATTACTGGGCCAGTATTTGTAGAAGTAATTGCACCAGTATTCCAGCTAGTACCGCCTGTACCACCTGCTACGTTTGCAGTATTAATGCCGCCTAATGTAAAGATAGGCAATGATGTAGCTGCAACGTTACCAGCGGCATAAGCCTGGCTAAACAATGTATTGCTGAATGTGAAATCACCCAAGCTAGGAGAAAGCAATCCTAAGGAGGCTTGTGTGGAAGTTGTTCCGGCGGTAACTCCAGGCGAACCGGCATACAAATAGACGTTACCGTTTGGCGACGTAATGTTATTTCCAGAAATTGCCGTGATCTGACCACAAGCAGTTGCTGAACATGCAGAATTTACTGTGCCGGCTGCAAAATAAGCGCCCGCTTCAATGACTACTGGCCCGGTGCCATTATTAACGATTTTCGGTGGTGTTACGTTTCCGTTATTGGATGTTGCAATGAATACGCCAGCATTAGAATTTTGGGTAAACAGGGTTCCAGCAACAGTTACGATATCAGCACTTGTTCCAATGGCGCTTAACTCAAGAGCACCCGCAGTAGAGGCATTGGTGACTGTGATTGCATCGTTATAACGTCCCGAGTAAGCAACAATATTAGTGTTACCACCCCACGATGAACCAGACGCTGCAGTCGAATTATTATTAATCTGCGTGTAGTTTGCGATATTAATCGCATTTTTAGTCGTATTTTGACTTGGCTCAATACCAACAATATTAATTGCATCAGCCCCCGCTGCAAACACTCCTGTAGTTTGCAATACGATTGGTGCAACAGCAGTTCCACCGGTAATGGTAATAGCATCAAATCCTGGCGCAGCAGTGTTGTTGGTCGCACCTACTGCACCACGAATATAAATACCATTTATAGCAGTAAGACTTGCAGTGATAGGTATAGCTACAGATGCTGTAGTTGCATTGTTCCAGGCATTAGTCGGGTTGATTGCGCCCTGCACTCCATTGATATAAGTATTATCAAAAGTAATGGAGCCAGGAACATTAAGCGCGCTATTCACAATAATTTCTGCGCCCGCAGTAATATTGCTGTAATTAATATAGCTAGTAGATGTTCCGTTAAAAGTTACTGCTCCAGCATTAATTAGAGAGAGCTTGTTTCCTAATGTTGTGTCATAAACGATGCTGGATGGAGTGCCGCTTGTATTTTGGGCAATCGAAATAGTGCCGTTTTGAGCGATCTGGTTGTTAGACTTAAACAAGATATTTCCACCGCTAGCATTATCGGTAATAGCGCCAGTTTGGGTAATGCCTATTTGGTTTCCAGCCGCAGAGTCATTTCCAGTTACAGAAATATTATTGGAGTTACACGCAACCCCTGCCGAACAGGCATTAATTGTCATTGCACCCAAGGAAACCACGGTTGCTGCTGCTACGCTTGTTCCGGTTACCGCTATAGAGTTGCCTGTAATTAAACCAGTTGCAGTAACTGCCATGCCGCTTGTACCAGTGCCTTGGTTGATGCCCGTAATGGTCGCCGAACTATTATTTGAGGTAATGACCGCGTTTGTAGCAAGCGCAGATACAGTTGACGTTGATGCAGAGTTCTTAGCATAGATCGTAACAGCTGAATCAGCTGTGATAGTTCCACCAAATGCTGAATTTCCACCGCTTATGGTACTTAAACCATAGATGTTGATATTCCCGCTCCCTGCGCCAACAGTGGTAGCACGTAACGTACCAAATAAATTACCACTATTTGCATAAATTGCATTGCCACCAGCCAAAGGGGCTAAGGAAGTTCCTAAGTTGATGTTTGCACCATAAGTGGTGATGCTGATATTCCCTGTCATATAACCATACAGCGCGATCCAACCACTATTGACTGCATTTGCTAAGAAATTCACATCCCCACCAACCAGGGCAGCAGTACCAGATGTAATCGTGACTGAAGCAGCAGCTCCGGCAGATGTTCTCATCATGATGCCGTCACCGGAGAGACCAGTGGCAGCAGTGATATTGACGCCTTGGCCACTAATGAGCGTTGACGAACTTATGTTTGCACCCAATTGAACCCCTGCAGTAGAAGCATTTGTGCCGGCGGTTGCACCGTTAAGGGTTACATAAGTACCCGCACGCAATTCGCCCGCAACGAGAACACCACTAGTGGTGGTTGTATTGCTAGTAGTAATAGTAGCTGCGTTTAAATATCCGCTCGCTGGAGTACAACTAGCCCCTGTGCAGCCATAGGTATTGTCTACCAAAATATAACCAGGAACTGTTGTTGCGCCAATTGCTAATGCAGAGCCGCTTGATTTTTCTATGTAATTAATTGCAGAGCTGCTAGTTCCAGCGCCAATGGTTAAGGCACCAGTTGAAATCGTAGACAGCTGATTACCGCTTGTAGTGTTGTAAGTAATATAGCTAGCGGTACCGCTGGTATTGGGAGCTACCGTTACTGCACCACTTTGACTAATCGCATTGTTAGAGGTGAAAGTGATATTGCCGCCATTGGCATTCTGAGTAATAGCACCGGTTTGGGTAATGCCAGTGTTTCCACCCGCTGCAGTGTCATTTCCTGTAATGGTGATATCTCCAGCGGCATTGGTAATCGTGCCAGTAAGATTGACAACAGTTGTAGCAGTTGTACCAGTACCTCTAATGATTACTCCATTTGCAGATGAAATGGCTGCAGTCACTGTCATTGGTGCGCCAGTGGTTGAAGTGCCAACCAAAGCCACTGAACCTGCCGTAGAGGTAATCGGGGACGACATATAGTTGGCTGTTCCGCTATTGGGAGTATTTCCAGTAATAGAAATATTACCAACGGCCGTGATTGAGCCATTAGTTGCGAGGCCACTGTAGTCGACTCCGTATGCACCAGCAACTAAGGATGTTCCGGCTATTGAAATCGTTGTTGTGGAATTTAGCGTAACAGCCGGTAGCAATGTCACACCAGTGGCAGCGGCTAAATTGGAAATGCCATTTAAGGTGATACCTGTAGCTCCGCCAAAGGAACCGCTAGCTAAACTACCAGTAACCTTAACACCGTTTCCAGTTGATGTTGCGTAAGTTGTTCCATTTGCAGCGGTAATGAATCCGCTCGCTGGAGTACAACTAGCCCCTGTGCAGCCATAGGTATTGTCTACCAAAATATAACCAGGAACTGTTGTTGCGCCAACGGTTAATATTGAACCATTCGATTTCTCAATGTAATTGATTGCTTGTGTCGATGCGCTATTAACCGTTAGGGGTCCAGAAGTAATAGTCGAAACATTATTACCTCTAGTTGTGTCATAAGTAACACTTGATACTGCCCCACTCGTATTGCCAACCAGGGTAACTGATCCAGTCTGAGAGATATTGGAATCGGCGGAGAATGTGATATTTCCACCGCTTGTATTTTGGACGATTGGGCCAGATAAATTAATGCCGTTATTTGCCTTATTGGCGACGTTTGTCGTGATAGTAATATCACCATTTGTAGCAATAATTGGTTGGGTAGTACTTGCAGAGTAGATTGCTCCAGCAGTAGTTATAGCGTTTACTACGGTTGAATATTCATTCGCAGTCAAGGTAACTGAGGCACCTTGTATAGCACTTGTACTCACTCCAGCAATGTAGAGGGGGTAGTTACTAGCGCCGTAAGCGTTAGCCGTCATAGTTAAGGAGCCGGCAGCTCTTACTGGGCCATTCCATATATTAAGTGAACCGTAAGCCGCGCTGTAATTGGTGCCAGTCAAATCAATATTACCTGCAGTAGAAATCATCCCGCCATGAATATCGACACCCGTATTACTAGTTATGCCGGCACTAATTCCCGTGATTAAGATATTACCTGCAGTTGTAATTACAGCTGTTGTATTTGCAGTAGTACCCAACGCAAAAGCAGGGTATGCAGTGCCGTTTGTTACATAGTTGATGGCGTTCGCTGTAAAACTATTTGCATTAATAGAACCACTAACGTAAATCCCATTTGCGTCCTGCACTGCCAATGTAGATGCCAGAGTTTTTGTGTTGATATATCCACTAACCGGGGTACACCCCGCGCCAGAACAGCCAAAAGTATTGTCTAACAAAATATAACCAGGAACTGTTGTTGCGCCAATTGCTAATGCAGAGCCGCTTGATTTTTCTATGTAATTAATTGCAGAGCTGCTAGTTCCAGCGCCAATGGTTAAGGCACCAGTTGAAATCGTAGATAGTTGATTACCGCTTGTAGTGTTGTAAGTAATATAGCTAGCGGTACCGCTGGTATTGGGAGCAAGTGTGGTTGTGCCAGCCTGGTTAATCGAATTATTAGAAATAAATGATATATTTCCGCCGTTAGAGTTATCAACAATATTTCCAGAAACAGATATTCCAGTTGAAGCGCCTGTATAGCCAGTAGTTGTTGCAGAATTTGCGGTGACACTTAAGGTGCTAGTATTTGTTACATTTGTAAGCGTAATTAATCCGCTCAAGTTAACAATCGCTGTTGATGGAGCTGCGTTAGTATTGTTTCCAACAATAGTAATGTTTCCATCAGCGGTTATGGAGGAGGCGTATCCAACAGCTGGATTGCTGGATACTGAAGCCGTTCCGTACATTGAAACATTGCCCCCAACACCAGAAACTTTTGTTGCAACTATGGCGCCTAAACTGCCATTAATCCCCGCTCCGCCATATATAGGATTTGATGATGTGCCTATATTTACGTTAGCTCCATAGGCTGTAATTGGCATTGAGCCACCGTAAATAGCGCTATTAGCTCCAGCGTTATATTGGAAAAAATTAATATCGCCACCAACAATACTGCTAGTACCTGATTGGAATGTGGTTGTATTAGCTGAATTTAATGGCTGAGCACTAGGCGCAGTAGTCAAACCATTAAAAGTAATGCCATTACCAGCAAACTTTTGAGAACTCAAAATAGAGATATTGTTATTAGTCTGGATTGCAGAATTGCCAGCCCAACTTACTCCACCAGAATTTACGCCCTGAACAGCAATAGCGGCGCCAGCTGTTAGCGTTCCATCAATACGGACACCGTAAGCTGAGGATGTTGAATAAGTATTAGCGTTGCTAACGGTAATACCATTATCAACACCACTAAGGTAGGTATTGTCTAAAGTGATAGAACCTGGAACGGTAATAGCGCCACTTGCATAGATGCTGGCGCCACTAGACTTCATTGTGTAATCAATGCGTGATGATGAGCCTGCCATACCGCCTGTCAGAGTCAGCGCACCAGCAGTAATTATTGAATCCTTATTGCCTGATGTGGTGTCATAGGTAATTCTTGAAGTTGTTCCACTGGTATTGGCAGCTACCGTTACTGCACCACTTTGACTAATCGCATTGTTCGAGATGAAATAGATATTGCCGCCATTGGCATTTTGGGTTATTGCGCCTGTCTGGGTAATGCCAGTGTTTCCACCAGCAGCAGTATCGTTGCCAGTCACAGAAATATCTGTACCACCCGCGTTAATCGTCATTGCACCTAAAGACACTACTGTGGCAGCAGTGGTACCCGTTCCTGTTACAGAAATAGAATTAGCTGTGATTGCGCCAGTCTGAGAGAGCACAGTTCCAGTTAGGCCACTAGCAACAATGGTTACAGCATTCGAGGCAACAATCGCTTTAGTGTGTATGAATGCTGTGCCAATAGCATTAGTTGCCTGCATGTATATGGAAACGTTACCTGCACTCGCACCAGTCCCTGTTGCAGTCAATACCCCAAATGCATCGTTGTACATCACGTAGCCAGCTCTAATTGGTTGCGCTACAGTGCCAATATTAATATTGCTGCTGTAAGCATTCATGGTTACAACATTGTTACCAGAAGAAGTGCTATAGATTGCTGAATTAGCGCTTGCACCAGGGCCAATGAGACCGCCCAAAATAGTGATGCCGCCACCAGCAATGCTCGAAGTGCCTGAATTAAAAGTTATGACTCCAGACACTTGCAGGATGCAGGATGAATCGGCTGGATCATATGAGAGTAGATTGAGGTTAATTGCACCGGGCCCATTGAGCGTATTTTGGCCCGCGGAAATCGTCCCCGCGCTCAAATTTAGGGTTCCGCCACTATTACTACTACCGTACCAAACACCATTGATTGTGATGTTGCCGCCAGCAGTAAGGTTGCTAGCTAAAATTGCCCCGGCACCATTTTGAGTAACAGTAGTAGATCCTACTGTACCGTTTGTAAGATAACCACTTGTAGGGTTGCATCCCGAACCGCTACAGCCAAAAGTATTGTCAATAGTGATAGATCCAGATACCGACAAAGTTCCAACAGTTAGTACTGAACCACTTGCCTTTTGAATATAATTGACTGGACTTAGAGCACCTGTGGATGCATAGGTAAATGAGCCAGTTGTAATTTGGCTATTTAGATTGCCTGATGTGGTGTCGTAGGTAATTGTTTGCGCATGGTTGGTCGTATTGGCAGTAGCAAAGCTGACCGCAGATGTTGCTGTAATGTCACCATTTGTAACTAAGGTTACGCTTCCGCCATTGGAGTTATTGGTAATCGCACCACCAGTCACCACAATGCCACCCGCAAGACCGGTTGTAGCAACTGTTGAGGTGATATTTAACGCATCACCAACCGTAGTTCCCGCAGTAATTGTCACACCGCCAGTAAGGCTAACGCCCGTACCTGTTGCATTTGTGTTGCTTGCGGTAATGCGAACCTGAGGAGCGGTTACGGATCCAGTAAGATTTACCGCTTGGAATCCAGCCTCATTGTCAGTACTATTAATGGTAATAGCACCACTAGTGGTCGAAATTGCTGCGGTGGAATAAACACCATATCCATTAAAGTTGTTGTTGTTTATGGTAATACCAGTCGCCGCAGCAATTGGAGCAAGTATCTGAAGTCCGGTTCCTCTGCCGGCACTGTTGTTGCTGTCGTTGCTTATATTTACGCTACCGGTATATGAAGTTAAAGTTGTACCAGCGCTAAGGTAAATACCACCCCCACTTTGTAGTGCTGTAGAAGAACTAATATTGGTTATATTGATATTGCCAGCCGCATTAATTGGTCCAGGCCCGTAATTGGCAATTACATAACTGTATAAATTGGTACCTGCAGATTGTGCTTGAATATTAACGAAGCCGCCAATATTTAAGGTGGCACCACTACTTTCATAGGCACCCATGCTTCCTCCGGATACGGCATCGTAACCGGCACCAATAAAGTTGCCACCTGTTGAAGTAGCGCTTACTACTCCAGCATTTGTGGTGGTGTTGATGCTTGCTTGGGGATAAATGTTTTGTAGATAGCCAACATTGACTGTGCCCATTGTGATGGTTTGATGAACTAAATCAATAGTACCGCCCGTACCGTCCATGATGACATATCCACCCCTCGTCGTTATGGGGGCAGTATTTAAAACGGTAGCTCCTGAGCCCAAATTGGAAGTGTTAGTCTTCCAATAAGATTGCATGACCACATTTATTGGGCCGCTGCTTGCTGTAATTGCACCACTAACGAGTGATTGACCGCCAGCCAGGAATTGCAAATTAACCGTACCTGCCCCTGAAGAAGTAATTCCGCCTGAAGAGGTAATGCTTGATCCTTGAGTTAAATGGTTATCCAAAATCAAGGTGCCTGTGATGCCTGTAGCTGGCGCAAATGCTAAAGCACCAGTCTGAGTAATTGCGCCTGTTGCTACTACGTTGACCGTATTGCCGGCATTAATGGCCGCAACAATATCCGCCGTGCTGATATTTGACGCACCAGTGGCTGCAAGTGCGCTAGCCAGTGTGCCGCCCGTTGAAGCAGCAGCGGTAATAGTGACGGTAGTTGGGTCAAGCAGCCACTCATTTGATACAACCGCTGTATTTTGAGTGCCCAACAAATCACCAGAGGTCTCAACGCGGTTTGCAGTCAATGTGGAGTTAGAAATTGCAACTAAGCTAGCTACTGCGCCTTGACTATAGCTTGGACGGCCAATAGCAATGTCGCCATTGATGGCTGCTAGGGATGAATTGTTAACTTGAATTTGGTCACCGAAGACGACGATAGTGCCGTTTGGTGCATTGATGCCAGTTTGGCTATCAAGATTGATGTTGCTGCTAGTGATGCTGTTGTTTGAATCTACTGCTGCCGCTAATGCTGTGTTCACGAAATTTGTGAGTGCTGGAGGTGCAGTTGCTGGTGGCGCAAGGATGGTGCCATTACCCAAGTTGTTTACTTGGCCAAGATTAATCACGCCGCCCTGACTTACACCCTCGGAACCAATGAGGGCTGCAATGATGTCAGTTTGGGTTTTGCCAACAATGGCGATATTGCCGCCGTTAGTTGCTTTACCGATTGAATCGACAATACCGTTAATCGTTGTTTTGCCGGCTGTTGAAACAATCGTGACTGCTCCCCCATTAATACCATTTGCTGAGATATAACTATTGCTGCCGATATTGATATCACCAGTTGCCAGAATATTAATTAAACCGCCGTTACTTGTATAAGTATTACTGTCTGCATTTAAACCATTTTGACCATTGCGACGATTATTCGCAGTAGTCGTATTTGCAGAATTTAAATTGTTTGAATTTGTATTATTCGAATTATTACTATTACTGCCATTGGAATTAATATTACCGAGAATATTAATAATGGCACCAGCTAAATAAATATTGGAATTATTTCCACCGTTAGTATTAATAGAACCATTCACATTAATAGCCTGGGCTACTGCATATACTTGTCCAGCAGTAATGTTGCTATTGATATCAATCTGACCGCCAGTAGCGATCAAGTTCAATGAGGTTGCTGTATTGCTTGAATAGATATCGGCACCAGCCATGATACGAATCAATGCAGATTGACTGGCCGTGCATGAACCAAACGCGCAGGCGCTACCCGTTGCATCTAATGTCACGCTGGTGCTATTCAAGGCATTGCTGATAGCGGATGCTGCTGCGCTATCAATAATTAAGGCTTGCGGATCTATTGTCCACATGCCAGTTTTGCCTTTTGGGGCAGATGTATCAATGATTGAGCTAGCTGCAATGGAGACGTTGCCCTTAGAGCTAGTCTCGATGAAGCCACCATTACCGCCTTGCGCCCCACCCTTTGCGAAGAGGCTTCCAGCAATTAAGGTCTTGATTTGAGACCAAATATTGATGGTTCCACCGTTACCGTTTTGGGTAGCAGATGCATCTACAGTTGCGTTAGTTTGTACGGAAACTGTGTTTGCTAAGGAATTGTTTTGTATAGCGTCTTGAACTGATTGATTGTTTGCGTTGTTTACGCCAACATTAATAGTTCCGCCGGCTGCTGCACCAGTGGCAGTGGTTTTTGAACCGCTTGCTAAAGTAATGTTATTACCTTTAAGGCTAATATTGCCACCTGTTGCTTGCGCAGAATTGGCTTCAATCACACCACTTTGCTCGATTGTGTCGGCAGTTAATGAGATTTTTCCACCGGAAGTATTAATATCCGATGCAGAAATCGTGCCAGTATTTTTAATGAGTGAACCCATTAAATTCTGAGCAGCATTGGCACCGATAATCACTTGGCCATTACCTGCATTAATCAATAATTTATTCGAAATTAATGCATTAACCACTGAAGCATCTACGGAAACACTCACAAATTGGCTTCCGGAAAATTTTAATGTCACTTTTTGACCGGCAACTAATGCAATTGCATTATTACCACTCATATTTGCCGTAATAACACCAGTATTAATCACTTGCGGCGCCATAAGTGCAATATAACTATTAATATTATTACCAGTAATATGGCCTTTATTAATAATCTTGCCAGTAGTACCACCCTCATAAACCTGAGTATCTTTACCGGACATAAATTCTGTAGCGGAGATATTCATGGTGGTTGCCACCATGCCGCCCACGTTTACTTCAGCACCCTTACCAAATACTACGCCATTGTTGTTTACAAAAACAACCTGACCATTGGCATTGACTGCGCCATTAATCATGGATTTGGAAGCGCCATTAACGTAGTTCAGGGTTGAAGCTTGAGCATTGGGTTGATTAAAGTTCACCGTTGCTTTTGAACCCACATCAAAACTATTCCAATTAATCACGGCACGTTGGCTTGATTGATTGATATTCATAGTGTTACCCGCCTGGGAGATGGCTGCTGTACCAGCAACAACTTTCCCGCCTGTTGGCAACGCATTAGCGGCGGGAGGGGCAGCTAGCGCCTGTCCAGCCAGACCAGCAATAGCTAAAGCCGCTAATAACTTAGCGGCTTTGAACTGTGATTCACAGCTCTTTCTATGCGATGGTTGCGTAATTTTAGGTATCAAACTTGGTATTTCACTTAAGTGCTAGAGAATTTAACGAAATTTCTCTAATAAAAAAATCCCTCGATCGTGGGAGTTTGTAAATATTTTTGCAATTTCTTATACATTCTTAAAAAAAGATTGTGCCCTTGATCCAACCTTGTACCGATCTGTACATGTTGTCTGTATTTAACTGTTGGCCACTTTGTGTATAGAGCGGATTGTTGCCTACGCGCCATGCCAATGAACCAGAAAGTTGAACTTTTTCGTACTGATACTTTGCTGACAAACCTGTTGCGTATAAAGAATAGGTATTGTTAGCGTTGGTCTGCCCTTGCCAGTTGTTATATGTGCTTACATATTGCTGAACTAGTCCAGCATCAAAAAAAAACACCAACTTGCAAGTCTTGAATCAAGTTATGGTTAATTTCTACAGAAGCAATTGCTCCTTGTGCACCACCTCCCTGGGCTACAGGGTAAGCACGTACACCATAAGGGCCACCCATATAGATCTGCTCGGCACTATTGAGGTTCTTATTAGCCAATTGACCGTAGATAGAAGCCACTAAATTGGTTTTATCAATCGGCAGTGGCTGTGTAATCGAGCCATTAAAGCCCAGCTTTGCAAAAGTACCTTTTGTTGCGGCACCCTGTGCGTCGTTATTAGCTTGATTGGTGTTATTAATACTTAAAGAGCCCAAGGTAGCTGTAGCGCCCCAGCTTGCATAAGCTTGACCAATAAAGTTAGTGCCGTTGATGCCAAGACTTAAATCATTGAGCTGATAGTTACTGCTCTCGATACCGTTAGTTTGGTTGTTGTAGTTCTTATTTTCAAAGTTGATGATCACATTCTTAGTGGAACGTGCAGTGCGCTCTAGCGCATAGATTGAGTAAATTCCGTAGGTTTGTGCTGTACCTTGTGAAATCGTTGTTGAGTAACTTGATAAGCTTTTGTAATCCAAGGCGCTAACGCCTGCAGATACTCTCCAGCCATCATAACCCACTGGCAAACCGTATCTAAGCTGCCCATAGACAGAGCCTTGTGAGCCAATCACATCTAAAGTGGCTTGGTCGCCATTACCACTAGGGTTGTTCAAGCTTAAGCTAGCCGTTGCTTGTGCAGGCCCTGTATTGGCTGCGCCATAGTTTGATAGATCTACCCTACCTGCAAATAAACCCGTATCTTTGGCATTGACCAAGATATTCGTTGTCTCTTCCTTGTCACCCTGCGCTAACTCTCCGCTAACTTCATTACCTGGCGTTTCATTGAGGATGGCTAAACTTCGCTCCAAACCATTCAGGTCAATAAGGTTGCCAGGCTCGTTGCTGTTGGTAATGAACTTTTGAATAACTTCAGACTTGAGGCGACTTGGTGATTCTTTATTGAGTTCAATAATGACATTGCCTACCTTGCCTTCAATAATCTTGATGGTGATAACGCCATTAACAACGTCTTGAGGTGGGATGACGGCTTGGGCCATTCTTCCCATCTGAGCGTAAAGATTAGTTAATGCATCTCCAGCCTCTTTGATTTGATCCAAAGTTAACTGGCGATTAGTAAAAGGCTTGAGAGCTTCCTGTGCTTGCTCTTGCGTAATCAGCGTAATACCAACCACCTCAAAGGAGCTCACCTCAATTGTTTTGTCACCTGATTTTGGCCTACTTGGTTTTGTGGGCTTCTTAATGAGGTTATCCGGCGCAACATTTTGGCGATCGCGGTCAACTTCACGTTGTAATTGTTGCTGTAATGCACCAGCATCAGGGCCAACTTGTGAATATGCCGAACCACTCAAGACCAAAAAACCTGCCGCTAATGCAATTGCACGACGTGCAGAAGCAGGGGCGCTAAATGGTGAATGCTTTACGGCAGTGCCAGATTGAATGGAATGGCGAATGTGAGGGTGCATCTTGTTGTCTCTAATAATTAAGCAAGCATTAAAACGCTAAATCAAGAAGCTGAAAATCCCTCGAACGAGAGTTAGCCTTACGGCTAACTGACCGACTTATTTAGCTCTTTTTTTGAAAGCAATGAGCTGGGCTAGCGAGCGCAAGTGCAGTTTACGCATGACCTGCGCCTTGTACTGCTTGGCTGTGTACAGTGAAATCTGTAGTTTTTCTTGAATTTCTGCATTACTAAACCCTAAAGCAAGCAATTCAAGCACCTCAAGCTCCCGTGGAGCCAAGGCCTTAACGTGCTCCTCAAAAGCTTTTTGCTCAACATAGCTGCGCATATTGTTAGCATCTATATCTAAAGCCTTGATTACCGCATCCAAAAGGGCGTCTCGCTCAAATGGTTTGACTAAAAATTCAATAGCGCCCTGCTTCATTGCTGTAATCGATTGTGCAACAGTGCTTTCGGCGCTAATAAAGATAATTGGCACCTCACGACCACGCTTTATCAACTCCGCCTGTAGTTCTACCCCAGTCATATCCGGCATGCGCATATCAGTAATAACTACTGCTGGCGCAACGTGAAGTGGAATCTTTAAAAACTCTATAGCAGAAGCAAAGGGGTAAACCCGGTATCCAAGAAACTCCAAAAGACTCGTTAAAGTAGCTCGCATCGAAGCATCGTCCTCTATTAAGAAGACATGTTTCAAAACATCATGGATTGCAGCTTTACCGGTCATTGTTACTTGTTGCCCAAAAATTACTCTCTCGGATTATGACAAACATACTGCCCATCAATATCCCTCGATCGCGGGATACGCTAAATCCTCAAATCATCGACTGGGATTGGGGGGGGAAGACGAGGCTAAAAGTTGCGCCAGCATTTGACCCGCGCTTATAAAAAATATCTCCGCCATGTCTAGTCATGATGTGTTTGCACAACCAAAGGCCCAAGCCCATGCCCGATTCTTTCTGTGAGTCTAGTAACTCAAATAATGAATGCTCTCTTTCAATAGGAACACCCGGACCGTTATCGCTAATATTGATTGTGACTTGTTCGCCCTGAAGATTGATGGCAATAAGGATATGTTTTTTCTCTATATTGTTCTTACTTTTCAGGGACTGAATAGCGTTATTTAAAACATTGAGAATGGCCTGATGAATCTCAATCGAATTAGCATTGATGTAGCACCGCTCTGGCATCTCAATTAATAATTCAATATTCGAGCCTTTGCACTCTGGCTCTACCAATTGGGCTATTGAATAGACGAGCCCAATCAAATCAATTCTCTCTAACGTAATCGCATCACCGGAGAACAGTGCGCGCAGTGAGCGAATGATTTGTCCCGCTCTTCTTGTATCAGCCTCAATAGAATTGACGATATCCTTTTCTAGATCGAGTTTAACTACATTTCTGTCCATTAGGGATTTAAGATGCTGCGCATTTAAAAGAGATGCGCCAAGTGGTTGACTTAACTCGTGCGCTAATGATGCAGCTAAAGCGCCGGTGCTAGCAGTCTTGTTGGACTTCAGTAGATAAGAGACTAATTTTTCGCGCTCAAATAAAAGCTCTTGTATTCTCGTCCGCTCTTTTGATGCAATGTCATACTTATAGGTTGATTCACGCTCTTTTTTCCACAGTCTGCGGTAAAGGTAAGCGTTGATCAATATATAAACTATCACGTTAATCCCATTTGATGTCCATGACATCATGCTGGACAATAGATCAGCGTTTACGATATTTTGTATATTTAAGTGAGGGCTCCGATTAACCGTAATTATTCTGAATGAGTAGGCGGTAACTTGTAAAGCCAAGAAGAAAATTATTACGCCAACAACGTAATCTCTTTTTTTCCGTAGGTAGTATGCAATGGAAAAAAACTCCCAAATCATCAATGGAATTTGTGTGCCTGCCACCGTATTTGCGCGAGCAACAAAGCTATTCTCCTTTAGAAAAAAATGAAGGAACACAAAGCAAAATATTACATAGCCAATAGCTAGGATATACATCACCGACCTCTTAATAGGAGCATTCCAACCGCTTAAGAAGAGAGCAAGCAACACAACAGATGCTATGTATAAATAGTTTGCAGGAAGTAAACAAACGGAACCAAAAAACGGAACCAAAAACCAAAAAAAATAAGCAATGCTTCTCAGCAAAACTGTATATCGCCAGAATAGAGAGGATTCTAAGGAGTTATGGAGTTGATTATCAACTTGCACGGTCAAGAATATTCCAAATAGGATTAGTCCGAATATTCCAAACAGCAGTTGATTCATTAATTCCATGGTTACTCTCTATTCATTTTCGGTTTGGATTATTTATGATTATCGTCAACATTCTAGATCATCAAATTTACGCCTAGATTCTTTGGGCGTCTCCAGTCGAGGTCTCTGACGGCAAGGTTGCCGTCCCAAGCAAGCCTGCCTGTTGGCAGAAGAACGCTCATTAGGCTTCTTCATGTCTTTTAAGACTTGACGCATTAACTCCATACGCTTTTCAATGAGTCGTTCAGTATCTTTACGCCTACGAATGGCTGCCTTAGTTCGCTTTTCCTCTATCCGCTGGATCGCATCCCTCTTCTTATGCACCAAACGTTGATGAACCCATTCAACACTACTTCTCTTGCGCTCCTCTATATCCATTAAGAGCTCAATCGCTAAATCCCTGAGTACTTCAGGGGTGATCTCTGAATACTCACGATAGTCTGAGTTTTCAGACATACGCTCTTGATTGCCGGTCCAGCTAAAACCATACGTCATCCCAGAACCACTCTTCTTTCGATAAAAGTGATTGCCATCATCAAAGCAGACAAATCGAAAGAAGTGATACTTCCCATCCATATTTACGCTTAAGGCTTGGGATCGTGGTCCATTGATTTTGACTAGAAAGCCAAGACTCTCAAAGTAGATAAAAAAGCTATTGAGGGCATTAATGAGTTTTTGACCATTAGGATGCTGATACTTAGGCTTGTACCAATAATGGCGCTCCTTGGCGATATCGACGTCATAAGCCAGCAACCTCGCTGTAATGGGGTGAGGCTTTCCCATTTTCTTGGGAATGGCAATCAACGGTACTAATTTTTCAATCTGGGAGCGGATCTCTTCTAGCGTCTCTGGAAATACAGGAGGGGGAGGTAATTCGAGCACAGCCCATTCCTCATCGGTTCTATCAGGCTCATCTATATAGCCATAGCGATTGGGTGACCCTCCTCCTATATAGACAAGCTGAGACTGAAATGAGTAGAGGGTGGGCAATTCCATTTTGGCAACTGCTTTCCCATTAGCTAGCTTGGCCCAATACCCAATGCCGGGTGTCGGCACCTTGGCAGCTTTGCAAATTTTTCGAAGCCCTACATCAGAGATGTCGAATTCAAGCGCTAGTTGAGTCATCGGTTTTGACCAAACGAGGTCATACATTTCTTGCCTGGTGAGCGTTCTTGGTTTCATGTTCGCCTTTCAAACTGATGTTGACTCATTAAATTGCTGGGAATGAATCGATATTAAGAAATTAATTACGAATCTTAATATTTGCCATTAATCGTGTACACGATTTATGCAGTGATTCTTTTCCATGCAAATTAATCAGATCGAATGATCCGAGTCATGCCCAGCATGACTTACCACAAACTTTTCAACAATTTATATGAGCTGTAGCACATCAATTTCAACCTGACTCAGATTTCAATCAGCAGATAAGTTAACTTTTTGACGGTGTATTCGTCGTTTAGAAAAATTGATAAGTAGGTACAGTTTAGTCAAGGGCTCGGAATTACCCGGGAACTTAATTACTTAGGAGAAATATATGTCACATGTAATCTTGGCGGCACCACACGAAGACGACTCACAGAAGAAATCCAAACGCTCGAGTGAGACAAGACGAGAGATGAATGCGGGGGGATTGCCTATAAATGGAAAATCGAGATGGGGAGACATCAAGCACATGATTCCGGTGAGTCATGAGAAGTGGGCGCAGATGGCGAAGTGTGGAAAGGGGCCTCCCATTACTCGATACGGACTGCGATGTTCTTTTCAGGATAACGACGAGATCTTGGCCTGGTTGAATGATCCAAATGGGTATAAGCCTAAGGGCGGGCCTATAGATTTCCACTCAACATTAGGGCAGAAATCATGATGCTGGGAGTGATGTTTAAGGTCGCTTTTCCACCTCCATCAGAGCACTGGAAGGTCGCTTTACCAGGGGAGCCAAAAAGCGTGTTCACGGATTACGAGAACATGTGTCAGGAAAAATTGTCCCAACAATTTAGTCCTCCCAAGGACGGTTTCCTGGTTTGGGGGCGGAGCCCGTGCGCCACAGCTAGTCGTCAGACGAAGCGCGGCTACTACCCTCTGAGAGGAGATGAGATCGCCCAAAGGCGAGATTGTCTACGGTCGGATTATTTCTGCAAAGAAATGATCTGCGAAGAAGGTAGTAGCCGCGCTTTGCGAGGCGCACCCCAAGCGAAGCGCGGAGTACAGGAAAGGTGGAGCGTC
The DNA here is from genome assembly GCF_001870365.1 of Polynucleobacter sp. QLW-P1DATA-2. Classification (NCBI taxonomy): domain Bacteria; kingdom Pseudomonadati; phylum Pseudomonadota; class Betaproteobacteria; order Burkholderiales; family Burkholderiaceae; genus Polynucleobacter; species Polynucleobacter sp. QLW-P1DATA-2. Next base: position 153,458 of record NZ_LZMQ01000009.1, on the reverse strand, counting down.
CAGCGACAAGCCAAAAACACCCGAAGGGCCACGTCCAGTGGGGGCAAAGCCCTATTTGTACGCCCTTTACTTCAGATTGTTAAAGAGAAAGCATTCTCTTTAGCATTGCTGCAATACATTGCTATTGGTCATTGCACATACAACTACATAGGCACTAGCAATGGTAAATAACAATGTAAAACGCAAAGATAGCAGAGCGGGAAAGTCATTATCGCCAGCACGTCGAACAGAACTTAAAGCGCAGAGGAAGGTAAAGTTAGGGGGTCTTTCTCCTACAGCCTTCGGTTTGAAGAGGGATTTGAAGCTGCTGGAATGGATCAGAAATTGGGGTTACACATCTAAGGCGATACTCCAAAAACTAGCTGAAACGACACGACATGGAACTAGCGCTCGACTGGTGAAAAGAGGTTGGATTGAAGAAACCCCAACTCCTACCGGGCTGCCCATTCAGTCCTACCTTACGCTAACCGCACTGGGTCTGCATGAGTCCGAACAAAGAGCTGAAAAGCTACACCATTACCCTTTCTTACAGAGTCAAAAGGTCCGCCACAATAAAATTCGACATGATTTAGTAGCCCAAAAATTTACTTTAGATGCACTTCTAAAGGGTGTGATCATCAGATATGAGACTGAACTTATGACTCAAGAAAAGTCTCTATCAGGAACCAAGCAACCTGATTGCACGTTCATCATCCAAAATCCGTCTGCAGGATTGGACGGTGCGCCATCAACTATCACCTATGCGGTTGAGATAGAGCTCTCCCGTAAATGGGATCGTGATTTCGACGACTTCAGAATAAAAATTATTCGGGCGATCCAGGCTGGGAAATATAGCTCCTTTCATCTGGTTACTGATATTAAGGCTATCAAAAAAGCGTATGAAGAAGGTATGCTTGCCGGCACCAAGATTCCCCTTTGGGAAATTAGCTCAAAAGGAAACAAATGGGTGCAGACTGGCAAATACGCTACCGTTCCTGACTGGATTGGCAAGGGACCAGATGATCCATTGACTCGCTTTCGTTGTTATTTAATTGAGTCAAAATGAAGCGGCTCTTGATTTATATCATCGGAATATTTTTTGCAGCGGGGCTAACTGGGTGCATTCCGGATTCTGTTTATGAAGAAAAGGTTGCCGAATTGGCCTCATTGCAAGTGAAATATGACGACGTTTACAAAAAATATGTTTCACAAAATCCTAGCGCGATGCAAGCTCAAGGCCATCGAATTGCAATACAGGATGACAATCGATATAACGAGGCAACAGTCGAAATAGCGCTTGCATGCACTCGTTTATGGTTTGATATTTGCCCTAATGAATGGACGGGTATAAATATTGAAGCCTTTCAAAAGGCTGGTTATGGGGGTCATCCGGGCATACGCACTATCCTGATTATATTTTTTGGCATACTCGAAAAAGCTTCGACATTTATCCTATTATTTATTTTCTTGCTCCAGCTTAAGAAGCTTCTCGATGCACCAGACTCCAATAAAGTAAAAGAAGCTAAGACGACAATTGCCGAGGCAATGAAAATACATGAAGAGCTCGATAGGCGGATGAATAACGCCGACAGAGAAGAAAGTGCCAAAAAATACAATTCTTTAAAAGAAATAGAGGAACTGGAGAAAAAAACAGCGCAAGTAAATCAAATTCATGCTGCAGCGCTCAAGCGGAATTTTGATGAAATAACAGCCTCAAACCCAATACTTACAAAACTTAAAGTGGAGATAGCTACTATGGAGTTGCAGAAAAAACTTTTTGGAGGGTAATTGTTGCGATAGTTAAATCCGAAGCAGCCCATCAACCCGATTAAGTGTGGGGTGCAATACCAACCCAGAAAGGACGATCATATGCAGCCCCTATCAGACCTCTACCTTCAAATACTCCGCTTCAATAGCATCAAATATTTCTTTTGGCACAGTGGTAACGAATTTCTTACGACGATTAATCAATAGTGGCACCTTTGTTCACTCGCCTTGTTTAATTACTGCAAAAAGTTTACTGACTTCATTGGCTAGAAATGTGTCATAACCCGGCGTCCTGAAAGCTCGCTCATGTGCACTTCTTGTGATGAACCGCTGCATCTGCTCCTTAAAGGCTGATCCTGTGGAGATGCCGTGGATATTGTCGATTGCATTTTCGAGTAGTACGTCGTAGTGCTGAATTCCATAGTCCACAATCTTCCTGTGGATCAAATCTAGTTTTAGGCTAGCCCCTTGCCCAACAAGCCAAGCAATATCCCAAATATCTCTATGCCTTATTTTTGCTGGGGTTGGGATCAATGCCCCATCAACAAGCTTGGCGATAGAAGTAGGAAGCGCTACAAGTTTGTCAGCAAGAACTTCATCGACTGTCTCAGTCATCACAATCGGACTTCTCATCCCCTCAAGTACAGAATAGTTCAATCTCAACGGGATCGGCTCTCGGGTATATGCCGGAATATTGGCAATATCAATTTTTATTTTTTTGACGAGGAATGTCGGGAGACCCAGGATTTGTTTCAATGCTAATCATCCATTTGTTAACGTTGACTAGCGCATCGTCATTAACTGGCTTGGGTTCTTTAACCGTAACCCTTAATCCGAAGCGCTCACCAATATGTTTGACAATGCAGTCTTTAATTTTTTCCATACTTTCAGATGTGAATTCTGTGCCGCCCACAAAATCAAGGTCCTCGCTAAATCGCTCCGATCCTCGACATAGCCGCAAAGACGTTCCACCTTGAAAGACGAGGTTTTTAAGTAGCCCCTCTCCATCTAAAGCATTAAATATTTCGTAATGGAGAAGCTCCTTCTCAACTACAGGCCTCATTGCAGCCATCTCCGAGCTGGCCATTGCTTTCTCTACATATAGCTTGAAGTCTTCTTGTCTCATCATGCAGCCTCATCCTCCAATTCTTCATAGTCAATCATGTCAGTGTTGCGGCCAACCCGCAGTAAATCCGTGACGGCTGCTTGCTTTTTTGCGATGCGCAATGGGCGCTCTTTAATAAAGATAGTTCGCTCTAAGATATCTGGAACACTGCGCTTGGTATGAGTAAATTCGATAGTTCCAAAAGGCGTCTCATGGGTGCCCCCGGCACCCGTGGTCATGACAGTAAGTCTGCTCACTGGAATCTGCGAGATAACACCATACTCGGACAAAATACTCTCTAAGCTTACATATGAGAGCTTGCCTGGTCGAAGCGCTTTAGCGATATCCTCCACAATCCAGGTGGAGTTACGTCCAGCGGCTAAGGCGTTTACGTAGATTCCCCTAGCTGCCTTAATAAGCAGTCCGTCCTTGACCATGCGCTGAAGTGATTTCTCCATCGACTTCTCTTCTTCTAACGGGAAAAGCTTCTCCAAGTCTCCCTTGGTGAGGACTGATACACCCCGACGCTCAAGGCTAGTCAGGCCATTAATAAGCTCCATTCGTCTCATAAGTAATCTCCAACCCTAATTAAAAGTAGGGTTTTGTGTTACATATTATCAGAATGTTTCTTTTTTACCAATAAAAAACTTCAAGCCTCACTTTTTTATACATATTCACACTTTTTTATATAAAAACTCACTTTATTAAACTTTTTTATCGAAATTCCGACTTTATTAACTTTATTACCTGATTTGACACATTGTTATAGAAGTTAAAGGAGTAGCAGATTTTTTATTAGAGTCTTCAAATTGGGCACGCATAGAGAAATATCTTTACCCCCCTCAGACCGGTCTTTCTGCCAAATGTATCATTGCGCCCTCTTGGCAATAAGTGAGTATTTCTTTGTCCATAATATTTAAGAGTTTGCTTGCCATTTAGAGCGTCCTTGTTGAAATTATCCTTCGACAATTCATCGATCGGAATATAGTGACTCTTTTCTTTGACTGTTTTAGTCTCGGCATTCAAATTACTTATTTATCTAAATTAATAGCGAACAATGAATAGCGAAAACGTCTCATGAATAAAGAGCAATGTTATGTCGCGCTTGATCTAGAGCTAAATAATGCCGAGGATAATTCCACGTTAAACCCAAAGATCATTCAGGTCGGGATAGCAGTAGGGAGCCATCATGACTATGTCAATCAATCACTGGCTACTTATAAATGGTTTCTAGACCCCAAAGAACCCATTTTTGAATTCATCACTCAATTAACTGGCATCACGAATCAGGACATTTCCGACTATTCAGTTCCGCATGAGCAAGCAGCCAAAGAGATTGGGGAAATCATCACTGCGCGTAATTGTTTTGTTAACCCCATAACCTGGGGTGGTGGCGACTCACTTGAGTTGAAAGCTGAATTTAAGGATCGGGGGGTTAGTTTTCCTCATTTTGGTCGCAGATGGGTCGATGTTAAAACTTGGTATAGCTTGCATATGCTAGCTATGGGCAAAAAACCTAGCGGTGGCTTGTCTTCAGGCCTTGGTTCTTTTAAGCTCCAGTTTTTAGGTACCCCGCATAGAGCAGATGATGATGCCCTTAATACATTACGACTTTTCTTTGAAATCCTGGAAAGGCAAAATCAAATCTATCAGCTAATCACTGATGCCAAGACTATAGGGTGATAGCATCTTTACAGAAAGTCTTTGTAAAAATTTAGTGACGAATAAGCTAAGATTATTCCAAGATTCAGACAGGCGTGCGTCCGCAAATTTTGAATATGCGGACTACGGTTATTTTTTGGGACTGGGGGCACGTCTGGGGGCACTTCAATTTTTTTATATTTTTATTTGTTTATGAATCATATAGATAGGAGTATCTTCAGATTCCCGCCGACCCACCAATTAAAACAAACCTCTCTAATTTTTAGAGGGGTTTGTTTATTTAGCAGTCAAGCGCCACAATGAAGTAGTTTCTTTAGCCCTTGCAGTGTGCAGCGCGTCTGTTCTATCAAACGCTTTTGGATGCTGTGGCTTGGTATCCAATCGAGCAAGTACTTTTAGTCCTGCAGTTTCAATCCAAGAAAGCAACTCTTCTCTAGTGCGCAAGCCTAAGTGCTCCGCTAAATCTGACAGGATTAGCCAGCCCTCACCATTAGGCAGTAAATGCTCCTTGAGCCCTCCAAGAAAGCCCTTCAGCATCTGACTATCTGGATCGTAGACTGCATGCTCCAAAGATGAGCTTGGTCGTGCCGGCAACCAGGGTGGGTTACATACAATCAACGCCGCTTTGCCTTCGGGAAATAAATTGGTTTTCCGTATTTCCACATAAGGACTTAAATCTAAACGATCAATATTGTCATGAGCACAAGCAATAGCCCGATCATCTAAGTCGGTTGCCACAATCTTGTCAATTTCCCGCGCAGCCAGTACTACCGATAAAACGCCGGTACCCACGCCAATATCAAATGCGGTAGAACTTTGTCTTAGTGCAGTTGGCAATGGCGCCTTCAGAACGAGCTCAATATATTCACCGCGAACAGGTGAAAAAACGCCATAGTGCGGATGAATGCGAATCTCTTCATCTTCTCTTGCCAAGATCGGCACACCCTTCTTACGCCATTCGTGGGCGCTAATTACGCCGAGTAGTTCACGCAATGAGATGACATACGATTCGGTCTGCTGGCCATAAGCCTCAAGACAGGCTTGCGCGACATCTGGCGCCCGCCTCAGTGAAATAGTATGGTCTGGATTGACTTGAATGAGCAGCATCCCTAGAACCCGAGCTCGCTGTGATTGAGAAAGGCGATGCAGATTAAATGCATCCAAAAGACTTTTCTTTATTGCGGGTTCGTCTTTTTTACTCTTCTCTGTTCGCTTTGATTTCTTAGAAGGCTTGTCCACCCTTCTCACTAAAGCCTGCAGTAGTTGGCGAGCATTCTGAAAGTCGCCTCTATACAGAATTGCAGTGCCCTCGCAGGCCAATCGATAAGCTATATCCGCCGTCAGCGTATCGTCACCAATCTGGATTTTTTTATGTGGGGCGATCCCATTTTCAGAATGCCATTTAGCAGAACAGGATTGACCTGCCTCGTCCCAATTGATCATCATGAATTCATCATTCAAGTAGTTACAAAGCGATTATTTTGATAATCATCAATTGCCTGTTCAATTTCAACGCGAGTGTTCATTACAAAGGGGCCATATTGGACGATCGGTTCATGCAAGGGTAAGGCCGCAAGCACAATGAATTGTGCTCCATCAGCTCCTGCCTTAGCCTTCAAAAGATCCCCATCACCCAAGACGATTGCTGCCTGCTTAGGAACGGCCCTCATTGGACTGCCAATTTCCAAGCTACCTTCATAGATATATACAAATGCATTCAATTCCTTAGGAATGCGATGCTCAAATTCTCCACTTGGGGGCAAATGCACATCCAAAAATAAGGGGGCCGTAGTAATACCTTGAATGGGGCCTTGAACGGTGGTATCGCCATTTACATAAGAACCTGCAATGGCCTTGACAGATCCACCATTGGCTAAAGTGGTGCTTGGAATATCCTCCACTTGGATATCTTTATAGCCAGGCGTCTTCATCTTTTCTGTCGAAGGTAAATTAATCCATAACTGAAAGCCCCGCATGGCACCGCTAACCTGCTGGGGCATCTCAGAATGAATGATGCCGCGCCCTGCTGTCATCCACTGCACTCCACCCGTTTTCAAATGTCCTTGATTGCCTAAATGGTCTTCATGCAACATGTGGCCTTCCAGCATATAAGTCACCGTCTCGAAGCCACGATGGGGATGGGCCGGGAAGCCCGCCACATAATCATTAGGATCATTCGATGAAAACTCATCCAGCATCAAGAAAGGATCTAGCCTCACCTGCTGCTGACCTCCTAGACTACGACGTAGTTTTACACCGGCGCCATCAGAGGTTGCAATGCCAGGAATAACAGTTTGTATGTTGCGGATCATTTATAGATGATTGATCTTCCAATTAAGCCGGTGGATGATCTTCTGGATTGACATCCAAAGCGATTAAGAAACGAGACACCATGTTGTATGCAGCAATCACCGTTACCAACTCGACTGTATCGGTGCTACCCAACTCTTTTTGCAAGCGCTTCATCAACTCAGGATCAACTTTGATATTGCGCGTCATCTGAAAGGTGAGTTCAGCAGCATCATTCTCCACTTGAGAGAAAAGATTTTTGGGGAAAGAGGGTTGGCCAATTAAACGCAGGCCTTGAACTTGTTCCTCGGTACCGCCCGCCTTTTTGAACGGGGGCGCATGGTGAAAGAATTCATATTCGGCACCGTTCAGAACAGCCACGCCACACATAGCCAACTCACGCAGCTTGGGATCCAAAGACAGGTTATTACGAATATCACCAATGAAGTGATTCCAACCTTCGGCAATTGGTACGCTATGTAACAACATACGATCTAAGTTGATAAATTGGCCGCCGCGTCTTTTACGAATCGCAGCTACTAACTCAGCAGGTTCAGCCAAATCCATCGGCTGGTAAGGAATTAAACGTTCTGACATAAATACTTTCTATTGACTGGTTTCTTTAATATTGTTTTCAATGACGAACTTGCCCCAGATCGCAATTTGCTTACCAATAAAGTCACGCAATGTTTCCGGAGGACCGCCAACAATTTCAATTCCTTGTGCCTTGAATTTCGCAGCAACAGTAGGATTTTTTAATACTTTATTCAACGCTTTATTCATTGCATCCACTAGAGCAGGAGGTGTTTTACCTGGCGCTAACACTGCCCACCATGCTGGTGCGCTGAAGCCTGGGAAGCCGCTTTCTGCAATCGTTGGAACATTAGGCAATGCTGGTGATCGCTTAGCAGTAGTAATTACCAAGGGAATGACGCCACCACTTTCAATATGAGGCTTCACCAAGAACTCAGAACCCACCGCCAACTCGACTTGGCCACCCAATACGTCCTGCATCAACGGGCCGCCGCCACGATACGGAATGTGATTCCAATCGAAGCCGGCTTGCTTTGCTAAACGCGCCATCGCAAGGTGACCTAAGCTACCGATACCAATTGAACCGTAACTAAATTGTTTACCCGTCTTAGAGAGATCAACCAGTTGTTTAAAGCTGGTGATGCCTGATTTTTTACTAGCGACGAGCACCATGGGTGAAGTACCCACCAAAATGACCGGGGCAATGTCTTTAATGGTGTCGTAGGGAAGCTTATCTTTTAAGCTTGGGTTAACACCGTGAGTATCAAAAACTACTGCGAAGGTGTAGCCATCAGGATCAGAGCGAGTCATGGCAGAAGTACCAATGACTCCTGATGCGCCACCCACATTTTCCACGATGACGTTTTGCTTTAATTCAGACTGCAAAGCAGGAGCCAAAATGCGGGCTACTTGGTCAACTGAACCCCCAGGCGGGAAAACAGCAATTAGACGAATGGGTTTTTGGGTCGGCCACGCACCGGTACCTGTCGTTTGAGCCAAAACAAGACTGCTTGCTCCAAGTGCTAATAAAACGAGAAACAAGGCTCTTTTGGCCATTTTTGCTAGATCCAGCATGGATTGCCTCCTTTGAATAAGACCTCAAGATTAACACCCCCGGGGTCCATTTGCTCGATAATGCAAGGGTAGTTTGAAGAGAGAAAACATGAAGTCGATTTTGAACATTGCCGCCTATCTATTTGTCAGCTTAGACGAGCTGCCGGATTTGCGCGCCAAAATGCTCGAAGAATGCAATTCTAGGGAGCTAAAAGGCACCATCCTGCTCACCGGCGAGGGAATCAATCTGTTCCTAGCAGGCAGGACAGATGCATTGCGTGGCTTTCTAGATTGGCTACGAACAGATCCGCGCTTTGCTCCGCTTCAGGCAAAAGAAAGCTGGTCGGATGATCAGCCTTTCAAAAAAATGCTCATCAAGCTCAAGAATGAAATCATTCGCATGAACCACCCGACTATTCAGCCTGAAAAAGGTCGCGCTAATTTCATTGCCCCTAAAAAATTACAAGAGTGGCTAGATCGCGGCACCGATGATTTGGGTCGCCCCGTAGTCATGGTTGATACTCGCAATGCTTTTGAGGTGGACTATGGGACTTTTGAAAATGCACTGCATTTCAATATTGAAAAGTTCACTGAGTTTCCGGCAGCGATTACCGCACACAAAGAAGCGTTGGCCGATAAAACCTTGGTGAGTTTTTGCACGGGCGGCATTCGCTGTGAAAAATCAGGTCTCTATATGCGAGAAATCGGCATGGAGCACAGTTATCAACTGGAAGGTGGCATCCTCAAATACTTTGAGGAAGTGGGTTCTGCACACTATCGGGGCAGCTGCTTTGTGTTTGACGAGCGGGAGGCCCTAGAACCGAACCTAGAATCCATCCCGGTAGAACACTCTATCCGGAAAAAACTTAAAACCGGCTGAGATAAGCCAAATATCTGCCATAAATAGTAAAATCTGCACGCTGTATCACATAAATAACCCACAATAAACTGGACTTGAGACATGTCTAAAACCATTCATCGGCACGCGCCGATTTTTTTATCCTTTGTCATCTTTGCTTTTTCAGCTCTGGCTAGTCAATTTGTCAGTGCTCAAAGTGCCTATCCAAGCAAAACCATTCGCTTAATTGCCCCAGTTTCTGCTGGCGGAGGCTTGGATAACATTGCACGTGCTGTAGCTGAGCGACTCTCTAAAGGATTAGGTCAAAGCGTCATCGTTGATAACTTATCAGGTGGTGGCGGTGCAATTGCAGCACAAACAACTGCTAAAGCAGCGCCTGATGGCTACACACTCATGATTGCTTATGTAGGCACTCATGGCACCAATCCTGCAGTACGCAAACTGAATTACGACGCCATCAAAGATTTCACGCCGATTGGCATGATTGGCGCAACTCCAAACGTACTCATTGTTAATAACAAAGTTCCTGCAAAAAATGTAGCGGAGTTTGTTGCTTATGCCAAAAAGAATCCTGCTAAATTAAGCTACGGTAGCTCAGGCCCTGGAACGCTTACCCACTTAGGTATGGAGCAATTTAAGATGGCCGCTAACATCTTTATGGTTCATGTGCCATATCGTGGAATTGCACCAGCCTTTACCGACATCATTGGTGGTCAAACTGATGCCATGTTCCCAACCTTGTTTGCAGCGATTCCCTACATACAAACTGGTCGAGTTAGAGCCTTAGCAGTAACTGGTCAAAAACGTAGCCCTACCGAACCCAATGTGCCTACCTTCAAAGAATTAGGTTACCCAGGGTTTGATGGTCAGCAATGGTATGGCATTGCAGGACCCGCCAATCTACCTGAGCCGATCGTCGCCAAGATCAATGCGGAATTGAATAAGGTGCTGGCAAGTCCAGAATTTTCAGAAAAAATGGCAAGCGAAGCTATGACTGTTATGCCAATGACTCCACAACAATTTAGCAACTACATCAAAGAAGATATTGCGCGCTGGACTAAGGTCGCAAAAGATCGTCATATTGAAATTGAATAAATAACCCATTAAGAAATCAAATTAGGAAAACATATGTCTCATGCTATTGCTGCAGCAGCCGATCTCAATGCACCACCAGTTACCAAAATTCTGGCGGAATTTGTCACCTCCCATCCAAGCCAAGGCTGGACCCCTGAAGTAGATCATGAAGCCCATCGCACATTTTTGAATTGGTTGGGTTGCGCTATTGGAGCGGCAAATCACGAAAGCGTGGAATCCTCATTAGCTGCTATTCGTGAATTCCAACCGGCTGCACAAGCCAGTATTCTTGGTCGCAAAGATAAAGTAGATATGGGTGGCGCTGCCCTCATCAACGGTATTAGTTCCCACACCTTTGACTTTGATGACACACACCTTAAGACTGTGATTCATCCTGCAGGGCCAGTAGCTTCCGCCATCCTGGCATTAGGCGAACACATTAATGCAAATGGCCGTCAAATTATTGACTCTCTCATTCTTGGTATCGACGTTGCTTGCCGCGTGGGCAATGCCATGTACCCTGATCACTACCACCGTGGCTGGCACATCACTGGCTCTACGGGCATGCTCGGATCAGCAGCAGCCTGCTCCCGCATGATGGGCCTTGACCTACAAAAAACGACTATGGCATTAGGGATTGCCGCTTCCCAACCCGTTGGTATGCGTGAGCAATTTGGCACCATGACTAAACCTTTCCACCCAGGCGGTGCTGCACGTGCCGGTCAGCTCTCAGCGATGTTGGCCAAACATGGTTTTACAGCTAGTCCTAAAGCACTAGAAGCAGGTCGTGGTTATATGCAAACCGTTTCCACGAAATGTGACTGGACCGAAATCGATCGCGCCCTTGGAAAATCATTTGAGATCTCCTTAAATACTTACAAACCATTTGCTTGCGGTATTGTGATTCACCCAGCAATTGATGCTTGCGCACAATTGCGTGCCCAAGGTGTTAAGGCGGAAGATGTAGAGCGCATTGAACTCCGCGCGCATCCACTCGTGTTAGAGCTCACCGGCAAGAAGACACCTAAAGATGGCCTCGAAGGTAAATTTAGCGTGTATCACGGTTGTGCTGTTGGCTTGATCTTCGGTCAAGCAGGTGAAGGTGAGTACGCTGATGACATCGTGAACCGTCCTGATGTTGTTGCCTTGCGTGCCAAAGTAAATGCTACGACTGATACCTCCATTGGCGAGGCTTCTGTTGACGTCAAAGCCTTCTTAAAGGACGGCAAAGAAGTTCACATCTTCGTGAAAAACGCGATTGGTTCCGTTGAAAACCCAATGAGCGATGCCAATTTAGAGCAGAAGTTCACCAGCCTGGCTGAACCGATTATTGGCAAAGAAAAAACCCGTCAACTGATTTCTGCTTTATGGAAATTAGGTCAAGCTTCCGATCTGAAACAGATCTTGAGCCTTTGTACACCTGACTAAATTTAATAAGAGTAAATATCAATGGCTTCATTACCAAACATCGTCATCCTCGGAGATTACGAACGCGCCCTGCATCGCTTCTCTAATTGGGAAAAATTAGAGAAGCAAGCAAACCTGACCTTTCATCATGACCCGCTTCGTGACGAGGCCCTCTATGAAGTCATCAAGGATGCCGATGCGATTGCCATCGTGCGTGATCGAGCGCCACTCAATGAAGCCATGATTGCACGCTTGCCAAAGCTTAAATTTTTAATGTTTACTGGTGAACGCAATGGCACCCTGGATGCAGCAGCCCTAGTGTCACGCAATATTCCGATGGCCTGCTCACCTGGTGGCCCCTCCAAAGAAACCACCGCAGAACTGACTTGGGCATTAATCCTCGGCGCATCCAAACGACTCATTGAAGAAAATAAATTGATTGCTTCTGGCGGTTGGCGAGATCAACTATCCCTTCTGCCAATGCTTTCTGGTGAGCGCTTAGGCATCATGGGTCTTGGTGCTATTGGTAGTCGCGTTGCACGTGTTGGTGCTGCCTTTGGCATGGAAGTGGTGGCATGGAGTCCTCGCATGACTCCAGAGCGTGCAGCCGCAGAGAATGCCAAATCCGTCAGCTTGGATGAATTACTCTCCACCTCCAAAGTGGTATCAATGCACCTCGTTGCAGGTCCTGGAACCAAAGGAATTATTAGCGCTGATCAACTTGCGCTAATGCGGCCAGACTCCATATTAGTCAATACCTCCCGAGCTGCATTAATTAATATGACTGATCTTCAAAAGGCATTAAAAGTTGGTAAGCCAGGTCAAGCAGCTGTCGATGTATTTGATATTGAGCCACTTCCCGAAAATGATCCCTTACGTAACACCCCTAATCTCTTGGTGACTCCACACTTAGGCTTCATTGCTGAGCCCATTTTTGAGGCATTCTCAAAGGGCATTACCGAGGCACTAGAAGCATGGCTAGATAACAAGCCCGCACCCCACCCTTTCAAGCCTCAGTAATGATGAAAACCCTGACTCCCAAGGAACTCTTTATCGGGTTTAGCAAAATCGGTATGTCTGGTTTTGGTGGGGTATTGCCATGGGCCCGACGTACGATTGTTGAACAGGAAAAGTGGCTCACCGCTGAAGAATTTAGCGCCATGCTGGGTATCTGCCAAATTGTTCCGGGCCCCAATATTGTCAATCTTGGTGTTTGTGTTGGTAGCCGCTTTGCTGGGGTGCCGGGTGCTTTTGCAGCCGTGCTTGGACTCATGTTGGGGCCAGTTGCTTTATTACTAGTGATTGCGGTTCTCTATGAGCACTATAGCTATATGTCAATTGTGCAAGGAATGCTAAGAGGCGTATCTGCTGTAGGTGTTGGCTTAATTGCCAGTACAGGCTTCAAAATGTTACGCACCGAGCTGAAATATCCCCCCATGCTTGCCGTCATTTTTTTGGTTCTGATAGCAGCAATCTATTTTCATTTAGGTTTGGGTTGGGTCGTTCTTCTCGCATCGCCACTCGCCATTCTCTTAGCCTGGAAAAAGGTTAAGAAATGATCAGCACCCTCCTTAGCCTCTTTTTTAAATTATCTGCCTTCTCATTACTGGCCTTTGGGGGCATTAATGCCCTGCTCCCTGTGCTCTATGATTTATCGGTCAACCAAGAGCATTGGATTAACGGACAAACGTTCTCAGATTACTTTGCGATAGCACAAGCGGCTCCTGGTCCTAACCTCATGACTGTCACCTTGATTGGCTGGAATGTGGGCGGTGTCCTTGGGGCAACTATTGCAACATTGGCCATCTCCTGGCCCTCATCCATCATGATTTATTTCTTGCAGCGCACGATTCTCAATATGCAAGATAAAGAAAAGCAGCAAGCGATTCAGTTTGCCGCTGGCGCCCTTGCTGTGGGCTTGGTTCTATCTGCCGCCTGGCAGATTGCTTTACAAATCAATCATAGTCTGACAGCCTATGCACTTACGATTGGCACTATTGCTATTGTCTTCTTTACACGCTGGCACCCTTTATATTTAATTGCTATTGGTGCACTGCTTGGGGTTCTTGGTTTTATTTAAGAAAGATTCACAAAATGAATATGAAGCTATCTAAATTAATTTCAGTTTCACTTCTCGGTCTCGTCTCTCTTGCAACTACCGCATCTTTTGCGCAGACCAATTACCCAACAAAACCCATTAACTTCATCGTGCCTTATGGTGCAGGTGGTGGCGCAGATTCTCGTAGTCGTCAGATCGCTCAAAAAATGAGTGTGATCCTCAAGCAACCGATCATCGTGGATAACAAGCCTGGCGCTGGTGGCAATATCGGTACTGAATTCATTTCTCGTGCCGCTCCAGATGGTTACACCATCGGCATGGGCAACTTCGCACCTATGGCCGTAAATAAAACACTCTTTGGTAATTTACGCTACGACCCAGAAACTGATATCACCCCAATCGTCTTAATTGAAAAAGGTCCCTTGGTGTTAGTCGTTAATCCGAACTCTCCATACAAAACAGTGCAGGATATTGTGGCGGCTGCTAAAGCAAAGCCGGGTGTGCTGACCTTCTCTTCTGGCGGCATTGGCGGCAGCCATCAACTCTCTGCTGAGTTATTTAAGCAAAACGCTGGGATCGATATGATCCACGTCCCATATAAGAGTGGCTCTGCTGGCTTAACAGATCTCATGGCCGGTAATGTCACCATGATGTTCGATCAAATGTATTCAGCAATGCCCAGCATCAAGGCGGATAAGTTGCGTCCGATTGCTATCACTAGCAAGAAACGTTCGCCATTGCTACCTAATATACCCACCTTTGCTGAAGCAGGCTATCCGAAGGTTGAAGTGCTCAACTGGCAGGGCTTAATTGCGCCTAAGGGAACACCAAAAGCCATCATTGATCAGCTTAATGCCGCTGCAAATGAAGCCCTGAAAGACCCACAATTACGTGAGCTGATGCTCTCTCAAGGCAATGAAATTGGGGGTGGTAGCCCTGCAGAATTTTCTGCTCTGATTAAATCAGAGTCTGCCAAATGGAGTGCTGTTGTTAAAACAGCCAATATCAAACCAGAGTAAAAAAGAACGCTGATTTAATCGGGGGCCACTAAGACTTAGTAGCCCCCGATTTTTATTTGAGGGCTTGGTAAGTCAAGATGCCTAAGAAGGTCAACACAAGTGAGCCAATCAGATGCAGTAAGGCTGTACCTAATGCCCAGGTGACCTCTCCGCGCTGAACAAATCCCACCACTTCTGCAGAGAAACTCGAGAAGGTAGTTAAGCCCCCTAAGAAGCCAGTCACTACCAAAAGTCGCCACTCTGGTGAAAGCTGTGGATTGTTTCCAAAGAAGGCTACTGCAAGACCAACGAGATAGCCACCTACCATGTTGGCTATCAGCGTACCGAGAGGGATGATGGATGCTGCACCTACAGTCAAAGCGTTAAAGCCTGCTCTCAATAAAGCGCCAAGTCCTGCACCGAAAAAAACCGCCAGAATAGATAGCCACATAATCCGCTCTTTATTGAATAGAAAAACCCAGCATGCTAATCGAACTCATCTCAATTCCATCAACATAGACTTTGGCATGCTCACCATCCTGTTGTAAAGCTAAAGTATATAAAGCTGGCCAATAATGCTCTGGGGTTGGAATAGATAAGTGGGCTGCCTCGCCGTATTTCTCCCACTCAATCAGAGTCTCGTGGTGATTCGCATGGAGTTCAGAAGTGAAAAACTCGTTAAATTCCTGAGCCCAAGGATAAGGTTGCGCGCCACCTTGCCAATGAATCGTCCGCAGATTGTGCACAATATTACCGCTAGATAAAATTAAAATATTTTCGTCACGCAAAGGGCGAAGTTGTTTTGCCAAATCATAATGTTGACGCGCAGACATAGAGCCATCGAGACTAAACTGCACCACTGGTACATCAGCATTGGGGTACAGATACTTGAGAACGGACCATGCGCCATGATCAATGCCCCACTCATTCTCTTCAAGCACCACTGGGATACTTAACAATTCTTGAACGCGATCAGCCAACGCTGGACTACCTGGCGCTGGATACTGAACATCAAAGAGTGCTTGGGGGAAGCCGCCAAAGTCGTGAATCGTTTTGGGTTTAGCCATTGCAGTAACCCAAGTACCTCGAGTTACCCAATGTGCAGAGATCACCAAAATAGCATCAGGACGTTTTAGTGATTTGCCAAGAGAAGCCCAAGTCGCTGTATAGCGATTGGGCTCAATGGCGTACATCGGACTGCCATGGCCAGCAAATACTGCAGGTTGGCGATGGCTAGTCATTAAGACCGATTAACCGAATACGTAACCAGTATGAGCAGCTACTAATGCAAACAAAATCGCCAAGCTGGTAGCGGCTGCCAACATCACGATCAAAGTAATGATCTTTTTGTTGATTTCGCCTTTAGATTCGTTATGCCATTCGTTCATGCTAAATCCTCTGTAAACACATTAATAATGAGTGTAATTATCCACTATCGACCGCGGCCGGCCTTACGCATCATGCCTTTTCCGCCGCCAAAACCTGCCTGAGGCCTGCCAGCAGGGCCAGATGGTCCCTTTGGTACGGGTGGACGGGCTGGGGGCTTAGCCACAACGGCCTTTGCTGGGATTTTTGAATCGGGTTTCTTTTCGTCAGTCACTTTGAGCTCCTATGGATATCATATTGCCATGATTACTGACTATTCTATCCAAGCCGTCGCCATTAACGCGATTCCCCTGATTTTTGCTATCACTATCCATGAGGCAGCCCACGGCTTTGCTGCCCGTAAATTTGGGGATAACACGGCATATATGCTAGGGAGAGTCAGCTTGAATCCCGCTAAACATATAGATCCCGTTGGCACGATCCTGATTCCTTTGGTGCTCATTCTGACGGGATCCCCTTTTTTGGTGGGATATGCCAAACCTGTACCAGTGAACTTCGGACGCCTGCGTAACCCCCGAATCGACTCTATTTGGGTTGCTTTGGCTGGGCCTGGCTCTAACTTTATTCAAGCACTGATCTGGCTAATTCTGCTCATCCTGCTAGTGGGCCTTGGAATCGATGAAAAATTCTTAATTTCGATGTCTCAAGCTGGCATTTCTTGGAATCTGGGTTTATTGGTTTTTAACCTCTTTCCGCTTCCACCGCTCGATGGTGGACGCATTCTCTCTAGTCTTTTGCCAGCCCGCCAATCAATTGCACTTGGCAGATTAGAGCCCTGGGGCTTTTTTATTGTCCTGGGCCTCGTCTTTACTGGAGTCATTGGTAGCCTCTGGATGGCACCCCTCATCAGCTTTTTTGAATGGCTCATCCTGCTGTTGACCAGCCCCTTACGGATGATTTTTTAATCTTGGCAGAAAATAGTGTTCTAGGCTATTCTGATTTTGGGCAAACCCAAACCGTTAACGGAGAACCTTCATGAAATTTCAAAAAATTGTTTTAAGTGCAGTAGCTTTGTTCGCGATGAGTAGCGCTGCCTTTGCGCAATTTCAGAATGCAGAAAAAGCAGTTGATTACCGTCAAAGCGTTATGACAGTGATTAATACGCATTTCGCCAGAATTGGAGCTGTGGTTAAAGGTGAGGCCCCATACAACAAAGATGAAGTAGCTAAAAATGCAGCGGTAGTTGCAATGCTCTCTACATTGCCATGGTCAGCATTTGGTCCTGGCTATGAAGGCGGCAAAGCACAAGCAGATGTTTGGTCAGATAGCGCGAAATTCAAAGCGGCTGCAGAAAAAATGCAACTAGCCGCAGCGAATCTGAATACGGCTGCTCAATCAGGTGATCTTGAAAATATCAAAAAAGCATTTGGCGCGACAGGTCAAGCCTGCAAAGGCTGCCACGAAGATTTCAAAAAGAAATAATCAGCTTACCGTGATGAGATAACCCACTACAACGGCGATTAAGCTTAATAGCAATAGAGCTAACCCCCGTTGCAAGCCTCCATCCTTGGAGGGGCGACCCAAGTCAGAAGGTAAATACTTTGCTTCCTCGCTTGGGTCGATTTCTTTATCACCACTGATCATTGGACGAATTAAATCTTCGCCCTTCAATTTTTTGTAATACCAAATTGCTGCAATATGAATGGCAATCAAGGTATAAATCACCACCTGATTACTCTCATGTATCTCTGATAAAAAAGAAACCGAAGATTCAGATAGGTATTTGGATAATGGCCCCTGAAATGCAATCTCATCATCAACAAACAAGCCAGTAACAGCTTGAACACTCAAAACCAATAGCAAGGCAAAAACCGAGAGTGCGCCAATTGGGTTATGACCCAAAAAGCGGGGCGACTTTCCCTGCAAGTAATTGGTGATCGCCTCGCGGTTTGGAAGAAATGAGGCAAACCGAGCATGTGTAGAACCTATGAACCCCCAAATAATCCTAAAGATGAGTAGCGTCAAAATGCTATAGCCAAAATAAGCGTGCCATTGAATAGCGTTACCGCCAATGTTGACGCAGATCAGGCTGCCTACAATGCAAGCCACAAGCAACCAGTGAAATAAGCGGATCGGCAGATCCCAAACACGAATTAATTTCTTCATAAGCTTCAGGATAAAACAGAAACTCCCTTAAACTCACTAAAACATGAATCCAAGCAAAGCTTTCAGAACCTTACTGCTTTACCGTATCGGCGCAACTCTCAGCTATCAAATCATGATGGTGGCAGTTGGCTGGCATCTTTATGAGATTACTCACAGCGTTGTCTCGCTCGGTCTTATTGGTCTTGCGGAGCTGGTTCCCTACTTTCTTCTAGCACTGTACTCTGGCCACGCTGTAGACCACTACTCGCGCAAACTGATTTCTGGCATTGCATCCACAATCCATATTTTGGTGGCTTTATTTTTAACTGCGATTGCCTTGGGCTGGCTATCACCCCCAGTGCCATTAATTTATACGGCCGTTGGTTTTATAGGTGTAGCCAGAGCACTATTGCGCCCCTCCTATCAGGCTCTATTTGGGCAGATCATTCCGCGCGATCAGCTAACCAAGTACATGGCTTATGCCAATGCGTCCTTTCAAATCTGCGTAGTAGCAGGGCCTGGATTGGGTGGACTCATGATTGGCTTTACCAGTCTCACTTGGACATATGTATTAGCCGCTCTATGCGGCGTTGTCAGCCTTTATGGCGTGACTTTTATTAAAGCCCAACAAGAAAAGTCTTCTCATGCAAATAGCCACTTTCTCAAAAGCTTTATGGAAGGATTTGATTACGTTAAAAAACATGAATTAATTCTGAGCACCATGGCACTCGATATGTTTGCGGTCTTGTTTGGGGGTGCCGTCTCCATTCTTCCTGCATTTGTAAGCGAGGTATTGCATGCTGGTCCGGAGGTGCTTGGCATATTAAGAGCCGCGCCAGCGGCAGGCTCGGTCTTAACGGGAGTATTCCTAGCAACGCGCCCTATTCTCAACGACTCAGGTAAATATCTCTTACTAGCAGTAGCTGGATTTGGCCTATCTATTATTGGGTTTGGACTATCGACCCATCTCTGGGTATGCGCCCTGTTTCTATTTGCCTCTGGTTGCTGTGACTCTGTCTCTGTAGTAGTCCGTAGCAGTATTGTGCAGCTCACCACCCCCGATCACATGCGTGGTCGCATTAGCGCAATCAATGGGATCTTTATTGGCTCTTCAAATGAACTGGGCGCCCTAGAGTCTGGCATTGCTGCCAGCCTCCTGGGTTTAGTGCCATCAATTATTTTTGGTGGCTTTGCTACCGTGGGTATCGTCTTCATAACGTACAAACTTGCCCCACACCTCTACAAATTTCATATCCGAGATATTACTTAATCTCTGGTAATTCCTTTTGAATAATCTTGAGGCCCGCCCTTAAAGCTTCTTGATATCGTTCGCGTTCGGCTTTAATGGTTTCGGCAGTCCAAGGAAAAAACCCTTCGCCTGTTTTCATACCAAATTTTCCACTGGCTACACGCTCACTCAAGCACTTAGCAATATTCGGAGAGTTGTTGAGCGATGGATAAATCGTCGCCCCGCCTGCCGCATGCACATCCAGGCCAGCGTGATCCCTTTGCATTGCTGGACCAGCAGCGATATACCTGAAACCAAAGCCAAAGCGCACTGCTTTATCAATATCTTCTGGAGTGCAGATGCCTGCATCCACCATTGCAAAAGCCTCACGTGACAAGGCATGTTGCAAACGATTGGCCAAGAAGCCAGGCAAGTCTTTTTTCACAGTCACCGGCACCATGCCGCAAGCTGTCATTAGTCTAGTCAAGCTATCACCAACCATCGGTGAAGTTTTCTCGCCATACACAACTTCTACACAGGGAACTAAATGGGCAGGCATGAAGAAATGCAAACCAATCATACGCGCAGCAGTTTTTAATCCGCTGGCAATTTCACTAATTGGGAAGCTAGTGCTATTACTAGCTAAAACTGCTTCGGGCTTTGCATACTGCTCTAGCTTCGCAAATAATTCTCGCTTGATATCTAAACGCTCTGGCACACATTCAATTACTAGATCAATATCAGACCAATCTACCTCTTCTAATGATCCCGCAACAGTTAGAAGATGAATGCGATGCTCGTAACCAAGATCAGTCATTGTGTTTACAAAGTAATCCGGCAATAAAGCGCGGCGCTCCGTAGTGGGCTCGACCACTTGAACTGCGCAACCGCCACGGGCACAGACTGCGGCAACATCTGCACCCATGGTGCCGCCACCGACGATCACTACCTTGGTTTCTGCTGGGGTAAACAACATGACATATTCTCCTAAGTGGGGGGACTTTTTAGAAAAAATCCTCTTACAATGCAATCATTATTCCAATAAACAATAGAGACAGACATGATCCCCGTCAATTCGGTGCTGCAGGTCGGCCATTTCCCTGAAATTATGCAGGCGGAAATTGATCGCCGCTTTACACCAACGCGCCACATGGATCTCACTGCGCCTCCTCCCGCAGGCAACTTTGAGGCGATCTTGATTCGCTCCAACACCAAGCTGCCAGAGGCCCTAGTCAAACAGATTCCCAGCGTTAAGCTGGTATCTACTTGTGGCGTAGGCTATGACAACCTCCCGCTGACATACCTAAAAGAAAGCGGTATTAAAGCGACCAATACGCCAGGCGTTCTCAATGATGCTGTCTGCGAGCTCGCGATTGGCATGATGCTGAGCTTAATGCGCCGTATCCCTGAATCTCAGGACTATGTAAAGAGTGCCGCCTGGTCTAAGGCACCCTTCCCGCTCACAACCACCTTAGCAGGTAAATGTGTCGGTATTGCAGGTATGGGCCGTATTGGCCAAGACTTAGCAAAACGTTTGGAGCCTTTCAAAGTGAAGCTTGCTTATTCAGGACCAAGCCCCAAACAAGTGCCCTACACCTATTACAAAGATGTGAAAGATTTGGCGGCTGCTTGTGATGTTTTATTTTTGGCTTGCCCAGCAACAACTGATACGGATAACTTGATAGATTCCGCCGTACTTGAAGCCCTTGGCTCGTCATCTTATTTAATTAATATTGCCCGAGGGAGTGTCGTAAATGAGGCTGCACTTTTATATGCACTGCAACATAAAAAGATCGCCGGCGCAGCATTAGATGTATTTAATAATGAACCCAATCCCAATTCTGCCTTTTTAGAATTGGATAATGTTTTATTAACGCCGCACATTGGGAGCGCTACCTCAGAAACACGGATAGCCATGACCAACTTAGCCGTAGATAATTTGGAAGCTTTCTTTACACAACAACCACTTCTATCAGAAGTTCATTATTAAATCGGAGTCAGAATGACCATCACTTTGCATCCCTCAACTTTGCCGGCAGTGCTCTCGCCTGTATTAACGCCATTTATGGCAGACGGCAATCCAGATGCCCAAAAATTACTGAAACAATGTAAGTGGTTGGAATCCAATGGTGTTGGTCAAGCAATCTTTGGCACTAACTCAGAAGCCAACTCCATGTCTGCTCCGCAAAAGATGAGCACCTTAACCGCACTGATTGAAGGTGGCTTAAATCCAGCGCATATGATGCCGGGCACAGGTGCATCTTCCATTGATGCCACCGTTAACATGACGCGCCATGCAGTCAATCATCAATGTGCTGGCGTGCTGATGTTGCCACCGTTCTACTACAAAGATGTCAGCGACGATGGTCTGTTTGCCTACTTCTCAGAAGTAATTCAAAAGGTAGGCAGCTCCACACTGCAAGTTTATATGTATAACATTCCACCTGTCACCAAAATTAGCTTTAGCCTCTCTCTGCTAGAGCGCTTGACTAAAGAATATCCAAACACCATCGTTGGCATGAAAGATAGCTCTGGCGATTGGGCTTATACCGAATCCGTTATCAAACTGTTAGCACCCTCAGGTTTCCGCGTCTATGCTGGTAGCGAAGTATTCCTCATGCGCGCCCTGCGTGCTGGCGGAGTTGGTTGCATCTCTGCGACCGCTAACGTCAATCCAAAAGCAATTGCTGATTTAGCGGCCCACTGGAAGGATGCCAATGCGGATGAGCTTCAAGCAGGATTGGATCAAGTACGCGGCATATTCGCCAAATACCAAATGATTGCTGGTATGAAAACTGCTGTAGCTCACTACAGCAAAGATCCAGAATGGTTACGAGTTCGCCCACCACTCATGCAGCTCAACGCTGATCAACAAGCGCAGTTACTGAGTGAACTCAAGCAAATTAACTTCAGCATGCCCGGTCTTTAATCCATACATATTAAAAAGATAAACAGGAGACATCCATGAAACTACTTAAAGTCATTGTGCTATCCCTCAGCTTTTTGTGGGCTAGTGCACAAGCGCAAAATATTTCAATTGCGACTGGTGGCACTGGCGGCGTTTACTACCCTATGGGTGGTGGCTTAGCCTCCGTTCTTTCGAGCAAAGTCCCTGGGATGTCTGCAACTGCCGAGGTAACTGGCGGCTCGGTAGATAACCTAAATCTCATCGGTACTGGTAAGCCTTATGTTGGCTTCTCCATGGCAGATGCTGCGAAAGATGCACAAGTAGGAGAAGGCAAGTTTGCCGGCAAGAAAGTGGATCTACGTACATTAGTTGTGCTCTATCCAAACTTGATGCATGTGGTTACTATTGATTCAACCGGCATCAAGTCGATGAAAGATTTAAAAGGAAAGCGCATCAGTACAGGCGCCCCTGGAAGTGCGACAGAAGTGATGGCATTTCGTTTATTAGAAGCAGCTGGCCTAGATAAAGACAAAGACGTCAAACGTGAGCGCTTAAGCGTTGCTGAATCTGTCAATGCCGTGAAGGATCGCAAGATTGATGCATTCTTCTGGGTAGGTGGCTTGCCAACTGCTGCCGTCACTGACTTAGCCAACACCCCAGGAACCAAAATCGTCATGGTTGATACAGGTGATGAAGTGGCCTCTATGAATAAAAAATACGGCAACCTGTACTTCGTTGCCAATATTCCGAAGGCAACCTACAGCGGCATGGCTAAAGACAACAAAGTAGCTGCTGTAGCCAATATCTTAGTGGTCAATGCCAACATGCCAGATGATCAAGCCTACAAAATTGTGAAAGCTATATTTGATAACAAGCTTGAACTAGTACGCACTCATCAGGAATTTATGAGCATTAATTTGGATAATCAAAAGCAGAAGGCAACTCCAATTGATTTTCATCCGGGTGCTTTAAAGTACTTTAAAGAAAAGAATGTCAAAGTAAACTAAAACTGCATCAAAGGGGTGAGAGAAATCACCCTTTTTTCTTTAATCATTTATCACAATAAATACAAATAAGTAGATAGGCGGAGACATGAATCAAAACGTCATTGATAACGAAACCCAAGAAAAATTAGATGCCTTCATTAAACAAGAGGAAGGCGACTCAAATGACTACAAAGGCTTACTAGCCAAGTTCATCACATTAGTTGCTGTAGGCATGTCACTTTTTCACCTCTACGCAGCCTACTCGATTGTGCCAACCCAAGAGTTGCGCGTAATCCACGTAGCACTCGTTCTGTTTTTAGTATTTTTGAGCTTTCCTGTGGCAACGCGCTTTAAAAATCGCTTAATGCCCTGGGATATTGTCTGCGCCCTAGTGTCAGTAGCAATTGCTTATTACATCCTGAGTGGCGGCGATGATTTCATGGATAGAAACACCGCCCCAAATTCAACTGATGTCATGGTAGGAATTGCTTTAATACTACTTATTCTAGAAAGCGTAAGGCGCACCAATGGCATGATTTTGGTATCGGTAACCGTTCTATTCTTGCTATACGCTTTATTTGGTAACTATCTACCCGCACCCTGGACCCATAAAGGCTACGATCTCGATCGCTTGGTCGGGTACATGTACATGACCCTAGAAGGCATTTACGGTACTGCGGTGGATGTCTCAGCAACCCTCATCATTTTGTTCACTATCTTTGGCGCCTTCTTGCAATTTACTGGCGCAGGTAAGTTCTTCATTGACTTCTCTTTTGCGGCCATGGGCGGCAAATCCTCTGGTGTTGGTAGAACAATTGTGATGTCCTCATTCTTATTGGGTGGCCCATCAGGCTCCGGCGTGGCAACAACTGTAACGGTTGGCTCTGTAGCAGCGCCTATGCTTGAAAAAGTGGGTTACGAAAGAAATGCGGCAGGTGGTCTTTTAGCTGCTGGTGGATTGGGCGCAATCATTTCCCCTCCGGTATTGGGCGCAGCTGCATTTTTGATTGCAGACTTTTTGAAGATTTCCTATTTAGATGTGTTGTTGATGGCAACCATCCCAACCATTCTGTTTTACCTCGGCTTGTTTGTCATGGTAGAGATTGATGTTCGTAAATACGGGATGAAGAATATTCACTTTGAATCAGCTGAGTCTGCGTGGCAGCTCACCAAGAAGTATTGGTTCCACTTCTTCTCCCTTATCTCCATTGTGGTATTCATGCTAATGGGCTTCTCACCCACTATGTCAGTATTTTGGGCAACAGTCGTATCCGCGCTATCAAGCATGCTCAGAGAAGATACGGCCATTATTCCTTGGGCATGGTTTAAAGGCAAAGAGCCAATTCTTTCTGGGCTCTACAACTCCAATCTGACCAAAGCCTTGGCCTCCGGCTCTACTGGTGTCCTAGCAATTGCGGCTACTTGCGCGGGTGCAGGCTTAATTGTGGGTACGGTAACCCTTACTGGTCTTGGGCTCAAATTTAGCTCCATCGTGATTCAGTATGCAGGTGGTTCGCTCTTGCTCACGACGATCTTTACAGCGCTTGTGGTCTGGGTAGTAGGTCTTGCAGTTCCAGTAACGGCCTCTTATATTATTTGTGCAGTGATTGCTGCACCCGCCCTGATTAATTTAGGCGTGCCTGACTTTGCGGCGCACATGTTTATTTTCTATTACGCCGTTCTCTCTGAGGTATCTCCTCCAACTGCACTCTCACCATTTGCGGCGGCCGCAATTTGTAAGGGCAATCCATATAAAACAACCTTGCAAACGTGGAAATATGTTGCGCCAGCCATTTTGGTTCCCTTCATGTTTGTATTGGATAAATCCGGTGTGAGCTTGCTACTGATGGGATCAACAGATGCCCTTGAAAAGGCAGACTGGTTGCAAATTGCTTGGGTCTCCTTCACAGCAGTAGTTGGAATCATTTGCTTGGCTGGCGGCTTGCAAGGCTGGTTTATTGAGAAGACCAAAGTATTTGAACGCATTCTGATGGTCGCATCTGGTGTTGCTCTAGCCTACCCATCCACTGAGGCTGATTTAGTTGGCTTTATTGGCTTTGGCTTGGTCTTGATTACACAAACTGTTCGACACTTCAAGCTGCATCCTAGAACAACGTAAGGTTTATCAGCAAGCTTACTAATGACTTAAAACAATCAAGCCCGCTAATGCGGGCTTGATTGTTTTAGGACTTCATCGATCTATGCAATCTTGGTCCACGGGGTTTTGCCAGCATATTTCTTAATAGCGGCTTCATCAAACTCAAATCCAAGCCCTGGGGTTTGATGGAGAATCAAATCGCCATTCTTAAAGGTGAGCTGTTTATTAATTAATCTGCGGAAGTTCAATACTTGATCATCCAAGAAGAATTCCACAAAACGGGCATTCGGGGTGGCTGCTACCAAAGGAGCATGCAAGTCATGCATCCAATGGGGGCATACGGTAATCCCTTTAGCATCAGCATATGCTGAGATACGACGCCATTCAGTAATGCCGCCACAGACAGCCGCATCCGATTGCAAAATCGCTGCGCCACCTGCATCAATCAACTCCCGGAAACGCCAGCGGCCTGCCTCCATCTCACCAGTAGCCACATTAATCTTAGTTTGGCGAGCTAGAGCAGCATGTAAGTCAATGGCATCTGGTGAAAAAGGCTCTTCAATCCAGTAAGGGTTATAGGCTTCAAAACGTCTTACATACTCAAGCGCTGTTGGTAAATCGCGCCATGCATTATTTGCATCTAGTGTGAGCAAAATATCATCGCCAATAGCCTTACGAGCAGCCTTCACGCGATCTTCTTCTTCGGCGGGGGATAAGCGCCCCACTTTCATTTTGACCGCTTTAAAGCCCTGCTTTACATAGGTCTCCATTTCTTTACCCAGTTTTGCAGGCGTTTTACCTTCAAGGTAATAGCCGCCACTGGCGTAAGCAGGTACGCGATCATCCACTACTGATCCTAAATAATGATGCAGTGGTAGACCTGCAGCGCGGGCATTGAGATCCCAAAGCGCAGTATCTAGAATGGAGATGCCACGCATCACTGCACCGCTGCGGCCTTGTAAAATGGATTCGTTATACATCTCCATCCACAAGCCTTCGCTACGATGGCTGTTCTGCCCAATCAGCTTAGGCGCCAGTAATTGCTCCACAGCCAGCTTGGCAATATCACCACCGGCACTGCCGACATAGCAAAAACCAATGCCCTCATTACCATCTTTGCCACGAACCTTAACCAAGCAGTAGTGACGCTCAGACACGGTACGGGTTGAAAACGAAGTCACCTTATCTAAAGGCACTGCAACTGAAGCAACTTGCACAGATTCGATGATCGGCATCTGAACTCCTTATTGAAAAAAATATTGTAGCCAGTATTGAAATAGAAATACTCAGTTAGGGCCAAGAATAGGGGTATTAAAGCAATGGGCCGCCCTAGTAAGGGCTAATTTATTGCAGCACAACAAATTTCCCCGAGGTGGGGTTCACATTATTAGATAATTGCATGGTGAATAAAAAAGTCAGCGCCTATCATTGGCTCGTAAAAGGAGTCCTCATTCTTTTGGGATGCACGTTCCTAAGTCTAGGAAGTGTTGCTCAAGCACAAACTAGCCAAAGCTCAAAAGCCAATCAGACTCGCAAAAAAGTCCTTGTTCAAAATACAAAGCAAGTTGGCTTTAAAGACAAGTCTGCGGGCGTGGGTACAAAATCGAGCAGCATGAGCTTGAACCCTTCACTCTTTCAAAAGAAAGATCCTAGTGAGCTGATGCTTGATAGCGATGCCAACCTTGACTATCGGGTGACGCAAGGATGTCTGCGCCGTAACTTCAATGAAGACAACCTGCCATCGAGTGTTGGTATTGATAATAGTCAATTTTCCGAGTTCTTCAAAAGTCAGACCAAGGGATTTTTTGACCGCATGCGGGGGGATTGCATTCCCTATGCAGCCGCATTTACTACACGCAACCGCTTTGACTCATTGAGCATCATGAATGGTCCGGTTTTGGATAGTAAAACAGAAGTATGGACATTCACACCGTCAGCCTTCGGTGGATTTTTGGTGCAACAAGATTTCTTAAGAAATGAGTCGAAGAATCTCACTGAAATCCGTGTGCCCTTAAAAGAGGTTCTGTATGACCCTCGTAAGCTAGGCGATAAGTTGCCAGTTGAACTGGTTTGGGAACTCAATTCCATCATCAAGCAAATTTACCCCGAAGATAACAACTCACTTGAGAACACCAATAGCATTGTTCGTTTGATTGTGGATTTCGGAGATCGGGAGCGCTGGGCGCAAATTTGGGCTGTCGAGATTATTGATCCAGCCAACAAAGAGGTATTTGCGAACGCATTCTGGGTTGAGCGTAATGAACTACCGGGTGGATTTTTCACTGGCAACGGGGAATCCTTAGAGCGCTCGTTCTGGACCAATCCACTGAGCTATCGACGCATCTCTCGGGGGGTGGGTATGGTGCGGGCTGGCAGCGCTAAACGTTCTAAGAGTAATGCCGCTGTTGCACAACCAGCCCCAACTAAACAGCGCTACCGCGCCCATATGGGAATCGACTATGCGGCACCCATTGGTACCCCAATCTTTAGTGTAGCTAATGGCAAAGTAGTGCATCTTGGCTTTAGCGGCGCATTTGGTAATTTGATTGTTCTAGAGCATCCTGGTGGTTATCACACCTATTACGCCCATTTGAGTAACTACAACACTGAGCTTGAGTTAGGTAATGAAGTGCGGCGTGGTCTTGAGATTGGGTACGTTGGAATTACGGGCCGATCTACTGGACCGCATCTTCACTTTGAACTTCGAAAAGATGGCATATACGTTGATCCGTATGCATCCAAAACCCAACTCGACTTATGGTCTATGCGTGATAGCGAGAGCGGTCAATTGACCAGAGAGGTTTTGCTGCTAGGAAGTCCAGTCCTTAAATGATTGCTAGAAATTAAGTTTTGGTGCTTGATAAAAAATGGGGTCCAATCGGACCCCATTTATTTTTTCTACCGATTGGCCTATTAGCCGAGCACTAGAACCGGCAACTTAGAATGCACAATCACCTCATGAGTCTCACTGCCCAACAAGACACCTTTAATGCCAGTGCGCTTGTGTGAAGCCATCACGATGACATCGGCTTTGGCTTTTTTAGCTTTACCATCCAAAATACCTTCGGATAGATTCGAGTTTTGGATGTGCAACGATTTTGCTTTAATGCTGGCGCCGAGCGCGGTAGCAGATTTTTTGAAGACATCTTTAGCGTACTCAGCACAAGCATCCTTATGCTCTTTCGCAGAGATACCATAAGACATGGTGCTGTCTGAATAAACGAGGGGCGGCATTGGATCAGAAACATAAACCAAAGTCACCGCTGCGCCGTCAGCCTTAGCAAGCGCAGCAACCTTTTTTAAGGACTTTTTGCTGACATCCGAACCATCTACTGGTACTAATAAATGCTTAAACATATAAACCCCTTTTAAATTGAACAACTGGCCTGATCTTTCCATCATAATGCTTATTATTAGCCTATAAAAGCACAAAAGGTAACTTAATTGCTCAAGTATTTTGGGATTTACTTCTCTTTTCTGATTACCCTCATCGCGGTGGATTTAGTCTGGCTGTTGGGCATCGCAAAATCCCTTTATCGCGATGAAATGGGCGATCTTATGGCTAGCGAGCCAAAACTGATTGCCGGCTTAGCGTTTTACCTCCTCTATGCGCTTGGTGTCTGTATTTTTGTGATTGCGCCAGCACTCTCAAAACAATCCCTCACTTATGCACTGCAATATGGCGCTCTATTTGGCTTGTTTTGTTACATGACTTATGACCTGACTAACCTGGCTGTCATTCGAGATTTTCCAACCAGGCTCGCCTTGATCGATATTGCCTGGGGCTCACTCGTAACTACCTTAGCAGCAGGAATTGCTTATTGGGTTGGCGATCGCCTCTCTTAGGCCGACTTCATCAATTCATGTTTTTAATCCGAAAATACTCGACTGATTCAAGGACTACAACCGGAGCCTATTTACTAAAGATGCTCTTGCTATTCATACTTTAGGCAATACAGAAACCGCCTTTGAGTAAAGCTTCGGGAAGAACCCAAGCGCGATATAGGCCAAACCCACCAGCGATCAAAAGCAACAGAACTGCGAAGTAGCGCACCCAGACATACTGCCCAAACTGGGTTAAGGCTGCAGAGAATTTAGAAATCAACAATAGGTTTGGCAAGGTTCCCAAGCCAAATGCCAGCATCAGCGTTGCGCCCGTTAATACATCGCCAGATAAAAAAGCTAGCGGCAAGACACTGTATACCAAACCGCAAGGCACTAGACCCCACAACATTCCACTAAACCAACGAGAGGGGCCGTTTGCAAAGCGGCCTAGGTACTTTGCCCAATAACTGGCAATTTGAGTCCCAAGCCACTTACCACCAATCAGAGTCTTCGATTTACCTAAGCCTAATAAGCGCAAGCCCATCAAAATCAGAATGAAGGATGTCAGAAAAAATAAAGCTCTTTGAATCGGAAGCAAGCTTTGCTGCCAAACCACTACCCCAATCCAAGCAGCAAGGGCACCCAACAGAACGTAGGTTGTCACGCGGCCTAAATGCATGATCAGTTGCAGATAGAAGAGCTCAGATTTGGAGTGCATAGGGACCTCAGACACCACCGGGCGCTCTATCGCCGCAGCAATGCCGCCACACATCAGGGCGCAATGCCAGCCACTAACAAGGGAACCTAAAAAAACAGCCAAAATGAGGCTAGTGGTTAGCATGGGGTATGTAGAAGATAGGTAAAAGCGTGAATATGCATATTAATAGAATAAACTGCTCTCATAGATCAGTATCAATATGAATTACACGCCAACCGATACCCCAAACAGCAAATGCTCAGTCTGCGTTCTGGGTCAGTTTTGCCTTCCAGTTGGCCTTAATCCCAGCGATGTCTCCAGAATCGATACCCTGGTTAAAGAACGTGTCCATTTACAAAAAGGGGAAAGCCTCTATCGTCACGGCGACCCCCTGACTTCGGTCTACAGCGTCCGTTTTGGCACCCTCAAAACTGAATACTGCCTGCAAGATGGCCGCCAGCAAGTAATTGGCTTTCATCTTCCTGGTGAAATCTTAGGTCTTGATGGCATTGGAAATGGTCATTACCAGTCAGATGCGGTTGCGCTTGAAGAAAGCGAAGTTTGCATCATTCGCTATGACGCATTTGAAGATTTAGCGAGACAGATTCCAGTGCTACAAAATCAGTTTCATAAGATCATGAGTCGGGAATTAACGCAAGATCAACGCCACCTACTTTCTTTGGGTACGATGCGCGCAGAAGAGCGATTGGCTGCGTTCTTACTGAGCCTCTCGCAACGTCTGGCAGCTCGTGGCTACCTCAATAATGAATTCGATTTACGCATGAGTCGCGTAGAGATTGGTAGCTACCTTGGTATTCAGATTGAAACTGTAAGCCGCATGCTGTCGCGTTTTGCAGAATCTGGTCTGATTCAAATCAAACAGCGTCATATTAAGTTGATTGATATGGATGGACTATATGAATTAGCGGGCATTCCCAATCCAGACCGCCACAGTTGCAGCACTACAACCCCTATCAGACAGATTTAGAGCAGGCTGCGGTCAACCCCTTTACTATCTGACGATTCAATGCCAGGCAGAATATAAGCAGTCAGTGCGCTTGATACTGCACAAAACGTCCAGATAATAAAAAAGCCAATGGTATAAATGCCTTCATCAGAGATGTCTGGGTGATAACCAAAGAATAATAAGTCTTGTGGATGGACCACCGTAAATAGTAGACCCTCCGCCATACCTGCCACTAAAAATGCAGGCCACAGAATCCAGATCAACAGACGGTACTTCATTTGCTGACCCGTGCATCTTTAAGTTGCTCAACTTTTAAACCTTGCTTCATCACGCCTTCACGTAAAGGTTTATCAGCATAGAGATTAACTGCTAACCAAATCGTAATAGCGCAGCCGATGATGGCAACTGCAGGACCGCTAATGAGTAGCCAAGGCCATAATTGTTTCCACCAGGGCTTATTGATGTGTTCTTCGGTCATATATATGCTCTCCATCTTTTACTTACCGACTTAACGAGGAATAATAAAGGTAGATTTTTCATTACGAGTTCTGATAACTACCTCATCTTCGTCGATCTCTTGTGCACTAACATCAAAAAAGATTGGGTAATTACCGGATTCATTTACGCCAATGGCAGTGCTGACTTTAATTGGAAGTAGTTGATTGCTAGCTGGGCCGACATTAATTATGCTAATTTCCTGACCTTGGGAACTGAGGATTTTCAAGCCATCCAGGCCAGTTGCCTTTATATGCACCTTCATGGGATGTTCTGAAGCATTCATGATTTGAATACGGTAGATATTCTCAATACGGACGCCTTCAACCTCACGAGCTAAAGCGCCACGATCCCGCATCACATCTACTCGTAATGGGTTACGGGTAGCCAATGAAATGAAGAAGGCAGAGGCTAAGACTGTAATGAAGGCTGTATATATTAAGACTCTAGGGCGCAGAATATGTCTAATTGCACTTTGATTGGATTCTTTTTCCTCAATAGCACGTTCGGTGGTGTAGCGAATCAATCCTTTTGGATAATCTACTTTTTCCATCACTTGATCACAGGCATCGATACAAGCTCCACAACCAATACACATGTATTGCATTCCGTCTCGAATATCAATTCCTGTTGGGCATACTTGTACACATATACTGCAATCAACGCAATCACCCAAACCTAATGAGGCATGGTCTGCAGATTTACTTCTGCTACCCCTAGGCTCACCACGTACTTTGTCGTAAGTAACCAAGAAAGTATCTTTATCCACCATTACACTCTGGAAGCGAGCGTATGGGCACATATATTTACAAACTTGCTCACGCATAAAGCCTGCGTTACCCCAAGTTGCAAAGCTATAGAAGCACAGCCAGAAAGTCTGCCATGGCCCAAGCGATAAATGCAATAAGGCTGCGCCCAAGGTTTCTATTGGAGTGAAGTAACCAATGAAGGTAAAACCCGTCCAGAATGCGATTAACAACCAAAGGAAATGCTTAGTGATTTTCAGGCGCCATTTTTTAAGACCCCAAGGCCACTCTTCCCCATCTAAACGTATACGTGCAAATCGATCACCCTCAACTTTGCGCTCGATCCACATAAAGATTTCGGTATAGACAGTTTGTGGGCAGGCATAACCACAGAACAAGCGACCAGCAACTGTTGTAAAAAGAAATAAAGCTAAAGCAGAAAGAATGAGCAAGAGCGTGAGGTAGATCACATCTTGTGGCCACAGTACTAGACCAAAAATATAAAACTTCCGTTGGACTAAATCAAAGAGAACGGCTTGGCGGCCATTCCAATTTAGCCAAGGCAATCCATAGAATAGAAGTTGGGTAGCAAAAACTAATGCCAAACGCCAACGGGCAAACAAGCCTGATACTGAGCGTGGGTAAATTTTTCGCCGGACCTCGTAAAGAGATTCCTCAATAACATCTATTGGAATGGGTTTTCCACCCGGCAAATTATCTGTCACTAATTAGGATACTTACTTGGCTTCTGCTGGCTGCTTATTATTGAATAAGCCCCATACATATGCTGTTAACAATTGAATCTTCTCAGGACTTAACACCTTATCTTGAGCAGGCATCATGGCCATGCGACCTTTTGTCACTGTCTCAATAATGGTTGCTTCTGAGCCGCCATATAACCAAGTTTTATCAGTTAAATTTGGTGCGCCAATAGCAATATTTCCTTTGGCATCAGGACCATGACAGGCTACACAGTTTGCAGCGAATACTTGTGCACCACGAGCTGCTTTCGCATCGTCTGCTGACAAACCTGAGAGGCTACGTACATAGTTAGCAACATCCACAATTTGATTGCTATCTAACTGTGGGAAAGGAGGCATCACGCCACCGCGACCATAAGTAATCGAAGTCTTAATGTTTTCTGGAGAACCGCCATAGAGCCAGTCACCATCAGTTAAGTTTGGGAAGCCTTTAGCACCGCCTGCATCCGAACCATGACACTGTGCACAAGAATTCAAAAATAAGCGTTGGCCCATTTCATGCGCTTGAGGATCGGCGGCAACTTGCTCAATATCCATCTTCACGTATTTTGCATAGACCGGCTTTAATTCATCATTGGCAGTAGTCATTGACTTCATCAATGCGCCGTCGGTGCTATAACCCAAAGTGCCTGGATAGGAGCCCAGTCCCGGATAGAGAACTAGATAAACCAGACCAAAGATGCAGGAGATCAAAAACATCCACATCCACCAACGTGGCAGAGGATTATTCAACTCACGTAAGTCACCATCCCAAACGTGCCCAGTATCAGCAACTTCACCGTCAGGCTTCAACTTCACCTTCACTTTAAGTTGGGAAAATAACAGCCAGATACACCAAACAATACCGACCAGTGTTACCAAGGCGATGTAGGTACTCCAACCGGCACCAAGAAAGTCACTCATGATTTATCCTTACTGAATTCATCGGGTAGATCGAACGGAAGTTCGGCGGATTCTTGATTAGCGGGCTGTCTTTTTGCAGACCACGCCCACCAAACGATTCCTAAAAAAACTACCAAGCCAAGCACGGTAGAAATTGCTGAGAGGTAGGGAGCGATATTTTGCATAGCTTCTCTTTGCCAAGAATTACTTAGCAACCACCTCTTCAACAGTGATATATCTACGGTTAATACCAAGACCTTGAAGATAAGCTACTAACGCATCTAACTCTGTCTTCCCTTCCAGCTCTTTAGGGGCATTGGCAATCTCTTCATCGGTATAAGGAATACCTAAACGACGCATCGCAACCATATGAGATTGAATAGAGCCTGCATCAGCAGGACTCTGAGCTAGATATGGGTAGGCAGGCATATTAGACTCAGGCACTACATCACGTGGGTTATTCAAGTGAATCTGATGCCATGCATCAGAATACTTACCGCCTACACGAGCTAAATCTGGGCCTGTACGCTTGCTTCCCCATAAGAATGGATGGTCGTATACCGACTCACCAGCCAATGAATAAGGTCCGTAACGCTCCACTTCTGAACGTAGCGTACGAATTTGTTGTGAATGGCAACCCATACATCCTTCACGTTGATAGATATCGCGTCCAGCTAAACGTAAAGCGGAGTAAGGCACAACTCCGGGGCTTGGCTCAGTTGTAGAGTGTTGGAAAAATAAAGGGACGATCTGCACCAAGCCGGCAACCGAAATTGCTGCAATGGTAGCAATGATCAACCAACCAACATTACGCTCAAGCGTTTCGTGGGAGAAAAATCGACGTTGTTCTGACATGTTCTTTTCCTTAGTGAGCAGCAATGGACGCTTGTGGAATTGGAGCGTCAATGAATTTTTTATCAATCACGGTCTTGTAAACGTTGTAAGCCATGATCAACATACCGCTGAGGTAGCACAATCCGCCCAACAAACGAATGACATAGAAAGGATAGGTCGCTTTGACAGACTCAACGAAGCTGTATGTCAAAGTACCGTCTGGTTCAAAGGCCCTCCACATCAAGCCCTGCATCACGCCAGCAATCCACATCGCAGCGATATAAATTACTACGCCAATTGTTGCAATCCAGAAGTGCAATTCAATTAACTTGGTGCTGTACATATCTCTTTGACCAACTAAACGCGGGATGAGATAGTACAAAGAGCCAATCGTGATCATCGCAACCCAACCCAAAGCGCCAGAGTGAACATGGCCAATAGTCCAGTCTGTGTAATGAGAAAGGCTATTCACAGTCTTAATAGACATCATCGAACCTTCGAAGGTAGACATGCCGTAGAAAGACAATGCCACTACCAAGAACTTCAGAATAGGATCGCGACGTAATTTGTGCCATGCCCCCGATAAGGTCATGATGCCATTGATCATGCCGCCCCAGGATGGCGCCAACAAAATCAATGAGAACACCATGCCTAAGGACTGAGTCCAGTCAGGCAAGGAAGTGTGCTGTAGGTGGTGAGGACCCGCCCACATATACGTAAAGTTCAAAGCCCAGAAGTGAACGATAGACAAACGATAGGAATAGATTGGACGCTCAGCTTGCTTTGGAATGAAGTAGTACATCATGCCCAAGAAGCTGGTGGTTAAGAAGAAGCCTACTGCATTGTGACCATACCACCACTGAATCATGGCATCTTGTGCGCCTGAGTATGCCGAATAAGACTTGAAAAGGCTTGCGGGCATCTCGATATTGTTCACAATATGCAAGACTGCAATGGTTAGGATATAAGCACCAAAGAACCAGTTAGAAACATAAATATGTTTTGTCTTGCGCTTGATCACTGTGCCAAAGAAGACAATTGCGTAAGCAACCCAAACAACGGTAATTAAAATATCAATTGGCCACTCTAATTCTGCGTACTCTTTGGAAGTAGTGATACCCAGTGGTAATGTAATGGCGGCAGAAACAATCACTGCTTGCCAACCCCAGAATGTAAATGCTGCCAACTTGTCACAGAAGAGACGTACCTGACAGGTTCTTTGCACAATATAGTAAGAGGTTGCAAATAATGCCGATCCACCAAAGGCAAAAATAACCGCATTGGTATGTAATGGGCGCAAACGACCATAGCTTAGCCAAGGAATATTGAAAGTGATTTCAGGCCAGATGAGCTGCGCCGCAAGAATAACCCCCACGAGCATGCCAACAATTCCCCAGAGCACGGTAACAATGGCAAATTGACTGATAACCTTGTAATTGAAGTTATCTTGATTACTCCCCACGGTGAGTCCCATGGTTTCTCCTTTTTTGTGACCAAACAGCGACATAATCCAAATAGACTGAATGGATTATCAAATTAAGGCTTTGAAGGGAGTTTGATCTACATCAAAAAGGGTGGGCCAAATTACATAGGCCACTGTAAGGAGAACCCTAGGTCAGGCAAAACCAATGATTCATTCGCTACTTTTGAGAGTCTTTGCTAACTTTTGGCGTAATTGGAGCATCATCATCCATCAAGATCGACTCACCAGGGCCATTTAAGTCATCAAACTGGCCACTTTTGACTGACCAATGCAAAATCCAGGCCAAGAGCCCAACCAATAGCAGAGATAGAGGAATCAGAATAAAAAGGCTCTCCATTTCTGTAGTCTAAGCCTTTCGTAAACGCCAGGCATTGAGTGTGACCGCCAGAGAAGAAAGTGACATTCCAATTCCGGCAATCCACGGATTGACCAAACCGAGCATTGCCGCAGGAATAGCTAGCAAGTTATAGACTAGTGCCCATAGTAAATTTTCTTTAATGATGACTTGAGCCTTATCAGCCAGCGCTAATGTTTTTGCTAATGGCTCTAAAGAACTAGCCGTGAGGATGGCATCAGCACCTGCAGCAGCAAGCGGCGCCCCTGCCCCCACAGCAATTGAAATATTAGCGCGAGCCAACAAAGGTGCATCATTTACTCCATCACCAATTGCCCATACAAATCGCCCTTCTTTTTGTAGGCGCTCAATGTATTCATATTTATCTTCAGGGGTACAGACCCCTCGATAGCGTTGAATGCCAACATGGTTAGCCCACCAAGCAACCGTTGCGGGATCATCACCCGACACCAAATGCACTGTAATATTTCTAGCCTGCGCGGCGCGAAGTAAATGCTGTAACCCCACTCTTGGCGTATCCAAGAAAATAAAGCTTGCAATTAAG
Source organism: Polynucleobacter sp. QLW-P1DATA-2 (assembly GCF_001870365.1). Taxonomy (NCBI): domain Bacteria; kingdom Pseudomonadati; phylum Pseudomonadota; class Betaproteobacteria; order Burkholderiales; family Burkholderiaceae; genus Polynucleobacter; species Polynucleobacter sp. QLW-P1DATA-2. The sequence continues at coordinate 116,392 of NZ_LZMQ01000009.1, read as the reverse complement.
CCACGTTCATCCGCAAGGTGAACTTGACCGTATTGACCATCATGCGTGTTCCGCTCTAACCCTAGCCAGACAGCGCTTCCCAGGCGGTAAGAACCACAACTTAAGCCTTTGCCCATTTCATTTGTAACGGGATTGCTCAATAGAACGGGGTTTGAGTTCTCTAACTCTATGGCGCGCAAAATAGAAAGCGCTAATGGATGCCGTTGCCCAGCCTCCATTGCTGCCGCAAGTGCTAATGCATCTTCACGACTATAGCCTTGGCGCAGATTGATAATTTCTTGAAGCTCTGGTTGACCCATCGTGAGGGTACCAGTCTTATCCAATACAAGATCGCTTGCTTTTACCAAGCCCTCCATCACATGGCCCCGCACAATCAATACGCCCAGCTTGGTCACTGCACCCTGCGCTGCTGCCATTGCAGTTGGTACTGCAAGTGATAATGCACATGGACAACTTGCCACTAGTACTGAAACTAAAACGGTCCATGCCTGACTGGGGTCAAAGTACAGCCAAATTGCTGACGAAATAAATGCACTAAGCAATAAAAAAAGCAACAAAGTATGCGGCCCACTTTTCTGCCAGGCTGACCATCACCGGCTTAGCAAGTAATGCCTGATCTAGTAAAGAAGCAATTCCAGCGATGCGGGTAGATTGCCCAACAGCATCGATTCTCATAATCAGTGGATTAAGGATATTGTGGGTACCGGCATAAACACGATCCCCAATTTTTTCTCTACTGGCTTTGCCTCTCCAGTTAGCAGCGATTCATCTAGGGCGCTAACGTTTTCAATCAAAACCCCATCCGCAGGAACCACTTCACCCGGCGATACACGAAGCACTTGACCTGGATTGCAGTTGACTACTGGAACAATTTCAAACTCTTGAGAGACTGGGTAATGCGGCAAACGATCACAGGTTGCTGGTAATTGCTTTGCCAAAGCCTCTGCCCCACCTTGTGCATCCTGTCTGGCCAGCAACTCCACATAACGCGCAGCCAAGATGAAGGCGACAAACATGGTGATGGAATCAAAATAACTTTGACCGGACCCCTTAATCAGATTAATCGTGCCAGCAATGAATGCTAAACCTAAAGCTAGGGCAATTGGTACATCCATCCCCAGCATACGAGTCTGCTTGAAGGTTTGAATACTTCGCCAAGCAGCTTGAAAGATGGGGCCTGCTGAGTACACCATCACAGGCACTGTTAGAGCCCAGCTTGTCCAGCCCAACAGAACTTCAAACTCTGGCATGATATCGGCACCCACATAGGTAGGCCACGCGTACATCATCACCTGCATCATGCCAAGTAAAGCGACACCAAGGCGAGTGAGTAATTGACGCCTTTCTCGTTTAGCTCTATCGAGTGAGAGTGAAGGCTCAAATGGCCAAGCCTCATATCCAATACGCTCGATCTCAAAAAGTAATCTAGCTAAACTGGTTTGCTCGGGTAAAAAATGCACAATGACTTTTTGGGTCACATAATTTATTTGCACATCCTTTACGCCAATCAGGCGTCGCAGATGCTGTTCACACAACCATACACAAGCTGCACACCGAATCTTCTCTAGACGTAATGTCGTTTCTAACTCGCCCACATCACCATATGGCCTAGTAAAGCGTCCGCGCAAAGAGGGATCATCGTAAGGCTTTAGTCTTTCAGGGATTTCATTACCCGCAAGGTATGCAGCAGGCTTATCGCTAGATTGAGCCCTTCTTGCATAGAAGACCTCCAGACCTTCTCCATGAATTGTTTGCGCAATGGCCATACAACCAGGACAACAAAACTGGCGCTGTAATCCACCTAATTCTGCCTCTATCAACTCACCAGGCAAAATGGCACTTAGGCAGTGATAACAGGTCAATTTGATGCTGTTATTCATTGCTGGCTCATGAATTTATTTGTCAGCCCAACCATTACGGCGCTCATAAACCACAAAGAGCACGCCCCAAATCACAATTGCAGAGTACGCCCATACCCAAGCCGTTCTCGATGTCTGAGAGCCAGAAATATCTAATACAAAACCAAAAATGGCAGGGCCAAGAAGACCGCCGCCAAAGCCCATCAAGGAATGCAATCCCATTGCAGCACCCTTGATATTTTCTTTGGCATTAATGACTAAGCCAGCTGTCAAAGTAGCTGAGTCTGCCATGGTGAAGATTGAATGCGCAATTGCCAAAGTGAGAATAAGCCACCATGAATTTCCAGTTGAGCTTGCGAGCGCAATTCCTAAAACAGCACTAGCTAGCATCACAATACAGACCCACCTTTGTCGACCAATACGTAATGCAACCTCATTACCCAATATAGATGAAGGCACGCCAAAGAAATTAATAATTCCGGCTAATGTTGTAATCGCTAAAAAAGCTGACTCTCCTGAGGTGGCTACACAAAAGGCTAGGAAGGCAACAATCCAGCTACGAGAAGCAAATAGCTCAAGGGTGTGAGCTGTATAGCCAAAAATAAATCCGGCGGCTTGTTTATCTTGCAACACCAATTTCCATTTACCCACTGGAAATAAATCTTGGATAGCAATCTTGATGGGGCCACGCCACTTTTCATGAGCAAGCGGAGGAATTAAGAACAAGACAATCAAAAATGCACTAAAAGGCCCAAGCGCAATAATGCCAAATACAGAGTGCCAACCCATGGCATTCAAAATCCAGCCAGAGCACAAGTAAGAGAAGCCTGTACCAATTCCAAAGAAGGCCGTATAAAAAGCAATGTGCCGCGTTAACTCTCCAGACTGAATTCGGTCAGACAAAATCTTGAGTCCCGGCATATAAGTGCCTGCCAGCCCTGCACCGTTAATAGCCATAAATAACATGGCAGTCCAAAAGTTACTGGCAAAGAAACACATCCCCAAAAGGCCGGATGTCGCAGAGAGCCCTCCCACCAAATACACCTTGCGTGCATCGACTCGATCGGTCAATGCTGTTGCCAGTGGTACAGCGAGCATATATCCAAAGAAAAAAGACGCTGGCAATAAGACCTGACTGAAGATTACTTAAGTGCCACTCCTCCTGCAAAGGCTTAAGTACAACGGCATAGCAGGCAAAACCTAATAAAGCACAGGTTTGTGCCAGTAGCATCAGAGGGGTGTAACCAGTTGAACGAAAGCGCATAGAGTATCGGTAAAAACGTGAACTCATTCTACTCGCCCCAGGCTTTAAAGACCCGCTACACTAGAGAAAAATAGACGGAGACAGCATGAAAAGCACGCCCTTCCTAGGTACTGGGATTCAGATCTTAATAAGCCTATTCATCAGCCTTACTAGCTCGATAGCGTTTGCTGATAACTATCCCTCCAAGCCAATTAAGGCCATTGTTCCATTTGCACCAGGTAGCACTACCGATCAAATTGGACGAGCCTTCGCCACCAAAATATCCGAAGCCCTAGGTCAGCCCATCATCATTGAAAATCGACCTGGGGCTAATGGCATGATTGGAGCTGATTTTGTAGCTAAAGCTCATCCTGACGGTTACACCATTTTATTTGGAACCAATAGTACAAATGCAGCTCTTAAAAGTTTGGTTAAAAATTTGCCCTACAACCAAGAGACTGCATTCACTCCCATTGGCTACTTTGGCTCAGCCCCGCTCATTATTGCCATCAACAACGACGTTCCTGCAAAATCTCTTAATGGGTTTGTATCACTCGCCAAAGCAGATCCTGGAAAAATGACCTTTGCATATGCGAGCACCTCGCAACGGGTATCGTCTGAGATGCTGGCCAGCGCTGCCAATATCAAAATGACTGGCGTCTCCTATAAAAGTGGGCCCAATGCCATGACTGACCTCATGGGAGGACAGGTCAATATGTTCACCTCAGACTTCGGTGTTTCACTGCCGCAGGTGCAGGCTGGAAAAATCCGTGGACTAGCTGTTACGTCGCTAAAGCGCTCGCCTGCTATCCCCGAATTACCCACTGTAAATGAAGCACTTGGGATTAAAAACTATGAGTTGATTGCCTTCTTTGCAGCGTTTGGTCCCGCGGGCATGCCAAAGGATGCGGTCATCAAACTCAATAAGGCAATTAATGATGCAGCCAAGTCAAAAGATTTAGTTGAGCGACTTTCCACCATGGGATTTGAAACCCAGCCCGGCACTCCTGAAGCGCTTGGTCAAAAGATAAAACTAGAAACTGCTAAGTGGGCCAAAGCAATTAAAGAAGCAGGGATGGAACCAGAATAAATAATCTATTACTGTTGACTGCGATTTGGAGAGTCTTGAAAACCATTAGACCTAAAGGTGAGCACCAGAGTATCTCGGTAGCCGTAGTTGCCAAGTGGCTGAATCGGAGTAGATTCATGAATCATGCGCTCATCATTCATCAGCAATAAAGACCAAGGCTGCGTGAGTGTAAATCGCAACCCTGCTGAGCCATTTGCCTCAAATATTCTCGTCTCTCCGCCCTTAATACCATCGCGATTTAGCAAAAACACAGCAACAAAATCAACGCCATCACGATGAGCTCCCTCAGGAGTTGGACGACCAATTCCATCCGTAGTATCAATCCGAAATTGATGGGCCTCTACAAACCAAGTTGTCACTGGCTTTAAGCTGCTCAAGGTATTTCCAAGACCAAGTAATACAGCCTGCCAAGCAGGATCATTTTGTAAATTTACTTGAATAGGCTCAAACCAGCGCTCGATACCACCATGCAAAGCGTTGTAGTCAACCGATTGCCAGTGAGCGCGATGAGGCACCAAAGTTAAGGCATTCTTTTTAATCTCATAACTAGCATGTCGACGAGCGCGATAACGACCGCCATCCTTGAGGTAAGGGTCCCGCGGCAAACCCTCCCAATATTGAGTCAGGTTTTGCAAGTCCGTTAAATCAACCTTACAAATCTCTGCAACAGTTTCAGCTGACGCGACTGCAAAGCCCTCATCTCGCATGGCCCGAGGGAGGTCTTTTGCCGAAGTTAAAGCAGAGGATAGGTTAGCTGTACTCATGCGTTCATTTTAGGGTAATCCACCAGAAATACTTAATCGAGCTGGGCGCCCGATGCTTTCACAATCTTGATCCACTTAGCCAGTTCGTCCTTTAGAAGGACACTCAGCTTTGCTGGTGGTACAGGGCTTAAGTCTAAACCTTGGGCCATTAGCTTTTCGCGGATATCTGGTCTTGCCATCATCTTATCTAATGCTGCTTGAATTTTCTTAACCACCTCTGGTGGGGTTCCAATCGGGGCAAACATGGCTACCCATACCTCACCCACACAATCGGGATACGTTTCAGCGATCGTCGGAATTTCTGGTGCAGCGCTAGAGCGCTTTGCTGAACTGATGGCAATGGCTTGAAGCTTACCCGCTTTAATGTAATTTAAGGCTGACGGCAGACTTGCAAATGCGAGCGGCACTTGGCCACCTAAAACATCATTAATTGCAGGCGCAACTCCTTTATACGGAATATGCTGCATATCTATACCAGCACTGGTATTTAACATCGCACCTAACAAATGACTGATGGTGCCATTACCAGCAGAGGCGTAAGAGAGCTCACCCGGTCTCTTCTTAGCAGCAGCAACTACTTCCGCGAGCGTTTTATAAGCGGATCCTGGAGGCGAAACCAATACATAGGGTGTTGCCCCAATGTAATACAGAGGAACAAAGTCATTGATCGGATCAAAGCCTGGGTTTTTATACAAGGCAGGATTAATAGCTTGTGCGCTATTAATCGTTAGCAGCAAGGTATAACCATCCTTTGCAGAACGCGCCACACTTTGGGTGCCGATATTGCCGCCTGCACCAGGCCTATTCTCAACCACTATCGAAGTATTGAGCGCCTCACCAAAGGCAGGCGCAATCAAGCGCGCCACAATGTCATTGGTTCCACCAGCCGCTTGAGGAACCACCAATGCAACTGGCTTGCTTGGATAAGCCTGTGCGAGCGCTGAAGATGCAATTAAAACTCCAATTAAGGCACCTAGCAACCTACTCCATTTTTTATTCATATTGTCTCTATTTAAGAATACAGATGATTCAAGCGAGCACGCACATCGCCCACATGCCCTTTAAGATCGTATAGCTCTTTGGAGTCCATCATGGAGACTTTGATATTGTTAACCCGCCTCTCAATGACCTCAAGATCTTTAAAGTTCTTTTCCTTCAGGTCTGGATTAAAGGCATTCTTCTCAAGATCTCTAAGCTCTGCATATACTTGCGCAAGCTTCAGACGTAATAGGAAATTTTTAGCTGTTGGGATATAAGTAAACAGCGGAATAAAAATCACCAACAAAGGAATCACAATCTTGACAAAGCGCCCTACCCAAACCGCCGTCCAAAAAGGAAGGTGGCGATGTAAAAAGGAAGGGCCGTCTTTAAGATAAATCTCTGCATCAGCATGCAAAGGAAAATCCATACCAGTGCTCGAAGGGAACTCGCCTGGCTTTTGTAGGCGGGAATAGGATTTCAAGACATCATAGGAAGCGCTTAGTAATAAAGAGATCATTGCTGGACTAACATGATCCTGCGTCACCAGAGTAGCTGTAGGCGCAATCACCTGAATATCCTGACGCGGCAAGTCATGCTGAATACTCAGAAGACCTCTGGGGACATTGACCTTGGATAAATAAGGCAGATTGCGGGTATATGCATCAGCCTGATCAAAACTCATTAAACGAATACCTGGAATCTCATAAAACTTTTTCAGAACTGGAGCTTCGGCTGCAGCAACAATAAATACCGCGTCCAACTCACCACTGCTAAGTTTTGCTAAGGCCTGATCTGGTTTCAGTTTCTCAGCGTGGATTTCATTTTCAGAAATGCCGCTAATATTGAGCAAAGTAGTGCTTAAGGCCAAGGTTCCACTGCCTTCATTACCAATGGCCACACGCTTACCTTTGAGCTGACCTAAAACTTGCAACCGGCCACCATCGGATTTAAATGCTGGCTCACGATACCAAACCCAAATGGGCTCATAGAACATGCCTGCAATAGAAACTAAATTGGGATACTTACTAACATCTGCAACACCACCTTGGACCATTGCAAAATTGACGCCAGACTTAGGGTCCCTTAATAGGGCCAAGTTATCAATCGTGCCGCCTGTAGCCTTCACATTCAATGTGACACCATCTGAAGCAATCTGCTCCTTTAAGCGCTCACCAAACTGGTAGTAAAGCCCTGTTGGAAAGCCTGTAGCCATCTCAATGACTTTTGATGGGGGTGGCACCAGTATCCATAAGACAGCAAAAATAGAAATAAGCAGAACACAAAAACCAATGGCAATCGCAAAAGGGTTATAGATTTGTCTTTTTAGGGAGTTCATAAGGCCTCTATTGTTTTTTCTCATGCTCAGCAAAGTCAGGCGATCAGATTACTGCCGTACTTGATTAATCAATAGTTTTACTTGATTCGAGCCAACCTTAACAGTTTGTACCGAGGACATCAAATCCCCCGCCTCAGGTTTAGCCATTCCTGTCTTAGAAATTCTCACCTCAATAGCCACTTCGGATAATTTAGAAATCGGCATATTTGGATTCATGGCCAATGCATCTGTTAAAACAAAATTCATTGGAAAATCACCTACGGCCACTTTCAATACAGCTACTGGCATCCGCTCGCCAGGTTGGCGTGCAATCACTAATACGGTATCACTAGGCTTAACCTGAGACTTCAACTCAGCCGACAATTCAATCTTGCCACTGATCCCTTTTGAGCCACCTACAGAAGCGATAGTGCTCGTTAGGCCACCCTTAGAACGGGCCTCGGCGATGGATCCCTGAATTGCACGCGCCTCTTCAGACCCAGGAGGCAATTGATTTGCAAGCCTTTCCCAAGCTTGTACAGCAGCCTTGTAATTTTGCGCTGCAAAAGAGGCGGATCCTGATAACCATAAGGCCAATAGATTATTAGGGTCAATTTTTAGCGCTTGGTTAATCAGTGCCAATGGTTTACCAGAGAAATTTCCATTGGAAACGGATGCTAATGTATCGGCATATTCAGCCAAGAGTTCAGGATCGTCATTAATAAAACTACCTGCACGAGCATATGCATTAGCAGCATCCTGATTGCGCCCTAAAATTCGATACGAGCGCGCCAACATTGCCCAGCCCTTTAGATTGCCTGGATCTTTTTCCATCTTCAGAGCAAACTCAGCAACCATCTTCTCAACACCAGCCTGAGTGGTTGGTCTTTGCTCATTATATTGAGCAATACGAATCACATCACCCAATGAAAAATACATAGCAGAAGAAAGCAACACAATAAATACACAGAGGCCAATGACTACTTTCTTGGAGGAGCCCATCACCGAGCGGTCATCCTCTTCACTGGTGTCCTGAAAAAGTCTTTGACGCATTTCTGCATGACTCATCTCATACTCATCTGCATTAATGAGGCCGGCCGCATGTTCTGCGACCAGCTTATCTAGCTCTTCGCGATAAATAGCAGCATTCATTTGGCGACGAGAGGTTTCTTCGCCCATACCTGAGAAGATAAATGGGCGAAGCAGCAAGAACAACACTAGCGCAAGCAATAAAAAAGCGGCGATGAAAAAGCTAGTCATCATTTTTCATCCCGTTCATCTTTTCCCAATCCAGCTAACAAAGCATCCATTTTTTGATTATCTTCAGCGCTTAGGGCTTTACTTGGGGCGACTGCATTACGCCTACGCAAATAGCCGAGCAATACCGCAATGCCAATTACCAAAATCACAAAGGGGCCAATCCACAGCAACCAGGTGATTGGCTTTACTGGTGGACGATACAAAACAAAATCGCCATAGCGCTCAACCATAAAAGTTCTAATTTGATCATCGCTCTTACCCTCTTTAATCAAGGTGCGAATTTCTCTACGCAGATCATTTGCTAAATCAGAGCGAGATCCTGCCAGTGATTCATTTTGACAAACTAAACAACGCATTTCTTCAGAGATGCTAATTAAGCGTTGCTCGGTCACTGGATCATCTGCTAGAGGCGCAGCATCATTGGCAAATGCAAACTGCAGAAAGAGGATAGAGGCGAATGTTAGAAAGAGTGGCTTCATGACTTTTGGAGCTCACTGACTAATGGGTATATCTTCTGCTTCAGAATTTCAGGTGTAATCGGACCAATGTGCTTTAGGCGAATAACCCCCGCCCGATCTATTACATACGTTTCAGGTACGCCATACACTCCATAATCAATTCCAACTCTGCCATTCGCATCAAATGCGGAAAGTAGGTAAGGATTGCCTTGTTTTTCTAGCATGGCGAGAGCATCTTCACGCTTGTCTTTGTAATCAAGGCCAATTAGTGGAACCAATCCTGATTTAGCAATCTCAACCAGAACGGGGTGCTCCTCACGACAAGCCACACACCATGAGGCCCACACATTGAGAACCCAAACTTGACCTTTCATGCTCGCAGGTGAAAACGTTTTATTAGCTTGCCCTAATTGTGGGACTTCAAAAGCAGGTGCGGGTTTATTAATAAGGGGCGATGGCACTTCATGAGGGTCAAGATTTAAGCCAACAGCCAAAAATCCTACCAGCACAACAAAGAGTAGCAAAGGGATTAAAAATTTTGCTTTCATGCTGCTACTCTTTTTAATTTCAGACGGTAGCGCTTATCCGACATCGCCAGAACGCCACCTAAAGCCATGAATAAACATCCACCCCAGATCCAGTCTACAAAGGGTTTGTAATAAACCCGAACAGCCCAAGCCTTATCACCCAACTCCTCACCGAGAGAAACATAAATATCACGAGTGAGAGAGGTATTAATCGCAGCCTCAGTCATTGGCATCGTAGAAGAAAAATAGCTACGTTTTTCTGGATGAAGAAATGCTTGAGAATTGCCATTTTTTGTCAGTGAAAAAGTACCGCGTATGGCTTGATAATTTGGGCCCGGCACCACTTCTATACCCATCAACTGAATTTGATAGCCGCCTACAGTCACTGTCTCACCAGTGAACATACGTACATCCTTCTCCTCTTGATAGGCGCCAACCATGGTGACCCCAATCACGAAAATGGCAATGCCCAAATGGGCAACTTGCATTCCAATAAAGGAGCGCGTGGGTTTACCAATCTTCATTTGACGAATCACTTGCAAACATCCAGAAGCGATGAGCCAAAAGGCCAATAAAAATCCTAGGCCTGCCAGCCAAGTAAATTGACCCATGATGAGCGGAATTGCAATTCCGGCAAAGACGGCAATCAAGCCAGCCAACCATAAACGCTTAATTACAGTAAGCAGATCAGTATTTTTCCAGCTAGTCCACGGACCAATGCCCATCAATACCAATAATGGAATCATGATTGGTACAAAGACGCTATTAAAGTAAGGAGGGCCTACAGAGATTTTTCCTAAGTGAAGCGCGTCAATCAACAAAGGATAGAGTGTGCCTAGCAAAACCGAGCCGGCAGAAACTACCAAGAACACATTACCCAACAAAATAAATGTTTCTCTTGAGCTCAAACTAAATTTTCCGCCCAGAGTATTTTTTGGAGCACGCCATGCATATAGGACCAATGAAGAACCGACGACTAGCGATAAGAATATGAGAATAAAAATACCGCGTCTTGGGTCGGTTGCAAAAGCGTGTACTGATGTTAGGACACCAGAACGCACTAAGAATGTACCCAAGAGTGAAAGTGAGAATGCAGTGATTGCCAACAACACAGTCCAGCTCTTGAAGCCACCGCGCTTCTCTGTCACCGCTAAAGAATGCAATAGAGCAGTGCCTACTAGCCAAGGAATAAAGGATGCGTTTTCAACAGGATCCCAAAACCACCAACCGCCCCAACCGAGTTCGTAATATGCCCACCAAGAGCCTAATGCAATGCCGAGCGTTAGAAACACCCATGCAGCCGTGGTCCATGGACGCGACCAACGCGCCCAAGCACCGTCTAACCTTCCGGATAACAAGGAGGCAATTGCAAATGCAAATGCTACAGAGAAGCCAACGTAACCCATATACAACATTGGCGGATGAAAGACTAAGCCTGGATCTTGTAGAAGTGGATTTAATGATCTGCCATCTTGAGCCGCTGGCAGTAAACGCTCAAAGGGATTGGAAGTAGTCAGCACAAAGAGCAGTAAGCCGCTAGTAATGAGACCGAGCACGCCAATCACTCTAGCAACCATAAACTCATCCAAAGCTTTAGAAAGCTGCGACACCAAGATTGTCCAAGTGCTTAATAGAAAAATCCACAATAACAATGAACCTTCATGACCACCCCACACTGCACCAAAACGGTATACCACTGGTAACTGTGAGTTGGAATGCTCCGCAACATAGAGAACGGAGAAGTCATTCGCATAAAAACTCCATGCCAAAATTCCAAAGGCAATAGCAAGCAGCAGGAATACCGTTTGCGCAGCTGGCCTGGCCAATACCAATAGCTCACGACGTCCGTAATGTGCCCCCACTAAAGGCAGAACCCCCTGGATTAAAGCAACACATAAAGCTAAGGTTAGTGCGTAGTGCCCGAACTCTGGAATCATTTACTAGTTCCATTTTTTTGCGCTTGCTCTAAAGCATGTTTCGCTTCAGGCGGCATATAGTTTTCATCATGTTTTGCCAAGACTTCGCTCGCTATAAATTCCCCATTAGCATTCATGCGTCCCTGAATCACGGCACCCTTACCTTCTTTAAATAGGTCAGGCAGGATGCCTGTATAGGCAACGGGGATATCCTTCACTAAATCGGTGATCACGAAATGCACAGTCAAACCATCACGTTTCAAGGAGCCATCTTTGACCATTCCACCAATTCTAAAAGCTTGGCCCTGAGGGGCTTTACCTGCAGCGACCTCACTTGGGGTGACATAAAGTGCAATATTGCTATTCAGTGCATTCAAAATCAGAAGCGCAGCTACCCCGATAACTGCTAGGGCAGCAACAATCATTAATGCGCGCTTATGTCTAGGCTTCACTGACTACCTTCTTTATCAAACTGCTCGGCTAACTGCTCTTGCTTCAGTCTACGAATAATGGCTTTATTACGAGCACGAATACTAAGAGGCTCAAACAATAAAACGGCTAGACACACTCCAAAGCTGCACCACACATAAAGTGCATAGCCACCCATCGCAAAAAACTCTGCTGGACTATTCCACATTAGACTTTCACCTCATCTAATTGTCTCACCCAATCTGTATGGGCTTCACGCTCCAAAATAATGGCGCGTACTCGCATCAAGCCCACAGCAATGGTGTACATCCAGAAGCACAGAGCCATTAACAACATACCCAGCAACATAGTTTGCGCCATAGCCGGTGCTTTAGTTAGGGACACGGAAGCGCCTTGATGCAACGTGTTCCACCACTTCACGGAAAAATAAATGATTGGCACGTTCACTACGCCAACCAAGGCCAAAATTGCACCCGCCTTATCAGCCCTGCGTGGATTATCAATTGAAGCCTGTAAGGCGATGAAACCCAAATATAGGAAGAGCAAAATCAACTCTGAAGTCAGGCGTGCATCCCACACCCACCACGCACCCCACATTGGCTTACCCCAGAATGCCCCCGTCCACAAAGACAGAAAGGCCATCCATGCGCCAATGGGTGCAAGCGCTTGCGCCATCATGGCTGATAAACGCGTGTTAAAAATTAAGCCCAATCCTGCCCACGCAGCCATCACTAAATAAATAAACATGGACATCCAGGATGACGGCACATGAATAAAAATGATGCGATAGCCTTGACCTTGCACAGCATCTACTGGAGCAACAAAGAAACTCACCCAAAGACCGGCCAGACCAAAGATGGCTGTTAATACCCAGAAAAGGGGAATGAGTTTGCCCGCTACCGGATAAAAGGTACTTGGGCTTGATAACTTAAACCAGTTAACCAAGCGATTCTTGTCAAAATTATTTGTATCAGTCATTCAATCGCAATCTTTACAGCTGCAGCAGTAACCCAAGGTACAAATGCTAAAGCCAAAATCAATAAGGCGCCTAACAGCGAAAAATGTCCTGAAGTATCCAGCCCCACGCTGTTGGCGTATACCGCACCGGCACCGAAAATGAGGACCGGAATATATAAGGGCAAGACCAATAAACTCATGAGTATGCTGCCGCCACGCACTCCCAGCGTGAGCGCAGCACCAATAGAGCCCAAGAGAGACAGTACGGGAGTACCCAATAATAAAGTTCCCATCAATATATATAGAGAACTCGTGTCCAGATCAAACTGAATCCCAATGATCGGCGCTAAGATCACCAGCGGTAGTCCACACACCATCCAGTGCGCAATCATTTTTCCAGCGACCAACAAAACCATGGGTTGAGGCGATAAAGCAATTTGCTCCAAAGCGCCATCAGCATAGTCGGCCGCAAACATGCGCTGCAAGCCAAGCAAAGTAGATAACAGGGCAGCAACCCAGATCACTCCAGGAGCAATTTTTCTCAGAAGGGCTGTATCAGCACCGATGCCCAGAGGAAACAAGCTGGTCACGACAACAAAGAAAAATAATGCCGTCAGCACTTCACTCTTGCGACGCATCACTAAGAGCAAGTCCCGACGAATCATTGCTAGCAATGCGCTCATAGCTCTAAGACCTTCACATTGGCAATGTTGACCGCCTGATGGCTAGTTAATACCAATAAGCCACCGGCAGAGAGATGCTCTGCAATTAAGCCCTCAAGTTCAACAACAGCCTTAGCATCCAAGGCATTAAAAGGCTCATCCAAAATCCACAAGCGCGCTTGACGGGTCAGCATACGAGCCATTAACACCCGTCGCTTTTGACCTGCAGACAAACAATGAATCGGTAAATTTTCGCGACCACGCAAGCCAAAACGCCGCAATGCTGCCATAGCATCTTCTAGCAATAGCTGGACATCATCAATTGCCGCGTACATTTGCAAATTTTCGAGAGCAGTAAGCTCCTCCTTCAGAGCATCGCGATGACCCAGAAATAATAGATCCCGATGATAAGCGCTGGACTGTGAATTAAGTGCTTGTTGATTCCATAACACTGCACCAGATTCAGGCTGAGACAGTCCAGTCAAAATTCGCAATAAAGTAGTTTTACCTACGCCATTCTCGCCACGGACATGGAGACAATCTCCAGCTGCAATCTGAAAACTTAAACCAGAAAATAAGGTTTTATCACCACGTACACAACCTAAAGCACGTGCTTCAAGCGCTAAGCTGGATTGACTAGAGATTGTGGAAATATAGGCTGTCATTAGAGGTGATGGCTTGAATCAAACCGCCAAACGCATTGTCCAAGAGCCCCTACAGGCTGTCAAACGCACAGAAAGGGATTTTTCAGAATAATCTCTTTTAATTCAAGTATTTACGGAATTATAAACCTACTCTTAGGGGAAATAAAAAACCACCCGAAGGTGGTCTTTTGGAAAAACTGAAGCCTCTCGATCAAAATCACTCTTTTTTCGCTGCTTCAATCGCAATCATGATGGTGACGTCATCGCCAACGTTAGGAGCATATTTACCCATATTGAACTCAGTACGCTTTACCTTAGTTTCAGCATTGGCACCGCAGTAATCAACACCAGACATCGGATGCTTTTTGCACTCGAAATGTGTGATAGCCAAGGTCACTGGCTTACTGACACCCTTTAACGTCAGAATGCCTTTCAATTCAACTGGCTTATCGCCCTTGAAAATCATGTCATTTGACTGAAATGTTGCTGTTGGGAACTGTGTGGTAGATAAAAAATCTTCGCTTTGAATATGACCATTAAATAAGGTTGAGCCAGTATCTACTGACTTGGTATCAATAATGATATCTGCGCTACCTTTTTTTGCTGCTTGATCAATCGTCACTGTACCAGTAACAGTATTAAAGCGACTCGTTTGTTTTGAAAAACCCAAATGGTTGTATTCAAACTGAGCGAAGGTGTGATTCGCATCTGTCGAATAGGTAGATGGCGCTGCAATAGCTGCTGTAGCCAAACCAATGGTTGCTAACAATGTAAACAATAACTTGGATTTCATGTAATTCTCCGTGATAAAAAATCTAATTAAAAAAATATCTCAATACTACTTTTGGTTCAACACTAAATTGACCTTAACGGGCACTTCATTGGATATGGCTGATGTGTCAGCCCAATTACCAGCACCTAAACCGTAGTCCAACCTCAACAACTGAAAGCTGGCATCAAATATGATTTGCTTGCCCTGCGTCTGATACTTTGCCGCTATAACTACTGGTAACGACTTCCCTTTGATAGCCAAAGAGCCATGAATCTCCAGACTATTGGGGCCAGTGACCTTCACTGCATCAGAGGTAAATATGGCGTTAGGATAGAGTTTGGTACTGAACCAATCCTTCCCTTTAGCCTCTTCTTGCAACTCTTCGCCGCCCGCATTAAAGCTAGCAATATCAATCATCAAAGAGGCTTTAGCTTTTTCAGGCTCATCGGGATTAAAAGAAACTTTTCCAGAAAACTTCCCAAAACCACCTGCCAGTTTGGAGCCCATCAACTTCGTTGTAAAAGTAATTTTGCTTTTAGCAACATCAATTGATGAATACTCAACCGCATACAGGGATGCTGATAGAGTCATTGCCAGAATTGCGACCAAACCTTTTCTAAAGAAAGAAACATTATTTCTCATTGCGAGCGCTCCTAAAAGACATGCGACTTAATAAGCCATCTTTATCAATCAATTGATGTTTAAGGGCGGCTAAGATGTGCAGACCTACCAAAGCCATTAAACCATTAGCGAGCCATTCATGAACCTCTTTTAGAGTATGGCCTAGGGCTTTATCTTTTTCGACTAAATCCGGTAATTCAAAGAGCCCAAAGTAGTTAACGGTATAGCCTTTGGCAGAACTCATGAGCCAACCTACTACCGGAATGGCAACCATTAATAAGTACAGGGCTACATGGGTCAACTTCATCACCCTCTCTTGCCAAGCAGGCATCTTCAAATTCAGCTCAGGAGCAGGATGGGCGCTACGCCATAGCAAGCGGACTACCACCAAGAAGAATACAGTTATCCCAAGCCATTTATGCCAGCTGTACCCTGCAATCCTAGTGGGACTCAAGGGCATATCACTCACCACAATGGCAATAGACCAAGTAACTAAAATTAGAAGCGCCATCACCCAGTGAAAGAGAATGGCGAAGCCGGTGTATCGAGAGTGATTCATTAGCCACGCAACTTCTGTGTAATCTTAGCTATGCGCTCGCCATATAAACGTGCAGTCTCTAAGTCGCCAGCATTTACTTCATCAGCGCTTGCATCGGATGGTGTTGTCATCATTGCACCTGCAGATGAGCCAACATAGTTCACATCATCACGCTTAGCTGACTTGGCGTTTGATGGCATCAAGCCAGTACCAACCCATACACCAGAGTGCTGCATTGCTAAAGTAAAGAAGTAATGCAAAGTGGAATGTTTATCGCCATTCATCGTTGCTGAATTGGTAAACCCGCCAAATACTTTGTCTTTCCACTGCTGTGAAAACCACTGTTTAGAACTTGCATCAGCAAACTTCTTGAACTGCCAGCTCACAGTACCCATATAGGTTGGCGAGCCAAATACGATGGCATCCGCATCGTTTAATGCAGCCCACTGAGCATCCGAAATATTACCTTCTGCATCAATTGCGACCAATGTTCCATTAGCGCCTTTTGCTACAGCTTCAGCTTGTTTTACGGTATGCCCATATCCACTATGAAAAACTACGGCTACTTTACTCATGCTCTTCTCCTATTAACTCAGTTTGATCGTAGATTAAAAAATATCTTTAAGTAAATTCAATGACTCCTGCACTTCCTTTAATTGCTTTGGAGACAGCTTCTCAAATGCCTTTTCCAAATACTGTAAGTGCGCAGGAAATACTCTTTCAAATAACTTTTGACCCGCATCTGTTAAACCAATCATTTGGCTACGAGCATCCTCTGGATTCATCTTCCTCTCTAAAATGCCTTTTGTCTGCAGACGTTCCAACACACCCGTTAAGGTCCCCTTGGTCACCAAGGTTTTTTCTCCCAACTCCTTGCAAGTCATTGGTGGCTGATTGCCCAAGGTAGCAATGACATCGAATTGAGTCATTGTGAGGCCCAGGCCCTTTAAATCTGGCGCAGAGTAGTGCTCAAACGCTTGATAGGCAGAAACTAAGCTTCGAAGGGTGGGTAAAAAGTTCATTTGAGGTAATTAAGTACTAGTTAGTACTATATTAGTACTAATACGAACTAAATGCAAGCAACTAGAAATAAAAAACCCCACAATGAATGCGGGGTTTAGAGACCAGCGAAGAAAGTCTTAAAACTGGACTGTTTCACCTTCTGTCATTGGGATGATCTTGATGCTACTTCCCTTCATGGCCGCCTGAAACTCAGCCAAGGTGCCTTTGGTCATTGGATTAGACCCGTAATGCATCGGAATCACCATTTTTGGCTTAACCCAAGTTTTTAATGCATAGGCTGCATCTTCCGGCGCCATTGTGAAATTGCCGCCAATTGGAATCAAGACTAAATCGGGTTTGTAGTGCTCGCTAATAAATTTCATATCACTAAACAAGCCTGTATCACCCATATGCCAAATTTTGAAACCGTTCTCTAACTCAATGATGTAACCAACAGGTTCACCAGCTGGATGTGACTCGAGCTTATCGGTGGCTGGATTCTTCCAAACCAATAATGAAGAATGCTCAGCCTGCACTGCAGTTACCTTGATACCGGGCAATGGAGTCACACTGCCGGTTTTATTAAACCGCCAGCCAAGCTCAGCAGGAATGATGCCTAATGTCGTCAGCGGGGTCACCATATCAGCGGGACCATATAGCTTAATGTTATTGGCCTTAGCTACTGCAGGTGCGTCACCCAGATGGTCAACGTGAGCATGAGTAACCAACAGCAGATCAATTGGGCCAATGGCAGCCAAATCATTTTTGTATTGCGGGGGAGTCTTTGGTCCACCAGTGATCCATGGATCAATTAAGATCATCTTACCCTCAGGAGACTTAATCCTAAAGCCTGCTTGACCAAACCACAAAAGCTCAGTTTTGTTTTGTGCGTTAGTGCCTGCAGATGTCTGCGCCAATGCGAATGTACTCGCAGTAAGTAGCACTGGCAGCACCAATGCTTTTGCAATCCATTTCTTAAGTGAAGTATTTCTCATTACCCTGTCTCCCGTGATCTATTTATTCGGATGGGAAAACTATATCCGAAATTAGAAACAGAGGCTGAACTCTCTTTATAAAGCTATATGGCGCTGCACCAATTTTGCAGCCTCAAGTTCGCTGAAATACTATTTCCAGAAAAGATTAATCTTTTGCGGTGAACCTGCTTTCACACTCAGGGCCCTACTTTGCTCAACACCTTGATAACTCGCCTGGAGGACATAGTCACCTGGCGAAAGATTGATCAACATATACGGACCATCTGCTTGAGCATCAAAAATCACTTGCTTCTTGGCATTGCTGATTTTGATCTTGGCACCAAAGATCCAAACCCCTCTACCATTTTCTATTTGAGATAACTCCAATAGCAGCGGCCATTGTTTAGCTTCGGCCAATATGGCAGCCGTCTCCTCTTCACCCACGCCACCGGAAATATAGGAGATCTCATTCGAATGTTGCGTTGGTGGAATTTGTGCCAAGGCAACGGTAGCCCCAAGAAATATACAAATAGCAAAAAAGGATCTGGCAAGGATGTTCATGCTTCTATATTACAACTCTAATAGCTTAAGAAAAAGCCCCGCATGGGCGGGGCTTTTGGTTTAGTAGCCTTAATACTGCTTAAGGAATCATCACAATAGCGCCGGAGACTTTTCTGCCCTCGGCAGCACGGTGTGCATCAGCAGCTTGCTCCAGCGAAAACTTTGCACCAAGCTGCACTTTGACATAACCCTTGGCAATAGCATCAAAGACGGCTTTAGCATTCTCTTGCAATAAAGCATGTGTCGCGTTGTGCGGAAATACAGAAGGCCTAGTTAAGAATAAGCAGCCTTTCTTATTCAGTATCTCTGGCTGAATTTCTGGTGCAGGGCCTGAGGCGGCACCAAAGAGTGCAACCGTACCAAAAGGTGCAGTGCATTCTAGTGAACCTAGGAAGGTATCTTTAGCGACAGAGTCATACACCACGTTGGCTTTTTTACCGCCAGTTGCTTTTAATACTTCTTCAACCCAATTTGGCTGTGAGTAATCCACCACCGCATCACATCCAGCTTCTTTAGCTACCGCCACTTTAGCTTGCGAACCAACAGTGCCCACTACAAAAGCACCCAAGGCTTTTGCCCAACCAGCCAAAATTTGCCCAACTCCACCAGCAGCAGCGTGAACTAATACGACGTCACCGGCTTTTACTTTATATGTTTTTTGCACAAGATATTGCGCAGTCATTGCTTTGAAGAACACTGCAGCAGCAACTTCGTCTGAAACATCATTTGGTACTGGCACTAATTTATCTGCAGCAACATTACGTGCGCTAGCATAAGCACCAATACCGGCATTCATATACATCACACGATCGCCAATCTTTAGGCCTGTCACACCCTCACCCAAAGATTCCACAACACCGACTGCCTCATGACCAAGGCCTGTAGGGAGCTCGAGGGGATAAACACCTGAGCGCTGATACACGTCGATGAAATTAAAACCAATCGCAGTTTGACGAATTTGTACCTCACCTTTGGCGGGAGGAGGCAATTCTTTATCAATGAGCTTGATTACGTCTGCGCTGCCTAATTTGTCCAGGCTAACTACTCGTGCTTTTGTCACATGTCACCTATTTATATTTGTTATAAGAAAAAATATCATACTGCAAGAGCGTTTTCTTCCACCACCGCCCAGGTGCTATCGCCCAGCTTCTTCACTGCCATAGCATAAGTCCATCCATCCGGAATTCCACAGCTCCACTCTTTAGGCCCATTTTGAATAAGCACATTGGTCGAGTTTCTGCTGTCGTAATACAGATGGTAAATTTTTCCATGAATGGGATTAAAACCAAACTTAGCACTATGGACCATTTCAGTGGCATCCAATCTTGCCTGTAGTGCTCTTGCTTGTTTCATCAGCACCCCAGCTTGCTCCATAATGCGCTCGTATTCTTGCTTGGCATTTTGGCGTGCAACGTTTACCGCTTTATCTTTTTCCTCAACCACTTTGATGGGTGCAAAAACTGGAGCGCCAACTTCCATGGGATATTCAATACCCGCATGTCTTGCTGGATCAGTGTCTTCAATTCTCATTGCTTGCCCGTGAATTCATGTTTTACTGCAAAATTAGCCGTACAGCCCGTATTTACGAAGAAAGTGTGACACAAAAAGGGGATTTTTGCCGAGCAGCACACCGCCCCATGCATGCACCTGCTTTAACCACGATTAAGGAATAATTTGATGCGTAATGATGTCGCCCTCAACGTTTTAGGGCAACCCTTGGTTCCCTGCTCTTTTGATCCTTTAACTGGATTCTTTAGGGATGGCTGCTGCAAAACTAACGAGGAAGATGTGGGTAGCCATCTAGTCTGCGCCATTGTTACCGATGAATTTTTACAATTTAGCCTAGCCAAAGGTAACGATCTCATGACGCCTAGGCCAGCATATCGATTTCCAGGTCTTGTCGCAGGAGATCAATGGTGCCTTTGTATCAATCGCTGGGTCGAGGCTGTTGACGCGAATTGTGCGCCCCTGATTAAATTAGAGAGCACTCATATCAAAGCACTAGAAACAGTCTCCCTTGATTTACTTGAACAATATGCGAGCGATGTAGGAAGTTCTGTTTGAAGGCTTTTTATTCCGATCACTTTGTCTTGCCACTTCCGGCAGGTCATCGTTTTCCCATGGAAAAGTATTCTCGAGTCCGCGACTTAGTAAGCACTCTTGCCAATTTAGAACTGATAGAAGCACCAGCCGCGACGGATACCCAAATTCTCTATGCTCATGATGCTAGTTACCTACTCAAAGTCATAGAGGGGAAACTTAGTCCTGAGGAGCAAAAAGAAATTGGTTTTCCGTGGAGCGAAAAAATGGTGGAGCGCTCTAGACGCTCTGCAGGAGCAACAATAGCTGCTGCCAAAACCGCCATCAAGGAGGGAATCTCTGGGAATCTAGCTGGCGGCACACATCATGCTTATCGCAATTTGGAGAGTGGTTTTTGTGTATTTAATGATTCCGCAATTGCTGCACGCGCCCTTCAGAAAGAAGTAAGTTCAAATCTAAAGGTGGCCATCATTGATTTAGATGTACATCAAGGCAATGGCACAGCATCCATTCTTCAACATGATGCTTCTATCTTCACGCTTTCAATTCATGGGGAGAATAACTTCCCATTTAAAAAGGAAGTGAGTGATCTAGATTTTGGATTAGCAGATGGTTGCGATGACCATACCTATCTCGATGCACTAGCTCAATGCCTAGATCAACTGGATGCTCGATTCAAGCCAGACTTTGTTATTTATCTTGCCGGAGCAGATCCCCACGAGGGCGATCGACTCGGCAGACTCAAGATCAGCAAAGCGGGAATGCTTCAGCGAGATGAGGCGGTATTTGAATATGCCTTAAGCAGACAAATCCCAGTCGCCTTCTCAATGGCAGGCGGTTACGGTAAAGAAATTGGCTCCACTATTGAGATCCATGTTCAGACGATCCAAACTGCTCTACAGTTTCAAGAGCGCTATTGACTCTCTATAAAAATTACACTATTTCTTTTTAGAAGGGCCCTTTGTGGCAGTGAGATTGCCAACACTTTCCACGCTTTTCTCAAAGTTAGCAAAAGAATCTGCCATTGCTGCGCGCACTAATTCAAAGTTCTGCAGGGCATTATTAAACGAAGTTTTAAAGACCGACACATAGGCTTCACTGCCGGGAGGCGCATTGTCAGTGGCATCATTAACAAAATGAATGAGGTCGGCCTTTGAGTCCTGAATCATTACTTCTGCAATGTCAGCTAGCTCTTTATTCCCACTTCTTAAAACATTGAGTAATTGCTGGTGGTAATGCGCCACTTCTTTTGAGGCATCTTGCAATACTTCTGCGTGCACATAGTCAAAAGCCGATTTCGGGTCTTGGGTTTTCATGAGCTCGGAAACTCGCTTCTGAATACGCTCTGCAAATTCTTGTGCAGCCTGTTGATTAATCTGGGCAATAGCTTGCGCACTTTCCATGGCAACTCGACCAACGGCTTTACTAGCATCAACTGCCTTTTGTTGACTTTTAGCTGCAGCGGCACTCAATGAATCTTTGCTCATAACAACCCCTTTAGGTGAGAGATATACGATTGATATCTATACGAATACAGATACCAATCTACTCTCGTTTAAGAGCGTTTCTATAGAGAAATACCAGTAGAACCCAGCCAATGTGGGTTCCGAATGATTACTTAGCTGCAGGAGCCTTTTTGGGAAGACTATTCAGTGTGGCCGCATCATTCAGCTGCTGATCCACCAGGTAGAGCGTGCCACCATAGTTGGCCTGCAAATCATAGCCAGACAAACCAACGGTATAAAAAGTAATCTCGGGATTAAAGGAGCGAATTGTTCCGCCTGAGCCTGCAGAAAAATTAGCGTCTACGTCAATGCCACCTTTTTGTCCATCGATTGAAGTCAATAAAATTGATCAATTGCAGAAGTGGTTTTGAAAATCACAATTTGATATTGGTTTTGATATCCAGCGCCCAGACCTTCACCTGTCTTGAGTGCCTGCATAAACACAGGCTCCTTACGACGCTTGTCATACAACACACCCTCACCGCGCGCGACTACGATTAGGACCACATTAACATTGGTAGTGCTAAACACTGCATAACCAGGAGCCTTTTCAATATCTTCCCTAATCTTTGGATTTTGTTTGATTAAGGCATCGAGACCCGTTTTAGCCATCTCGATTGTTGCTTGGCGCTTCTGAACAATTTCTGCTTGTGTGAGCGGCTTGCCATCTTTACCCGTAGATTGACAGCCTGAAAGCAAAAACAAGCCCAAGGCAAGGAAGGAAATAGATCGGATCAAATGTTTGAACTGAATTGGCATATCGATAACGACTCTCAAAAAGACTGGTAGGGGCTGTTTAGAGCTTTAAGACCTCATTATCCCCGCTTTAAGCAATGCCTTATTTAATTATCAATAATTTCGATCATTAACATCTAAATTATTCATTATACAAATAATAAAATAGTGCCTAGAATGGACTCCGTTGTCAAAGCATTCCATGATTGATTAACCCAATTCATTTAACAAAAGGAGCACCATGTCTATTATCAACACCGCAGTTCAGCCATTTAAAACCGAAGCTTTCCATAACGGTAAGTTTGTCACCATTTCTGATGAAAGCCTCAAGGGCCATTGGTCAGTTTTGATTTTCATGCCAGCAGCTTTTACATTTAACTGCCCAACAGAAATTGAAGATGCAGCCGAGAACTATGCTGAGTTTCAAAAGTTAGGTGCTGAAGTGTATATCGTAACAACTGATACCCATTTCTCACACAAAGTTTGGCACGAAACTTCACCAGCTGTTGGTAAAGCAAAGTTCCCGCTCGTTGGTGATCCAACACACACTTTAACAAATGCGTTTGGCGTACACATTCCTGAAGCTGGCTTAGCTTTGCGCGGCACATTCATCATCAATCCAGAAGGTGTTATCAAGACTGCAGAAATTCACTCCAATGAAATCGCACGTGACGTATCTGAAACATTGCGCAAGCTCAAAGCTGCTCAATACACAGCTGCTCACCCAGGTGAAGTTTGCCCAGCGAAATGGAAAGAAGGTGCAGCTACTTTGACTCCATCTTTAGACCTTGTAGGCAAGATCTAATAGATCAGACTCTCTCCGGAGAGTCTATTGGAGAGGATCAGGTCCTGCCCAATAGACTCACTGAAATTAAAGATTAAGGATTTACCATGTTAGATAACAATATCAAGACCCAATTAAAAGCCTACTTTGAAAGGATCGTCGCGCCAATCGTTCTGACAGCGACTCTTGATCAAAGCCCAGCGTCATCTCAGATGCTTGAGCTCTTGAATGAAGTTGCAGAACAATCTGACAAGATTACGGTTAAGACTAACGGCCAAGCTCAGAATTCTCCAAGCTTTACCGTAAGTAAACTTGATGAAGAAGCCCGCATTACATTCGCTGGCTTACCAATGGGTCATGAGATGACTTCATTTATCTTGGCGATCTTGCAAGCCAGTGGTTACCCACCCAAAGTAGAAGAAGACATCATTGCTCGCATTCGCAAACTCGAAGGTACGTTTCGCTTTCAGACATTTATTTCTTTGTCATGCCATAACTGCCCTGACGTTGTGCAAGCCTTGAACTTAATGGCTGCACTCAATCCTCAGGTACAGCATGAAATGATTGATGGCGCTCTTTACCAGAATCTAGTTGATCAATATCAGATCATGGCTGTTCCAACCGTCATTCTGAACGGCGAAGTATTTGGTCAAGGTCGTATGGGCGTTGAAGAAATTATTGCCAAACTCGATACCGGCAGCGCTGAAGAAGAGGCTGCCAAACTCAATGCTAAAGACGATTTTGATGTTCTAGTTATCGGTGGTGGCCCCGCTGGTTCTGCAGCTGCAATTTATGCGGCCCGCAAAGGTATTCGCACCGGTATTGTTGCTGAGCGCTTTGGCGGCCAAGTCATGGACACCCTCGGAATAGAAAACTTCATTTCAGTCTCACATACTGAGGGACCAAAACTGGTACAAGCCTTAGAGCAACACGTGAAAGATTATGAAGTTGACATCATGAACTTGCAGCGTGCCAATGCACTACGAAAAACCAGCAAAGGCATTGAAGTGGAGATGGCGAACGGTGCAGTACTCAATAGCAAATCAGTCATCATCAGCACTGGTGCGCGCTGGAGAGAAATGAATGTGCCTGGCGAACAGGAGTATCGCAACAAAGGGGTTGCCTACTGCCCGCATTGCGATGGCCCCTTATTTAAAGGTAAGCGTGTTGCTGTAATTGGTGGTGGTAATTCAGGGGTTGAAGCTGCAATTGATTTGGCTGGCGTTGTGAGCCATGTCACTTTAATTGAGTTTGATAGCCAATTGCGTGCAGATGCTGTATTGCAAAAGAAATTATTCAGCCTTCCTAACGTTCAAGTTATTACAAGCGCATTAACCAAAGAAGTATTGGGTGATGGCAGCAAAGTGAATGGCTTGCGCTATGAGGATCGCACCTCTAAAGCAGATCACACCTTGGAGTTAGAGGGCATCTTTGTGCAGATCGGCTTACTCCCAAATACCGAATGGCTCAAAGGCACCGTTGACCTCTCTCCACGTGGCGAGATTATTGTGGATGCCAAAGGCGAGACATCGTTACCGGGTGTATTTGCCGCAGGTGACTGCACCACAGTCCCTTATAAGCAAATCATTATCGCCATGGGTGAAGGTGCAAAAGCATCACTTGGCTCCTTTGACTACCTCATTCGCCACTCTGTGAGCCAAGAAGAACCAAGCAAGATTGCTGCCTGATATTTGATCCCAGCGTTTGCCAGAATTACCTTGGTAAATAAAAACCCCAGAGGAATCTCTGGGGTTTTGTCTTTCTGGGTGAAGAAAGGTATTAATTGAGTTTACGCGGATTACCAAAGCGAGGAGCATCTGGATAAACTGGGGTGGTGCTCACTGGCCCCATGCCGCTAATCTGAATTTCTGTTGGGCCTTTCATAGCGCCATCAAAATGAACTACGCCAGCAGGATGAAACATCATGCTGCCAGCAGGCAAACCAACAGTCGTAGCAGGATCCCAGCTTGCATCAGTACCCGCATACCAAGTTCCTTTGATAACTGTCACAAAACGATCTTGGGTATGGAAGTGTGGAGAACTCATAATGCCCTCTGGAAAAATATTGCGCACGACATACATTCCCGGCTTATTCGGATCGCCATACAGAAAAGCAGTTTTAACTCCAGCACTAGCATCGGTCCACACCACTTGGTCAGGCTTGACGATCACAAAATCTTTGGCAGTGGCTTGGGCATATGCGTGCGCAGATGCAAACCCCAGAATTGCAACAGCAAAGTATTTTTTAGCTAAAGAAAGTACTCTCAATTTAGTCTCCACATTGTTATATTTTTAATCACATCTTCTTGATGCAATCTAACATGGAGAACTCACATCAGTTCTCAGGGATAACCCGAGAAAATTAGGCGCTAGCTAAATAAGATGGATGACTTTGGGCCTGTCTAGAGTCAAACATTAACGTTAATCCTAAAGGGAGATTGGGACTAACGGAATAAGTACCTCTAAGACATCCCGACTTAAGGACAACCAATCCAACAGCCATGAGTCTTTTTAAATGGAAATCCAAAGTTCCAGAATCAACGCCATAGCAATTAATAATATCCTTTGGCCGGGCGCCCTTTTCACCGGCCCAGTAGATAAAATCAAATACTCGTAGCCTGGTTTCATGTCCAAGCGCCTCAAATACCTCACAGTAACGAAGCGACTCTACTTCCCCATGAAGGAAGCCTGATGAACCCTTTAGCGCAAAGGGTGTCAGAGAGTTAGTTTGATGTACCTGTTGTGTAGTCATAAGTTGACTGAGCGGAGAGATGTTGATTTTTAAAAGCAAGCTCATGAATTGATTCGGTAGGCTCCACCACTTCCTCGTTTGGCTCGTGCTTGATGGCGATAATTTCATCCTCTGGACGGTGAAACCGAGGATTAAATTCATTGGGAATACGATGGGGATTATTGATCTCCACTACGCCCTGAGGATCCATTTTGCCTGGGCCCGGGAGCCAATT
The DNA here is from genome assembly GCF_001870365.1 of Polynucleobacter sp. QLW-P1DATA-2. Lineage (NCBI taxonomy): Bacteria > Pseudomonadati > Pseudomonadota > Betaproteobacteria > Burkholderiales > Burkholderiaceae > Polynucleobacter > Polynucleobacter sp. QLW-P1DATA-2. The sequence goes on along the minus strand of NZ_LZMQ01000009.1, from coordinate 89,789 downwards.
AAAGCCATCAAGAGACCCACCAGGAATAAGGAGAACAAAAAGCTAAAACGAGAATGGCGACTGATGAATTGGCCCATGATGACTCCCTAAAAGAATGAATGCACCTATCCTAGAAAGATCACCCTTATTTAGATATAGTACTTTAGCTCTAGTCATCAAACTGTCATCAATCGGTATCGAAAAATAGTAGATCTTAAACCGCAAATAAGGCTATACCTAAAGGACAAGAAAGCACCCCCCCGTCTGAATAATTGATCTTGGTCAACTTAATTGACGCTATCTCTAGAGCTAAAGTATTAGTCAGGTGTTTAATATGAATGTGATAACATTCACTGAAGCCAGGCTCCCAAAAGGGCTTGATGAATACCAAGGGCAGAGCCATGCAATCCGCGTCAGTTTTAGTCGTCGATGATCATCCAGTCTATAGGGATGCCCTTCACCAATTCCTCACTAGAAAATTTCTTGCTAACAATGTTCCAGTCTTCTCGGCGGACTCTTTAGGTGAGGGCTTAAAAATTGCCCAAAGCCAACAAACTAATTGGGTAGTTCTTTTGGATCTACTGGTACCAGACTGTGAAGATCAATTCTCTGGAATTGTCGAATTTAAAAAACTGTCCAATGTGATCGCCATTGCCGCTATTTCAGGCGTAGAAAAAGAACTAGTTGAAAAGCAATGCATTGATGCTGGCTGCAATATCTTTATATCCAAAAATAGTGATAGCGCCCATATTTATGGAAGTCTATGTACATTAATGGGATTAGAACCTCAAGAGGCCCTAATCAATCAGCTCACCGATAGACAAAAAGAAATTCTGTCGCAAATTGCTAACGGCCACTCAAACAAAATGATTGCCTATTCGCTCAATATTAGTGAGCAAACGGTCAAGGTACATCTTGGTGAGATCTTCAAAAAAATAAAAGTTTTCAATCGAACCCAGGCCGTCATTAAGGCCAAGGAAAATGGCTGGGTCTAAGCTATGACAACATTTCCCTTAAAGGCTGACAACCCATTGCCACTTGAAGAGAAATATACATTTCTTCAAACTGCATCCAAAACCAATACTGCAGGCACGATCATTGGTCCACTGCTTACTGGAATATTGATCTTTCAGGAGGCGCAGTTAACTGCTCTACTCATTTGGCTTGGCACAATGGCTATCTGCGTGTCATTTAGGGCATACATAGTTTTTGTAAAAAACAAAGAACCCGGCTTATCGACCCAAAAGAAAATTTTCAACTTAACTATTGGAGTATTTTCAGTAACGATGTGCTGGGGGCTTGGTTGGCTGATTGTGGTTCCAACCATACCATTCAATCTCCAATGCCTCTACCTCTTAATGAGCTGTACTGCTGTTTTTGTTGGTCTATACGGCTACTCCATCCATCGACCTATATTCCTCTGTTTTGCATTACCCATCTTTATCTGCCAATTTACTATTTCGCTGATCCCCCCGTTAATCTTTCCTTGGCCCATTTTGCTTGGGGAGTTTGCATTCTCTGTCTATACCATCAAGATGGCCTCTTACTTTTCAGACTCTTGGATTCGAACAGTAAGCCTCCAGATTCAGAACCAAATGCTCAACCGGGATTTGGAGATAGAGCGAAATGCTGCAATCTCGGCCAATACTGCTAAGTCTAAATTTATCGCCACTGCCAGCCATGACCTCAGGCAACCCTTACATGCCGTCAATATTTACCTAGATCTATTTGAGCCGCAAACGCTAAATCCTAAAGATCGAATCAACTTCTTCCAAATCAGAAAAAGTATTCAATCGCTTAACTCGATGTTCAATTCTCTGCTTGATCTCAGTAAATTAGATGCTGGATCAGCAGATCAAATACAAAAACCATTTGAACTGATTGAGCTAGTAGGCAGCCTCTCAAGGACCTAAACCCCCATTGCTTCAAGCAAGAACCTAGTTCTTTATTTTGAATTTTCTAATATTGAAGTGAACGGAGATATTGTTGTTCTTCAGCAATTGCTTGGCAATCTCATGTCAAATGCAATCCAGTACACCACAACAGGCTCAATCTTGGCAGAATTTTCTATAAAACAAGATTGTCTACACATTCATATTGAAGATACTGGATGTGGAATTGATAATTTATCTCTAGAAAAAATCTTTGATGAATTTTTTAGAGTGGATAGCACTCGTAATATGCACGATGGCCTAGGCTTAGGCCTCTCAATCGTCAAAAGGCTTTGTAAGCTGTCAGACATTGAGTTATCCGTAGAGTCAGAAGTTGGTAAGGGCACTATTTTCAATATCCAAACCAAGTACAGCGCAAGATTACTTCCTGAAAATGAAAAAATGAGTGATAAAGACCTTTTGCACTCAAATTCTGGACGTCAAGAACTTCTCTTCGCAACAAAGTCTATTGCCATATTCGAAGATGATCCCTCGATTTTTAGCGCTTATGAAAAGGCATTGGCACAAAACGGTTTTCATGTCATCTCACTCTCTGAAAATAGTGCCGAGCTGGCTAATCAACTGTCAAATGTGAATCACATTGATTGCATTCTGAGTGACTATAGGCTCAAAAGCACGACTGGCGATCTCATCATTCAGCAATTAAGGGATAGTTTCGGCGTTGATATTCCAGCAATCATTATTACTGCCGATACCTCCCCAAAACATATTCAATTATTCAATGATCTCAATATCAAGGTCTTATATAAGCCAATTGGGTATACGCAAATCGTTGAGGCAATCAAGAAATTAATTTCTTAAGCCAATTCATTAAACTTGAATACATTAAAAAATGAAGAGAGAGACATGAAATATCATTACATCAAAATTGCAGGGCTAATCATTGCAGCAATCAGTTCAAGCATTGCCAGTGCGCAAACAAATGCAAGCGCTTGGTCCGGGCCTTATGCCCAAATTGGAATAGGCTATGAAAGCTACATCCCAGTTGCTGCCAATGGCACTACAACAATACCGTCTGTTGCCACATTACCAACCTTTGCTACTGCAAATCACTCTAATGGACCTGCTGGAAGTATTGCTGCAGGATATAACTTTTCATTAAATGAAAACTATTTATTGGGTATTGGCGCATCACTTTATCCTGGACATTCCACAACTGCCTCAACAAGTGCAACAAATGCTCTAGGTACTGTTTATGGAACGTATAACGTAAGAAATGTCTTTAGCATCTATTTAAGCCCCTCCTATGCGATCGACCAAGAAAAACTGGTATACGCAAAAATTGGTTACACAGGGGCAACCACTTACTCTAGCGCTTCAGGCAATGCTGCAGGAAACTTTGCTGAGCAAAAAACACAAACAAACGGCACTGTCTATGGTCTAGGCTATAAACAAATAATCTCTGGATCCATTTATGGTTTTGCTGAAGCTAACTATGCAATCAATAAGGCAAAGCCAGTTACTATTACAACAACTGATGGCTTGATTATTAATTCAACGGCTAACGCATCAGGTTACGATGTGCTCTTTGGTATTGGCTATCGTTTCTAATGTGGCATTAAGTCTTCTAGAGAAGTGGCAGATATAAAAATACCAACCCAAGGGTTGGTATTTTTATATCTGCTCCACCCATCTAATTCAAGACAGAAACCCAGTTGAAATCCAGGGTACAAATGCAACAATCAAAGTTCCAATAACTAAAGCAACTAGATATCCAATGATTGGCTTAACGCCTTCATCAGGGTTGACCTTGCCGATTGCACAGGCTGCGTAATAGCCAACTCCCAGAGGTGGTGCAAAGAGTCCAATACCCATCGATAGAATTACTACCATGGAGTAATGCACTTCATTAATGCCAAGCTGGCGGGCTACCGGAAATAAAAGGGGTCCGAATAAAACAATCGCTGGAATACCTTCAAGTACCGATCCAAGTATCACAAATACAATAATTGAAATGAACAGGAATGTATGAGGACCCCCATTTAGGTCGGTCATGATCTGAGCCACCACCTGCGAGAAGCCGGACTGAGTCAGACCCCAAGCCATTCCAGTAGCAGCACCAATGATCAACAAGATAGCGCCAGATAAAGATGCCGTATCAATCAACATGGGTGCGATACGCTTAATATCGAATTGACGATAGATCAAGACGCCGCAAATCACGCCATAGACGATACCAATGGTTGATACCTCAGTTGCAGTCGCAACACCCTCCACTACTGCTGCACGAATCACAAACGGTAGTGCCAGTGCAGGGAATGCGACCAAACAAAGCTTGAATACTTCGGCAGGTTTTGGACGGGCTACCTGCGCAATCTGTACGTGACGATTACGCCACCATACCAAGATACACAATATGAATGCCAATATTAGTGCGGGCAACATGCCACCCGTAAATAGGGCTGCAATAGAAACACCAGTAACTGAACCAATCGTAATGAGCACCAAGCTTGGGGGAATTGTTTCTGTTTGCGCGCCCGTAGCAGCTAACAAAGCCACTAACTCACCTGGAGGTGTGGTCTTTTTCATTTCCGGGAATAGAGCCGGCGCAATCGCCGCCATATCTGCGGCCTTTGATCCGGAAATACCAGAGACTAAATACATAGCGCCCACTAATACATAAGAAAGACCGCCGCGAACATGTCCAAGTAATGATGCAAGAAAGGCAATCATGGCTCTTGCCATGCCAGTCATTTCCATTAAAAGCCCAAGGAATACAAAGAGCGGCACCGCCAATAAGACCATATGAGACATGGCCTCGTCCATACGACCAATGACAACGGATATTGGCATATGCGTGCTCAAACCTAAATACGCCACAGTACCTAGCCCAAATGCAAAGGCAATGGGCACTCCCGCAAAAATACTAAAACCTGCAACTCCCACAAAAAAGATTAGTAGGTTGTATTTGCCTAGACCAAGAAATGCTGGAGAGCAGATATAGAAAATAGTAAAAGCCACTGACAGGGACGCAATGCTTAAAAGCATCACCTTAAGTGTCGCGATTCTGGCAAGCCGAAATAAACAGAAGAACATCATCAGAATCACGCCGCTTGGCAGCGCGGCAGCACGCCATAAATTGGAAATCTCCAAGGAAGGCGTAGTCACAATCAATTCATCGATTGCAAAGTGATATGCAGGTCGCAGGATGATTGCCAAGTAGAGTAGACAAGCTAATAATCCAATCGACTCGAAGTACATTTGCTTTTGATCACTCAGCTTACTAATCCAAGCCGTCATACGCATGTGCTCACCACGCTTTAAGGCGATCACCGATCCAATCATGGCAAGCCAGAGAAACAGAATGGAAGCTAGCTCATCAGACCAAACGAGTGGTGAGTTCAGAACATATCTACCCACCACTCCAGAAAATAGTATTCCGATACAAGCTAAGACTAAGCACGCCGCTACCCACTCAACGATGGTGGCAACGATTGTTTCAAGCCATGAAGCGTATTTACCGAAAGGCCCCTTGAAAGGGGCCTCGTTCATTAAAGCTGGTGAACTCACGCTAGCTTGCCCGTATATTTCTCAAGCAAGGACCAAGCCTCATCACCAAACTTAGTTTTCCACTCAGAGTAGAAGCCAGCCTGTCTTAATTTCTCACGGAAAGGATCTGGGTTAGTGTCATTGACTGCCATTCCTTTTGCCTTCAGGTCAGCCTGTAAGCCATCATTCATCTTGCGTACGTCAGCTCTTTGCAAGATTGCCGATTCAGCAACGTTACGAGTCACGATAGCTTGCAAATCCGGCGGCAACTGTTCAAACAACTTCTTATTGCCCATGAACCAGTAACCGTCCCACATATGGTTAGTCATAGAACAGTATTTTTGAACCTCATACAGCTTTGCTGTATAGATAATTGCCAAAGGATTTTCTTGACCATCAACCACTTTAGATTGCAATGCTGAATACACTTCAGCAAAGTTCAATGGGGTTGGTGCCGCACCCAAGGCTTTAAATAAAGACACCCACATTGGACCAGGAGGCGTACGCAACTTAATTCCCTTTAAATCATCTGGCTTGTAGATGGGGCGGACGCTGTTGGTGACTTCACGGTAACCGTTATCCCAAATTTTATCGAAAGCAAAAATAGTGCCTGTATTAGCAATTTGACGGCGAACATAAGCCCCTAAGTCACCATCCATAGCAGCCCAGACTTGTTTGTAGTCTTTAAAAGCAAAACCAACGCCGTTAATTTGCGCCTGGGGAACCAATGAGCCCAAGATCAATGGTGACAAAGTCATAAAGTCCAAAGCACCCGAACGTAATTGTGACAACATATCAGTGTCATTACCCAATTGGTTATATGGGAACACTTGAATATCAACGCGTCCTTTAGTTTCTAACTTAATTTTCGATGCCATCTTATAAGCATGAATATTGAGCGGATGAGTGGCTGGCAAATTGCTACCAAACTTCATATTAAATTCTGCACTCTGCGCAAAGGTATTACCTGCCACTAAAGGTAGCGCTGCAATACCAGCATGCTTAATAAAGTCTCGTCTTGTAAACGTCATACTGTCTCCATTGGATGAATTTCAATTCTTTTTAGCAACAGCCCATCAATCAGGCCTTTTATTCTGGTGCTTAATATACCGCTAGATTTTAATAAAGCCCCGTAAATCAAGGGAAAACCAGCAGTCTAGCTAGCTTTGGGAGGCTCAGTATTGCGACGTAGGGTTGGCAAACCGACGCCGGTCGCCTCAAAACCACCATCTACGGCCAGCACTTGGCCATTTATAAAAGCTGCCTCATCACTACACAAGAACCCAACAGTATTGGCCATCTCTTCTGGGGTGCCGTAACGACCCAGCGGGATGGTGTCGTAGTAGTCTGACCGAATCGCCACACTATGAACTAACTTTGCCATTTCTGTATCGACCGGACCTGGTGCAATCACATTCACGCGCACATTAGAGTTGCCTAGCTCAACTGCATATTGCTTGGTCAATTGAATGAGGGCGGCCTTACTAGTGCCATAGGCAACCCGCAAAGTACTAGCCCTCAAACCAGAAATAGAAGCAATATTCACAATCGCACCGCCGCCTTGCTCAACAATCAATCGACCGAATACTTGGGAGCAAATAAAAGCACCATCTAAATTAGTGCCGAGGACGGTGCGCCATTCTTCAAAAGATGTTTCTAATACCGGCTTAAATACAGCCACTCCAGCATTATTGACTAAGGCATTGACATGACCAAACACGGAAATGACTTTCTCAGCAGCACGCTCTACCTCTTGAGGTTTAGATACATCGCAATGAATGCCGAGTACATCCGCAGATCCACCAAACGATTTCATAGTTGCATCGAGCGTGGCTTTATCAACATCCAGAAGAGCAACTTGATAGCCATGGTTTAGAAACCATTGGCCAATTGCTAAGCCAATACCGCGAGCACCCCCAGTAACAACTGCGACGCGAGCTTGAGTTAAGTGTTTTGTATTCATTGACTATTTTTATTCATTATTTTGGGGCAATTAATCTCCAAACAATTCTAATAGATTAGCAAGCAGAATTAAATGACCTTAACGCTTATAGAAACTGAGTGTGACCTCACCTAAATTAATGCCAAACTTACTCATCTGGGCTTTATTAATCATTACTTTAGGTGTCACCAAGTACATCCAGTCATCGAATTGAACATGATAGACGGTGCCATCCACAGGTAAAGCCAATGTATAAGCCCAATTGAGGGCATTACCTGCAGATGAACCATTTGCCTCACCCACTACGTCGTCTGCCTTTCCAATGTATTTACCTGGCGCGACTTCGGTCAACGTCCAAATACGTTTTTGCTTAGAGCCATCCGAATATTCAAAGCTTTCATCTAGAGTACCAATCTTCTTACCGTCAACTACTTTCCAGTTAGCTTGAATCAAGACGGTGAAGCGCTTTACAACAGCGCCACTTCGATCAGTGAAGATGCCATAAGCATCAATGTTTCCAGAAAAGTACTCGCTTAAATCCAGCGTTGGTTTTTCTTTAGCATACTGAGAGACCTGAGGTCCAGAGCAGCCAAATAAAAATACGGCAACAAACAAAGTGATCGTGAATTTAATAAAGTGATGTTTCATTAATTACAACTCTCTTGAAAAAGGGGTGGAGGACAACTTTGTCCTAGCAATTGCTCGCGTAACTTGGGTGCACTTGTTTTTGGATCAAGCCAAATACCAAAAAAGGCTTTAGGAAACTCTGCTCCTGCAATTTGAGCCAAAGGCTTACCTTCAAAATAAAAGGTAGTCCCCTGCTTGGGAGCATAAATAGCGGTGATATTTTGGCCAGACTCTACATTCGGTAAGAAGGTTGCCAACTGCTTTCCCCAGCTCTGTGCCTGGGCTTCTGGTACTCCGAGTTTTTTCATCTCCTCAATCGTTCGATTGGCGATAGCGTTACCAGAAAAAGATTTTTGATACCGTAGATCAAGGGCAAATTCTGAAGAGTTGAGACTGGCACCTCGATAAAAGGACGCATCATAAACGTGCAGACCCCACCAAGTTAATTTTCCACTACCTTGTAGCTTAGCTGGATTTAATACTTGATCGATATGAGATACATCACCAGCAAAGGCGGAAGAGGTAAATAGGCAAGCCAAGATGCAAAAACGAAGTAACATGATTTTTGCTGTCATGAAGTACCCCGCTTCGTATTGGCCTTGACTAGGCGTAGTGCACCCGGTCCCAATATTTGTGAAATCGCATGACGATTTTTTGCAAAGAAGCGATACCCAAAGCGCAAAAAAGGTTGCAGGACTTTACGAGAAAATAACCAAGCCATAAAAGGCAGCCCAGCCCTGCGATAGGCTTCAGGGAAAACAGCGACACCGCTAATTAAAACGCCATCGGCGTATTGACCATACATCGCCGCCAAAGCTTGTTCGCACGATACTCCTACGGCTGCTGGGTTGAACCGATCTGAGTTAATGTCTACAAAATCGAGCAGGCCGGCTTGATTACGCCCCCCAAGAAATAAAATTTCTGCCTGGCATAAAGGGCACGCGCCATCGTAAAACAGGGTCAGTTTTTGTAAGTCAGAGGCCATTGTGCAAGTTTAAGACTTATTCAATAAACTGGCTGATAGCACCACTAATTCAGAAATCCTCTTGAAACTACTTCCAACCCCCTTTCACGCACTTGTCATTGGAGCCTCTGGCACCATTGGAGATGCTTTTGTGGAACTTCTCACAAATCACCCTGCCTGCTCTAAGCTTACAGGCGTGCATCGACACTCCGAATACCCCCTTGATTACCTCAATCCCGATTCAATCGAGTCCTGCGCTGCAGGGCTTGCGGCAGAAGCACCCTATCAACTCATTATTAATACGATAGGGGTATTGCACAGCGAACACTGGATGCCTGAAAAAAGACTGGATGATCTCAATGCAAATCAATTAATGGATTTAATGAAAATTAATGCTATTGGACCAGCCCTGACTATTCGTCACTTTTCCAAGCTGTTAGATCCACAAAATAGCATCATGGTCACTCTATCAGCCAAGGTCGGTAGCATAGAGGACAACCGTCTTGGCGGATGGTACAGCTACCGAGCCTCTAAAGCAGCGCTCAATATGCTCATTAAGACTGCGGCAATAGAGCTCACTCGCACTAAACCTAACACGGCATTAATTGCTCTGCATCCTGGGACGGTTAACTCCAGACTCTCTAAACCTTTTAGAGGACAACAGATTGGTAGACCTGCAAATGAGGCCGTAGCTGATATGTTTCGAGTGATTGAAAATATTCAGAAAGAGGATTCCGGAAGCTTCCTGTCTTACTCAGGTGAAAAATTACCTTGGTAGAGGCTATATTGATCTAAGCCTTACTCTTGGGAGCCTTCTTTCGACATGCATCCGAGCAGTATTTAACTGACTCCCAATTTTTTTCCCAAGACTTTCTCCAGGTCATTTCTTTTTTACAGACAATGCAAATCTTGCTTGGTAAGAAACTTTTATTTCCTTTAAAAGAGGTGCTCATCTTTAGAGATCATCCAAGTGATTCAACACATGCTCTGCATGGAGAACAATCGCTTGCTGATCGTCATCACTAATGCGCTTCAGATTTGCCGTCATGAGTCTGGTACGTGGGCTTGACTCAAACTGAGCACGATGCTTAATTAAAAAATTCCAATACAGGGTAGTAACAGGGCAAGCCGTTTCTCCAAACCGGACATCGGGTTTATATTTGCAAGAATCGCAATAATTACTCATACGCTTGATATAGGCACCGCTGGCAATGTAGGGCTTACTAGTAAAGCGCCCGCCGTTAGCAAACAAAGCCATGCCAGCAGTATTTGGGAGCTCTACCCATTCAATCGCATCAACATAAATTGCCAAGTACCAATCGGACACTTCTTTTGGAAGAATCTCCGCTAAGAGGGCAAAGTTACCAGTCACCATAAGGCGCTGAATGTGATGCGCATAGCCATATTGCAGAGTCTGACCGACTGCGTCTCTCATACAAGACATTTTTGTATTACCAGTCCAATACCATTTTGGCAAAGACCTCTGATGCTTGTAATAGTTATCTTGCGCCATCTGCGGCATATCTAGGTAGTACATACCGCGGATAAACTCACGCCATCCCAAGATTTGCCGGATAAAACCTTCAACTGTAGAAAGATCCAAAGAATACTTTTTCCAAGCGACAAGAACTGCAGCAATCACCTCGCGGGGATTTAATAGCTTTAAATTCAGTGAGCTAGAGAGAATAGAATGCCAACCAAAAGGAGTATCAGTCCACATGGCATCTTGATAGATTCCAAAGTTTCGCAGGCGATACTCAATGAAATAATCTAAGGCTTCTAATGCCTGCTCACGATTCACTGGCCAAGAAAAGGCTTCTAAAGATCCAGGGTGCTTTGCATAAGCTTGATTTACAAATTCAATCACTTCTTGTGTCATTGCATCCGGTGCAAATAAGACTGGTGCCTCAATAATTCCAGGACCCTTCTTGGGGTATGGCTTACGATTATCTTGATCAAAATTCCATTGGCCGCCTTCTGGATTCCCATCTGCATCAAGCAATATATTGTGAGTCTTGCGCATAAGGCGATAAAAGTACTCCAACCTCAGCTCCTTTTTATCAGCAACCCAAGCAATAAACTCTTGATGAGAGCAAAAGAAATGGTCGTCTTCACGCATCTCAAGCTTGATCTTGAGTGTTGCAGCCATTTCTTCAATTTGCTGCTTTAAGCGCCACTCTCCAGGCTCCACACAAATGAGGTGGGTAATGCCATCTTTAATCAGCTTTTCTTTTAAGACCTCTACGATGGGCAGAGATGAATTTTTAATATAGGCAAGGGGATACTTGAGGTTTCTTAAGGTTTGCGCAAAGTGGCGCATAGCCGATAAAAATACTGCAATCTTTGCCTTATGTGTCCATACATACTGAGCTTCGGCTGCCGACTCAATCATGATGATTTCATCAGTCTGGAAATTAAAATTTCGTAGGGCGGCACCCTGTAAATCCAACTGATCCCCCAGAATCAGGATAAGTCTTTTGGAGGAGATCATTTATTTTTATACTGCGTTGGACAATAGGCGCGATCGACCAACTTACTTCGAAGCGCAACATGCTTTGTTGCCCTTCCAGTGACCCTTTTTCGCCATAGCTCAAAGGAATTTCGCTTGAGCTCTTGGCGCATCAATTGAATCACCTGGGACTCAGATAGCCCAAATGATTTTTCAATTGCATCAAATGGGGTTCTATCTTCCCACGCCATTTCAATGAGGCGAGAAATATTCGATTCCGAGAGTAATTGAGATGAGGACTTTGGCACTACGCAAGTTTAAGACTTATTTACTAAACTCGCAGATTGATCAGGAAAATATGCGAAAAATAGATATTACAAAGCTCATTTAAGCTAGTCTTGAATGGGCCATTCAGAACCCTATAAAATAGCAGTGAGACAAAAATTTGAAAGAAGCAAATGAGCCAAAACAATAAAGTCGCCCTCATTACTGGAGCTGGCGTTGGTATCGGTAGAGCAGCTGCTAAAGCCCTGTTACAGGGTGGCTATCAAGTCGTCCTGACTGGTCGCAATTTAGATAAGCTGCAAAAAGCAATGAATGACATTGGCGGTACCGCTGATAATTGCTTAGCCGTTGCCTGTGATGTTGGTAAACCAGATCAAGTCAAAAAACTGTTCGCTGCCATTAAAGAAAAGTTTGGTCGTATTGATGTACTTTTTAATAATGCCGGTATTGGCGCTCCCGCAATTCCCATGGAAGATCTCACCTACGAACAGTGGATGGATGTAGTCAATGCCAATCTCTGCGGTGCATTCTTATGCTCACAAGAAGCCATTCGAATGATGAAAGCGCAATCTCCGCAAGGCGGCAGAATTATCAACAATGGCTCGATTTCTGCTCACGCACCAAGACCGATGTCTGCACCGTATACGGCAACGAAACATGCTATTAGTGGTCTCACTAAAACCATCGCTTTAGATGGGCGTCCATTCAATATTGCTTGCGGTCAAATCGATATTGGCAATGCTGCAACTGAAATGACAGAACGTATGGCCGCAGGCATTATGCAGGCCGATCAGTCCATTAAGGTTGAGCCTCGCATGGATGTAGACCATGTTGGTCAAGCCGTACTACATATGGCCCAACTACCTCTCGAGAGCAATATTCTTAATATGACCATCATGGCAACAAAAATGCCTTTTGTTGGTCGAGGCTAATCAAATGGGATGCGCTGCTTTAGCATTGCCTTCCCACCCGCCGATCGATTTGTAGAACCGCCATTCCCATCCAGATTGAATTTTGTATCTTTAGGGTCTGGCTTTTTCTTATCCACCTCCCCCGCAGTGCCTACTGACTGATTGGCTTTCTGGCTATGTTCTACGATTGGGTTTTTCTGTACGGGAAATACTCGCGCCTTATCAATTTCTGCCTGTGACTCATCCCCATACGACAAGAATGAATACATTACCGCAATAATGAAGAGGACTGATTTTGTCGTTTGAATGCTAAACACAAGCGCTGTATTAACCTTCTTTAATGACCATTGAAGATTGAATAGCAGCTATATTGGCGGTGCCCATCTGCTGCATCGTAGACTGAAACTCAGTTTGCAGAATTTCCATGACGCGCTCCACTCCCGGCTGACCAAATGCACCTAAGCCCCATAAATAAGGACGGCCTACACAGACCGCATTCGCACCCAAGGCCATAGCCTTAAATACATCACTACCGCGACGCACGCCACTATCAAACAGAATAGGTACCTTGCCTTTGGCTACCTTTACCACTTCTGGCAAGCATTCAATTGAGCCACGCCCACCATCCTCACTCCTGCCACCATGATTCGAGACGTGGATACCATCTACCCCATATTTAAGGCAAAGCTTTGCATCTTCCTCAGTCAGAATTCCCTTAACGATAATTTTCATCTTAGTAGTATCGCGAACCTGCTTAATAAAATCCCAAGTCATGTTTGATGAAGACATCTTCACACCAGTCATGTCGATGCCATCGTAATTAGGCCTTTCTTGAGCAGTACCAAAACCATGGACATGACAGCCCGCACAATTTCTAGGATCAAGTTTTTTCAGTCTTGCAAAAGTTTCTTGATTTCTACCGCCATTACGATCAACCGTAATTTCCAATACAGGTGCACCCGCCTTTTCTACTCGTCGAATGACTTGCTTAGCCACCTCGGGGCTTGAGGTTGCATATAGCTGAAACCAAACCTCACCTTGGCGAGCGGCAATTACCTCCTCAATAGTTGAGGCTCCGGCATTGGATAGGATGTTTAAGAAGCCACCCGCCCTAGCTGCCCTTGCGACCGCTACCTCTCCCTCGGGGTCGTAAGCCTTATTCCCACCGGTGGGGGCAATAATGATGGGTGATTTCCACTTGGTTCCAAAGAGCGTAATAGAGCTATCAACTTGGCTTACATCTCGCAAACGTCTTGGACGCAATTGATATTTCAGAAATGAAGTGCGGTTTGCCCTTAGAGTGACTTCATCATCAATACCTGAGGCCATATAGCCAAAGTGAGCTGGTGGCACTTTAGTAAAAGCCACTGGTTCAAAATCAAAAACATTAATGGCATCCTTTGGGCTAGAGATCAAGTCTAAAGGCGTATTTGGTGCCCAGACCATCGGATCAGGGCGCTTTGTAAAGTTTCGAATTAATTCCTTAGGGTCTTTTGCCTCTTGTGCAAAGAGATCTTGATTAGCACCCAGTGCAAATAGTGGGCTTGCTGCAAGCCACGTTAGCAATTGTCTACGTTGTTCATCTCGATCCGCGCTGTTGCTCATGTCATCTCCATTTTGATATTTTTATGCCCATGAATTAAACCAACTCTAATACATTACTTCAAAGCCTCCAATACCGCTTTAGCCATTGAAGCAGTATTACCCTTGCCATTAATGTCTCCTGTTCTAGCATTGGGATTTGCTAAAGCTAATGTAGTAGCAGCAGACATTGCCTTTGCCATTGCGACTGCCTCAGGGATATTACGGCTATGTCCAAGCCAATCAAATAACATACGAGTCGATTCAATCATGGAATATGGATTAGCAACGCCTTTGCCGGCGATATCAGGAGCGGAGCCATGGGTTGCTTGCGCCATCACCACATCGCCATCGCCAATGCACAAACCTGGCGCCATGCCCAAGCCACCTACAAGACCCGCCGCCTCATCCGATAGGATGTCGCCAAACATATTAGTAGTAACAACCACGTCAAAATTCTGAGGGTCTCGCACAAGGCGCATGGCCATGGTGTCCACAATGACGTCATCTACTAAAACATCTGGGTACTCAGATGCAAGCTTTTTGCACTCTTCAACGAACATACCGCAACCCAGCTTGAAGACCGTATCTTTATGCACATAGGTCAAGTGTTTTTTGCGTTGACGTGCCAATTCAAAGGCAGCCTGCGCTACCCGACGACTACCGGTTCTAGTGATGACGCGCATAGATAAAGTCATCTCGTCACTTGGACGAAACTCTGCATTACCTACCAACATATTTCGGTCTGGCTGAAAGCCTTCATTATTTTCTCGCACAATGACCAAATCAATATCATCGCGCAAACACCCGATGTCTGGATATGAGCGGGTGGGCCTTACATTGGCAAATAGATTAAATTGCTTGCGCAAAATAGGATGTGGATTGATCGCATTAGCTTGCTTTGGATATGCGCGATGTCCAATGGGGCCTAAGATCCATCCATCCAGAGTGTGCAATGTTTCTAGAGTCTCTGGTGGCAGAGTGTGTCCATGAGTATCAAGCGCACGCCGACCGATGGGTAAAGGCACCCACTCAATATCGACCTGATGAAGCTTGGCTGCAGCCTTTGCAACCTCGACTGCGACAGGCACAATCTCATGGCCAATATCATCGCCTTCTAAAATACCTACACGTAATTTTTTTGACATTACTTACTTTTCTGTTTATTGATCGTTAGCATATGATAGATCTTTATTTATAAGGCGTATTCATCAACCCCAACATGGTGCGCATACCCGATAAATAATTTCCCATACGGAGATTCTCATCGTATGCATGTTGATTGTTATCAGTATTAACGGTTGGCACAATAACAAAGGGTAAATCTAATGGGCCAACAATTTCATGGGTTGGTACTGTGGCACCAGATGCCCGAATGACGACTGGCTTAATACCCCCCACATCACTATAGGCGCTCAACTCAGCCGACTCAACCCATCTCCTTACGGGAGTATCAATTGGTTGACGTGCGGCTTCGGCCGGTAAACCTTCGGTAATTTTTACTAATAAAGGATATTGAGCCCGCTCAGCATCAGTTGGATCATGATCAATGATGTGAAAGCCTTGCTTCTCTATATGCTTTTTAATCAAAGCAGTTAAGTATTGAGCATTGGCTTCAGTTGTTGTTCTGATATCAATATCAGCAATCGCTTCTTTTGGAATGATATTGGCGGCTTCTTGTCCAACACCTGCTGCAGATAATCCCCGAATATTGAGAGAAGGGTACTGCAGCGAACGCTGGTAGTTCGAGGCAACCTGATCTGAGCTCGCAATACCTACACGTTTTTTTAGAGCTACCTCATCATCACCAACTGCATCAAGCACTTTTAAATCTTCTGGGCTTAGCTTAGTTGTTGAGTAATACCCAGGGATGAGAACTTGCCCCTTCTCATTCTTCATCGAGGCTAATAATCTTGCCAGATTAAAAGCGGGATTGGGAACATAGTTACCGTAGTGGCCGCTATGAAGTGGAGCTTTAGGTCCATAGACTGTTAAGTTAATCCACTGCACCCCGCGATTACCAAAGATAGCCGTAGGCCTGCCACTAGGATGACTAGCCATATCAAATATCACTAGCGCATCTGCCTTTAAGAATTCTTTATTCTGAATAACTGCCTGAGGAATGCCAGGAGAATTTACTTCTTCCTCGCTATCCAAGATGACTTTGATGTTCATAGCAGGCTTTAGGCCTTTTGATTTCATGAGATCCATTGAAGCCAAGAACATCATGATCGGACCCTTATCATCCGCGGAGGATCTACCAAAGACCCGTAACTCAGGATCAAAATCTGGCCTCATCAATTCCTGCATATCCACTATCTGCCACTTTCCATCCGCACCTTTTTTCTTCAATACGGGTTGCCATGGACTCGCTTGACTCCATTGAGAAGGGATGACAGGTTGGCCATCAAAGTGAATATAGAACAAGATAGTTTTTTTGCCAGGATCTGCGGGGAATTCGGCTAATACGAGCGGCTTTCCATTGTTTGCAAACTGCTTAGTTGAGAACCCCCTCTTTTGAAAAAGTTTCTCAATCTGATCGGCGTTAACTTGGATATCCTTTGCGCTAGCAATGGAATCGTTAGGTAGAGTCAATAAATTTAAATACTCTGGAAAGCTTTGTAGTGCGGCAGCCCGGATAGCTTGATCATTTATTCCAGCTGGCAGCTCTGCCTGTGCATGTGCAATCCAAAAACACTGGAATAAGAAAAGTACTATTGCCTTCAATTTATACATTTTGTCTCCCACTATTTTGCAGTCTTTTGCAGAAACTCTACACCATTCTTAATGTGCTGATAGGTCGATGAGTCCTCCTCAATCTAAGCCCAAAAGGTCTTAATTTTTGGCGCCTCTACCTTTGCTCGTTCGTACCCCACTCTTAGAGCGCCTTCAATCTGTCTTGGATCTAGAAGATTAACTCCAGGAGGAGTTCCAGCAACAATCCAATGTACTTTTGTACCTGTTGCTTGAACGTCTTTAATGTTTTGTGCAATCGGATGCGGAATGCTCGTCAATACCGCACCAGTAACACCATCGGTCAAAGTAATCACTAACGCCCTTTTGGATCCAGCCACAATATCCACATGCGCAGGATTGGAGCAGATACCGCCATCCATGACATAACGTTGACCTAATAGTGTTGGACCCCCAATACCGGGCAACGAACTGCTGGCTGCAGCACCGTGTGCCAATGGAATATTATTTTTCCTAGCAACGGCTTGACCAATAATTAAACGCTCACCTGAATAACAATCAATCCCAGTTGTAAACATCCGAGCGGTAGGCCAATCTTTTTTACTATCGCCCGTCAAAAGTGCCGCTAATTTTTCAATATGGTCACTGTTGAGTGTGTTGTCAGCTGCTAAAGCTGCAGCCCCAATAATCTGGCGCGTTTTAATGCTGCCATCACTTGCGCTCATATTGATTTGATCAGCACGTTGCTGACTAAGATTAGGGTTTGCTAATGGCGCCATCTTTGCAAAGATTTGCGGGAACTTGCCAAAGAAATCAAACTCAGCACGAAGGCGGCCGAACTCTCCCGACAACAGTGAGGAGCCCATATAAGAGCCTGCCGATGTTCCTACAACCATCTCAGGAATATTGGCCATATCCAATCCTGCCTCATAAAGGCCATGAAAGAATCCACAATACCAAGCAATATAGTACTCACCCCCTCCACCAAGGACCATGGTCCGATCAAGACCTTTTGCCAATGTTGAAACTGTAGGCTGAGTTGCAATAGGCACCGCCATACCATCCTGAGCAAACAGCTTTTGGGAGATTTGATTTGCCTTGGCTTCTAGCTTAGCCTCAGAGTTGGTGTGAGCCTGAGCTGTTTGAATACTGAATCCCGAACCGCCAACTGCTGCTGCGGTACCTGCGACTGTAGTTTTCAGAAAATGACGGCGTGGTTGGTGAGTCATGACTGCCTTTCTTAATGAGCTTTGTTTTCCATTACTTTACAAGCGAACTATGCCTGGCCCAATAAGACAAAACCCTCGCCATAAAGGACAGAAGCAGCAGTACGGCTAAGGCTGATATGGCTTCCTTTCTATAGATAGATTGAATAGTATCGATCACAACTTTAGAGTTTAGGGAATAATGATGCTATGAGCGCTGATTCCCTGCTACCCACCAAGCTTCCCGTATGGCTTGAGCCCTTAAAGATTCCCGTCTTCCGAGCACTATGGTCGACCTGGCTGGTGGCTAATATATGTATGTACACTAATGATGTAGCGGCAGCCTGGATGATGACGTCCCTAACCACGTCTGCAACTCTGATTGCTCTAGTTCAAACTGCCGCTAACTTACCGGTATTAATGTTTGGCCTTCCTAGCGGAGCGCTGGCAGACATCCTCAATAGAAAACACTTCTTAGTATTTACTCAGCTATGGCTTGCAATTAATGCAACCTTACTTTTTCTATCTGCCGTATTTAATCTCCTAGATCCAATATTCTTGCTATTGCTCACTTTTATTAATGGTATTGGCTTGGCAATGCGCTGGCCTGTATATGCAGCCATCGTTCCAGATTTAGTCCCTCGCGACACGTTGCATCTAGCACTTGGACTTAATTCCATCGCCATGAATGCCTCACGTATTCTTGGCCCACTAGTTGCCGGCCTCATCATTGCATCAGTAGGTACTGAATATGTATTTGCCTTAAATATGATTCTGTCATTAGCCATGACTGCGATTGTCTTGCGTTGGAAAAATCAGAGTTATATCTCCACCTTGCCAGGAGAGCGGTTCTTTGGCGCGATGCGAGTTGGCGCCCAATATATTCGCCAATCTAAACCTATGAGATCGATTTTGATTCGATCATTTTTGTTTTATATGCAGTCGTCTAGCCTGCTAGCGCTATTACCAGTGATCGCAAAATCCCACTTTGGTGGAGATGCCAACACTTTTACCTTGCTACTCTCTTGCCTTGGTTTTGGTGCCATCATTGTTGGCTCTCAACTACAGTACTTACGGGAGAAATTTACACCGCAGCAAATGGCAAGCTACGGAATCATTTTTCTCTCTATTAGCTCAGCCGGAGTAGTGCTCGCACCCAATCTTTGGTATGCAGCACCCATCATGATTGTGAGCGGTATGTCTTGGTTTAGTGTTGGTAATACCTTAAGCACTACCTCTCAACTCTCCCTACCAAATTGGATTAGGGCTCGTGGCATGTCTTTCTACCAAATGAGTCTGATGGGTGGAAGTGCACTTGGTGCAGTTGTATGGGGAAAAATTACTAATTCAACTGATGTAACAACGGGCATAGTAGCAAGCGCCATTTTTGGCATCATCGCCCTATTATTAATACGCAAACACCGCATTCATGGTCATGAGGTAGAAGATCTCACACCAGTATGTCCAATAGAGCGCCCGCACCCCTCCAGAGATATTGATCTGGACGAGGGTCCAGTCATGATCTCAGTCGAATACCATATCCACAAAGAACAGGTGGAGCATTTCAGAAAATTGATGGCAAAGACTAGACGTTCACGTCTAAAGCAAGGGGCGCTATCTTGGAGTCTCTTTGAAGATGCTGAGCATGCAGGAAAATTTTTAGAATATTTCGTATTTGAAACCTGGGCAGACTACTTAAGACGTTTTGATCGATTCACGGCTGATGACTTACTCATGCAAGAAGAGCGTCATCGCTTTCACATTGATTCAAGCCCACCCAAACTGACTAGGCGTATTGCTACCCAATTGAAGCAATAGGCCCCAAGCGCTTAACTTGGGAGTTGCGCGGCCTGATCACAATTATTGGTGGCGGGTTTACCAGCCAAGCGATCCTTAATCCATGGCAGATAAAAAGGCTTTGAGGCCCCAGGTGTAGTGAAATGCGATTGATTGCCTGGCAATTCAACCCGATTCACATTACCGCCCATTTTGCACATCTGCTCTTGGTAGAGCTTGCCCATTATTGGAGGATTAGTCGTATCTTTATTTCCCCAATAAATGACTACTGGTGCAATAGGCTTGATAGGATTGACGCTACCATTAACCATGGTCTTGGTCCACTCTAGGGGATTATTGATTTGCGGTTTCAAGAGTGTTTTGTACTGGGTACCAAAGTTGAAATTTAGCGTGTCTGCAAAAGCATGCATACACTTATTGCTAATAACCTCATCCAGAACTTTAGCGCCGTCATCGGTAAAGATGTCCGTTAACTTTAATTTCGAATTAGCGGCCTGCACTCCCCACATGCTCATTGCCATGTGAGAAAAATCAAAGACATTACTAGTAAACATCTGAATCAATCCACTCAGAGACTTTTGCGCACTAGCCTGATCGACCGTAGCTCCAGGCAACATGATGGCAATATCGTCAGGAGCCAGAGCCACCGAACCAACTAATTCAAGATTGTCAGCAGCTGTACCCTTTTTCGAGAAATACTCTGGCATGCTCGCTGCTGCCACTGCTACGCCACCGCCTTGAGACCAACCATAGACAATGGTTTTCTTACCGGCGCCAGTTTCTTTCATGGAGCTGGCCGCTCTAGCAGCATCAATCGTATCCATAGAGTTTGTGGAAGCGAGAGCGTATTGATGCCTTCCCCCACCACCCTGACCTTGATAGTCAGTTGCAACGACTACATAGCCTTCTTGAATAAATTCTTCAACAGCAGGGATTCCATAATCCGTCCAAGAGTTTCCGCCAATTAAAAAATATTCATTGAGCGGGACTACAGGGTCCAGAACCTGTGATGGGCCGCAATTTTGAGCAGCACCCGTCGTGCCATGCGCCCAAGTCATGATGGGCCTACCCTCTTTAGGCGGTACTCCTTTTGGGGCAACTACTAGGCCAGTCACAATTGTTTTCTTGCCACCAAAATCCGAAGAAATGTACGCAATCCTCCATGCCTGAGCACCCTTTACCGAGGTTTGAACAGGCTCTTTCTTGATTACCTGACCCAATTGACCGCTTGGGGTCATGTTCTGGAGGGATGCATAAAACGGAGCAACCGGAGGATTAGCAAAAACAGTAGAAGAATTTGCTCCTACAAAGATGCCCAGAATCAAAATGGAAAGTAGTTTTTTCATGGCTTGCAAGTAAGTTATTGAGATAGTCTGCTGATGAGTTCTACTATACCCAAACCGAAAATGCACATTCAATAAAGCTTGCTATTGAATTGATGCTGGTTGGGTAGCTAATGATTGCAATTCCATACCGTAAAAGCAGCCTCAGGGCTCTGGGGACTAACAAGCACGATATATCGACCAGAAGACTCTTGGGCAACCAAGACCCCATAATCACTTAAGCCTTGAGAATTAGCAATCTTTTGAGCGATACCCCAAACCTGATCGAGATTTTGAATATACGCATGGGAATAGCCAGAAAATGTTGCGCGTGCATTTTTATCTAACCTGAGAATATGCACATGCAGTTGATTCTGTGATCGTTCTGATTTGGGATTGACTACCAATGCCAGTGATTCTGGCTCGATACGCTCCAGGCCGATGACCCAAGCAAATTGCCATATATCCTCTTCTCGATTTGGATCCTCAATACCAGTGACGACATCTCTAGGTATCGCCAGCCCATGAACAAAGCTAGCCGGACAACCGCACATCTTAATATCTCTGATTGCGGTATATTTTTTATTGAGCGCCCAAACTTCGTTGGTTTTCTTACACTCTGAAGTAATTCCACAGCCTGCATCCGCTCTTGGCAGCATACAGTTAGAGCAATAATTAGTTTTGGATGGATCAACACACTGAGTGGCAATGTGCAAAAGAATATCGCTTCTAGCAACAGTAGCTGAAGCAGCTTGATATGAAATTCCAATTGCCAGGAATAAGGCAACTAAAACCTTGATAGCCACTCGGCCACTCTTAACGATCAACTTTCCTCCAATAACTCCAAATCAAGCAAGAGCTCTGATTCGGCATCTGCCAACTCTGCATACTCTACCGCATTCATTTGATCCTCGAAAGAAAGTTGGGCAAATCGCTCCGCCACTTCAAAGTTGTTTTCCCTGTAATTATCTAAGGCTAATAACTGATTCCAGGCCGCTTTTTGAAAATACTCCGCGGCCATTCTTCTAAAGTTAATGACCTTGTCATTTAAGTGTTGATCTGTCATGTTGATGCTCCTCCAATTTTGTATTGAACTCGACTGAAATGCTCTACCTTTCATGTGACATCTTTATGAATTTTTTCATCACTTTTTGTCATATTTAAGCTTGAGATAAAGGGCTCAAATATGACAATTTCACCTCTTAAAATTTATCAAAAAATAATTTTGGAAGCGATAGACAAGTCACACTAAAACGCTAAGAATGCAATCTACTTATGGGAGATGTGGATCAATTCGGATTGCTACTGGTTGCGATTCGTTTGTTCCAACAGCCCATAGGTAACCATCTGATTGATTTAGGGAGAGCACCATGACTACCTTTACTACTGAAGATCGCGAGCTGGCTGAAAAAGAACCGATTCCTTTTTATGGCTATTGCTATTTAACTGAACCCACTTCAAAAAGCAGGGATGCACTGCTGCATCCGATACTGAAGAAAATCAAAGTGGAATATCGAATCGATGACAGCAGCGAGGATTTAGAGGACTAGGCTTTAATACCTAGCCCCCTACAGAATTAGTTTGATGTACCAGTGGTGTAATCAAAAACTGGCTTAGAGCTGACAGTCACTCCTTTGAAGGCAATACTGTGGATAGTCTCAAGCTCCTGTGAAACCCCTTCTTGTGTCATGCCAAGAACCTTCTTTGCCTCAAGGGTAGCTATTTGAATCTTTTCATCCAAGGTTTGTAACTTTGGATTGAATTCATTTGGGAGATGGTGCGGATTATTCGATTCTGTTGAAGCATCCGGAATATTTGTTTGAACCTGAGTTACGGCCAAGCCAATTCCCAAGCAACTTGCAGCAATCATGATGAAACAGAAATGAGGTCTACGCCCTATGAAATTTTTAATAAGCGTTTTCATCTTTTCTTTACCCTTCATATAATTTAGAAATAAATTTCTGTTCAATCAATGTAAGAGGGAGATAAGTCAATTTGATGAAGATTTCATGACAAGTTAGTACATACTGTTACTGAATAGAGTTCAGCACCAGATCATCCATCCAGCGGAAAAAATATTTTTCAGTTATAAAGGCAACTGTGGCGGAATGGCAGAGTGGTTATGCATGAGATTGCAAATCTCATTACCCTGGTTCGATTCTAGGCTTCCGCCTCCAATCTCATCTGGGCTTATGACAGCAAATGCCCCGTCTTTACAAAGATAGTGCAGCCTTCTTTACTGAAAGGCTGATGCAGACTCATATGAGGGCTTCTAATCCATGAACCTGCAGGGTAGCGGCCATGCTCATCTTCAAATACGCCATCAACAACAAAGATTTCTTCGCCGCCATAATGTTTGTGTGGATTGAAATAGGTTTGAGGAGCCCAGCGCACTAAAGTCGATCCGTTTCCCTGCTGCATCAGCGGCATGACTGTAAGGCCAGGAACCATGCCCTGATACCAAGGTGCTTTTGTGGTGTCAATAATTTCTCGCTCGACCTGTTCTGGGCCAAGGTGTCTGAGCTTAACAAACAGCGTACAGCCAGATTGGCTATAGGGTGCATGCGATGAACCCGGCGGATTCATGATGTAGGTACCAGCTTGATAGTCACCAGTTTCGTCACTGAAGACACCCTCTAAAACAAGAATCTCTTCACCAAACTCGTGGGTATGTGTTTGAAATTTGGAGCCGGGCTGGTAGCGAACAATTGAGGTTGCTTTTGCTACCTCATCACCCATCCGATCGAGCATGCGTCTTTCAATCCCGAATTCAGGACTAGGCACCCAAGGTAAGTCATGGTGATTAATGACAACTCGCTTACTGTAATCGGCATGGATATTCATTGATTGCAATTCAAATATAGGAAAACAAGGCTAAGGATAGCAAGCCTATTGAATATGCGCTTGAAGTCAAAGCCCCCACTATTTCCAGTGAGAGTCCCTATTGTTCTGAAGATTATTACGTCTGATCCTCTATCGAATTACGCAATACACCAATATTTTCGATTTCAATTTCGCAGATGTCGCCAGGCTTCATGAATACTGGTGGAGTTCTAGCATAGCCTACTCCTGCAGGCGTTCCTGTAATCACTACATCACCAGGCTCCAAGGTCATGCATTCTGTTATCAAGATAATGGTTTCTACGACATCCCATAAGAAATCCTTGGTATTTGCATTCTGCATTACTGCGCCATTTAATCTTGACTGAATTTGTAGGCCATGTGCGCCCAGCGGCAATTCATCTGGCGTTACCAGCCATGGACCAAATCCTCCGGTCTGATCAAAGTTTTTACCTATAGTCCATTGGGTTGTTTTGCGCTGGTAATCTCTTAAGCTAGCATCATTAAAGATACTGTAGCCGGCTATACAATCCAGCGCGTTTTCTCTGGTTAAATTACGTGCCTTTTTACCAACAACAAAGGCCAACTCCGCTTCATAATCCAACTTATCGGATACCTTAGGCCTAATGATGCTAGCCTGATGTGAGGTAAGCGAACTAGGGCCCCGTAGAAAAAAGCTTGGGTAGTCTGGCCGAGCATTGCCGCCCTCTTTAGCATGGTCAGCATAGTTCAGACCCATGCAGACTATCTTTCCAGGGCGATCAATCAAAATATCAAACTGAATATCAGCAATATTTTTGATGACAGCATTCGGATTAGAAAGTGCTTCTTTTGCTTTTGTAAACTGAGGGTCTATCGCAATCAGACCGTACAAATCTGCTGGAATACTTGAGTTCGTAGCACATAAATCTACAAATTCATTCGAATCTTTCTTGCAAAGAACGCCGATACTTTTTTTACCGTTTTGAATAAAGCTAAATAATCTCATAGTCTCTTTCTATATTATTTTTGAGTCCGGTCTCCTCCTTCGAATTAGAGGTGTCGACCACCATCAACCACTATTCGGGTTCCTGTTGAAAATCTTAACCGTGTTGCGCAAGCTTCAATCGCAGCCGCAACATCATCAGGGGTACCAATACGCTTTAATGGGGTTGTTGCTGCAGTTTTATCATTGAAGTCGGCTCCGCGTCCCGGTACAAAACCAGAATCCACTACACCTGGAGACACGCATAAGACGCGTATCTCCGGCGCTAAAACTTTTGCTAAAGACTCACTCACAATATCAAGACTCGCCTTAGCAGCGACATAAGCAAGATTACTGCCAACACCAGTGAAGCCAGCAATTGAAGAGACATTCACAACTAATCCATCGCCATTTGCCTTAAGCAACTGCTGAAATGCCCTAATCGAAGCAAAAACCCCTCGAAAATTGGCCTTCAATACCTCATCAATTAAGTCATCTGTTAATGCATCCAAATCTGCAGCTGGGACTGGTTTTGTAAAGCCTGCTGAGTTCACCAAGATATCGCATCTACCCACACGTCTTTCGACTTCTTTTGCTGCGGCAATTAAAGTGGCCGAATCTGTAATTGAAGCATTCAAGCAAAAATGTTTGCCAGGAGGCAATTGCTTGATCTGCTCGACCTCTTTTTCAAGAGAATGTCGCCCAATCAATACACAAGTTGCACCTAATTTAGCCAATCGTTTGGCCGTAGCAAATCCGACGGCGCCATTGCCGCCAATAATTACCGCAACCTTGCCATTTAATTCATCTACTGATTGAAAGGAACTCATTGCTCTCCCGGGTGATAGCTAACACTAAACAATATTGCGCATGATTTCATAAAGGGCATTTTGTCCTTCAAAACCAATGCCAGGCCGCTCGGATAAATTGATTTTTCCATTAGCAACCTGAGAATCGTCTGCAAATCCCGCAAAGACTCCGAATGTTCCTGGATATGCTTCACATCCACCCAAACCAAAGCCAGCAACAATTGCCAATGTCATTTGATTACCTCCATGAGGGAAAATGGAATGCCTTCCCCAGCCACGATCCTCCAGCATTTTCAATGTTCTACTAAATTGAACGATTCCATAGGACTGTGGAATGTCAATTTGAATAATGTCAGTCTCCTTACGTAAGCCACCGAACTGAACGAGATTACGGATGTCTTGCGTTGAAAATAGATTTTCTCCAGTTCCTATCGGCGCTGAATAGATGTCAACAATTTCTGCAAGTAAGGCAAAATCTAGCGGATCGGTAGGCTCCTCAAACCAACGCAGTTGGTAAGGTTGTAGTGCTTTAGCGTAAGCAAGTGCACGCTCTGGACTCAGCCCCGCATTAGCATCTACTGCCAAATTTTGCCCTCCCCCAACAATCTTCAAGGAAGCCTCTACTCGGGCAATATCCTCCGCTATAGGGGCACCACCAACCTTGATTTTCATGGTGGTGTAGCCCTGATCAAGTCGACTCTGAATCTCCTCCAATAGCTGAGGAATTCCTTTATTGGGTGCGTACCACCCACCGCCTACATAGCAAGGAATTTCTTTGCGCACTTTTCCGCCAGAAAACTGGTTTGCCAAGGTGACATGCAATGGCAGGCCTTCAATCTTTGCAACCGCATCCCAAATGGCAACCTCAATAGTTCCAACAGCTACAGATCTCTCCGTATGTCCACCTGGTTTTTCTCGCTGCATCATGCAGCTTAGTATTTTTTCAGGATCTAAATTATTGCCTGCATCATTTAATAGGGATTCGGGATTAGCTTTCATAATGCGTGGAATCAAACGGTCCCGCATTTGCGCACCACAGGCATAGCGCCCTGTGGAGTTAAAGGCAAATCCAACTACGGGCTTACCATCGCGAATCACATCCGTTATCACCGCTACTACAGATGTAGTCATCTCACTAAAATCAAATACCGCATTGCGGATACTTGAATTCAAGGGTATCGCAACTTCTCTAATGTCTACGATTCTCACTGGCGCCTTTCTAAAGCTTAGTCAATTCGGATATTGGCATTCTTAATTACCTGACTCCATTTAGGAATCTCGGTGCTTAAGATCTTTTCATAACGGGGTCCTGATGCAAAAGACGGATCAATCCCTAGATTGACAAGTCGCTGATTCATATCGGGACGCTTAACCGCTTCATTTATAGCCTTTGCAAGTTTTTCGGTAATTTCATTAGACATCCCCGCGGGTGCCATTACTCCCCAATAACCAATTACCGTTGCTTGCGCAAGACCCAATTCAGAGAGGGTTGGCACATTAGGCAACGCAGGTGAGCGGTTTTCTCCTGTAACTGCCAAGGCAATTAGTTGCCCTGACTTGATGTATTGCGCTACTGGCCCAATACTACTGAACATCATTGGCACCTGACCCCCCAGTAAATCAACAACTGCAGGGCCAGTACCTTTATAAGGAATATGCACAATATCAACACGAGCGACTTGTTTAAATAACTCACCAGCCAAATGCGTCATCGTTCCATTTCCGCCCGATGCATAGTTCAAAGTACCTGGCTTACTCTTAGCCAAAGCAATCAGGGCTTTTAAATCTCGAACCGGCACCGATGAATTTACGACAATCACCGAAGCCGCTGTTCCAACAAGAGCTACTGGCTGAAGGTCTTTGAAGGTATCGTAGGGCAATGCTGGAAATAAGCTGGGATTACTAATTAATGCCTGATCTGCCATGAGCAGCGTATAGCCATCAGGCTGTGCTTTAGCGACTACATCAGTTGCAATTGAACTCCCGCCGCCGCCACGATTTTCAACAACTACTTGCTTGCTCAGTATTTCAGATAATTGCGGGGACAAAGTACGCGCAACTCCATCAGTCAGGCCACCGGGTGCATAACCCACCATCAAGCGGATTGATTTATCTGGATAGCTTTGGGCGCTCACAAAGTGCGTAGATCCCAGAAAAAACAGAGCACAAATACAAGCTAATGAGCGCAATAAAGCCTTCATGATTTACCTTAAAAGCGTTTCTGAATCTCAGGATCAAACTTGCCATCAATCAACACAAAAAGCATTTTGCAAGGCTTACCGGAGCGATTACTCCAAGCATGATTTGTCCCTCTTTCTACCAAGAAGTCACCTTGCTTCATGAGACGCTCCTCTTTATCTAATACAAGATAAATTTCACCCTCAAGCACCACCGCATAATCTACCGTTTCAGTGCGATGCATGAGAGGATGGGCGCCAGCTTCATAGGTAGAGGCCTTATTGGTACCCATGGAGCCAAAGACACTTTTCGCTTCATTTTGAGCCAATTTATGAAGCCACTCGCCCTCAGGACCGAATTCGATAATTCTTACAACAGTGCCATTTTTTGGGGGCTCTAATTGCAATGGGCGTGAAGTAGTATCCGGTGAATTATCAATTGGAGCTGGCATTGCGTCGGTATGCCACAAATTCGTTAAATAAAATCCAACTCTTAGGGGATTGGAATGGACTGAGGGGGCCGCACCATCGTGTGTAACGATGGCATTCCCCTCAGCATCATGACCTGTAACAATGCGACGAACGTAGCCTTTTGGGTGCTCCATTGTTGCCTCTATGAATTGGTTTTCTTGAGACCCAGCATCGCGCGCGCCTCGTTGGATGAAGCTAATTCACCGCCCATATCCCTCAGAATACGATGAGCACGCTCAACTAACTGAGCATTACTTTCGCAGAGCACACCTTTTTCAAGGTAAATATTGTCTTCCATGCCAACTCGAACATGTCCGCCATAGAGCCATGCTTGTGCAACGATCGGAAATTCAGCACGACTAATACCAAATGCCGCCCATTGAGCACCTACAGGCAATTGATCTCGCATATAAAGCAGAGTTGCGGGATCGGTATTGAGACCGTATTTCACACCCATGACAAAGGTATACAAACCCGGACCCTCAAGCGTGCCATCTTTAAATAAATCTTTTGCTAAATTCAAATCCCCGGTATCAAAAATCTCCAACTCAGGCATTACGCCTGCATCTCTGATTACTTTTGCCATCTTACGGACGTTAGAGGGCGTATTCATCACTACGTCTGGACCAGAATTCATTGTGTTCAAGTCTAAAGAGCAAATATCAGGCCTTAGTTTTGCAATATGCTCTACGCGCTTTAGCGGGTCACATAAGGTAGTGCCAGGCGCAAATAACTTAGGATCACCTTCGGTTGGCACATATCTACCGCCAGGGCCTGTTGTTAAATTAATAATGAGCTCTTTATTGTGTTTTTGAATAAGCTGAATAACCTCGGCATAATGATCCACTTCCATGGATGGCTTGCCGGTATCTGGGTGGCGTACATGGATATGGACTACTGCAGCCCCTGCATCAGCCGCGCCCAAGCAAGAATCAGCAATTTGCTGCGGTGTTATAGGGAGATAAGGGGTCATCTCCGGTATTGTTAAATTCCCTGTTACTGCACATGTCAAAATTGTTTTGCTCATCGCATTTCCTTTTGTTAAAGTGATTTGAAATTAATTAAAAAAATAATGGTTAAAAAAGTACGTCCTCATTCAAGCAATACCACTGCCGTGCGTTTGCTCGACATTGCAGAAGCCCTGTTTTCTGAACATGGCTATGCCATGACTACGGTGCGCGATATTGCAACCCGCGCAAAAGTAAATCAGGCATTGATTAATTACCATTTTCAAAATAAAAAGGGGTTGTTTAACGCCGTATTTGAGCGACGCGCCAGCATTATTCTGGAAGAACGCAATACGCTCTTGAGCGAAGCTAAAACAAGAGCCAAAAATAAACCGATACCTTTGCGCGAATTGATATACGCATTTATCTACCCCCCATTGCGGATGGCAAATGAAGATAAGGGCGGAAAAAGCTTTGTAAAGCTGCAAGCGCGACTTCATAACGAACCAAAAAGTATTGAAAACGCTTTGCGATCAAAGCTATATGACAAAACTAGCCTACGCTTTATGGAGGAGTTGAAAACAACTCTTCCTAAATTAAGTGCAGAATCCATTTCCTGGCGCTTAATTTTTGTCATGGGTCTATATTTGTATGTAGCGTCCAATACTGGTCGCATAGAAGTGATCTCAAAAGGTCGATGTAAAGGAGGAAACCTCACGCAAGCCATCCCTGAAATTTTGGATTTTTGCGAACAAGGTTTCTTAGCTCCTCCTACTCAACCTTAGCCCCCAGCGCTTTAACAATAGCCGACCAGCGGGTAACTTCCTCACCCATGTATTCATTGGTCTGCTGAAGATTTCCGCCCATCACAACTAAACCAGCCCTATCCATCTGCTCCCTGACATCAGGCATCTGTAGAACTGTATTGACCGCTTGATTCATCTTCAGAACAATGTCATTGGGTGTTTTGATTGGAGCCATCATTGCAGACCAGGTGTAATCCTTAATTTGCGGATACCCTAATTCAATTAAGGTAGGGACATCTGGCAAGTTAGGAGAGCGCTTCTCACTGGAGATTGCTAAGATGCGCACTTTTCCTTGTTTAGAAAACTGGTACACGCCAGCTACTGCTGTACAAGCAATAGGAGTCTCACCACCGACTACAGCCATTGAAGCAGGGCCAGCGCCTTTGTACGGAATGTGATTAATATCTTGCTTCCATTGCAAGCGAAATACATTTTCACAAGTTAAATGTGGCGTTGTTCCATAACCTGGGCTTGAATACGATAATTTATTCTTAGCCGAATACTCTTTAAGTTCAGCCAATGTTTTTACTGGAACAGATTCATTCACACTAATAACATTGGCCTGAGTGGAAACGAACACTACTGGCACAAAATTCTTTTCCGGACTATAACCTGCTGCCGCGCCATACAGCGCTGGATTTACCGCAAAAGCTGCAGAGTTCACCAAAAAGGTGTAGCCGTCGGGAGGAGAATTCGCTACCACCTGCGCGGCAACGTTGCCCCCTGCACCTGCCTTATTTTCAATAAAAACAGACTGCTTCAGGAGTTCACCTAGCTTCGGCGCAATGATACGAGCGGTCATATCTGTTGGCCCGCCAGGAGGAAATCCGACAACCAATTTGATAGGTTTGTCAGGATAAGCCCCCATAGCATTGATTGCCAACAGGCTAAGACCACCAATCAGCCCGAGCCGCAGTACCTTATAGAAATCACTGCATACGTCGCAAACAGAAATACGCATTTTGTCTCCAATCCACATGTATGGAATTTTTTGGCCTAAGGCTCTTATTTAATTGCTAACGGGTTAGTCGGCGAACCAACAGCCCCAGTAATTGGAATGGCAGGAGCGACAAACATAAATTCATAAATGCCATCTGCTAAGCAGTCATCAGCGATGTCTTTCAAATAAAAAATTTCGCCCATTGTCATACCCATGATTGGAATAGTGATCCAGTGCCAAGGTTGATTGATCCCGGCTTCAGATTCATTTGGACGAACTTCGCATCCCCAGGTATCACTGGCCAATGCTGCTAACTCGGTGCGCTGAATCCACTCAAGAGTTTCAAAAGCAAATCCTGGGGCATCGCCACCAGGATATCCATCCCAGCTTCCAGATTTAATTTTTTCTTCCATTTGCCCAGTGCGAACAATAATGTAATCGCCCCGCTTGATTTCGATTCCCTGTTTTTTAGCAGTGTCATCTAGATCCTGGCAAGTAATGCCATAACCATCAGGCAAGCAATCCATGCCTTTAGCCCTTGCTACATCAAGCAAGATGCCTCGGCCAACCATCTTTGCTTTCGTTTTTTCAATGCCGCATTTTGCTGCGCCAGCTGATGACACTTCACGGCAATCGTAGCCGTTATACATGTAGTTTTCATAGAAAACATGCCCCAAGCCATCCCACTGTGTACCACATTGAAGGGGCATCACAACCATGTCGTCAGCAGCGCGAATGCCACGCTTATCCAATACCCCTGCGTAAGCATCTGTACCCGTACGAAGCATCGTGTGCACAGGGTTTATGCGACCCATAGAAGGATATTTTGTCTTAGCCCCCTGAGGACCATTGCTATCAAAATTGAGAGCTAGTGAAATCACTTTGCCTTTACGAACAAGTTGTGCTGCCGAGACAATGTCTTCTGGACTAGTGAAGTTGAGGGTTCCGATCTCATCATCCGGACCCCACTTACCCCAATTTTTATATTTTTCTGAAGCTGCGGTTAAATCTGCGCGATTAATTTTTTTCATGGTCTTCATGCCTTATTTAAATTTATTAAACAGTTGTTTAAATTATCAGCCAATAAGGATTGTGTCAATAGCCCGCATCAATTAGTTAAATCTTTGGCAACACAGAAAGAAAAAATGACTTAGGAATTTATTCCTAAGTCATTGATTTCAATAGCCTATCACAGGGGTTTAAGCCCAACACTACAGGATCAAGAGACGGCTCATTTCAGAAAAGCGGGCACTAACCCCCGTCTCTCAAAGCAATCAATAAGGGATGATTTATTGGAAACTCTACATCCTCAATAGCCGCGCTTACTTTTGGCAAAGTTTTAGCAATCTCTTCACTGCCTTGGAAAACCATCGTCCATTTACTAAAGCTGCGCTCACTGATAGGTTTAGCTTCTATTAGGCGAACATTTTTATGTCGGGCATCTTTTTGTATTTTTTGTCCATAAGGCCTCAATGTCCTTTTCAAAGCCTTCAATCACCTGACCAAACTGATTGTTTTCATATATGAGGGCGCCGGTAATTCCCAAGGCTTTGTTGTTTGAATAAGAGTGATATAAAAGTCTCATCAAACCTAAAAATGACATATTTTGAGCTGGCTCGCTCACATAAGTTAATTCAATTAGCTTAGACATATGGCAATACTAGATAGCTCGCACATCAATTGCTCTAGGCATTTACCCGAGAGTTACTTTAATAGCACTTAAAGCTACTCCAAGGCTATTTGATCTGGCTTAACCACGTTCTTTGATACACCCCATCAGGATCATGATCCTTGGCTTGTTTATCCATGTTGAATGGTCTGCCCCCTCTGGGATCCGTTCCTTTGCCAGCGATATATAACCAATTTCCTTGATTGCTATACACATCATAGTCAATCAGCCGAGATTCAAACCATGCGGCGCCAGCTCGCCAATCGCCCCTCATATCGTATATCCAGTAACTCGCTACGATTTGACGCATGCGGTTAGAAAGAAATCCAGTTTTTCCTAATTCGCGGATACCAGCATCAACTAAGGATGCTCCCGTATTGCCAGATATCCACTGATTGAATTTCACGTCATCAAACTGGTTACTTTCTTTAGCGCCCAGACCTTTTGACTGATACAGCCTAGTGCCGTACTTAAAATGCAGGAAGCGAAAATAATCACGCCAAAGCAACTCAAACCAAAGCCAGTAAGTACCGTCATTTGCACCATACCGATTCTCGTAGTCTGCTAGCTGTTGTGCAATAGATTTTGCGGAGCTACAACCCAAAGCAAGCCAAGGAGAAAATTTGCTGGAATAATCCATTCCTAAAAGCTGATTACGAGATAACTTATAAGTATCAACTAGACGACGCTCAAAGTATTGAAAAATATGAGCTTGCGCCTTAGTCGCTCCACCCATAAAGGAGCTGTTACCTAGAGGAATGTCGACTTCAGTTTGGAAGCTAGAGACTATTCCATCAGTTGGTAAGGGCGGAATAACGGATACCGTATCTATCGGATTAGAAAACCTTAATTTCTGCTTTTCAATCTGCTGTCGAAATTGTGTAAAGACATCCGGCATTTGCTCCAATTGAAATGGCAAAGACTTGGGGTCCAACATGCTCGATTGCCATATAGATTGAACCTCAAAGCCAATATCTCGCAACGCAGAGACTTGCTGCAATTCTTCGGGTGCTTCAATTTGCTCACAATAGATCTGACTTACGCCAAGTTGAGTGCGTAGATTTGAAAATACCTCCCTAAAATCACCAGAAAGTTCAACTAAATCAGATCCCAAGTTTCTTAGCTGCGCCCTTAAATCCTCCAATGACTCTTGTAAAAATACTTTACGGTGCTCACTGGTTCTTGGGAATCCCCATGGGGTTTCTTCCCCTAAGCGCTTGTCATGAACGTAAATAGGCAGGAGATAATCAGCGCTCTTACAAGCCAACATCAAGGCTGGGTTATCTTCTAAGCGAAGATCGTTTCTAAACCAGTAGATTGCAGTAGTCATTTATTGGAAGATGATTGCAGGCTAATGAAACATACTTATTGAATACTAATGGGTATCACTTGTTGTTTATAAGGCCCCGATAGCGCTTTTTTCACTATCTTGTAAATATCCAAATCAAACTCAGCCCCGCCAGATTCTGCGAGCTCATAAAGCTCATCTTGATTAATAGCAGTGCCGAGATAACACCATTGATCAATCACAATCATCTCGCCACCCTCTTTAATCGCGATAGGCCCAGCATAGGGCCATACCTGAACTTTAAAGAGCTCTAATGCTGTCTTCAGCTGTAGATTATGCAAAGCAATCGGAGTGAGACCTAGGCATGCACCAGTACATTGCTTTACCTGATAACCAAAGCATGCTTTGCCATCAATCCTTTTTTCTAGACCTAGCAATGCCTCGCACAGATGATGCTTTTTGGCAATCGCCTTCAAATATGAGTGCGCCTCCCGTTTGCTGTAGAACAAGCCATATAAGTTATCTTGCAAGCCCGGAGCCAGTTGATGGTGAGTAACCAGCACAGGCGCAAGCACTCCAGATCCATCCTCCACCAAACTCCAGCCACAAAGATCTTTCGACCTACGCAGCTTAATATTCATACTGGGCATACGCTCTTTGATAAGTCTAGATTCTAGGATCAGAGCGCCAAGCTCACCACTGGTTTCGATCCAATCAATATCTCGGATTTGTAAAGAGAGTTTCATTTCTTTACGCTGCGTTAACGCGCCTTGAAAGTGTCCCATGACCCTGCTACGCAAGGAGATACTTTTACCGATGTATAGAGGTATTTTGTTTTCGCCATAAAAAAATATAGCAGCCAGGAGCCTCAGGGATGGAATCTATCAATGCCTTATCTATATTTGGCGGTAGGCTTGGATTACCAATGAGTTGATTGATTACTTCATTGAGTTTTTCTTTTCCAAACTTTGTTTCACATACTTTCCAAAACTGCAGCAATAAATCCGCATCGCCTAATGCACGATGACGGGCGCTCACTTGAAGGCCATGGGTGTTAATGATCGTATCGAGATTATGACGAGGCTGCTCTGGAAAGAGTAGTCTAGAAAGCTTTACCGTACATAAAACCTTGGGCTTGAAGTCGATCCCCATTCTCTTAAATGAGGCCTTGATAAATCCGCAGTCAAATCGGGCATTGTGAGCAACAAATATTTTTCCCTCAAGCTGTTGCTTGAGCTCTCTCGCAATCTGGTCAAAGGCGGGTTGGCCCTCCACCATCCGGGGGGAGATGCCGGTAAGCCTTTGAATATTTTGCGGAATAAAGGTTTGTGGGTTGATTAACTGCTCCCACACCTGAATTTGATTGCTAGCAAGAGTTTTGATGCCAATCTCGGTAATCCGATCACGATCAAAATGAGACCCCGTGGTTTCAATATCTACAAAAGCTAAATCGGGGTACGAGACCTCTTTAATATCCACGTCAAATGACTTTGTAACTTTAGTTTGCTGGTGAGTTTTTGTTGAGATAGTCAGCAAAACTAAAAATAGAGTTGGGTCCGCGCGGAATTTCTTCAGCCTTTTTAAAGGAGGTCTTCACGACCTTCTGAAACTCCCCTTTGGGTCTTCTTTCCTGCTTCGCCTTCACCTCAGGCTCAATAGGAAAATAAGGCTTTCTTTCGGGCGCAGTTTGTGCCTCACTAAAGCGTGGAATATAGTCTTTGATAGCAGAAGCTAAAGTCACGTTCGAGATGCAGTTCATCATGTAAGTTTCGAGCGACTGATAGAGTTCTTTTGCAATATCAGATACTTCTACTTTTCTCTTCTTAATACGGTTCATCGCCAAAACAATATCTTTGATCGTAATAATGCGTGGATCTTTTAAGAGTTGATAGCCACCGGTTCGACCTTTAATTCCAATGACTAAGCCAGACTCCCGAAGGGGTCTGAGCAGAAGCTCAATGCGACTAATCGACATCTGTAGCCTTTGGGCTATTTCTGGAACGGGCACTAGCTGACCATTGGACGAATGGCTTGCAATATCGACCAAGGTATTCAGGGCTACTTTGACTGCTTTAGTGACTTCCATGGTGTATTCGGCATAAAAGTTGGATTGGAGCTAGTATGAAACTGATTCCAACTTTGTGCTGCAGCGCATTAATTAACCCTTTTTACCCCATGGTTGAAGTATCTACCGCCCAATACCCCTACTCACTTCGCTTGCTGCGCTTGCTAGCCTGTCTGATGGCTGGCGGCATCCTTGGCCAAGCTCTTGGATGCCTCACCCCCCATCTTTTGATGGAAGACTCCCAAGCAGCAGGCATGATCGCTCATCTACTGATGCAGCATCTCTCATATTATTTTTTGGGATGCGCATTTATCATCCTCAGTCTTTCCAATATCTTGATTAAGCGAGGCGTCTTGCAGCTGAAAACAATTCGACCGCCTTCGTTGCTATTGTTAGTTTCGGTTGGTATGGCAAGCTTTTTACTCATACCGCGCATGGATTACTTAAGAGAAATCGCGCTGCAAGATGGCATGCCAGTCATGCTCTCGCCATTTGCAAACTACTTTGCAATCTTAAATGGCATTACTTTTTTATTGCTATGTACTCAAATTTTTTCTAGCGCTCTAGTGGCATGGCGCCTGAGCGATGCCCAATCATCCTAGGCAAGTACGAACTTGTGCAATTAAAGCTAGCTGTTGCTCGTGTCTAATAAACTGACCGAGCTCAACCCGTAGGCCAGACTGGCTAATATGAAATATTTTTGAGCCCTCAACCGGTAGCTCCATTTTTACCCATTGGGTATTGAACTCATAAAGAGTTTCTTTGTAGCCAATAAATTTTTTAACTATCAGGCGTTTACCCTCAATTTCAATCGTCTCAGAATCAAGGGCATGTCTGCAGTAGATAAGAAAGCCAACTGTTACCGCAGCGAGTTCAAGGGTCGTAAAAATGGGGATCACCCATACGCCCGCCAAAAAGAAGCCTGTTGCTACGATTAAGGATAGGCAGACTAGGGCAATATAAAACTGAAGTAGCTGCTTAGGCGTCAGAGCGCAATTTCTTCTCATTTGCCAGCGTTTTGCGCTCATGTCGACTACCCAAGAATTACCGATAGATTATTTAGTCTTGTTGCGCTCTTGGGCTTTGGCCAGTTGGTCAGCACTTCGTTGCTGAAAATCAACCATGCTGTGATAACCCATTTGATAGCAAGGGCAATGCTTACCCAGAATAAAGCGGGCAAGTTTGATGCGTAGCTTTTGAATCATTTAAATCTCCTCCTGGTTTTCTTTAATTGAAATGGGCCTGTAATCCAGCATGAAATAAAAGTATCAATTCTGAGGCTTGGTCTTATCTGAGCCATAGTTCTGGCTTGGAGATGGCGACGGTTTTAGATTTAAGCTTGGTGCCGCCATTTTTTCTCCATCCCAAACCTGCCCACACCAGCACTCACCTGCATCATTGATGATGCAAACACCAGGCCCACAACAGCGCTTATCCGGAGCCTTCATGACTAGGCCTTCATATACTGATGAAAAATACCGTAGGCAGCACCAGCCCATAAGCCAGCTATCACCAAAATCGATATCAAGAAACCTAAACCCCGTTTGGACGGATTCATTTGATAAGCAATTGCATACCCAACTCGAGCAATCAACCAAATGAGGCCGGAGTCACCCGCCCCTTTATCCCCAATGAAAATAGCATAAAGCCATAGGGCAGGTAAAAACATCAAGACGCTTTCAATCGTATTGAGTTGAATGCGATAGGCACGCTCAAATAGCTCATGGCCCGAAATTGCAGGCGCCTTGACCTGATACTTTCCCCTGGCCCTGCCTACATTAAACGTTAAGCCAAGCATGAGCAAAATGGTCAGTAGTGTAATAAACGAGGTGTATAGCTATTGATTCATGAATGCCGCCCTCAAGAAGTTGAATTTAAGGCTATTCTAGGGTTTTTATAGAACTGGCGCTTGCCGCATAATTCTCTCCAGCAATGCAAAGCACCTTATTTGAATCCAAGCACTCTGATAGCACGCTCAATCTACTGACCAAGGATGGTTCGGCTGAGTACCTACCAGAGGTATTAACTGAATTTCATTCAGCTAATTTAATGGATCAACTACAGACATCACTTGCGTGGGAGCCTGATCAGCTCATCCTATTTGGTAAAAAGATCACCACCCGTCGTAAGGTTGCTTGGATTGGTGACCCCCACTGCGCCTACACCTACTCTGGGGTCAAAAAGATCCCACAAGCCTGGACGCCAGAACTGCTGTTAATAAAGAACCAAATGGAGGAGCTAGCTCAATCTGAATTTAATTCTTGCCTACTGAATCTCTATCACGATGGTGAGGATGGTATGGGCTGGCATAGCGATAATGAAAAAGAGCTTGATCCCAATGCGCCGATTGCCTCACTCAGTCTTGGCGCGCAACGTAAGTTTGCCTTTCGCCATAAAGAAGATAAAACCACCATCCCTCTTTATTTAGAAAATGCTAGCGTCCTTATCATGCGCAGCCCCACACAAATATTTTGGCAGCATGCATTGCTGAAAAGCAAAAAAGTTTCTACCTCTCGTATCAACTTAACATTCAGAAAAATTCTGATTCAAAATGCTTGATCACCATACTGGATCAACGATCGCCATCATTGGGGCCGGCCTAGCAGGTCTGAGCTGCGCCACTCAATTACAAGCAAAAGGCTTTAAGGTTCAGGTATTTGAAAAAAGCCGTGGACCGAGCGGTCGTATGAGTACCCGCAATGGGGAGGGCTGGTCTGCTGACCATGGCGCTCAATATTTCACGGCAAGAGACCCTCTTTTTATTGATGAACTAAACACCTGGCTTACCGCTGGCGTTGCCGCTAAATGGCATCCACACCTCAAGGTCTATGAGGATGGGCAGTGGCGAGAGAGTGCCTCCACCGATCAGCGCTATGTCGGCATACCCTCCATGAATTCCCCTGGAAAATATTTAGCCAAGAGCTTGGATGTTATTTACAGCCAAACTATTCATAGCATTGCCTACAAGAATGGGAAATGGACTCTAAGCAGCCTTGAAAATGGAAAACTTGAAAGCCAATTTGATTTTTTAGTACTCGCAATTCCGTCACCACAAGCCTTTGCCCTAACGAACTTAGTAGACCCGTCGATTGAAGCTAAAAATCAGGTCGATATGCTGGGTTGCTGGACGGTAATGGCTACCTTTAGTAAGAATCAAGATATTCCCTTTGATGCTGCTTTTATCAATGGTGAAGTCATCAGCTGGCTTTCTAGAAACAATTCAAAGCCAAAACGAGAAGGCCAAGAGTCTTGGACGATTCACGCTAATCCGCAGTGGAGTCAAGAATGGATTGAGCTAGACAAAGATGAGGCTAGTAAACAAGTATTGGAATGTGCCAAAAGATTAGGTTTAGATTGTCAGCATGCTGCAATTTCAATTCATCGCTGGCGTTATGCGAGTGGGTCTACGGCTGCTAATCCTGGGTTTAAAGTTTTTGAGGATATCCCATTAGGTCTTTGCGGAGACTGGCTCCATGGCGGTAGAGTGGAAGGAGCTTGGCTTAGCGCTTATCGGTTAGCAAATGCAATTGCTACTCAAACAACACTTTAATGAATAAGGAATTGCAATGGCTTTAGCATCTATTGAACTACGAGATCTCAAACTCCAAACCCAAATCGGCACTTATGCGCCAGGAGCGATCATTCCCAAAGAACATCTTTTAGATTTAACCCTTTGGATTGATGCAAAACTGGTTCTGATTGCAGAAGATGTAATGGACAATGTGTTTGATTACGACCCCCTCATGATTGAGATTGATAGACTTGCCGGAGACTGTCATTACGAAGCCCAAGAAAGACTCATGACTCGCATCATTGAAGCCTGTGCAAAATATTCTGAAATTAAGGTGATGGATATTGGCCTCAGAAAGTTTCCTGTTCGCGCAGGATCAGGATCTCTTGGTGTGAGACTCTCGGTAGATTCATTAACTCTGAATACTTATAGAACTACTAACACTTCAGCGTAAATTAGCCCTGATAAAGCTTAAGATATCGTCATAGATCTGGCGAATCTTTTGAATGAGCTTCATTTAACTTGGCCCCATACCATATAAAGACATTCTATTATCCAACATGATTCCCCCTTTATTGGATTGCGCATTACTTCATAGGGGGGCGCTCGATTTCCAATATGATTAGCCCTATGAATAACATCCTCTCGATTTCCCATCTTTATAAGACTTATCAATCTGGCTTCAAGGCACTAAAGGATATTAATTTAGAGATAGCCAAAGGGGAGATCTTTGCTCTTCTTGGACAAAACGGTGCAGGGAAAACCACCCTAATCAGCATTATTTGTGGAATTGTGAGTCCTAGCAGTGGTCAGGTTTTAGTGGATGGTAAAAATATCATCGGCGATTACCGTGAAGCAAGAGAGTTGATTGGTCTAGTACCCCAAGAGCTTTCAACCGACTCTTTTGAAACTGTCTGGAATACCGTTACCTTCAGCCGCGGCTTGTATGGGAAAGCACCCAATCCAACATTCATTGAAAAAATCCTGAAAGACCTGTCTTTATGGGATAAGCGTAATAGCAAAATCATGACGCTATCCGGCGGTATGAAACGCCGAGTGATGATTGCTAAAGCGCTTTCGCATGAGCCTAGCATTCTCTTCTTAGATGAGCCCACTGCTGGAGTAGATGTCAGCCTCAGAAAAGATATGTGGAATTTAGTCAAAATTCTGAAAGACAACGGCACCACTGTCATTCTCACAACGCACTATATCGAGGAAGCGGAAGAAATGGCAGACCGTATTGGCATTATTCGTAGTGGCGAGCTCATTATGGTGGACAACAAATTAGCCCTTATGAATAAATTGGGTAAAAAGGAGCTAACTCTGCAGCTACAAAACCCACTCCAAAGCCTTCCGCAGGAGTTGGATTTACCAAGCTTAAGTCTTTCAGAAGATAAATATGAGCTGACGTATCGCTTTGACTCCAAAGACGAAGACAT
Source organism: Polynucleobacter sp. QLW-P1DATA-2 (assembly GCF_001870365.1). Taxonomy (NCBI): domain Bacteria; kingdom Pseudomonadati; phylum Pseudomonadota; class Betaproteobacteria; order Burkholderiales; family Burkholderiaceae; genus Polynucleobacter; species Polynucleobacter sp. QLW-P1DATA-2. Next base: position 48,665 of record NZ_LZMQ01000009.1, on the reverse strand, counting down.
CAATATTGCACAGCTACTACAAAAGATCACCAGTCAGGGCATTGTCTTTAAGGATCTCCACACAAAACAGAGCTCGCTAGAAGAAATCTTTGTAAATCTTGTTAACTCAGAGGCAAACACCCATGAAGCTTAATTACTATGGTGTACGTGCCATTTATAAATTTGAGATGGCAAGAACGCGGCGCACCTTAATGCAGAGCATTATCGCCCCGGTTATCTCTACCTCTTTGTACTTTATTGTTTTTGGTTCTGCGATTGGTTCGCGCATGACGCAAATGGAGGGAATCTCCTATGGTGCATTTATCGTACCCGGCCTCATCATGCTTTCACTACTAACGCAAAGCATCTCTAATGCCTCTTTTGGAATCTACTTTCCTAAATTTAGCGGCACCATTTATGAGATTCTCTCTGCGCCGATATCGCCCTTAGAGATTGTGATGGGTTATGTGGGTGCTGCAGCAAGTAAATCTATTATTTTGGGTTTAATCATTCTAGCTACCGCTACTTTCTTTGTGCCTCTTCAAATAGACCATCCCTTATGGATGTTGTTTTATTTGGTGATCACATCAATCACTTTTAGCATGATTGGTTTCATTATTGGAGTATGGGCGGATGGCTTTGAAAAACTTCAAGTAGTACCCCTACTCATCATCACGCCCTTAACATTCCTGGGTGGAAGCTTTTATTCGATCTCGGTATTGCCGCCCTTCTGGCAAAAAGTAGCCTTACTCAACCCGGTTGTTTATCTGATTAGCGGCTTTCGCTGGAGCTTTTACGGAATAGAGGACGTATCGCTTTGGGTAAGCCTTGGAATGACAATGTCCTTTTTAGCAATATCGATTGCAGTTGTCATTTGGATCTTTAAGACTGGTTATCGCTTAAAAAAATAGACCCCACAGATTATGAAGTAAAGCCCGTGATAGGCCCATATAAAAAGGGGCTCTACAGGAGGTCAGCGATGTGTAGTGAGTGCTGAGGAAGCAATCACTACATAAAATAACCATCTGACTTGGCCAACCTTCGCGCAACATGAATTGTGCGCTGCATATTAGCCAAATTAACAATTGTCCAACCAAATGCGACCATGCCATCTAGCGCAATCACAACCATCAACAGATCCCAGCCGGCTGGTAAGGGCATCGTGCCATACCCCACTGTTGTATAGGCGCTTCCCGCAAAAAAAATTGCCTGATCAAAATTGGGTACTAGGCCAGAATAAAAAAGAGTCGCACCCCATATAAATATTTCAGCTAAATGAGATCCTACCAATAGAAAAGATAATCCATAAAAAAGAAAAAGGGTGTAGCGAAACTTTTTTTCAAGGATAAATTTTCTAGAGACTTTCTGATACAGATTGGTAACAAAATAATTGTAAATAGCATGAAAAATCAGCAATAGAAAAAGCATTACTCCACCAAAAAGTACTGCATCAAGATTAAAGAGATGACTTGATGGATTAATCATTTAAGACCCTGTATGAATGGATTTAGTAACCCCAATAGTGCCATAAACAGAAGAAGCAAAAAACCCTCACCATTTCTGCTGAGGGTTTTTTGCTTTTCTGGTGGGCCAACTAGGACTCGAACCTAAGACCAAAGGATTTTTGGAGCAACCATCTAATACTTCGCTGCTTCAATGTACTTGTACTTAATATTGGTGAAAGTTACTTAAAGCGATGCAAATACCATTACTCTAGTAATAACTAAGCGGCTCGGTTTTACCCCAGAAGATTTTGTAGGAATAAATTGTGTATCCAATGATGGTTGGTAGCACAACTACAGCACCCCAAAATATGACCCACAATGACTCTGTAGCTGAAGCCGCTTCCCAGATTGTCATTTTGTCTACGACGATATAGGGAAACATGCTGTAAGCAATCCCTAAAAAAGCCAAAACAAAAATGGCTACGCTAAGGGCAAAAGGAATCCAAACTGGCGCTGGCTTATCTCTTTGCATTTTTAGCAAGTTCAAATCAATTAAGACAAAACACGCCAGAGTCAAAACTGGAAAAGGCAACAAGAAAAAGACATTGGGAAAGTTAAACCACTTAGCCGCAATCTCTGAACTAAAGAATGGTGTCGCTACAGAAATGATCCCAACGCCTAAAGCCGTTAATAACAAACACCTTCTTGCCCAGCCTACTGCCTTTAGTTGTAACTCGCCAGAAGTCTTCATAATTAGCCAGCCAGCCCCCAATAGGGCATATCCAGCAGGCAGGCAAAGTGCCACGATGAAGGAGAATATCCATCCTAAGTAGCCGGAGTCAAAGCCAATCACTTCTCTACCAACCATCACCCCTTGAGATGCCGCGGCCAAGAAACTACCAAAAAAGAATAGAAAATTCCATACTGACTTCTGACTCAAATGTGCTTTTGCACGAAAGTCAAAAGAGACGCCCCGTAAAATTAAACCGGCCAACATGATGCCTACTGGCAGATAGAGCTCAGTCAAAATAATGCCATGCGCCATTGGAAAGGCAATCAAGAGTACGCCAACTCCGAGCACCAACCATGTTTCATTAGCATCCCAAAAAGGACCAATTGATGAAATCATGATGTCTTTTTCTGATTCGCTCGCCTGATTTAATAGGATGCCTACACCCAAGTCATATCCATCCAGAACAACGTAAGCTACCATTGCAATACCCATGGCAACCAAAAAGAAAAGGGGCAGCCAACCAGATGCCTCCGATAAATTAGGAATCATGCTTATGCTCCTGCAACGCTGTTAGTTAAGCCTGGTTTTTGCCCATCCATAATATGCCCGGGATGAGTTTGTCTGGCCAAATAAAAAACAACCCAGATATAGGAAACAATGAGCCCCAAGTAAAGCGCAAGGTACATCACGAGCGTACCCAAAACCATATTGGTAGGCACTTTAGTAACCGCATCAGCAGTTTTTAGCACTCCACTAACAAGGTAAGGCTGTCTGCCTATCTCGGTCACATACCAGCCTGCTACTACGCCGACCCAGCCAGAAAATGTCATCACACTGAGTCCCTTTAAGAGCCAGGTTGGTAGTTCTTTACTTTTTCTTGTGAGATAAAACCCAACGAATGCGGTAAAGAGCATCAACATACCAATACCAACCATCATTCGGAAAGCAAAAAATATTGGCTTAACTGGTGGAGTTGCTCCTGGAAAAGCATCTAAGCCCTTCACCTCTCCATTTAATGAATGAGTTAAATATAAAGATGCGAGTTTTGGAATGGCTATTTCGTATTTATTGGCTTTAATAGCTTCATCGGGCAAGGCAAACAAAACGGCGGGGGCGCCTTTGGTTGTTTCCCAAATTCCCCCTCCATTGCCGCTACCTTTGCAGGCTGATACTCTAGGGTATTTAGGCCATGCGAATCCCCAAGGATAATTTGCAACGGGGCTAACACCACCGCCATGGTCATTGCCAGCTTGATCAGCGCTCGGTTGCCAGACAGATTGATGCCCTTCAAATATCGATAAGAAGAAATACCTGCAATTAAGAACGTTACCGTCAAAAATGATGCTGTCATCATATGCAGAAGGCGATACGGCATTGAGGGATTAAAAACAATCTCAATCCAATTCGTTGCATGTGCTTGGCCATTGATCATCTCAAACCCTTGTGGGGTTTGCATCCATGAATCTAGGGCAATGATCCAAAATGCCGAAAGCGAAGTGCCAAAAGCAACTAAAAATGTGGCGATAGTATGGGCTCTTTGAGAGACTCTTTTAGAGCCAAACAACATAATCCCCAAAAAAGTTGCTTCAAGGAAGAATGCTGATAAAACTTCGTATCCAAGCAAAGGTCCTGCAATGTTACCGACCGTTTGCATATATCCAGGCCAGTTGGTGCCAAACTGAAAGCTCATCGTGATACCGCTAACTACGCCAAGGGCAAAAGTTAGGGCAAATATCTTGACCCAAAATTGATAAGCGTCACTCCATACCGAGTCACCAGTCTTATTAAATTTAACCTTGAAATAGAAAAGCACCCACCCCAAAGCAATAGATATCGTTGGGAACAGAATATGAAAAGTCATATTTGAAGCAAATTGAATTCTGCTCAAAATAAGCGTATCAAGCATTTTTTACCTCTTATTTTTAATATATTTTTATTATGCTCTTTACCTTCTTTGCGTGCTGAGCCTCACTTAATAGCATTCCCGTCGGCATGGTTTGCTTGACTTTCACCACTCCCTGAACTATGTCTTCACCACAATTCATGAGTATCAAGGTGGGGATAAATTTTTAACATTGCTTTACGCCCCTGGGTTGCTCTCTTTTCCCAGCCGGGACCTCTAGAGAGCGCATCCCTCCAAGCATCTTTAACCAATTCTGCACTACCAGTACCCAGCAGCACCTGAATAATTGATGCGGCTTGGCCCAAGTCTTTGTTTGCTTTTACTCGCTCCGAAACCGGACGCTCCCCATAAACAATGAGCTTATGAATTGCATATCTCTGAGGGGCTGGAATATTCACAATACACGCCCCACCTTTTGATAGCAAGATTGCTTGAGTAGTCTCAATTAATGAATACTCCATAAATTTAAGGCACTCTAAAGCCAATCCTAAGTCGGGCAAAATAACTGTTTTCCCATCACGCGTTTCGGAAGTAACAAAGTCCAAACGTAGTTCGGGATCTTTTGGATTTCTATATTGGGCGCCAGTTTTCCCAGAAAACTCAGCGATTGGCAATAGCCCCATCTCTAGCGATGTCAAAGCATCATGTACGGATAATTTTAAGTTTGCCCCTAAAGCCACAGACACATTCCTGCCGGCATGCGCGAAATCAACATCCATTGTTTTATTGGAAGATGTCCACTGCACCCCCAACATATTTCCCATTGCTAAAAATGCATGGGTTCCAATCAATATTCCACCAGCCCTAAAAAATCCATACTGACCCAAGCGATTAATCACACGAAAATGCTTAGTTAAGGTAGTCATGCAGCCCAAGGCAATTGCCGCTTTAGTTTGTGCTTGAATTATTTCAGCGCCCGACTCCGCCTTACTAACCTTCGCCTTCTCTATTAGCCGCTTTACCCTCTCATCCTCTGGGCCAACATATGCCATACGCTGAGTGCCATCCATATCTCTAAAGTTGTAGTAGATATAGGGATTGCCTCTTTTAATGAGTCGCTGAAAGGATCCAGGAAGCGCGCTCAATTCACCGATATTTTGAGTCTGCAATTGATCCTGCAGCTCTGCATAAGCTGTTTGAGCTCCAAGCGAAAGATCTTTATAAAGTTCCATTTGGGGTATGTTACTAGACAATTAATTATTTGTCTAGTAACAGGTTTTGCCTATTAAAAAACAGGGTTTAAAGCAGTTCAAGGCGTCATTTCCAGAATATATGTGGATCCACTTGTTATTCGCCTTATGGCGGCATTGCCATAAGACACTATGCTCGCGTTGATAAGGGTTATATCCCGCAGTTGGTTTCTTAACTCTTGTTGATTCATAGATAGATGGTAATTTAAAAAGACAAAACCCCCACCATTTCTGATAAGGGTTTGCTTTTCTGGTGGGCCCACCAGGACTTGAACCTGGGACCAAAGGATTATGAGAGCAGACACCCAAGGTAGACCATTATAAACAGGGGCTCTGCGGGTGGTCAGTGTCGACGTGTAAGCAAATTTGTGGATTTAAAAGAAGTGGTCTCTCGGTCTTTGGTTTTCATAACCAAAGGATATTTGGAACAACCATCTAACACCTCGTTGCTCCAAAGTCTTTTTATGATCATTCTAGACTAAAGGAATTCTGAAAATTCCTAAGCTAATTTCATTATTTTTTAGCTAACAATAATTCAACAATCAGTGGCCGCCCCCACCGCCACCAAAGGGTGGTTTAGCAAACCAAATAATTGGAATTAAGGAAACCATAATTAATCCAGAAAGCATTAAGAGATGATTTGTTGAAAGGACATAAGCTTGAGCATTAATAAGAATATCAATATATTGACTAATTTGAAGGCCAGTCATTCCTTGAGAAGATAAAAGATTTGTAGCTTGCTCATACCCAACATTCGCAGGATTAATGTACTCAACTAAATTTGCATGATAAGTGGATGCTTGGTTTTGCCAGACCGTTACTCCAATTGCAGTTCCCACGCTTCCGCCCATATTTCTAAGAAAGTTAGTTAAGCCTGTTGCAGCGCTAATGAGTTGAGGTTTTATTTGTGACAAGGAAATTGCTGTCATGGGTACAAAAAATCCCGCAACACCAATACCAGCCAATAAACGCACTAATTGCAGATGTCCAAATGAAACATCTGATGTGATTGATCCACTCATCCATGCAGAAAAACCAAAAGCAGTAAATCCAATGGTAGCTACCTGCCGCGCCCCAAATCGATCAAGATTAATCCCAAAAAACGGGCCAAAGAAAATAGATAAACATCCTACGACAGCCATTACCTCACCAGCTAAGGTGGGGGTATATCCCAATTGGGTTTGCATCCATAAGGGACCAATAATTACAAAAATATAAAAGGCAAAACTACCAATACCTAAACAGCTTGCAGCAATTAAAAAGTTTCGATTGCCAAAGAGCCGCAAATTTACAATGGGATACTCTTCCCCCAGCTCCCAAATTACAAGAGAAATCAATGTAATAACTGAAATAATAGCCAAGATACAGATAGTGGTGGAACCAAACCAGTTAAGCTCATTGCCTTTATCTAAAAGTATTTGTAGACTACCAATACCAACGGTCAACAAAGCTAAACCAACTTTATCGATTGGGGTAATCACTTTTGGAGATTCTCGACCCTTCATTAACTTTGTGACTGCAAAAGCGCATAACAAGCCAAAAGGAATGTTGATAAAGAAAACGAGTCTCCACACATAATTATCGGTGAGCCAGCCCCCTACTACAGGCCCAAGAACGGGTGCGATGATCAGGGTAAGTGACCAAATTCCTAAAGCTGCACCTCTTTTATTGGCTGGAAAAATCTTAATAATGAGCGATTGCGATAACGGAATCATTGAGGCGCCAACCACCCCTTGTAGAACTCTTGAAAACAATAACATCTCGAATGATTGTGAAGCTCCGCAAAACAAAGAAGCCAAGGTAAACAACAGGGTTGCCACCGTGAACTGACGAACATCTCCAAATCTGCCAGCCAACCACCCCGTTAGAGGCAACATAATCGCTTCGCTTACTGCATATGAAGTAATAACCCAAGTCCCTTGCGCCGGACTGACAGCAAAATCCCCTGCTATGGAAGGCAACGATACATTGGCTATTGATATATCCAATACATTCATGAACGACCCCAAACCTAAAGCTAAAGTTGCTAAAACTAGTTTGAGTCCTACTAATTGTGGGGGAGTTTCCTTATGAGCCATCAGCGAAAATAAATCTGTACTTACCGATGCAAAATAGAGTTGATATGGCTTTCTGCGAGCTCATATTGCTTAAGATAGATATTAGTATCTTGAGAATTTCCGCTCTCCATCGCTTGCAGGGGAACACCAGCATGATTGCTGGTATCGACCTTAACATTCATGGATAATCCAATTCGAAGAGGGAACCCCTTAAGTTGCTCACCATCCAATGCAATACGAACCGGCAAGCGCTGAACTACCTTTACCCAATTACCAGTTGCATTTTGAGCAGGCAACAGCGCTAATGTTGATCCAGTGCCCGGTGCAAAACCGACTACTATGCCGCGATACTCAATCTTGCCTCCGTAGATGTCTGATTCCAACTTGACTGGTTGACCAACGCGGATATTGCGTAATTGATCTTCTTTGAAATTGGCGTCTACCCAAATCTCATCTTTTGCAACCAATAATCCAAGGGCCGTGCCAGGGGCAACTCGCTGCCCAATTTGGGCATAACGTTTAGCTAAGATAGCGTTAGTTGGGCTCTGAACTTCAACACGCAATAAATTAATATAAGCCTGACGGGCGCTTTCTGCTAACTTTCGTAAATTTAAATAAGAGTGGTCTAACTCTTCTCTCGATACTGCAGCATCACCCTGTAAGGAATTTCTTTTTTGGTATTCTAAATAAGCATTAAGAAGATCAATATCTGCTTTTTCTGAAGCAATTTTGGCCTCAGTTGGATCTATCTTAAATAGAACTTGCCCCTCTTTTACGGCTTGTGTTTCTGATACATTGACTGCTGCTATCGCACCCTCAATTTGAGCAACTATTTGTACTTGCGATCCTGCCACATATGCATCATCCGTAGATTCAGAGTTACGACCAAATATGAGCCAATAGATAAGTACAAGCACACACAGAAAAGCCAGTACTACGCCAAATATTTTGAAGGCCTTTGTTCTGTCGAATTTTTTATTTTCAGCTACGGTTTCCATAATTCAATTCTTTATATAAATTTTTAATGGGATTGAGATGGTGTTTGCAAATAGGAGCCGCCCAGAGCTTGAACCAAAATCACGTTTGCGGTAAGCATTTTTGCTTTAGCCTCAGCAATATTCTGGCCCTGTGCAATATAGGCCTGCTCTATGGTTAATAGTGATTCTTTGGAGCTGACTCCTGCATCACTTCTACTTTGAGTAATTTCATAATTGGTCTTAGCGCTTTGATAGGCATTGCTATAGCTCGCATAATTTGCTTGCGAGCTCTGCATCGTACCGATGCCATCAGCAACTTCTCGCAAAGCCTGCACAAGCTGCTCTTGATAATTGGCAATTGCTTGATTACGGTTTGCTTCCTTGCCAGTAATATTGGCATTAATAAGGCCGCCATCAAAAATGGGTAAGCTAATCGCAGGGCCAATACTAAATTGCTGACTCCTACTAGCAAATAGTTGAGATAAACCAAAAGATTGAACACCCACAAATCCAGCTAAATTAATATCTGGTAAGTATTCTAATTTCGCCCCCTCTAACTGGAGTTTGGCTACGTCAATTTGACTCAACAGCGCTTGCAGATCAGGTCTACGCTCTAGAAGATTTGCAGGAATCACCTCTGGCAAATTCAATCCCGCAAGTTTGATGGCTGGAGATTGTAATCTTTCACCCCAGGATGGACCCTCCTGCACTAGAGCAGCAAGTTGATGTTGAATCATCTGCTTACTGAGAATGGCTTGACTTAGATTTACTTGGACACTCTCATAGTCCACCTTACGCTGATTAATCATGAACGCATCAGCCAAACCGGCCTTTTGCTTTTCTTGAGCAATTTGATAGAGGCTTTTCTTTACTTCTGCGTCACGGGTATATAACACTTGCGCCTGAGTAACGCGATCGTAATCAAAATACACTCGCACAATGGCAGTGGAGAGCAAGAGTTCCGAAGCTTTATAGCTGGCCTGTGCTGCTTTTGCTTGATTTTTAGCAGCGTCATAGTATTTCTTTTGTTTGCCCCATATATCCAACGACCAGTTTAGAGACGCATTTACCAAACCATAGCCTGTGTAGATTGGCATCCCCGGTACAAAGATATAGTTTTGCGAAATCTGTTGACGGTCAACCTGCCCACCCACACCAACCTGAGGAAGAAACGCGGCTTTCTCAGTCTCTAACATCGCCTGTGCTGCCACAATCCTAGCGCCGGCAATATCCAAACTGGGAGACTGACGCAGCCCCAAATCCACTAATTGATTTAACTGCTGGTCTCCAAAGGCAGTCCACCACTGATCCTCAATTTGCGGAGCTTGAGTGATCAAGTTCGGCTCAAGTATTTCCAAAGGTTTTGCAGTCTGTTCAGGCAACCCATCCCTTGGAAATAACGCACATGAGGTCAGCGTGACAATCACTGAAATTGGCGCCAGAATAGACAAATTTTTTATTGATAACTTCATTATGAATCTCTAAGTTGCTGCAAATTATTTGCCTCAATGCGAAGTAAGTATCTTTTTAGTTGATCAAATTCTTTCAATGTAAAACCCATTAAAGAATGATTAAGCAAATCACATAAACGGGCTGGAATGCGCTTAATAAGACGCTTTCCAGTGGTAGTTAATGACAAATGGGTTACTCGACCATCTTTATTGGAGGGGAGTTTTTTGATTAACTGCATTGTCTCGAGCTTTTGGACCATTCGGACAGTAGCTGCAGCATTGATTCCCCATATTTGAGAAATTGAAGATATGGTGGCTTTTTCACCGTGTCCGACCATCATCAGGATGCCCACTTGAGAAGCCGTAATTCCCAAATCAGTCAGTCTCATGTCCGCTAGGCGCTGATAAAGGGATTTGTTTCGGACCATTAGGTACACCAAACTTCCTTGAGGCGTATAAGCCTCTGGTGTATAGAACTCAGTAGTAGGAAAATTGATTTTTTTCATATAATTAGTTGACTAGTCAATTAACTATAAAGGATTAGTTGATATCTTGCTGAGGCAGAGAAGATTGATTCAACGGGGATCTGAAAAACAAAACCCCCATCATTTCTGATGGGGGTTTACGTTTCTAGTGGGCCACCAGGACTTACGCCTGGATCTACCCACTCAATCCAGAAGGTGTCTTAATTCAAAAGTGATTTTCAATGATCATTTCTGACTTAGGGATAAATCCAGGTTTAGGCCATGCTGGTTTAATACCCTTACCAACTACCAACATAGCAGCAATGGCATAGTCTTTAGGTAAATGAATCAGCTCTGCCACCTTATCAAAATCAAAGCCCACCATTGGGCATGAGTCATAGCCCATAGCCTTAGCAGATAGCATCATAGTTTGCAACATGATGCCAGCAGAACGCATTGCTTCATCTCTTTGTAATTGCTCTTTACCAGAGTAAAAAGGATGAATCCAGGGAACTAAAATATCTTGAGCTTCTTTGGGTGCATTTACCCAATATCGGGCAGGATCTTTTTCCCATGCCTTGATATCAACAGTCACAACAAATAGTAAAGATGCTTCGGTAACTTGAGCTTGATTATTTGCAGCTTCACGCAACTTAGTCCTGAGGACCTTGTCAGTAACATTCACTAAGCGCCAGTGTTGGATATTGAATGAAGATGGCGCTTGCATAGCAAGATCTAACAGCTGGTCAGTCTCTTGCTTAGTAAATTCATGGCTTGGGTCAAAGTGCTTAACAGCCCTACGTTCGCGGATTGCATCAAATGTATTCATATTTTTCCTTAAAATGGTTATTTGAATATTAAAAATTATTCTTTTACTGGTGGCGTAGCGCGATATTGACCCTGAAAGGCAAGCATCCAACCCGGATACTCGGACGACAAAGCGCTGACTTCATCCAAGGACTTAAGGTCATCTTCTGTCAGGGCTAGCTTGCCAGCAGCAATATTGTCTTTTAATTGCTCTAATTTGCGAGCGCCAATAATGATGCTTGAAACAGGCTTCTTAGACAAAATCCAAGCCAGAGCGACTTGGGCAACTGATACGCCATGGGCCTTAGCAATTGGTGTCATCGCATCAATGCAAGCAAGGGCCTTGTCTTTGTTAATCGGCGGGAAATCAAAATTGGAACGTCTTGCACCATCAGGATTTGTCGTATCTCGATTAAATTTACCCGAGAGGTAACCACCAGCTAAGGGACTCCATACCATCAGCCCTAATTTTTGATCTTGGACCAATGGGAATATCTCCCGCTCAAGATCCCGACCAGCAATAGAGTAGTAAGACTGCACACTTGCAAACTCAGCAAAGCCTTTTTGCCGTGAAATACCTATTGCCTTCATCACTTGCCATGCTGCCATATTGCATAAACCAATATAGCGAATCTTACCCATTCGAACTAAATCATTTAGAGCAGATAGCGATTCCTCAAATGGCGTTAATGGATCAAAGCCATGCACTTGGTAGAGATCAATATGATCTAACTGTAAGCGCTTCAAACTTGCGTCAACTTCATTAAATATATGGAAACGGGACTGGCCTCTTCCGTTGGGAGTTTCGTCCATGATCCCAGTAGATTTGGTCGCAACCACCAACTGATCTCGTGGCAAGCCACAATCTTTAATTGCTTGACCTAGCAAGGCTTCGGATTGACCCATCGAATAGACATTAGCCGTATCGAAAAAATTAATGCCGCTATCAAATGAAGTCTTTACCAACTCATTAACAGCAGACTGCTGTAGGCCACCCATAATCTCCCAAAATCCTTGCGCGCCAAAAGTCATCGTACCTAAGCAGAGCTCGGAAACATAAAGTCCTGTATTGCCCAATAAGCGATATTTCATCAAAGCTCCTAAAAAACTATTTGGTAATTTGTCTTGAACAATTTTAGGTCAGCTAGATTAAACTTGCTGAGAACTTGCTAAGGTAAAAAATGACTGATATAACTGAATACACGCCGCCCAAAGTCTGGACTTGGGAAAAGCCAAATGGCGGTCAATTTGCAAACGTCAATCGACCTACTGCGGGGTCCAGAGAGAAAAAAGAATTGCCCATTGGGCGCCATCCTATACAACTGTATTCAATGGGTACGCCTAATGGCGTCAAAGTAACCATCATGCTCGAAGAGCTTCTTGCCCTTGGTCACATTGGCGCTGAATATGACGCCTGGTTAATTAGGATTAGCGAAGGCGATCAATTTGGCTCGGGTTTTGTAAAGATCAATCCGAACTCAAAAATTCCAGCGCTACTTGATCGTAGTACATCGATTCCTATCCGTGTTTTTGAATCTGGCTCAATTTTGCTTTATCTTGCCGAAAAATTTGATGCTTTCCTGCCCAAAGATATTGCCACTCGTACCGAAACAATGAATTGGCTTTTCTGGCAAATGGGTAGCGCACCTTACTTAGGCGGAGGCTTTGGACACTTCTATGCTTATGCCCCCTTCAAAATGGAATACCCCATTGACCGATTTGCGATGGAAACCAAGCGCCAACTGGATGTTCTAGATCAACGTTTAGCTGAAAATGAATATCTCGCTGGCAAGGAATACACCATCGCAGATATTGCTGTTTTTCCTTGGTATGGCGCCCTTGTTAAAGGATGGCTTTACGGAGCTGCAGAATTCCTCAGCGTACACGAATATCTGAACGTTCAGCGATGGGCAGATAGAATTCTTGAGCGCCCTGCCGTAAAACGAGGTCGTATTGTTAACCGCACTTGGGGTGAACCATCCGAACAACTTCTTGAACGTCATGACTCAAGTGACTTTGATAACAAATCGTTGTAAAGATTAAATCTTCAATCATTTCGTTACGCGACAGCTAAGCCTCGGCTTAACCCTTCAATATTTAAGACGATAATCTATTGGTATTGCCAATCACGCGATCATCAAAACGAGCGCCAATAGCAATCAACACATCACTGTGCTGCATCGCCATATTGGCTTCGTAGGTTCCATGCATACCGAGCATGCCTAAAAATTGCGGACTAGTGCCTGGGAAGCCACCTAAACCCATTAAGGTATTAGTCACTGGATAGCCCAAGAGCTCAGCAAATTCTTTTAACTCTGGAGCGGCATCCGAAAGAATGACGCCACCACCGGTGTAGATGTAGGGACGCTCGGCTTCTTGCAGCAAAGCAACCGCTTTGCGGATCTGCCCACTATGGCCTTTTACTACCGGATTGTAAGAGCGCATCTCCAAGGTTTCTGGATACACGAACGGGCCTTTGGCCGCAGAGACATCCTTGGGGATGTCAATCAATACTGGGCCTGGACGACCTGTTTGCGCAATGTGAAATGCCTTCTTCAACACCAGCGGCAAATCTTTCACATCCTTAACGAGGAAATTGTGCTTTACCACTGGGCGAGTAATACCAACAGTATCAGCCTCTTGGAATGCATCTTCACCAATTGCGTATGTCGGTACGTTACCGCTGATGATCACCATCGGGATCGAATCAGTGTAGGCAGTAGCAATACCGGTAACTGCATTGGTCACACCTGGACCCGAAGTTACTAGGGCAACTCCAACCTTACCGGTTGCGCGTGCGTAACCATCGGCTGCATGAACGGCTGCTTGTTCATGACGGACCAAAATATGTTCAAACTTATCTTGTTTAAAAATCTCGTCGTAGATGAAGAGAACGGAACCGCCTGGGTAACCCCACACGAATTCAACACCCTCTTTGTGCAATGCATGCACGAGCATTTCAGCACCAATCATTTCTGGAGGAGCTGTTACGGGATTTGTATTTGTTGAGTCTTGATTAGCTTTAGTAGCTAAAAATTCGGCGCTGCTTGTATTCATTTTCTTTCGTCCTTTGCAATTTTCGGCAAAAAATTGTTTGGTCTGTTCTATCTCCTGCTTATGGCCTGAGTTCGAACGGCGCTGCTACCGGAAAAACCACTTCGTAAATGAGAATCTAGGTAGTAAGCCCTATATTCTATAGCAATCCCCTAAAATAGCTCAACTCTTACCGATTCAGGTGTAATTGATTGCATGGCATCAGCCCAAGAACTATCCGACTTTCTAAGTAGCGTCGAGCAGCGCGCCTTCAAGCAGGCGGTATATGCCGTGCGTGATGATGATGCTGCTATGGATATTGTTCAAGATGCAATGATCAAATTGGCTGAGAAATACGGTGATAGGCCTATTTCTGAACTTCCATTGGTCTTCACCAGAATCTTACAAAACCGCATTCATGACCACTTTCGACGTCAAAAAGTCAGAAACACTTGGGTCACCCTGTTTTCGAGTATGGGCAGAAAAAGCGATGAAAGTGATGATTTTGACCCCCTGGAGTCCCTTTCAGCCCCAGATGACAGTGAAATTCACCAAGATGGGTCTCAAAAACTAGAACAAAGTCAGCTTTTACAGGCTTTGGAGTCAGAAATAGCTAAATTACCTGTACGTCAACGAGAAGCCTTCCTGATGCGTTATTGGGATGAGTTAAGTATCACTGAGACTGCCAAAGCCATGAGTTGTAGCGAAGGCAGTGTCAAAACGCATTGTTCTAGAGCCACCCAAACTCTAGCTAAAGCATTGAAATTAAAAGGAATTACCCTGTGAAACATCGAGATGAATCCCTCACCCAGTCAGAAGCAGACCAATTTGGTCGAGCGAGTGCCGCCATATTGAGTCAGAGCGCTCAAAGCTTGCCTGCTGGCATCAAAGACCGCTTACATGCTGCCCGTATGAAGGCTTTGGCTGTGCGCAAACCTGAAAAGATGTTGGTACAAAAACCCGTTTTTGCTGGGTTTGCTCGTAATTGGTCGCCTCGCTCCTCTAACGGTTTTTGGGACACCGTTGGTTGGGTAGCTCCTTTGGTAGTACTTGTATTTGGCTTAATTGGTATTGCCCAATGGCAAGATGAATCTCGCATCAACGATATTGCTGAAGTAGATGCTGCTTTACTCACAGATGATGTTCCTCCAGATGCGTATGCTGATAGTGGCTTTATGGCTTTCTTGAAAAACGGTCCACTCTCCGATTCTCAAGACAGCGCTTCTTCTTTAGTGCCGAGCAAATAATTTAAAACGATCAATGCAGCAAAAAATGATGTCCTCTACTTCTGGCGCCTTTTTGGCGATGGTGGTGGGCATCTTTTTAATTTGTGCTCCAGCAGTGAAGGCACAAACTGCGCCTAGCGGATCTCACGGCAAGTCTGCCGCCATTCCCGCCAAGACGCCAGATGGGACTTGGGAAGGCTTAAACCCTTCACAGCAAAAAGTTCTCGCTCCCCTAGAGAGCGACTGGGACTATATGCTCCCAGAAAGTCGCAAGAAATGGATCTATATCGCCAGCATCTACCCGAAGATGAGCGCTACCGATCAAGAGCGCCTGCAATCTCGCATGGCTAGTTGGTCTAATCTCTCTCAAAAAGATCGTCGCATAGCACGTGAAAATTATTTAATTAGTCTCAAGTTCCCTGCTGAGAAAAAGGCAGAGGCTTGGAGTGCCTATCAAAAGCTGAGTGACGAGCAGAAGAAAAAATTAGCGGAGATTGAGGCCAAGAAAAAACCCAATGCCATCAATGCGCCCACCCTTCAGCAACACACCATTAAGCAAGATACCACCCCACCGCCACCAGCACCAAGACCTAGGGCTGTGGTTCCTGAGCCTACGCCACCTACGCCCCCCAGCTCAGAAGTATATTGAGCTGTTGTTGTTCTAGTTTATTAATGACGCCTACTGAACTCAATGCATTACCTGCTCCAAATTTTTGGCGTCGGGTCTCGTGTTGCCTTTATGAACAACTGGTTTTGCTCGGTGTTGTTGCCCTCACATTTTTAGTGCCCAACTTGCTATTAGGCATGATGTTTGGAATGGTTCTACCAAGCTGGCTCTCCTTCCTATATCTCTATCTTGTCCTAGGCATTTACTTTGTTTGGTATTGGACTAAGTCTGGACAAACCTTAGCCATGCAAACGTGGCGTGTTCGTTTGATTGCTAGCAATGGATTTGATTTGACGAGACCTCAAGCAATCAGGCGTTATATCTATGGCTCGCTCTGGATTGCGCCATGCGTGCTATTGCAATGGATTTTTCACTTAGAAAAGTGGCAGATTATTGAGATGATCTTTACTGTCGCTCTGTTTATTTGGCCCTTAAGCATTTATCTCGATCGCAGAGAACCTGGGCTTCGTAAAAGCTTGCCAGACCGCCTTGCTGGCTCGAGACTGGTCGAACTTCCCAAGAGCTTAGTGAAACTCTCTTAGGCCTTTTTAGGCCTCACGCAAACATTCAACTGCCGTAGCGCCTTGAATTCGATTCTGAAAGCGATAGCCCGCTGTAAGAGATGCAACTACCCCGAAAGTAACACCCATCAAGATAGCCTCCGCAAAGGCATTAAATTCAATATCCATAACGTAGCGTCCGAGCGCCCAAGCAGCAGCACCGGCCGCCACGCCTGCTAACAAGCCAGCAGTAAAGCCAATAATGAGTAATTCAGTGCGGGCTATTTGCGATAACACTGTGCGGGATGCACCCATAGCTTTTAAAAGAGCGGCATTTCTGAAGCGCTCATCTTGAGTTGCTGCAATTGCTGCAATCAATACCAAGATTGCTGCAATCACAGTAAAGGCAAATAAGAGGCCAAGTGCGGCAGATAATTTATTCAATACCTCCTGAATTTGTTGCAAGGATGCCGATACATCAACGATTGTTAGATTGGGATTGGCCTGGCTAAGCTGAAAATCCATGGATTCCTTTGCGGGATCTTGGTAATACGAAGTAATCCACGATTGTGGCATTCCAGCTAATTGCGATGGCGGCATGATGACAAAGAAGTTCACGCGCATTGAGCCCCAATCAAGCTTACGCAAAGAAGTAATAGGGGCAACTACCTTCTCACCTGCCACTTCAAAGGTGATTTGATCGCCAAGTTTGAGTTTTAAGGTTTTGGCAATCCCCGTTTCCATGGAGATTTGTGGGCTACCACCGGCAATCCATTGGCCGGACACAATTCGATTACCTAATGGCAACTGCTCTGTATAAGACAAATTGAATTCACGATCGATAAGGCGCTTGGCATTTTCTTCTGAAAAATCTGCCGGCGATACATCTAAGCCATTCACAGCAATAAGACGCCCCCTCACCATGGGAAAAAAATCTGGTTTAGATACTCCACCCGCTTGAAGCGCTTGAGCAATAGCCGTCTTCTGATCGCCCTGAATATTAATCATGAAGCGATTTGGAGCATTAGCTGGAATATTGCCTTGCCAAGTACTGAGCAAATCCTGGCGCAAGAGAAGAATAAGCAGGATGGCCATTAAGGCAATTCCCAAGGCGGTAATTTGCATTACCGCAAAGGCAGACCTACGGCCCATTGCCGTAATCGTAAAACGTAGGGCAAAGTGTTGGGTATTGATTTTTGAGAGAAGCCATAAAACCAGACGGGCAGCTATCGAGAAAATTAAAATAGCTCCTACAAAGCTCAAACCAACCCAAAGCGCCAATTTTGCATCGCGCGCCGCAACCCAAATCAAAACCGCACAGCTCAGCAAGCCTAGGATGGCAACCCACATAGAGGCAAGCTTCGTAATTTCAAACTCTTTCCGAATTAAGCGCATGGGTGAAACCTTAGCCAAGCCCATAATGGGCGCCCCAGCAAATCCCAGCAATAAGAACCATGTAAACAGGACACTCCATAACACTGGCTGTACTGAAATGCCCGGTAAATTACCCACCATCAGGCTGCCTAATAGCCTGGTTAGTAGCTCTTGAACTAAATAACCCAAACCGGAACCCACTAGCGCAGCAAATAGTCCTAGCGCCAACAACGTTTTCATTTGTTTTTTTAAAATCGTAGCGCTTGTAGCGCCGAAACACTTCAGTGCCGCACAGGAATCGGCTTGACCGATCATATAGCGTCGCGCCGACAAAGATATCGCTACAGCTGCAATCATGGCAGTGAGCAATGCAATGAGCGATAAAAATTGCTCTGCCCGTTCCAGTGTTTTGCGCATCATGGGTTGTGCATTTTCCAAAGTCTCAATCCGCACACCACGTAACTTTTGAACATCAATATAGTTTGCAGCCCACTTCTGATAAAGCCTTATTTGCTCATCGCTACCAGCCAACAACAATCGATACGTAACCCGACTCCCAAGACCGATCAGACCGGTGGACTCTAGATCATCTAAAGACATCATGACTCGTGGTGCAAAGTTCATAAAACCAGCACCGCGATCAAGCTCGCGCATTAATACACCAGAAATTACAAACTGATGATCGCCAAGCCGTAAAGAGTCGCCAAGATGGGTATGTAGATTTGTTAACAGTGCTGGATCAGCCCAGACAGAGCCCCTAATAGGTCCCGATGCAATATTCGGTGGCGGCTCAACCTGCAGTGAACCCCTTAGAGGATAGGTGGAGCTGACAGCCTTTACTGAAGAGAGCTTGCTCTGCTCACCACTACTAGCCATACTCGGAAATACTACTGTTTGGGCAGTCTGGAGTTGTTGGCTTTGTGCCTCTTGAAGAAAAACTTCAGGAATCGGCTGATCCGCAACAATTAAAAGATCCGAAGCTAAAAGTTGGCGCGCATCAAATTCAAAAGCCCGATGCATCCGATCAGCCAGAAAACTCACGCTGGTTAAGGCGCTGACCGATAGGATTAACGCCACCAACAACCACCTTAACTCCTTGGAGCGAAGGTCTTGCCACAAGCCTTGAATAAGGCTAGATAGAAGATGGATCAAATTGCCTGTATCTGGCCGCCATCAATGCGCATGACAGTACCAGTGATAAAAGAAGCATTCTGACTAGCTAAAAACGCTGCGGCATCACCGTATTCCTGAGGATCGCCATAACGTCCTGCTGGGATTTGTCGCAAACTCGCTTTCACAACTTCCTCGTAGCTGGTGTTCTCACGCTTAGCCCTAGCTTCATCTAGCTGACGCAAACGATCAGTAGCGACACGACCAGGCATGATGATGTTCACAGTTACGCCCTCAGCAGCAACTTCTGCAGCCAGAGTCTTTGACCATCCCAATAAAGCGGCACGCAATGTATTCGAAATAGCTAAGTTCTTAATCGGGGCAATCGCACCAGAAGTGGTACTCGTAATAATGCGACCCCACTTACGTTGACGCATGCCAGGTAAAACTCGATCTGTAATGGCAATCAAGGATAGAACCATGTCATTAAAGCTCTTTTGCCAAAGAGCAGGATCTTGTCCAGCTGCTGGAGTCGGCGGAGGTCCACCAGTATTGTTAATCAGAATATCAATCGGTCCCAGCTCTTTCTCAACTTGAGAAACTAGGCCATCAATCACGGATGCATCCGATAAGTCCCAGCTCAACGCCATAGCAATGCCGCCTGCAGCTTGAATCAACTCAACGGACTTTTGCAAACCCTCTGGATTGCGTCCAGTAACAGCAACCTTGACACCCTCGCGCGCGAGAGAGACCGCCATTGCTTGACCCAAGCCTCGGCTAGACGCCAACACTAAAGCCACTTTACCCTTGATACCTAAATCCATACTGTCCCCACTAATAATGTTTTATTTTTACTTCGACTGTTCGTGAGTTGCTTATTAATCTAAAACTAATTTTTGCTTAGCAACCACTTCTTTATAAACCGCGTATTCAGCTTTAATTTCTTTTGAAAAAGCCTCTGGCCCATTCACGTTAATCAAAGAACCAGTATCTTCAATCCGTTTTTTGACGGCAGGATCATTCACCACCACCTTGAGTGCGGCATAGTATTTGTCAACGATATCCTTAGGCATGCCAGCGGGGCCTAAAAATCCGTAGTAAGCCATGCGGTTAACGGGAGCTAAACCAACCTCTGTAAAAGTAGGCACATTTGGAAGTTGCGCTAAGCGCTTAGGGGCAGCAATCACTATTGGTACAAGCTTGCCATCTTTGATAAACGGAAATGAAGAAGGCAAGTTATCAAAAATCATCGAAACTTGACCGCCAACGGTATCGGCCAATGCAGGACCTGCTCCACGGTAAGGAATATGGACGATAAATACACCAGTTAAGCTTTTAAAGAGCTCTGTTTGGAGATGGCCAATGCCACCTGTACCGGAGCTTGAATAAGAGTACTTGCCGGGATTTGCCTTTAAGACTGCCATAAAGGTTTTGAAATCTTTTGCAGGAAAGGACGGGTTTACAGCGATGATGTTTGGAGTAGCGGCAATATTACTAATGGCCGTGAAATCCGTAATTGGGTCGTAGCCTATCTTAGGGTTGATCGCAGGATTTGCAGCAGTTGTCGAGACGGTTGCCATGCCGATGGTGTAACCATCCTTGGGAGCGCGCATCACCTCTAAAGCGCCAACAGAACCACCGCCACCTGCTTTGTTATCAACAATGACAGGTTGACCTAGCTGCCGACCCAATGCATCCCCTACTGCGCGGGCAATGATGTCCGTGCTTCCCCCCGGCGCAAATGGCACAACCAAGCGTATCGGTTTATTGGGAAAGCCATCTGCTTGGACTGAAAGGCTCAATCCCGAGCCTAATATCAAAAAAGCAAAGGGAACAAAATGAATAAAAATAGATTTGAATGAAATACGTTTGTTCAACTTACTGCCCCATTGGTTTTGGTAAATTGCCAGCGTATTTGTAAAGCTGCTCTTCATATTGCTTCAAGATTTCAGCAAGCGCTTGCTGCTGACCCAACACAAGCGCCTCAGGTGTATTGTCTTTGAGAGCAACGCGTTTGGTGTAACGATTTGCACCAATCAAGGGATTGCTTTTTCCACTATTGGTAACGGTGAGAAAGAACTCAACACTAACAACCGCTTCAGGCCTTACGCGATAGTCGCCGTAAAACTCATTCACAGTAGCTTGTAGGGTGTAGTAAGGAAAGAGGCTGGTGTTCTGACCGACTGTTGCAGAAAAAATACCGGCCTTATTGAACCATTCACGCTCAGAGTTGCTGATCATCTCCGATGGAATCGTTGAGTAGATATTATAAAAATCCTTTTCGTAACGCTGATCTGTGAGGCGATATACCAAAGACTTGCCATCATAGGGTGACGCAACACTCACTGCGCCAACCTTAAGCCAAAAATCGGAACGCTCTTTTAGTGGAGCTCCGGTGCGTTGTGGAGCAACGACCCAGCTGGTTGGCGTCACAGGACCACGAGTTGGTAAGGAGCAGGCACCTAGACCGGCTACCAAAATACATACGAGAACATATTTGATCATTTAGCCGCTCCTGACTGAGCTTGAGTACCATTCATAGGCAGCGTAATTTTTGCTGGCACCTCACCCCAAATCAAGCTAGACGGTGATTGGCTAGCAATTCGTGTGAACTCATTTAACTGTTCTGCGGTCTGCTTCAGGTTTTCAACCGTAAATTGGGTATCGCCCTGCATGCTAGTAATGGTTTGACGTAAAGCGACCATTGAACCAACCAACTCACGCATTAATATATTGAGCTCATCTTTATCTGTCACTTTGGCAATGCGCTCCATGATGATATTCATCTGTTTAACAGACTGAATCAGGCCATCATTATCCTTACCGGTGCCTGCCATCATCGTATTGAGATTGGTTAACAGTGCATCAAATTTTTTCTGCGTCCCATCGATATTGACTTGGTTTAAGCCATCGATCAGCTTTTGGATACCTTCAATAATTTGGTCAGCTTGATTAGGCAAGGAAGGAATAACGGGGTACCTTGACTTCCACTCATAGGGTAACGGTGGATAGGTTTGCGCGACAGGGGTAAAGTTAAATTCAATATAGTTCACGCCTGTAATACCTTGCGACTTCACCTGTGCGCGAAGATTGTTCTTAACAAATTCTTTAATCAGGTCTTCGTTCACAGTCTCACCCATAATCTGCATCCGCACCACTACATACTGACGGCGATCTTGAAACGGTACGTCTTGTTCATAGATGTCGCCCGACAAGCCAATCTGGGTCACCTGACCAATTTTGACCCCTCTAAATCGGACTGAAGCACCCGTATCTAATCCCGTGACCGATTGCTTAATATAGGTTTCGATGATGAAGGATTTTTTGAATAGCTGGCCTGAACCAAAGATCAAAATCACCGCAATCAGGACGCCGATTGCGGCAAGCACAAAAGCGCCAAGGCGGAAATAATTAGGATTGGAGTTAGTACTCATGCTGCGTCCTTAGTCGTAATGCGATTAAAGAATTGACGCACCCGAGGATCGGGGCTGGTGTCACGTAATACTTTAGGGTCACCTTCTGCAATGATCCCTTTAGCGGTTTTATCTAACATAATGACCTTATCGGCAATCGTATAAATACTGGCCAACTCATGCGAAACAATTACAAAGGTAATGCCGAGATTTTTAGATAAATCCAAAATGGTTTCATCCAAATCTGCTGAGGTAATGGGGTCGAGACCGGCGGATGGCTCATCTAAGAACAAAATCTTTGGATCCAGTGCCATCGCCCTTGCAATCGCTGCACGCTTTTGCATACCGCCACTGATATCGCTCGGCATATAAGTTTCATAAGGCAACAAGCCAACTAGATCGAGCTTGCAGCGGGCCAGCAGATTCATCTGGCTCTGAGTAAGTTGGGTGTACTCCTGCATGAACAAGGTCACGTTATCGAGTAGGTTCATAGAACCAAACAGTGCGCCCTGCTGATACATCACTCCAAAGCTCGTCATGATTTTCTGGCGCTCTGCACCCTGTGATGCAGTGATGTTTTGACCCTCAATCAACACATCCCCTGATAAGGGTTGATAAAGGCCAAAGATATTTTTGAGAAGACTGGACTTACCGCAACCTGAGCCACCCAAAATAACAAAGATTTCTCCGTTATTAACAGTAAAGTTCAGATCCTTCATCAAAATATTCGATCCATAACCTACAGTCAGATCTTTAACTTCGATTGCGTATGGGGTGCTTGGCGCGGTCACTGGTGTATTCATCAGAAACCTGTCTTATAAGAAATGAAAGCGAAGATACCGTCAACTAGCACGATCATCACAATACTACTGACTACTGCGCGCGTTGCAGAAATACCAACTGCTGCTGCACCAGTACCGGTTTGCATACCACGTAGACAACCCATCGCGGAAATCACAATACCAAATAAGGTAGCCTTAATAAGACCTGAGCAAATATCTTCAACGTCCACCGCATTGAGCATGCCGTTATAAAAATTAATAAATGGGATGCCATAAATCAACATTGTGAACATAGAAGCAATGATGCTCACAATATCGGCAAAGAGCGTCAGAATTGGCGCAACCAAAATGCCAGCTAGCACTCGTGGAACCACTAAGAAACGGATTGGACTAAGACCGCCCGTTACCAATGCATCAACCTCGTTATTGACTGTCATGGTGCCAATTTCAGCAGCAAAAGCAGCAGATGAACGACCAGCGAGCAAGATTGCGGTAATTAAAGGTCCCATCTCACGCACGATCCCTAGCGCAGCTAAGGGGCCTACGAAAGTGGTGGCCCCGAACTGCTTCATGCCAATAGCCGCCTGGAAAGACAAGATCACACCGATCAGAAATGCCACGAGGCCTACGATAGGTAAAGCGGCGATACCAGCCTCTACAGCTGCATTAACAAAATCGCCCCAACGCACTTGTTTAATGTGACGAATGGACCAAAATAAATCTGCCGCTAAGTGTCCTGTAAATGTAATCAGTCCACGTGTGTCATCAATCAGGTTCTGCGCAGCCATGCCGGTACTAACCACAAAACTTCTTTTGGGTTTAACTGCTGGCGTTGGAAATAAATTGGTGATTGGATCAAATTCGTGGAGCATCGGCTCATAACGAGAATCCAACCCTATCAAAGAAAACTTCGCGCCCACCTTTTGCTGCGCTTCTTCTACGCCAATCAAAAATGCAATACCTGCTCCATCCAAAGAAGAAACTTGTGATGCATCAAACGTGAGGGATGCAGATTGAATCTTGCCTTGTGGAATTTGCGCTAACCAAGCGTCCTGCGCATTCCGAATCTGAGTCCAGATTCCGCCTAAGGTGTAGACATTCACTTGTCCATTCAAACTGACCTTGGCGTTAGAGGCGTCAATGAGTGACCAAACTGCCACTGGGGCACTGGCAGCAGGATTAACGGCGGAAATAGTGTCAGAAACGCTCATATCGAGACTATAAGGTATCTACAAGAAACCTCTGTGAAATGCTAAAAAAGAAAAAGGGCCCAGTTTTTCAACTAGGCCCTGCATAAGTTGGTGCGGCTGGCAGGAATTGAACCCACGACCCCTTGGTTCGTAGCCAAGTACTCTATCCAGCTGAGCTACAGCCGCAACAGCCATAATTATGCCATGGAAGAGAAGAACTACATCACTCCCGCTGGTCACGAGCGGATTAAAACCGAGCTCCTACAGCTTCTAAACCTTGATCGGCCTGAGGTTGTAAAGGTTGTGCACTGGGCGGCCAGCAATGGTGACCGGTCGGAAAATGGGGACTATATCTACGGAAAAAAGCGTCTCAGGGAGATTGATCGACGGATTCGCTTCCTCAATAAACGCCTTGAATTCGCCGTTGTTGTGGACAATTTAACGAGAAAAACAGGTGATGCCGACGCTGAGCAGATCTTTTTTGGGGCCACGGTGTCCTACTCCCCGGTAGCGGGTAAAGATGCAGGAAAAGAGACCACCATCACCATTGTGGGCGTCGATGAAGTCGACTTAGAGAAAAACCACGTGAGTTGGGTGTCGCCGATTGCCAAGGCCTTGATTAAGGCAAGATTAGGCGATTGCGTGACTATTCAAACACCAACTGGCCCTACTAAAATCGAAATACTAGACGTTCAGTATCTCTAGGCTGGTTTAAACAGCGCGCGTACGAGTCACGCGCATGACATCTGGATTGGTTCGTAAGCTCCGCATCACTTTAGATAAGTGCAGGCGGTCATAGACTTGAATCGTAAAGCGAATGGTGACCGAGTCTTCTTTAAAGCGATCTTCCATTGATACATTCATAATGTTAGAGTCCGCAGAGGTAACGCTGCTAGCGACTCGAGCCAAAACACCTTTGCCTTGACGTGTATCGATTGCAAGGTCAACTTCAAATTCTCGATTGAGCTCTTTAGCCCACTCGACTTCAACCCACTTATCGCTATCTTTGGAGAGCATACGTAAAGCGACTGGACAGTCGTGGATGTGAACTTGCAGGCCCTCACCTTTACCAAGGTAACCAATAATGCCATCGCCTGGTATCGGATGACAGCAGGATTGAAAATGAATTGAATTGCCTTCACGACCATCCACCAAAATAGCTTGACGCTGATGCTGATGAGATTCCTGGTTCGGCGCAACCCAATCCGCAGCACCAAGACGCATCTGCTCGCCACCGCCCTCATCATCGATCAAAATCTTGAGACGAATGGCTAGCTCTTGGGGTGAACGACGACCTAGGGCGATATTGACACACGCCTCTTCACGGGTCTTATCACCCGTCCAGTGCATGAGTTTTTCCCAAATTTCAGGAGTCAGTAGTGCAGCATCGACGCCTTGTTGGCGTAGACCATTGGCAAGCAATCTTTCACCCAATTGGAGAGATTCAGAATAATGCTTCGTCTTTAATGAATGGCGAATCGAAGCGCGCGCTTTACCGGTACGCACAAATGCCAACCAACCAGGATTCGGTTGTGAATTTCCTGATGTGACAACTTCAATAATGTCGCCATTCTTGAGCTCACTGCGAAGAGGTAGCTGGAGACCGTTGACCTTGACGGCAACACAAGTATTACCTAGGTCGCTATGAATCGAATAGGCAAAGTCTAGGGCGGTTGCGCCTCTTGGGAGCGCACGAATTTGGCCCTTAGGCGTGAACACATAAACCGCATCTGGAAATAGGTCAATCTTGACGTGCTCTAAGAATTCTTGTGAGTCGCCACTACTATCTTGAATATCAATCAAGGACTGGAGCCATTGATGCGCGCGGTTTTGCACTTCACTCATATCGGGTGAGCCATCCTTATAGGCCCAGTGCGCTGCAACGCCAGCCTCTGCTACAGCATGCATATCGGTAGTACGAATCTGAAACTCAACCGGTACACCAGATGGCCCTAATAAAGTGGTGTGCAAGGATTGATAGCCGTTGAGCTTAGGAATGGCAATGTAATCTTTGAACTTACCGGGCATCGGCTTAAAAAGAGAATGCAAGATACCCAATGAGCGATAGCACTCATCAATGCTGCCAACCGTGACACGGAATGCATACACATCTAAGACCTGTGAAAAGCTGACGTGTTTAGCACGCATCTTGTTGTAGATGCTGTAGAGTGTTTTTTCACGACCACGAAGATCAACCTCTAGATTCGCTTTCGCAAAGGCCATACGAGCGGACTGCAAAATCTTTTCAACCATTTCCTTGCGGTTGCCACGCGCCCGCTTAACGGCCCCTTCAATAACCCGAAAACGCATGGGCATTGAGTAACGGAAACTCAGATCTTGTAAATCTCGATAGATGATGTTTAAGCCAAGGCGATGCGCAATAGGTGCATAGATCTCGATGGTTTCAGCAGCAACCCTGCGACGCTTTTCCATTGGAACTGCATCCAAAGTGCGCATATTGTGCGTACGGTCTGCGAGCTTTACTAAGATCACGCGGACATCACGCGCCATCGCCATAAACATTTTGCGAAAACTCTCAGCCTGAGCTTCTGCATGGCTCTGAAACTCTAGCTTGTCGAGCTTAGTGAGGCCCTCAACCAGCTCAGCCACCTTATTGCCAAACTTTTCTACTAAATCTGCTTTAGTACACCCCGTATCTTCAATCACATCATGCAATAGTGCCGCCATGATAGAAGGAGCATCCAAGCGCCAGGTAGCACAGAGTTCTGCAACGGCTACAGGATGGGTGATGTAAGGCTCGCCACTGTGACGATACTGACCCAAGTGAGCCGCATCAGAAAACTGAAAGGCTTTTTTGACTTGGATGATTTCTTCCGGCTTGAGGTATGTCAGTTTTGAGAGTAAGCCCTCAATCGAAACCACCTGATGCTTAAGAGGCAGTGTGGGCGCAGAGGTTGGCCCAAACAAATGACGGCTCGACTGTGCCAACAAAGTCGCAATGATCGACTTCTTGCCGTTTTGAGAATGACTACCTAGAGATGTATCTGATGGGGTATCCAGTAAATCTTGTTGAGCTACCCCAAAGGAGGCCTCATTGGGCGAGACCCCTCCTACTAATTCCGATGTCTTGGTTGTTCCTAAAGGGAGCTCCACACCGGAACTCCTAAATTACAAAGGAACTTTGGTCAACATGTCACGGTCAGTAACACCAGCAGCTACTTCACGCAAAGCAACTACCGTAGCTTTATCTCTGGACTCAACACGTGGGGAGTGACCTTGAACTAATTGACGTGCGCGATATGTCGCAGCCAACACGAGTTCAAAACGATTTGGAATGGTTTTCAGGCAATCTTCTACAGTAATACGGGCCATGCTGGACTCACTTAATTTAGCTTCAATACCTATAGGATAACTGATTACACCCCAAGGCGCCTTAAAAGAGCTGGATTACGGGCCATGCTGGGTCCAGAGCGAAGGCGGCTGGAAGCCAAAATATGCTTTAGGTCAACTAGGGCCTGATCAAAGGAATCATTCACCACAATAAAATCAGCCTCGTGGGCATGCTGCAATTCGATATGGGCAGCAGCCAAGCGTCTCTGAATGGTGGCTTCATCATCCTGCCCGCGTTTGCGCAAACGTTCCTCTAAAGCTTCTATTGAAGGTGGGAAAATAAAGATCCACTGTACTGATGGAATGAGTTTGCGAATTTGCTGTGCACCCTGCCAATCGATCTCGAGCATCACATCACTACCTGCTTGCATTTGAGATTCAATCCATGGTTTTGATGTGCCATAAAAATGACCATGCACTTCTGCCCACTCCAAGAAATGGCCTTGGTCTCTTTCAGCAATAAAATCTTCTTTAGAGGCAAAACGATAATCCCTGCCATTTATTTCACCAGGTCTTGGTGAACGTGTCGTGGTAGATAAAGACAGTGTCAATCCAGCATCTTCTTTTAATAGCGCATTCACTAAAGAGGATTTGCCAGCACCGGATGGCGCCACAATCATCAACATGCTACCTTGATAAGAAGGGGTCGAAATTGGACTAGTCATGGGTTAATTGTACGGATTATGAATGAATCATCATTCCAAGTTTTGCACTTGCTCACGCATTTGCTCAATCAGAAGCTTAAGCTCAAGGGCTGCTTGGGTACATTCTTCAGAAACCGATTTAGAGCTAAGGGTATTGGCTTCGCGATTGAGTTCTTGCATCAGGAAATCCAATCTCTTACCCACAGGGCCCTTACCAGCCAAAGCGGTATCAACAGCCTGCAGATGGGTTTTTAAACGGGCGAACTCTTCCGCCACATCAATGCGTACCGCGTACAAAACGACTTCCTGGCGAATACGCTCCATCAGTTCTGTGCCCGCTTTAGCTTGCTCTTGAGCCGCCAAGGCTTCAGATAAGCGTTCGGTGAGCTTCTCTTGATACTGAGCAACATATTCAGGGACCTTGGGTTCAATCACCTTCACAATCTCGCGCATCTTCTTCGTAATATTGGTCAATACCCCAACCAAGGCTTGGCCTTCTGCATGGCGACTAGTCAGTAATGCCTCTAAGGCGGCACGCCCCGCCTCTACCGTTGCGGCAATCCAACCCTCTTCTTCGCCACGGGGCTCAGAAACAATTCCAGGCCAACGTAGCACTTCAGCAACACTCAACTCTTGCGCTTTTGGAAAGGCTTCTTGGGCTTTTTCTTGAAGGGTGTAAAGCGCATCAAGGCGATCTTTATTTATCGCCCCTAAGGCATGTGGGTTGCTCTTGGCAGCGCCAGCAGCACCACTATTGACCCGCCATGCCGCCCGAAACTCCACCTTGCCACGGGATAGGCCGTGAGTAGCCATTTCTCGTAAAGCAGGCTCAGCCCCACGGCACTCATCTGGCAGACGAAAGCCCAAATCCAGAAAGCGGCTATTAACAGCCCTACATTCCACCTGCAGATCAGCAACTACGCCAGCCCCTAGGGAGACTTGGCGAGATGCGCTGCCATAACCAGTCATGCTCGATATCATAGGGACATTGTAGATTCTTTATAGCCCTTTAGGACAAATCCATGAGCAACCCAAATTTAAGCACCGTCACCCGTCCAAGCGGTCGCAAACCAAAAGACTTACGCCCCGTTACGATTTCCAGAAGCTTTACCAAACATGCTGAAGGTTCTGTCTTAATCGCATTTGGAGATACCAAGGTTTTATGTACCGCCAGCATCCTCGATAAGGTCCCGCCGCATAAGCGTGGCTCTGGCGAGGGATGGGTTACCGCTGAATACGGCATGCTGCCCCGCTCTACACATACTCGCAGTGATCGTGAAGCCGCTCGCGGCAAGCAATCGGGTCGCACTCAAGAAATTCAGCGTCTCATCGGCCGCGCAATGCGCAGCGTCTTCAATTTAGAAATCTTGGGTGAACGCACGATTCATTTAGATTGTGATGTCTTGCAAGCGGATGGT
Organism: Polynucleobacter sp. QLW-P1DATA-2; assembly: GCF_001870365.1. Taxonomy (NCBI): domain Bacteria; kingdom Pseudomonadati; phylum Pseudomonadota; class Betaproteobacteria; order Burkholderiales; family Burkholderiaceae; genus Polynucleobacter; species Polynucleobacter sp. QLW-P1DATA-2. The sequence continues at coordinate 18,951 of NZ_LZMQ01000009.1, read as the reverse complement.
GGTACACGAACTGCTTCTATAACAGGCGCCTATGTTGCAGCCCGTGATGCTGTCAATCAGTTACTGAAAAGTGGTGCACTCTCACAAGATCCCATCATTGATAGTGTTGCCGCCATCTCTGTTGGCATCTATCACGGCGTCCCAGTGCTGGATTTGGATTACCCAGAGGACTCCTCTTGCGATACCGATATGAATGTCGTCATGACAGGCAAAGGCGGCATGATTGAAGTGCAAGGCACTGCTGAAGGTGCAGCCTTCTCCAGAAGTGAGTTGACTGCTCTGCTTGATTTGGCTGAACTGGGAATTCAAGAGCTCACGCAATTACAGATTGATGCATTGAAATAAGTAAGAGCACAAAATCACATGCAAAAATTGGTTCTCGCCTCTAATAACGCTGGCAAGGTTCGGGAGTTTCAAGCGCTATTGGCGCCCTTGAATTTTCAAGTGATTCCCCAAGGGGAGTTGGGCATTCCGGCGGCAGAAGAGCCTCACCATACTTTTGTTGAAAACGCTCTTGCTAAGGCGCGTCATGCCAGTGCAGCAAGTGGGCTGCCAGCATTAGCAGATGATTCCGGAATTTGTGCACATGCATTAAATGGTCACCCAGGTGTTTTATCGGCCCGCTACGCAGGCGTGCCTGCAAATGATGCAGCCAACAATCGTAAGTTAATTGCAGATCTCAAGGACAAAAATAATCGTGGCGCTCACTATGTATGTGCTTTGGTATTTGTAAGTAGCACTAACGATCCAGAACCCCTCATTGTGCAAACCCGCTGGTATGGTCAATTTGTTGATCAAGCCAAAGGGAGCAATGGTTTTGGCTACGACCCTCACTTTCTTCTGCCTGAATTAGGTCTTACTGCCGCGGAGTTAGAGCCCGCAAAGAAGAATGAAATTAGTCATCGCGGACAAGCACTGCGTGAGCTCATTACCCAATTGAAGTCTCGTGTCTAAATTGCCAGCTAAAGCTGTTTCCTTAACAGCACTGCCCCCACTCTCGCTCTATATTCACTTTCCTTGGTGCGAAAAGAAATGTCCTTACTGTGATTTCAACTCTCATCAAGTTAAGGATGGTATTGGTAAAAATGGGTTTGATGAAAAACGTTATCTCAAGGCATTAATCGCCGATCTAGAAACAGAGCTTCCCAATGTTTGGGGTCGGTCGGTTCACACCATCTTTATTGGTGGTGGCACTCCGAGCTTGTTATCTCCCGAGGGTATGGATGAACTGCTCTCCGCCATTCGCGCTCGAGTAAATCTAGAGCCTGCTGCGGAAATCACCATGGAAGCCAATCCCGGATCGATTGAGGCAAATAAGTTTTCCGCTTTTGCTCGATGCGGCATCAATCGCGTATCGATCGGAGTACAAAGCTTTCAGGATGAGCAACTCAAGGCCTTAGGGCGAATTCATAATGGTGAAGAAGCCAAACGCGCTATTCAGATTGCTATAGACAACTTCACATCCGTTAATTTAGATCTGATGTATGGACTGCCAAATCAAAGTCTAGCGGCTGCAAAGGCAGATATAGAGACTGCCCTGTCATTTAAAACACCCCATCTTTCTTTGTACAACCTTACGCTTGAACCGAATACCTACTTCGCCAGCTTTCCCCCCAAATTGCCCAGTGAGGATGAGATTGATGCCATCTTTGAGCAGAATTTAGATCTGCTGACCAAGGCCGGTTACAAACGTTATGAAGTCTCTGCGTATGCTCAGAAAGATCAGGAGTGCAAACACAATCTAAACTATTGGCGCTTTGGTGATTACATCGGTATTGGTGCTGGCGCCCATGGCAAAGTTTCGTTTCCAAATAAGATCACCCGCCAAGTTCGCGAACGTCATCCAGAGACCTATATGGCCGCTATGGAAAGTAAAGGTAACGCCTTGATTGAATCACGCGAGATTGACTCCAAGGACCTCCCTTTTGAATTTATGCTCAATACTTTGCGATTAAGCGATGGTGTAGAAACCGCTACGTTTAGTGAGCGGACAGGCCTACCTCTTCACGTGATTAGCAAGTCACTAGATGAAGCCTGCAAGAAAGGCTTGCTTGATGAAAACCCCAGCAAACTGATGGCTACAGGTCAGGGTTTACGCTATCTCAACAATCTGCAAGAGATCTTTCTCAGTTAAAGTAGGTCTCTTAAGGGATCTCAAAATCCTCCTCGGAGACAAGTAATGATTTTTAGTAATTTGCACAGCGCAGGCCGTAGTCGCTTGTTTGCCTGTTTAGCCTTATCACTGAGCGCCCTCATTTTGTCGTCGGGCGCTTTTGCTCAAACCAAATCGTGGCCAGATAAACCAGTCAAACTGTTTGTTGGTTTTCCCCCTGGTGGTGGTTCAGATGCCATCGCGCGCATCATTGCCATCAACCTCTCACAAATGTGGGGCCAACAGGTTGTCATTGATAATCGCGGCGGTGCAGCAGGCACCATTGCGGCTGATCTGGTTGCCAAATCACCCCCGGATGGATATACCCTTGGCTTAGCGCACGTCAACGCCCTCTCCATCATTCCAGCGCTTGGGCAAAAAATGTCCTATAACGCTAGCACCGATTTCACACCGATTGTTTTATTAGGCATTACTCCCAATATCTTGATCGCCAATGTGGATGCCCCTGCAAAAAATGTAAAAGACCTCGTTGCCTATATGAAACAAAACCCGGGCAAGGTGAGCTTTGGGTCTGCCGGCAATGGCAGCACACAACATTTAGCATATGAACTCTTCATGCACATGGCAGGAGCAGATGCTCTGCACATACCCTACAAAGGGAGTGGCCCTGTCTTGGTTGATCTGATGGCTGGTCATATCACCTATGCCTTTGAAACTATGAGCGCGGCTACACCACATATCCAAAGTGGCAAAGTGATTCCTCTGGCGCAGACTCGCACTAAGCGCTCAGCAGCTTATCCCAATCTTCCAACCATTGAACAGCTGGGCTATGTGGGCTTTGAGGCTACTGCCTGGTATGGGTTAATGGGTCCTGCAAAGCTGGATCCAAAAATTGTCGACAAGATTAATGCTGACGTAAATACGATTTTGCGTAAGCCAGAAATTCAAGCGAAGTTGGCTGAGGTTGGCGCAGAGGATGGCGGTGGTAGCCCTGCAGCCTTTAGCAAATTCATCATTAAAGATCGTAACCAGTGGGCTAAATTAGTCAAAGATGCCAAGCTACAAGTAGATTTGAATTAATCATTTCTACTTCTTTAATGGCAATAATAAAAAAGGACTTTTCAAAGTCCTTTTTTATTTCACTCAGCACCCTCTTCAGCCCTGCAATTATTCGCCTGCAGTAATTGCCAATTCTTGAGCGGTAAATGGATCTTGTGGTTGTGCGCTTACAGGCTTAATCGATGCCTGCTTTGGCTTTGTTCCTGGCATTAACTCAAAGTCAGGCTTAAAGATTGTCAAAGAACTACGAAGTTGATCAAACGCCTTGCGATCACCATCAAATTGAGCCTTGCCCTCTGCCTGCAATTGCTCGAAGGTCGTTTGGCCCCCCATCACCCGTTCTAGATCACTGCGATTCACAGTAATAGTCAGCGTTGGATTCTTGGCCTGTTGTCCTTTGATATTGGTCAGCACTGAATTGCTCATCTCCACAATAAACTTCTCACCGTTATCAGGCGTAGAGAGATTGATTGTGAATTTCATGCCAGCTGCTTTCTTGCTGTCCAAACTGATTCCCAAGGAGTTCAGCCAAAGCTCCGTGGTCATAGCCTTAATCATGTCAGGACCATTGGATTTTGGGGATGCTCCCGTTGGCATGCCATGACGCAATTCGTATGCAGCGCCCAAGAAGCTATTGCGCATACTTGGACTTTCTTTTTGGTAGCCAATTTGCTCAAAGATATCAGCCAATAAATCTTTTGCAGCAGTATTGTCAGGTTGTGCATAAACCAACTTATTGACAATCTCCATCGCCTCACGATATTTACCCTGCTTATAGAGTTGGCGACCTTTAGCCAGGATTTTGGAAGAACCACCCATCATCTCGACATAAAGAGGCGCTGCATCTCTGGGCGATAGTGGTGCTAGCGTTGCAGGGTTGGCATCCCAATATCCTAGATAACGATTGATCACCGCCCTACTGTTATGCTCTTCAGAGCCATGGTAGCTATGCGCCGCCCATTGGGTTTTTAAGCTATCTGGCTGCTTATAGACGTTTTGAATTTCGTTAATCGTGACGCCATTATTAGCTAGGTGCAACACTTCATTGTGCAAATGAGCATAGCTGTCACGCTGAGTACGCATCACCTCCTGAATACGTTCATTACCCCAACGTGGCCAACTATGTGAGGCAAACATCACCTCACTATCATTACCGTAGCGGTATAAAGCATTATTAATATTCTTAGACCATGCCAATGAGTCACGCACCAAAGCGCCACGTAAGGTGTAGATGTTGTGAATGGTGCCGGTAATATTTTCTGCTGCCCAGAATGCCTTAAATTGCGGGAAATAAGTATTCATCTCCGCAGGCGCTTCAGTGCCTGGCGTATTTTGGAACTCCATCACTACACCATCGACATTCATGGTTTCGTAGGGCTGCGTAATGTAAACATTGGGCTCAATTAATCCTAAGTTCCCTGCCGCAGTATTTTTACCAATCGATTGGTCGACGTGCCCAAAGGGGCTACGGGGTAGCAAGACTCCATACTGGAAGTACATCCGGCGAGTCATGGCATTGCCGGCATAGACATTCTCAGCTACCGCATGATCCATAAAGCCCGCTGGTGCGATTACCTTTACTTTGCCGTCCTTCACATCAGCCTCGTCTACGACGCCACGCACACCACCAAAGTGGTCGCCATGGGAATGGGAGTAAACCACTGCTACGACTGGACGCTTGCCTAACTTTTCATTTACAAGTTCTAGGGCTGCCCTAGCCGTTTCTTTGGCAGTGAGTGGATCAAAGACAATCCAGCCTGAATTCGTCTTAATAAAACTGATATTGGCCAGGTCAAAGCCACGGACTTGATAAATTTTTCCGGGCACCACTTCATAAAGTCCATAACCCATATTGAGAATAGCCTGGCGCTGCAAAGATGGGTGCACACTATCAAAGTCTTTGCCTTGTAATAGAAAATCATAGCTTCCCATGTCCCATGCCACGTTGCCGGCATCAGCCATGATGGTCTTATACGTTGGCGCTGCAATAAATCCGCGCTTTGACTCTTCAAAGTCGCGTTTATCTTCAAAAGGCAGTGTTTTGCGCAAACCGTTTTGTAGCTCAACGGTGTAGGTCGACGGCGCATTACCCTTTGGGTCAAAATGCTTGCCCTCCATAGCACCCGGATCTGCCACTACACCACCGCCTCCAGCTGCAAAAATTGTGCCAGCCGTTAGCAAGGATGCCGCAAGAGCGATTTGTTTTAGTGAATTTCTCATACGCCTGACCTTTAAAGGGGATATTTCCGATTACTTAATGATAGGTGCCGCTACCTACATGGCAATTAGCCCTTAAGCTAATCAAAATTGGGTTAACTCTAGCTTAAATGGGGTTTAGAGGGAAGCTGAAATACAAACTTCGCTCCGCCATCTGCACTTGCTTCAGACCAAATCAGCCCACCATGTCGCGTCACAATGTGTTTACACAACCATAAGCCTAAACCCATTCCAGAATTTTTAGAGCTAGAAAGCAATTCAAATAAGTGAGCCTGTGCGTCAGCAGAAATACCATCGCCATTGTCGGCAATCGTGATCTGAATGCCATCCCCAACATGTGCCCCCTCAATGGTGAGCTTCTTATCTAGTTGATGAGATTTTGCTAATGCTTGAATAGCATTGTTCACCAAATTTAAAAGAGCCTGCTGAATCTCGCTAGCAGTCACACCAACAGTTAAGTTCGGCTCCAAGCGCAGTATCAGCTGAATATTCTTGGAGGCCATTTCTGGTTTTGCAATATTTAAAACGGCCTGAACCAGTTCAGCCATATCTATTGTGGATGGGGTAATTTTTTCATCCGAGAAGATGGAGCGCAATGACCGAATAATGCTCGCCGCCCTTTGATTATCCGAAAGTAAGGTTTCTAAAATTTCCTTCTCAATAACGGGGCTTAGGTGACCCTCAGCCAGTTTCTTTTGCAAAAATTGAATATTGAGACTCGATGCTCCAAGTGGTTGATTTAATTCATGAGCAATTGAAGCTGATAAAGCGCCGGTACTAGCGCTTTTATTCGCTTTTAACAGCGAGCCAATAAGCTGCTCTCGCTCCTGCAGAAGTCGCTTGATTTCTTCGTTTTCTAGGGTTGCCTTCGCATTCACAATCGCTATCTGTTCAGCCCAATAGCCACCAATCGCAATATAAGAAAGCGTATTCATCACCAATTGTGCAATCGTAAATAAGATCAATATTTGTGGCAGCTGATCAACCTCAAGAATGGGGGTTGTGGACGTTAAGATAGCTATGCGCCCGAGAGCAAAAAACATTTCAGCTGAACTCGCGTACTGTAGATAGGTCAACTGTTTTGAAGAGTCTTGCTTTTTCTTCTGTCTCAACCAATAGATTTGCGAGGCATACAAAATGGATGAAAGACTGGCCATAAAAATGGTTCGGATTTCAAAGTTTGCGTAGTGGCGCATGTATTCAAATACGCACAAAAATACCAACAAAGAAACAGCTAAAGCAATTTGTGTGCGCCTGGAAATCTGATGTAACAGCGATTGACAAAATAATGCTTGCAGAGCAGCAGAAGCAAAAAATAAGATGTTGGCTAGGGTGAAATTAAATTCAGGGTTTTTCATATCCTGAATTGTGAGAATACCCGCACCGAAAATGAGTAAAGCGGCAATGCTAGACAGCAGTGAAGCCATCCAATAAGAACTAGGCCGAACGATATTTTGAGTGCGGTAATAGTGATAAACGCCGGAGAATAGACCGGCTTGAATAATGCCCAAAATGAAGAAGTAAATCGATAGTAGAAGCTTCATATTGGATATCGTACAACGATGAGAGCCTTATCAAAACCCCAACCCTTACAATTCACAGAATTAATATTGATAGAACATCATGCGCTTACACCACCTTATTATCTATGCTGCATTCTTGGCCTCTCTATTGGGATGCGCCGCTTTAGAGCGCAAAGCAGCCGTTCCAGCCCAGTCCTTAAATAAAGCCCAAATTGCTGGTTTGCCCAGCGTCCGCTACCTGATATCAACGCAAGCTGGCGTTGATTCCCTGGTGCAGGATGTCGTTGCACTTGAAGCATCCCGTGGTACAAGTGCTTTTTCTGGTAATGCTAACTACTTAGCCCTCTCAGGCGGCGGTGACGACGGTGCATTTGGTGCCGGTCTCTTGGTAGGCTGGTCAAAACAAGGTTCGAGACCTGCCTTTAACCTAGTTACTGGCATTAGCACAGGCGCATTGATCGCTCCATTTGCTTATCTTGGTAAGGACTACGACCCCATTTTGCAACAGGTCTACACAAACATTAATCCAAGGGATGTTTATATTGAAAAAGGAATTCTTTCTGGCGTCTTTAGTGATGGCCTAGCCGACTCCACCCCGCTCTATCAATTAATCTCCCAATATATTGATACAAACTTTCTGAAGCAGGTCGCCTACGAATACAACACCAATGGTCGCTGGTTACTCATTGGCACAACCAATATTGATGCGGGCCAGCCCGTGATTTGGAATATGGGGCGCATTGCCACAATCGGCAGCCCTGAAGCGGTTGAACTTTTCCGCCGCATTATGCTGGCATCCGCATCGATTCCAGGAGCATTCCCGCCGGTGATGTTTGATTTCCTCTTGGATGAACAAGTATTTCAGGAGATGCATGTAGATGGTGGCGCCAGCACACAAGTCTTCTTGTATCCAGCGTCAGCAGCTAGCAAAGCAGATGCGCTTGGTATTAAACGTCGCATCAATCGTCAAGCCTACATTATTCGCAATTCACGCCTTGATCCCCGCTGGAGTGAAACTGAGCGTCGCACCCTAAGCGTTGCTGGTCGAGCGATTTCCCAGTTAATTCAAACCCAAGGTATAGGCGATTTGTATCGCATCTATAACACCGCCAAGAGTGACAATGTGGGATTTAATCTAGCCTATATTGGCTCTGACTTTAATGAGCCTCACAATGAGGAATTTGATACCAAGTATATGAATGCCCTCTTCCAGTATGGCTATGATCACGCCATCCATGGATACCATTGGAGCAAGTATCCGCCTGGGTTCAAAGGCGCATTTGATACTGATGGCGAAAAGATGACTCTCAAAAAGTCAGCTAATTAATATTTGCGTCTCTAGAAAATAAAAAAAAGCCCGTAAGGGCTTTATCTATATACATCATTGGCGGAAGAGGTGAGATTCGAACTCACGGAGGACTTTCATCCTCGCCAGTTTTCAAGACTGGTGCATTCAACCGCTCTGCCACTCTTCCTTTGCGATTTCAGTCCTAGATTATAAGGAATTCGGTGAGCCACTACTTAAAAATGCAATAAGCCCCCTTCTAAAGATTGCTTCCATTGGCTTAAATACTCTATGTGCACCAACCGATATAGCCTTTTCTCTGATAAACTAGTCAGAAAACTAGTCAGGAGTACGGGTGATGAATAAGCACTGGGCAGTTCAAGATGCCAAAGCAAAATTTAGCGAGTTACTAAACGCCTGCCTTGAAGAAGGTCCACAAGTGGTTACTAAGCGGGGGCATGAAGCAGCCGTATTAATCACCATCCAGGAGTGGAATACATTGAAAAAGTTAGCTAAACCTTCTCTTAAATCGCTTTTGCTTTCAGAGCAAGCCAAGGGTGACCTAGTGCTGCCAAAGCGTGGCCAAGGTGTATTTCGAAAATCCATCAAACTGTAAGACTGCTCATGTACTTACTAGACACCAATATTATTTCAGAACTACGTAAACCAAAACCGCATGGAGCAGTATTAGAGTGGTATGAGAACATTTCAGATAATGATCTTTATATTTCCGCAGTCTCGATCGGTGAAATTCAAGCAGGCATTGAGTTGACTCGTGAGCAAGATAAAAATAAAGCAGAGTCTTTGGAGAGTTGGTTGCAACAAGTTTCAAATGCACATCATGTCTTACCGATGACGGGATCAACCTTTAGATTGTGGGCAAAGCTCATGCATAAAGAAAGTAATACCGTTTGGGAAGATGCCATGATCGCAGCGACAGCTATTGATCAGAAACTCATTGTGGTCAGTAGAAATATAAAAGACTTCAAACGATTTAAAATTAATTTACTGAACCCATTCGAATATCGAGCTCAAGTAGATTAAGACCTCTTAATTAAACCTTCTAAATGCTTGGCAATAGCTAGGCTGGAGGTTAATCCTGGGGACTCAAAGCCATATAGATTAAAGAGTCCTTCCAGGCCATGGTCCTTGGGCGCATTGAAGCAAAAGTCCCCTGCAGGCGCGTTTGGCGGAACTATCTTTGCCCTCACCCCAGAGTAATCAGGTTGCAATGCATTGTCCTTAAGGCCTGGCCAATAGCGTCTTACGGCCTCATAGAAACCTTCGCCCCGCTTTGGATTTACGGTGTAATCAATTTGGCCTTCCTCATCGATTTCAAGCCATTCGACGTCGGGTCCAAACTTGGCCTGCCCACCCATATCCAAAGTAAGATGTACGCCTAGACCACCAGGCTCTGGAATGGGATAAATCAAATGCTTGAACGGTGATTTTCCAGAAAGAGAAAAGTAATTACCTTTAGCAAAATAGGCTTTGGGGATTTGATCCTCTTTCAATCCTTCAATTTTTTTCGCAATGGCTGGTGCACTCATACCTGCGCAATTAATCAGCAGCTTGGTTTGAATCTTCAGGCCATCTGCGCCACCGATCTTTAATTCAAATCCGTCTTTAGCGTTTTCGCCAATGGGCTTTGCACTAATGAGCGGCGATTGATAGGCAATCATTCCGCCTGCGTCCTCAAAACCACCCAAGAGGGAAAGCATATAACCATGGCTATCAACGATTCCCGTCGAGGCCGAGAGAACCGCTGCCGCACAATGGAGCTCAGACTCCATTATTTTGGCTTGTTCACCAGTAATCATTTTGATTTCTGGAACTTGGTTTTGCTGCGCCTTGTAAAGAATGGCCTGGAGATCATCTAACTGAGATTCGTCGCTGGCAACGATCAATTTTCCATAAGGCTGAGTAGCAACATGGTGAGTGCGGCAATACTCATAGAGCATGCGATTACCCTCTACACAGAGCTTGGCCTTGAGTGAGTCCTTGGGGTAATAAATGCCAGCATGAATCACTTCACTATTACGGGCACTGCTTATCGTGCCAAAAGCACTTTCCCGTTCAAGCAAAATCGTTTCACGGCCCTGCAAGGCCATTTCTCTCGCAACAGCTAGGCCGACGACCCCAGCACCGATGACGACACAGTCGACCTGATCCATTTATCTGCCCAAGCCTTGAATGATTGTTACTTGCATCCCGAAATCGTAACATTTTCATTGTTTTAGTGGGTTTTGGGGTACTTATTGATAAAATCTATCAATGTCCTCTAAACCAGCTGAAGAGCATTTGAAAACCCTATTTAGCGCCCAAGATATCGTTTTAGATAGCGCTTATCAAGGCATTGATGCTGCCAGCTGGAAGTCCCTCTTTGCCCAAGCCAAAGAAGCTAAATTAGAGCAATTTATTGCCGACCTATTTGCTGGCAAGCCGGTGAATAACTCTGAAAACCGTCCTGCCCTGCACTCTGCTCTGCGCAACCTTGACCAATCTCCCGTATTGGTAAATGGCAAAGATGTCATGCCGGATGTTGCCCAAGTTTGGCACCGCATTGAAGCTCTATGCAATAAGTGGGTCGGTGTCACCGATGTCATTCACATTGGTATTGGTGGATCTGATTTTGGTCCCCGCCTCGCCATTGAGGCTTTAGCCCATGTACCCGATATTGAAAGCCGCGGGATGCGCATGCATTTCTTGGCCAATATCGATACCGCTGATTTAGCTCGCATATTGCAACGCGCTTTACCGCATAGCACTAAAGTCATTATTGTTTCGAAGTCATTTACGACGCTTGAGACCAGCATGAACGCCAAAGCGGTAGTGAAATGGCTTAAAAATAATGGCCTTACCAATAGTCAAGTCAGTAAATCACTCTTTGCAGTAACAGCAAACGTTCCTGCCGCTGAAGAATTTGGCATTGAGCAAGATCATATCTATCCTTTCTGGGATTGGGTCGGCGGTCGTTACTCCGTTTGGTCTGCAGTTGGATTACCAATTGCCTTGCAATATGGATTTGATACTTTCAAGAAGTTCCTAGCTGGCGCTCAAGCAATGGATCAGCACTTTGAGTCTGCGCCTCTAGAAGAAAATCTGCCGGTGATCATGGCGCTCAGCCTGCTCTATCAGCAGGAGAAACACAACATCAAGTCATATGCTGTGATTCCGTATGCGGATGCATTGGATTGGTTTCCAAAGTGGCTGCAACAGCTGGATATGGAAAGTAATGGCAAGAGCGTCGATCGTGATGGTAAGCCAGTAAAGTTTTCTTGCCCAGTCGTATTTGGTAGCTCTGGTAGCAATGCTCAACACTCCTACTTCCAACTATTACATCAAGGTACAGAAATCATTCCAATAGATTTTATTGCGGTTCGTGAGCCGATGAGTCATTTGCCAGAGGCAAAGGCGCATCACCGCATTCTATTGTCCAACCTCCTGGCGCAAGCCCAGGCGCTGGCTAATGGCAAGAAGACTGACAACCCGAACAATACTTACCCCGGTAAACGCCCTAGCAATCTACTCATTCTGCCTAAGCTCAATGCTTTCTATCTAGGCGCACTCTTGGCGCTGTATGAGAATCGCACAGCTGCACTGGGCGCTCTGTGGAATATCAATAGCTTTGATCAACCCGGTGTTGAGCTTGGCAAGGTACTGGCTAAGCCAATTGAAGCTGCCCTACGGAATAATGGCGTGGTACAGGCAGATGCAGGTATTGACGAAGTGACAGCCGCTCGCATTAACTTATTTAATCAATAGCTTTAAAGATCTAGCGTCAGCTAGACGCCGAAAGAAAACTCATGCAACTCTCTCCATCCATTTTCAAAGCTTATGACATTCGCGGCATTATTGATGAGACTGTAGATCCATCGATTGCCAAACTGATTGGCCAAGCATTTGGTACGGAGATGCGTGAACTCGGTGAAACGGAAATCGTCATCGGTCGCGATGGTCGTTTATCAGGCCCAAGCTTGATTGAGGCTTTAACTGAGGGTTTGTTATCAACTGGTATTAATGTGATTGATCTTGGAATGGTTGCCACACCAATGGTGTACTTTGGCGCCAACCAGATACTCAATGGCAAGAAACCCAAATCCGGCATCATGATTACCGGTAGCCACAACCCCCCTAACTACAACGGTTTCAAGATGGTTCTGGGTGGCGCTGCAATCTATGGCGATCAAATTCAGGCTCTGCGTAAACGTATTGAGGCAAAGCAATTTTCTACAGGTCAAGGCACTAGAAGCACCTTTGATATTTTCCCAATGTACTTAGAGCGCATTGTGAGCGACGTTAAGTTGACTCGTCCAATGAAGATTGTGGTTGATTGCGGCAATGGTGTTGGTGGCGCATTTGCCGGCAAACTCTTTAGAGCCCTCGGCTGTGAAGTTGAGGAACTCTTTTGCGAAGTCGATGGTCATTTTCCGAACCATCATCCAGATCCAGCGCATATTGAGAACTTGCAAGATCTCATTAAGAACCTGCAAACTACCGATAATGAATTAGGCCTCGCTTTTGATGGCGATGCCGATCGTTTGGGTGTGGTTACAAAAGATGGTCAAGTGATTTTCCCTGACCGTCAAATGATGTTGTTTGCCAAGGATGTTCTCTCTCGAAATCCTGGTGGTCAAATTATTTATGACGTGAAGTGCACCCGCAACCTGGCTAACTGGGTAAAGCAGCATGGTGGCGAACCCTTGATGTGGAAAACGGGTCACTCTTTAGTGAAAGCCAAACTCAAAGAAACTGGTGCACCCCTGGCCGGCGAAATGTCAGGCCACATCTTCTTTAAAGACCGTTGGTTTGGCTTTGATGATGGTCTTTATACGGGAGTACGTCTTTTGGAGATTCTGTCCAAAGAGAAAGATCCAAACAAAACGCTCAATGACTTGCCAAATGCCATTTGCACGCCTGAATTACAACTTGCGTGCGCTGAAGGTGAGCCTTTTGAATTACTTGAAACCATTAAAGCCAATGCCAAGTTTCCTACTTCGGAATCCATCAATACCATTGATGGTGTGCGCGTGGAATATGCCGATGGATTTGGCTTGGCTAGACCATCAAATACTACACCGGTTGTAGTGATGCGCTTTGAGGCAGATAGTGAACAGGCTATTGCTAGAATTCAAGCAGAATTTAAGGCGGTCTTGTTGGCCGCTAAGCCAGAGGCAAAGCTACCGTTTTAAAACCTCAATACCTCCATTAATGAATAGAGGTATTTTTGGTGGTTTGAACTTCTAAAGACTGATTATCAGAGCTTGGGTTCGTGGCTTGCAATACAGCTTCACCCCAACCCGCTTGTTGGCGTAGCTGATCGAGCAAAACACACATTGTTTGCAGTATATTTCCTGCTAGTTTGAGGTTGATATTAGCGCCTCCTGGAAGAGCGAAGTCGATAGATAAATTGTCGTCAATTTGCCCATCCTTCACATCTGCTAGATGACCTAATTTTTCGCCCTTCTGAGTGAGAGCACAGGTTACATCCAGTACTAAGATAGGATCAAATCCAAGCGGAAAATTGAGTCCCGCTTCATAAGGTGATGTCGCCATATTTTCTTGCTTTGCGGATTCTAAAATAGCTTCTTTTTCAAACTCAGTGAGTGCTTTTGCGGCACCTGGTGAATGGGTTTGCTCTAATTGTTTAGCCAGTAAATGGGATGTCGCTGCGAGAATAAATAGAGTGGTTCTGCGCGTAAGCCAGAAGCGATACTCTTCCTGACTTTGCGTATTAAACCGAAACAAGATTCGGTCCTCATTCGGAAAGTAGCTTCCGTTAAATTGTTTAATAGTCATTTCAATTTACATTCCATGATTAAATCGAAATATCTTTTGAGTTCGACTTTGGAATAGCGTTTTGCGGCGTACCCGGAGGTTGATTCGGCGTGACTCTAGGGACAATTTGCAGAGGCGGCACAATGATGATTTGAGGCGGTTTTTGCTCCCTCTGTTTACTATTGGCAGCCTCAGTTAGGACTCGATCAATAGCGGGCTTAGCCCCCAACAAGCTAAAGCGCGTCACTGCAAAAGCGCCCGATTGAAGGGCAACTGCAAAACCGATACTTTCTCCCGCTTGTGTCGCCTGCAGCACGGAATTATATGGAGTTAGTATCTGAAATGCATTCCCATTGATGGGAGTACATTCCATCGTTAAGGCTGTTGAAATGCTGGGACTATTCATCAAAACAGAATATTTGGCGCCAGGCGTGCAATTAAGGTTTTGATGCAAGTAAAAAAGGCATTGCTCATTCGAGCAAAAAGTTCCAAAGGAAGTGCTTGCATCAGCAATGGTGTAAGCCTCATTCGTTTGACCGCCCATTTCTGCGACCCAATTTTGATAAGCGAACTTTTCCCCTGCGTTAACGAGACTGACGCTCAAATAAAAAATAATGGCAGCCAATAGCTTTTTCATTGAACAATCCTGGAGGATTCGCGCAGACGCTTTAAGGTTTCAGTAAGATATTGCTGAATGATAGCCTGCTTCAACTGATTTTTTGAAGCCTCAAAATTTGGGATCTTGGCAGATCGTGTGTCATCCACTCGCATAATCACCCAGGCATCAGAAATCTTAATGGGGACCTTGCTATAAGCACCCTTACCCAAGGTGCCGACAACATCAGCTATTGGGGGAGCTAGCTGCTGAGGACTCACCCATCCTAAAACACCACCTTGTGATTTGGTAGCAGCATCTAGCGACACCTCTTTAGCAACTTTTGCAAAAGAATCACCTGATTGCAATCGACTAATCACTGCAATCGACTCGGATTCAGATTTAAGTACGATTTGGCTTATCTTGTATTGAGTAGCCGAATCAGAACCATTGCCAAGGTATTGCTTTTGCTTGTCATATTCTTCGCGTAGCCTCTCATTGGTAATCGGATTTTTCTTTAAATAATCCTCAATAAAAGCTTGAAGATAGAGATTCTGGCGCAGTTGGGTTATTTGATCCTGCAGATCGATTCCCTGTTCAAGGCCTTGCTTAACCACCTCTTGCGCAATCAATTGGCGATTGATTAACTCATTTTTAATGGCATCGCGTAGTTGGGGCGTATCTTTTTGGCCCTGGGCTATCGCAGCCTGCAGATTAAGTTCAAATAAGCCTTTGCTAATGGCAAATCCATTGACTGTTGCCACAAACTCAAAGTTATCCGGCGTAGCATTCGCATGATTCAAGGCAATAAAACACCCAGCAAGAGGAAACCATAATGAGAGGGCCGACCTTAAGGAGCAATATTTCATTAAATTTTTCATAAAAAACATACTACTTGATGAGCTAACTCATGCTCCCTGCTTAGAGAGGATTAACTTTTAGGCAATCGTCAAGATCTGTAGAGCAACTCGAATCGGGACTTGTGACAGTAATTGCGCCAGAAGTACCCTTACCATCTGTGTAAATTAACTCTAAAGTTTTACCTAAATCAATTTGACTCATTAAAACTCCTGAAGTGATACCCTCTCTAATTATTGGAAGAGTCAAGCTAGGTGAAGCAGTTACCCCAGAATTCACCTCAAAATTAAATGCCCCACTAGATAATCCAACTAAAGAGCCGCCATTGAGGTTGAAAGTCACTGGAGCAAGAGATGAAATACCACCTCCAGAAGCGGCCCCAAGATTAAAGGAAATTACCCCACCATTAGTTGTAAAAGATTGTGGCGCGTTTGGCAGCAATGGATCACCCAAATTCATGGCATTAGTAGTGTAGGTCTGATTACCAGCAGTGTTTACAGTAGACAACACATTAATATTGCCAGCACGGGTTGTCTGATCTGGAGAAATATCTGTTAATAGTGCATTCGTTTGCTTTTGCACACCAGTAGTAGATATCAAACTTGCTAATGGATTTAATGCTCCCACTGCTCCCACATATGTAATGAATGGATATGCGGGATCGTTAGGCGCTACCGCTACCGTAGAAATTGCCTGAACTACCAGATTATGGGTATTTGCCAATTCATCATCTACTGCCTTTTGGAAAACAATACTTGGGTCTTCGGACAACAAGATGCGGGTACGTCCATTGTTACCATTATCGCCAATATAAACATGGCCGTTGTAGCTTTGAGGGCCAAAGGTAGTAATGTTTCCCCTGATGAAAATGGTGTTAGCAGCAACATTTAAAGTGAAGATATTGTGCTCCTGGAAATACGTACTGTTGTAGGCAATATGATTTCCTTGAGTATCAATATTGGGCGTACCCACCGTATTATTAAAAGAGACCGAGCCATTAGGCGCGCTGATTGCCAGGGACTGTTGATTATTTGCCAGCAATCCGCCATTAAAGACAATATTTCCAGAGCCAGATTGCAAGCTCATCAGGTTGCCACCAACCAAAGTGACGGATCCGTTATAGGTTTGGTTATTTAAGCTGTCTACGCTCGTTGCCAAACGAATTGCGCCATTGGTAGTCAGGCTTGGTAATTGAACGCCGGCATTAATAGATAAAGTACCGCCATTCGAGTTGATTGGGCCGCTACCTAAGGCGGCGGGATTATCGACAATGATGTTCGATGCATTGATGTTAGTACCGCCACTATAAGAATTAGCCCCTGCAATCGTGAGTGTGCCAGCTCCAGATTGATTCAGTGAGCCCGTACCGGATATCACGTTATTCAAAGTGAAATTACTTGCGCTAGCAAAGGACAAGGCACCATTGTTAGTGATGGTGCTAGTCGGCAACAAGTTGGTTAACGCAGGAGTATCAAATATAACTGTACTGCCTACCGGAATCACTACATTGGCCACGTTATTGAGCGTTGGAATCGCCCCACCCATCCAGTTACTTGCGTTAGACCAGTTACCGCCAGAGGCCCCCATGTAAGTAACCGATGACAGCTGAGTGATTGCGCCGGTATTGCTAATAATTTGTGGACTACTTAAGCTGTAGTTACCAGAGTCATTACCAGCGCTAGTGCCAGTTAATGAGACGCTCAAGGTGATAGTTTTATTAACGCCAACATTAGGATCATTAAAGTAGCCAGCACCCACCACGCTCACCTTATCTCCACTCAAAACGGCGGATAAAGTTGGGTTGGTATTTAAAGTATTGCCAACAATTGCGCTGCTACCGTTGTAGGTGCGGCTAATTCCAGTAATACCCAATTGATCGCCAGTCAAAGGCTTAGGTGTCACAGTTAATGAACCAATAAATTGGGTGCCCAAGAAATTAGCACCAATCGGAGTAAATGAGTTAGCTGCAATGTTATAAGCACCCACTATCACATTCTGAGAACCGCTTAGGGTAGCGCCAGAAGGAGCAATCGAGAATGTGGCACCACCACCCGCTCCATCACTAACAGTAATAGGGTTGGTGCCGCTTGTAGTTAATGGAATTGGGTTTATAGATGGATTTGTGCCGACTGTGCCCAAATAGACTGGAGTGGCGTTAGTTGAAGGCAAGTATTGAGCAGTCAAGCTGTAGCTTGGAGCAGATCCATAAGCGCTTGAGGTCGGAGCAACAGAAACGATTAAGTACTGCGCCGGCACAATTGTGAAGGTGGCAGCTTGGTAAGTAATTTGATAGTTACCGTTCGTTGAACCATTAGATCCATATCCAGTTGGCGTCAGAACATATGATCCTACTGCGTTATTGCTGGAATCACTGCGCACATAAGTTGGGCTACCGGATAAGACGGTCAATGGATTTTCACCATTCACCATACCCTTGTAGATAACGCCACTGTATCCGACTGGATCAGTGATTTGACCAACAAATTTAGCTGAATTGACCGCGGCAATAGTCAGTGGCGAAGGCGTAATCTGACTGGTAGTAGACGGAGTTAAGGAAACGTTGTAATTAGAACCATTATTGCCGTCACTAATAGCGGCAGAAAGCAATATCACTTGCTTATTGAAGCCTACATCTTTACCGCTAGTGGTATTTGGGGTGCTATAGAACACCACAGATGCAGTAGTTACCGTATCGCCACCAACTAACTGGGAGGATAAGTTGGCCAGATCAGAACTAGTCATCGTATAGTTGTAGCTACCATCATAAACCTTATTAATCGTAGGCGCAGTCAAGGACACGGATAGTGGCGTTACAGAAATATGGGTATTAGCTACGCTTAATGGGTTGTAATTTGATGTCAATACGGATCCATTAGGACTCAGAACTAAGCCATTGACACCAGCTAACTGCTGATTCGTTTGTACATTCTTAGATCTCAAATCAGCCGTACCAGAGATAGAGAATGTCTCCCCATTAACACCCGTCGCCACTAATGAACTCGCCGAAACTGAGGCTGTGCCGTTATAAATCAAATTACCTGTAACGTTGAGATTGGCCTTACCGATAGTCAGGCCACCATTGTTGTAGACCACGTTGTAGTTTGAAGCCAAGGTACCAGTGACTGGAGATACTGCTAAGTTATCAGCGTAAGCCGTATTACTTGCATTGGTACCAGTAGCGTAGCCGCTGATCGTAAAGTCATCACTGCCCTGACGGCCAACGATGCTAGCAGCACTATTGGTTTGAGCACTGCCGTTATAGGTCACGTTGGTGTTTACACCATTGACGGTTAAGGTGGCCTTACCGATGGTCAGGCCGCCATTGTTATAAGTGACGTTGTAGTTCGAGGCTAAGGTGCCACCGACTGGGGTGAGCGCCAAGTTATCTGCATAAGCAGTGGTATTGGCGTTGGTACCAGTGCCGTAGCCGCTGATCGTAAAGGCATCGGTAGTGCCTTGGATACCAAGGATAGAGGCTGCGCTATTAGTTTGAGCGCTACCGTTGTAGTTCACATTGGTATTG
>NZ_LZMQ01000008.1:0-3626 GCF_001870365.1 Polynucleobacter sp. QLW-P1DATA-2 | reverse complement strand
GTGGTATTAGAGATGCCTAAGGCCGCTTTAGATAAATTTACTGTATTGGTTGTATTAGAGCCTAAAGCATTGTTAACGCTTGCGTTCAGCGCGTAGTTATCTTGGCTGCCATTGGCTAAAGTGACCGCTGTAAATTTAGTAGCGCTGGCTACGTTTGCATCATTAATAACACCCGAACTTGCGGTGGTATTGACATCACTACCAACCAAACCGGTTAATGTAAAACTGCCATTACCTGTAGCAATCGTGGTTGAGCCAGCATACGTTGCCGTGGTATTAGAGATGCCTAAAGCGGCTTTAGATAAATTTACTGTATTGGTAGGGCCGCTAGCACTATAAGCACCACCGGTATTGCTAGCCAAGCTGGTCATGCCATTAATGGTGTAGTTGGATAAAAGCGCATTCCCAGTGCCGCCTGTCACAGCTAAACCATTAAAGCTTTTGACATAATTAGCGCCGTTGGCACTGACGTTTTGATTATCAATATTAAGGCTGGTAAAACTAATCGTCTGGCCATTTTTCCCAACAATTGATGTAGCAACTGGAACTAAAGTAGTGCTACCGTTGTAGGTGCCGGTCGCTGCAATATCAAGCACCGCTGGGGTAACGCTTGCAGCAGCACTGTTGCCGGTCGCCTGCGTAAATACATAGTTATTGTTTACAGCGCTTAATCCGCTACCAGTAATAGAGTACGCATTGTTTGCCACATCAGATGTCGCGGTAACCCCAGATGTCCAAACGGCTGTACCTGTGGTGGCAGCAGCTCTTGTGGCGCCATTAAGATTGTCATTACCAACATAGCCGGAGATATTACCGCCGTTTGTAACAGGGCCAGCACCATATGCACTGCTGGCAGTATTGGCGTTATACGTGAGCGTAGCAGCAGTAATAACAACACTATTGGTGCCGCCAGTATTAGTATTCGAGCCACCTGTGCTGCCTGCGGTTGCCGTCGCTGAAGTTGCTGCCGCATTCAATACGTAATTGCTAAACAACCATCCACTAGTAGGAACAATATTAGTTACTGTATTGCTACCGCCAGTAGTTACATTACCTGCAGTGTTTAAAGTAACGCTGCTGGCTGTGCCATTTAAATCCTGTCCAACCAAGCCGTATAGCGTAATGTTACTTGCACCATTAATGGTTGTACCAAGGCCTTGATAGGTCGCATTAACCGCTACACCAAGAGGTGCCGGCGTCACGGCTATGTTTGGCTGCGCCGATAAGCTAACAGTGCCACTCGCATTGCTATAGCCACTAATGCCGCTATAGGTATATAGCGTCCCGCCAGTTACATTTAAAACGTTTCCACTATTTACGGATGCAGAGGCTACATTCAGATTTCCGATAGCCGTTTGAGCTGACATTGCAAAAGTGTTGTTTCCTACTGAAGCTGTTAAATTTGCAAGTCCAGAATTTGCATTGCTTAGTGCCGATATCAATGCTGCGCCTGATGGTCCGGCTGCGCCGTTATACACCTGAGAAATATTATTCAATGTCAATGAATAAGTTGGCGCAGTAGCATCCCTAAATATAGCCTGCGCAGTGCCACCACCACTAATCGTATTGGGATTTGCACTAGTGCCGTAAGCAGTGTTATTTAGAGCATTAACACTCAAACCAGAGTTAGCAAGATTAAGAGTGCTAAAACTACTATTTAATATCGAGAGACTACCTGTAGCAGATTCTGAGCCAGAATAAACGTACAGCTTATCTCCAGAACCAAGTGTTACTGGGCTAGTAGTATTGGTAGTTAAGACATTGCCAGAGGTATTGCCTGCTGATAAAGCACTGCCGGCAATGATATTGACATTGCCAGACCCACTATCGACGATGTTGGCAGTAGTTAAGTTTCCGGTGCCAGTTGTGGCAAGAGTGATGCCGCCAGTACCAGTATTGGTTATGGATGTGTTGGCAGCAGAAGTCAAAGTAGAGGTTGATGAGGCGCCAGCACCAGTGCCGGTGATGCTACCAGCAGTTACGGAAACACCACTAGAGGCCCCGATGTTTGCGCTCAAAAGAACATTACCAGTTGCGCTTAAATTGACAGAGCCAGAAGTTAAATTAATGGCGCTGCTATCAGTTAATGTTCCAGTGATATTAGCAATCACATTACCAGTACCAGTAATCCCATTATTAATTGTTGTATTAGCAGCGCGCTGATAGCTTAAGGTTGAGCCGCCGCTCAATGTCACTGCACCAGTTCCTAATGTACCGGTGGTGCCGCTTGTACTACTTGCGCCCACTTGAAGTGTTCCACCACTAACGGTGGTGGTACCAGTATAGGTATTAGTGCCAGTAAGTATTTGCGTGCCACTGCCAGTTTTAGTGATGTTCGCGGGGCCGGTAGAAGCGCCCGTTTGATCAGCAATGACGCCCGAGAATGTGGCTGTGCCCGCGCTATTGTAGGCAACACCCGTCACATTATTGGTAGTGCCAGCAGCCGTGCCATTAACGCCGACAATAATATTCGGTGTCGCCATGCCATTACCAGACATCAAAGTACCGCTACCGGTTAGAGCATCAACATAAATTACGCCCTCAACGCCGCTAAAGTTTGCCCCTGACGCAATATTCAATGATGACTTATTGTTAGTCCAAACCTCATTTGAACTTGAGCTACCAATAAAGGTTCCGGCCTGCACATCAATCAAGCCTCCACTCATTGCAAAAGTAGCTGCGCCACTTCCCCAGTTTAGAGTCCCTGTGCCGGTTTTTTGAAGGGTGCCAGTGCCATTGATCGTATTGTTGGTGGTGTAAAGCGTGGATGCACCAGCTTTTACAAAGTAATTTAAGGTAGCACCACTAGCGATATTAATATTGCCTGGCCCCAATGTACCGACTGTAGAGGTATCGCCTACTTGCAAAGTACCAGTATTGACATTGGTGCCTCCACTGTAGGTGCTAGTACCTGTCAAGGTTTGTGTACCCTGGTTATTTTCCACTGTGCCAGAACCCGTTCCATTAGCAATCACACCTGAATACGAGTTTTGCAAGGAGTACGGATTAGAAAACTTCACCGCTGCACCGTTTGTTGTAATGCCACCAGCGCCAGTTGTGCCGCCCGTTAAATTAATACTCTTACCAGAGGCCCCAATGATTGTGCCTGCCAGATTTAATGGCGCTGCAGTAGGGGCGGCCGTATTAATACCCGTCAGAGTCACATCCGAATAGCCCTTAATAACTGAACTACTACCAGTTTGAATACCTGTAACCCCGGCAGCTTTGGTAGTGCCAGTTAAGGAAACGGCGGTGCCTGTCGTTGCATTACCCGTAATCCCTACGTTGTTATTGATATAAATTCCAGCACCGCCCGCCGTTCCAGCCACACCAGTCATCGCAACCGTTGATCCAGAAATATTAGCGTTTGCATACAAATAAATACCATTGTTATTGGTAGCTAAGCCGGTTTGGGCTCCATAAAAGTTCACAGCCCCCGTTGCCGCAATGGGCCCTGCCAGCTCTAATGACGATGTTGTAGTGGAGTTTGATTGCGCGGCAATATTAATATTGCCCGTTGCGCTAATGCCGCCGCCAACACCACTATTGCTGTTGCCATCCTGAAACAGAAGGCCCCTAGAAGTTTGTGCGTAGCCACTGCCAGGCGTTGTAATAGCGCCTGTTAT
>NZ_LZMQ01000007.1:0-32538 GCF_001870365.1 Polynucleobacter sp. QLW-P1DATA-2 | reverse complement strand
TGGAAAGATCAGTGTTGCCGGAGTAAAAAGTTTAGCCCCGTCCTTAGATACCTTGGGGTGCTTTGGACGAACCGTCGAGGATGTTGCACTCGGTGTTGCCGCTATGAGTGGTGATTTAGATCTTGCCACCATCGAGAACTTGCACAATAAGCCGCGCATTGCCATTTGCAAAACTGCAGACTGGGGATTAGCAAGCAAAGAAGTTGCTAGCGCATTAGCTCTAGCCCGCTTTAGTGCTGAGACCATCGCCAAAGGAAAAGTAAGCGACTTGGACTTGCCGCCTCATCTTGATGGGCTTAGAGAAATACAAACTCGCATCATGCTAAATGAAATGTCTCGTAGCCTTGCATTTGAACGTGAGCACTTTTCAAAAAAAATGAGCCCGCAAATTAACCAGCAAATTGTTGATGGCTCGCAAATTAACTATTCACAATACGCAACTGATTTATTGGAAGCTAAGGCTGCGAGTTCATATATCTCTGAGTTATTTGCAGATCAACTGGATCTCATTATTGCCCCCAGCGCAATTGGTGAAGCCCCCCATCTGAAGGAAGGCACAGGAGACCCTGTGTTCTGCAGAATTTGGACTTTATTGGGTTTGCCCTGTATCAATCTGAATATGGCAAGCGGGCCCAATGGTTTGCCATTGGGCATTCAACTGATTGCGGGTCCGGGAAAAGATTGTTTCTTATTAAGCGCTGCAAGAGCGCTTGCAAAAACCTTACCTGATCCCGTCTTGCGAGATCAGGCTTAATTTTTACTGCTTACTCCAATCAGTCGAGCGTAATGTTTGCGGACTTAATCACCTTATTCCAGTAAGGCAATTCTTTCTTTACTAATGCCTCGGTTGCAGCTGGATTTTGGTAACTCAATTCGACCCCTGCTGCATCGGCACGCTCCTTTACCTCAGGCATAGCCAAACTCTTCTTCACTGAGTCCGTTAACTTTGCAACAATTGGTGCAGGTGTTCCGGCAGGCGCAAATAGCCCTACCCACGACTCCAATTGAAATGAAGGTAAACCTGCCTCTGCAGTAGTCGGCACATTAGGCATACCAGGGTGTCGATTTTTACCAGTGACTGCTAGGCCTTTGAGCTTGCCACTTTGCACATGCTGCATCAATGAGGGCGGCGTTGAGATAAATACCTGCACTTGCCCTGCCAGCACATCCTGAATTGCTGGGCCAGAACCTTTGTAGGGAACATGAACCATATCTACGCCAGTAATCTGCTTAAACATTTCAGTACCGATATGAGAAACCGAGCCATTGCCTTGTGAGGCGTAATTTAATTTACCTGGATTGGCCTTGGCATAGGCAATAAATTCTTTTAAGTTGTTAACTGGAACTGAAGGGTGTACTGCAATGACATTAGTAGAGACTGTCAGCAAAGCAATTGGCGAAAAATCCTTAATTGGATCCCATGGCAGTTTATCCATCAAAGCCGGATTGCCAACGTGATATCCCGAATAAGAAATTAATAAGGTGTAGCCATCTGACTTTGCCTTGGCAACGTATTGGTAAGCAGTATTCCCGCTAGCGCCTGGCTTATTGTCGACTACGATTGCTTGACCGATAACACGAGTTAAAGGTTCGCTTAATAAGCGCGCTGAGGTATCGACCAAGCCACCGGGTGGATTAGGGACAACTAGGACAATCGGCCTGTCCGGAAAGCCATCTGCTTTGGCAACATTCAATAATGCAACTAATCCAAATAGGATAAATGCACTGCATACACGCTGAAATAAAGTCATCCTCGTCTCCACATCTTTTGATAGATTTATCGCTGCCCAACTTTAACGCTGCCAAAAACAGCTTGCGCCTCTCTTGGTAAACAGCGCCAGTAGCGCTCATTAGCATTCACGGTACCACCAAGAGCGGCGGCAGCCTCCCAACCCCAGCGTGGCTTGTACAAGAAAGCTCGGGCCAAAGCAATGAAGTCTGCATCACCGGCTTGCAAAATTTCCTCTGCCTGATGTGGATCTGTAATCAGGCCAACCGCCATCGTTGGTAAGCCCGATTGATCTTTAACAATCTTGGCGAAAGGAACTTGGTAGTTAGGCCCAATGGCGATTTTCTGGTTTGGTGAAATTCCACCAGAAGATATATGAACAAAGTCGCAACCTAAGGGTTTGAGCTGTTTGGCAAAGTTAGCTGTCTCCTCTGGCGTCCAGCCACCCTCCACCCAGTCGCTTGCAGAAATGCGGATGCCGAGTACACCCTTGTATGCTGCTCTAACCGCCGTAAACAATTCCAGCGGGAAACGAATTCGATTTTCAAATGAGCCGCCATATTCATCGGTACGTTGATTTGCAATGGGCGATAAAAATTGATGCAGCAAGTAGCCATGGGCACCATGGAGCTCAATTCCATCCAAGCCAATACGATCCGCGCGTTTAGCCGCCATGACAAATGCTTCTATTAAATCTTTTAATTCTGCTTTGGTGAGCTCATGCGGCAAGCGCTCGCCTTCAAGCTGCGGAATAGCTGACGGCGCTGCAGTTTCCCATCCACCTTGATCAACCGACAGCAGTTGACCGCCATTCCATGGCGTTGCACTTGAAGCCTTGCGACCGGCATGTGCCAACTGAATAAACACAGGGGTAGCTGGCGCTAATTTGCGTGCACGGCTTAATTTATCCTGGAGAGCCGCTTCAGTGCGGTCGTCCCATAAACCAAGGCAGGCAGGCGTAATTCGAGCCTCAGGAGTAACGCCTGTAGCCTCAATAATAAATAGAGCAGCTCCACTATTGAGAAGATTTCCCCAGTGCATGAGGTGCCAATCAGTCGCTTCCCCGTTATCGGCGGAATATTGGCACATCGGGGCCACTACGATGCGATTAGCGAGCTCTAATGGCCCACGAGGGGAATTGAGGGTGTAGGGTGAGAACAGGATGCTCATAGAAATGCCTTAAAAGTCAGAAAAAGGGATAAAAACACAATATGTAGCCTAAAGCGATAAAATAGTAAAAATAGAATAAACGAGACAGCGAAGTCGTGCAGGCCCATGGTCTAGCGACTTTAATTACCCTTAAAACTACCATCATCCTTACTGAAGACTATGAACGCACCCCAAGCCTTTGAATCAAAAGAAGATATCGGCCACTTTGTTGGCGGCTCCGTTATCAATCCTAAAGACGGTCGCTTTGCCGATGTCTTTAACCCAACCAAGGGTGCGGTAGCCCGTAAGGTTGCCTTAGCCAGTAAAACAGAGGTTGATGCAGCCGTAGCCGTCGCACAAAAAGCTTTTGAGACTTGGGGTCTCACCAGTCCACTGCGTCGTGCTCGCATCATGTTTAAGTACTTAGAGCTTCTGAATGCCAATCGCGACGAATTGGCTGCCATCATTACTGCTGAACATGGCAAGGTATTTACTGATGCGCAAGGTGAAGTCACTCGCGGTATCGAAATTGTCGAGTTTGCAACTGGCATCCCAGAATTACTTAAAGGTGATTACACCGAGCAAGTTTCTACTGATATTGATAACTGGGTCATGCGCCAACCTTTGGGAGTGGTTGCTGGTATCACCCCATTTAACTTTCCAGTAATGGTTCCTATGTGGATGTTCCCAGTTGCCATTGCCTGCGGTAATACTTTCATCCTCAAACCTAGCCCAACTGATCCCTCCGCTTCGCTGTTTATGGCTAAATTGCTAAAAGAAGCCGGTCTTCCAGATGGCGTATTTAACGTGGTGCAAGGCGATAAAGAGGCAGTAGATGCCTTGATTGAGAACCCAGATGTTAAGGCAGTTAGCTTCGTCGGCTCAACCCCGATTGCAAACTACATCTATGAGCGTTGTGCCCACTTTGGCAAACGATCACAAGCCCTGGGTGGCGCTAAAAACCATATGGTTATCATGCCGGATGCTGATATTGATAAAGCAATTGATGCTCTTGTTGGCGCTGCCTATGGCTCCGCTGGAGAGCGCTGCATGGCTATCTCAGTTGCCGTTTTGGTCGGTGATGTTGCTGAAAAAATCATGCCTAAACTTATTGAGCGCACTAAGACACTCAAAGTTAAGAATGGCATGGAGCTTGACGCTGAAATGGGCCCGATTGTTACCAAAGCTGCATTAGACCGTATTACCGGTTACATCGATAGCGGCGTTGCCTCTGGCGCAAAATTATTAGTAGATGGTCGCGGCCATAAAGTTGCTGGATATGAAAATGGGTTCTTCTTAGGTGGCACCTTGTTTGATAACGTGACTCCTGATATGAAGATTTACCTCGAAGAAATCTTTGGACCAGTTCTTTCCTGTTTACGCTTTGCGAACTTTACCGAAGCACTGAATTTGGTGAACTCTTGCGAATTTGGTAATGGCGTAGCCTGCTTTACTAGCGATGGCAATATTGCCCGTGAATTTGCGCGCCGTGTACAAGTAGGCATGGTTGGTATTAACGTACCTATTCCAGTACCGATGGCATGGCATGGCTTTGGCGGCTGGAAGAAATCACTCTTTGGTGACATGCATGCATATGGCAAAGAAGGCGTTCGCTTCTACACCAAGCAAAAGAGCGTCATGCAACGCTGGCCTGAGAGTATTGCTAAGGGTGCGGAGTTTGTCATGCCCACCTCCAAGTAAGAGACTGGCGCTTAATTAAAAATAGCGATCTTCGGATCGCTATTTTTTTATCTATTTACTTCTGAATTTACTGCAAGGTGTTTTTGAATGCTGGCATGAGTGGCACAGCCAATACATCAATACCCTCTTCTCTCAGGGACTCCGCCTCATCCAAGGTGGTCTGACCACGAATACTACGCTCGGGGGCTTCTTTGTAATGGATCTTACGAGCCTCTTCTGCAAAGGAAGCGCCGACATCTTCGGATTTGCCCATCAACTCACGCATCCCTTTTAAGAAGGCTGCTTGTACTTGCGCCTCTAGGCGTGAATGATCATTACCCGTTAAGGCAACCACCTCACCACTAGTAGCGCCAATATTTTCATTAGGCGCAGCAATCGCTAAAGAGGATGACTTTGCAATTCTGGGGGCAGAAGGCATGCGGGTGATTTCGGTGCTGTCGCACACTGGGCAGGCGAGCATACCTTTGTCTTGCTGGGCAAGACAATCCTCTTCAGAGGCAAACCATCCCTCAAAGTGATGATCTAAGGGGCAAGCGAGGTTGTAGACTTTCATATGACCTATATAAGGGCAAAAATGCCAAATTCAATAGGTCTATTTTAATGGGAATTACAAAATACCCTATTTGAGGGGGTGAGGACTCGCCAATCCACGTCTATACCGATCCAACCAATAGGCGGATATGGTCGTTTTAACATCCGTAATCTCACCAGCCTCAACCCAGGCAATTAATTGCTCCAAAGGCTCTGCAAAGACGTCCAAAAACTCTTCATCATCTAGCTTGTTCGGACCGGGAGTTAGCTCTTGCGCCAAGTAGATATCTATAAATTCAGTTGAATATGAAATCACTGGGTGAATTCGACGTATGAAACTCCACTTCTGAGCGGTGTACCCAGTTTCTTCTTCCAGCTCACGCTGAGCGCACAGCAAAGGATCTTCACCGATCTCTAACTTACCCGCCGGAATTTCAATACACGCCTTTGCTATTGGATACCGATACTGACGCTCAAGCAACACCCTGCCATCATCCAAGAGAGCAAGCACAGCAACAGCACCGGGATGGGTTAAATATTCTCGCGCAGCAATATGACCATCAGGAAGGCGCACTTGATCACGCTTCATATTTAAGAAGATACCGCCGTAAATATCCTCACCTGAAATGCGATCTTCACGCAAGTGGGTATCCCCTGCCGGCATATCTTTAAATGATTTTTCGATCATAGCGTCTTTCTATTTAGTTACCTTCATTTAAATGAAGATCGTACAAAAGATCCATGTCATTTAAATGTCATCACTGAGCATTAAACAATAAAGGCTCCCTGAGGAGCCCTTATTTACGGTACCGGTAAATTTATGAGCCCAATAAAGTGCGGCGCATTGCATCGAGACAAATACTCATTAACGCAGCAGGAACAATGCCAATAACCAAAACCAAGATGGTGTTCAAACTCAATAGACCTTTAGCAAAACCAGAGCCAGAAACAGTCACTTCATGGCTTGGCTCATCAAAATACATGACTTTCACTACCCTGAGGTAGTAGAAAGCACCAACCAAAGAAGCCATTACTGCAATGATGGCCAAAAAAGTATGCTCGGCATCTACCAGGGCTTCCAAAACACCCAATTTAGCTGCAAAGCCTACGGTTGGAGGAATGCCAGCTAAGGAGAACATCATTACCAAACCAATAAATGCAAACCAAGGATGTTTCTTATTCAATCCTTTAAGACCATCTAGAGTTTCGCAGTCATATCCTTTGCGTGACAGGGCCATCAACAATCCAAAGCTACCTAATGTAGTGAGCACATAAGTAATGGCGTAAAACATCGAAGCGCTGAAGGCGTGATCATCAAATACAGACAGCATGCCCAAAAGAACAAAACCCATTTGTGCGATTGCTGAGTAAGCAAGCATGCGCTTAATATTCGTTTGGGCAATCGCAGTAACGTTACCAACAACTAATGATAGGACGGCTAACAAGACTAACATCGGCTGCCAATCGCCCATCAATGGCAACAAAGTATTTACCAGCAAGCGGAATAACAATGCAAAAGCCGCTAATTTTGGAGCGCCAGCAATCATCAAAGTCACTGCTGTTGGCGCGCCTTGATAAACATCCGGCACCCACATATGAAAAGGGACAACCCCCAACTTAAATGCCAAGCCAGCCACAATAAATACCAAACCAAAAGCCATCACCAAGTGATTTACACGGGGATCGGCAACTGTTTTGAAGATTTCAATTAAATCTAGAGAGCCAGTAACGCCGTATAACATCGACATACCGTACAACAAGAAACCTGAAGCTAAAGCGCCCAAGATGAAATACTTAATACCAGCCTCAACACTCTTCTCGCTGCTATGGCGCATAGCCACCAAAGCATACATTGGCAAAGCCATCAACTCCAAGCCAAGATAAAGCGTTAGCAGATTTGCACCAGAAATCAACACCATCTGACCCAATAAAGCCAACAAGATTAAGACGATAAAGTCTGGACGGAATAGACCCCGATCAGATAAATACTGCTTGGAGTAAATCAAGCTTACTAAGACAGCTCCACATGAACAGGCCTTGAGCAAATTAGACAAAGGGTCTGACTGAAACAAACCATTCATAGCAACAAGGGATACGTCACCTAAACGGCCAACGAATGCGAAGATCAGATAGATTAACAAGATCAATGAGAAAAAATACACAAAACCGACACCGCGGGGAGTGTGAAAGATATCTTGCTCAACGCCAGGAGTTGAAGTGGCTTTTTCAGGTACAAAAACACTCGCCACCAATAATAAGCAAGTGGCAATTAGGAGAACGAGTTCCGGCAGGATGGCGTATAGGTCGAATGCTTGCATTTGCTTTTACTCAGAGTTTGCTAACAGCAACATGCTGCAGCAGATTGATCACGGCTGGATGAATAATGTCTGTAAATGGTTTTGGATAAACGCCCATACCAATGACACAGATTGTTAAAACGGCCATCATGAAGTACTCGCGACCATTGAGATCTTTGAGTTCTTCTACGTGCGCATTATTGATAGTGCCAAAGAAAACTCGCTTTACCATCCACAAAGAATAAGCGGCACCCAGAATCAAAGCCGTGGCAGCCAAGATGCCAATCACAAAATCGTAATCAACAGCGGCTAAGATCACCATAAACTCACCAACAAAACCAGATGTAGCAGGTAAACCGCAATTAGCCATTGCCATTAGCACTGCAAAGGCAGTGAATGCTGGCATGCGATGTACCACTCCACCGTAATCGGCGATTTGACGTGTATGCATACGGTCATAAAGAACGCCGATAGACAAGAACATGGCACCAGCGACAAAGCCATGGGAGATCATTTGGACAATGCCGCCCTCGATACCAAGTGGACTGAAGAGGAAAAATCCGAGTGTCACAAAGCCCATATGAGCTACTGATGAATAAGCCACTAGCTTTTTCATATCTTTTTGAACCAAAGCCACTGCACCAACATAGATCACAGCAACCAAGGATAAGAAAATAACAAATGGGCCTAAGTATTGGCTGGCATCTGGAGCAATCGGTAAAGAGAAGCGCAAAAAGCCATAAGCACCCAACTTCAACATAATGGCGGCCAAGACTACGGACCCGCCTGTTGGCGCCTCAACGTGAACGTCTGGCAACCAAGTATGCAAAGGCCACATTGGGACCTTGACGGCAAATGCCATAAAGAATGCAGCAAACAACAAGATTTGTTCAACGATATCTAGGCGGGCATTTTGCCAAGCCAAAATATCAAAGGTGTTAGTAACGTTGTATAGATAGAGCATTGCAACTAAAGTCAGCAATGAGCCAAGCAAGGTATACAAAAAGAATTTGAACGCTGCATAAATGCGGTTATGTCCGCCCCATACACCAATAATGATGTACATCGGAATCAAGGTTGCTTCAAAGAATACATAGAACAACAAAGCATCTAACGCAGCAAATACACCAATCATCAATCCAGACAGGATCATGAATGAAGCCATGTATTGCGAAACCTTAGTATCAATTACTTCCCAAGCTGCAATGACAACGATGATGTTGACAAATGCAGTTAGAACAATAAACCATACAGAAATACCATCAATGCCAAGATGGTAGTTGATGTCATAACGAGGAATCCAGCTCACCTTCTCTACAAACTGCATGCCGGCATTAGCAACATCAAAGTTCAATATCAATGGAAGTGTGGCAATAAAACCAATGACCGCCCCAAAGAGCGATAACCAGCGTACACCGGCAGATGGCTTCTCAGACCCATAAAACAAAATAATGAGTCCAAAGACGATTGGGGTCCAGATTGCGTAAGAAAGAATCATAGTGGCTACTTAAGTAACAAAGGCCTATCGAACAAAAGGCAGGTAAGCATACAAAACCCAGGCCAACAATACCGCTAGCCCTGCAATCATTGCAAACGCATAGTGATACACATAACCGGATTGCAAATGGCGAATGACACCAGCGAAGCGCCCTACTGAATATGCGCTACCGTTAACCAAGAAACCATCGATGATCTTTTGATCACCACGATGCCACAAGAAGCCACCAATCCAAATGAGTCCTTTGGCAAATACTGCTTGGTTGAAATCATCCAAATAGTATTTGTTGTCAAACAATTTTTTAATTGGGGCAAAAGCTTCAGCCACTTTAGCTGGTAGTTTGGGAGCCCAAAGATAACCAATAGCAGCAGTCAGCACACCAAGTACAACGAGACCTAATACCGGTGAAGTAAAGGCATGAATCGCCATCTCTACTGGACCGTGGAATTCTTCTGCTAACTCCTTCATTACTGGGTGACGAGCTAAGTCAATAAAGATCGAATCGCCAAAGTAAGTTCCAAATAAAAGTGGTGAAATGGTGTAGAAACCAATAATCACTGATGGAATCGCCAAGAGAATCAGTGGCAATGTCACCACCAATGGGGATTCATGTGGTTTTTGACCGGGAGCTAAACCGTGATGAGCGTGATCGTCACCCTGCTCCGCATGATCATGATGGTGATCATGCGAATCTGCATGACCCCAACGGGCTTTTCCATGGAATACCCAGAAGTAAAGACGGAATGAATACAAAGCGGTTACGAATACGCTAGCCATAACTGCAAAGTAAGCGAATCCAGAGCCAGGAATATGACTTGCTGCAACAGCTTCAATAATGGAATCCTTTGAATAGAAGCCAGAGAAGAATGGGGTTCCGATCAACGCTAGATTACCAAGCAACATCATCAAACAAGTAATCGGCATATATTTCCATAAACCGCCCATCTTGCGCATATCTTGCTCGTGATGCATACCTAAGATTACGCTACCGGCCGCAAGGAATAGCAGAGCCTTGAAGAATGCATGAGTCATCAAGTGGAAGATTGCTACTGGATATGCAGAAACACCTAAAGCTACAGTCATATAACCCAACTGCGACAATGTGGAATAGGCAACGACCCGCTTGATATCGTTTTGCACAATACCCAAGAAACCCATGAACAGCGCTGTGATAGAGCCAATCACCAAGATAAAACTTAACGCTACATCAGAGAGCTCAAACAATGGTGACATACGTGACACCATGAAGATGCCGGCAGTAACCATAGTTGCAGCGTGAATCAATGCAGAAATTGGCGTTGGGCCTTCCATAGAGTCCGGCAACCAAACATGGAGTGGAAATTGGGCTGATTTACCCATAGCGCCAATAAACAAACAAATACAGGCAACGGTTGCTAAGTTCCAGCTTGTACCAGGCAAGGTTTGCGCAGCTAAAGCAGTATTTTGCGAGAAGATCACGTCATATTGCATGGAGCCAGTACTTGCCAGCAATAAGCCAATACCAAGAATGAAACCAAAATCGCCTACGCGGTTCACTAAGAAGGCCTTCATATTGGCAAACACGGCGGATTGGCGTTCGAAGTAGAAACCAATCAAGAGATACGACACGACACCCACTGCTTCCCAACCAAAGAAGAGTTGCAAGAGGTTATTACTCATTACCAACATCAACATTGCAAAGGTAAAGAGCGAGATATAGGAGAAGAAACGGTTATAACCATCTTCACCTTGCATATAGCCAATGGTATAGATGTGCACCATTAAAGATACAAAGGTCACCACACACATCATGGTGGCCGTTAACGGATCAATAAGGAAGCCAATATCTAAGTTGAGTTCGCCTAATTGCATCCAGCGGTATACGGTGCCATTAAAGTAAAAGCCATCCATTACCTGCGATAAAACATTGCAGGACAGAATAAAAGCAATGGTGACACCCAAGATGGTGACAAACTGACTGGCGCCGTGACCAATCCGATTACCACCTAACTTAGTTCCAAAAAAGCCGGCAATAATGGAGCCGACTAGCGGCGCCAATGGAATTGCGCAGAGAACAGGAATGTTTAAGGTCAATTGCATGACTAGCCTTTAAGGTGGTCTAGATCTTCGGCATTAATGGTGTCGACCTTACGGAAGAGAACAACCAAAATTGCCAAGCCAATAGCTGCTTCAGCAGCCGCCACAGTCAAAATGAAGAAAACGAATACTTGACCCGCCATATCTCCCAAATAATGAGAGAAAGCAACAAAGTTCATGTTTACTGAAAGCAACATTAACTCAATTGCCATGAGCAAAACGATGATGTTCTTGCGATTCAAAAAGATACCGATGACGCTAGTCGCAAATAGAATTGCGCTAAGCACTAAATAGTGGGCAAGAGTAATGCTCATTTTTTCTCACCCCGAGTATCTTGTTTTGCAGCCATATCAGTATCCATCTTCACCATTCTCCAGCGGTCAGCCACCTTTACATTGACTTGTTCGTGGATATTTTGAGATTTGGCATCTTTACGATTGCGAAGTGTTAAAGCGACTGCTGCAATGATTGCCACTAACAAGATGACACCAGCAACTTCGAATGCATAAACATAGTCGCCGAAAATCAACATACCCAATGCTTGAGTATTGTTAGCCATTACCTCTTCAGGCATTGCTTGGACAGGCGTATTCGTACCAACGAAACTACGAATTAGCACAATAGAGAGCTCTAGAACAATCACAGCCCCCATTAGGAAAGCAACGGGGAGGAATTTTTTAAAGTCACGGCGAAGATGCTCGATATCAAGATCCAACATCATCACGACGAATAGGAATAAGACCATGACGGCACCAACATAAACCAAGATGAGGGCCAAACTAAGGAACTCCGCCTTGA
Source organism: Polynucleobacter sp. QLW-P1DATA-2 (assembly GCF_001870365.1). NCBI lineage: Bacteria > Pseudomonadati > Pseudomonadota > Betaproteobacteria > Burkholderiales > Burkholderiaceae > Polynucleobacter > Polynucleobacter sp. QLW-P1DATA-2. The sequence continues at coordinate 20,759 of NZ_LZMQ01000007.1, read as the reverse complement.
GCAACATCCATAGACCGGAAGCGCAGAAGAATGCGAGAACCAAAAATAAAGCAGCGTGAACTGGGTTGCGAGCGGTAATCACACGAATTGCTGAGATTACTAAGAGGCCAGCAAAGCCGTAGAAAAATACTGCAAATAAGGTAGATGGATCGAATGTCATTTTATATAGGCTCTATTCGATTAGCGGTAAGGTGCATCAATGACGCGGTTGCTAGCAATTTCTTTTTCATACTTATCGCCAACAGCCAAAAGCATGTCTTTAGTGAAATATAAGTCGCCGCGCTTATCACCAAAGTATTCAAAGATATTGGTTTCAACAATGGCATCTACTGGACAAGCCTCTTCGCAAAAGCCGCAGAAAATACATTTAGTTAGGTCAATGTCATAACGGGTGGTACGACGTGTGCCGTCATCGCGCTCTGCGGTTTCAATCGTAATAGCATAGGCCGGGCAAACTGCCTCGCATAACTTACAGCCAATGCAACGCTCTTCTCCGCTTTCATAGCGACGTAATGCATGTAATCCACGGAAGCGATTAGATAAAGGCGTCTTCTCTTCAGGGTACTGAATGGTAATTTTTGGTTTGAAGAGATAACGGCCAGTAATGGACATACCAACCAAAATTTCTTTGAGCATTAAGCTATCGAGGAACTGGGAAATTTTCTTAAACATGATTAATCAACTTATTTCCAAATATTCCATGGAGATACCACCCATGCGCCGATAACAACCACCCAAAATACGGAGATGGGAATAAAAATCTTCCAGCCCAAACGCATAATTTGGTCGTAGCGATAGCGAGGCAATGTGGCACGCAACCAAATAACACAGGACAACAAGAAGAAAGTTTTACCGAATAACCAGAAGAAACCTGGAATATCGCGCAAGATAGGTAAATCAACAATCGGCAACCAACCACCCAAGAACATGGTTGAGGCTAATGCTGCGATCAATATCATGTTGGCATACTCGGCCAAGAAGAACATGGCAAATGCCATTCCGGAGTACTCAACCATATGACCAGCAACAATCTCAGATTCACCTTCAACAACGTCAAATGGGTGACGATTTGTTTCGGCAACGCCTGAGATGAAATAAATTAAGAACATTGGCAATAAAGGCAACCAGTTCCATGACAGGAAGTTTAGGCCCATGCTAGCGAAATAGCCTTGCTCTTGCGAGGCAACGATCGTACTCAAATTTAAGGAGCCTGAAGTTAGCAATACTGTCACCAGGGCGAAGCCCATAGCGATTTCGTAAGAGATCATTTGTGCAGACGCACGCATCGCTCCTAAAAATGGATACTTAGAGTTGGATGACCAACCCGCCAAAATAACGCCATAAACGCCAACAGATGAAATGGCCATGACATACAGAAGACCCGCATTGACATCGGCCAACACCATCTTCGCCTGGAAAGGAATCACAGCCCACGCAGCAAACGCTGGGGCAATGACCATTACCGGTGCAATGAAATACAAAACAAGACTAGCTTTTGCAGGAGAAATAATCTCCTTCATTAATAACTTCAATGCGTCAGCAATCGGCTGTAACAAACCGAATGGGCCAACGCGATTAGGGCCTAGACGAATATGCATCCAGCCGATGAGCTTACGCTCCCACAGGGTTAAGTAAGCAACACAGCCAAACATAGGCAAAACGATGATGACAATGCGAACTAAAGCCCAAACCAAAGGCCAAAAAGAGCCAAAAATAGATTCGCCCTGTGTAGTAATGAGGTTCAAGAAATTATCCATCTCGTACCTTATGCCTTACTTACGGTTACTGGACCAAACATCGATCCCAATTTAGCGCTAGCCAAAGTGCCTGCTGAAATACGTACGGAACCTGCCGCTAAGTTTGCTTCTAATGTTGCAGGCAAATCAACCGATTGGTCGCCTTGAGTAACGCGCACTGCATCGCCCTCTTTCAAACCCAGTTCCGAGAACAGTTTTTGGCTCAAGCCAGCCTGATTACCGCGTTTGGAATCGCGTGTTAAGTGCAATGCAGGCGCACGACGAACAATAGGATCACCAGCGTAAATATTGACATCAGCTAAACGCTCTAAACCGTTTAGGGGAGCTAAATTACCATTGATCACTGAGTTGGCAGTCGATTGATTATTCAAGCGGGTACAGTAGTTATCACCTAATGCTTCACCCAAGACTTCTTCCGGCAAGTTGTAGAGGAATCCATCTAAGTTGAGCAGCCCACCCAAAACACGCAATACTTTCCATGCCGGACGTGAATCACCCAAAGGTTTCACAGCGGGTTGTATGATTTGTGCTCTGCCTTCTGCATTGACAAAGGTAGAAACGGTCTCGGTAAATGGGGTAATTGGCAGAATCACATCGGCCACCTCCAACAGGTCAGGCGATCTAAATGCGCTTAACGCAATGACGGTATTCGCTTTTGCTAAAGCAGCACGGGCTTGCATGGGGTTTGGAAGATCGGAGTCAGGCTCGATATTCATTAAGATCACAGCACGGCGATCGCCAGACAGAACTGAATCAACGCCAGCGCCATTAGCATTGACTAGAGAGGCACCAACAGCGTTTCCACCAACAGGCAGGAAACCAAGAGTTGCTCCTGTTTGCTGAGCAATAAACTGAGCCAAGACATGCAAATCAGAAGCATGAGGATGAGCAAGAGCAGCTGAGCCAATTAAGACGGCAGAGCTTAATCCAGAAAGCAGGCTATCAGCAATCTGTTGCGCTTGTGCAGATACTGCCAAATTATAAGTACCAGCTGGTGCATTAACTGATTTCGCGTTTGCAATCGCTAAGGCAACTTCACTCAATGCATTTAGCCAAGCACTAGGGGCAGCGGCGATTCCTGTTGCAGGAATTAACCAATCATCACCGCCGGCGTCAATACGGGATACCTGAAGTGCACGTTTAGCAGCGGTACGAATCCGTGCAGCCAAGATTGGCTGATCTTTACGCAAGAAGCTTCCAATCACTAAAACGCGGTCAAGCTCGCTAAGCTTAGTAATCGGCATGCCCAACCAAGGAGCTGATGCAGCACCACTGATATCAGTTTGACGTAAACGCGTTTCGACTTGATTAGAGCCCAAGCTACGGACGATCTTTTGCAGGAGATGCAATTCTTCTGTACTAGAAATGGGATGAGCTAATGCACCGATGGATTGCGCACCACTCTCAGAAGAAATGGTCTTCAATGAATGAGCAACATAATCTAATGCAGACTGCCAATCGGTCTCTAACCATTGACCACCCTGCTTCACCATCGGGCTTGTGATGCGCTCAGAACTATTGACACCTTCATAAGAGAAGCGATCACGATCGCTAATCCAACATTCGTTAATGGCTTCGTTTTCTAAGGCAACCACTCGCAGCACTTTATTGGCTTTAGTTTGTACGGTTGTATTAGCACCTAAACTGTCATGAGGACTGACTGAGCGCTTGCGCCCCATTTCCCATGTGCGAGCACCGTAGCGGAATGGCTTACTAGTTAAAGCGCCAACCGGGCACAGATCAATCATGTTTCCAGAAAGCTCTGAATCGACAGTTTGACCTACAAATGTCGTGATCTCGGAATGCTCACCACGGTTGATCATGCCAAGCTCCATCACACCAGCAACTTCTTGGCCAAAACGAACACAACGCGTGCAATGAATACAGCGGCTCATCTCTTGCATAGAGATTAATGGGCCTACATTCTTATGAAATACCACACGCTTTTCTTCGTCATAGCGTGAACTAGACTTTCCGTAACCTACCGCCAAATCTTGTAACTGGCACTCTCCACCTTGATCGCAAATTGGGCAATCTAAAGGGTGGTTAATAAGCAAGAACTCCATTACAGAGCGTTGCGCTTCAACTGCTTTAGCTGAATGCGTGAATACTTTCATGCCCTGCGTTACAGGAGTGGCGCAAGCTGGTAATGGTTTTGGTGCTTTTTCAACTTCAACCAAACACATACGGCAGTTAGCAGCGATAGATAACTTCTTGTGATAGCAGAAATGAGGAACGTAAGTACCGAGCTTATTCGCGGCGTGCATCACCATCGAACCTTGCGGAACTTCTACTGCCTTACCATCTAATTCGATTTCAACCATGCTCACTTTAAGATGTCCCGTGCTCAATAACTTATAAAGGTTTTGCAGAATCTAAGCAGCGCTTATGCTCTACGTGATACGCAAATTCATCCATGTAATGCTTCAACATACCGCGTACCGGCATTGCAGCTGCGTCACCCAAAGCGCAAATGGTGCGCCCTTGAATGTTTGCTGCTACATCGTTGAGTAAATCTAAATCTTCTGGGCGGCCTTGGCCGTGTTCAATACGATGCACAATGCGCCACAACCAGCCAGTACCCTCACGACATGGGGTGCATTGACCGCAAGACTCTTCGTGATAGAAATAAGAAAGACGCTCTAAGGCGCGAACCATGCATCGAGTTTCATTCATCACAATGACTGCACCGGAACCCAGCATCGATCCTGCTTTAGCAATACTGTCGTAATCCATGGTCAAGTCCATCATCTGAGCACCGGGTACTACTGGTGCAGATGATCCGCCAGGAATAACCGCTTTCAATGCGACACCGTCACGCATACCACCAGCCAACTTCAAGAGCTCTGCAAAAGGTGTTCCTAAAGGAATTTCATAATTGCCTGGATGCACAACATCGCCAGACACAGAGAAAATCTTCGTTCCGCCATTATTCGGTTTGCCAAGATCCAAATACGCTTGACCACCAATTGCCAAAATGAATGGCACGGCTGCGAATGTTTCCGTATTGTTAATCGTCGTTGGCTTGCCATATAAACCAAAGCTTGCCGGGAATGGTGGTTTAAAGCGTGGTTGGCCTTTTTTACCTTCCAGCGATTCCAGTAGAGCAGTTTCTTCACCACAGATATAAGCACCCCACCCTGGTGATGCATGTAGTTGGAATGAAAAATCGCTACCTAAAATTTTGTCACCTAAGTAACCTGCGGCACGAGCTTCCTCTAAAGCCTCTTCAAAACGTGAGTAGACTTCCCAGATTTCTCCGTGAATGTAGTTGTAGCCGGTAGTGATACCCATGGTGTAAGCACCAATAATCATGCCTTCGATCAAAGCATGCGGGTTGTAACGCATGATGTCTCGGTCTTTAAATGTACCTGGCTCACCTTCGTCACTATTACAAACTAAATATTTTTGACCGGGGAACTGTCGCGGCATAAAGCTCCACTTCAGCCCCGTTGGAAAACCTGCACCACCACGACCACGGAGTGATGAAGCTTTTAATTCAGCAATGATGGCATCAGGTGAAACTTTGTCATTGATTAAACGACGTAGTTGTTGATAACCACCGCGGCTCTCGTAATCCTTTAAACGCCAGTTGTCGCCATTTAATCCAGCAAGGATCAAGGGCTTAATATGGCGATCGTGCAAGCTAGTCATGCTGACTTCCCTTCTGCACGAAGCTCATTTAGAAGAGCATCAATTTTTTCATTACTCATAAAGCTACACATACGCTTGTCATTCAAGAGCATTACGGGTGAGTCACCGCATGCGCCCATGCACTCACCCTCTTTGAGAGTAAAAGTACCGCAAGGTGTGGTTTCATTAAAGCCAATACCCAAAGTTTCTTTTAAGTGAGTCGCGGCGGTTTCACCATGCATCAATTGACAAGGCAGATTGGTGCAAATTACCAACTTGTACTTACCAATTGGTTTGGTGTTGTACATGTTGTAAAAGGTTGCCACTTCTTCTACGGCAATGGTTGGCATTTCTAAGATTTGGGCAACTACTGCAATCACTTCTGGTGAAACCCAACCCACTTCAGTTTGAGCAGCAATAAGAGCAGCCATCACAGCAGATTGCTTTTGCTCTGCTGGGTATTTAGCAACGTTACGGGCAATATCTACCAGCGTTTTGTCGGAAAGTTGAAGAGTTGTTGTCATTAATAATCCTTGGCACGCTCAATTAGCGGTCAATCTCCCCGAAAACGATATCTTGCGTACCAATAATAGTGACCGCATCAGCCAACATATGGCCACGTGACATTTCATCCATTGCGGACAGGTGTACAAATCCTGGCGCGCGAATCTTCAAGCGATAAGGCTTGTTTGCGCCATCCGAAATTAAGTAGATACCAAACTCCCCTTTAGGATGCTCAACAGCAGAGTAAGCCTCGCCATTGGGAATGTGCAAACCTTCGGTAAAGAGTTTGAAATGGTGAATGAGTTCTTCCATATTTGACTTCATGTCTACGCGCTTTGGCGGAGACACTTTGTGGTTATCGCTCATTACAGGACCATCATTTTCTTTTAGCCAAGCAACGCACTGCTTGATGATGCGGTTCGATTGACGCATTTCTTCCATACGAATCAGGTAACGATCATATGAGTCACCATTCACACCAACGGGAATGTCAAAATCAAGCTTGTCATAGGTTTCGTAGGGCTGCTTCTTGCGCAAGTCCCACTCAATGCCGGAGCCACGGAGCATTGGGCCAGTAAAGCCAAGCTGCAATGCACGCTCAGGAGAGACCACGCCAATACCGACCAAGCGTTGTTTCCAAATACGGTTATCCGTTAAGAGATTGCAGTACTCATCGACGTTGGCATCAAAACGGCCTGTGAAATCTTCAATAAAGTCGAGCAAGGTACCGCTACGATTTTCATTCAGACGTTTAATCGCAGATGCGCTACGAATTTTGTTCTTGGAGTATTGCGCCATTTGATCTGGCAAATCACGATAAACCCCACCTGGGCGATAGTAGGCAGCATGCATACGTGCACCCGATACTGCTTCGTACATATCGAAAATGTCTTCACGATCACGGAAGGCGTACAAGAATACAGCCATAGCACCAACGTCCAAGCCATGACAACCGATCCACAACAAGTGATTTAACAAACGAGTGAGTTCATCAAACATCACGCGGATATATTGCGCACGCAAAGGCACATCTACTTGCAATAATTTTTCAATGGCTAGAACGTAAGCATGCTCATTGGACATCATCGAAACATAGTCCAAACGATCCATGTAAGGAACGTTTTGAATCCAAGTTCGAGTTTCAGCAAGTTTTTCTGTAGCGCGGTGGAGTAAGCCAATATGGGGATCAGCGCGCTGAATAACCTCGCCATCTAACTCAAGCACCATCCGAAGCACGCCGTGAGCCGCAGGGTGCTGCGGCCCAAAATTGAGGGTGTAGTTCTTAATTTTTGCCATGACTTAAACCGGATCTCCGTACTGCTCTTCACGAACGATTCTTGGCGTGATTTCACGCGGTTCAATCGTTACTGGCTGATACATCACACGTTTTAACTCTGAGTCGTAGATCATTTCTACGTTTCCAGCTATTGGGAAATCTTTCCTGAATGGATGACCAATAAAGCCATAGTCGGTCAAGATACGACGAAGATCATCATGACCTTCAAAAATAATGCCGTAGAGATCGAATGCTTCACGCTCAAACCAGTTAGCAGAATTCCAGATAGGGGTTACAGATGCAACTAGCGGATAACTATCATCCGGAGCAAATACTCGAACACGCAAACGCCAGTTATGCTGCAAAGAGAGCAAGTGACTTACCGCTGCAAAGCGCTTACCAGCCCAAGAGCCTTCGTGCAAATCCAAGTAGTCCACGCCACATAGGTCAATAAGCTGCTCAAAACCTAGCAATGGATCATCGCGCAGCAATAAGGCGGATTCAAAATAGGTATCTGCATTGAGAACAACAGTGACTTCACCTAATGCTGTTTCAATAGATTGCGCGCGCTTACCAAGTACTTTTTCGAGGTTGGCGACTAATTGATTTAAACGATCTGACATTGCTTAAGCCTTCCGCGCAATAGTGCTAGTTCGAGCAATCTTGGATTGAAGCTGAATAATTCCATAGATCAAGGCTTCAGCAGTTGGAGGGCAGCCAGGAACATAAATATCAACCGGCACAATGCGATCGCAACCGCGAACTACTGAATAAGAGTTGTGATAGTAGCCGCCACCATTGGCACAGGAACCCATAGACAGAACCCAGCGTGGCTCTGGCATTTGGTCATAAACCTTGCGCAATGCAGGGGCCATCTTATTGGTCAACGTGCCGGCAACAATCATCAAATCTGACTGACGTGGCGATGGGCGAAATACCACACCGAAACGGTCTAAGTCATAACGGGAAGCGCCAGCATGCATCATTTCTACCGCACAACAGGCTAGACCAAAGGTCATTGGCCATAAGGAACCGTTGCGGGTCCAGTTGATTAGCTGGTCCGCTGTAGTGGTTACAAATCCTTCTTTGAGAACGCCTTCTAATGCCATATCGATCACTCCCAGTCGAGAGCGCCCTTTTTCCAGATATATACAAATCCCACAATGAATTCCAAAAGGAAAATCACCATAGAGGCGTAGCCGAACCAACCAAGATCACGTAATGCGACACCCCATGGGAATAGGAATGCAGTTTCAAGGTCAAACAAAATAAAGAGAATAGCAATCAGGTAGTAGCGCACATCGAACTTCATACGCGCATCTTCAAAAGCTTCAAAACCGCACTCATATGGAGAGAGTTTTTCAGCATCAGGCTTTGAAGGAGCCAGAATTTTTCCGAGGAACATGGGGACTAATCCCACCCCAATACCTACGAGGATGAAAAGCAGAACAGGAAAGTAATTAGCGAGATTCAAAATAGTCCTGAGTCGTTCGTCTGATAAATCTTCAGTACAGCAAATTTTAATTATTCCACTACTAACTTCTATTGATTTAGAGCAAAAACTCCACATCTACTTCATATTGGTGCCGACGGCGAGACTCGAACTCGCACAGCCTAAGCCACTACCCCCTCAAGATAGCGTGTCTACCAATTTCACCACGTCGGCATCTTGTAAAGCCTGTTAATTCTACTGCATTGCACCACACAACCACCCCAAAAAGACGGCAGCTAATGATGTAAAAACTGACCTATTTACTTAGGAACTGCTGGTTTACTTGGATCCTGGGCTGGAGCTGCTGGGGCAGCCGGTGCCACTACAGGAGCAACCGTACCAGATAGAACGCCAGGACTAACTTCCTTCTTGTTGCCTACCCAAGTAATACCAAGAGTACAAATGAAAAATACCGCCGCAAAGATGGCAGTTGTATGCGAGAGAAAGTTTGCAGATCCACTGGCACCAAACAAGCTTCCAGAGGCACCTGAGCCAAATGCTGCACCCATGTCTGCGCCCTTGCCCTGTTGCAAGAGAACTAACAAGATCACAGCCAAAGCTGAAACTACCTGCAATACGATTAATAAAGTCTTAAACCATTCCACAGCTTATCTCCAAATAAAAAATCTATGCCTGACAGATAGCCAAAAAATCTTCAGGGTTCAAGGAAGCCCCTCCAACTAATCCACCATCAATATCAGGCATGGCAAACAATTCAACAGCATTATCAGGCTTGACACTGCCACCGTACAAAATTCCTACATGCGAGGCAACATCCTCATCAAATTCAGCTAACTGAAGACGAATATGCCGATGCATATCTTGAGCGATCTGGGCGCTGGCAACTTTACCAGTACCAATCGCCCATACGGGTTCATAAGCAATCAGACAATCAGCCAAGCGATCCTGCAGAACAGAGACTTGTTTTGCGATCTGACCGCAGACAACCTCCTCTGCCCTTCCTGAGTTACGCTCGTCCGCTGTTTCACCAACACAGATCACCGGCGTCATGCCGTTATCAAGAACCTGGAGAGCCTTAGCGGCAACAGCTTCGTCTACTTCATGATGCATTTGGCGGCGCTCTGAATGCCCCACGATCACGTACTGACATCCCAATTCTTTAAGCATGGAAGCACTTGCCTCACCAGTGTAAGCACCGGAGCTTTGAGCAGAGGCATCTTGAGCCCCAAGACTGAGAAAGGCTAATGAATGCTCTTTAATCAAATCGCCACATTGCTTTAAATACGGTAGTGGAGGACATACAGCAAATTTACGACCAGCAGGCATGCCACTCTCCATGCCACGGGCAACGGTCTTCACCCAATCTTGATTACTTGCAAGACTGCCGTTCATTTTCCAGTTGCCGATGACGATGAGTGGGCGCATAAGCTGAAGACTAATTAAACCGTCAGAACAATTTTGCCGACGTGCTCAGAGGACTCCATCAATCGATGGGCATCTGCCGCTTGATCCAGCGTAAATGTTTTATAGATAGACGGCTTTAACTTGCCAGCATTCAGTAATGGCCAGACATGATCAAAAAGCTGCTTTGTAATTTGCTTCTTAAATGACACTGGACGAGGACGCAAAGTTGAGCCAGTAATCGTCAAACGGCGACGCAAAATTTGATTGGTGCTCACTTCGGCTTTAGATCCGCCTTGAATTGCGATAATCACAATGCGACCATCATCCGCTAGGCAATCGATTTCTCGCTGAACGTATTCGCCAGTCACCATATCGAGGATGACATTAACGCCCTTGCCGTCAGTAGCTTTCTTCACCTCTTCTACAAAGTCTTGAGTTTTGTAGTTAATGGCCAAATCAGCGCCCAACTTTAAGCAAGCAGCACATTTTTCGTCGGTGCCAGCAGTAACGAACACCTGATGACCAAGGGCTTTCGCTAGCAAAATTGCTGTAACACCGATACCGCTGGAGCCTCCCTGGACTAATAGGGTTTCACCAGCAGACAATTCTCCGCGCATGAACACATTGCTCCATACGGTATAAAAAGTCTCCGGTAGTGCAGCAGCTTCTTGATCTGTAAAGCCAGTTGGATACGGTAAGCATTGTGCAATCGGGGCAACACAGAGATTTGCATAGCCACCACCTTGCACTAATGCGCAAACTTTATCTCCGAGCTTCAAACCAAAAGCATTGTCAGCGTGCGCTAAGTCACCACCAATAATTTGACCAGCCACTTCAAGGCCTGGAATATCGGAGGCTCCAGCTGGAACAGGATAAAAGCCCTTGCGCTGCAATACGTCTGGGCGATTAATTCCTGCGGCAAGAACCTGAATCAACACCTCGCCAGTGCCAGCAGCCGGGGCTACTGGATCTGGACGAGTGGTAGGCACCAGCATTTCTGGCACACCAAATTCTTTGATCTCAATTACACGCATTGAAAGCTCCGAATAGTCGACTAGTGAATTAAGCTGTTTCGTCAGCTGCAGGAGCAGCTTCAGTAGTAGCGCCTGCCAAAGGAGCAATCGTGCCACCCTCATCAGCCATTGCAGCCTTCAAAGATAAACGTAAACGACCACGCTCATCAGCAGCCAACAATTTCACACGAACTACTTGGCCTTCCGCCAAATAATCTTTTACTTCTTTGACGCGCTCATTTGAAATTTCAGAGATATGCAAGAGGCCGTCTTTACCAGGCAGAATGTTTACCAAAGCACCGAATTCGAGCAACTTGACTACTGGACCTTCGTAGATCTTGCCAACTTCAGCTTCAGCAGTAATACCTTCGATACGCGCTTTTGCTTCAGCCATACCTTCAGCGCTTGTAGAGGCAATGGTTACAGTGCCGTCATCTTTAATGTCGATGCTGCAACCAGTTTCTTTGGTCAAGGCCTGGATAGTTGCGCCGCCCTTACCAATCACTTCACGAATCTTGTCTGGATGAATCTTGAAAGACACCATGCGTGGAGCATGAGCTGACAATTCTGTACGAACTGAACCCATTGCTTCTTGCATTTTGCTCAAGATGTGCAAGCGTCCTTCTTTAGCTTGCGCTAAAGCAACTTGCATAATTTCTTTAGTAATACCTTGAACTTTAATGTCCATCTGGAGTGCAGTAATACCGTTTGCAGTACCAGCTACTTTGAAGTCCATATCGCCCAAGTGATCTTCGTCACCCAAGATATCGGTCAACACAGCAAAACGGTTACCGTCCAGGATTAAGCCCATTGCTACACCAGCAACGTGCGCTTTTACTGGAACACCAGCATCCATCATTGCCAGACAACCACCGCATACAGAAGCCATGGATGAAGAACCATTGGACTCAGTGATCTCTGAAACAACACGAATGCTGTATGCAAAGTCTTCTGGGCTTGGTAATACTGGAATCAAAGCGCGCTTAGCCAAACGACCGTGACCAATTTCGCGGCGCTTAGGGCTACCTACGCGGCCAGTTTCGCCTGTTGCAAATGGAGGCATGTTGTAGTGGAACATGAAACGATCACGGTATTCACCTTCGAGCGCATCAATGATTTGCTCGTCACGTGCGGTACCTAGGGTAGCTACAACGAGAGCCTGAGTTTCACCACGGGTAAACAATGCAGAACCGTGGGTACGTGGCAATACACCATTACGAATTTCAATTGGGCGAACAGTGCGTGTATCGCGACCATCAATACGTGGCTCGCCATTCAAAATCTGGCTACGGACAATCTTCGCTTCGATTTCGAACATGATGTCACTAACAGCAACAGCATCAACGTCACCTTCTTCAGATAACTTAGCCAACACTTCTTTGGAAATCTCTTTGAGCTTATCTGAACGAGCGCCTTTTTGGCGAATCTGATATGCCTCACGCAATGGCGCTTCAGCCAAAGCAGTGACTTTCGCAATAAACGGCTCATCTTTAGGAGCAGCAGTCCAATCCCACTCTGGCTTGCCAGCTTCGCTTACCAATTCATTAATTGCATTAATAGCTGTTTGCATTTGGTCATGACCAAATACCACTGCACCGAGCATCACTTCTTCAGAAAGTTGATTAGCTTCTGATTCAACCATCAATACTGCAGCCTGTGTACCAGCAACGATCAAGTCGAGTTCACTAGTAACTTGTTCTGTACGAGTTGGGTTCAGAAGGTATTGGCCGTTAGCGTAACCAACACGTGCTGCGCCTACTGGGCCAGCAAATGGGATGCCAGAAACAGCCAATGCTGCAGAAGCAGCGATCAAAGCAGGAATATCTGCAGGAACGTCTGGGTTGATAGACAAGACATGAACTACTACCTGAACTTCATTCAAAAATCCTTCTGGAAACAAAGGACGCAAAGGACGGTCGATCAAGCGGGAGATCAATGTCTCACCTTCAGATGGACGGCCTTCACGACGGAAGAAACCGCCAGGGATTTTGCCGGCAGCGTATGTTTTTTCTAAATAATCTACTGTCAATGGGAAAAAGGATTGGCCTGGCTTTGCAGACTTAGAGGCAACAACCGTACCCATCACTACTGTGTCATCCACATTAACGATAACGGCACCACCAGCTTGACGAGCGATCTCGCCTGTTTCCATAGTTACTTGATGGTTGCCCCACTGAAAACTCTTTACTGCTTTTTTAAACATGGTCATTCTGATCTTCTCCAAATTGTTCACGCAAGACTCACATGAGAATTGCGCTTGTCGTGGGATAAAGCAGTGTCACGACAACACTGGAGTGATTTAGGATTACAAGGGATGCCATTCCAGGGAGACTCTGAACTCAGAAGCTCATTGGAATGACACGATCCCCTACACAAATAATCTAAAAGCACTCAAAAAAACATGCCACCTTCTTAAGACTGATTCGGTGAAGAAACAACCTTAAGTGAGATGGCATTGCATACCGATAAGAATTACTTACGGAGACCTAATTTCTCGATCAATGCGCGATAGCGATCCAGATCTTTGCCTTTGAGGTAATCCAAGAGGCGACGGCGACGTGAAACCATCTTCAACAAACCGCGACGGCTGTGATGGTCTTTGGCGTTAGCCTTGAAATGGGGGGTTAATTCATTGATGCGGGCTGTAAGCAATGAAACTTGAACTTCAGGACTACCCGTATCGTTTGCGCTGCGCGCGTTTTCTTTGACGATTTCCGCCGTTTTGATATCAGCAACTGCCATTTTTAATACTCCTTACTTGCGAACACATGAGCTTTCACCCAATCCGTGTCGTGCGTTATTAACAAAATAAAACAAAAAAGCTTTATAAATCAAAGCCCTCGAATTGTAGCAGACCGCAGCCCAAAAGCAGGTATTGCCCTACAAAAATTGGTATTCTGTAAAAGAAAATACCCTATTAGTAAAATAATATCTATTTTAATCAATAACTTACAAATAATGAACTCCATATATCGCTTTTTAGGCGCCCTTTTTCTCCTCTGCCTTTGCCTCAACAACCCTTCTTTTGCTCAATTTTCAAACCCATTTGGACCTGATAAGACGGTTGCTGAACAGCGCCAAGAAATCCTTAAAAAGAATGAGCAAATTCTCAAGCAGCTCTATTCAGCAGAACCAAAGGCAAAAGATCTGATTGAAAAATCGGTTGGATATGCCACCTTCAGCAACTTTGGCATGAAGATCCTGATAGCCGGCGGTGGTTCTGGTTCAGGAGTAGTGATCAATAAGATGAGTGCTAAGCCAACCTATATGAATATGGCTGAAGTCCAGGCAGGTCTGGGCTTGGGGATTAAATCATTTCAGAACATCTTCATCTTCCAATCTGAAGCGGCTCTCAATGATTTTGTGAACTCAGGCTGGACTTTTGGGGGACAAGTAACGGCTGCTGCGAAATATGACAAAGATGGCACTTCTTACCAAGATGCAACTGTAGTAGCACCTGGCGTTTTAATGTACCAACTAACAGACTCGGGCCTCGCCGCAGAAATCACCGGCAAGGGCACCAAGTATTACAAAGACAGCACACTGAACAAATAGCAATGCGCTACAAATGACGTCTGTTAAGGCGTCATTTGTGCATTGAGTTTTGCTTGGCTTGGGTCGTGTAATTTATTCAATGCTGATAGGTAAGCCTTTGCAGACGCAGCGATGATATCTGGATCGGTTCCAACACCATTCACAATCCGACCACCCTTAGACAGTCTCACAGTAACCTCACCCTGCGATTGAGTGCCCGAAGTAATGGCGTTAACTGAATAGAGTAGTTGCTCCGCCCCACTTTTTGCAATCTCTTCGATGGCATTCAAGCTCGCATCTACTGGTCCATTACCTTCAGCTTCAGAGCTAACTTCTTTCTCCCCCATTCGGAAAGTAACCCGAGACTTTGGACGCTCACCCGTTTCTGAATGTTGACTTAATGAGATGAAATGGTAATGCTCACCCTCTTCAGCTGCGGCAGCATCAGACATGATTGCAATAATGTCCTCATCAAAGATCTCTGCTTTTTGATCAGCCAAGGCCTTAAATCGAGTAAAGGCATCATTTAAATCAGCCTCGGCCTCTACCGTAATACCCAATTCTTGCAAACGTTGTTTGAAGGCATTACGACCGGACAATTTACCTAATACGATTTTATTGGTTGACCAACCCACATCTTCTGCACGCATGATTTCGTAGGTCTCACGGTTCTTCAAAATACCATCTTGATGAATTCCAGAGGCGTGTGCAAAAGCGTTCGCACCTACTACGGCCTTATTAGGTTGCACAACAAAACCAGTGATTTGAGAAACCAGCTTGGATGCCGGCACGATTTGGCTAGCATCAATACCGCAAACCATATCGAAGTAATCTTTACGGGTACGCAAAGCCATCACAATTTCTTCTAATGCTGTATTGCCAGCGCGCTCACCCAAGCCATTGATGGTGCACTCAATTTGACGAGCTCCACCGATCTTGACACCTGCCAATGAGTTAGCTACAGCCATACCTAAGTCGTTGTGACAGTGCACTGACCAGACCGCTTTGTCTGAATTTGGCACGCGAGTACGGAGAGTTTTAATAAACTCGCCATATAACTCGGGCGTTGCATAACCTACTGTATCTGGGATATTGATAGTTGAGGCACCTTCATTAATAACTGCTTCAACCACCCTGCACAAGAAATCCATTTCAGAGCGATAACCATCTTCTGCAGAAAATTCAATATCAGAGGCCAAGTTTCTAGCGAAACGAATTGAGCGTTTTGCCTGCTCCAATACCTCCTCTGGAGACATGCGCAACTTCACTGCCATATGCAATGGGCTTGTGGCTAAGAAGGCATGAATACGCTTGGCATTCGCTGCCTGCAAGGCATCGGCTGCGCGGGTGATGTCTTTGTCATTGGCTCTAGCTAATGAACAGACGATTGAATCTTTGATGGTAGCGGCCACCGCAGAAATTGCTTGAAAGTCGCCTTCTGAGCTTGCGGCAAAACCAGCTTCAATCACATCTACCTTAAGGCGCTCTAGTTGACGAGCAATACGAACCTTCTCGTCCTTGGTCATCGACGCGCCAGGGGATTGTTCGCCATCACGCAAGGTGGTGTCAAAAATGATTACTTTGTCGCTCATCACTACTCTCCGGTTTGGATTACTAATTTAGCTTCTTAACTGAATTCTTTAATAATTCGGTATTACGGTCTTTAAAACAAAAACCCCAGCAATTTGCTGGGGCTGGTATTGGTGGTTAATGGATCTTTTTATCTCATCAACTCAGGCCTTACCCGCCCCAAGCGTAATGCTTAGTGCCAGTAGAAGGAGGCCAGATAAAGGTGAGAAATTCATCAACATGGAATTAATATACCCCAAAAAGAGGGAATTAGCTAAAACTCTTACCGCTCAGATGCTCCCAAGCCCAAATCACATAGCCCGAGATTGAATAAATAACAAACAAGCCAAAGAGCGTCAAGGGTGGATTAGATGAGATTAAGACAAAGGTCAAAATCAAGAGAACCATGACGCCGAACGGCACGCGGTAACGCACATCCAGAGCTTTGCCGCTATAGAAGCGAGCGTTAGAAACCATGGTCAAGCCTGCATAAACAGCAATAAAGAATGTGATCCAGGGAATAGCGGTATCGCGCACCGGAATCTTATTGTCATCCGCTAGCCAGATAAAGCCAGCCATCAGGGAACCTGCTGCAGGACTAGGCAAGCCTTGGAAGAATTTTTTATCAACTACACCAGTATTGACGTTAAAGCGAGCTAGACGCAGTGCAGCGCCCGCACAATAAGTAAAAGCTGCTAACCAGCCCCACTTACCCAAATCTTTTAAAGCCCACTCGTATGCGACTAAGGCAGGTGCAACTCCAAAAGACACCATATCAGCCAGGGAATCATATTGTTCGCCAAATGCACTTTGGGTATTAGTCATACGGGCTACACGACCATCCATACCATCGAGAACAAGTGATGCAAAGATAGCAATAGCTGCGATCTGGAATTGATCGTTCATCGCATTCACAATCGCAAAGAAACCACTGAACAATGCTGCAGTAGTAAATGCGTTTGGAAGTAAATAAATGCCTTTGCTACGAAGGCGTGGTTTAGGTGGATGGAGTTCCTCTACTTCATAATCCACCCCATCACCCATATCTTCCGCCCACTGGTCTTGAATGGACTCAGTACGACGATGAGCTAAGCGACTGCGATTGATGCGGCCGCGACGGCGAAATGTAGTCAAGCAGTATCCCGGTAAAGTTTCGAATCAATCTAGGCCTGGCACACGTGCCAAAGCGGTATTGGTTGCAAATACTTTATCACCAACAGAAACCAATGGTTCTGCGTTTAAGGGTAAATACACATCTACGCGCGAGCCAAAGCGAATAAATCCATAGCGTTCACCCGCTTTAAGGCGATCACCTACGTGGATATAGCAAAGAATACGGCGCGCAATCAAACCTGCAACTTGAACTAAGGTCACGATTTGACCATTGGCATCAATTACCACTGCATTACGCTCATTCTCAGTAGAAGCTTTATCCAAGTCGGCATTCACAAATTTACCTGGAAAGTACTGAATCTCTTTGACCAAGCCATTTACAGAGCTACGATTGGAGTGGACGTTAAATACGTTCATGAACACGCTGATTTTGAGCGCTTCACGGCCTGCGTAGGGATCATTTGTAACTTCTACTACAACGATACGTCCATCAGCAGGAGATAAAACAAGATCACGACCAAGCGCAGGAATGCGCTGTGGATCGCGGAAGAACTGCAGAACAAAGATAAAGATGATCCAGAGTGGCCAGGACCATGCAATGCCACCAAGATAGTGAACCAGCAAAGTCACCACTCCCACTAGCGCCAAATAGGGCCAACCTTCTTTCGCAATAATGGGGTGTGGATACATCATCTTTGTTCTGAGCCTTTGTAAGTACTTCTATAAATGGAAATGCTTAGTTCTTAGTCTGATCAACCAATTTGTTCTTAGCAATCCAAGGCATCATGGCACGGAGTTTTGCACCAACCACCTCAATGTCGTGCTCAGCATTCAAGCGACGACGGGAGATCAAAGTAGGAGCGCCTGCCTTGTTTTCAAGGATGAAGCTCTTAGCATATTCGCCAGTCTGAATATCTTTCAAGCACTGGCGCATTGCATTCTTAGTATCTTCGGTCACTACGCGTGGGCCAGTTACATACTCACCGTACTCAGCATTGTTAGAAATTGAGTAGTTCATGTTAGCGATACCACCTTCGTAGATCAAATCTACGATCAATTTGAGCTCATGCAAGCACTCGAAGTAAGCCATCTCTGGTGCATAACCAGCTTCAACCAAAGTTTCAAAACCAGCTTTAATCAATTCAACTGCGCCACCACAGAGAACAGCTTGCTCACCGAACAAGTCAGTTTCAGTTTCTTCGCGGAAATTGGTTTCGATAATGCCAGCACGACCGCCACCATTCGCCGTTGCGTATGACAAGGCAACATCACGAGCAGAGCCCGATTTATCTTGGTACACAGCGATCAAATGAGGAACACCACCACCCTGCGCGTAGGTACCACGAACAGTATGACCAGGAGCCTTAGGAGCAATCATAATGACGTCTAAGTCAGCGCGCGGCTGAACTTGACCGTAGTGAACATTAAAACCGTGAGCAAATGCAAGCGCAGCGCCTTGCTTGATATTGCCATGTACTTCTTTGCTGTATACATCAGCGATTTGCTCATCAGGCAAAAGCATCATCACTACATCGGCATCCTTAACTGCTTCGCCAACTTCTTTTACTGTCAAGCCTGCGTTCGCAGCCTTGCTCCAGGAAGCGCCGTCTTTACGCAAACCAACAGTAACGTTACAGCCTGAATCTTTTAGGTTCAAAGCGTGTGCGTGACCTTGTGAACCGTAACCAATGATGGTGACTTTCTTGCCCTTAATGAGGGACAAATCGGCGTCTTTATCGTAAAAAACTTTCATGCTCTTTCCTTGTTTTGAAAATGTAATTAATGCAGTAATCAGTTAAAAAATTAAACCTTGAGGATACGTTCACCGCGCCCAATACCAGAACCACCCGAGCGGACAGTCTCTAGAATTGATGCACGGTCAATCGAATCGATAAAGGCATCCAATTTGGCACCATCACCAGTTAACTCGATGGTGTAACTCTTATCAGTCACATCAATAATGCGACCGCGGAAGATATCGGTTGTACGCTTGAGTTCTTCACGCTCTTTACCAACAGCGCGTACTTTGATCATCATAAGTTCACGCTCAATATGAGGGCCTTCACTCAGATCAAATACTTTTACCACTTCAACCAAACGATTTAAGTGCTTTGTAATTTGCTCGATGACATCATCGGAACCAAAGGTCACAATCGTCATACGGGAGAGTGATGAATCTTCAGTCGGCGCAACACTTAAGGTATCAATGTTGTAACCACGAGCAGAGAAAAGACCTACTACGCGTGACAATGCGCCCGGCTCGTTCTCAATCAATACAGAAATAATGTGTCGCATTACAGATCCTCACTACCCAAAAGCATTTCAGTAATACCCTTGCCTGCTTGAACCATAGGCCAAACGTTTTCTTCTGGGTCAGTCTGGAAATCCATAAATACAGTGCGATCTTTTAAACGGATTGCCTCTTTGAGCGCGCCCTCTACATCTGATTTTTTCTCAATGCGCATGCCAACGTGACCATAAGCCTCGGCCAACTTCACAAAGTCAGGCAAAGAATCCATGTAGGAGCTCGAATAACGCTTGTTATAGGTAAGCTCTTGCCACTGACGCACCATTCCCAAGTAACGATTGTTCAAAGAAACAATCTTTACAGGCGTGTTGTACTGCTTGCAAGTCGATAGCTCTTGAATACACATCTGAATAGAGCCTTCGCCTGTGATGGCAAAGACGTCCTGCTCAGGGAAAGCTTTCTTAATGCCCATTGCGTAAGGTAAACCAACCCCCATGGTGCCAAGACCACCAGAGTTGATCCAGCGACGTGGCTTATCAAACTTATAAAACTGGGCGGCCCACATCTGATGTTGACCAACGTCTGAAGTAATAATGGCGTCACCACCAGTGAGTTCCCACAATTTTTGAACTACGTACTGTGGCTTCACGATTTGTGAGGCTTCATCAAACTTCAAGCAATCTTTTTTGCGCCACTCGTTGATCTGATCCCACCATGCCGCCACTTTATCGCCGTTCTTACGTGCACCACCAGCCTTTAATTGCGCAGTCATCTCAACTAACACCTCTTTGAGATTGCCAACGATGGGGACATCTACCCTGACGCGCTTAGAGATAACGGATGGATCGATATCGATATGGATGATTTTTCGCGGATGACTTGCAAAGTGCTGGGTATTGCCAATCACGCGATCATCAAAACGAGCGCCAATAGCAATCAACACATCACTGTGCTGCATCGCCATATTGGCTTCGTAGGTTCCATGCATACCGAGCATGCCTAAAAATTGCGGACTAGTGCCTGGGAAGCCACCTAAACCCATTAAGGTATTAGTCACTGGATAGCCCAAGAGCTCAGCAAATTCTTTTAACTCTGGAGCGGCATCCGAAAGAATGACGCCACCACCGGTGTAGATGTAGGGACGCTCGGCTTCTTGCAGCAAAGCAACCGCTTTGCGGATCTGCCCACTATGGCCTTTTACTACCGGATTGTAAGAGCGCATCTCCAAGGTTTCTGGATACACGAACGGGCCTTT
>NZ_LZMQ01000006.1:0-9363 GCF_001870365.1 Polynucleobacter sp. QLW-P1DATA-2 | reverse complement strand
CTGCAGGATGATAGGATGGCCTACCAGTATCAGCAGGAACTACTCCTTCAAAACCTAAGCTGGCTAAATCAAGCTGGTCAACAAAGAGGTCAATGACGCGTACGGGGTTTTCTTCGGTAATGTATTCGTCAAGCAGCTCAGGTAATAAAGTACTTTGGGTTCGATCTTGGCCGACAATGAATCGTTTCATTTTCATGAACATCCGTTAATTAGTGATACTTAATTAACGTTTGAGGGTGCTTAGGTGTTTACAAAAACAGGGGGATTATTGGGGGTTTTTACACAGCCTCGGCCAATAAGATCCCCTCTAGTTACTTTGCCGCCACCTCAGTCAAGTCAATTGATATTTTCTTAACTAGCCTTTGATTGAGTTAACTCATTCCCTTCTAGTAATTGCCCCATCTTCATTTCAGTCTTAATGCTTTCTTCTTGAAGCCATTGATGGAAAAGTTTGAATATTGGCTTTTCATTAGCCTTTATTCTCGATACTGCATAGTATTTTCTTTGCCTAGCTCCAATTACCCCAAATGGAGCACATAACTTACCGATAGAAATGTCGTCGGCCGCTAGAAATAGAGGGGCAAGAACTATTCCCAATCCTTCATTTGCCGCTTGAAGTGCAAAGTACATCTGTTCAAATTGAAGTGGGGTAACTGCGGGTCCATAGCCGCCAACTCCAGCTGAAGATGCCCACTCAGACCACTTCATTGGTGCAGTGTCATAGGTTATTAGCGTGAATTTACTAATGTCATTTGGAGATTCAATGATTTTCCCTTTTAGTAAATCTGGGTGACAAATTGGCAAAATTGTTTCCGACATAAATGCAGTTGAGTTATCCATCTCGGGCTCTTCTTGAAAGCCCCGTATCGCAATGTCGTACGAGAATTCTCTAAAATTTATTGGTGCAGTTGAAGTTGTGAGCTTAATTTCAATCTCTGGATGTAATCTCTGAAATGAGGAGATGCGGGGAATTAGCCACCGCATAGTAAATGTTGGGGGTGCATTTACATTTAGGGTGGCAACTTCTGTAGAGCGTTCAGTTAGTCGCATGGTTGTTAAGGCAATGCGGTCAAAGGCAGGCGTAACAGTTGCTAAGAGCTCCTGTCCTGCTTCAGTCAGCCTTAGCTGAGATTGGGTACGTAGGAATAGCTGTGTATTGAGCCACTCCTCTAGAACGGCAACTTGCTTGCTTATAGCCCCCTGTGAAACGCATAACTCTTCGGCGGCTTTAGTGAAGCTATTGTGACGACCTGCAGATTCAAATGCCTTGATAGCGTTTAATGGAGGAATTTTCCTCATCTCAAATCCTTTAAAAACAGTAACTTATATGGTTATCTCATGAGAAATATTCATGATGCATGAGTAATATTACATTGCCTTCAACCCTATCGACGAACAAAATCTACAGTCAATAAGTTGTATTCATATATTTTTTGTCTCTATAGAGGTTGGTGCATACCCAATGAAAGCCGCTACTTTTGATTATGTTCGCGCTGAAAACTTAGAGCATGCCCTAAGTGTTTTGGAAGAAGTTGGGTCTGAATCCAAGTTGATAGCCGGGGGTCAAAGTCTTGTCCCGATGATGGCAATGCGACTTGCAAGGCCATCACTATTAATCGACATCAACAGGCTTGATGAATTAAAGCAATTAACCCAAGATGGGGAAACTATCCGCTTTGGGGCTTGTATAAGGCAGCGTGATATTGAATTTAATTCATCTCTTGATAAAACAGTTCCGCTAGTTAAAAAAGCACTCAACTGGGTTGGGCATAGCCAAACTCGTAATATGGGAACCATTGGTGGAAGTCTTTCATTTGCAGACCCATCTGCTGAGCTTCCTTTGGCTGCCCAAGTATTGGGGGCAACAATGCATCTACAAAGCGCAGCTAGTGGCGTCCGCTCTGTAGAGGCAGGAGAATTTTTTCTTGGTCCAATGTACACGGCAATCGCTGAAACAGAATGTTTAGTGGCGATTGATTTCCCAATTTGGAGTGGCTCGGGTATTGGCACAGCCTTTACTGAAGTGTCGATACGTAAGGGTGACTTTGCTATTGCATCAGCAGCCTGCCAGCTTCAGGTTGATGCACAAGGGATAGTTAGGCGTATTGCTTTTGGAGCCGGTGGTGTTAATGGCGCCCCAAAAGCCTTTCCAAAGCTTGCAGAAAAAATTGTTGGGAAAGTGCTAACAACTCAACTGGCGCAAGAAATGGCAAATGAAGCAATTAAACAATGTGATCCGGGTAGCGACACACACAACACGGCTCAATTTAGAAAAAGTCTGGGGTCAACGCTGTTGGCTCGAGTACTAATTGAAGCTCTTGAAAACGCAATGGGAAGCAAGTAATGGTAGATAAAGTATTAGTCCAGATCACTGTGAATAACACTCTTTATTCAAAAGAGGTTGAGCCAAGAATGACTTTGGTCGATTTCATTCGTGATGAAATTCATTTGACTGGTACCCATGTAGGTTGCGAGCATGGGGTATGTGGAGCTTGTTCAGTTCTATTAAATGACGACCCAATTAGATCTTGCTGTATGTTTGCGGTGCAGGCGGATGGCATGCAGGTTACAACTGTAGAAGGGCTTGCGCCAGCCCGTGGCCAATTATCCAATATCCAGGATTCATTTTGTGAATGCCATGCAATGCAGTGCGGATATTGCACTCCAGGCATGTTGGTAGCTTGCCATGACCTAGTAAAGAATAATCCGCACCCAACCGAGGAAGAGATACGCGAGGCTATTAGCGGAAATCTTTGCAGATGTACCGGTTACCAACAAATCGTCGATGCAGTTTTACACGCTACCGGTAAGGAGCGTAGTCATGACTGAAAAGAAATTTAAATATATAGGTAAACAAAGGCGTGCTGTTGAGCACCGTAGATTTGTAGTTGGTCAGGGCAGATATGCTGCAGACATTCATTTGCGTGATATGTTGCACGTCGCCATTGTGGCAAGTCCTTATGCCCACGCCAAGATTAAGTCGATTGATGCAAGTGCAGCATTAAGCCTTCCAGGTGTTCATGCTGTCGTTACTGGCGCTGACTTATTCGCCGATACGGATCCAACATTACCGGGTGTAGATGCTCCATTAGTTAAGCGTTACCCAATGGCCATTGATGTGGCTAGATATGCGGGCGAATGGGTTGCTGCTGTAGTGGCGGAAACGCGAGCTATCGCAGAGGACGCAATTGAATTAATTGAGGTTGAATATGAGCAGTTTGATCATATTGTTGATCCTGAAGCTGCCATGGATAAATCCTCACCTTTGGTTCATGAGGCCCAAGGCTCCAATATTATTTTTCAACGAAAATTTGTTTGGGGCCCAGTTGAGGAAGATTTCTCCAAGTGCGACCATGAAATTTCATATCGTGCACGTTGGTCAAGGAACTCTACCGTTCCTATTGAAACCTTTGCCGTTGCATGTGAATGGAATGACTCAACACAAATTATGGATGTTTGGGCTTCTATCCAGATGCCTAAATTTCCAGATCAATTGGCTAAGGCACTTCGTTTGGACGGAAATGCTGTCCGCGTTCATTTCGATATTGATGTGGGCGGCAGTTACGGAGTTAAACGCGGTCTGAAGCACTCTATTTTGGTTGCATATTTAGCTCGCAAGCTCAATCGTCCAGTGCGCTTTGTTGAGGACCGGCTAGAAAATATGCGTGGCGGGGATATGCAAGGCCCTGATCGAATTTTTGACGTTACG
Organism: Polynucleobacter sp. QLW-P1DATA-2; assembly: GCF_001870365.1. Classification (NCBI taxonomy): domain Bacteria; kingdom Pseudomonadati; phylum Pseudomonadota; class Betaproteobacteria; order Burkholderiales; family Burkholderiaceae; genus Polynucleobacter; species Polynucleobacter sp. QLW-P1DATA-2. The sequence continues at coordinate 5,654 of NZ_LZMQ01000006.1, read as the reverse complement.
ATGGGCTTTACTAAGGAGGGAATTATTCGCTCCATGAAGATGCGGGCAATTGACGATATCGGCGCATACTCAGGCCGCTCCCCATTACAGCTTGGTAAGCCGGTCGGTGCAATTATTGGTCCTTATCGCATTCAAAGTGTTGAATACGAAGCAATTGCCGTAATGACCAATAAGACCCCACAAGAAGCTGTGCGTGGTTTTGGACAATCACCAACTAACTATGCTATTGAAACCGGGGTCGATCGAATTGCTCGTTTCCTGAATATGGACCGTATTGAGTTGAGGAAAAAAAACCTCATTGGAAAAAATGAATTTCCATACTTGATTCCAAGTGGCACCAGCTATGACTCTGGTGACTATGAAACGGTACTAATGAAGGCTCTTAATGCAGCCCCGCTCTCTGATTTAATTGCCGAGCGTGATCGTTTGCGTGCAAGCGGATTGTTGGCTGGTATTGGGATGTCAACTTGTTTAGAGCCTTCAGGTGGAAATTCGTCATTCGAGCCACTCTTTAATCCAAAAAATCAGACCACTACATGGATGGACTCCTGCTTGGTCCGTATTGATTTGTCTGGAAGCATTACCGCTTTAATGGGTACATCTTCATCCGGTCAAGCCCATGAAACCTTAGTTTCAACAGTAGTTGGCGAGGTGCTTGATCATCAGCCCGATAACATTCGCGTACTTCATGCTGATTCGTTAAATGCGCTTCCATCAAATAGTCCCGTAGGTAGTCGCATGGCAATCATGTTGGGTGGCGCTGCGGCTGGGGCGGCTAAAAAATTGCGAGTGAAGTTATCAAAGATAGCAGCCCATAACCTGGGCGCCCCTGTCGAAGATCTTCAATATGACAGCGGCACCTTTTCTTCCATTAGTAATTCAGGCAAATCTATGAGTTGGGATCAGCTCGTCGATATTGCTCATCGTAAATACCATCAGTTGCCAGAGGGTATGGAGCCTGGCCTGCAAGAGAAATTCGTCTGGGAAGTGCCTACGGGTGGAAAGCTTCCAACTGAAGATGGCAGGGTCCAGATGTATCCCTGCCATTCATTCGAGGCGCATGTGATCTTGGCTAGTATTGATCCAAACACTGGCAAAGTAACTATTCACAAGTATGTGTGTGGACATGATTGTGGTGTCATGATTAGCCCTGGAGTTGTTCATGGGATGACTTATGGTGGCATCGCTCATGGTCTGGGCGCAGCATTATTCGAGAAGTTTAGCTTCTCCGATGAAGGCCAACTACTGTCAGGTACCTTCATGGATTATTTAATACCTAGCGCTCATGAAGTTCCATCCATCACGATTGTTGACCATTGCACTCCATCACCATTGACAGAATTTGGGCAAAAGGGATCGGGTGAGGCTGGTTATCTTGGTAGCCCGGCGGCTATAGCCAGCGCTGTTAATGATGCGCTTGCCTCAAAAGACATCTCAATCAATACGCTGCCAATGACCCCAAGTGCGCTTTGGAGCGCAATTAATGTGGGTATTGGCGCTGTGAAGGCCTAAACATGTCAGTAAAAGTAGAGCAATTCAAAAAGTATTTGCCAACGATGCAGGCTGGAATTACCCTGCACGTCTCTGGTGAAGAGGGCAAGCCAGTGGTTTTCATGTCTCATTCCATTCTTTCTTCAAGCAAGATGTGGGATGAGCAGGCTGAATTGTTGGTCACAAATGGTTATCGAGTGGTGCGCATGGACACAAGAGGTCATGGCGAATCTGATGCAACCAATCCCCCATACTCAATGAAGGATTTGGTGGTAGACACGATCGAGGCTATGAACTCTTTGAACATAGATAAAGCACACTATGTTGGCTTATCTTTGGGTGGTATGACTGGGTTTGGTTTGGCAATTGATTATCCGAATCGCTTCCATCAATTCATTCTTTGTGATGCGCGCGCAGATGCCCCGCCTGCATTCTCTGCTCCTTGGGATGAGCGTATTGCTATAGCGAAAGAAAGTGGATGTGGCGCGCTGGCTAAATCGACCATCGAAAGATGGTTTGGTAAAGCTTTCGTGGAAGCCAATCCAGAGGTAGCTAATAAGTTACTAACAATTGCAACTAATACCTCTATCAATGGGTTTGTTGGTTGCGCTAGAGCTATTCAAGGATTGAATTACCTTTCAAGCCTAAATCAAATTACTGCTCCAACAACACTATTGGTGGGTAGTAACGACGGCCCTCTGCCGCAAGCTATGGCAGAAATTCAAAAGCTAATCCCCGGTTCAAAACTCGAAGTTATAGAGGGCTCTGGACACCTTCCAAATATAGATAACAGCAGTTGTTTTAATGATTTATTACTACAGGTATTGAAGGGCATTTAATTTTTAACAAACCTATTTTTAGTTAGGAGAAATATTATGAGCGAACAAATTCAGATTAAACAAGACGGAAGAATCCTCCGTATTACATTTAATCGTCCAGATGACAATGGTGTATCAGATCAAATGGCTGGTTCTTTGATTCAAGCTCTTAACACGGCACATGAAACATCCGACATGGTTGTAATTCGCTCAGTTGGTCCAGATTTCTGTACTGGCCGCGTTCGCGGACCAGATTTCCCGCCTGCATCGCCTGAAGCCTATACACGTAGAGATGAATACGATTCAATCTTCGGTAGCTATAGGGCTATTCGCGCATGTCAAATCCCGGTAATTACAGTATTAGAGGGAAGAGTTATGGGCTTTGGAACGGCGATCACCGCATTGAGTGATGTTTCATTTGCAAGTGATAAAGCAACTTTCAATATTCCTGAAATTGAACATAACGTCATGCCAACGATGGTGATGTCAGCTGTTTACGATCGCTTGAATCGCAACGCAATTTTGTGGATGGCCTATTCAGCAGACTTTATTAATGCACAGCAAGCATTGACCTATGGCCTTGTAAGTCAAATAGTTTCGGCTGATAAATTGAATGCGGAAGTAGACCGCTTTTGCAATCTATTGCTAAGCCGCCCACGTCCAGCAATTCTTGGACTCAAGGAATATATGCGAGTTTCGCCACGCATGGATGACCAAGGAGCTATCGATTACGCAAGAGCATTGCACTCAATGGTTAATACGTCAGCTGCAATGAAGAAAAAACCTCATTAACCTACCTTTAAAGACATAAGGCACCCATGGAAATTAACGGTACGCAGCTAATCAATGCGCCCCAAAAGAATGTTTGGGACTCATTGTTTGATCCAGAAATTTTGAAGAAGTGTTTACCAGGCTGCGAATCAGTCGAAGTGGTAAGTCCTGAAGAATTCAAGATGGTCTTGATGGCTGTAGTTGGACCTTTGAAAATTAAATTTAAAGGCAAGCTTTTAATGAGTGAAGTCAAAACCCCAACCTCTTGCCACATGGCATTTGAAGGGCAGGGGGGTGTTGCTGGATTCGGTAAGGGTACTGCAGATGTAGTCCTGGGAACAATTGGCGGCGAGACTCAGCTCACATATCAAGCAAGCGTTCAAGTTGGGGGGAAGTTGGCTCAAGTTGGCGCTCGGTTGCTTGAAGGAGTTGCAAAAAAAATTGCGGATGATTTTTTTGTTGCTTTTCGAAAGCAACTAAGCGGAGATATCGGGGTTGAAATTATTCCTGTGACTCCAACGAAAAACGTGTTGAAACCATTGGTGGGCGCTTCCGCAAGTAAGGCAGGTGTTTCCATCATCCAAAGAGAGCAAGGGTTAGGGCAGATGGTCCCAGCTTGGTGGTTGATTGTTGCCTTATTTTCAGGCGCGGTAATTGCAATAGCTTCCGTGCGAATTATGAATTAAAGATAAAAGTGGAGGAGACAAATTGAATATAAAAATAAATAATAGAAGAAGAATTTTGGTTGGGGGATTGCTAGGGCTTTTTAGCGCCTTAACTTTCAGCCAATCAAAGGTAGACAGATCCGGCAAGACAGTTAAGATAATTATCGGTTTTCCACCAGGCCAGGCAACTGATTCTGTAACGCGGATATTGGCCGATAAGTTGGGCGCCTTTACTGGGAATAGTTATATTGTTGATAATCGCCCCGGCCAAGGTGGAAGCATAGCATTGGGTGCTCTAGCTAAGTCACCAGCTGATGGCAGTGTAATGTCAGTTATTCATATGTCAGCAATCGCAACCAATCCACACCTATACCAAAGCGTGGCTTATGATTCATTAAAAGATTTTGAGCCTGCCGGACTAATTGGAGATCTACCTTTTGTTTTGGTTTGCAACCCAAATTTACCCTTTAAAAATCTTAAGGATCTAATAAGTTATGCCAAAACAAATCCAGATCAATTAACAAATGCGTCTTCTGGGAATGGCACCGTTTCCCATTTGGCGATGGAAAAGCTTAAGAGAGATGCGGGTATAAAAATTACCCATGTGCCATATAAAGGCAGTGTTGCTGGCTTAACCGATGTGATGTCAGGAAACGTTGCTATAGCCTTAGAGACCGCTTCATCTGTTCGTACATATGTAGAGTCTGGAAAATTAAGGGCACTGGCCATTGGAAGCTCCAAGCAAATTGGCGGGGTATTTGAAGGTGTTCCAACCTTAAGAGAGCTTGGCTTTAAAGATATTAATGCTGTAACTTGGCTGATGATTATTTATCCTGCCGGCACTCCAAAGCCTATTATTAGCTCTACATTTGCGGCACTATCGGCCGTGATGAGTAACCCAGAGGTAGAGCAGAGCCTTATATCGGTTGGCTTAATCCCACGGACAAGTAAAAGTCCTGAGGAAGCTCAAGCTTATCTGCGTAGTGAGTATAAGTATTGGGGGGATTCCGTGAAAGCGAGTGGCGTGAGATTGGAATAGTTTATAAATTATCTGCAGTTGATTTTTAACGAAGGGTAAATTTGTAGAATGAGAAAAGCTACATTTTTTATTGCTAAGCATCTTGATTGGATTGTGGATGTTTGCCTAAATACTTTTGCTGTAGATGCCTAGCCCTCGAGGCCAATTAAACTACTTACCCCTTATCCGCCGGGCGGCTGAGCTTATATTCTGACTAGAGTATTTGCGCAAAAATTAGGAGAGGCTTTCTCACAGCATTTAATTATTGATAAGCGTGATGGCGCTAACGAGATCATTGCAGCCAATTTTTTTTCAAAAAATTCCTCTGTCTCTTGCGGGTCGAGGCTGTGTAAAAACCCCCAATAATCCCCCTGTTTTTGTAAACACCTAAGCACCCTCAAACGTTAATTAAGTATCACTAATTAACGGATGTTCATGAAAATGAAACGATTCATTGTCGGCCAAGATCGAACCCAAAGTACTTTATTACCTGAGCTGCTTGACGAATACATTACCGAAGAAAACCCCGTACGCGTCATTGACCTCTTTGTTGACCAGCTTGATTTAGCCAGCTTAGGTTTTGAAGGAGTAGTTCCTGCTGATACTGGTAGGCCATCCTATCATCCTGCAGTGCTGTTGAAGTTGTATGTTTATGGATACCTTAACCGTATTGCATCGACTCGTCGCCTTGAAACTGAAGCGCTACGTAATGTTGAACTCATGTGGCTCATTACCCGCTTAGCTCCTGACTTTAAAACCATTGCGAACTTCCGCAGGGAGAACGGCAAAGCCATCCGTAAAGTCTGCGCCCAGTTTATTGAACTGTGCCGTCAGATGAATCTCTTTACCGAAGCCATGGTGGCAGTCGATGGCAGTAAGTTCAAGGCAGTG
>NZ_LZMQ01000005.1:0-43499 GCF_001870365.1 Polynucleobacter sp. QLW-P1DATA-2 | reverse complement strand
CTAGAAGCCATGCCTGATGCCATGAAGATCCGAAGATGCACCATTGAGCATACCTTTGGAACCTTAAAGAGTTGGATGGGGGCCACTCACTTCCTCACCAAAACCAAAGAGCATGTGAGTACAGAAATGAGTCTGCATATCCTGGCTTACAACCTCAAACGGGTCATGAAGATCATGGGCAGTAGCAATCTGATGAAGGCGATGGCGACATAAGGCGAAAGCCTTACTCAATCCGTAATAAACAGGCCTGAGTAACGCCTCTACGAGGCGTTACTAAAAAATCACAAATTACCAAAACAGAATTGTTGGCTCAACCAGAAGCGTTTGATTTAAGGCCAAAACCCGTGTACACGCTTTAAATCTAAATCAATGGAAGTATTTTGGGTTTTTACACAGCCTCGGCCGTTAGCAGACTAACCATTAATAAGTTCCCCCCATTCGCTCATTAATCTGCAGCGCTTCTCTAGTTGATCCTGACGCCTATAGGCAGCCTCAGCCTTATTCTTGATGGTATGCGCCAAAGCTAGCTCAACCGTTTCATTCGGATAGTCCGTGGTCTCAGCTGCCCAATCCCTAAATGTTGATCTAAAGCCGTGAGGAACATACTCTGAATACTTAGGCATCTTTCTCATCATGGAAAGTAGCGCCATATTGGAGAGGTGAGTTTCTTTATGCAAGGCCCCTGGAAATAAATAGCTGTTCACGCTGATAGTTTTTAGATGTTCAAGGATCTCCATTGCCCTAGCGTTTAGCGGAACACGATGTTCTTTTCCAGCCTTCATTCGTAACGCAGGTATAACCCACACCTTAGTTTCTAAATTGAATTCAGTCCACTTAGCTTCAATAACTTCGCTTGTGCGAGTGGCGGTCAGAATTAATAGCTCCAATGCCACTGCAGAATATCCGTTGTGCCCTCGAAGATCTTTTACAAATTCCCCAATGCGCTGAAACGGTAGGGCTGGGTGATGACTCTTCTTCTGAATCTTTTTAGCCTTGGGTAGCAAATGTCCCAGCGCACCTTTTAGGCGTGCTGGGTTATCTCCCTTGATGTACTCATGGGCTTTGCACCAATCAAAGATCACCTCAATGCGTTGCCTTACCCTAGTTGCGGTCTCGGTGCGCACATTCCAAAACGTACCCTCAACAGTGCCATTCTTTTTTTTTAATTTCTTGCTCTAGTAATTTGGCGATATGGCTGGTGTTGATCTGGTCTACGCGCAATTCACCTATCTCAGGATATGCAAAGGTAGAGATGGTGTTCCTCCATTGGTCAGCATGCTTAGAGCTCTTCCACTCTGCTTTTCTTCCCTCAATACAGCGTTCGGCAGCTTCTTTAAAGGTGATGCCATTATTAATCGCTGCAATTCTTTTGCTTTGGGACTTGCGTCGATCCTCGGTCGGGTCGATGCCATCCATTATCAATTGACGCAATTCAAGGGTTTTTCGGCGCGCATCAGCCAAAGACCTGGCTTCTAGGGACCCTAGGCCCATTTCACGTCTTTTAAATAGGGTGGGGCTGGTATAGCGAAAAATCCAGCTACGCTTAAAGCTATTTACCCCTTTTGATACTTGGATATATAGACCCTTGGATTCTGGGTCAGCATGGTACCCAGGACTTATGATTGACCCAAGACCTCGTGCCGTAAAGCTGATTTTTTTACCTTCTTCCAAGCCTCAACACCCCGTTCTCTACCCACCACTCTACCCACCACCAATGCATAGATTTTAGTGGGTTAGAGAGGGCTAGTCGGGAGTGTGGTTAACCAAAAAACCTATATAGATAAAAGGCTTCAGGGTTTTGATGGAGCTCTTAGGAGGGCTCATTTATGGACGCCTCTTCCGCCAAGTATCAAGAAAGCCACCTTCGGGTGGCTTTTTATTTAGGGCATTCATTGATATGTATTGTTCTGAATATCGGCTAAGCTTTATTTCTCAGAGTTAATTTCAAATGGGGTTTTATTAATGAAACGTTTTATCCAAATAGCACTTATTTCAGCTGGATTGGTCGTGATGCCACATATTGCATCTGCAGCCCAGGTTGCTGACACCATTTTTTATGGCGGGCCGATTGTGACAGTCAATGCCAAGAATGAGGAAGTCCAGGCGCTTGCTGTGCAGAACGGAAAGATTGTTGCTGTTGGTAAAAAAGATGCTGTCCTTAAGGAATGGCAAGCAAGCACCACCAAGGTAGTTGATCTCAAAGGTCAAACCTTGATGCCAGGTTTTGTCGAGCCCCATATCCATATTCTGATGACCGCGATTACTGAAGAGATGTGGCTGAACCTAACAAACTTCTCAGATCAATATGACACCTTAGATACACTCAGTCAAAAACTGAAAGCTGCTCTGAAGACTTTGCCAAAAGGGCAGTGGTTGGCTGGTTTTGGTGTAGACCCTTCACGTACAAAACCCTTTATGGCGGAATTGACCGCTGATATCCTGGATAAGGTCTCTACTGATGTTCCGATTCTGGTCATGAATCAATCGGGGCATATTGCTTACGTAAATCACAAGGCTTTTGAGCTTGCTGGCATTAACGATAAGACCCCAAATCCTGGTAACGGTGGAATCTACATGAAAGATGCTCAAGGGCGACTCACGGGGGTAGTTGTAGAGCCTTCTGCCATTTTGTCTTTGGTAAAAAAGATGCCGCCACCCAGCGATGCTGACTTAGCTAAAGCGATGCAAAAAACAGCAAAGTACATTGCTTCTAAAGGTGTCACTACCTCTGCTGAAATTACTTTAGGTCTCATGCTTGGTTTGGATAACGAGTTGAAATTGTTTAATGCCGTTACGCACAGCGATGGCTTTCCAATCCGAGTCAGAGCCTATCTTTATGGCCCATTACTAAGTAAAGGCTTTAATACGATTAAGCCAAATGATGGCGATGATCGCCTTCGTTTTGTGGGAATCAAATTTGTATCTGATGGCTCTACCCAAGGAATTACTGCCGCACTAAATCAGCCTTATGACTATCCAAAGGGCACTCAATTTAAAGGGAACTTGGATTACAAAGATGATGAGATCTTCAATCAAGTTAAGCCACTCTTTGATCAAGGCTGGCAGATTGCCATTCATGCGAACGGCGATCGCACTGTAGAGCAAACCCTGAATACTTATGCCAAATTATTGGCCGGCAATCCTGATCCCAAGGCTCGTCGTTTGCGTATTGAGCATTTCACAATCAATACTCCTGAGCAAGTCAAAAGAGCTGCGCAAATGGGGGTAATACCAGGATTCACGATTGGCCACGTCGATTATTGGGGCGAAGCATTTCATGATCACATTGTTGGTCCAGAGCGTGCTAATCGTATCGACCCTTCTGCTTCATTTAAGAAGGAGGGTGCGCGCTTTGCCTATCACAGTGATTCCCCCGTATCGAACGTAGGACCCTTAAACTACATCACAGAGGGTGCAGGGCGCCTATGGCAAAAAGCGCCTCGCAAAGTATTAGGTCCTGATGAGCGCGTATCCGTCGATGATGCTATTCGTGCGGTGACTATCAATGCTGCCTACGAAATGTTCTCCGACGACAAGTTGGGAAGCTTGGAAGTGGGTAAACAGGCTGACTTGGTGGTGCTATCTGCCAATCCAAGAAAGACTCCTGTTGAGCAAATTCGCAACATTCAGGTGAAAGAGACTTGGATCGATGGCAAGCAGCAAGCCTGGTAAAAGTTCTAGCGTAAGATTTCACAATCAAAACAGAAAGACGTGGAGAAGACATGATTTTTGCAATTCTATTAATGGACCGTCCAGGTACAGCCGAGCTGCGTGTGCAGATTCGCCCAGAGCATCGCGCTTATTTAGCTCAGCAAGCTGACCGCATGGCCTTTGCTGGGCCGCTGACTTCGGAGGATGGCCAGACTGTTGTTGGAAGTTTGCTGGCAATGGATTTCCCAAGCAGAGCGGCAGTAGATGAATGGCTTAGCAATGAACCATTCACTAAAGCTGGCGTTTATGAAAAGCCGGTGATTCATGTGTTTACGAATATGTGGGCGCAGAAGGCAGGCTTTCCACCAGCATAAGCGCCCCAGCGTTTATTGGTAATGCCGGGCAAAACAAAAGCCACCCTTGGGTGGCTTTTTGTATCAATCATAGAGCCATTAAATCGGCTTAATTTGAACCTTCTTAAATTTAATCACACCACCAGCCGATTGCAGTGCAATCGGACCATCAGCAAATTTACTGTCTTGCCCATCAGCAACAGTGACTACGCCATTGAGCGTGACCTTAAAGTGTGAACCATTGGCTATGATCTCCATAGTGTTCCAGCGTCCACCGGCTTTAGGGACGGGATCAACTTTGGCGACATCGACAATTGCACCAGTGGCATAGGCTTGCTCAGGACGCGTATCCCAGATGTTGACTTCATAGCAGGTGCTCTGGGTAACTTTGCTTGGATCCTGGCAGCGTATAAAGATGCCACTGTTGGTATTGGATTCTGCCCAGAACTCCGCCTTGATTACAAAGTTCTTGTAAGACTTGGCGCTAACTAAAAAACCATTCGGTTTATTGCCCTCAACAATCCCATTGCCAATCACCCAGCTGGCATTACCAATAATGTTCCAGCCAGACAAACTGACGCCATCAATGAGATCTACAAAACCATCTTGATTTTGAGCGGCAGCAGAACCGCTGAAGAGGGCTGCTTGAATGCAAAAGAGTAGTGCGCTTAGGAATTTGAAAGATGATCTAGTAGATCTCATCATGGTCTCCATTCAATTTATATAGTTTTTCAGGAAATTCATTGTTGCTGATATTGACCCTTAAATACAAGTAGAGGCTTTCCCTCAAATGCGGCAATCAGGCGGTATTCCATTCCCTCGATGTTGGGCTCAGAATCTAGTAGACTTGAGGCATGAATTCATCAAAAATGCGCCTCTCCCTGATCTCCATCATCCTTGCTGCGGGATCTCTGGTCGGCTGCGGCTCGATTGAGCAAGCTGCCCAAGATGACTGCACCTCGATAGGCTGGGAAATCGGCAGTAAAGGTTACCAGGATTGCTATAAGGCAAGGCTTTATGAGCGTAAGTTGGATTATTCCCTTCCGCCTGGTGACAAGCCCTCTCCATCCCTGATTTAATATAAGGGTTAACCCTTAATTTAAGTCCTTGAGCGCCGTCAAGGACATGTACTGGGAAATAACCCAAAATTAACTGTTATTTTGCGTTTGCGCCATTGGCGCAGCGTATCCGCATGCAACAAAAACGAATAAAAATTAGAGACTAGAGACTATGAATTACCCAAAGCCTTCCGGAGAAGTCAAAGCGGTTGCGGTTGCTACTGCAGATGATTTAAGGGAGACCATTCGCCGTAAGAGCAAGCTTAAAGGTCGTCAGGCGGATGACGCATCGGTTGCTGAAGTGCGACAACTGATTGGTAATGCACCACATCGTCGTGATTTGTTAATTGAAAACCTGCATAAGTTAAATGATGAATATCGTGCATTGCATGATCGTCACTTAGTTGCATTGGCAAAAGAAATGAATTTGCCAATGGCTGAGGTATATGAAGTAGCTACTTTCTATCACCACTTTGAAGTTGTACGTGGCAATGATCCAGTTGCTGATATCACCGTCCGCGTATGTGATGGCATTGCATGCGAATTAGCTGGCGCACAAAACCTGCTCACTAAATTACCTGCAATCTTAGGGAACCCAAATGTCAAAGTGATTGCTGCTCCTTGCGTAGGTCGTTGCGAGCAAGCTCCTGTAGCTGTAGTACATCAATATCCAGTGTTATTTGCAAGTATTGACAAAGTTCAGGCCGCAGTCAGCAATAAATTAACCACTCAACCTTTGGCAAAAGATGATGGAGCCTTTGAGCCAGGATTATTGGCGGAGCAGGGCATATCTCAGCAGGGCGAGAATCAAGCGGTTTCGCCTGACTATGTCGGTTACGAAGCCTATCGCGCTAAAGGTGGCTATAGTCTGGCAAAAGAAATTATTGATGGAAAGCGTGATGCTGAAAGCATCATCAAAGCAATGGAAAGCTCTGGCCTTCGTGGCTTGGGTGGTGCAGGTTTCCCAGCAGGTCGTAAGTGGCGTATTGTTAAAGATCAAGTAGCTCCTAAGCTGATGGCAGTCAATATTGACGAAGGTGAGCCAGGTACATTCAAAGACCGCACTTATCTTGAACGCGATCCACATCGTTTTTTAGAAGGTTTATTAATTGCAGCTAATGTTGTGGGCATTGATGCTTGCTATATTTATTTGCGCGATGAATATCATGGTTGCCGTGAGCTCCTTGAAAAAGAATTGGCGAAGCTCCAAGCAAATCCACCATTCCCCATTCCGAATATTGAATTGCGTCGTGGTGCAGGTGCATATATCTGCGGCGAAGAATCCGCCATGATCGAAAGTATTGAGGGCAAACGTGGTGAGCCTCGGATGCGTCCTCCTTATATTGCTCAAGTGGGTTTATTTGGTAGACCAACTCTCGAGCACAACTTTGAAACCCTCTATTGGGTACGTGACATTATTTCTCGTGGACCAGAGTGGTTTAGCTCTTATGGACGCCATGATCGCAAAGGCTTGCGCAGCTTCAGCGTGAGCGGGCGCGTGAAAAAGCCTGGTGTGAAGTTGGCTCCCGCTGGTATCACCATTCAAGAATTGATTGATGAATATTGTGGCGGCATGCAAGAGGGTCATCACTTCTATGGCTACTTACCTGGTGGAGCATCGGGCGGTATTTTGCCTGCAACCATGAATGACATTCCGCTAGATTTTGATACCTTGCAACCCTATGGATGCTTTATTGGTTCTGCAGCTGTCATGGTATTTAGTGATAAAGACAAAGCTCGCGATATGGCTTTGAATGTGATGCACTTCTTTGAGCATGAGAGCTGTGGTCAATGTACGCCGTGCCGTGTTGGTACAGGAAAAGCTGCTAAGTTGATGCAAGCCAAATCTTGGGATCAGGAAACACTTGAAGACTTAGCTACCGTAATGGTGGATGCTTCGATCTGTGGTCTAGGCCAAGCCGCACCAAATCCTATTCGTTGTATTCATAAATATTTCCCGCAAGAAGTTGCTTAATCAGAGATCAGGGAAGAACGAGACAAATATGAACGCACCAACCAATCCAAAAGAACTCGAATTGCAAACCGTTGAGTTCAAATTAGACGGCAAGACCATTGTTTCCTATGAAGGTGAAACAATTCTGAAGGCTGCAAAACGCCACGGTATTGATATTCCACATCTATGCTTTAAAGACGGCTACCGCCCTGATGGCAACTGTCGTGCTTGCGTAGTCGAAATCAATGGCGAGCGTACCTTGGCACCTAGTTGCTGTAGGAGCGCAACGCCAGGTATGGAAGTGAAGGCCAATAGCGAACGCGCTGTAAAGAGCCAAAAGCTTGTTCTCGAGATGTTGCTCTCTGATATGCCAGATGAAGGCTTTAAGTGGGTGGGGGATAGCAAAGAGGAGGAGCAAAACAATCAACATGGTGAGCTGAGCACTTGGGCTGCCCGCATGGATGTGACAGTGCGCCCAGAACTTAAAGCTTTGCGTCGTGAGAAGGTTGCCAATGACATTTCTCATCCAGCAATGGCTGTAAATTTAGATGCCTGTATTCAATGTAATCGTTGTGTACGTGCTTGCCGTGAAGAGCAGGTCAATGATGTGATCGGTTATGCGATGCGTGGCGCTCATAGCGAGATCGTGTTCGATCTAAATGATCCTATGGGCGAGAGTACTTGTGTTGCTTGTGGCGAGTGTGTGCAGGCATGCCCAACCGGTGCATTAATGCCTAAAGGATTAATTGGCTCACAAACAGTGGATCGTAAGGTCGATTCTGTTTGCCCATTCTGCGGTGTCGGTTGCCAAATTACTTACAACGTTAAAGATGAAAAGATTGTTAGCGTAGAAGGTCGTGATGGCCCGGCCAATCACAATCGTCTGTGTGTAAAAGGGCGCTTTGGTATGGACTATATCCATAATCCACAGCGCTTAACTAAGCCACTAATTCGTAAGCCTGGCGTCCCTAAAGATGAGTCAATGCTCGAAGGGAAGCAAGATTGGTCTGACATTTTCCGTGAAGCAACTTGGGAAGAGGCGCTCGATTTTGCTGGTGGCAAATTAAAGGCGCTCAAAGACCAGTATGGCAATAAAGTCCTTGCTGGATTCGGTTCTGCAAAAGGCAGCAACGAAGAGGCTTATTTATTCCAGAAATTAGTCCGCACAGGTTTCGGTAGCAATAACGTTGACCACTGCACGCGCCTTTGCCATGCATCATCTGTAGCAGCGTTATTAGAGGGCGTTGGATCTGGTGCGGTAAGCAACCAAGTAAATGACGTTGAGCACTCCAGTTTGATTTTCCTGATTGGATCCAACCCAACTGCCAACCATCCAGTGGCCGCTACTTGGTTTAAGAATGCCGCTAAGCGTGGTGCTAAGATTGTCTTGTGTGATCCACGCAAGACTGAGATTAGTAAGCACGCCTGGCGCACAATGCAGTTCAAGCCAGATACTGATGTGGCGATGCTCAATGCCATGATCTACACGATTATTGAAGAGGGGCTGGCTGATAAAGACTTTATTGCGAACCGTGCCAATAACTTCGAAGCTCTCAAAGAAAATATCAAGGGCTACAGCCCTGAAGCAATGGCACCCATCTGCGGCATTCCAGCAGAGACTTTGCGCGAAGTTGCTAGAGAGTTTGCTACTACCAAATCGGCCATGATTTTGTGGGGTATGGGTGTGAGCCAACACGTGCATGGCACTGATAATGCACGCTGCTTAATTGCCTTGGTCAGCATTACTGGTCAGATTGGTAAGCCAGGCTCTGGTTTGCATCCATTGCGTGGTCAGAACAATGTACAGGGTGCCAGCGATGCTGGTTTGATTCCGATGATGTTCCCGAATTATCAGCGTGTTGATAATCCAGAAGCGCATGCTTGGTTTGAAAAGTTCTGGGATACGCCGCTGGATAAGAAGCCTGGTTATACCGTGGTAGAAATCATGCACAAGATTACTGCGCCTGATAGTGATCCCGATAAGATTCGTGGCATGTACGTTGAGGGTGAAAATCCTGCGATGAGTGACCCTGATTTAAATCATGCACGTCATGCGCTCGCTTCTTTAGAGCATTTGGTAGTTCAAGATATCTTTATGACTGAAACGGCTCTGCTTGCAGACGTTGTGCTACCAGCAAGTGCTTGGCCTGAGAAGGTGGGTACGGCTAGCAACACCGACCGTATGGTGCAGATGGGCAAGAAGGCAATTAATCCTCCGGGCGATGCAAAGCCAGACCTCTGGATTATTCAGGAAATTGCAAAGCGCATGGGCCTGAACTGGAATTACCAGGGTTCTGATGATGGCGTTGCAGCAGTTTATGATGAAATGCGCCAAGCCATGCACGCTGCCATCAATGGCATTACTTGGGAGCGCCTGGAAAAAGAATCGAGCGTGACTTATCCATGCTTAAGTGCAGAAGATCCAGGTCGCCCGATCGTATTTGATGATAGCTTTGCTACTCCAGACGGTAAGGTCAAACTGGTTCCTGCTGACATCATTCCAGCAAATGAGCGCCCAGATACTGAGTACCCATTTGTGCTCATCACGGGCCGTCAATTGGAGCATTGGCACACCGGCAGTATGACTCGTCGTGCAACGGTCTTGGATGCTATTGAACCAATGGCCACCGTATCCATGCATGGTGAAGACATGACCCAGTTAGGTGTTAGTGCTGGCGATGTGATTACCGTTCAATCTCGTCGTGGCGAGGTGGGTATTCATGTACGTAGAGATGACGGTACGCCAAGAGGCGTGATCTTTATTCCGTTTGCTTATTACGAGGCTGCGGCTAACTTGATTACTAACTCCGCCCTAGATCCATTTGGCAAGATTCCAGAATTTAAGTACTGTGCAGTTAAGCTTGCCAAAGGCGGTGATGTAGCCAAGATCATGGGATATGGCACCAATGCCCCAGGCGGATCAAAGGTGATGTCTAATATTTAGTGAATTCACTAAAGGAGTAAATGTTTTACTACCAATAAACCCCATCCCAAAGATGGGGTTTATTGGTTTTAATCTCCCTCATAATTGACTTTATGAATAATCAACGCGAAATCATAGACGTAGACAGTCGAAATTTGACTGCTTTTGAAACAAGGCTAAACAGAGTATGTCTAGAGAATCCGGATCTCCCAAGATCTTTTGTTCGTAATGCCTTGCTTTCAATGGCGGAGCTTGGCTCCTTATCAAGCCCGTTTATTCCTCGCGGTAGTAAAAAATAGCATAAGGCAACGTCTAAAGCTATTGCCCTTTAGAATGAACCCTCTATGGCGAGTTCAACACCAACACCTTCC
This sequence comes from Polynucleobacter sp. QLW-P1DATA-2, assembly GCF_001870365.1. Lineage (NCBI taxonomy): Bacteria > Pseudomonadati > Pseudomonadota > Betaproteobacteria > Burkholderiales > Burkholderiaceae > Polynucleobacter > Polynucleobacter sp. QLW-P1DATA-2. The sequence goes on along the minus strand of NZ_LZMQ01000005.1, from coordinate 33,189 downwards.
CAAGCTCAAGCTGAGTTACCCGTCCTCATTATTGGGGCTGGACTAGCTGGTTTAACTGTTGCCCTGCATATGGCTGAGACTCAGCCGGTGATTTTGATGGCTAAACGTGGTTTGGGTGAGGCAGCCACTGCATGGGCTCAAGGCGGCATCGTTGGAGTAGTTGATAAAGAACACGACAGCATTGATTCCCATGTAGCCGATACTTTGGACGCTGGTGCAGGCCTGGTGGTGGAGTCTACTGCACGCTATATTGCTGAAGAGAGCGCCGATGCTATTAAGTGGTTGGTAGAGCAGGGCGTTCCTTTCACTGAAGATAAGTCAGGGCCTATGGGCTTGCATCTCACTCGTGAGGGTGGTCATAGTCATCGTCGAATTGCACACGCTGCTGATGCTACTGGCAAAGCGATCCACGAAGTGTTATTGGATAAAGCCAAGTCTCATAAAAATATTCGAATTTTGGAACATTGGATTGCTCTAGATCTCATTACTAATCGACAGCTTGATGCCAAGACTCAGCGCACTAAACCCAATCGCTGTTATGGCGTGTATGCCTTAGACATTAAAAACAATCGCGTAGAAACGATTGAAGCTAAATCGGTAGTCTTGGCAACTGGTGGTGTGGGTAAGGTATATCGCTACACCAGTAATCCTGATACTGCTACTGGCGACGGTATTGCCATGGCTTGGCGTGCAGGTTGCCGCGTAGGCAATATGGAATTTATTCAATTTCATCCAACCTGTTTGTATCACCCTAGTGATCGCACTTTCCTCATTACCGAAGCCATGCGCGGTGAGGGTGGTCTATTAAAGCTGCCCGATGGCACACGCTTTATGCCCGATCATGATGAGCGTAATGAATTAGCACCACGTGATATCGTTGCCCGCGCTATCGACTTTGAGATGAAGAAGCATGGCTTGGACTATGTGCATCTTGATGCCACTCATCTTGGTGAGGCGTTTATTAAAGAACATTTCCCAATGATTTATGCGCGCTGCTTAAGTCTTGGATTGGATATCACAAAAGAAGCTATTCCGGTTGTACCGGCAGCTCACTATGCCTGTGGTGGTGTGGTGACTGATCTTAAAGGTCGCACAGACCTTCCAGGTCTTTATGCAGTGGGTGAGGCAACCTATACCGGTTTACATGGCGCCAATCGCTTAGCAAGTAACTCATTATTAGAATGTGTGGTGATTGGTAAAGCTGCTGCTGAAGATATCTCGGCACTCAAGACTCCAGCGATGCCAAATTTGCCACTTTGGGATGAAAGCCAAGTAGATGATGCTGACGAGCAGGTAGTTATCGCGCATAACTGGGATGAATTGCGCTCACTCATGTGGAACTATGTTGGCATTGTGAGAACCAATCGTCGATTAGAACGAGCCTTGCACAGAATTAAGCTCCTTCGTTATGAAGTGCAAGAGTATTACGCGAACTTTAAGGTGACACGTGACCTGATTGAGTTACGAAATCTTCTCGAATGCGCCGAACTGATTGTGCGATCAGCGCTCATGCGTAGAGAGAGTAGGGGTTTGCATTACAGTCGCGACTACCCAGGTACATGGGCAGTCTCATATCCAACAATTTTGACGCCGCAAGCTGAGGGCACCTTAGAATCTACTGAAACTTAAATCGATTCAAAGAGCATCTTTTAGAGCCGCCTCTTAAATATGATTGCTCAAGCGGGTTTGCCATCCCTTATCGCTTACACGTAGTTTTTCTAAGATATCAGCATCTAAGCTCAGACTTAGCATTTCTTTTGTATTTTTTAATTGGAGAGCGACCAACACCTCTTTTGATAAGAGTGTCTCCAATATAGACGTGCGCATCTTGAAACCATTGCTTATCCAGTTCGGGCGCATCATCCGGATCAACCCAATCTTTTTGCATAATTTTTGTTTTTACATTCATTTATCTCACTGAAAGCTCAACATGTTTTCCGGTTCTAGCAAGCATATCCACAAGAGAGTCTATGGTGAATTTAACGGTTTTTTTATGAACGACATCCGATACTCTTGGACGGCTTACCCCAAGGATGATGGCAGCATCATGTTGCTTCAGTTGCTTTTCGTCAATCCACATGGATAGTTCGGTCATTAATGACTCTTTAATAGCTAGCTTTTCCGAGATGATTTTCTTGGATTTTGCTTGCAGTCTAGCCGCTTCTTTTGGAGAGAATCCAAGGTCGGAAAAAATGTTTCCACCTACGGGGGTGATATGCGTGGCTTTATTTTGACGAGTCATTTTCTTATCCTTTCTGCTATTACTTCCTTATATCTACTGATCGCCATATCCTTATCTTGTTTACTGGTAACTCGAGTCTTCTTTTTGAAGCAATGCAATACATAAATAGCATCATTAAACTTTGCTACGTACATCACTCGATACCAACCATCATCTAGATTGATACGTATTTCTTTTGTTCCTGCCCCAACTTCTTCAAATGGTCTCCAGTCATCTGGATCCAAACCAATTTGAACTTGGCTCAATTGATGCCCAGCCTCCTTGCGGGCGTCGGATGAAAAAATCTTTGCATCCTTAATATCCTTGAGGCTAGACCCCCTCCATTGAATGGGCTTTTCTGTTATTTTCATTAATTGTATCAAATTTTATACATTATTATTTAAATGATCCCCATATGTTCTTTGGGAGACTTAAAAAAGAAGGGGGGTTGTACAACAAGGGGTAAATCGCGTGATTATGATTACCACGTCTAATCTCTAGTTTAGCTAGTAGCGGGCAATGAATCAACTAATGAACTTAGTGGCAATGCGGGATTCTCTAAAGATATTGAGCGAGCACTTATAAGATTCTCATCGAGAAATCTACCGCATTCATATCCTTGGTTAGCTTGCCGAGTGAGATGCGATCAACACCAGTAGCAGCAATGGCCCGCATCTGATCTAAGTTAATGCCCCCAGAAGCCTCCAATAATGCGCGGCCCGCAGTCATGGCTACGGCTTGTTTCATTTGATCGGTATTGAAGTTATCAATCAAAATGCTCTTGGCGCCTGCAGCTAAAGCCTCTTCTAATTCAGCAAAGTTTTCTACTTCAATCTGAATATCAACCCCGGAGTTCAGTGCTTGCGCATTCTTTAATGCAGCGGTAACGCTACCAGCAGCAGCAATATGATTTTCTTTAATCAGAATACCGTGCCATAGAGCAAGACGCTGGTTCTGACCACTACCCACTCGTACTGCGTACTTTTGCGCCTGACGTAAACCGGGAATAGTCTTGCGGGTATCCAATACTGCGCAGCCTTTAGGGTTGGGGCTGGCATCTGCAATAGCATCCACGTGTTGACGGGTAATGCTAGCCGTCCAAGATAGTGTTTGTAAGAAATTAATACAGGTGCGTTCTGCAGAAAGCAGTGCTTGTGAGTCAGCTTGAATATCGCACACCTTGGTATTCGGTTTCATTAAATCACCTTCGATGTAATGCCATGTCATTTTTGCATTCGGATCAAGCTTCTTAAGGGTGCCTTCAAACCAATCAACACCGCACAGTACTGCTTCTTGGCGCACGATCAGGTGTGCCTGAACTGATTTGCTAGGGACTAGCTTCGCAGTCCAATCACCAGTGCCAATATCCTCCATGAGCGCATCATGAATATTACGTTGACGCGCTTGCTCTAGGGTTTCGTTGTATTCAAACATGGAGAATTCGGATCAATCCAAAAGAAAAAAGAAAAATAATGGAACTAATAATATTAAGCGGCGCCGATATTCTTGACAAAGCCATGTTGCGCTTTAGCTAGTAAGTCAGGGTGATTGGTTGTGAAATCGAGCATGCGCTCTATGCAACCTAGTGCTTCAACCCGAATGGGCTCATCGATAACAATTTCTCCAGAAGCATTTTCTAGGCAATCCAGAATACCCTGGAGACCATTCATGGCCATCCAGGGGCAGTGGGCGCAGCTCTTACAGGTGGCGCTATTTCCCGCAGTGGGGGCTTCAATGAGTTTTTTATTGGGTGCTAGCTGACGCATGCGATGCAAGATGCCGTTGTCGGTAGCCACAATATATTCAGTAGCAGTGCCTTCAACTACGGCCTTGATCATGGCTGAAGTAGAGCCCACCACATCTGCCAGATCTACTACGGCTTGTGGCGATTCAGGATGAACCAAGATCATGGCATTCGGATGCGCTGCTTTCAGTATCTCCAGTTCAGCCGCCTTAAATTCATCATGAACAATACAAGCGCCATTCCATAGCAACATATCTGCACCGGTTTGTTCCTGAATGTATCTTCCAAGATGGCGATCGGGTGCCCACAAGATTTTCTTGCCTTCCACCTTGAGTCGATGAACGATTGCTAAAGCACAGGAGCTAGTGACCATCCAGTCGGCTTGTGCTTTTACAGCAGCAGAAGTATTTGCGTAAACAACGACAACACGATCTGGATGCGCTGCCCTAAAAGCAGCAAAGTCAGCAGCATCGCAACCTAAATCTAATGAGCAGGTAGCCTCTAAGTCGGGCATGAAGACGCGTTTCTCGGGGCTGAGAATCTTGGCAGACTCACCCATGAAGCGAACGCCAGCAACAATCAGATTCTTGGCGGGATGATTCTTGCCAAAGCGTGCCATCTCCAGAGAGTCGGCAACAAAGCCACCAGTCTCGATAGCTAGATCCTGGATATCACCGTCAACATAGTAGTGAGCCACTAAGGCGGCATCTTTCTCTACTAATAACTCCTTAATACGGGTAATGACAGCTGCTTTTTCAGGACCAGCTAGGTGGTGCGGTACTTTGGCCCAGGCTTGAGCTGTGCAGGTGATGCCAGCTGAGTCTTGCAGGGGGTAATCAAAGGCAATTGGGGCGCTAACAGTTGAATTCATACGAAATCTTAACCTGTATAGGCATTTTTTTTGTAAAACGCTCTAAACCGTTAAAATCTCAGAACTTTTTGATATTTAATGCTGATATTCAGTACCCAAACTATGCACTCAAACCGTACTAAGACCTTCAAGCTATCCGCAATTGCTTTTCTGACGCTGCAGCTTGGCCTCGCATCTCTTGTAAATGCTCAAGTTGATGCGGGCGCATTACAGCGAGGTCTCGAGCAACAATTGCCATTACCTTCGCCGTTGGCATTGCCAGAGCCCGGTAAAGCGACGCCAAGCGAGCCAAGCGCCAGCAAAGAAGGTGAATTGCGTTTTACGGTTAATTCATTTGTGCTGGAAGGAGTCAATATTCTTCCTGAAGCAGAAGTGCAGTTGGCAATTCGTTCTTGGGTAGGTGTGCCGGTGAGCTTTGATGATTTACAAAGAGCTTGCGATGCCATTCAGACCTTATACCGTAAGAAGGGTTATACGGTTCAAGCAATTTTGCCTCCCCAAAAAATTAAGGACGGGGTAGTTAAGATCCTGATTACCGAGGCAAAGCTTGGAAAAGTTGAAGTGGAGAATCCGCAGGGACCAACACGCTTTAGTAAAGAGCAAGCAGCGGCCTATATTACTTATGCCAACCCTTTGGGCAATCCGCTCAACATGGATGCGGTTGAGCGCGCCATCATCATCCTCAATGAAACTCCAGGGGTGATGGTTTCAAGTCAATTAGAGCCGGGCGAAAAAGATGGTGATACCAATCTGCGTTTGCAGCTGACTCAGCCCGATTTGGTTCAGGGAAGGGTAGAGGCCAATAACTACGGCAGTAGAACTACTGGCGCAAATCAAGGTGTATTTTCGATGAACCTGAATGGCGCATTGGGAATTGGCGACTCGGCATCAGTCAATGGAATTTTCTCCCAGGGGTCTCAATATGTGCAGGGCGCTATCTCGCTACCTGGCTCCAGAGATGGCTTAAGACTGGGTTTGGCAGGAACCTATTTGCAATATAAAAACGTCAGCAACTATTCGTCCACGGGCGGCGCTGGTGATGCATGGACTACTGGCGTCAGCGCGGCTTACCCGCTCATTCGTTCGCAAGGTGCCAACCTCAATACTAGCTTGAACTACGACATCAAGAGCTACAACAACCGCAATACGATTACTAATACAACCATCAGCGCTTACAACATTAATAATCTATCAGCAGGTTTATCCGGAAATTTTGTGGATGGCTTTGGATATGGGGCTGTTAGCAGTGGTTCAGTAACGGCAATTTTGGGTAACCTCAGCATCTTGGGAACCAGCATGTCGAACTACAGCATGTATGCTGTACCAGATACCACTCCAACGGTTTACCAGCCTATTACCCCCAGCAATTTCAGCAAGCTGACATTTTCTGGTAACCGCAACCAGCAATTGGTTGAAGACGGTACAACAACCCTGTATACCGCCTTATCTGGCCAATTTGCCTCTACCAACCTCAATTCTGCCGAGCAATTTTATTTAGGCGGCCCCTATGGCGTGCGCGCTTACCCAGTGGCGCAATCGGGCGGCGCTCAAGGCGGAATCCTCACAATGGAGTTGCGTCATGAGCTGATGCCTAAAGTAAACATATCGGCCTTCTTTGATGGTGGCGTGGTGCAGCAATACAAATTTACCTACCCAGGCTGGCAAGGCCTTACTAACGCCAACAATACCTATTCACTGATGGGTGCAGGTTTTGGAGCAAAGTGGGATTACGAGGGTTGGAATCTAGGAGCCATGGTTGCCTGGATGGTGGGTAAAAACCCCCTATATAGTCAATATGGCCAACCTGTGAATACCGATGGCAGCACAACCCAACCAAGAGGCTGGATTACCGGCAGTTATAGCTTCTAATACAGCCAAAATACCCAATAAAAAATCACTTAGGGCGATAAACCTAAGTGATAGAGAACAGGACTCAAAAATTCCCGCAAATGAGGGTGGTTTTTGAGTCTTTTTTCTTGAAATTTTCGTACCAAATGTTGCCTAAAAAAACGGTATGTTTTTGCATCAAAATAACAAGCCAATTTCTTATTGGTAAATGCAAAAAATTGCCATGCTTAACCTTCAATTTGATGCACCTTACTAATAACGACTTCTTGAATGAACTTGGGACATCCGCTGGATTTCTAATGCAAGTTTCAGGGTAAATCACTCCAGTCAAAAACAACAAGAATCCGAGGAAGAAATCTTACAATTTCAAAAATAGGCGGTGTAAGTCAAAATTCTAAGAATCTTTTTTCCATTCAGAATGCAAAAAAATGATCTGGCTAATCACTGGATTGGTTTATCAAAATCGGGTGGGTGGTCAAAGATGAAAACTCTCAAGACGGCTCAAACCGATTCTTTTTAGGCGGAAATCTTTTCCCAATTTGGGAAAAGTTAGATGGGTATTTTGGGGCAGATAAAACCCACTTAGTGAACTCAAAAAACACTTAAAAATAGCCAATAAAAATGACACAAAAATGGCACTTTTTAAATACACATTGAGTGAGAATCAACATTCTTTTTTCTCGCTCAAATAGAGCCAGCTCCATTCCATTTTTCTACTGAAATAAACCCGCTTTATTTCTTCAATTGGACAAAAATACGAGCGTATTTTTTTAAAAATAATGCCCCCATATGGCTCTGATAGCGGAATTGCGTCTTTAGCCCATAAAAGGGCGATTTCCTCTCAAAAGCGATATCTAGAGAATTGCTCTAAAACTGGGTCTTGATTTGACGGGGCTTCCAGGGCTTGACAACTTCAATATTTGCTTTCAAAAAATGCTTTATTTAAAATACCTGCTGCGGTGTTTTCTATATGTACAAAGGGTTTAACGCAGATTCGTATAGATGAAAAACACACACCATTTGTAAAAAATATTTTGGTACTACTGAAAAAAATTCTCTCGCAAGGTAGCGTTCATTTGCACACGCAAATGTGCAAGGGAGTTGCCTTGCTTGCGCGCACGCAAGCGGTTAAGAAATTACTCCAAAATACCGCCAAATCACCGACCCGAAAGATTGCAAAATTCTTCTCATCCCTTGAGATGTTTTCTTCGGTCGTTGCGGTTCAAGATATCACCCAAAATACGATTTGTATTTTTGATGCTTTAATACTCTTGGTCCAATCTTTCCAAGATCGTGTTTTGAAGAAGAAATTTGCTCGAGTGACCCTGTCTTCCAATTTCAAATTACAAAGCATCTCCAAAATCAAACCAAAAGCCATTTTGAGTTTTTTCGTTTTAATTGCATTCCAATGTGAATATGTGGTGGCCCAGCCACTCAATGCATTGCCAACCAACGGAAAGGTAGTGGCAGGTTCTGCATCGATTTCACAGACAACCAATACCATGACCATCAATCAAAGCACGCAACGTGCAGTGATTAATTGGGATAGCTTTAACATTGGTAAAAATGCCTCTGTAAACATCAATACTCCAGGTGCAAATTCAGCGACTTTGAATCGAGTTACTGGCACTAGCGCTTCTCAGATCGATGGAGCCCTCAAATCCAATGGCCAAATCGTCCTGGTGAACCAAAATGGCGTAGTTTTTGGTAGGGGTGCTCAGGTAGATGCTGCAGCCGTTACGGCCAGCACCATGAACATCGCTGATAAAGACTTTATGGACGGTAAATCCACCTATAACGGCAACGGAACCGGCAAAATCATCAATAAAGGCTCGATTCAGGCCAATGAGCCTGATGGCTTTATCGCTTTGCTGGCTCCAGAGGTCCAAAACCAGGGTTATGTCCTAGCCAGGGCGGGTGGCAGCATTGCCATGGCTGCTGGCGACCAAGTGACCCTTAATTTCCAGGGCAATCACAGTTTGGTTGGCGTTACGGTAGATAAGGCGACCCTGAAAGCCCTCATCGTCAATAAGCGGGTAGTTGAGGCTAATGGGGGCCTGATTGTCCTCGCCGCAGGAGCGGCTAACCAGCTGATGAGTTCAGTGGTAAAAAACACCGGCAAGATATCTGCCTCCTCCATGGTCAACAACGGTGGTGTCATTGAGCTGGTTGCCAATAATGTCACCCAGGCAGGCACAGTTGAGGCCAATAGCTCTGCAACTAATGGCAAAGGCGGTCAAGTCAATCTTGTCGCAAACGATATCAAGATCACTAAGAAATCCTCTACGACAGCAACTGGCACAGCTGGTGGCGGACAGGTGAATGTTGGTTTAGCGCAAACCCAAGCTTCTGGTGGTACGCAAGTCAATGCGCAAACGCCTAGTGCAAATACAGCACAACAAAATCAAGCAGTCGTTGCAAGTAATGCAGCACAAGCAGCGAACACAAAACAAATGGCAAACACTGTGACCGTGAAGCGGGGCGCTGTGATTGACGTGTCTGCAACTCAAAACGGTAATGCAGGATCTATCGCGATTTGGTCGCAAGTTAAAACGACTGTTGCTGGAACACTCAAAGCAATTGGTGGTGCAATAAACGGCAATGGTGGATTTATAGAAACTAGTTCAAAGGGTGTAGTCAACCTTGCGCCAAAATTGGTTGTTGATACCAGCGCTGCAAAAGGTAAATCAGGTTTGTGGTTCCTAGATCCAATTGATTTGATCATTGACGCATCTGCTGCAAATGTCATTTCACTTGCTCTTGCAAACAACAACGTCAGCATTGCTGTGAATGGCAATGTCTGCCCAAGCCTTGGTGGCTGTACGCAAGCGGGTAGTGGCAATCTTACGATTGCTAGTGGCGCAAATATTCTGAAGCAAGGTCTTACACAAACAACACTGACATTAACGTCATCTGGTATTTTTAATTTGAACGCTGACATTAGCGGACAAAATTTGAACGTGATCATTAACAGTTCAATTGCATATCTGAACGTTGGCACAACAATCACGGCAACACAAGTGACGGTGCAAGCACAAAGTGTTTATGCAAACGGAAACATCAATGCAGTGAGCTCAACAACACTGGGTGCAGCGATTCAATTACTTGCACAAGCGATATACGTATCTGGTGGTTTAAATGTTGCAACGAACACCAATACAAACAGCAACACAAACACCAATACATCGGTGACATTTAACGGCAATGTTATTCGTAAGGAAGACTTGCCTGCGTTCTTAACAGCGCAAAATAACGCCACAACTGCACTGGATGTTGTGTACTCAACAACTGCAGCTAATGATGCGTCCATCAGCACCCCAATTACTGCCAATAATCAGACCAATGTGATCAATCTGAATGCCGTTAGGGAGATTAATCTCTACAGCACTGCAGAAATCAAGGCAAATGGCACTACCGGTGGCTATATCAACATGACTGCTCAAGCATTAAATGCTCAAAGCGGGTCTCTGATTCAGGCCAACGGCAACAATGGCCCCGGTGGCTTAATCACTCTGACAACTAGTGATTTACACCTCTCAGGAGCGATCAGCGCCAATGGCGCAAACGGTGGCTCTTTTGCGCTTTCTGCAAATAATGCCCAATTTGATGGCGGTGCCACCATTCAAACGAATGGTTCGAACGGCCCTGGAGGCACCATATCTATTGATGTTTCACAAGATTCAGTTATTGTCAATAGTGGTTTATACGCAAACGGTACAACGGACGGCGGCAGCATCCGAATCCTCTCTCGTGCGGGGAATTTGAGCCTCTTTGATTCATTGATTCAGACCAACGGCGGCAGTGGTCGCGGCGGTAGCATTGGTATTTCAACTTTCAATCAAACCATTCTCTCAGGTGCAACAGTAGAAGCGAGTGGCTTTATTCAAGGCGGAACAATCTTAATCGGCAATGATGCTAATAACAGCACATTGCCGTTTTCTATTTATACGAGCTTAGATGCATTAACTACTATTAATGCATCTCAAACCAACCTAAGTAATACGACCGCGGGTGGTTTAGTAGAAACCTCCGGCGCAACCCTTTCTATGCTCGCAAGTATTAAAGCAGGTAGAGGGGGAATGTGGTTAATAGATCCATATACATACATCATTGGAAGTACTGAGGCTGGCTACATTAACACGGCTCTAAATGCTGGAACAGCCGTCACGATCAACGCTACAAATGCTTCAACAAGTGTTGGCTCAAACTCCATTTCAGGATCTGGCTCTACCAGCGCCATCGTTATTAATGGATTAATTAGCGCTTCAAGTGGAACAGCTGCGCTATCACTTACTGCAACAACGATCTATATCAATAACAACGTTACAACAATGGGTAGTCAGACCTACACTGGCAACGTTGTTCTTGGCATGCCATCTATCGTATTGCAAACAAGTAATGCAGGTGTAACGGTTACTGGCAGCATTACAACTCAGCCCACTGTTTTAGAGTTTTTGGGAAGCAGTAGTTATCTCTTCAATGCAATTACTTACTCCGCCAGTTCCTCAGCCTCTTCGTTAGGCATGTTAGGTTCAATTTCTTGGAGCGGAACTAATTACACATTCACGCCTTCTAGCAGTCTGACATTGAGTTCTGTTTCCACACTTCTTGTGGCTGGTGGTCGGATCTGGTGGCGCTGTCTCCAACGGTGGATATGAGGGTGGTGGTGGTGGTGGTGGTGGTGGTGTTGCATCTGGCACGATGCAGCTAACAGCTAACACCAATTATGTGGTTACTGTAGGAGCGGGGGGTATTAGTTCATTTAGCACTACAAATGCATGTTGCAATGGTGGCAATACAACTATTACTGGCGGTGCAACAATCACTGTATATGGCGGTGGTGCAGGTGGTGAAGGTAACGGTGGGGGCTCTTCAACAGGTATTTCAGGAGGATCGGGTGGCGGTGGAAATGCATATGGTGGTACACATAATCCTGGTGGGGTTACTTCCTGCTCCGGGTGCCCATCTGGATTGACCGCGTACGGCTATAACGGAGGTACGGGTACGAATGGTGTTGGAGGAGGTAACGGCGGCGGCGGCGGAGCAACAGCGGTCGGCACTTCAGCAAATGGATCAACAGCTAGCAATGGTGGGGCAGGCCTTACAACTGATATCACTGGAAGCTCCGCTGTTTATGGTAGTGGGGGTGGTGCCGGTGCCGGTGATATCCCACACATGAACGGTGGAAATCAGGGTAGCGGCGGCACCTATGCTGGTAATGGCGGTACTGGTGGTAATAATGGTAGCGGTGGAAGTGCAGGCGGTAATGCTGCCTCCAATTACGGTGGCGGTGGAGGCGGTGCGGGTGGCATGACGAATCAGCTTGGCGGTACTGGTGGATCTGGAATAGCCGTATTTAAATTTAGTACTACATCTGGCTTAACAATTACTACGGGCAGTGGTGCAGTCAGTCTTGCTGCGGTGACTGGCCTATCTAGTCTCACAATTAACTCAACCTCAAACGCAAGCCAGGTAACCGGAATTATTTCTGGATCGGGATCTGTGGCACTGAACTCTGCAAGTGGATATAACTCTGGAGTGCTTAATCTCTCTGGTGCTAATACCTATACCGGTAACACCACCGTTTCAGGTGGCACCCTCCAGTTTGGCAATGCTTATGTCACCACTACTAGCGCAGTTACTAGCTCCCCAATTGGTACTGGCAATATCACCATTAATGCCGGCGCTACTTTAGATCTCAATGGTTATAACTTTGGAACTAGCACTCAAACCAGTAACGTACCAGCGATTACGATGGCTGGTACCGGGACAGGCGCTAGCCAAGCGAGCTTAATTAATAGTGCTACTGCAGCAAGTGGTTCAGCAATCGAATACGGCGCTATCAACCTAACCAAGATTGCTGGTGTTGCAGGTACCTTAGTTGATTACATCGGTCAAATCACAAACTCCAATAGCAACACCTTAACGATTGCCGGCATCATCGCAGATGGAACAGGTAGTAATGCGGCTGGAGTGCAAGTTGGTGGCACTGGTTACTTGGGCACAGTAATCTTTAAGGGTGCTAATACCTATAGCGGTGGCACCACCATTAGTGCGGGTACGCTTAGCGCGTCTAGTGGTAATGCCTTGGGTGTTGGAGCTGTAGGTATTGGTTCCTCCGGCACTCTAAATCTTTCATATGGCGGCACAGTTACCTTGGGCTCTAACTTGAGTATGGTTGCTGGATCAAGTATCACCAACACCGCAAATACTTCAAATTTAACTGTTACTGGTACAGGCACTCTGGCCGGCACTATTAATACTGCCGGCTACCAAACCTATAGTGGTGCAGTTACTTTGGGTGCTAATACTACGCTTACAACTACCAATAGTGCTGTAGTTTTTGCTGGGGCTGTAGACGGAACGGCATCTGGTTCGCAGTCGTTAACGGTTGCTAGTGGAACGGGTTCTATTGTGTTGGGTGGCAATGTTGGAGGATCTGTATCTCTATCATCTCTCAATTTCAGCAGTAGCACCGCATCCACCGTGTTAATAGGCTCGGTAACTACGGCTGGCTCACAAACATATGCAGGCGCATTGTATGTGGCAGGTAGCTCACCAACATTGAGCAGCAGCAGTGGTGGAGTGACGATTACTGGTGCTATTTCAACCGGTGCAATTTTCCAATTTACTTACGCTGCAACTAACTACTTGCTAAATGGCACTTCAACAGCTGCATCTGCAGCAGCCGTTCAGGCTGGTTTGATTGTGACGACTAGTGGCACAGGCTTGTTCTCAGTCTCTACCGTAGTGCCTTTATCAGGCATGCAGTATTTAGTTGTTGGCGGCGGCGGCGGCGGTTCTATTGGTTGTGCTTGCTACAACGGTGGCGGTGGCGGTGGCGGTGGCGCTGTAATTACGAATTCAAACACCTCTTTAGCGACTGGTACCAACTATGGCGTCACTATTGGTAATGCTGGTGCTGGCGCTTCAGGAGGTGTTGTAGCAAATGGTGGAACTGGGGGAAATACCGTCTTGAGTGGTTTATCTGGGGGCACGGTTACGGCGGCAGGTGGAGGCGGTGGTATTACTGGTCTAATAACAGTTAACTCAACTTTATTCTATTCGTCTGGTGGCGCAGCAGGTAATGCCAATGGTGGTGCCGGTGGATACGGCGGAAGCAACAGCTGCGGTTCTTCCTGCTCATATGAAAACGGCGGTAATGGCTATACAAGTTCTATCACCGGCACATCTTATGTTTATGGTTCTGGCGGCGGCGGCGGGTCTGGATATAGTATCGGCGGTGGTACTGCTGGTGTTGGTGGAACTGGCGCAGGTAATGGTGCCCCGGGCAATGGTAATGCCACAAGTAATGGTGTCTCTGGTACCAATTATGGTTCTGGCGGTGGAGGCTCTTACAGCACGGGCACTGCTGGTTCGGGCGTAGGTGGAACAGCTATTTTGGCTTTGCCTTCTAATGCATTAACTATTAATGCAGGTAGTGGGGCGGTGTCGATCGGTTCATCAAGCAAGCTCACCAGCTTAACAATTACATCAAGCTCAAGTTCCTCAGCTCAAAGCAGTAGCGGAGTGATTAGTGGTGTAACTAATTTAATTTACAACGGCTCCGGAAAATTCACTCTAGCCGGTGCCAATACCTACAGCGGTGGCACGACGATCTCTGGCGGTACTCTTCAAGTTGGCGCAGGAAGTACAACCGGAAACTTAGGTACTGGCGGCGTTACTGATAATGCTGCGCTGATCTTCAATAGAAGCGATGCTATTACTGATGCTAATAATATTACCGGCTCAGGCACTCTGACTCAAGCTGGTTCAGGCACATTAACCTTGAGCGGCAATAATAGCTATACAGGCGGCACCATACTAAATGCGGGAACGCTGAATCTTGGCTCTGCAAATGCGATTGGTAGCACTGGAACCATTACCTTTGGCAATAATTCTGGCTCGGTTACTGGGGGCGGTATTTTGCAGTACAGCTCTAGTAACACCACTGATTATTCGAGTCGCTTTAGCAATGCAATATTCCAAACGTACATTATTGATACCAATGGCCAGTCAGTCACATTGGGTAGCGCGTTATCCAGTAACGGTGGCACGCTCATCAAGCAAGGTTCAGGCACTTTAACCCTTGGCGGAGCGAATACGTACGCCTATGGTAGTGGCACCCAGATTTATGGCGGTACTCTGCAGGTTAGCGGTGACGGAAATCTTGGAGGTAGTAGCCCTATTTGGTTGATTGGGGGTAACCTACTTGCTTCATCCTCTTTCACCACCAGTAAGAACATTATTGCCAGTGGTACTGGCGGAAATATTCAGGTTGTCAGTGGCGCAACCTTGACGCTGAGCGGATCCATGATTAGCGGCACCACCATTAATCTTGGCGGATCATCCACCACCAGCACGTACACTGGATCGATCGTTTATGCGCCGAGTAGCGGCACGGTTACTAACCTGAATCTCTACGCAGGTACTTTATTAGCCAATTCCTCTTTCACGCTTGCCAATACATTGACTGTCTATGGTGGAACGATTTCGGCAACCTCAGGTTCGACGCTAACATTAAGCAATATCGTTAGTGGAACTGCTGGCATCAATATTGGTGATGCCACTAATACAGGTACCGTAATTCTATCCAACACCTCAAATGCATTTAGTGGCGGTACGACTGTGAACTATGGCACTTTAAGTGTCAGCGCACAAACCAATTTACCCAGTGGAAATACTGTCACATTAACCAATGGCGGTACTCTTCTAGATACAGCGAATAGCGTAACTCTTGCCAATAATATTGTTTTAGGAACGGGCGGTGGTGTCATCGCAGTCAATGGCTCAGCCAATACCTTAACTTTATCTGGAACAATGACTGGTGGTAGTGCGAACGCCATTCAGTTTGGTACCAGCGCGAATACAGGAACGATTGCTTTAACCACAGCCAAAGCCTTTACAGGTGCCATGACAGTTAGTGCGGCTACCGTTAATCTGAGCGGCACATTAGCAACCACCTCTATTGGTATTTCAGGTAACGGCACGCTTGCTGTAACCGGCGGTGGCTACAACCGCATTAATGCCGCCAGTGTCATCACCATTAGTAACGGAACTTTCGCTAATACCCAAATAGGCACGGGCGGAATCGGTCAAACAATGGCTGCAGGTTCTCAGCTAAACCTTAATGGAAATGCAACAGTCAGTCTTGCTGGAGCGGGCGACACCTGGGGATCGATTTCTGTTCAAGGACTTACCATCAACTCGACCGGTTCTGGTAACACTATTACTGGAGGCGCGCTAGCGATCTACAACACTGGTCTAACCATCAGTGTAGCGAGTGCCACTTCATTGACTATCAGCTCCTTAATGGAAAACTCAAATAGCACTGCAGGCTTATTCACTAAGATTGGTGCCGGTACGCTCATTCTCACTGGGGCTAATACATACACTGGCGGCACTACTATTTCTGCTGGCACCATACAGGTTGGCGCAGGTGGCACCACCGGTAATCTGGGTACGGGTGGGGTAGCGATTAATAATAATTCTGCGCTCGTTTATAACCGTAGTGATGCTCTTATTGATAACAATATTATTTCTGGTACCGGTACGGTTACTCAGGCTGGCACAGGCACTACGACACTAGGTGGCGCGAATACTTACACTGGTAATACAACAGTCAATGCTGGTACCTTAGCGAATACATCATCTGGCTCGAGCACAAAGACGGTTGCCTTCATTATTAATAATGGCGGTACCTACAAGCTCTTATCGACAGGCGGATTCCCGCAAGCCACAACGAATGGCTATACGTTTGTAGTCAATAGCGGTGGAACACTCGATCTAAATGGTGTGGGTTGGATTGATGGCGGTGTCACAGGTTATGCTATTCAGCTCAATGGCGGTACGCTTGCCAATAGTTCAGGTACGGCAGCTACTGTAACGATGAGCTATTCAACCACTAGAGATATCGTGCTGGCAGCCAATTCTTATATTGGCGGCACAGGTAACATCACTTTGAATGGCGTCATTAGTGGCGCATTTAGCTTGACCAACTCGAATACTGGGGTTGTGACGCTTGGCGGAGCTAACTCCTATTCTGGCGGCACATTTATTAATGCTGGCACAGTGCAAGTTAGCTCTGATGGAAATTTAGGTGCTGTACCAAGCTCAGCAGCGACTAACGTCACTATTAACGGCGGCGGATTGTTGGCCAGCGGTCAAACTGGCGCATTCTCGATTGGCGCAAACCGCGGTATCGCGATCGGCTCTAGTGGCGGCTCTATCAGTAATGCCAGCACAAGTTACACATTAACTGTTGCGGGAGTGATATCTGGCTCCAACACACTAACGGTTAATGCAGGCAGCAATACCGGTACCGTTATTCTCTCGAATGCCGCGAACTCATACAGCGGCAACACGACGATTAACAGCGGTACATTGCAAATCGGATCATCGGGCACCCTTGGCAGCGGCTCTTATGCTGGAAACATCAGCATCGCCACAGGCGCAACCTTCAAATATTCCTCATCTGCTGCGCAAACGCTCTCCGGTGCAATTTCAGGAGCGGGTACTCTTACTAAAGATACCAGCACATCCGTTCTAACGATTTCGAATCCAAATACATTGTTTACCGGTCCGGTCAATGAGAATGCTGGTACTTTGGTATTGAGCAATCCAAATGCCTTGGGGGGTTCAACAGGTGGCCTGCTAACCATTGGTGCAGCAGGCATTGTTGATCTTCAATATGCTGGTACTGTCACCCTGGGAGCACTCTCCATTGCTTCTGGTGGATCTATTATTAATTCCACCGCGAATAGTGCTTTAACCGTAGCGGGTACAAGCACCTTGGGTGGAAGTGTGAGCACTAATGGCTTGCAAACCTACACTGGAGCTGTAACTTTAGGAGCCAACACAAGTCTTACCGCTACCGCAGCCCCAGTTACATTTAGCTCAACTATCGATAGCGTTACTGGATCGAATTACTCATTAACTATTACCAATGGAAGCGGTAGTAATACGTTTGCTGGAGTAGTAGGGGGCACCACTCCTTTATCTACGATCTCAGTATCTGGTCCTAGTACTTTGATGGGTTCTGTCACAACAAACGGGGCTAGCGGGCAACTCTGGAGTGGTGATTTAAGTATTGCTGGCAACATTTCGCTCAATAGCAACAATGGTTCAGTCACAGTAAATGGTGCGATCACCATTCCTCAAGGCCTTAATATTCTGCAATTAACAGGATCTGGTGCTTATAGCGATACTGTTGGTGGTTCTGCTTACACTGGCACTGTTAGCTCCTCTGCCATTTCTTTGCCTGGTGGTGGAGGTAGCTTGTCATATTCCGCTGGCGCTTATTCTTGGCTTGCCCCAGTCAACGTCCAAGCTCAATACTTGGTTGTAGCTGGCGGTGGCGGCGGCGGTGGAAACATTGGTGGCGGCGGTGGCGGCGGCGGCGTTGTTGCTGGTACCTTTACAGGCGGAACCGCACTGACTTATACAGCTATCGTGGGCGCCGGAGGAAGCGGTATCAATGTCAACCAGATTGGAGGCGGTGCGGGTGGTGATTCTAAGTTAACCCAAACCACACTTTCTTTGAACGTGTCTGCTGTTGGTGGTGGTGGCGGCGCCTATTACTCGAATAACGGTTTATCGGGTGGATCAGGCGGCGGCGCTGGAGGTGGTGGCGCTGGTTCTGGTGGCTCAGGTACCTCTGGGCAAGGGAATGCCGGCGGTGCAGCTCCTTCTAGTCTTGCTGCAGCTGGTGGTGGCGGTGGTGCTGGCGGCCCAGGATCTGCTGGCAATAATAGTTACACGCTTGGCGCAGTAGCTGGTGGAAATGGTGGCCCTGGTCTCGCTTCAAATATTACCGGAAGCGCTGTTTATTACGGTGCGGGAGGCGGTGGATCTAGCGGTGCATATGGTGGTAGCGGAGGCCAAGGCGGTGGGGGCAACGGCGGCACTTACATTATTGCTGGCACTACTTCTGCCGCTGTCGCAGGGTCGGGCTATGGAAGTGGTGGTGGTGGTGGTTATGGCACGACCCTCAATGGGGCCAATGGATCAGCGGGAACAGTGATCTTGTCCTACTATGCCTCCAATACATTTGCTATCAACGCTGGCAGTGGAAACGTATCAATTACCAATAATGTGAATCCTGCGACTGCAAATGCAAACTATTTGAAGTCGATCGCAATTACTTCATCCAATGCCTCAAACATCATTAGCGGTAATATCTACGGTCTTACATCACTCACATATAACGGTGCTGGTACTCTCAAGTTAACTGGCGCCAATACCTACTCTGGCGGAACAACGATTGGCACTGGTGCGACTTTGCAAGTCGGTAACGCGGGAACAACTGGATCTATCGGTAGCGGGGCAATTACCGATAACGGTACGTTAATCTTTAATCTGACAAATAACATCACAATCAGTAACTCGATCAGTGGCACTGGTTCATTCATACAGGCCGGTACTAACACTATTATTTTGACTGGTACCAATACCTATGGTGCAACCACCATCAATTCTGGTGCTACCTTGCAAATTGGTAATGGTGGCGCTTCGGGTTCTATCGGTACTGGCGCAATTACCGATAACGGAACATTGATCTTTAATCTTACAGGCGACCTTACCGTTAGTGGCGCTATTAGTGGAACTGGCTCATTGACTCAGGCTGGCACTAACACTGTCACTTTGACAGGTGCCAATACATACGGTGCTACCACGATTAATGCTGGTGCTGCCTTGCAAATTGGTGCTGGCAGTACAGCTGGTGCACTGGGATCGGGCGCTGTAACTAACAATGGAAGTTTGACATTCAACCTCAGTGGTGCCTTGTCTTATGGCTATGCCATAAGCGGTATTGGTTCGGTCACTCAAGCAGGATCAGGCACTCTTACGCTGTCGGGCAATAGCTCATACTCTGGCGGAACCACTATTGGTAATTCTTCAAAAATTATTGTTACTAGTGTTAATGGCTTGGGTGGATCATCTGCTGGGCCTTTAAGTATTGGTTCATCTGGCACATTGGATTTGCAGGCTGCGGGCACTATAACGTTGGGCTCCTTAGTAATGGCTTCGGGAAGTTCCATCACCAATACAACATCAGGTACAACGAATAGCGCACTGACGGTCTCCGGTACGAGCACACTGCTGGGTACGGTAACGACTTATGGCGCACAAACCTATACTGGCGCAGCGCTTGTTGGTGGAGCAACTACCCTTAACTCGACGACTGGTGGAGTCACTTTTAGTAGCAGCGTTGCTTCATCAGCAGCCATTACTGAAGTGATTCAGTTCTTAGGTGGCGGTTCATATAACTTCGCAGGAACTGCAGGAACCGCTACAGGTACAGCAACTACATTTGCTGATGGCTCATCTATTGCCTATAACAGCTCTACCGGTGTTTATACCTTCGTGGCGGGTACATCAGGCTCTTCTCAGTATTTGGTTGTTGGTGGTGGCGGTGGCGCTAGTAGAGGTGTGAGCAGTGTTTACTGGGGCGCAGGCGCTGGAGGAGGTGCGGTTTTATCTGGCAGCACCTCATTGGTATCTGGAAGCTCTTATAGCGTGACTGTTGGCGCTGGTGGAGCGGGCCAAACTTTGGGGACAGCCCTGACGATTAGTGCGGCCGCTGCATCACCTGCTGCGACATCAACTGCTTCATCTGGCTACAACGGTGGCAATGGTGGAACCTCTTCTTTTGCTGCAATCTCAGCAGCTGGCGGCTTGGGAAGTATTGCCAATAGCGCCGTAGGGTCTGCAAGCGGAAATGGTAATGCTGGTGGCAGGGGTACTGCATACGGTATCACTTCGACCGGTTGCGCAGCCCCAGGAAATTGTGGTGCTGGAGGCGGCGGTGGTGCGGGTGGAGTTGGATCTTCTACTGCAGGTGGACTTGGTGTTGCATCAAACATCACAGGATCTTTGGTTACTTATGGCGCTGGTGGTTGTGCATCTAATGGCGCTAGCTGTACTACTGGCGTACTAACGGCCAATATTGGCTCAGGTGCTGGTGATGGCGCTACTACACCATCTCAATCAGGTAGTTCAGGTGTAGTCATACTCTCTATTCCAAATGTGATTACAACTACATCGCTCACCATTAATGCTGGTACTGGTGCGGTCAGCATGATTGGTAATGTCACCAACCTCAATTTAGTCATTAATTCGAAGAGTGCGTCTAGCTCAATCGCTGGGGTGATTTCTGGGCCAGTTTCATTGACTTATAACAATGGTACTGGCTACACAACAATTGCAACCCCAGTCTTGGTGCTTTCTAATGCCAATTCTTATAGCGGTGGTACAACAGTAATTGCAGGCACTGCGCAGGCAGGAAGTGCTACTGCGTTTGGTACAGGTGCAATCACAGTTGGTTCCGGTGTTAACTCTCTAGGTTCTGTTGATGTACACGGGTATGCGATTGCTAATAGTTTGACTGTCTATGGCGGTGGAGCGCTTGGCGCGATTGCCAATAATGGCTCAACTGCGGTGACCTTGGGTAATGCAATCACCGTTGGCTCTGCCTTCTCATTCGGTGGCTCAGGTGGTTTAACTATTAGCAACGCAATTTCCGCTTCTACCAACGGCATTGCCTTTGTTGGAACGGGTTCCTACACATTAACCAATACCTCTAATTCGATTGCCACTATCGGCGGTGTAAGCGCAACTACGATTGGTGCTCTGAACCTAGTTGATTCAGTTGCTTTAACAGTAGGTTCTGTCACCCTCAATTCCATTGCGTATGCTGGTATCAATAGTAGTGGGGCAGTTACGCTGACAGCGACATCATCGTCTGGTACAGGCATTAGTTTCAGCAACAACTTAAATGCAACTGGCGCAATTGCTATCAGCGGCACAGGTAGCTCAAGCTCATCCTATAACGGCATTTATATTGCTAGCGCAGTGGGTGTCACTTCAGCAGGTAGCACGGTCACCATGACCGGAGTAGGTGGCTATGGAGTGGGGCTCTATGATGGCTCATCTATTGTGCACGCCAGCGGTGATCTCAATATCAACGGTACCGGCACTAATTCAACAAACGGTATTGGACTCTATTTGACTAATGTGTCTGGTACCGGCGGGTTTATTAAGTCCGATACCGGCAATATCAATTTAAAAGGCGTTTCTAATAGTACTAACTACTACGGTACTTATATTCGCATGCCTGTTATCGCCACATTAGGCTCGGTAACGATTTCTGGTGCAGGCTCTGCTGGTGGCATTGCCTTTGACGGATGGTACGGATCGGTTGCTGCTGGTCAAAATATTACTTTAATTGGCTATTCCACAGCTGGTTACGGTGTTTACTTGCACATGGCCAACAATGCATCAGGATATTTACTAGCCGCCAATTCAGCAAACTCATCCTTAATCAATGGCAATATCACTATTGCTGCTAATGCTGCTGCAAGCTCAGGCATTTATACAGATATCGCTAATACGATTTATGCCTATAACGGCAGCATTGATTTCCGAAATGCGACTCTTGCCGGCACACTCGCGAATGCTGTTACTAACTCTGTCTTTGCGACAGCGGGTGCAGCGGGTTCTGCAGTGAGCTCTTTAAATGGTATCGCATGGAACGGCAGCATGTACGCTCTGAATAACAGTACGCCTGCATCTGCAACCGGTGGCGGAACAATTACGATCAATTCCAATCCAAGCAATACTGCAACGAGTGCAGCTGCTACGGGATTCCAGTTGAATGGCAATGGATCCATCATGAGTGCATGGGGTGATATCACCATCAATGCCAACGGCACACCAAATGGCGTAAATAGCGCTGGTGCCTGGCAG
Source organism: Polynucleobacter sp. QLW-P1DATA-2 (assembly GCF_001870365.1). Lineage (NCBI taxonomy): Bacteria > Pseudomonadati > Pseudomonadota > Betaproteobacteria > Burkholderiales > Burkholderiaceae > Polynucleobacter > Polynucleobacter sp. QLW-P1DATA-2. The sequence continues at coordinate 10,758 of NZ_LZMQ01000005.1, read as the reverse complement.
GGCATCTTGATGAATGGCACCTCCCAGCAGATTCGGAGTTATAACGGCGCCATTACCTTGGTCGGTACTGCAAACAACACGACGACATCGCCTTATATTTCAGGTGGCGTTACCCTTTATGATGACTCCGACCTCATACGAGCAAAAAATTCAGTCAGCATTACGGGTATTGATTTATCAACTATTGGTGCTTATCTAACCATTACCAATACTGGCACCAACGGTGGCGTCACTTCTGAAACTGGCAATATCACCATTAACGGAATAAGTAACTCTGCAAGCTATGCAGGAACTTATATCCGAAATCCAATTAGTGCTCCAAATGGCGCTATCACTATTAGTGGCGCCGGTAATATTGCAGGTCTCTACTTAGACTGGGCATCACCTTCAGTTTCTGCTGGAGGTAATATTTCTTTAGCTGGTTATTCAACAGCAGGTAATAGTTTATACATCACGGTAGGCGGCCTTACTCCGGCAATTAGCTCTACCGGCGGGAATATTATTCTGGCTGGTTACTCCGGCGCTTCAGCAAGCTACGGCATCTATGACTCCGGTATTAATATTCGCACTACTGGCGGTAATATCGTTGCCGAAGGCGCTAGTCTGAGTGGTATTGCAGGAACCAATACTAATGCGACATCGGCCTTGGTAGCTGCTGCAACAGCCGGTACACCAGTATTTGCCACCGGTAATAGTGCCATTGCTGCTTATGGCGTTACCGGAGGTTTCTATGACACTGGCACATTAAGTGCATCGGGCACCATCACCATTAACGGCACTTCAAGCACTGGTACTGCTGTCACCGCAACCGGTGCAATTTCAGGTAGCGCGCTGACAGTAACAGCAAATGCTACTACAGCATCAACCATCGCTTCTTTTGGTGCCATCACTATTAATGCTGGTGGTGGAAATCTTTCTGTGACTGCTAACGACACGGTAGCAGGTGCCAATACCGGGATCACGCAAACTGGCGCAATCTCTGCTGGAAGTGGTAGCAACCTTACTTTCACCTCAAACAACCTTATTAATCAAGCTGGCGCCATCAGCTTAACCGCCAACACCAGTGGCACTACAGCCAACGTAATCTATGACACTACAAGTGGATCCAAGTTATCCACCATTACTTCTGGTGCGTTAACGGTTACATCAGGATCCTCATCGGCTATTAATTATTTAATGAAGTCGCTTGGATCAGCCATTAACCCTGGAGCAGTTGGTACGGCATTGGTAGCATTGCCTGGCACGATTACTATTGACAACACCTACGGTGGTACAACTCCTGCAACTGGTTACATCACTTCTAGTAATCTTGCTAGCTATGCAACTACAGTGGTTGGAGCCACTATTAATAACGCTTTGTATGGTACGGGCAACATTACCATCAATGGTGCAACTAATGCATCACAAGGTATCAACTACAGCGCAGTGATTAATAGCAGCAATGGCAATGTTGCAATGACAGGTATTACAGCTAGCAACTATGGTATCTACACATCTAATGCTTCCACTATCACTGGTAATAACATCACCATGAATGGTTATGCAGCTGGTGCTGTTAATGGTTGGATAGTGCAGGCTGGTGCACTGACCATTAATAGCGGCTCAGTCGGTGGCAGTATTGCAATTACGGGTACTGAAGTTACTGCTGGTAACGATAACGGCATCTATCAGTCAGGTGCAATTACTGGCGCTAGTGGTTCCAATATTAGCTTCACCTCAAACAACATCATCAATCAAACTGGCGCCATTAGCCTAAGCGCCAATACTAGCGGCTCAGTAGCTAATATTATTTACAACACAACATCGGGCAATAATTTATCTACGATTGCTTCTGGTGCGTTAACGGTTACCTCTGGTTCTACTAGTGACATTAACTTCACGATGAAGTCTGCAGGTTCTGCCATTAACCCTGGCGCCATCGGAACTGCATCTATCGTATTGCCCGGCTATATCTTGCTGGATAACACATATGGTGGATCAGCGCCGGCTACTGGGTATATCACGGCCAGCAATTTAGCAACCTATGCAACTACCGCTGTAGGTGTCACACTCAATAATGCTCTTTATGACTCAAAGGGCATTACCGTGAATGGCGTCACTAATGGTTCTAACTATGGCATCAGTATTACATCAGCGCTATCTACGACAAATAATTCAATCGCATTAACTGGAATTTCTACTGCGGCTGCAGCAATTTATTCTAGCTCTGCTGGCACCATTGCCACTGCAAGTGGTGCTCAAATTCTGGGTACGGCGACTGCAGCTACTGCAGTTTCATTGGCTGGTACCATCACCAATACCGGTACTACTGGTACTGGTGTCATGATTAAGAGTACTACCAATGCTGCGGTAGGCAATGTGACGAACTCTGGTTCAAATGGTATTCGTATCGCAGGGGGCTGGACTATTGCAGCTGGCACAACTACGGGTGGAACCATCAGTTCTGTTGGAACCTTATCGAATACTGCCGGTGGTATCGGTTTTTCAGTAGCGGCCCCAAGCACCAATCCTGGCAACAGTGGAACCCTGGAATATGTCCTTGGCATCACCTCTGCTAATGCAGATGCAAGTAAGAATGTGAGTTACGGTCTAGTAGGGGGTAATTTTACTAACGCGACAAACTATGTCAGCGGCACAAACTTCATCAACTACCGTCAAAGCCTCAGCTATACCATTACTGCAACAGTTTCTGGAAACTACTCTGCGGCTTATGGCACGGCCTATAACTCTACGGCCGCAACAAGCTGGTTGCAGTCGCATACTAGTGTTGCGATATCAGGCGCATCCACTTTTGGCTTCAGCGTAAGCTCCGCATTAACAGTACTGACCTTCAACAGCACAATTGGAGCATCCAACCTTAATGCAAATAATGTTCAAGCAAGCACACCTTTAACAAGTGGCAGTTTGACAGCTACTGACGGCGCTACTGTCATTTTATCTGGAGCGCCTACCTATACGATCACTAAGGCTAACCTCACCATTACGGATACAGCACAATCCTATACCTATAACGGTTTGAGCTATGCCGCAAATCAACAATACATAGTTTCTGGTCTAGTCACCTCTATTGGTGGTGTAGCAACAACTGATGCTGTTTCATCGGTGACCCAAGCATTTAAGACGGGTACAACTGTTGGCTCTGGAGCAGTCTTAACAGTCGGCAATGCTGCAATTGTTGGAACCTATAATGCAATGCCGACTGGGGTATCAGGTACTAATTTAAGCAATTACAACATTAGCTATGCAGGTGCAGCATCAACAGTGACTGCAGCACCTCTTGGCATCACTATCACTGGCACCTACGCTAAGAGCACTACGATTACCCCAACAGCCTTTACAACCAACGGCCTAGTCAATAGCGAAACGATTACTGCCATTAGCAGTGCGACCGTCAATAGCGCCAACGTAGCTGATAACGGTACGAACTATGTCACTGGTATCACTGTCAGTGGTGGTACTGCATCCATGAGCAACTACGCCATTACTACTGCTTACAACACCACAGCAGGTACCACCCAAAATACCGCCACGATTAACGCGAAAGCGTTGACGGTGACTGGTAGTACTGTTGCCAATAGAGCTTATGACGGCACTAGAACGGCAACCGTGACTGGTGGCTTATTGGCAGGTGTCATTAGTGGCGATACTGTGACCTTGACCCAGGCTGGTAACTTTGGTCAGGCTGGAGTAGGGAACGCGATTGCGGTTACTGCAAACGATAGTATCGGCGGTGCATCGGCTGGTAACTACAGCCTAACCCAGCCCACTTTAGCTAGCGCCAATATTACTAAGGCGGCCCTAGGTATCACGCTTACTGCTACTTATGGTGCTTCAACTACTGTTACCCCAACAGCCTTTACAACCAACGGCCTAGTCAATAGCGAAACCATTACTGCGATTAGTAGCGCTACCGTCAATAGCGCCAACGTCTCAGCGAACGGCACTAACTATGTCACTGGTATCACTATCAGTGGTGGTACTGCTTCCATGAGTAACTACGCCATTACTGCTGCTTACAACACCACAGCAGGCACCACTCAAAATACCGCCACGATTAACGCGAAAGCATTGACGGTGACTGCGAATGACGTTTCAACCACCTACGGCACAGCCGTAAGTCTTGGAACTAGTGCGTATGCACTGTCAGGCTCGATGCTTACAGGAGATTCGATTACAGGTGTAACACTTTCTTATAACAGTGCAAATACTGTGGCGGCAACTACTAATGCCGGCACTTATTCCGGTGGTATTGTTCCAAGTGCAGCCATTGGTACTGGTTTAGCAAACTACTCGATTAGTTATGTTGCTGGTAATTTATCTGTTGCGCAAGCTAACCTGACATTGACACCAAATTCTGTATCTATTGCCTATAACGGTAATACCTTAGATAAAGCAGTATATTCACAAGACTTTACTAACTACACTGTAAGTGGCTATAAAAACACGGATACAACCCTGAATACACCGGTTACATTTACTGGCAGTATGAACTTTGCTGGTAGCTCTAGCACTGTTGTGAAAAATGCTGCAACTTATAGCTTGACTACTGGTAGCTTGGTTGGCACCACCACAGCAGGTAACTACAACATAGTCTTTAGTAATCCTTCAAGCAATGCCTATGTCATTAACCCAGTGACATTATCAGTTGCCGCGACAAAGCCATATGATGGCAGCCGCACTTTTGCTGCGAACCAAATTACTGTCGCTACTGGTATCGGCAATGAAACCGTGACTATATCCGGTAACGCTACTGCCAATAGCGCAAACGTTACAGAAGTCAATAACCTAAATACCACTGGATTAACTCTTGGCAATGGTTTGCATGGTGGATTAGCTGCTAACTATCGTTTGCCAAGTAGCACCGGTAGCGTGACCATTTCACCTTTGAATATTGCAGTGTCAATAAATGCGCAGACTAAAGAATATGACTCAACAACCAATGCAGTATTGACTTCTGGCACAAACTCAAACGCAGGAAGCTACACGCTTACTGGCTTTATTTCAGGTGAGGGTGCTTATATCACTCAGACTGCTGGCCAGTACGATAGTGCAACTGTTGCTGGCGCAAGCGCTGTAAATACTTCCCTTACTTCTAGCCAGTATGTTGCGAAGAGTGGTACTAATTTAAGTAACTACGTTCTGCCGCTATCGATTAGCGGTAGCGGCTCAATTACGCGTGCATCACTAACAATCATTGCCTCAGACGATACTAAGTTCAGAGGAAATGCCGATCCTACATTTGGTTATGTTATTGATCCAAGCCAATTTAAAGGCTCTGATAATGCATCTAATGCGCTAACCAGTATTCAGGTAACTCGTCCTGCCGGCGAAACAGCAGGGGATTATGTCTTGACGCCTAGTGCAAGCGCAGCCAACTACACCATTATTCCGGTGACCGGCAAATTCACCATTATCCCTGATGGCCAGATGCTGATTAAGGTTGCTAATAACTCTATTACATATGGAACGCTAACCAGCGGCAATTTGGCAGCAAATACCTCTGCTTCAGCCTCCTACTGTCAAATTGGTAGCGATTGCTCAGCGCCATACATCGTTAATCTGACACTCACGCCAACTTCAACAGCCAATACCTGGGTAGCAACAGATAGTCGTTCAGGATCAGCTCAGGGTAATTACACCATTAGCGTAATTCCACCAAGCCTGACTTCTGCCAATAACAGTAGCAGTGGTTTCTTAAATGTTGGTAATTACGTTGTGACGCCTTCCACTAACGTGATCACCAATGCAGGTTATTCAACCAACTACAACACAGCGTACCCAGTGCTAGCAGTGGCGGGTACGCTTTCTGTTACACCGTTGGCATTGACCGTGAATTCACCAGCAAGTCCAAGCAAGGTGTATGACACAACCACCACTATCAGTGGCCAGGCTCTGACAGCAAGTAATGTAATCGGTAGCGATAAAGTTTTCATTACCGCTGCTGGTAATTATTTTCATGCAAATCCCGCATTAAGTGCCAATGTTGGTACATCGCTTTCATATATCTTAGATAACTTCACACTGAGTGGTGCGGATAAGGCAAATTATGTGGTGAGCAGCTCGGTATTGGGTACTAATGGCATTATTAATGCCGCGCCGGTAAGGATTGGTGGTTTAAGTGTAAATAACAAGACCTATGATGCTACCTATGCGGCGACTGTTGCGGGTACAGCAGTAGCAAACGGTCTACTGGGCTCTGACACTACAACGGTCTTGGGATCTGCTACAGCAACCTTCAATCAGAAGAACGTAGCTGACGGTATTGCTACTACTGTTGATCTCTCTAATATGTCGCTTGGTAATAGCAACTACGCGATTACCGGCTTGACAGCCCCACTAGTTGCCAATATCGGTAAGGCCACCTTAACCGTCAATGGCGTGAACACCAACGTGACCTATAACGGCAGTGCTCAAACCAATAGTGCTGCTAGCATCGTTGGCCGTCAGGGCAGTGATGACTTTACGATTAGCGGCTACGGTACTGGTACTAATGCAAGCAATACGGCTTACGCCGATAACTTAGCAGTATCTCCAGTCACTGGTACCTTGGCTGCAAACTACAACGTGGTCTACAACAACGGTGGCCTGACGATTGGTAAGGCAGTAGCAACCGTAGCTGCCAATAAGACTTATGACGCTACTACCGGATTGACTGCTAATCAGGTGAGCATTACTGGTATTGGTGGCGCAGCGCTTGGCTTTACGGTAGGTAATGCCAGCTTGAGCGATGCCAATGTGACTACTGCTAATAAGTATGTCAACTTAGGTACCTTAGCTTTGGCTGCTGGTGGTGCTGGTACTAGCGCAACAGCGAACTATGTATTGCCAAGCTCTACTTATGGCGCTAATAACAGTGCTACGGTTGGAGTAGCCACCTTAACCGTCAATGGTGTAAACACCAACGTGACCTATAACGGCAGTGCTCAAACCAATAGTGCTGCTAGCATCGTTGGCCGTCAGGGCAGTGATGACTTTACGATTAGCGGCTACGGTACTGGTACTAATGCAAGCAATACGGCTTACGCCGATAACTTAGCAGTATCTCCAGTCACTGGTACCTTGGCTTCAAACTACAACGTGGTCTACAACAACGGTGGCCTGACGATTGGTAAGGCAGTAGCAACCGTAGCTGCCAATAAGACTTATGACGCTACTACCGGATTGACTGCTAATCAGGTGAGCATTACTGGTATTGGTGGCGCAGCGCTTGGCTTTACGGTAGGTAATGCCAGCTTGAGCGATGCCAATGTGACTACTGCTAATAAGTATGTCAACTTAGGTACCTTAGCTTTGGCTGCTGGTGGTGCTGGTACTAGCGCAACAGCGAACTATGTATTGCCAAGCTCTACTTATGGCGCTAATAACAGTGCTACGGTTGGAGTAGCCACCTTAACCGTCAATGGTGTAAACACCAACGTGACCTATAACGGCAGTGCTCAAACCAATAGTGCTGCTAGCATCGTTGGCCGTCAGGGCAGTGATGACTTTACGATTAGCGGCTACGGTACTGGTACTAATGCAAGCAATACGGCTTACGCTGATAACTTAGCAGTATCTCCAGTCACTGGTACCTTGGCTGCAAACTACAACGTGGTCTACAACAACGGTGGCCTGACTATCGGTAAGGCCAACTTAACGGTCAATGGCGTCAATACCAATGTGAACTACAACGGTAGCGCTCAAACTAATAGCGCAGCCTCTATCCTTGGTATCCAAGGCACTACCGATGCCTTTACGATCAGCGGCTACGGCACTGGTACCAACGCCAATACCACTGCTTATGCAGATAACTTGGCGCTCACCCCAGTCGGTGGCACCTTAGCCTCGAACTACAACGTCACTTATAACAATGGCGGCCTGACCATCGGTAAGGCCACCTTAACCGTCAATGGCGTAAACACCAACGTGACCTATAACGGCAGTGCTCAAACCAATAGTGCTGCTAGCATCGTTGGCCGTCAGGGCAGTGATGACTTTACGATTAGCGGCTACGGTACTGGTACTAATGCAAGCAATACGGCTTACGCCGATAACTTAGCAGTATCTCCAGTCACTGGTACCTTGGCTGCAAACTACAACGTGGTCTACAACAACGGTGGCCTGACGATTGGTAAGGCAGTAGCAACCGTAGCTGCCAATAAGACTTATGACGCTACTACCGGATTGACTGCTAATCAGGTGAGCATTACTGGTATTGGTGGCGCAGCGCTTGGCTTTACGGTAGGTAATGCCAGCTTGAGCGATGCCAATGTGACTACTGCTAATAAGTATGTCAACTTAGGTACCTTAGCTTTGGCTGCTGGTGGTGCTGGTACTAGCGCAACAGCGAACTATGTATTGCCAAGCTCTACTTATGGCGCTAATAACAGTGCTACGGTTGGAGTAGCCACCTTAACCGTCAATGGTGTAAACACCAACGTGACCTATAACGGCAGTGCTCAAACCAATAGTGCTGCTAGCATCGTTGGCCGTCAGGGCAGTGATGACTTTACGATTAGCGGCTACGGTACTGGTACTAATGCAAGCAATACGGCTTACGCCGATAACTTAGCAGTATCTCCAGTCACTGGTACCTTGGCTGCAAACTACAACGTGGTCTACAACAACGGTGGCCTGACTATCGGTAAGGCCAACTTAACGGTCAATGGCGTCAATACCAATGTGAACTACAACGGTAGCGCTCAAACTAATAGCGCAGCCTCTATCCTTGGTATCCAAGGCACTACCGATGCCTTTACGATCAGCGGCTACGGCACTGGTACCAACGCCAATACCACTGCTTATGCAGATAACTTGGCGCTCACCCCAGTCGGTGGCACCTTAGCCTCGAACTACAACGTCACTTATAACAATGGCGGCCTGACCATCGGTAAGGCCACCTTAACCGTCAATGGCGTGAACACCAACGTGACCTATAACGGCAGTGCTCAAACCAATAGTGCTGCTAGCATCGTTGGCCGTCAGGGCAGTGATGACTTTACGATTAGCGGCTACGGTACTGGTACTAATGCAAGCAATACGGCTTACGCCGATAACTTAGCAGTATCTCCAGTCACTGGTACCTTGGCTGCAAACTACAACGTGGTCTACAACAACGGTGGCCTGACGATTGGTAAGGCAGTAGCAACCGTAGCTGCCAATAAGACTTATGACGCTACTACCGGATTGACTGCTAATCAGGTGAGCATTACTGGTATTGGTGGCGCAGCGCTTGGCTTTACGGTAGGTAATGCCAGCTTGAGCGATGCCAATGTGACTACTGCTAATAAGTATGTCAACTTAGGTACCTTAGCTTTGGCTGCTGGTGGTGCTGGTACTAGCGCAACAGCGAACTATGTATTGCCAAGCTCTACTTATGGCGCTAATAACAGTGCTACGGTTGGAGTAGCCACCTTAACCGTCAATGGTGTAAACACCAACGTGACCTATAACGGCAGTGCTCAAACCAATAGTGCTGCTAGCATCGTTGGCCGTCAGGGCAGTGATGACTTTACGATTAGCGGCTACGGTACTGGTACTAATGCAAGCAATACGGCTTACGCCGATAACTTAGCAGTATCTCCAGTCACTGGTACCTTGGCTGCAAACTACAACGTGGTTTACAACAACGGTGGCCTGACGATTGGTAAGGCAGTAGCAACCGTAGCTGCCAATAAGACTTATGACGCTACTACCGGATTGACTGCTAATCAGGTGAGCATTACTGGTATTGGTGGCGCAGCGCTTGGCTTTACGGTAGGTAATGCCAGCTTGAGCGATGCCAATGTGACTACTGCTAATAAGTATGTCAACTTAGGTACCCTTAGCTTTGGCTGCTGGTGGTGCTGGTACTAGCGCAACAGCGAACTATGTATTGCCAAGCTCTACTTATGGCGCTAATAACAGTGCTACGGTTGGAGTAGCCACCTTAACCGTCAATGGTGTAAACACCAACGTGACCTATAACGGCAGTGCTCAAACCAATAGTGCTGCTAGCATCGTTGGCCGTCAGGGCAGTGATGACTTTACGATTAGCGGCTACGGTACTGGTACTAATGCAAGCAATACGGCTTACGCTGATAACTTAGCAGTATCTCCAGTCACTGGTACCTTGGCTGCAAACTACAACGTGGTTTACAACAACGGTGGCCTGACGATTGGTAAGGCAGTAGCAACCGTAGCTGCCAATAAGACTTATGACGCTACTACCGGATTGACTGCTAATCAGGTGAGCATTACTGGTATTGGTGGCGCAGCGCTTGGCTTTACGGTAGGTAATGCCAGCTTGAGCGATGCCAATGTGACTACTGCTAATAAGTATGTCAACTTAGGTACCTTAGCTTTGGCTGCTGGTGGTGCTGGTACTAGCGCAACAGCGAACTATGTATTGCCAAGCTCTACTTATGGCGCTAATAACAGTGCTACGGTTGGAGTAGCCACCTTAACCGTCAATGGTGTAAACACCAACGTGACCTATAACGGCAGTGCTCAAACCAATAGTGCTGCTAGCATCGTTGGCCGTCAGGGCAGTGATGACTTTACGATTAGCGGCTACGGTACTGGTACTAATGCAAGCAATACGGCTTACGCTGATAACTTAGCAGTATCTCCAGTCACTGGTACCTTGGCTTCAAACTACAACGTGGTCTACAACAACGGTGGCCTGACGATTGGTAAGGCAGTAGCAACCGTAGCTGCCAATAAGACTTATGACGCTACTACCGGATTGACTGCTAATCAGGTGAGCATTACTGGTATTGGTGGCGCAGCGCTTGGCTT
>NZ_LZMQ01000004.1:0-48524 GCF_001870365.1 Polynucleobacter sp. QLW-P1DATA-2 | reverse complement strand
TTAGAGCTCTCTCCAGCGGCGATCAACACAGCAGTGACCAACTCGAGTACCGGTACGATTGTGGCCGAGGGCGGGCAAGTGTTTATGCAAGCATCTGCGCTTAATGATGTGGCGGCAACGGCGGTGAGCTCAGTCACCAACTCGGGAGCGATTGATGTATCAGGAGCGCAGGCTGGTAATGTCGCAATGTTGACTGACCATGGCAACATTAAAGTCGATGGTTCGATTAGCGCCAATAGCACCAATTCAAACAACAAAGGCGGCAACATCATTATTGGTCGTGATACCGATACCGGTGTATTGTCAGCCACAACCGATGTCAGCGGCGCTACCTTACAAGCCAAAGGCGGTTTTATTGAAACCTCCGGTCAATATCTAAAGACTGATGGCGTTCAGATCACCGCAAAAGATTGGCTCTTAGATCCCAATAATGTGGAGATTAATACCAACTCTACTGCTAATACGGCGGGTGACTCAGTTGTTAAAGCGGGTGATATTAGTACGGCCTTAGGTAATGGCACAAGTGTGACAATTGCTACTGGAAGCGGCACTGGATCAACTTCAAGCGCAACCGGTGTAGCGATCGCAGGATCAGGTGGTACACAAGCTGATGGCAATATTTTGGTGAACTCAGCTATCACTAGCACTTATAACGGCTCATCAGCACCAACACTCACTCTTACTGCCAATAACGGCATTACGGTTGTTTCTGGTATTGGCATTGGCATTACCGGCGCTGGTACTGGGTTTAATGTTTTAATGACAGCCAAGGGCTTAGGAACCACTAGCCAGGGCATTATCTTAAATAGCGCAATCAATGCGGGTACTGGCACCGTTAGCTTAACGGGTGCAACAACGAATGCCACCTCCAACGGCATTGCGTTTAATAACAACTCTGGCATCACTGCAAGCACCTATACCGTTATTGGAAACATGAACGCTACCAGTGGTGGCACTGAGGGTGGCGCAAATGGTGCCGGTGTTATGTTTAGAGGCACTACCTCATTTACTTCCACGGGTGCTAGCTCTATTACGGGTAGCACGCAGTCTGGCACGGCTGATGGCGTAGAGTTTTATAACTCTACGAGCACCACATTTAATGCCGGAGCCGGCTCCTTAGTCGTGTCAAGCGGCTCGAATAATATAGGCATTCAGGGTATTCGGTTTGGTTATGCCGGTGGCGCCACGATGAATACCTCGGGTAATGTCACCATCGGATCTACTGGTAATAACTATGCCAAATTACAGATTCAAGGCACTATCAATGCTAGCTCAGGCACTCTGAGTTTAATGGGCCAGTCTAATACTGGCGATGGCGTTTATTTTCAAGATGGTGGCGGCGTAGCCCCTCAAGTGCTGGCGACCAATGCCGCAAACATTAGCGTGACCGGAGTTTCCACAAATGCAAACACTGGCAATGGTATTGAATTAAATTTGAACGGCGTATTATCCAAAATCACTACCAACACCGGTAGCATTACGATGAATGGTACTGCATCGGGCACCGGTAATGGTAGTGGTATTACTTTCCAGAATGCGGGGGCGACATCGAATGTCACCAGCACTGGTGGCGGCGCCATTTCATTAACCGGAACAGTCGGCACCGGCGGGGGAAATGGCGTTTCTCTTTATTCTGGTATTTCCACAACCGGTAGCATCACTGTCAATGGCACCGCATCCGGAACTGGATACGCCATCACTGCCACCAATCCGCTCAAGGGTACTAATATCACCTTAAGCGCTACCCCAACAGTGAACACGGGCACAGCGATCTACATTAATGGCTCATCCACTACTACTGCCCCTTTAATAACTGCCTCTGGTAATGTCTTAATCAAGACAACCCAAGGCCAAATTAGTATTTATGATGGGTCGACAACGGCCAGTACGCCCACTATCAAAGGCGCTAATGTCACCATTGATAATACGGGCAGCACCAATATCGATCCCATAACAGGCGCTATTACAACGCCTGGCAGTGGCTACGCACAAACTTCTAGGGGCCTTCTGTTTCAGGATGGCAACAGCAATAGTGGTGTTGGCGGCGGCATTAGCGCAACGGGCAATATTAATATTGCCGCGCAATCAAACTCCACTACAACATCGTCATTAGAGCTGGCAGGGCCCATTGCGGCAACGGGGGCTGTGAACTTTTATGGAGCCCAAACCGGCTTAGCTACCAATAACAATGGTATTTATTTGTATGCAAACGCTAATATTTCTGGATCAACGGTTGCGATGACTGGTGTGGCTGGAACGGCGGGCGGTGCTGGAATTTATATCAATAACAACGTAGGGATTACGGGTAATGCAACGACAGGCACCGCCGTTTCCTTAACTGGCACAGCGAATGCTGCGAATGTTCCGGGCATTCAAACTTATAGTGGATCAGTGATTAAGGGTTACTCGGATATCTCCTTGAAAGCCACTGCTGCTGGATCAGGCATCACATTATCGGGCACCATTATTGGCATCAATAGTGGAACTGGCGTAGCCAATGTTGCAGTGGAATCAAATGGCGGCACTATTGCGGCTAATGGCGCAATCAGCGCTAACAATATTTCACTGGATAACACTAACGGTACGATTGATGCAACAAGCGGTGTAATCACGCGAGGTTCTGCTGGCCTAACATCGGGAGCACTTGGTGTTGGTGCATCTAATTTAAATGCAGCAAGCAATATTAATATTGCCGGCAATGGCGGGAATGTTGCATATCAAGGCGTAAGTCTTAGCCACTCTACCAATGGCATTACCGCAGGCAATGCCATTAATGTATATGGCTCAACTGGCTACTCACATGGAGTAGATATTAATAATGCGGCAATCACAGCAGGTGGCCCAATAACGATTACTGGCAATCAAACCGCTAATCAGGATTTAGGCGTCATTATTTGGCAGGGCAGCACTATTACTGCTAATGGTGGTAGCTACGCTGCCGGAGCTGATGCAATTAAGATTGCTGGATCGGGCACAAGGGGCGTTGTCATTAATAACGCCTCAATTATCAATAACTCCACTGGAGGCAATACTTCGATCAGCGGGACTGGTGGTGGTAGTGCCAATACACAACTGGATAATGGCGCGGTCATTACCAATGCCAGCACAGCTGGAGCAGTGCTAGTTAGTGCCAGTGGTTACGATGCAAGTGGTGTTGGGGCTACGGTTGGTGCATCCAATACAACTACGTACGGCGCACTACCCACAATCACTCAAAATAGTAATGCGGGAGTGATCATCTCCTCCCAATATGGCAATGTTGCCCCACCAAAAATTATTAACAACGGCAATGGCGATGTTGTTATAGCTGCTGGCACGGGATTTACAGCAGGCAATGGGCTATCTGCCAACATTACTGCGCCAGCCGGCTCGACAAGCTCCGCTTTAAATCCGGTAATCAATAGCGGCACCGGTAAGGTTTATCTATATTCTGGATCAACAACTGCGACTGGAAATTTAAGCGTTCTAAACGCAGGTTTTAATAACTTGTATTTTGCGGGCTATGGTGTCGCCCCTAATGCCCAATTAAATACGGCTTACTCTGTTGGTCGAAGCGTGTCGGGATCAACCTCTAATATGCAGATCATGTTTAGAGAGGTAGCAACTACGCCATCACCACTACCCCTACCACCTAATGTCAATCCGGTAAGCCCCGTTGTTGTTCCGTCGAGCACTCAATCAGCTGGCCTCGGTGTTTCTTTTGGACCTGCTTCTATAGAGGAGTCTAATACTTGCGGCACTAAACGAGCTTGTAATTGCGACGCGACGGGTACTGCCGGAGTAGAGATTTGCTATTTAATTGACGTCGATAGTGTTAAGCCAAAACTCCAGTTATCTAAGTTAGTTGGTGGCAAATGGTAAGCATTAATTTTCCTTATACCCCAATCGTTGGGTCATCAGGAAGCAATAACTTTTGACTTGTGGAAAATATCGCCATGCTCTATTGAGCTGGGCTCAATGTACATCAATATAAATATTTTTCATGGTCCTGTATGACAAAAAATCAATCCATTAAATTTCATATGAATTCCAAAATTAACCAATCCATAGTACATTTGAGCTTAACGCTTCTTTGTCCGCTATTGGCCTTTGGCCAAAGCGCTCCGGTTGTAGAGCCTAACCCAGCGGCCGCCTTGAAAAACATTCAAGATAATTCGACTTTGCCGCCCTTAAAAGATCAAACCAGGGACCTGTCTGAAGTCCAAAGAGTTGATTCTAAGATTTATATCGATAAATTAACCGGAGTTAGTGTAAATAACGAGTTAATCAAAGAAGAGATCTTGCAGTATTGGGCGCCATCGATTGGAAAGTCTGTGACTGATCAAGATATTTCCAACTTTAAAGAATGGGCATGGCAAAAGTTTGGTCAGGCTGGTTACTTTGCATTCCTGTACACAGAGATCCTTAAAGAAGATGGGGGGCAAAGATTAGTCATCAAGATCTCTTTGCCAAAGGTTAAAGAAATCTTGATTTACTCAAAGGACAAGGCTCTGGCAGAAAAATATTCTGGGCAGATTATTGGGCGCATTGGGGATAGTGGCATGCCGGGGCATACGGTAGACACCTTATCTTTAGAGCAAAAATTAGACAATATCAGCTTTGATTTACCAATTTCATTGGACTTGAATATTCGTCCGGTTGATTCTGATCAGGTGATTCTGGTGATTAATGTCACTGACAAAGAAAATAACCCGGGCGCTTTACGTTATGGCGCGGTTCAGGTAAATAATTACGGTCTTACTCAATATGGGAGAACCCAGGCCTTAGGCATTGCAGCTTTTAATGGGTTCACGCCTGATTCAACAGCCACTGTAACTGCTCAAGGGGCTGAAGGATTGGCATACGGTCGAGTAGAGTATGAGGCGCCAGTTGAAGAGCTTGCAGGCCGCGCCCGCATATTTGGAGAGTCTGTCTATAGCAGAACGATTACTGGCGGTACTACTGCGACTCAGGGCCTTACCAGTAATTATGGTGTAGGACTAACCAATCTTTTGGGCTCTCAGAGGGATATGGTTTATAAGTCGTTTATTGATCTGTCCCAGAGGAATACTTCTAGCAAGCTGCAGGCCGGAGGGTTGCAGATAAGTAGCATAGTTGATGATCAGGCCCGATTAAAGTTTGCTGCAGATAATGATAGGCTTGCAAGGGATAATATTCAGCATTATGAGATGACGGTTGTTGATGGCACGGATAACAATAACGGTCGATATTCATTCCTCTTAATTGGGGCTAATTATCAGGGTAGATTAAATAGTACCGGTCTTGGCCTATATGCAAAAATGCGAGCCCAAGGAATTCCTTCGCGAAATCTAGATACCTATAATCGCATATCTCTGGGTGGCGTCAATGGATTGCGTGCCTATACTACCCTTGATGGTATCGGCGACATGGGTGCAATGGGGTCTCTTGAAATTCGTCAGCAATACTTCGTTGATCATTTTATAGGCGCCTTCTACGATGGCGGAATAGTAAAACAAAACCGCAATCCAGTTCCTGGGCAATTCAATACCCCGTATACCCTGCAGGATATGGGGCTCTCTTTCGGCGGCTATGTAAAGGGGATCAATTACAACGCCTCAGTTGCAAAGGCGATTGGCAGTTATGCTGCTTTTGTGCCCGGCGTCTATGAAACAAATCCAAATTCATGGCGCTTTAATTTTGCGCTAACCTACCCAATCTAAAAAAATGTAAAGACTCTTGGCTATCCTTCTTATGCACTATGACAGGTAAAATTAAGGCTGTTAGCTTAATTTGATTCAATACCTAGTGCAAAGATTTTTATTAGCCATATTGCTTTTTGCTGCTCCTTGCGTACATGCGCAAGTAAGCCTTCCTTGGTATTTTGATGACCCGAAAACAAATGCTCAGGAGGCAGCAGCAATAAATGCCGAACAATTAGTCCGCTTTAGAGGTGTTGGCGAGGTGGTTGTTGCGTTAATTGATAGCGGACTACGTAGCGATCATCCTAGTTTGCGTGGAAAGGTATTGCCCGGTGTCGACATGGTGTCGTCTGAGCGCAATCCCCGTGGGGATAGAGGCGATAATTTTGCCCCTGACAATGAAAAAGACTTATGTCCCATAACTAAGCGGGTTAATAACCCTGATGTTTTTAGCCATGGAACAGGTGTTGCCAGCGTCATTGCAGGCAATGGAGAGTTGGGGGTTTTCGGAGTCAATTCCCGAGTAAAAATTCTTCCAATCAAGATTATGGGGGCCTGTCCAGCCAATAGGCGTGATTTAATGGATGGCTTACGATGGGCTGCTGGCATACATATTGACGGGGTAAAAGACAACCTATACCCAGCAAAAATAATTAATATCAGCATGGCGGGCGGGGAGTCGCGTTGTGATCCATCCCTACAGGAATTGATTGATCAGCTGATTAAAAAAAATATCATTGTGATTAGCGCATCTGGCAACACCTTTGGGAAATCTGCTCTCGAGCCTTCTATTTGCGATGGAGTTATTGGTGTGGGGGCAGTAAACCCTGATAATTCAAACACATTCTATACGGCTGTAGATAGCCGTATATTGCTTTATGCTCCCGGAGGTGGCAGTCAATCATCAACATATTCCATGGCCCTTAAAAATAAGATCAAAGTTGCGGGCTATGATCCAAATACAGGGCGGCCAATTGCTAGAGAAAGCGGGCTGGGGACAAGCTATTCATCTGCTCTAGTTGCTGGAGTAATCGCTGAACTTGTTTTGCAAAACCTAAATTTGAGCGCAAAAAGTGCAATATCAATAATTAAGCGACTCAATACCATGGAAGATGGTAGCGGTCGCCGCAACTTAAATTACGAGCGTCTTCTGACTTTGCTACGAGGTGAAGCCAAGCTTCAGGAGGAATATTAAAGAATGTTAAATATTGATCTTTGGGGTTGAGGTACGAATTACTTAAGTCAATAATTCGTACATGCTCCAACCACGAAACCATCTGCCAAAATTTGTATATCACAATAAGGCGGGTCATTTACCCTACATTAATTTTCGATTGATGCGATGCGCTATCGCGATAACTTTTGTCCTGATGGGCGGCATTCATCATGCCAATGCAATTGAGTTGCTTTGCTCAAGCTCTGAAAATTTATCCGCACTAAATAAAGATGAATTTTCTGTAGCGTTGGTAAAAGATGCACATATTTCTTTAGGAGATTTGCCGCAGCTGTTTTCGGCGTCTTACGAAAATGATGGGAGCGAAACAATTCGCGTATGCCTATTTCCGCCAGAGAGCCCATCAACGAAATCATTATTATCCAGTCTGGGGGTTAGTCGAACTAGTTTTAAGTCTCTACTTGCCAACCGCGATTCGATGAAAGATAGCCGGGAAATAAAACTTGTGAGTTCAGAGTCTGAAATGTTCCAGTGCGTAGAGGGAGCATATCCATCTATTGGATACACTGCCCGGGCTATAAATTCGCGGAACGATTTAGGCTGCTACTAATTTAGTAGACGCGCCTGATATTTCAACCAGTTTCGTAAAGCGAGTTTTCAACTAATATAGGCTGAACCTGCGCCATCACTTTTCTCTATGAGACTGGCAAAACTTCGGTACATCTTAAGAATCTGACATGCATTAGTCGGCGGCAACCAATTCAATTTCTTTATTATTGACCTTCACAAGTAGATTTTTTTGAAATGTAGCACCCCCAATTACCATTGACTTAATAGCGTTTATTAGGCTATTGGGAACCGCGGCAAATTGTGTTCCTATGGGGATAACTTTTTTACTTTCCACTAATGAATCATATAGCTTGGAATCAATTTGGTATCCAATTCGTTCCCCAGGGAAGCGAAAGGTTACACGATCAATATTTGTTTGATGGTTAATTGATGCAACTACACTACCCTCATTTTGCTGAGTAAGATTGAACGCATTCTCAGTAAATCTTTCATCCCTTGCTGCTGAGTTTGTGTTGGTTGTGGAATAAAGCGGCATAGCTCGTAGAGCTTGTTGTTGTAATGCTGCAACTACTTGGGCTTGGCTGTTGTTGGTTGTGTTTGCGGTCGGAATATTAATACAAGGGGCTTGTGTCACAGATGTCCCACAGGCGAATGCTATTTCACAGTTGTACATTAACAAGCAGGTTATAACAATAATTTTTAGAGGTACAAAGTGCATATCGGTAAATTTATATTTGACGATACAAAGATAATTCACCCAAGGTGTTTTGAAAGTTAAATATTGTTAAGTTCAAAACCGTAGAGCGGTAATTTTTTTACCACCGCGCACTCTATACCCCCTGTTTTTAACTCTAACCCGCATCAAATTAAAGCAAATTACGCGACGTTTAAATGAAGCGTATCTAGGGCTAAAAGGGTTGGCGGAAAATATTGCATTAAGATTTGACACAATGAGACATGATCGATATCTTGAAAAATAAATCTCTTGTAGATGCGAGTTATAAAACTAAAAGTACCAGATAGTCTTTTTGCAGGCTACTTCTCATTACGATTTGATATTGGCTATATCAGACCACTGCAAAGGGACAGGCTCAACCGCCTTGGCAACAAATTTATTAATTAAACACCTCTGAAATCAAAAACGATGACGGCCAAAATGCATGCGATTGACACCCTTCCCCGAAAAGCTACAGTCTAATAATCCAGCCTTAGCGCCAATTAATCCATAAAAGAAAGGTATGGAACGATTTTGCGCCTGACTCTCTGCGAAGTGAATAACAACCGATGCTGATAGCGGTGGGTAGCCCTGTGGTTTCCTTGGCTATGGGGTGGCTTTTGTATTGCTCCAAAGGATTTAGCGATAGCTTTAACAATTTTTAACAAATAAAAATGTGTGGCGGGCTTAAAGTCTAAGCCTATGAATACTCTTTGGCTCTGCTTCATATCACTGGTTCTTTTGCTTATTCTGTCACTATCGGGAGCTTATTCTTGGCTTGAGTGCTCAGTCATAACTACTGCAACACTTACCTCTATTGGGTTTGCCATAAAAGACGCCCGTAAGCAAAAAATACGTAGCTAATTGAAATTAGATGTCTTTGTAAGACTTTGCTAAGGCAAGGCCATTTTCAAGCTGCTTGAGTCGAGTGCCAGGATATTCGCGAATAAAAGCCCGGTCACCAAAGTCACGAACGGAATCCGGAATAACAGACATCTTCACCACCCTGTTTTTGGCATTGACAATTTCTAAGGTGGTCCAGCCAGCGTCGCCAGTTACAAAGCCAATGGTGTAGCTGCTAGTCACTACCTCACTATTTTTAAACCCCCCCAAAACTTTTGTAATTAGATGAGACGATGCTTGTTGCCACGGGGTCAGGTTGGTCATCAATGTATAGGGCCGCGTAGTATTTGGCCGAGCTGATGTCGTAACCACTTTTATTAATCATTTTGGCTTTAATCTTTGGCTGGTCGCCAAAAAAGTCTTTAGCAATATAAAAGCTAGCGTCGCTTACGGTAATTAATCGCAATGTGGCGGCTTCTTTTTCCCAGGCATCAACATCTTGCTTGAGCGCTGGAATTTGCTCTTCACTAATCTTTATTTGTTTTTTTACCTCCGCCCTAATAATTTCTTTAGGACTTGCGCCCGCGTATTCCTTGTTAAGGCGAGCTAGATCAAAATCTTGTACCGCCCAATTAAATGCCTCTTGTTCGTGAGGGCTCATCTTTTCCCAAGCAACATCAAGTGATGCTTTATAGGTTTGAGCATCTTTATTGGTAACAAGAGAGTGGTTGCTGCCCTCTCCGCATGCGGATAGTAGCAGTGACAGGCTTGAGAAAATTAACCCCAGAGAAAATCTTTTAATGGCTTGGATATTCATAATTTAGCTTGTAATTATTTAAAAACGATATGACATCCCACCCATATAAGTGTTTGCACTGTTCATAAACCCTGCGGTACTAAAATGGGTGTAATCGACGGTGAGATCCATATTTTTATAAAGTGCATACTTTGCACCCACCCCAGATGTGAGAGCAAAGCCGTTTGATGAGCCAATCAGCGCGGAAGAGGATGTGCTTAAGTAAGCGCCGCCTAGTTTTGCAATGAATTGGAGCTCAGGGATTGGCTTGACTCGAAACAGGAAGCTGCTGCCATATGCGCTTGTGTTGCCAAAATGCTTATAGGTAATATCTGCGCCAATATATTCGTTGGTGAAAAACCCAAGTCCAAACCCAGCGGCGAGATTATTTTGAGTAACTGAATTGGTTTGCAGGCTGGAGTTATACAAAAAGTTATTATTCGATACCAGTACTTGTTGAGAATATTTTGAACTTGCTTGCCCAACCAGTAGATCAACATAACCCTCTGCTTGTGTAGCCTTAGATAAGCATAAGGCTGCGACCACAATTACCGAGAAGGCGGTATTTTTCATTAGCTACTTATGCTGGATTTTGTTCGTAAGCTTTTGTACATTCATGAGAAGCTTTTGGCTAAAAATAGTGTCCTGCCTAGCGGACACCGGAGTTCTTTTTGGCCTTGAATCTGTTAGAGGCCAAAATCTTCAGGACTTCTGATGATGGCAGCAAAGATAGACTCTAATTCTTTTAGCTTATAGAGGCGCTCCCTTTCCTTGGGTAAAATTTGCCCTTCTTTGTTCAATAGCGGTGACCGTACACCTTCAATTTTTCTGTAAACATCAAAAATTTCTGCATATAAAGCAAAGCTCATTACCATCTCCCAATATGACTGCAAAATCTTCTGGAGCCAATGTAGCAACTTATTGAGAGGTTAAAAGTTAAATATTGTTAAACAACTGTCGTCACCAACGCAACTTGAGACTCAACTGCTTCTTGAAAATAGATGATTCGATAGTTGGGTACAGTGATATTGCATATAAAAATTAGACCGCTTACGCATCACTCTCAAGGCCAGAGAGGCTGCTGCATGAATGACGCCTGGGTCAGCCAAAAGAAGATCCATTCGAGCATCCTCATCACAGGCTAGGGTAATTTGATTTTGGCCCGCATCACGGTACCCTCTTTCGATAAATTGCACACTAGGAAAGTGCTCAAGAAAGACTTCAGGTTCAGGCCAATATTGGCTGAGTACCTCGGCATCTACCGTCATAAAGGCCCATAAATTATTGGTTTTTTTCACCCAACCAACAATAAATATCTCCATTGAGGCTACATTAACGCAAAAGAGTCTAGGCCAAGTACTGACATTGGTACTTGGCATGCAGCTGACAGACCAGAAAGAATACTCAGTAGATCTCGGAAATGGAATGCATTTAGATATGTATTGCTTTAAAAGAGATGTAGCAGACTTTTCTAGAGGATGGCCAAGGTATTGATCAAAGCTTTTGGAGAATCGATCTTGCTGATTTTGTGGAAGAATAATCTTCGGTTCACATTCTCCCCCTATAAAATCTTGACCACTAATAGCGGCCAGCCAATCTTCTTGCTCTTTTGGCGATACAACAGCATCTAGATCCGTATCGCCCAATATACTACTAACATGAATGGCATTTTTCAACTTTAGGCCCATAGCCTCAGCCCTGTAGATCAATTCTTTTTCTCGATCATTTAACAAGGCCTTTGAGCTCTCAATAAAACTAAATCCCACAATATCTAAGTAAATTTGGCGGTGTTCAGAAAACCTTCTCACCACATCAATTGCCTGCCCAATATAGAAATGGCCCGTTGCAAAAGATAAGCAGTAGATACCGCAACGTTTTTTAGTGGTGCCAAAGAAGTGTGCAATCGATAAGAACGACTCTACATTCTTTATTTCGAGGAAACCTAGGGGCGCTAGATTAGCCACGTTGGAGATTGGCTTTATGTCATCAATTTGCATATTCAAGTTCAAAGAAATCACCAGGCAAAAGACTTATTAAAAAATTCATAACTTTTGGCGACAGAAAAAATAAACTCACGCTTGAATCAGCAGAATTTTTTTGAATTATCCCTGCCAACTATCATTTAATTCCCATCGAATTATTAAATATTGTTAAGCGTGTTTTGCAATCCATCTTTACGCATTAACCTTTCAAACATTGCTGATAAAAATCCCCCTCATTAAAGGAGGAATTAAATGCAGTACAGAAGAGCTCTGGAGTTTAAGGAACTATGCCGCATAGGACTCCTTGGGTTAAGACAATAGTTATTTAAAGAGGGTTTATATGAATATCGCCAAAGTAATAGCTTTATCTATAATTGCTGCACAGATATTTGGATGCACTGCAATCAATACCAGCATCTCCAAGAGAAATCTAGATGTTCAGTCCAAACTATCGGATACAGTCTTCCTGGATCCAGTAGCCGATCGCTATAAAACCGTTTTTGTACAGGTGCGAAATACATCTGATAAGCCGGAACTTGATATAGAGCCAGGCGTGAAATCTGCTCTCATGCAAAAAGGTTACACAATTTCAACCGATCCAGATAAGGCACAATTTATCTTACAGGCCAATATATTGTCCGTGAGTAAAACTAGCGTAAATCCGCTTAATTCAGATTTCGGTGGGTACGGAGCAGTTTTGGCGGGCGGAGCAATTGGCGCTCTTGCATCGGCAGCAACGGGCGGATCGAATCGTAATATCGCAGGCACAGCTTTGGCAGCTGGGGCTCTAGTTGGACTTGGAAACTTAATTGGGAATGCTTTGGTATCTGATGTTTATTTTTCAGTTGTAACGGATGTTCAAATTAAAGAGCGAAATAAAGCTGGGGTTATTAGCCAGGAAAATAACACCCAAATAGCCAAAAATGGAAAAAGTGCATCAAGCACTACTACCGTCAACGCCTCAACCGATATGAAGACCTACCAAACACGGATTATGTCTGTTGCCAATCAAGCCAATCTTGAATTTAATGATGCAGTCCCATTGCTTCAAGGGGGCCTGAACAAAGTAATTTCAGGAATCTTTTGATCAAAAGCAGTCAACTTTGATTGGCCCCCAGCACATAACAAAGGGGCTTCTTTCAAGCCTAAGTAAGTTAATACTGTTTATTCCTCACGAAAGAATATCTATGTGGAAAGTACTATTTTCTATCATTTGTATCGCCTCACATCATTTGGCAATAGCTCAGAATGCCCCTATATCCTCGACTAATGCCCCTCCACAATCCATTAATCTTAAGCAGCTATCCAAAGAAGATGTAGCGCCTACTGCAGCAAAATGGAGCACTACTGGCTATACAATTATTGGCGTTCTATATGTCGCAGGCGCTATGGCCACTATGCGCGCTCACGGTGACGAACTAGACGCTGCCTTCAAGGGCTATCTTGCCAATAATCCACAATCCGATACTTTGGATAAAGTTTTTAATAATGAACTACTGGCAAACCTCAAAATTGTAGGAATAAAACCGAATGATATTGAGGTTAAATTTGAGGATAAGGAAGCCATCACTGACCCATCTAAAGCCAATGGTAATTTAGTTTTTTCCATTAACAGATTAGAAAGTGGTTTTCTAGCAGCTGCCGATGACAAGCCCTATAGACCCATTGTATCGGTCTCTTTTAGCCAGCTAGATGGCGCCGTTGAAAGACAAAAAGCAAAAGCCATGGCCGTCAATATGACACTGCCTGAGGCAGAACAAGTTCAATACGATAACTTTGATCAACTGCTCGCAGATGCGCCCAATGCTTTTATAGCTCTGCAAAAAATTACTAGGGCTGCAGCTAAGCAGTGTGCCCTGGCCATCAAGGGCGCTTTGGTAAAGTCGCGGAAAACCGAAGAAACTAATGCAAACCCTGCATAAAAATCTGATGAAAAATATCACCTCCTTTTTACTTACACTCTTATCCCCATGCCTTTCAAAAGACAGACCTCAGACTCACCCCTATTTTCTGCTGGCATTATTACCGTTGATGGGTCAAGCGGCGCACACTACGAACTTTTGCATCAACCAGTGGAAGGCCGACCAACTCACGGACTCGTTCAAAGATTCCCAATCCAAGGCGGTCAAGGTGAATGGGAATACTTTGCAGTCTGGAATTTGAGTTTCTCATTGCTAAAAAATCTGACCAATAAAAACATTTTTCATCCAAGAGAATTTCGATTGCTTCGGGTGCGGTCTTCACTTTTGGAATGTGCAATGCAAGCTTATCGCGTAACTCAATCCAATCGGTGCGCCTTCTGAGGTTTGTATATAGCCTATTTCTAGTGGTTAACTGATTTGTATTTTTTAGGCCTAATTTTTTTAGATAATTGACTGCTGCCAGAGTATCAAGTGTCTTAAATTCTTTAATAAGTTCACTTGTAATTTGAATATCAGCTTTTCTGCGTTCTTGTTCTTTGGCGGAAACATTTCCCAGAAAGTCTCCCCAGTTTGTCCATTCGGGGTAGCCGCCATTCGGCGCCGCTGGAGATTTCCTGATGAAATCCCATTCCCCTCCTTTTCGGGGATATTTTTCAAATTCTGTTTTTGATTGAAAGTTAAAAGTGCGAACAAATTTTTTCGCATCTTTCCAGCGCCAAAAGTCATCAATTTTTCTGCCATTAATAAATTCATACCAATCCATTCCATAGCTTTGGCGAATAGAGTTTGGCGTGCCTACAGGGAATAATCCTTTTTTATAGGCTTCGTTATATTGGGCTCTTTCAACAATGCCTAGGCGCCGACAATCTGCCCTAACATCTGCAATTGGCCTAAGATCTTCTTTGTAGGTAATCGATCTTCTGTTGTGCAAGGCATCCAGCGCTAGTCGCACTTCTTTTGCCAGGCCCTTTATGCGGGTCAGTGCATATAAGTCCGGTGCTCCACGTTGAAATTGAGAAAACGAGCCAATATGGTTCGTTTTAGCGTAGTTGACAAAGTCTTCTAATCCCCATTTGATTCCAAGATCGTGCTGACTGTATGCGATTGGTAGGCCAGCGGGAGCACACAACAGAATGCCGAAGTTTTTAAATTGTTGCTTGATGTGACTTAAGTATTTCCTTAAACCCCACTGCCGAAAAATTTCTGCTTCTATGGAGATGAGGGGTAGTTCTGAGTTTGCATAGTAGGCCTCCTTCTTTTGCCGTCTAATTAAATATGTTTCAGCCCATGTTGGTAGATCGCTTCTTGAATTCTTGTTAATGTCAGAGCACATAAACACTTCAACATTTGCCACCCCTGGCAGCTTAAAGTCACCTTTAAAAGGCTGCCTTGTTTCCTGAAGAGCTAGTTTGGGGTGGCTAAGGTAGCTAACCCCAGAATAATGAAGCCAGTTAGCAACAACCATTTCTGATTTGCTGTCATATCTTCGCCCATCCATCCCATAAAGGTTATCCACCCATTTACCAGAGTCGACCATTAATTTTTTAATTTGTGGCCAAAGATTAGACCTATACGCAGCATTTTGCCCTGCTACATAGTTGGAGCGAAATTCGCTAGCTGAGCTAAATTGTTCACAAAGTGCTAGCCAATCAGAAATTTTATATAGCCCCCACTTTTCTACTCCCCTGCGCCAGCCAAAAGTTGCGCTCATGCGAGCCCTTAAATTTTTCCGACCTTTAATTTCGTTATATAAGGGCACATCTTTTTTCGAGAGATTCGTGGGGCTGATCGCGTATTGGCAGGCCAACTCAAATAAAAAGTCGTCGGTTGCGCTGGCATAAGTTTTGTATTTAGGTGCCATGATTTTTTCGAGTGGTTAATAGATGGATGCTTGTGTGGGGGAAAGGTTATTTCATGAGCGCCCTCCTGGTGGCTTCTCTGGAGAAGTTGTTGGCTCGTTCGAGGGGGCTACAGAAAGACCAGAATGTTTTGCAATTTCTAACCAAGGATTGGCGATAAGCCCAGTATCGGCACCTTGATTTATCCGGATGTTGGGTAACTGATTTGGCGAATCTGGCGAGCTTAATGGGGGTGATGCAGGCAGCGTCATTGACTGAGGCCCGGGTAATTGTGTTGCTTGCTCAATTTCTTTAGTTGCCCGACTCTGAGTTTTCGGCAAACGGTTCACTCCAATTCTGTTTGGATTTATGCCTGAGTGGGCACTTACTTCATTGAGTGATTGGGGGTCAATAATGGGGTGCGGTTGGTCTTGCATCTGCGCTGCCATGAGTCTTTCAAAGGCGCTTCCGTCCTAGCGGGTCAAGTTCGGAATAAATCTTGAGTACACCCGAAAGAGCATCTCGGTGGTGGTGTGCCCCATCTGTCGGGCGATCCATTCGGGAGCCTCGCCAGAAGCCAACATGAGGGTGGCAAAGGTATGGCGAGTTTGATACGGCACTCGCTTTTTGAGGCCCAATAATCTTAAAAGCGGATACCAAACTCGCTTAGAAATATTGCGATGAGAAATGGGCGTTCCTGCGCTGGTTGCAAAAACATAGACGCCCTGCCCGGTCACTTTGTGTTGCGCCAAAAGCGCATCAAAGACCATCTGAGACATTTGGATGTCGCGCTCGGATTCTCCGGTTTTGGGAGTTTCCTCGTAATCGTTAACAATCGTCTCTTTTATGGAAATCGTGCGGCGCTCAAAATCGACGTACTGCCATTTGAGGCCATCGATCTCACCAGTACGGGTCCCCGTAAAGAAGCGAACGATATAGTAATTGCGAAAGTCAGCTCGAACTGTGCGAAGAATGTCTTGGACTTCTTGTATCGTGAACGGCTGCACATCGGTCTTGCCCACTCTTAAAGGTTTGATATTGATAAAGGCCGGGGCAAATTCATAGCGGTCGGCAGCCTCTGTCAATATCATCCGCAGCGGGGTCATGATGTGGTTAATACGTGAAGCAGAAAGGCTCTCTTTGTTCTTAATTCCGGGTAACTTTGCCAAAGAGGAGCGAAAAGCCAGAATGTCACCCTTTTTGATCTCATTTACCGTCTTTTGGCCAAACTGAGGAATCAGGGAGTTATCTAGAACACCGCGGGTAGTCGTCCTATGCGAACGCTTCCACCCCACTTCCATCTCTGAGTACCACTGATTGGCAAAGTCGGAAAACAGTGGGGTTTGACGATGGGTTGATGGCGGGCGGTCGGGTGGCATTCCAGCAATGGCTAAAACCAAGTTGGCGGGAGCCTTATTAATAGCAGGGGTGCTAATAGCCAGTCGCGCTTCTTCTACTTCTGCAATGCGTTTACTCATTGGAAAGAAGTGCTCATGGCGGTAAGAGCCATTGGCTACAGCTACTTTGATGTTTTCATCTAGCTTGGCCAGTAATTTGCGGTTAGCCTTGGAATCAACCAATTCCGTTTGCTCTCTACAGCGAATCCCAAAAACTCGGAAATCCAGAAAGAGGTGCCCAGTTTCTTTTCTGACGCGAATGTTAGACATGAACAACGCCCCCTCTTGCCATTGGGATTTGATTTAGGGTTGAAGAGATCGCCTTTGTCATGTCATCCTCAATAACTTCCCAGATATAGAGAATCTTTCTTCCGCCAAAAGGGCGGAAATAATGACGTCCCTCTAATAAGACAGAATCTTTAAGTTGATCCCGAATCGTGCGGGGGTCATATTTGATGCGAGCTGAAAGCTCTTCAGTGGTGAGATAGGTCTGTGCCATTGTTAACTCCATGTAGTAAAATCAATCAAAGTGGCGAAAAGTAATTCTTAATTAACTTTTGCCATCCTGAATGACATTATGCATGAGTAAATGACATTTAGCAAGCACTTTTTACATTTAATATTAAAAAAAGCTATTCAGAATGATAAAATGCCATTTATCGACCCTTATGGGCGAAAGAAAACTCAAGTTGGTGGATGTCGCTCGTGAAACAGGCTTGCATCGAAATACCATCACCCTGCTTTACGATGAAACAGCTGCAAGGGTCGATTTAGATGCAATTAGTAAGCTGTGCAAATTTTTCGATTGCAAAGTCGAAGATCTATTTGAATACCTACCAGATGCTCAAAACGACTAGTCAATTCGGCTTGGGCACAGAAATCTAGGTATTAAGGCGGTAAGTGTGCCAATTTGAGGCTAATACTCAAAATTGGCATAGCCCAAAAAAGGTGGGCACAAAGCAGGCACAAAATGGGCACGGTTTGGGCACAAAAGACCATTTGAGTATTGGCCTGATTTGTAAATGAAGAGATAGCAAAAGCATTAAAAGCTGCAAAAAATAGCTTTCAATGCAGTTTTTTAAAAACTATGTGCCCAAAAGACTGGTGCGCCCGGCAGGAATCGAACCTGCGACCCTTGGCTTCGGAGGCCAATACTCTATCCACTGAGCTACGGGCGCTAGTGGAAAAACTGGTTACCCCTCTATTGTAAGTGTCTATAACCCTTCTCTCTAGTTATAATCTAGACAAAACAACCCTGAAACCCGTCAAACGATAAATTCTTATGAGCAACGAGCACGGAAGTCTAATTAAGTCCCCAAAACAACTCATCATCATGGTGTTCGCAAGCTTTTTCGTGCCACTCATCATCATTTTGTTATTAATGGTGTTTGTGAACAATGGCAAGCGCGCAGATTCATCTGCATCTGCCGATCAAATTATTAAGCCAGTGGGGCAACTCAATTTTAAAGATGCTAGCGAGCCTGCGGCTCCTGCTACTAGCGCCAAATAAGTCTTTAGCGCATATTTAAAAGCTGGCCTTGTGCCAGCTTTTTTATTTTCATTTATTCACTCTTTGCATCTAAGGCAACTTGATAGGCTTCTTTTTTTGTGAGGCCTAAAGTTTGCGAAAGAACGGCAGCAATTTCTTTGCTCCCCATATAAGGGCTCAGCGCATTAGCCCACAACAAGAGAGCTGAATGCTCTGGAGTCTCATCGCTATTGGCTGATCGCCCTGCAACCACGATGACAAATTCACCCTTAAGGCTCTCTGCCACCTCTAGCCAGTGAGTAACGTCTTGCGCTTGAAGTGGCACCAGTTGCTCAAATTTTTTGGTTAACTCACGGCAGACTAAAAGCTGACGATCAGCCTCTAAATTTTTTGCAAGCAATGCAAGTGTTTCTTTAATGTGGTGCGGAGACTCGAAAAAGATGCTTGCCTTTTTGCTGCTGGAGATATCGTGCAGCAGAGCATCACGCTCTTTAGTTTTATTGGGCCAAAAACCTAAAAACTGAAAGCGTCCTTCCGAGTGATGCATCACTGAGCCGGCTGCTGAGATGGCGCTTGATACAGCGCTTGCGCCCGGAATGGGAATTACTCTTAGCCCTGCTTTTTGAACCTCATTTACCAGTTTTGCCCCTGGGTCCGAGACTCCCGGGGTTCCGGCATCTGAAATATAAGCCCAGCGCTCATTGTTCAAAAGGTGTTGTATGACTGTTTGAGCGCCGCCAATTTCATTGTGTTCGTGCAACGCTAAACATTTTTTATGAATGCCAAATTGTTGGAGTAATGCCGCACTATGTCTGGTGTCTTCACAAGCAATCCCATCGACTGAATTGAGAACATGCAGGGCGCGTAAAGTAATGTCGCCCAAATTGCCGATAGGTGTCGCAACCATATACAGAGCTCCTACAGGTAAATCCTGCTGCTTTAAGAAATCGAAAGAGCTAAGTTCCATGGGGGCTGCCTGCAAAAAGTTAAACAATTAGTAAGAGGATACGTTGCTTTTGGGATAAGCTGATTGCTAATGAAATTAGGACATCTTTGGCGCATAATATTGTTATGGAAAAAGATATCAACGAACGTTTGCGTCTGCGTGCCTCCCAGCATTTTCTGGACAGCATTGCCGTGAAACAAGAGGCTGAAAAACTGCTCCCCGAATCTGTTGCTAGGGGCGTACTGGCGATGGTCGATTGTTTGCGTGCCGGCGGTAAGATCATGGCCTGTGGCAATGGTGGTTCTGCAGCCGATGCGCAGCACTTTGCAGCAGAGCTCGTTGGTCGTTTTGAAAGGGAGCGCCAAGAGTTGGCTGCAATTGCTTTGACGACCGACACTTCAATTCTTACGGCCATTGGAAATGACTATAGCTACGATGAGATTTTTAGTAAGCAAGTTCGCGGTCTTGGGAAAAAAGGTGACATTCTGTTGGGTATTTCAACCTCAGGGAATTCGAAGAACGTGATTAAAGCCATTGAGGCTGCCAAAAAGCTCGGTATGAAAATTATTGCATTCACCGGCAATGGTGGCGGCAAGATAGCTCAGTTATTAGATAAAGATGATATTCACTTGTGCGCACCATCAACGCGTACAGCGCGCATTCAAGAAACGCATTTGGTTTTGCTGCATGCTTTATGTGATGGCGTAGATCACGTACTACTCGACTGAAAATTATTGTTACTTCAATACAGAAATTACCCAAATGAAAATCTCATTCCTCAGAAAACTGTTTCTCGCTACTCTCGTTGTTTCACAACTTTCTGCATGCGCAGTGGTTGCTGTTGGCGGGGTAGCGGCGGGCGCTGCCGTTATGGCGGATCGACGCACACCAGCCGTGCAAGCAATTGACAAAGGCATTGAGTTAGAGGCAGAGAATGCGCTAGCAAAAAGATTTGGTGATAACGCACACATTAACGTGACTTCGTTTAATCAAAAAGTATTGCTCACTGGCGAAGTGAAGGATGCCGATATTAAGGGTGACGCAGGAGCTTATGTCAAGGCGATGAAGAATGCGCGCTCCGTGTTTAATGAATTGGTTGTTGGGCCAAACAGTAACTACACATCACGCGCAAATGACTCTTATCTGGAGTCTAAGATCAAAACACAAATGGTCTTTACTGACCAGTTACCGTCAAACTCTATGGTTATAGTGGCGGAAGGGGGTAGCGTCTATCTTATGGGGATCTTGACGCAAAGTGAAGCTGACCTTGCCAAGAAAATTGCGAGCAATACCAATGGCGTAAAAGATGTTTATGTTTACTTCGACATCATTTCTGAAGAAGAAAAAGTGCGTCTAGAAAAGCAAGGCAAAGCAGATCAAACTCAACCTAGTAGCCCTCCAAAATTTCAATAATTTTTTCGTAGGTTGGTGATGTTTAAAAAGCGAGCGATTGTAAAAATAGTTTTTTTATTTACAGTGCTCGCTTATTTCTTGCCTACTGCGCAGGCGAATATTCAAGACGAGAATGCATTCGCACTTGCAAAACAAAATGCTTGCTTGGGCTGCCATGCAATCAATAAAAAAATTGTTGGCCCTAGTTTTCAAGCGGTGGCAGAAAAATATAAGAGCGACCCCAATGCTCAAGCATTTTTAAAAAATAAAATTGCTAAAGGAGGGTCTGGTTCTTGGGGCATTGTGCCTATGCCGGCCAACTCAAAATTGAGTGATGCGGATTTATCTACATTAACTAGCTGGATATTGCGTGGCGCACCCAACAAAAACTAAGGCTAGAAGTTAAGGCGCTAGACCGGGTCTTCCTAAGAGCCACCACCAGGCTTGATTAGAGCGTTTGAGGTTTTCTTTTAGGGCGTAGTCCATGCCAGCCCACTGCGCATTGGCAGCCTCTTCCACAATAGTCGCGGGATTTGCTGGGGGCAACTTAAGGCAAGCATCAGCATCGCCATAGGCGTATTCAACGGTCATCCCTGCCTTTTGAGCCAAATGCATCATGGCTTTGTTATTGGCAAGACAATGAACGTAAAGGGTTTCAATGCTGGTATTGCGTGAGTGAACGGCTGAGCGTTGTAACAACGCTGTGCCCAGGCCCTGGGAGCGCCCTTCTGGTAACACAGACACACCAAATTCAGCAGCTCGCGCCTCACCCTTATGCTCAGGCAAATAGGCTAGATGGGCCATACCAACTAGCTTCAGATCTAAATTGAAAACACCAAAAATGACATCCCGATTGAAATCAAGACCTTCTACATAGTGACGAATCACCTCATCAGGAGTCTGGGTGCCAAACCGTAGCCGCCTATCTTCATCATTTAGTTGTAGTAAATGATTCAATATTTCCTGTCTATATCCAGCGTGAAGTTCGCGAACGGGTACAGCCTGCCCAGCCATATATGGGCTTGAAGGTAAGTGACTATTCGCTAATTTATTGTGCATAGCAATATTTTAGCAGGGATAGCTAAAAATTACAGGGTTTTCCCTAAGTTTGTTGCAAATAGGCCAAATCAGCATCAAAAAACAGCGTAATTTTTGGTTTGTTTAGGGCTAAACCTTAAAAAATAAGAAATTTCGAAAAAAAGTTGAAATTTTTTTCGAAATATAACCCATTGTTTTAATTGGATATATTTTTAAACTAAGAAAAAACTTAGCCTTTTTTAAGTAAAAGAGTACGAAAGGTGTTGACGACCCTAAAAATGTGGGGTATAGTCTCACCTCTCTGCTGAATGTTTTACGAAATACGAAAAACAAGTCAGCCCTCTTTAAAAATTAGTCAACCGATAATTGTGGGTACTAAGTGAAAGCATCCAGTCCTTCGGGACAGATGTAAATAAATAGTACTCATAGACAGTAAAAAGATTTGGTTTTATTACCAAGTCAATTTCTTGAATGAGTGCGACGATCCGCAAGGATCACAGGAATTAAACTGAAGAGTTTGATCCTGGCTCAGATTGAACGCTGGCGGCATGCCTTACACATGCAAGTCGAACGGCAGCACGGGTGCTTGCACCTGGTGGCGAGTGGCGAACGGGTGAGTAATACATCGGAACGTACCTTATCGTGGGGGATAACGCAGCGAAAGCTGTGCTAATACCGCATACGCCCTGAGGGGGAAAGCGGGGGATCGAAAGACCTCGCGCGATTAGAGCGGCCGATGCCTGATTAGCTTGTTGGTGGGGTAAAAGCCCACCAAGGCGACGATCAGTAGCTGGTCTGAGAGGACGATCAGCCACACTGGGACTGAGACACGGCCCAGACTCCTACGGGAGGCAGCAGTGGGGAATTTTGGACAATGGGGGAAACCCTGATCCAGCAATGCCGCGTGAGTGAAGAAGGCCTTCGGGTTGTAAAGCTCTTTTGTCAGGGAAGAAACACCGGCTCTAACACAGTCCGGGAATGACGGTACCTGAAGAATAAGCACCGGCTAACTACGTGCCAGCAGCCGCGGTAATACGTAGGGTGCAAGCGTTAATCGGAATTACTGGGCGTAAAGCGTGCGCAGGCGGTTATACAAGACAGGCGTGAAATCCCCGGGCTTAACCTGGGAATGGCGCCTGTGACTGTATAGCTAGAGTGTGTCAGAGGGGGGTAGAATTCCACGTGTAGCAGTGAAATGCGTAGATATGTGGAGGAATACCAATGGCGAAGGCAGCCCCCTGGGATAACACTGACGCTCATGCACGAAAGCGTGGGGAGCAAACAGGATTAGATACCCTGGTAGTCCACGCCCTAAACGATGCTGACTAGTTGTTCGGGATTTACATCCTGAGTAACGTAGCTAACGCGTGAAGTCAGCCGCCTGGGGAGTACGGTCGCAAGATTAAAACTCAAAGGAATTGACGGGGACCCGCACAAGCGGTGGATGATGTGGATTAATTCGATGCAACGCGAAAAACCTTACCTACCCTTGACATGTCACTAACGAAGTAGAGATACATTAGGTGCTCGTAAGAGAAAGTGAACACAGGTGCTGCATGGCTGTCGTCAGCTCGTGTCGTGAGATGTTGGGTTAAGTCCCGCAACGAGCGCAACCCTTGTCTTTAGTTGCTACGCAAGAGCACTCTAAAGAGACTGCCGGTGACAAACCGGAGGAAGGTGGGGATGACGTCAAGTCCTCATGGCCCTTATGGGTAGGGCTTCACACGTCATACAATGGTGCATACAGAGGGTTGCCAACCCGCGAGGGGGAGCTAATCTCAGAAAATGCATCGTAGTCCGGATCGTAGTCTGCAACTCGACTACGTGAAGCTGGAATCGCTAGTAATCGCGGATCAGAATGTCGCGGTGAATACGTTCCCGGGTCTTGTACACACCGCCCGTCATACCATGGGAGTGGGTTTTGCCAGAAGCCGTTAGCCTAACCGCAAGGAGGGCGACTGCCACGGCAGGGTTCATGACTGGGGTAAAGTCGTAACAAGGTAGCCGTATCGGAAGGTGCGGCTGGATCACCTCCTTTCTAGAGAAAAGATGCTGGAGCTATAGTGCCCACACTTATCGGTTGACAATAAAAGCCACGGGTCTGTAGCTCAGCTGGTTAGAGCACTGTGTTGATAACGCAGGGGTCGTAGGTTCAAGTCCTACCAGACCCACCAATCAGCGTTGATATGGACTTAGTGGACGTTGGGGGATTAGCTCAGCTGGGAGAGCACCTGCTTTGCAAGCAGGGGGTCGTCGGTTCGATCCCGTCATCCTCCACCAACATCTAAATGTCAAAACTAAGCGATTTAATAATTGTTTAGTTTTGCCATTTATGGCTGTTCTTTAAAAATTTGAGTAAGCAAAGTGTCAAATGTTTCTTTGAGAGGACATTTGACAATGTAATAAGGGTAAAGATTGAATCATCAATCAGTAATACAAACGAGTTTTACCAAGTTCTTAACAAAGTACTTACAGTTTGGATTACGGCAAACATGTCAGAAGTAGAAGTAAACCTGTAACAGGTACTAGCAATGGTGCTCGTTATAGGATCAAGTGAATAAGTGCACATGATGGATGCCTTGGCGATTACAGGCGACGAAAGACGTTATAACCTGCGATAAGCCCCGGGGAGCTGGTAAATAAGCTTTGATCCGGGGATTTCTGAATGGGGAAACCCACCACTTTTGTGGTATCCATACCTGAATACATAGGGTATGAGAAGCGAACCTTGTGAACTGAAACATCTAAGTAGCAAGAGGAAAAGACATCAACCGAGATTCCCAGAGTAGTGGCGAGCGAAATGGGAAGAGCCTTCTAGTGATATCTCAGTAATTAACAGAATGGAATGGAAAGTCCAACAATAAAGGGTGATAGTCCCGTATGTGAAAATTATTGAGTGGTACTAGGCTAGAGACAAGTAGGGCGGGACACGAGAAATCCTGTCTGAATATGGGGGGACCATCCTCCAAGGCTAAATACTCGTAATCGACCGATAGTGAACAAGTACCGTGAGGGAAAGGCGAAAAGAACCCCGGGAGGGGAGTGAAATAGATCCTGAAATTGTGTGCATACAAACAGTAGGAGCCTCGTAAGGGGTGACTGCGTACCTTTTGTATAATGGGTCAGCGACTTACATTCAGTAGCAAGCTTAACCGAATAGGGAAGGCGTAGCGAAAGCGAGTCCGAATAGGGCGCTAGTTGCTGGGTGTAGACCCGAAACCAGTTGATCTATCCATGGCCAGGTTGAAGGTGCGGTAACACGTACTGGAGGACCGAACCCACTAACGTTGAAAAGTTAGGGGATGAGCTGTGGATAGGGGTGAAAGGCTAAACAAAACTGGAAATAGCTGGTTCTCTCCGAAAACTATTTAGGTAGTGCCTCGTGTATCACTGTAGGGGGTAGAGCACTGTCATGGTAGTGGGGTCCATTGCGGATTACTGCGCCATAGCAAACTCCGAATACCTACAAGTGCAAGCACGGGAGACAGACATCGGGTGCTAACGTCCGGTGTCAAGAGGGAAACAACCCAGACCGCCAGCTAAGGTCCCTAATATATGCTAAGTGGGAAACGAAGTGGGAAGGCTAAAACAGTCAGGAGGTTGGCTTAGAAGCAGCCATCCTTTAAAGAAAGCGTAATAGCTCACTGATCGAGTCGTCCTGCGCGGAAGATGTAACGGGGCTAAGCATATAACCGAAGCTGCGGATCACAGCAATGTGATGGTAGGAGAGCGTTCTGTAAGCCTGTGAAGGTGTCTTGTAAAGGATGCTGGAGGTATCAGAAGTGCGAATGCTGACATGAGTAGCGATAAAGGGGGTGAAAAGCCCCCTCGCCGTAAGCCCAAGGTTTCCTGTTCAACGTTCATCGGAACAGGGTGAGTCGGCCCCTAAGGCGAGGCAGAGATGCGTAGCTGATGGGAACAAGGTTAATATTCCTTGACCATTGTTAGATGCGATGGGGGGACGGATCGCGGAAAGTTGTCCGGGTGTTGGAAGTCCCGGTTCTTACGTTGGAGATGGCTATTAGGTAAATCCGGTAGCGTAATTCAAGGGCGTGAGACGAGCGAATTTATTCGCGAAGCAATTGGAAGTGGTTCCAAGAAAAGCCTCTAAGCTTCAGTCTAACAAGACCGTACCGCAAACCGACACAGGTGGGCGAGATGAGTATTCTAAGGCGCTTGAGAGAACTCAGGAGAAGGAACTCGGCAAATTTGTACCGTAACTTCGGGATAAGGTACGCCCTGGTAGTTTGACCCTGTACAAGGGGAGGACGAAAGGGTTGCAATAAAAAGGTGGCTGCGACTGTTTAATAAAAACACAGCACTCTGCAAACACGAAAGTGGACGTATAGGGTGTGACGCCTGCCCGGTGCTGGAAGATTAAATGATGGGGTGCAAGCTCTTGATTGAAGTCCCAGTAAACGGCGGCCGTAACTATAACGGTCCTAAGGTAGCGAAATTCCTTGTCGGGTAAGTTCCGACCTGCACGAATGGCGTAACGATGGCCACACTGTCTCCTCCTGAGACTCAGCGAAGTTGAAATGTTTGTGATGATGCAATCTACCCGTGGCTAGACGGAAAGACCCCATGAACCTTTACTGTAGCTTTGCATTGGACTTTGAATCGGTCTGTGTAGGATAGGTGGGAGGCGTTGATAACAGGATGCTAGTTCTGTTGGAGCCAACCTTGAAATACCACCCTGATTTATTTGAGGTTCTAACCTTGGCCCGTTATCCGGGTCGGGAACAGTGCATGGTAGGCAGTTTGACTGGGGCGGTCTCCTCCCAAAGTGTAACGGAGGAGTACGAAGGTACGCTTGGTACGGTCGGACATCGTACC
Organism: Polynucleobacter sp. QLW-P1DATA-2; assembly: GCF_001870365.1. Taxonomy (NCBI): domain Bacteria; kingdom Pseudomonadati; phylum Pseudomonadota; class Betaproteobacteria; order Burkholderiales; family Burkholderiaceae; genus Polynucleobacter; species Polynucleobacter sp. QLW-P1DATA-2. Next base: position 21,926 of record NZ_LZMQ01000004.1, on the reverse strand, counting down.
TAAAGTGCAATGGCAAAAGCGTGCTTAACTGCGAGACCGACAAGTCGAGCAGGTGCGAAAGCAGGTCATAGTGATCCGGTGGTTCTGTATGGAAGGGCCATCGCTCAACGGATAAAAGGTACTCTGGGGATAACAGGCTGATACCGCCCAAGAGTTCATATCGACGGCGGTGTTTGGCACCTCGATGTCGGCTCATCTCATCCTGGGGCTGTAGCCGGTCCCAAGGGTATGGCTGTTCGCCATTTAAAGAGGTACGTGAGCTGGGTTTAAAACGTCGTGAGACAGTTTGGTCCCTATCTGCCATGGGCGTTGGAGATTTGACGGGGGCTGCTCCTAGTACGAGAGGACCGGAGTGGACATTCCGCTGGTGTACCTGTTGTTTCGCCAGAAGCATCGCAGGGTAGCTATGAATGGAAGAGATAACCGCTGAAAGCATCTAAGCGGGAAACTTGCCTGAAGATGAGATCTCCCGTAGGTTTAACCTACATAAAGGGTCGTTGAAGACCACAACGTTGATAGGTCGGGTGTGGAAGTGCAGTAATGCATTAAGCTAACCGATACTAATTGCCCGTTAGGCTTGATCCTATAACCAGCACTATTGTGTTGGATGTTTGCCAGATTTAATCTGCATCCTTATTACATGCTTACTCAAATAGAGTTGTTGATTTAATCAGCAACTCGACCCTCTACGCCCGGTGACCATAGCAAGTTGGAACCACTCCTTCCCATCCCGAACAGGACAGTGAAACGACTTTACGCCGATGATAGTGCGGATTACCCGTGTGAAAGTAGGTAACTGCCGGGCACCAATGCGACGCCCAGACCCTCTTAGGTCTGGGCGTTTTTACTTGTGCCAAGCGTTTAGAGATATTGACAGAAACTCTATTTGGAGTCAGAATATTGGGTTCGCGGAGGGGTGTCCGAGCGGCTAAAGGAGGCAGACTGTAAATCTGTTGGCTATGCCTACGTAGGTTCGAATCCTACCCCCTCCACCAGATGTGCGGGATTAGTTTAATGGTAAAACAGCAGATTTCCAATCTTCGGTCAAGAGTTCGATTCTCTTATCCCGCTCCAGAATTTGTTGCATTAGATTTCGCCCATGTGGCTCAGTGGTAGAGCACTCCCTTGGTAAGGGAGAGGTCGGCAGTTCGATCCTGCCCATGGGCACCATGTTTGATTTTATTAATTGTGTATTTCGTGTTTGGTTTAAGAGTTAACTAAAGGCAGATTAAAAATGGCAAAAGAAAAATTCGAGCGGACAAAACCGCACGTAAACGTAGGCACCATCGGTCACGTTGACCACGGTAAAACTACATTGACAGCAGCAATTGCAACCGTGCTTTCTAAAGCATTCGGTGGCGAAGCTAAAGCATATGATCAGATCGATGCTGCTCCTGAAGAAAAAGCACGTGGTATTACGATTAATACTGCGCACGTTGAGTACGAGACTGCAAACCGTCACTACGCACACGTGGATTGCCCAGGACATGCTGACTACGTGAAGAACATGATTACTGGTGCTGCTCAGATGGACGGCGCTATTTTGGTTTGTTCTGCTGCTGACGGCCCAATGCCACAAACTCGTGAACACATCCTCTTGGCACGCCAAGTAGGCGTTCCTTACATCGTCGTGTTCTTGAACAAATGCGACATGGTTGATGACGCTGAATTGTTAGAACTCGTTGAAATGGAAGTTCGTGAGCTTTTATCTAAGTACAACTTCCCTGGCGATGACACACCAATCATCCAAGGTTCTGCTAAGTTAGCTTTAGAAGGCGACGAAGGCCCATTGGGTAAAGAAGCCATCATGAAATTGGCTGAAGCATTAGATACTTATATCCCAACTCCAGAGCGTGCTGTTGACGGCGCGTTCTTGATGCCAGTAGAAGACGTGTTCTCTATCTCCGGTCGCGGTACTGTTGTGACTGGTCGTATCGAGCGCGGTATCGTTAAAGTAGGCGAAGAGATCGAAATCATCGGTATCAAGCCAACACTCAAGACCACTTGTACTGGTGTTGAAATGTTCCGTAAATTGCTCGACCAAGGTCAAGCAGGCGATAACGTTGGTATCTTGTTACGCGGTACAAAACGTGAAGAAGTTGAGCGCGGCCAAGTATTGGCTAAGCCAGGTTCAATCACCCCACATACTCACTTTACAGCCGAGGTGTACATCTTGGGTAAAGATGAAGGTGGTCGTCATACACCATTCTTTAACAACTATCGTCCACAGTTTTACTTCCGCACAACGGACGTAACTGGTTCAATCGAGTTGCCAAAAGACAAAGAAATGGTCATGCCTGGCGATAACGTCACGATTACCGTAAAACTCATCGCGCCAATCGCGATGGAAGAAGGTTTACGTTTTGCGATCCGTGAAGGTGGCCGTACTGTTGGCGCCGGCGTGGTTGCAAAGATTTTGGCTTAAGTAGTTTTTTATAAAGGGGTGTAGCTCAATTGGCAGAGCGTTGGTCTCCAAAACCAAAGGTTGGGGGTTCGATGCCCTCCGCCCCTGCCACGATTTGAACTGAAAGTTATATGTCTCAACACACTGCAAGTCACTCTGAAGAAAAGAGCAGCTGGGTCTCCGGACTCGCTGCTTTAATCGTCGTTGCTGCGTTAGTTCTTTACTACACGTTGATCGACCAGTCTTTATTGGTGCGTCTTGCAGTTTTGTTTGGCGGCATTGCAGCAGCAGTGATCATTGTGGCGATATCTCCTGATGGGCGTCGTTTTATCGCCTATGCAAAAGATTCTTGGTATGAAGTAAAAAAGGTTGTTTGGCCAACTCGCAAAGAGACGACCCAAATGACTCTAGTCGTATTTGGCTTTGTTCTGATCATGTCCTTGTTTTTATGGATTGCAGACAAATTGATTGAATGGCTAGTTTTTTCAGTCTTTTTGGGCTGGAAGTGAGTAAAAAATGATTGATTCTGAAGCAGCTGTAAATCCACAAGCAACCGGCAATATGCGTTGGTACGTGATCCATGCTTACTCTGGCATGGAAAAAAGCGTTAAAAAGGGTCTTGAAGAGCGTATTGCACGTTCTGGCATGCCTGAAAAATTTGGCCGTATTTTGGTTCCCTCTGAAGAGGTTGTAGAGATCAAGTCCGGCACCAAGTCAGTTTCCGAGCGTCGTTTCTTCCCAGGATATGTCCTGATTGAGATGGAAATGACCGATGAGAGCTGGCATTTGGTGAAGAACACACCAAAAGTAACCGGTTTCGTAGGCGGCGTTCGTAATCGTCCAAGCCCAATTTCTACGGCTGAAGTAGCCAAAATCATGGATCAAATGCAGGCTGGGGTGGATAAACCTAAGCCTAAGACCCTATTTGAGGTTGGCGAGATCGTGCGAGTTAAAGAAGGCCCATTTGTTGATTTCAACGGAAATATCGAAGAAGTCAATTATGAGAAGTCAAGATTGCGCGTTTCTGTTACAATTTTTGGCCGCGGTACCCCAGTTGAGCTGGAGTTCGGCCAGGTAGAAAAGATGTAAAAACAAGGACTTAGTCCTGGTTTTAGTAGTTAGTAGTTAAGTGGTTAGCAATAACCGAGGAGCGGAGCTAGAAAGCCAAAAACTAGCGAAGCGTTTACTCAACAGCGGTCTTTCCTAATGAGGTTAGGCGCGCTTTAAGGAGCACACATGGCAAAGAAGATTATTGGCTTTATTAAGCTGCAGATCCCTGCAGGTAAAGCAAATCCATCACCACCCGTAGGTCCAGCATTGGGTCAACGCGGCCTTAACATTATGGAATTCTGTAAGGCGTTCAATGCTCAAACTCAGAGCATGGAACCAGGCCTTCCAATTCCAGTCGTGATTACAGCGTTTGCTGATAAGAGCTTCACATTCATCATGAAGACTCCTCCAGCAACCATCATGATTAAGAAGGCTGCGAAGATTGAAAAAGGATCACCACGTCCTCATACCGATAAAGTGGGTTCAATTACTCGTGCTCAAGCGGAAGAAATCGCTAAAGCAAAAATGCCAGATTTGACAGCAGCCGATATGGACGCAGCTGTTAGAACAATCGCTGGTAGCGCCCGTTCCATGGGCATCACTGTGGAAGGTCTCTAATCATGACTAAATTATCTAAACGCGTAAAAGCAATTCAATCTAAAGTTGATCGCAACAAGTTCTATTCATTAGATGACGCATTGAACCTTGTTAAAGAGTGTGCAACTGCTAAGTTTGATGAATCTATTGACGTTGCTGTTCAGTTGGGTATTGATGCTAAGAAATCTGACCAAGTTGTGCGTGGCGCAGTAGTGCTCCCGGCTGGTACAGGTAAGCATGTTCGTGTAGCTGTTTTTGCTCAAGGCGAGAAGGCTGAACAAGCTAAAGCCGCTGGTGCAGAAATTGTTGGCATGGAAGAGCTTGCTGAACAAATTAAAGGCGGCAAAATTGATTTCGATATTTTGATCGCATCCCCAGACACAATGAAAATTGTTGGTACTTTAGGTCAAGTATTGGGCCCACGTGGTTTGATGCCGAATCCAAAAGTTGGAACAGTGACTCCTGACGTTGCTACTGCAGTTAAAAATGCAAAAGCTGGTCAAGTTCAGTTCCGTGTGGACAAAGCCGGTATCGTGCACGCAAGCATTGGCCGTCGTTCATTCGAGCCAACTGCATTGAAATCCAACTTGCTCGCATTGCTCGAGGCTTTGAATAAAGCGAAGCCACCTGCATCTAAGGGTATTTATTTAAAGAAGGTTGCCGTAAGCAGCACCATGGGTGCAGGCGTACGCGTAGACCAAGCATCGTTACAGGCAGCAGCTTAATTAGCCTGTAGCAAAAAAGAACTTTGGGTCGACTCCCACTCTTTGAGTGAGAGTCGAACATCAAAGACCGTTGGTGAATGAGTTTGCTTTTATAGGGATGAATTCTTAATCGTTACGAAAGTAATAGCCAGCGCAGATGGCGACCCTGAAAAGATTTTCACAAGAACCTTGTGAACAAATGATCAGACGCTGGTGTGTAACCCCAACTGGAAACAGTTGGTTTTTTAGGAGTTAAACCGTGCCTTTGAATGTACAAGACAAAAAAGCGATTGTTGCTGATGTCGGCGCTCAATTGGCTGGAGCCCAAACTGTCGTGCTCGCTGAATACCGTGGTATTCCAGTAGAGCAGTTGACAAAGCTACGTGCTAGCGCACGTGACCAAGGTGTATATCTTCGCGTTTTGAAGAACACATTGGCACGCCGTGCTGCACAAGGCACACAGTTTGAGCCTCTTGCCGATTCGATGGTTGGCCCCTTGATCTACGGCATTTCTGCTGATCCGATTGCTTCGGCAAAAGTATTGCAGAACTTTGCTAAGACTCAAGACAAGCTGGTCATTACTGCTGGCTTATATAACGGCAAGTTGTTGGACGTAGCGGGTGTTAAATCCCTCGCGTCTATTCCAAGCCGCGACGAGTTGTTATCTCAGTTGTTGGGCGTGATGTTGGCCCCAGTTTCTGCGATGGCTCGCGTATTGGGCGCAGTAGCAGCACAAAAGGCAGAAGGAGCACCTGCTCCTGTTGCAGCACCGGTAGCAGAAGTAGCAGCAGCCCCAGCAGAAGTAGTTGCTGAAGCCGCCGCTCCAGAAGCAAGTGCTGAGCCTGCAGCCGCAGCCCCAGAAGCTGGAACAGAAACACCTGAAACCCCTGCCGCTGAATAAGCGACAGATTAACTATTTAAGTATTAGGAGCTAAAAATGGCGATTACTAAAGAAGAAATCATTGATGCAGTAGGTAGCATGTCCGTTATGGATTTGAACGACTTGGTTAAAGCATTCGAAGAGAAGTTTGGCGTATCAGCTGCAGCGATGGCTGTTGCTGGTCCTGCTGGTGCAGCTGGCGGCGCTGCTGCTGAAGAGCAAACAGAATTCACTGTTAACTTGCTCGAAGCTGGCGCAAACAAAGTTTCAGTAATTAAGGCAGTTCGCGAAATTACTGGTCTTGGCTTGAAAGAAGCTAAGGACTTGGTTGACGGTGCACCGAAGCCAATCAAAGAAGCTGTTGATAAGAAGACGGCTGAAGAAGCTAAGAAGAAGCTTGAAGAAGCTGGCGCTAAAGCAGAACTCAAGTAATACATACAATGCTGGCGCCTCTCAAAAAGGGGCGTTAGCCATGTTGGGTTTGACCTCTAGAGGTCAAACCCGATTTCATTTCTGATTGAAATCGGGTTTGCCTTCTGATACGACTGCAGAATGCAAGTTTGGTCGGACACTAAATCTATCGGTTTAGTGTTGTCCGCCAGTGATTGGTAGTGGCCAATCGCCAAATCTTTGTACAGTCGCTGAATTCGGAGATGAAATGAACTATAGCTTCACCGAACGCAAGCGAGTCCGTAAAAGCTTTGCTAAGCGAGTAAATAACCACCAGGTTCCGTACCTGATCGCAACGCAGCTGGAATCCTACGCTAAATTTTTACAGGCTGAAAAGCCAGCAATGTCTCGTCTTACTGAGGGACTTCAAGCTGCCTTTACATCAGCATTCCCAATTGTGTCTAACAACGGCTATGCACGTATGGAATACGTGTCTTACCAGTTATCACAGCCACCATTTGACGTTAAAGAATGTCAACAGCGTGGTTACACATACCACTCTGCCTTGCGCGCAAAAGTTCGCTTGATTATTTATGATCGCGAAGCGCCTACTAAGGTTAAAGAGGTAAAAGAGAGCGAAGTCTACATGGGTGAAATTCCACTCATGACAGAAAATGGCTCTTTTGTGATCAATGGTACTGAGCGCGTGATCGTTTCTCAGTTGCACCGTTCCCCAGGCGTGTTCTTCGAGCACGATAAGGGTAAAACACATAGCTCAGGTAAGTTGCTGTTCTCAGCACGCATCATTCCTTACCGTGGTTCATGGCTCGATTTCGAGTTTGATCCGAAAGACATTCTCTATTTCCGCGTTGACCGTCGTCGTAAGATGCCTGTCACCATTTTGCTCAAAGCAATTGGTTTAAACAACGAACAGATTCTTGCTAACTTCTTTAACTTTGACCATTTCTCATTAACTGCTAACGGCGGTTCAATGGAATTTGTGCCAGAGCGTTTGCGTGGTCAGTTGGCTAGCTTTGATGTGCTCGACAAGAATGGCGTTATTGTCATTCAAAAAGACAAGCGTATCAATGCAAAGCATATTCGTGAACTCGAAGCTGCTAAAACTAAAACAATCGCTGTACCAGACGACTATTTAATTGGTCGTGTAGTGGCACGCAATATTGTTGATCCAGATTCTGGTGAAATCTTGGCCTACGCTAATGATGAAATCACTGAAGAGGTATTGGCTACATTGCGCGATGCAGGCATCAAGCAATTAGAAACTATCTACACCAATGATTTGGATTCTGGTGCATACATTTCTCAGACATTGCGTACTGATGAAACAGCGGATCAAATGGCTGCTCGTATCGCCATCTACCGCATGATGCGTCCTGGTGAGCCTCCAACAGAAGATGCTGTAGAAGCCTTGTTCCAGCGCTTGTTCTACAACGAAGATACTTACGATTTGTCACGCGTTGGCCGTATGAAGGTCAACAGCCGTTTGAACCGTCCAGAAATGGAAGGCCCAATGGTTCTGTCAAACGAAGATATTCTCGACACCATTAAGTCCCTCGTAGATTTGCGTAACGGCAAAGGCGAAGTAGACGATATCGATCACTTAGGTAATCGTCGTGTACGTTGCGTTGGCGAATTGGCTGAAAACCAATTCCGTGCTGGTTTGTCACGTGTTGAGCGTGCGGTTAAAGAACGTCTCGGCCAAGCCGAAACAGAAAACCTCATGCCGCATGACTTGATTAACAGTAAGCCAATCTCTTCTGCGATTCGTGAGTTCTTCGGTTCTTCACAGTTGTCCCAGTTTATGGACCAAACCAACCCGCTTTCAGAGATCACGCACAAGCGTCGTATTTCTGCGTTGGGACCTGGTGGTTTGACCCGCGAGCGCGCAGGCTTTGAAGTGCGCGACGTGCATCCAACTCACTATGGACGTGTTTGCCCAATTGAAACTCCCGAAGGACCAAACATTGGTTTGATCAACTCACTCGCGTTATTTGCGCGTTTGAATGAGCATGGTTTCTTAGAAACCCCATACCGTAAAGTTTCCAATAGCAAGGTAAGCGATGAAGTGGTTTACCTCTCTGCGATTGAGGAAGCAAAGTATGTGATTGCTCAGGCAAACGCAACAATCGACAAGAGCGGTAAGTTGGCCGACGAATTAGTTTCTGCTCGTCAAGCTGGTGAAACCATGATGGTTAGCCCAGAGCGCATCGATTTCATCGACGTTGCTCCTAGCCAGATCGTTTCTGCTGCCGCTTCACTCGTTCCATTCTTAGAGCACGATGATGCAAACCGTGCGTTGATGGGTGCGAACATGCAGCGTCAAGCAGTTCCTTGCTTGCGTCCGGATAAGCCATTGGTTGGTACAGGTTTAGAGCGTATTGTTGCGGTTGACTCTGGCACTGTTATTTTGGCGTCCCGCGGCGGTATCGTTGATTATGTTGACGCTAACCGTGTTGTGATTCGTGTAAACGATGATGAGACAGCTGCTGGTGAAGTTGGTGTGGATATTTATAACCTCATCAAGTACACCCGTTCAAACCAAAACACCAACATTAACCAACGTCCTATCGTTCAGGCTGGTGATCGCGTAGCGCGTGGTGACGTTGTTGCTGACGGCGCATCTACCGATTTGGGTGAATTGGCTTTGGGTCAAAACATGACTGTGGCATTTATGCCATGGAACGGCTACAACTTCGAAGATTCAATCTTGATCTCTGAAAAAGTTGTTGCTGACGACCGCTACACCTCTATTCATATTGAAGAGTTGTCAGTGGTTGCGCGTGATACCAAGCTGGGTTCAGAAGAAATTACTCGCGATATCTCCAATTTGGCAGAGTCACAACTCTCCCGTTTGGATGAAAGCGGTATTGTTTACATCGGTGCTGAAGTTGAAGCTGGCGACGTATTGGTTGGTAAAGTAACTCCAAAGGGCGAGACTACTCTCACTCCTGAAGAGAAGTTACTACGTGCGATCTTCGGTGAAAAAGCATCTGACGTTAAAGATACTTCTTTGCGCGTTCCATCAGGAATGATCGGTACTGTTATTGATGTTCAGGTCTTCACCCGTGAAGGTATTGAGCGTGATGCACGTGCACAGTCAATTATCCAAGAAGAATTACAACGCTATCGTTTGGACTTGAACGACCAGTTGCGTATTGTTGAGGGCGATGCCTTCATGCGTTTAGAAAAGCTGTTGATTGGCAAGGTTGCCAATGGCGGTCCTCAGAAATTAGCTAAAGGCACTAAGATTGACAAGGAATACCTTGCCAGCTTAGATAAATACCATTGGTTTGACGTTCGTCCAACAGATGATGAGGTTGCCTCACAAGTTGAAGCAATCAAGTCTTCTATTGAAGCGAAGCGTAAGCAATTTGATGAGGCTTTTGAAGAGAAGCGCACCAAGCTTACCCAGGGCGATGATTTACAGCCTGGCGTAACAAAGATGGTTAAGGTGTACTTGGCCGTTAAGCGTCGTTTACAGCCTGGTGACAAGATGGCCGGTCGTCACGGTAACAAGGGTGTGGTTTCTAAAATCGCCCCAGCTGAAGATATGCCATTTATGGCTGACGGACGCCCTGTTGACATCGTCTTGAACCCATTGGGTGTTCCTTCCCGTATGAACGTTGGCCAGATCTTGGAAACCCATTTAGGTTGGGCTGCCCAAGGTATTGGTAAGCGTATTGACGAGATGGTTCGTGAGCACGCTAAGCAAGCTGAATTACGTAAGTTCTTCAAGCAGCTTTATAACGAAACAGGTCGTGTTGAAGACATCGACAACTTCACTGATGAGCAGATCAATGTTTTGGCTGAGAATCTCCGCCAAGGCTTGCCATTTGCTACTCCAGTGTTTGATGGTGCTACTGAAGCTGAAATCGGACGCATGCTCGAGTTGGCGTATCCAGAAGATGTTGCTAAATCTTTGAAGATGACCCCTTCACGTCAGCAAATGATTTTGTGCGACGGCCGAACTGGCGACCAATTTGAGCGTCCAGTCACTGTTGGCGTAATGCACGTCTTGAAACTCCACCATTTGGTCGATGACAAGATGCATGCACGTTCAACCGGACCTTACTCTTTAGTAACGCAACAGCCATTGGGCGGTAAAGCTCAGTTCGGTGGTCAGCGCTTTGGTGAGATGGAAGTCTGGGCCCTCGAAGCATACGGTGCTTCATATGTCTTGCAGGAAATGCTGACAGTGAAGTCCGATGACGTCGCAGGCCGTACCAAGGTTTATGAAAACATCGTCAAGGGCGAGCACACGATTGATGCTGGCATGCCCGAATCCTTCAACGTGCTGGTAAAAGAAATCCGTTCGTTGGGTATTGACATTGACATGGAGCGCAACTGATATGAAAGCATTGCTCGATTTATTTAAGCAAACGCAGGGCGAAGAGCAGTTTGATGTCATCAAAATTGGTCTCGCATCTCCTGAGAAAATTCGCTCATGGTCTTTTGGTGAAGTACGCAAACCAGAAACCATCAACTACCGGACTTTTAAGCCCGAGCGTGATGGTTTGTTCTGCGCCAAGATTTTTGGACCAACCAAAGACTACGAGTGCTTATGCGGTAAGTACAAGCGTTTAAAGTTCCGTGGCGTGATCTGCGAGAAGTGTGGCGTTGAGGTTACCCTCGCTAAGGTACGTCGTGAGCGCATGGGCCACATTGAGTTGGCAGCCCCTGTAGCGCACATTTGGTTCTTGAAATCACTGCCATCCCGTTTGGGCATGGTTCTCGATATGACATTGCGTGATATCGAGCGCGTTCTCTACTTTGAAGCATATGTAGTTGTTGATCCTGGCATGACTCCTGAAGGCGCAATGAAGCGCGGTCAGATCATGTCTGAAGATGAATACATTGCTAAGACTGAAGAGTATGGTGACGGTGCATTTACCGCCATCATGGGCGCTGAAGGTATTCGTGATCTCTTGCGTTCGATTGATATCGATCGTGAAGTAGAGACGATTCGTGCAGATTTAAAAGCCACTGGTAGCGATGCCAAGATCAAGAAATACGCTAAGCGCTTAAAAGTGCTCGAGGCGTTCCAGACTTCAGGTATCAAGCCTGACTGGATGATCATGGAAGTGTTGCCAGTATTGCCACCAGAGTTGCGCCCATTGGTGCCATTGGATGGCGGTCGCTTTGCTACTTCTGATTTGAACGACCTCTACCGTCGCGTTATTAACCGTAACAATCGTCTTAAGCGTTTATTAGAGTTGCGCGCTCCAGAGATCATCGTTCGCAACGAAAAGCGGATGTTGCAAGAAGCGGTTGACTCATTGCTCGATAACGGTCGTCGCGGTAAGGCTATGACTGGCGCTAATAAGCGTCCGCTCAAGTCCTTGGCTGAGATGATTAAAGGTAAGAGCGGTCGTTTCCGTCAAAACTTGTTGGGTAAACGTGTTGACTACTCAGGTCGTTCAGTCATCGTGGTTGGCCCTACACTGAAATTGCATCAGTGCGGCTTACCAAAATTGATGGCATTGGAATTGTTCAAGCCATTTATTTTCAACAAGCTTGAGACTTTAGGAATTGCAACCACCATTAAGGCTGCGAAGAAAGAAGTTGAGAGCCAGACTCCAATCGTTTGGGACATTCTCGAAGAAGTGATTCGTGAACATCCAATCATGTTGAACCGTGCACCTACATTGCACCGTCTCGGTATTCAGGCTTTCGAGCCAATGCTGATTGAAGGCAAAGCAATCCAATTGCACCCATTAGTCTGCGCGGCATTTAACGCGGACTTTGACGGTGACCAAATGGCGGTTCACGTTCCTTTGTCGCTCGAAGCGCAAATGGAAGCGCGTACATTGATGTTGGCTTCGAACAACGTATTGTTCCCAGCTAACGGCGAGCCATCAATCGTTCCTTCACAGGACGTGGTGTTGGGTCTGTACTATGCTACACGTGACAAGATCAACGGTAAAGGCGAGGGCATGGTCTTCGCTAACATTACTGAAGTAGTGCGTGCATACGAAGCAGGTCAAGTTGAATTGGCTTCTCGTGTTGCTGTGCGTATTACTGAGTATGAGATCGTGGACAAGAAGGCAGAGGGCGATGCCCGTTTTGCTGAGAAGACCAAGATTTATCACACATCAGTTGGCCGCGCCATCTTGTCTGAGATTTTGCCTAAAGGCATGTCTTTCGAGGAAATCAACAAGCCTTTGAAGAAAAAAGAAATCTCACGCTTGATCAACACTTCATTCCGTAAGTGCGGCTTGCGTGAAACAGTGATTTTTGCTGACCGCCTCTTGCAGTCTGGTTTCCGCTTGGCAACCAATGCAGGCATCTCTGTTGCGATCGACGATATGTTGATCCCAACATCTAAAGAGCGCATCATCACTGAGGCTTCTGCCAAGGTTAAGGAGTATGACAAGCAGTTCATGTCAGGTCTCGTAACCAATCAAGAACGTTACAACAACGTGGTTGATATTTGGGGTGCTGCAGGTGATCAGGTTGGTAAGGCGATGATGGACGAGTTGTCACACGTTGACGTACTCGACCGTAACGGTAAAACTGTGCGTCAAGAATCCTTCAATTCCATCTACATGATGGCGGACTCTGGTGCGCGTGGATCTGCAGCGCAGATTCGCCAGTTGGCTGGTATGCGTGGTTTGATGGCCAAGCCTGATGGCTCGATCATTGAGACCCCAATTACTGCGAACTTCCGTGAAGGTTTGAACGTATTGCAGTACTTCATTTCAACCCACGGTGCTCGTAAAGGTCTGGCTGATACAGCGTTGAAGACAGCGAACTCTGGATACTTGACACGTCGTTTATGTGACGTAACTCAAGACCTCGTAGTCATTGAAGATGATTGCGGCGCAACTTCTGGCGTAACAATGAAAGCGCTGGTTGAAGGCGGTGAAATTATCGAAGCATTGCGCGATCGTATTTTGGGTCGTGTATGTATCGGTGACATCGTTCATCCAGATACACAAGAAGTTATTGTTCCTAACGACACACTGCTTGACGAAGATCACGTTGATCAAATCGTTGCATTGGGTATCGACGAAGTTAAGGTTCGCACAGTATTGTCTTGCTTAACTCGCTTCGGCTTGTGTGCTAAGTGTTACGGACGTGATCTAGGTCGTGGTGGTTTGGTCAACGTTGGTGAAGCAGTTGGCGTTATCGCTGCTCAGTCCATCGGTGAGCCAGGCACACAGTTGACTATGCGTACCTTCCATATCGGTGGTGCAGCGTCACGTGCATTGGTTGCAAGTAATATTGAAGCCAAGTCTAACGGTGCATTGAAGTTCTCCGGCACGATGCGTGTTGTGAAGAACGCAAAGGGTGAGCAGATCGTGATTTCACGTTCTGGCGAAGCCTTGATCGTTGACGAGAATGGTCGTGAGCGTGAGCGTCATAAAGTGCCTTACGGTGCAACTCTCTTGTTAAAAGAAGATGCAGCCGTGAAAGCTGGCGCAAGCTTGGCGACTTGGGATCCGTTAACACGTCCGATTATTTCTGAGTACGCTGGTATCGCTCGCTTCGACAACGTCGAAGAAGGTGTAACCGTTGCTAAGCAGGTTGATGAAGTTACTGGCCTCTCCACCTTGGTGGTGATTGACGGTAAGCGTCGTTCTGCTGCAAGCAAAGGCGTTCGCCCAATGATCAACTTGGTTGATGACAAGGGTAACGAAGTCATGATCGCCGGTACTGATCATCCAGTTAACATTGGCCTCCAAGTGGGCGCTTTGATTACTGTTAAAGATGGTCAGAAGGTCGAAGTTGGTGAAGTGTTGGCACGTATTCCAATCGAATCACAGAAGACTCGCGATATTACCGGTGGTTTGCCACGCGTTGCAGAATTGTTCGAGGCACGTTCACCAAAAGATGCAGCTGTATTGGCGAAAGTTACTGGAACCGTTTCCTTCGGTAAAGAAACCAAAGGTAAACAGCGTTTGGTTATTGCCGATATGGATGGCGAAGCTAATGAATTCTTGATTCCTAAAGAGAAGCAAGTTCTCGTTCATGATGGTCAAGTTGTGAATAAGGGCGAGATGATTGTGGAAGGCCCTGCTGATCCACACGACATCTTGACTCTCAAAGGTATCGAAGAGTTAGCAATCTACATCGTTGACGAAGTGCAGGACGTTTATCGTCTCCAGGGTGTGAAGATCAATGACAAGCACATCGAAGTAATCGTGCGTCAGATGTTGCGTCGTGTTCAGGTAACTGATCCGGGCGATACATCCTTCATCACTGGTGAGCAGGTTGAGCGTTCTAAGTTATATGACGCGAACGATGCGGTGATTGCCCAAGGCAAGCATCCAGCTCAGTTCGACAACGTATTGCTTGGTATTACTAAGGCATCCTTGTCGACCGACAGCTTTATTTCAGCGGCTTCTTTCCAAGAAACCACCCGTGTATTGACCGAAGCAGCGATTATGGGCAAGACCGATACACTCCGTGGCCTCAAGGAAAACGTCATTATTGGTCGCCTGATTCCTGCAGGTACCGGCTTGTCATACCGCCGTGCACGCAAGGTCAGAGAGCAATTCGAGCGTGATCGCGCTCAAATGATTGCCGCTGAAGAGGAAGCAATGGCTAACGCCCCTGTAGAAATAGAGGCTGAAGTGGTTGCTCCTGCTGGGGAGGCTGATCCGAGCTAATTTGGTAATTCTGGCCAGAAATGGCCAGTTTTTTCCCCATTAGGTTGACGGAAAGGGCTGGCCAAGCTAGAATGCTGAGTTCTACTGATTCAGAAGAGGGTCTTTTTGACCTAGAAATTCTCTAAGTCATTGATTTTCTTGAAGAAAGCAACAAAGAAGTACTAACCGAGCTATTTTATGCCAACAATTAATCAATTAATACGCAAGCCAAGATCCAGGCTTATCGTTAAAAGCAAGAGCCCTGCACTGGAAAACAGTCCGCAGCGCCGTGGTGTATGTACACGTGTGTACACAACCACTCCTAAAAAGCCTAACTCTGCGCTTCGTAAAGTAGCCAAAGTTCGCCTAACCAATGGTTTTGAAGTGATTTCATACATTGGTGGTGAAGGCCATAACCTCCAGGAACACTCAGTAGTGTTAATTCGTGGCGGTCGTGTAAAGGATTTGCCAGGTGTTCGCTACCACATCGTTCGTGGCTCACTTGACTTGCAAGGTGTTAAAGACCGTAAGCAGTCACGTTCCAAGTACGGTGCTAAGCGCGCCAAGAAAGCTGCTTAATAGCAACTTCAAGTATTTGCAGTAAGTCTTCGTTTGTCAGACTTAAAAGACAAGTAAGTGGTTGTTCCGTTTAAGAAATTTCTTAAATAGTAGGGCAACCGGAGCGGATGATTCATGTGAATCATCCCTAACTGAACTGAAGGAGTAGTTATGCCACGTCGTCGTGAAGTTCCCAAACGGGAAATTTTGCCGGATCCAAAATTCGGCAATGTAGAAGTAGCTAAATTCATGAACGTCCTGATGTTGGACGGCAAGAAATCGGTTGCAGAGCGTATCGTTTACGGTGCCTTTGATCACATCGAGAAAAAAGCAAACAAAGAACCACTCGAAGTTTTCTCAACAGCTATGGGCAACGTTAAGCCAATGGTTGAGGTGAAGAGCCGTCGTGTTGGCGGTGCTAACTACCAGGTTCCTGTTGAAGTTCGCCCATCACGCCGCTCTGCTTTGGCAATGCGCTGGGTGCGTGAAGCCGCTAAAAAGCGTGGTGAGAAATCTATGGCTCAACGTTTGGCCAACGAATTATTAGAAGCTGCTGAAGGTCGTGGCGGCGCAATGAAGAAGCGTGAAGAAGTTCACCGTATGGCAGAAGCTAACAAAGCTTTCTCACATTTCCGCTTCTAATCAAATAGTAAAGAAAAGGCACCAACAGTGGCACGTAAAACCCCCATCGACAAATACCGCAATATCGGTATTTCTGCGCACATCGACGCAGGTAAGACAACAACTACAGAACGCGTTTTGTTCTACACCGGTGTTAATCACAAAATTGGTGAAGTGCATGATGGCGCGGCTACCATGGACTGGATGGAGCAAGAGCAAGAGCGTGGTATCACGATTACTTCCGCTGCTACAACCACTTTCTGGAAGGGTATGGCAGGCAATATGCCTGAGCACCGTATCAATATTATTGATACCCCAGGACACGTAGACTTCACGATTGAAGTTGAGCGCTCTATGCGCGTTTTGGACGGCGCTTGCATGGTTTACTGTGCGGTAGGTGGTGTGCAGCCACAATCAGAAACTGTTTGGCGTCAAGCTAACAAGTATCAGGTTCCCCGTTTAGCATTCGTAAACAAGATGGACCGTACTGGCGCGAACTTCTTCAAGGTCTATGACCAAATGAAGATGCGCCTAAAAGCAAATCCAATCTTGATTCAAATTCCTATCGGTGCCGAAGAAAACTTCAAAGGCGTTGTGGACTTGGTAAAGATGAAGGCCATCTATTGGGATGAAGCTTCACAAGGCACTAAGTTCACCTACGAAGATATCCCTGCTGAGTTACAAGCTTCTGCTGAAGAGTGGCGCGAGAAAATGCTCGAAGCTGCTGCAGAGAGCTCAGAAGAGTTGATGGAAAAGTATCTCGGCGGCGAAGGCTTGACCGAAGAAGAAATTAAAGCAGCATTACGTCAACGTACTATCGCTAACGAAATCGTTCCAATGTTGTGCGGAACTGCCTTCAAAAACAAAGGCGTTCAAGCAATGTTGGACGCAGTAGTTGAGTTGCTGCCATCCCCATTGGATGTTCCACCGGTTCTTTGTGAATTAGAAGACGGCACTCCTGCAACTCGTGAGGCATCTGATAATGCGAAGTTTTCTGCATTAGCATTCAAGATCATGACTGACCCATTCGTTGGCCAGCTCATTTTCTTCCGCGTTTACTCAGGTGTGATGAAGTCTGGCGACACAATCTATAACCCAATCAAGGGTAAGAAAGAGCGTGTTGGCCGTTTGTTGCAGATGCATGCAAACCAACGTGAAGAAATTAAAGAAGTTTACGCAGGCGATATCGCTGCAGCGGTTGGTCTAAAAGACGCAACTACTGGTGAGACATTGTGTGATCCAGATAGCATCGTGATTTTGGAGCGCATGGTATTCCCAGAGCCAGTAATCTCACAAGCTGTTGAGCCAAAGACTAAAGCTGACCAGGAAAAAATGGGCCTTGCTTTAAATCGCTTGGCACAAGAAGATCCTTCTTTCCGTGTGAAGACTGATGAAGAATCAGGCCAAACCATTATTTCTGGTATGGGCGAGCTTCACTTAGAAATTTTAGTTGACCGTATGAAGCGTGAGTTCAGCGTTGAAGCAACTGTTGGTAAGCCACAAGTTGCCTATCGCGAAACCATTCGTAAGGTTTGCGAAGAAATCGAAGGTAAATTCGTTAAGCAATCTGGTGGTCGTGGTCAATATGGTCACGTAGTATTGAAATTAGAGCCACAAGCACCTGGTAAAGGTTTTGAATTCGTCGACGCTATTAAGGGCGGTGTAGTTCCACGTGAATATATCCCTGCAGTAGAAAAAGGCATTATCGAAACTTTGAACTCCGGTATTTTGGCTGGCTATCCAGTTGTAGATATCAAAGCAACATTGTTCTTCGGTTCATACCATGACGTTGACTCCAACGAAAACGCATTTAAGATGGCGGGTTCTATGGCATTCAAAGACGGTATGCGTAAAGCATCCCCTGTGTTGCTTGAGCCGATGATGGCTGTTGAAGTAGAAACACCAGAAGATTTCATGGGTAACGTTATGGGTGATCTCTCATCCCGTCGCGGTATTTTGCAAGGTATGGATGACATTCCAGGGGGCGGTAAGATCGTTCGCGCTGAAGTGCCATTGGCAGAGATGTTTGGTTACTCAACTGGCTTGCGCTCGTTGACCCAAGGTCGCGCTACCTACACCATGGAATTTAAGCATTATTCCGAAGCACCTAAGAACGTTGCTGAAGCAGTTATGGCTGCTAAAGCGAAGTAATTTATCCACATTAATTTTGAATATTGACTAGCTAAAGAAGGCAGACAAAAATGGCAAAAGAAAAGTTCGAGCGGACAAAACCGCACGTAAACGTAGGCACCATCGGTCACGTTGACCACGGTAAAACCACATTGACAGCAGCAATCGCAACTGTGCTCTCAAAAGCATTCGGTGGCGAAGCAAAAGCATACGATCAGATCGATGCTGCTCCAGAAGAAAAAGCACGTGGTATTACGATTAATACTGCACACGTTGAGTACGAGACTGCAAATCGTCACTACGCACACGTCGATTGCCCAGGACATGC
Organism: Polynucleobacter sp. QLW-P1DATA-2; assembly: GCF_001870365.1. NCBI lineage: Bacteria > Pseudomonadati > Pseudomonadota > Betaproteobacteria > Burkholderiales > Burkholderiaceae > Polynucleobacter > Polynucleobacter sp. QLW-P1DATA-2. The sequence goes on along the minus strand of NZ_LZMQ01000004.1, from coordinate 3,652 downwards.
TGACTACGTTAAGAACATGATTACTGGTGCTGCGCAGATGGACGGCGCAATTTTAGTTTGCTCTGCAGCCGACGGCCCAATGCCACAAACGCGTGAGCACATCCTCTTGGCACGCCAAGTGGGCGTTCCTTACATCGTTGTTTTCTTGAACAAGTGCGACATGGTTGATGACGCTGAATTGCTCGAGTTAGTTGAAATGGAAGTTCGTGAGCTTCTGTCTAAATATGACTTCCCAGGCGATGACACACCAATCGTTCAAGGTTCTGCTAAGTTAGCGCTTGAAGGCGACGAAGGCCCATTGGGTAAAGAAGCCATCATGAAATTGGCTGAAGCACTCGATACATACATCCCAACTCCAGAGCGTGCAATTGATGGCGCGTTCTTGATGCCAGTAGAAGACGTGTTCTCTATCTCCGGTCGCGGTACTGTTGTAACCGGTCGTATCGAGCGTGGCATCGTTAAAGTCGGTGAAGAGATCGAAATTATCGGTATCAAGCCAACCCTCAAGACAACTTGTACTGGCGTTGAAATGTTCCGCAAATTGCTCGACCAAGGTCAAGCAGGCGATAACGTTGGTATCTTATTGCGCGGTACAAAACGTGAAGAAGTTGAGCGCGGCCAAGTATTGGCTAAGCCAGGTTCAATCACCCCACATACTCACTTTACAGCCGAGGTTTATATCTTGGGTAAAGATGAAGGTGGTCGTCATACTCCATTCTTTAACAACTATCGTCCACAGTTCTACTTCCGTACAACGGACGTTACTGGTTCAATCGAGTTGCCAAAAGACAAAGAAATGGTGATGCCTGGTGATAACGTCACAATTACCGTAAAACTCATCGCTCCTATCGCGATGGAAGAAGGTTTACGTTTTGCGATCCGTGAAGGTGGCCGTACTGTTGGCGCCGGCGTGGTTGCAAAGATTTTGGCTTAAGTAGTAGTAAAAAATATTTAGCGGTTTGCTAACCGGTGACATCAGTGCTGCTGATGTCACCGAGCTCTTTAGATGTATAACGTGGCAGCACCACAACGCTCTTTGGAATTAATATGCAAAACCAAAAAATTCGTATTCGCCTTAAAGCATTTGATTACCGTTTGATCGACCAGTCTGCAGCTGAAATTGTTGATACAGCTAAGCGTACTGGTGCAGTTGTTAAGGGTCCAGTACCTTTGCCAACCCGTATTGAGCGTTTTGATATCTTGCGTTCACCACACGTGAACAAGACATCACGTGATCAGTTAGAGATCCGTACCCATCTCCGTTTAATGGATATTGTTGATCCTACAGAGAAAACTGTAGATGCTTTGATGAAATTAGACCTCCCAGCAGGTGTGGACGTCGAAATTAAGTTGCAGTAATTTGTTATTTCCAGTCTTTTTGCTTGTCAAGACTGGGTTTTCGGGATAGAATCTAAGGCTTCGCTCAATTATTTGAGCGAAAATTTGAGTTTTATCAGTATTAAAAACGCTGTAAGTTATTGATTTAGAAGTACTTTTACTTGTAAATCACTTAAATTAATTTTGCCGACCAATCGAAGTCGGCGTGGAGCATGAATATGAGCTTAGGCTTAATCGGCCGCAAGGTCGGCATGACCCGTCTATTTACGGACGAAGGGGATTCAATCCCTGTAACCGTAATTGACGTGAGCGACAACAGAATCGCTCAAATCAAGACCCAGGCAACTGATGGCTATGATGCTATCCAGTTGGCACATGGCACACGTAGAGCTACACGCGTTACTAAAGCAATGGCTGGTCACTTCGCCAAAGCTGGAGTGATGGCTGGTAACGGTCTCAACGAATTCCAATTAGACGCAGCAAAAATTGCAGAAATGACGCCAGGACAAGTAATTCCTGCTGAAGCTGCATTTACTGCTGGTCAAAAAGTGGACGTACAAGGTGTGTCTATCGGTAAGGGCTACGCAGGTACCATCAAGCGTTATCACTTCGCTTCTGGTCGTGCATCCCACGGTAACTCACGTTCACATAACGTACCAGGCTCAATCGGTATGGCGCAAGATCCAGGCCGTGTTTTCCCTGGTAAGCGTATGACCGGTCACTTGGGTGACGTTACACGTACAGTTCAAAATTTAGTCATCGCACGCATTGATGCAGAACGTAATCTCATCATGGTTAAAGGCGCTATTCCAGGTGCCCCGGGCGGTAAAGTTATTGTTACTCCAGCGGTGAAAACACCGTTGAAGAAGAAATAAGGAGAGCGAATATGGAACTTAAGCTTCTCCAAGACAACGGTACTTTAGGTGCAGGCGTTCAAGCTTCACCAGAAGTATTCGAACGTGAATATAACGAAGCATTGGTACACCAAGTTGTAGTGGCCTACCAAGCAAATGCACGCAGCGGTAACCGTGCACAAAAAGACCGTGAGCAAGTTAAGCACACAACCAAGAAACCTTGGCGTCAAAAAGGTACTGGTCGTGCACGTGCTGGTATGAGCTCTTCCCCGCTGTGGCGTGGGGGTGGTCGTATATTCCCAAATTCTCCAGAAGAGAATTTCAGCCAAAAAGTAAACAAGAAAATGTACCGCGCTGGTATGAGATCAATTTTGTCTCAGTTGGCTCGCGAAGGTCGTTTGAATGTTGTTGATCAATTCAATCTTGATGCTCCAAAAACTAAGGTTTTAGCTGACAAAGTTAAGGCAATGGGTTTGGATTCAGTCTTGATCATTGTTGATCAGGTTAGCGAGAATTTGTACTTGGCATCACGTAACTTGCATAAAGTTGCTGTATGTGAGCCACAGCACGCCGATCCATTAGCTTTGGTTCAATACAAAAAGGTATTGGTCAGCAAATCAGCGATCGCAAAAATTGAGGAGTTGCTGAAATGAGCCAAGTCCGTAAAAACGATCACAACCTAATGAAGGTTCTGCTTGGTCCGGTTATCTCTGAAAAAGCCACAATGGTTGCAGAGAAGAACGAACAAGTAGTGTTCCAAGTTGCTCGCGACGCAAATAAGCTCGATGTAAAACAAGCAGTTGAATTGCTCTTCAAAGTGCAAGTTGACTCTGTTCAAATCGTGAATCAAAAGGGTAAGCCTAAGCGCTATGGCCGTTTTGAAGGTCGTCGTGACCACACTAAGAAGGCCTATGTGAATTTGAAGCCAGGTCAAGAAATTAACTTTGAAGCGGAGGCGAATTAATCATGCCTTTGATGAAGACAAAACCGACCTCACCAGGTCGTCGCTCAATGGTCAAGGTGGTCAATCCTGACCTCCATAAAGGCAAGCCTTTTGCACCATTGTTAGAGCCACAGTTTCAAAAAGCGGGACGTAATAATAACGGCCACATCACTACCCGTCATAAAGGTGGTGGTCACAAGCATCATTACCGTGTTGTTGACTTTAAGCGCAACGACAAAGATGGTATTCCAGCAAAAGTTGAACGCTTGGAATACGATCCAAACCGCAGTGCAAATATTGCATTGATCGTGTTTGCGGATGGCGAGCGTCGCTATATTCCTGCTGCTAAGGGCATGACTGTTGGCCAATCTTTGATGAGTGGCTCAGAAGCCCCAATCAAATCTGGTAACAATTTGCCAATTCGTAATATTCCTGTTGGTAGCACAATTCACTGTGTAGAAATCATGCCTGGCAAAGGTGCTCAAGTAGCCCGTTCGGCTGGTGGTTCAGCAGTATT
>NZ_LZMQ01000003.1:1161198-1290252 GCF_001870365.1 Polynucleobacter sp. QLW-P1DATA-2 | reverse complement strand
CTCGCAAACGCCATGGTCCTGCACGGTATCCCGGAATATATTCGATCGGACAACGGCCCAGAATTTATCGCCAAAGAACTGCGCAGTTGGCTATCTGGTATTGGGGTGAAAACGGCATACATTGAACCCGGTAGCCCCTGGGAGAATGGCTTTTGTGAAAGTTTTAACGGTACCTTTAGAGACAACCTGCTTGATGGAGAAATCTTCTACAGTCTTAAAGAAGCTCAGATCATTGTTGGGGAGTGGGTGAAACATTACAACCATGTCAGGCCGCATAGTGCATTAGGTTACAGACCACCAGCACCCAAAACCCAAGTACCCAAACTATTGCAGAATCAACCCAGTTTGCTGCAATGATTTACTATAGAAAAACTCTCTTTGGTCGTGGACCTAAATGGACAGCAGTTCACTCAACACTGGACTTTTCAGTGTCTTTAATAATCTTCCAGCTAAATATATCGTTGTGACGAATCCTTAGCTCTAGTCTTCCAGATGGGATGTAGTCAATATCCATCATGTATGTATGAGTCTGCCCACCACTAGTCCAACTGCTTTTTCTTTTCATTGGCTTGGGTGGCTTAGTGCTTACCTCATAGAACTCAATTGTCACTACATCGTCATCCCTCTTAAATGCAGTAACTTCTGCATTTGAGTATTTTCTATGGGCACCCAACCTATAGCCGCGAGAGACAAATTCGTTAATGAGAGTCTGAAGTATTCGCTTTACCCGTGGAACGCTATTTGGACCAATCTGGACATCAAAGCCAGCTTTAGATTCGGATCTTCCAAATTTTGAGTAGCCTTCCATCTTGAAGTCTCTGAAAGTTTTCTCAATCTCCTCATGAAATTTATTGCCCTTGTAAACCTCTACGACTGGAATAGGCTCAGCAGGCTTATTTAGCCTAGCCTCCATGATCGCTTTATCCCGAGTCCTTACATGTATTAAGGGATCATGCTCGTTCCACCAAGGCTCTAATGGAGGCCTCTGTCCCGTTACCTTCCCATGCTCCAGCTTGGCCCAGCAGCCCAATGGCGGTTTTGGTACGCCGTACTGCTTACACCACTTACCAAGGGCTACATCGGAGAGCCCAATCCTCAGCGCAACCTTGGTGGCCGGCTCAGTCCATAGAAGTTCATATATTTCACTGCGTGTGTATGATTCTCTTTCCATCGCCAACCCCTCCAGAATATGAAGACAATTTAATCAAATTGTACGAATTAAATCTGGGGGTATTTTTGGGGGTACTCTTTGAAATTCGTACCTTTTTGGTGGCATGTAACCATATGATTTTGGGCTACAAAATGGCGTTTAGTTCGATCTCCGCCGACTCTATATTGCAGGACCAAACATTTTCTCCCAGTCCGGGTAGTTATATGCGCTAGGAATTAATTTTTGATCCTCAGTATGAAGCTGTAGGAGCCTATTAATTATTGGGGCACCCCCATAAAGATTATTAAAAATATTTGCTTGGGCATCCCCATGTTTACTCAACTCCACGCATAGCTTGTTAGCAAAATAAAGGATGTGCTCAGTCTGGTCATGTATAGCCATCAGTGTAGATGGGTAATCTTCGTTTATTACACCCCCAAACGGTAGGCCAAAATACAGATGGGGTGCAATCACCGGATTTCCAGCCTTATAACCTTCAATTAACTCATTGCGCCTCTTGATCGAAATATCAAGTCCCTGGCAGGTTTGCTCAAGCACTGAAAACAAGTTAAGAATTCGACCAGATAGGGAGGTTTTTTCATAGATAAATCCCTGTAAAGCACCCATTGGTAAGTTTATTGGGGGTAAGGTTCTCATATCAAACTCAACTAAATGCTCTACCGTCGGGGGAATGGCGCCCATCAGGACTCCAATTCTATGGAGTTGCCATCCTAACTTCTTAAGCTCATAAGCCCTACTAACGGGCGTTACAAATTGCTTTTTTAAATTTATTAATGAATTCAGAATGACTATTGAAAGTGAAATGGCCGCATTAACTCCCCTTATTTCGACCAGCAAGGCAGTCTTCTTTTTTTCTTTTTCGATCATCCTTTGAACTGCAGCAGCTCCAGCCCATGCACCAGCCGCTGAGGCGATTAAGGCCACGAAAAAATCCGAGCCAAAAAAACTCAAAATCCAATGCCAGATTTCTGGCGCTGGGTTCGCCATAACTCGGTTGGCTAATTCTGGAAATTGATAATTCATTTACTTAATCCTTCAAACACTTCAGCGCCAAAAATCTACCCAATTCTTTCATCAATCTAAAAAACTTTATTAATCTGATGCGAACTACTCGCGAGTCCAAAATCCCTTTCCCCATGCTCTCTGGTGGAAATTTTGGTTTTACGGTGCGACTCTTCAATCCTTGCAGCCTCTTCAAAGGCCTTTTCTTGGGCCTCTGCTGCGGTCTTATTTATTGCTAACTGGGAAGCGGGCACCATGTCTTTGCTCTCAATTATCTGCTTGAGAGTCTTCATTCCCTTTATTTTTCCTACATACTGTAATTCGTTCATATATTGATCTTAATCAACCGTGCAGACTCCGGCGAGTTTTAGTATTAGAAAGTGACCAGCCAATCCTATTTAACGTTCCTAGAGGCCTCTAATAAGCTTTGGGCTGGTATTACAGCCAATCAACGCGAAGTACTCTTGGCAGTGATTAAGAGAGGCTCTAGCAATCCTTATCGCGTCCAAGACATTATTGGTATGCGCTTGATTGCTTCACAAGCAACCCTACACAAGGCCCTGAGCGAGTTGGTTACCCAGGGTTATCTGGCACTTAAGGCCAGTCCATCGGATAGCCGGGTCAAATTCGTTGTCTTAGCCAGAAAAGGAAGTGCTTTGGAGGCCCGATTAACAAAAATCCTTAGTCAAGCCTGCGCATAGGTAATAAATCCCTTGGTTTGCCTTGTTTTGACCATCCAAATACATCCACCCAAAGCCATATTCAGACAATGTTTTAGTGGTGGGTAGAGTGGTGGGTAGAAAGCCCTCAAAAAGAAAGAGCCCCGTGGATAGGGGCTCTCAGGGTGCTACTGGCGGAAGAGGCGGGATTCGAACCCGCGGTAGGCTATTAACCTACGCACGCTTTCCAGGCGTGTGACTTAAACCGCTCATCCACCCTTCCGGAACCGTTGATTATACGATTGCCGAAAGGGCTTTGCCCTAAATGCCTGCAAAGTACCTTAGAGAGACTCTTTGAGTTGCTCCAAGATATGTGGATTTTCCAAGGTAGAAGTGTCTTGAGTGACCTCTTCACCCTTGGCAATAACACGCAAGAGGCGGCGCATGATCTTGCCGGAGCGGGTCTTAGGCAAGTTATCACCGAAACGAACATCCTTAGGTTTAGCAATTGGGCCAATCTCTTTACCTACCCAATTACGTAGTTCGGTGGCCAGCTTTTTAGCTTCATCACCTGTTGGACGTCCGCCCTTCAGAACCACGAATACGCAAATTGCCTCACCAGTCAGCTCGTCAGGACGACCTACCACTGCAGCTTCAGCAACCAATGGGTTGGCTACTAAGCAAGATTCGATCTCCATAGTTCCCATGCGGTGACCAGACACGTTCAACACGTCATCGATTCGACCAGTAATGGTGAAGTAGCCAGTTTCTTTGTTGCGAATCGCACCATCACCAGCTAGATATAGTGTGCCGCCTAATTCTTCTGGGAAATAGGATTTCACAAAACGATCAGGATCATTCCAAATAGTACGAATCATTGATGGCCATGGGCGTTTTACAACCAAAATACCGCCGTTGCCATTCGGCACGTCAACACCCGCTTCATCCACAATCGCCGCCTGAATACCAGGTAATGGCAAGGTGCATGAGCCCGGAATCATGGGGGTTGCGCCCGGCAATGGGGAGATCATGTGACCACCCGTTTCGGTTTGCCAGAATGTATCAGCGATCGGGCAATTGGAATTTCCGACATGCTCGTAGTACCACATCCATGCTTCTGGATTAATTGGCTCGCCAACAGAACCCAAGAGTCGCAGTGAGGACAGGTCATAACTCTTTGGATGTACCGCCTCGTCATTACTGGATGCTTTGATCAAAGAGCGAATTGCCGTTGGTGCGGTATAGAAAATGGTTGCATTGTGTTTTTGGATCATGTCCCAAAAACGGCCAGCATTAGGATAGGTTGGAACACCTTCAAACACAATCTCAGTAGCGCCAACTGCGAGTGGCCCATAAGTAATATAGGAGTGACCTGTTACCCAGCCAATATCAGCAGTACACCAGAACACATCATCAGGCTTGATGTCAAAAGTCCACTTCATTGTGAGAATCGCCCACAAGAGATAACCGCCGGTAGAGTGCTGAACTCCCTTTGGCTTACCAGTTGAACCGGATGTATACAGAATAAATAGAGGATGCTCAGCGCTTACCCACTCAGGCTCGCAAGTAGATGCTTCATTGGCAACAATTTCTTGCATCCAAACGTCACGGCCTGCAGTCATAGGGATATCGGCACCAGTACGCTTGCTGACGATGACATGCTTTACCTTGCCGCACTCACCAGTAGAGAGCGCTTCATCACAAATGGCTTTTAATGGCAATGCTTTGCCACCACGAAATTGGCCATCGGCAGTAATCACTGCAACTGCACCTACGTCGACAATACGATCACGCAAAGCTTGGGCAGAGAAGCCACCAAACACGACAGAGTGAATTGCACCAATACGAGCACAAGCTTGCATAGCGACAATACCTTCAATGGTCATCGCCATATAAATAATGACGCTGTCACCAGACTTGATGCCCATTTTGCGCAATGCATTTGCCATTTTGCAAACGCGTTCGAGCATCTCTTTATAGGAGACTTTAGTAACTGTTCCGTCATCAGCTTCAAAAATGATTGCCGTCTTATCGCCCAGGCCAGCTTCTACTTGGCGATCTAAACAGTTATAGGAAGCATTTGTAGTGCCATCTTCGAACCATTTATAGAAAGGCGCCTTAGATTCATCTAAAACTTTAGTAAAGGGCTTTTTCCAATAGATATTCTCTTTGGCAAGGCGACCCCAAAAACCGTCATAATCTTTTTCAGCTTCAGCGCAAAGCTTGTTATAGGCGTCCATCCCTGGAATGGCGGCATTCTTAACAAAGTCTGCAGGTGGATTAAAAACGCGGTTTTCTTGCTTTAATGGTTCCATGCTTCAAAGCCCTCTATCAAATAATCAGCGATCTTTATGGCGCAAAATGTCGCAAAATAGCTCATTTAGACTCTTTAGACCCTCGAAGATAAGTGAAAACACTCGGGATTTGCTCTATGGCAAACCCTTAAAATAGGGGAAACCTTACAAATTATGTGGAAATTAGCCTGAAACCATGACCAAAATTAAACAAAACGACCTCATTCAAAGCGTAGCTGACGCATTCCAGTTCATCTCCTACTATCACCCTAAGGACTTCATTGATGCCATGGGTAAAGCCTATGACCTTGAAAAAGGTGAGGCTGCTAAGGATGCAATTGCGCAGATTTTGACCAACAGTCGCATGTGCGCCGAAGGTCATCGTCCACTTTGTCAGGACACTGGTATTGCAGTTGTGTTTCTGAAGATCGGCATGAATGTGCAGTGGGCCGATGCCACCATGAGTGTTACTGATATGGTGAACGAAGGTGTGCGTCGTGCTTACTTAAATCCAGAAAACATGTTGCGCGCATCTGTATTAGCTGACCCAGCAGGGAAGCGAAAAAATACTGGTGATAACACCCCTGCCGTGATTCATTATGAAATCGTTCCTGGCGATGATGTTGAAGTGATTTGCGCTGCTAAAGGTGGCGGCTCTGAAAACAAAGCCAAGATGGTCATGCTGAACCCCTCAGACTCTATCGTCGACTGGGTTGTAAAAACTGTTCCCACGATGGGTGCTGGCTGGTGCCCTCCTGGCATTCTCGGCATCGGTATTGGCGGCACCCCTGAAAAAGCAATGTTGATGGCCAAAGAAGCCTTGATGGGGCCAGTCGATATTCAAGAGCTCATTGAGCGCGGCCCCAACAATCGCGTTGAAGAATTACGTCTTGAGATCTATGACAAAGTAAATAAGCTCGGCATTGGCGCTCAAGGTTTAGGTGGCCTAGCCACCGTTCTCGACGTGAAGATCTTGGATTACCCAACACATGCTGCTTCATTGCCTGTAGCCATGATTCCAAATTGCGCTGCAACGCGTCACGTCCACTTCCATTTGCATGGCGATGGTCCAGCAAAACTAGAAATACCTTCCTTAGCTGATTGGCCAGCAGTGACCTGGACACCAGATACCAAGAAATCCAAACGGATTAACTTAGATGCCCTTACTGCTGAAGAAGTGGCCAGCTGGAAACCGGGCGAGACTTTACTGCTCAACGGCAAGATCCTGACTGGTCGCGATGCTGCGCATAAGCGTATTCAAGATATGCTCGCAAAGGGAGAAGAATTACCCGTGAGCTTTAAAAACCGCGTCATTTACTACGTGGGCCCAGTCGATCCAGTGCGCGATGAAGTAGTTGGTCCAGCAGGCCCCACCACCTCAACTCGTATGGATAAATTTACAGAGATGATGCTGGCTCAAACTGGCTTAATTTCCATGATCGGTAAAGCGGAGCGTGGTCCTGTTGCGATTGAAGCAATCAAGAAACACAAATCTGCTTATCTGATGGCTGTTGGTGGCGCCGCTTACTTGGTCTCTAAAGCTATTCAGCACTCTGAGGTGGTTGGTTTTGCTGACCTCGGTATGGAAGCAATTTACGAGTTTGATGTGAAAGATATGCCTGTGACTGTAGCCGTGAATTCCGAAGGAATCTCAATGCACGAAACTGGTCCAAAAGAGTGGCAAGCAAAGATTGGCAATATTCCAGTCAAGATTGCATAACTAGTTTGTCATTGGCACTGACTTGTCACTCATAGGCGTTTTTGATTCTGGCGTAGGTGGCTTATCCATTTTGGATGAGGCTCTGCGCCAGCTTCCACAACATGACTATATCTATTTAGCTGATTCTGCCAACGCGCCTTATGGTGAAAAATCAGGCCCATGGATTACTGCCCGCAGCCTGAGTCTTTGCCGATATTTAGCAGACTCTGGGTGCGATGCCATTGTGGTTGCTTGTAATACCGCTACTGCAGAAGCGATTAAGCAAATTCGTGATGCATTACCAGTGCCAGTGATTGGGGTTGAGCCAGGAATTAAACCTGCAGCCATGCAATCTCAAAATGGCATTGTGGGTGTCTTAGCTACTGAAGCCACTCTCAAAAGCGATAAGTTCAACGCCCTATTAGCCACGCTGCCAAATCATTGTCAGTTCATCAAACAAGCAGGCGCGGGTTTAGTGCCGCTAATTGAAGCTGGTCATGCCAATAGCGAAGAAACCTTAGATCTTTTGGCAAAACACCTTGAGCCCATTCAGGATGCCGGCGCTGATACGATTGTTTTAGGATGCACCCACTACCCTTTTTTGCGTAAGTCCATTCGTAAATTGTTGGGCGAGTCAATTGCCTTGATTGATACAAGTGAAGCAGTTGTAAGGCAACTCAAACGCCAATTAGAACTGCAAGGTCAATCTCTGTTGGGCGATAGCCATGGATCGGTTAGTTTTATCAGCAGCAAAGATGATCACACCTTGCTGAATATGGCCCAAAATTTAATGCATAGCGATCTCAAAATGCATCAAGTCAGTTCAGACTTATTGGGCGCTATTCGATGAGCCCTTTTTTACAAAAGATGGATGCTCACCTGCCGTTTAATAAGACTGAACGCATCATTATTGGCATCGTTCTTTTGCTGCATGCATTACCTGCACTGGATCTTTTGCATTGGACCTCGCCACCGCCAAAAATGGATGATGAACGAGTCATGGCAAATTTAGTGAGTCCTGAGGCAGCTGCTCAGCAAGCACCTCCTGCACCAAAGGCGCCACCACCAAAACCAAAAGAAGAGCCTAAGAAAAAGGCGGTTCAAGAAAAGTCTTCTCAAGCACCAAGCCCAAAGCAGGCGCAAGAGAAGCCGACACCCCCAAATCAGCAACAAAGCAAAAGTGAATCATCTCAAAGTCAGATGCAAAATGCTGCCGTAGCACCGGCTACCAGCGGTGGTGCAAGTGGCACCCCCATTCAGACGGACATTGGTAAACTAGTCGTCGTATATCAGCCAGATGCTGATGCCTACTACCCATCATTCTCAAAGAGATCTGGTGAACAAGGCACTGCCGTTGTGCGTTTGATTATTTCTGAAACGGGTGATGTTGAAGATGTGGCTCTATTGCAGTCAAGCTCCTTCCCTAGATTAGATCGCGCAGCAACGGACATTGGCAGACGTTATCGTTTTAAACCTTTTGTAGTGAATGGCTCGGCCCAAAGAATATCCACCAATCTTTTAATTAAATTTAATCTCAAGAATTAACGACTATGAATACACCATTTGGAATTGCAAATCTCTGGCTTGAGGGCGATGCAATTACGCGCTTTGTAGCATTGGCTTTGCTCACCTGCTCAATCGTCACTTGGGTGATTTTGCTTACCCGCGTTTGGGAGCTGCGTAATTTGCGCAAACTGAAGCCTGAGCTAGAGCAATTCTGGCGCGCCACTTCATATGAGCAAGGTCTTGAGGTATTTAGTAATCACGCATCTAATCCCTACTATCAGATCGCTAAATCGGCTAACGGTGCCTCGGCTCATCACCAAAGTCAGTCAAATAATCACCGTGAACTTTTACAAACCCTGAACTACTCAGAATGGATGGCTCGTAGCATTAAGAACAGTATTGATTCTGTTGCAGCTAGCCTGCAAAAAGGTCTGACCTTCTTGGGTTCTACTGGCGCAGTTGCACCATTTATCGGTTTATTCGGCACTGTCTGGGGCATCTATCACGCCCTCATCTCTATTAGTAGCTCTGGTAGCGCCCAGATTGACCAAGTGGCTGGCCCCATTGGCGAGGCATTAATCATGACAGCATTAGGTTTGGCTGTAGCGATACCTGCTGTGCTGGGATTTAATGCTATCAATCGTGGTAATAAATTACTGGTAGCCGAACTCAATCGCTTTGGTAACGACCTACTTGCTTACTTTGTGACCGGCGCACGCGTGAAGTCTGGAGAATAAGTATGTCCTTTCATATTCAGGACGATCAGAACGAAGATGCCATCATGGCCGAAATCAATATGACGCCAATGGTGGATGTCATGTTGGTGCTTTTGATTATTTTCATTATTACGCTGCCCGTAATTCAACAAGCAGTCAAGGTAGAACTTCCAAAAGCCAATAGCGTTCGCAATGAAGTAAAACCTGAATCCGTACAGCTTTCGATTGATGCTAAAGGCCAGATCTTCTGGAATAGCACCCCGATTGATTTAAAAACCTTTGATGGCTATGCTGAGAAAGCCGCACAAAAAGATCCACAGCCAGAAATCAATTTACGGGCAGATAAGTCAGTGAAGTACGAGTATGTTGCACAAGTATTGGCCGCATCTCGCCGTGCTGGCTTAACCAAATTAGGCTTTGTTACTGAGCCTGATTAAGCTTAGCTAGTACTCTTACTTAGTTCTGTAAGGCATTTTCGAAGGTAGGCAGAGCTCTTCGCTTACGTGAGTTCCATTGCCCATTGCCTCACCCAAAATCCCGCCTTGGATTTTTTCTACCTTTTTTAGCTTGCCACTTACTGGATCAAGCGTAATTTGGGTTGAAACTGTACCAGCCGGGTAAGAGACGCCCATGACATTTTCGGGATCAAAACTAGCCTCAACGAGTATCAAGATATTTGGGCGAGCTAGAGTGACACTCTTAACCACTTGCTTGCCATAAGCATCAGACTGATCTAGATCGCGATCATCTAAATACACTTTTGCTTTTTGCGTACCAGAAGCAAGAGTAATCTTCATCTCGTATTCTTCGGTATACCCTTTTTCTGAACGCTTGCAATTAAATTCCATCACATCAACGCCCCAGGCAATAGCAGAGGTGGAAAATAAAAAAGCACAAAGTAATAGCTTGAGTGTATTCATAATTAATGCATTAAAGTGGACTGGAGCTTATCCTAATTGGTGTTACAGGCGCCAATCTGATTTATATCTTTTGCGAACCACGCCATCATCACCCTCTTCGCTTTCCTCGTCTTCTTCTGAGTCATCAGGTGCTTTAAACCACTTGAAGACCACCAGCGCTACAGACAGCAAAGACATGATGAGACCGAATGCACCCTTGATTTGATCAACCATTTGCGCGCTTATTAAGGGCTGCTTACTGGCGAGATACATTTCTGTTCCATCAGAAATGGGGAAACCGGATGGAGTCAAAATTTTATCTTCAGTAATAGGGAAGCTAAAGCGAGAGGCTACTTGAGGGCTATACAACACTGGTAACAATGCAGAGATAGCTCGGGGATCAACATTCTTGTTTGCCAGCAAATTGAGATTGACACCCACTACCTGAATATCAGTAGCAGGTACTGGTGGAGAAATTTGGTACATATATGCCAGTATCTTGGCATCTGCCACCCAACCCATACGCATTGCTAGCGATGGAGGGAAAGACATTTCTAGTAATTGATATCCGCGTTTCTGTACTAAGAAATCGACCGTAACCGAAGGGGCGTAAGAGACTTGCACAATAACGTCCGGAAGCTTTTCAGGCTTCATGCTGAGCAACTGCTCATCGCTGTAGTTCGATTCTACGTAGTCGACCTCAGGTACCAGACCAGAGAAGTGCAGGATTTGATTGGAAACAATACTAGGGCCACCATTTTTCTCGCCTAGATTTACTACCTTCCCACGAATATCCCGAATGGACTTCACGTCGGGTTTCACTAAAAACTGGATTAGTTGGGGTGCGATCGATGCAACCTGCCTGACATCTTCGTAACCAATCGCATCCACACCGCCCTGCACAAAGGCTAGATCTAATCTGCCATCATTGAGTTCATTAAGCGCTTGAAATGATCCAGCAGTAGGAACAATGTTCAAAGAAACGTTGCGACGAGCAGCCTCTTCTTGCAGTACCTTTGCCAAACGATGACTTTTGGTAAGCATGCCGCCACCACTAATCGTCAGTTCGTAGTGACGTGGAAATAAGTCATAGGCGAATTTACCTGCCAAACCAAGCAAGAGTGCAATGGCCACCAATGCCAAGCCTTTACGAATGTGATGCTTACTTCTAAGCCAATCTAGGGCTGCATAGAGATACTCTTCTACTTCATTAGTGGGGGCTGAATTTCTCATAACTTATATTCCTGCTGAGAAACCTGAGTGAGACCATGCTTAACAAAAATATCTTGTGCGGAGCCGCTTAGACTGTAATGCACAAAATCTCTGGCTATCTGACTCGCTGTATTTTTGCTGACTAAGAACATATCCCTGCAAAGTGGATAGAGTTTGAGCAATATAGTCTTATCGCTAATTTCTACACCATTAATAGCAATCGTTTTAAGCTTCTCGCTCAAGTTACGAATGGTTAAATATCCAATCCCAAACTGATCTTCTGCGAGCGCATTAACAAGCTCAACGGCACTATCGCATAACTTTGCATCGTGACGGAATTTTGAACCCCGCAGAACCATGTCCTCTACAAACGCCCTAGTGGTTGAGCCTTCATTTCGGGTATAAACATTGATTTTTTTATTGGGACCACCCAATTGATCCCAATTATTAATGGAGCCTTGGAAAATGCCATCTAATTGCTCAAGCGAGATACTCTTAACACTGGAGCTGGGGTGAACCACAATGGCAACGCCCTCAATACCGATGAGATGGCTGTGTAGATCCAAATTAAATTCTTCGAAATTGAGGTCTCGCGACATCATTGCCAGATCTATGCCGCCGTTGTCCAAGGCCACCAAACCTGCGAAAGAGCCGCCCCCTTCAATATCGATCTTGGCATGGGTAAATTTTTCAAGAAACGGAGGAATTAATAAAGCAACAAAACGTGATACGGCAGCAGACCCTGAAATCATCAATTCTTTACGTGCCTTGGCGATTAAAAAGGGATAAGCAACAAAGCCCGTTACTGCTGCGCCAGCAATGCCAGCAGAAATGATTCCTATATTAAGGAGTAGTTGTCGGCGGTTCATCATCATTCACCTGCCGCAGGGACTAAACCCATTTCTTTAATCATCATTTGACCCTTGTTCGGATCTAAACAATAAGCAATGAAGTTATGAACCTCGTTGTGCGCTGAAGATTTAGCTAATAGCTGTAGCTGATTGCGAATAGGATAGTGCTGTTGCTTGATATTGGTGTAGGTAGGCAAAAATCCATCTATCGCCAAAGCCTTTACTTTTCCCTTACCTAGGAAAGTAGTGCCCACATATCCTATAGCCAAAGGATCAGAGCTAACAGCTTGCATCAAACTATCAAGACCATTAACGACCTTAGCCTTTAAAGTAATGTGATCTTTCCCGGCAACCTGTCTTTTCCAGGGCTCGTACGTTCCCAATTGGGGGTCGTGACTCACTACATTAATAGCGCCCGAGAATTTACCCAAAGCATTCCAATTGGTAACGCTGCCGGTGAAGATGTCGTGGAGCTGCTCCAAAGATAAGTCATTAATTGGGTTAGCAGGATTGACAATGGCAGCAATACCATCAGTAGCGATGCTCACTTCATCTATCGCTAATTTATGCTTGCTTGCCCATAATTGAATATTCTGAGGAATCTGCCCGGATGCCATACCAATATCAGCCGTGCCATCTAGGGCGGATTTGTAACCCATAGCAGTGCCCCCTCCTAACAGAGGTAGGCGAATATTTGGGTTCTCGTCCATATACTTCAAGCCAATGCGTTGCATCACCTTCATCACGGTACTGGAGCCACGCAACTGAATGAAATGCACTAGGTTTGCTTCTGGGGGATTACTAGACATCGTCATGCACCCAAGGAAGGCAGTATATGAACAATGGCCTCAGGAGTAACTCGACTTTCACCTACAAATAGCCCCTCCAGGGCAATAACCAAGGTGAAGAGTACGGATACACCAATGGTGACACCACCAACGTAGGCGACCATTTTTGGCAATGGGTTTTGCAGCCAACCAAAGATGATGAGCAATATTACCGACACAGAAAGCGCTTGCCATAGATAGGAAGGCAATTGAAGTCTTGTGGCTGATAAACGCGCCTCCCTTACATCGGACAACTGATTTAAGGTAGTCACTATCTCCGCCCTAGCCATTTGCTGAACAGGATTTCGAGGGTCTAAGAGCCTAATGCCTTGTGTTAAATCGGTTAAGTCATTAGAAGCTTGTTCGCTACGTTCATTTTTTGCCATCAGCGGCCACTCATCATCAACAATGGCATCGGCATAATTTTTTAAATCGCCTTGAAGCTCAGTGGCATTGGGACCACCAAATGCTGCTAAGGATCGATTGAGCTTAAACATTAATGCTGCTTCTCGAGAAACTAAATCCTCAACGTTGCGATGATCACCCTGAACACGCACCAAAGAGAAGGCGATGAGCAACAAGGTAATGGAGGTAAATAACTTAAAGCCCTCTTCTGCCCCCTTAGCAAGATGCTCACTCGGATTTAAATCATATTTCCAGCGGATGTAACAAGGAATTGCGGTAGAAAGTAGCAATCCTATAAACATAATGCTCAAGCCAATAACGATGTTGGGCAGTGCGTGCAGGTAATTAATCATGTATCAATATTTTCTTTAAAACAAGTTGAGCATTACTAGTGGATGATAAATAGATTTAAGGTAGACATCAGATTTACAGACTCGAGACTTTCATGATAGTTGTCCGCATTACGTGAGCGACTCGCAGTTGCAACCCCAGAATTACGGATCGATGGCACATCATCGTAGGATTGCACTAGGCTATCCCCACCCCGCAAAGCCACAGGCGTAGATATCTCATGAGGCACTCCTGGCGGAAATGGTGAAATACTTCCAGCAAATCGGTTTTGGGCCATAGAGGCAATTACTGCAGGATTACTGTTCATCGCATTTATACGATGACTGTATTTACCCTCTCTTTGTGGCGCTGCTTTAGCCACAGTAAGCGCCTTATTGCCACTCTCTTTGGCGCTCGCCTTTCCACCATTGTGAAAGCCGTTGGCATATTTACTTACGTACTTAGATGCAGTAGTGGTCGATTTTGCAGTTCCGTTTTTAGATTCTTTTTTATCAGCAACATCTTGCGCGGTCCCCGTTCTGCGACCATCTGAATTATTGTTTGATCCATCCCTGCCAGCATTAGAGGCAGCGCGATTACTTGGCGGTGGAGGTGGAGCTACCGCCGCTGGGGGAGCCTGTGTTGCAGAAGAATTAGCGACTACTGCCACAGGAGCGGATGGGGGCGCAGTTGGTGGTGCAGGTGGTGTGAGCTGAATGCTACCGTCGGCCATAACCGCCAATGGAGCTGCGCTAATCGGAGCAGGCATAGAAACTTCTCCTCCAGTTGGAGCTGGCGGCGGATTTGCTGGAGCTGGAGGTGGCGCAACAAAGGAAGATAGTGAGGCTGCCACTTCTAACTTAGCAGGTGCAGGTGCGGCAATCGGAGGCGCAAACACTATTACTGGAGGGGGCGGGGGCGGAGGTGGCGCGGTGACTACAGGCGCAACAGCGGGAGCTGTTGTGCCGGTGGTGGTTGTAGTAGTTGTTGTACCGCCAGCTACAACACTTTCATCCGCAAGAAGCATAGCAGAGAAATTTGCAATTTGCGCAGTAGAAATCGTAGTGCTGCCAGCGGAAGTGAGAATCGCAAGAGAATTCACTGTTTGACCTGCAATATCGATGTAACCAGGAGCGCCACCTACTACACCAGAAGAACTGGCATCGATAAGAGTGCTAGCATCAATAGTGGTGGCAATTGTTGAGGCATCACCTATCAAAATAATTCCGCCTGTAGTGCCGCCATCTGCAAAGATCTGTGAATTGCCAATCTTAGCGGTACCACTTGCGGTAATAGCAATATCGCCTCCTACACCACCTGCATTTCCATTTGCCGCAATAATGGTCTGCGAAATAGTAGTGTCACCCGCTACCGTAGCAATAATAATATTGCCACCATTTGTAACGCCATTAATCGAACCATTGGCCTGTAAGTAAGCCTGTTGAGATGCAGTGTTTGCAGTGGCAAGGGTAATTGCATTTCCTGCAATCAGATTAATCGTACCGCCATTACCGTTAATACCATTTGCACGAATAGAGCCCTCGGAATAAATAGAATCATTAGCGGCAACTGTAATTAAACCGCCAGACGAACCATCTGCAATTAAGAAACTGGTTGATCCCAGGTTTATGGTGTTGGCAACAAGTCTCATATTGGCCCCCGTCCCACCAACTAAGGGGCTTGCACTAACAAGACTTCCGGAAACATAAATTGCTTGGGCTAGGAGTTCAATTGCGTAACTTAGGCTGCCAGGACTTGCTCCAAGTAGATCATTGAAGCCCTGAATCTTGCCCGAGCCCCCTATATTGATTGTTCCACCCTGAGCTTGAGCGTAAACAGCACCCGCCTGAATAGTGCTATTGATAGTGATGCTGCCGTTATCTGCATATAGGTAAAGACTAGTTAACGGATTGGATGAAAGGACATCCGCCAAGAAAGTGATAACAGGAGTAGAGCTAGTTGGGCAACTTGCAATAGGTCCACACGCTGAGGCGGCAGCATTCAAGGTAACGTTAGTGGTGGCCAAAGCATTAGTAAGTGCATTTGCAGCAGCAGTATCAATCACGATAACAGCCGGGTCAGTTAACCAATTACCAAAATTGCCATGAGGGGCTGAAGTATCAACTACCAGGCCTTGGCTAAAAATGACTTTGCCAGTAGAGCTAGTCTCGATAAATCCACCATTACCTGAGATAACACCACCCAACGATTTCAAAATGCCAGCTACTGTGGTTTGAACCTGAGACCAGATTGCGATAGTTCCGCCATTGCCTGCTTTAGTAGCAGAGGTGTCGATGGTGGCGTTTTGTTCGACAGTAACTACATTTGCTAATTGATTATTTTGCGCTGCCTGGCTTGCATTCACTTTGATTGCATCTGGAGTAGGAATATTGATCTGAGTGCCACCGGATACCTGAGTACTTGCTAAACCAATATTGACTTGTCCGCCCCCTGTTGCACCGGTAGCAGTAGTCTTAGAGTTAGATGCAACTGTTATTTCGTTGCCAACTAGATTGATTTGACCGCCCTGAGATTGCTGACTATTCGCGCTAAGCTTGCCTGCCTGAGTGATGAAGTTAGCCACGAGCTCAATAATGCCGCCATTGTTAATTGCTGATGAGGCAGAAATGCGACCCGTGTTTTTGATAACAGAGGCTAGAAGCTGGTTGGCAGCTCCAGTTGAGATTACAACCAAACCTCCTGGGGCCTCAATGATCCGCTTATTAAAGATGAGGCCGTTATAAACACCTTCATCAACACTAAGGGCGATCAAACTGAGGCCTTGAATTTTCAAAGAAATCTGGGTACCGGAGCCGATGGCGACTGTGCCGCCCTTTTGAGCAAAGAGATAGCCCTGATTCTGGACTTCCGGCGCCAATAAAGCGATATACCCACCATCTACATTAGTTTTGATTTTGCCTTCATTAATGACTTGGCCTACGCCGTTACCATTAAAGATTGACCTTCCATCCATGAAATCTCTATCTGCAATATTCATGGTTGTTGCCACTACACCAGCGGCATTGACTTCTGCACCCTTACCAAAGGTGACGCCATTCGGATTTACAAAAATAACTTGGCCATTAGCATTAACTGCACCCTCAATCATCGATGGGGTTGCACTAGTAACCCGATTCAAAGTCACCGCATTTGCATTTGGTTGGTTAAAGTTAACCGCTGCATTTTTGCCAACATTAAAAGTATCCCAATTGATCACTGCGCGTTGCGAAGTTTGATTGATGTTCATCACGGCAGAAGTGGCAGTTGAGGATGAATTAATCGAAGCACTGCCAGCGACGACTTGGCCGTTAGTGGGGAGCGTATTTGCTGGAGGTGAAACTGTGGCTCCCTGACTTATGCCAGAGCATGAGAGCAGGAAAAAAGAAAGTGCTAATACAGCCTTAATCCTAGAAGAAAAGGTACTGAAATGCCCAACAGGATGGTACGAGGATGAAATCCCCGAGGCATTAATCAAAAGCATCCATTTAGTACGTTAGTGCCTTGATTTTACGAGGATTTATCACAAAAAGCAGGCTCTGAGCAGCTAAATCGCGGCTTTGCGCCTCATTTAAGGGGAAAAGGGAGGGTTTGTGTGGTTTTGAGGTGGTGCCCGAGGCCGGAATCGAACCGGCACGACTTTTTTGAGTCGGCAGATTTTAAATCTGCTGTGTCTACCGATTTCACCACTCGGGCTCGCACAAACAATAAAGCCGTGCTAAATAAACCAAGACAAGCGAAATTTTAGCATGTAAGCCTAAATGACCATTGGGAAGAGGTAAGGTCAGAGACCCAGACTGCTCGCAGGGCAAAAATACTAAAATACGCCCATGAAACCCAAAGGCCATTCAGCAGGACTTCACAAATTGATGCGCCCTATCGCATGGGTTGCTTTAGTCATATTGATACTTGCCTTGGTAGTCACGCTGAGCTATCTGTATTCCGCGCAATCGAGCCCCGCCGGAAAGCGCACGATTAAGACTCTCGGTGATTCTGTAGTCATCACTTTTGATGAAGCAGACATTCCTCATATCAAAGCCAATAGTCAATCTGATGCATTGTTTGCTTTGGGGTATCTGCATGCCACTGAACGCTCTTGGCAGATGGAGATTAATCGTCGGCTTGCTAGTGGACGCCTCTCCGAAATTTTGGGTAGTGAGACCGTCAGCATCGATCGCTTTATACGAACGTTGGGAATAAAGCGTGCTGCTGAGCATCAGTTTGATAAATACCCAGTTTCAGCAAAACGTTTATTGCAAGCGTATGCAGATGGCGTGAATGCTGGCAACGCTAACTTGGGTTGGGCGCTACCTGTTGAATATTTTTTAACCGGGTCCAAACCGGGTCACTGGTCACCAACGGATAGCGTTGCTTGGATGCTGATGATGGCCTATGACTTGGGTGGTAACTGGCAAAAAGAATTACAAAGGCTAGAGCTTTCTCAATACCTCAGTACCAAACAAATCTGGGAGGTGCTACCCCCTTATGAAATTGGTGAGCCGCCTACGAATACAGATTTTGCCAAAATCTACCGCGACCTCAATGTATTTAACCCGCAAGCTGGACCGGCTAACAGCAAATCCAAAAACCTTCCCACTACAGAGTTGACGCAAATTGAGCTACCCGGGGGGAAGGAAGGCATTGGCTCCAATAACTGGGCTTTGAGCGGCAAACTGACTGCTACTGGTAAGCCTTTGCTGGCCAATGATCCCCACTTGGGTTTATCTGCACCCGCAGTTTGGTATTTTGCCCATCTAGATGCACCGGGCCTTAATGTGATTGGCGCAACCCTCCCAGGTATTCCGGCGGTGATTTTAGGCAGAACCGAGAAGATCGCCTGGAGCTTTACCAATACCAATCCTGATGTCCAAGATAGCTATATAGAACAGCTTGATCCAAAAAATCCTGGCATGTATCGGGGTCCAGATGGCATGCTACCTTTTAAAGTGCGCCAGGAGGTCATCGATATCAAAGGTGCTCCACCGCTTAACTTTATTGTGAAAGAAACCAGGCATGGTCCAGTAATATCTGATTCTTATGCACGTGCTCAGCGAGCAATTGACACCAGTCGTTTTGCATTAGCACTACGCTGGACCGCTTTAGATTCTGAGAATCAATCTGTAGTCGGTCTCTTAGACATGAATCGTGCCAAAGATCTAGATACTTTTAAAGATGCGCTGCGCAAAAATTACGCGCCGATGCAAAACGTTGTTATGGCAGATAGCGATGGCAATATTGCCTATCAAGCTGCTGGAGTTGCCCCTAAGCGATTGCTGCATCAAGGCCTTTATGGTGTCGCCCCTGCTCTAGGTTGGGAAAAGCAATACGACTGGAGCGCTTATGTGCCTTTTGACCAGCTACCAGCGAGCAATAATCCTGAGCAAGGTTGGCTTGCTACAGCCAACCAACGCATTATTGCCAGCAATGATCCCAACCCACTTACCGCTGATTGGGATTTGTCTGCTCGTTACGATCGGATTGTTGAGCTCATCAAATCTAGGGGTAGTCATGATCTCGACTTTATGAAAACGATGCAGGCAGACACCCTTTCTTTGAGCTCGGTTCCTCTATTGGATCTTTTTAAATCTAGTAAGCCTACTCATCGTTTGGGGGCTCAAGCATTAGAAATGAGTAAGAACTTTAATGCGGATATGTCAATCAATAGTCCAGCTGCTTTATTGTTTAATGCTTGGGCTGATCAACTCACGCGTAACCTATTCTCTAGGTTGGGCTATATCTTTACTCAAACCTACGGCGATCGCAACTATCGCGGGGCCCTGCTCGCACAAATTAAAAATCCCAATAGTCCTTGGTGTGATGATCCAAAAACACAGCTGATCGAAACCTGTATTGATGCATCCAATAATGCATTTGATAAAGCGCTTGATTATTTGAGTAAAGAATATGGAGATGATCCTAATAAGTGGTCATGGGGTAAAGCGCATATCGCCATCTCTGAACATCGCCCATTAAGCAAGGTTCCTATACTCGGCAAAGCTTTTAATCTAGAAGTGCCATTTCCGGGTGATAGCAATACGATTAATGTCGGTAGGCTGGAATTATTACACTCCCAAAACCCCTACGAAACACTACAAGCGCCCAGCTTAAGAACAATATATGACTTCTCTGACCTTGAAAAATCGGTGTTCATCTATCAAACAGGTCAGTCGGGCTGGGTGCAAAGCAAGCTTTATCGCAATATGAATCCCTTATGGGCTAAGAATGAGTACCTCCCGCTCCAAATGAAGCCAGAGAATAGTAAGCGCACTCTAGAGCTGATAAATAAGTAATTCCCTGTATCTAGGGCGTATAAAATATTGCAAAAGCATTCGTAAGCAACCTTTTGAAAGTCTTTAAATGAAAAAAATTCTTCTTGCTAGCTTAACCTCCTCAGCTCTGCTACTTTTTTATAGCAACGCTAATGCGGCCTGGAAAGAGTTGGGATCAAATGAATTGATGGTGGTCTATGTCGATACTGATACTGCACGCACCCAAGGTGAAAAAACTCAAATTGTTTCGATGCTTGATCTCAAAAAGCCCGGTGTTAATCCAAACAATAAAGAGACTGTCAACTCGATCGTTGGTGTAAATGAATTTGATTGCCCTACCGTAAGCTACCGTCCAATCGCTTACAAAGAATTTGCTGGCAACAAAGCAACTGGCAAAGTGGTTTCGGAAAACAATACTCCGGATAGCAAATTTGAGCCTGTAGTCAGCGAGACTTGGGCTGCTGGCGTATTTAACTCTGTTTGTAAACTGAATAAGTAAGCGCCTATCTGTCCATGCGGACAATTTGGTTTTATGTATTGATTGTTTCTTGCCCGATACTGCAAGGGTGTATGGCACCCTTAGCAGCCATCGGCACTACTAGCACTGCCGCAGCTAGCTCAGCAGGAACAACTGTAGTAGGAGCTGCAGTAGCCAACCCCATAACAGCTACTAGCATTGCCTCCTCGGTAACTACTGGAAAATCCCCCTTAGAGCATGCAGCTTCTGTAGCCACTAAAAAGGAATGCAGCTTTACCAATATCATTGGTCCCAAGCCTATTTGCGAAGAGGTAGTTCTACCTAAAATTACTGACAATAGCGCCCCACTGAGTGGACCTGCAGACCAAATAAAAGAAGCCTCTCAGCAATAGCACCTCACAAACCCTGGAATAACACCATTCAGGGACTAAAATCATCGTTTATTAGCAATAAATCACTATTGAAACGATTAATTTAGCAATGACTACTGAAAACTATTACCTCACCCTTACCTGCCCCAATAAACCTGGCATCGTAGCTGCTGTATCCACCTATATCTTTCAGGCGGGCGGCGACATTGAAGAAGCTCAACAGTTTGATGACAAAGCTTCCAAGCGATTCTTTATGCGCGTGAGCTTTAGCTGTCCGACAGATGGCAACACATTACGCTCCGGATTTACAGAAATTGCGAAGCGGTTTGAACTCACCTGGAATCTGCGTGCAGTCAAGGATTTAAAACGCGTACTCATCATGGCATCCAAGTTAGATCATTGCCTAGTAGATCTTTTGTACCGCTGGCGCATTGGTGAATTACCAATGATCATCTGCGGTATCGTCTCCAATCATCCTCGTGATGTCTATGCCAGCATTGATTTTGCTGACATTCCTTTTTATCACCTGCCCGTTACCCCTGAAACTAAGCCTACTCAAGAAGCCAAGTTATTGGAAATCGTTGAGGAATCTAAAGTAGATATGGTGATTCTGGCTCGCTATATGCAAATCTTATCCGATGATTTATCCACTAAATTATCGGGACGTTGCATTAACGTACATCACTCCTTTCTACCGAGCTTCAAAGGCGCAAAGCCCTATCACCAGGCTCATGCGCGTGGCATTAAGCTGATTGGAGCTACCTCCCACTTTGTTACTAGCGACTTAGATGAGGGTCCGATTATTGAACAGGACGTTACTCGCGTTACTCATGGCGACACACCAGAAGACTTGGTCCGCAAAGGTCGAGATTTAGAGCGCACTGTTTTATCTCGTGCATTGCGCTATTACTTGCATGACCGTGTGTTGATTAACGGCACAACTTCAGTTGTCTTTTCCGACTAATAAATATTTGTTTTGATATTCGTTTTAGTTAAGGTCTAACCCCTGGAGATTCCAGGGGAAGTCCTCGTGCACGCCACGCTAAGAATAATTCTAGTTGCGCCATCTCTGGCGAACCATACTCATACTGTTGCGCTCTGACACCACTCATGCAGTTACGTAGTCTGCGCTGTAATGATCCCAACGTTTGCCATTCCAGACGATAAATAGGATATGCATTGGGATGACCCTGCGGTATTGGGGCGCCACCCAACTTCAAGCCCGCCCTCTCTTCATGGCATTGAGCACAGGATAGGTTCAACTGCCCCATTCGCTCATAAAAAGATTGACGACCTTTTTGTAACTCAGCTTTATTTTGAGGCGTTTCTTTAACCGAAATTGGCATTCCTTTGGATTGGTATGCGACCAATGCTGTGAGCGATAAAAGATCCTTGCTTTCGTAAGCAAGTGATGAGGTACCTTGCGCGCCGACGCGACATTGATTGATTTGACCCTCGAGAGTCTGCAACTTCCCGTTCATGATCTTTGGAAATTGAGTGGCAACTCCCCGCATAGATTTTTTCGGATCACCATGGCAACTGGCACAGGACTTATTGCTCTTGCCTACCTGCGTATCCCAAAGCGCTTGACCATCACCTACCCAAAACATGGCTGGATTAAGACTGGGATCATCTTGCATTGCTTTATTTTCTGCAGACATCAATTGATAGCTCGATTGAAGTGCTTGCTTGCCATTATCAGAGGCAGCTTCTACCTGGGGGCCGAAAAATAAGATGCTACAGCCACAAACCAGGGTGAGCAGTAGATTTCTCATGAAACTGTAATGTGCGCTTGATTGATGGCCTCATAACCATCATCGCCAGACCACTTAAATTCTAATGTTCCAGTCTCGGTAGCAATCGTTGTAAAAATGATAAGGGGGTTAGCGCCAATACCAGGGTAAAAATCTGCCTTGAATACTTCGACATCGTTATAGGTACAAGTAAAGACACGAATAATATCGCGTGGAATTAATTTCCCGCCCTCACTATACCGAAAGCCAGACTCCATATCGTGCTGTGCAATCGCACGGATCTCAATAATGGCACCTTTCTTAGCGCTCGATGGCATGGTGATAGAGGTGCGTGATGTTTTACTCATACCAACTCCGTGCAGGCAGACAGCGTGACCAAGGTCTCTGCGCTACCTCTATAAAAACTACCATTATTCATTTGCGCAATCGCCCACACAGTTTGACTATCAGCCAAGCGAACACGCGTGGTAATTTTTGCTGAACCCGAACGAGGACTCAAGTAAGCAGTAAAGATATTGGGTAGAGGGTTACCTTCTGCAATCACATGAATTGCTTTAACGTAATCATTGGCAGTCATAGGGCTATCTACACTAACCTTCAGCACCACCAGATTACCGTTCTCTACCAAAGGCGGAATGACTAGATTGACCTTGCCGTCTTGCACTAACTTGCCACCGGTAATTTCTTGAATGGCTTTTGCTGCATCTTCCTTTTTAGCGAATGCAGTTAAAGGACTAAACCAAAGGCCTAAAGCAAGAACGCCAAGGCTCTGTAATTGTTTAAACCAATTACGGCGACTGGTTTGATGGGTTAATGTTGGTTCAATCATGGCTTACTAGAATTTAAAGTCAATAAAAAGGCAACAACGTCTTCAATCTCTTGCCCATTCAATATGGTTTGACCCATGAACTTAGGGGCAACGCGATTGAGATGGTCAACGCTGAAGTAAGTTGGCATGATGGTATTAGGATGAAAGTAACTAGAATTCACAATTCGCGCTCTGAGTTGGGGCGCCGTATAGCGTGCAACACTAGCGCTTAATTCAGGGGCTAGATTTCCCTGAAAACGCTCCTCAGGAAATGGGCCGCTGTGACACAGTATGCATAAGCCGGTTTGACGACTGGTAACAATACCGCGCCCGCGCAGCGGATCACCCGGTGTTGCTGTTAAGGGTTGCGTAATTTCTCCTGCAACAATGCTCGCATTACTTTGTGCACTAGCCTGACCAAGATTGAGGGCGACTAGCAAGAAAACTGCCAGTACGCACCCCTTTCTCATAAATACTTCACAGTGCTTTGATAATTAAACGAGCTTAATGCCGCTATTTTTCAAAGGAACTGTGCGGTAGCGTTTGCCAGTAGCGCGGTAAATTGCATTGAGCACTGCCGGAGCAGCAACGCAAATAGTAGGCTCACCAACACCACCCCATTCACTGCCGCCGCCTTGGATCAAAATAGTTTCAACCTTAGGCATTTGCGATAAACGAATGGAGTTAAAGGTGTCAAAGTTCTTTTGCACAACCGCACCTTTTTCAATGGTGATCTCTTCCTCGAAAAGTGCTGACAAGCCATAGACAAATGAGCCTGCAACTTGACGTTCAATCTGCGCCGGATTAACAACATAACTAGGATCAGTTGCAGCAACAATGCGATGAATCTTCACATCGGTGCCATTAGTCACAGAAAGCTCACAAGCTGCAGCAACATAACTACCAAAGGCTTTCATTTGAGCAATGCCACGATAGACCCCGGGAGCTGCTGGCTTAGTCCACCCAATGCCCTCAGCAGCCGCATTAAGCACTGCTAAGTTACGTGGATAGTTTTTCATATGCTTACGACGGAACTCTACCGGGTCCATGCCGGTGGCATCAGCCAACTCATCCATAAAGGTTTCAATAAAGATGGCATTTTGATTTGCATTCACACCACGCCAGAATCCTGGCGGGACGTGAGTGTTACGCATGGCATGATCAATCGTGAGGTTGTCAAAGCTATAACCAAAAGCATGCTCACCCAAAGGCTCGTAACCTTGGAATGCCAAAGGATCTTTACCTTTATTAGAAGCAACTACTGCTGGGCGTACTGATGCCAAAATAGATTGGCCGGATAAGCGCACATTCAAACCTGTGACGTTTTTCTTGTCGTCAATTGCTGCCGTCATTTTGCACATCATGACCGGGTGGTAACGGCCTTGCGTCATATCCTCTTCACGCGTCCAGATCAACTTAATTGGTGTGCCGGGCATTTGCTTAGCAATATTCACCGCTTGTGTTGTGTAGTCCTGGAAGGCGCCACGACGACCAAAGCCACCGCCCAAATTTACCTTATAGACATTACACTTTTCAGCTGGCAATCCGGAAGCTGCAATAACAGCAGCCAAAGAGGCTTCACCATCTTGCGTTGGAACCCAAGCTTCGCATGAATCCGCTGTCCACTTTGCAGTAGCTGTTTGTGGCTCAAGGGTGGCGTGATTGAGGAATGGATAGAAGTAAGTAGCTTCAATCTTTTTAGATGCACTAGAAAGTGCGGAGTTCACATCACCATTGGTGTTATGGACAAAAGCATCGTCGGCAGTTAGGCCCTCTTCCAGCATCTTTTTGATGGAAGCGCTAGAAACATTGCCGTTTGCACCGTTATCCCAAACGATATTGACTTGATCCAAAGCCGTTTTCGCTTGCCAGAAGGTTTCGGCCACTACCGCAACCGCTGAGTCACCTACCTGAACTACTTTCTTGACACCCTTCATGTTCTGGGCTTTTGCAGCGTCATAGCTCTTGACCTTGCCACCAAATACTGGGCACTCTTTGATGTTCGCTATCAACATACCTGGCATCTTCAAGTCAATTGCATATACTTGACGACCAGTGACCTTGTCAGAAACACCATCAATACGATTGACAGGCTTACCGATTAACTTCCACTCTTTTGGATCTTTCAATGGCACTTCAGTCGGCACTGGTAACTGAGATGCCGCAACAGAAACCTTACCGAAACTTGTCTTACGGCCAGATGGAGTGTGAGTAATGATGCTATTAGCAGCCATACACTCTGAAGCAGGTACATTCCATTGATTTGCTGCCGCTTGAATCAACATCATGCGGGCTGCAGCTCCACCCTTGCGAACATATTGTTCTGAAGTACGAATGCCACGGCTACCGCCAGTGGAGTAGCTTCCCCAAACACCCTTACGAGCCAAACTCTCTGCTGGAGAAGGATACTCATAAGAAACTTTTTTCCAGTCGCACTCTAATTCTTCTGCAACCATTTGTGACAAGCCAGTTATCGTGCCCTGGCCCATTTCAGAGCGCACGATACGAACAACCACATCATCATTCGGCTTGACAACGACCCACACACCAATCTCTGGCGTTGCCAAAGGCGCCATAGAAGTGGTGCCGGTACCCATGGCAGCATTGGCTTCAGCCATGAATGTGAAATCAAAACCAATTGCAAGGCCGGTAGCGATTGCGCTAGAGCCAACTACAAAATGACGGCGGGAGGTATTAATAGTAGTAGTCATGTTTCCTCCTTAGGCTTTGCTAGCAGCATGAATAGCTGCACGCACTTGTTGGAATGTGCCGCAACGGCAGATATTGGTGATCGACTCATCGATTTGAGCATCTGTTGGCTTTGGGTTATTACGCAACAAAGCAGTTGTTGCCATCACCATGCCAGATTGACAATAGCCACACTGTGGCACCTGATTGTCAACCCAAGCTTTTTGAACTTTAGAAAGCTGTCCACTCTTCTCCAAGCTTTCGATGGTTTCAATTTTTTTACCTTCTGCAGCCGCAACCGGCAATGAGCAGCTGCGCATCGCTTGACCCTCGAACAGAACTGTACAAGCACCACATTGACCAACACCACAACCGTATTTCGTTCCGGTTAAGCCAATTTGCTCGCGGATCACCCATAACAATGGGGTATCGGGATCAACATCTACTTTGTACTTCTTACCATTGACGTTTAACTCAGCCATGAGTGATCTCCTATTAGTCTCTGTTCTTGTTACTTGTTCTTATCAGCTAGGCGGTATTGCAAAAACCCTAGCTTTTTCGTGTCTTTATCTTACTGAAGAAATAAGTTATTGCGATGCAACATAAATGAGTGCCTGTAAGATCGGGGCATGATTTCTGGGCTCGTACAAATCCTTCTGTTTCAAAGCATTGGCGAACTTGTTTCCAAGCTTTTACTACCCACCCTTCCTGGGCCCGTGATTGGTTTGGTATTACTGGTTGGATGGCTGGTTTTGCGCAAAGGAATTAACCCAGAATTAGCAGCTGTTGCAGATGGCTTTAGTCAATATCTTGGCCTACTCTTCGTGCCCGCTGCCGTAGGGGTAGTTTTATTTCTACCGCAGTTAAAGGCAAATGCCTTTGCTATCATTACCGCCTTAGTAGCCAGTGTCATTTTGACTATTGGTTCGAGCGCCGTTGTTGTGCGCTTCTTAAGCAAGAGAGTTAGCGATGAATGAGAAACATTCCATCGTAGAAATTTGGGTATACCTCTCAGGTAGCCCGCTCTTCGCACTCTTTATTACCCTGGCCGCTTATCAAATAGGATTGACGATTTATCGTCACGCAAAACAAAATCCTTTAGCTAACCCAGTAGCCATTGCCATCCTCATCGTGGCAACATCGATTCAACTCATTGAGATGCCTTACTCCACCTACTTTGAAGGTGCCCAGTTCATTCACTTCTTACTGGGCTCTGCGACTGTTTCTCTAGCAATCCCGATTTATCGCGGGCTAGACAGTCTCAAGGGCAGATCTCTTCCCTTGATTGCAGCTCTTTGTACCGGGGGTTTGGTGTCGATTGTGAGCGCAGTAGAGATAGCCACTCTATTGGGTGCTGATAGCAGTATTACTGGTGCAATGTATCCAAAGTCAGTGACAGCGCCAATCGCGATGGGCATTGCTGAACGTATCGGAGTCTCACCAACTTTGACTGCGATCTTTGCTGTGAGTACAGGCATTCTTGGGGCAATTCTGGCGCCCTTTGTTTTGAATGCACTGGGTATGAAAGCTTGGTGGCAAAGAGGCTTTGCCATTGGTATTGGTGCCCATGGTATCGGCACATCACGTGCCTTTAGCATCCATCCGGAAGCAGGAACTTATGCCAGCCTTGCAATGGGGATGAATGGTGTGATCAGCGCCATTGCTATTCCTATCATCTATCACTTATTTAATAAGTAATCTTCACAATAAGTTTAAGCAGCAAGCAAGGTGGGGATGCGTGCATGTTTTACTTTTGGTTTGATTGTTTTTCTTGCTTTCCAAAGGTCATAAGTAGATTGCTGTGCCAACCAAAGACTAGCACTACCGCCATTCTCAACACCCAGCCAGGCCTCAATGCGTAATGCCATCTCAGGAGAAATCGCAGCCTTACCATTTAATACGCGAGATAAGGCTGGACGAGTTACCCCCAGTTGTTCAGCCGCTGCTGTCACCGTAAGCTCTAACGCAGGCAGAACATCATCTCTCAAAGTGAATCCTGGATGAGGTGGGTTATACATTTTTCTCATTTTTATCACTAATGATAATCCTGATAATTGACCAGTATTACATCTTCCCCTTCAAATTTGAATGTCATTCTCCAATTTCCATTCAAGAAAAAATAAAGTACTTTTTAAAGCCTACGAGGGCTATGGTTAATTGATTTTCATTGCAGCATCTACTGCGTCACCCAAGACACTGCATAAGAATTCAACTTCTTTTGGCTCTGAGATAAACGGTGGGCCTACAGCAATCACATCGCCAGCAACACGCACTAGTGCACCTCTTTCAATGCAGGCCTCCAGGACCTTGAGCGCTCTTAGGCCTGGCTTACCGGGCACGGGCTCAAGCTCTACCGCACCAGATAAGCCAAAGTTACGAATATCTAAGATTCCTGACTTGCCTTTCATGGCATGGAGGCCATTTTCGAGAACGGGCTCTAATGCTTTGGCACGATTAATGAGGTCATCAGACTCAAAAATATCCAAGACCGCATGCCCTGCGGCTGTTGGTATTGGGTGACCTGAGTAGGTATAGCCATGAAAGAACTCAATCGCCTGCTCTTGCCCGCCATGCGAGATGATGCTGTCATAAATATCATCACGCACAATCACGCCTCCTAATGGAATGACGCCATTCGTAATTGCCTTAGCAAATGTAATCATGTCAGGCACTACGCCAAATCGGTCGGCACCAAAGTTAGCGCCCAATCGACCAAAGCCAGTAATAACTTCGTCAAATATCAACAAGATACCGTGCCTAGTACAGATCTCACGAATCTTTTGCAAGTAACCTTGTGGCGGAACAATCACACCAGTTGAACCCTGTACTGGTTCCAGAATCACTGCTGCAATCGTATTGGCGTCATGAAGCGCAACAATCTTTTCCAACTCATCTGCTAGATGTGCACCCCAAGTAGGCTGCCCTTTTGAATAAGCCATTTGTGAGAGATTAAGCGTGTGCGGCAAATGATCTACCCCAGGCATCATCATGCTGGCAAACATTTTTCGGTTCGCCACCATTCCGCCAACAGAGATACCACCGATACCAACACCGTGATAAGCACGGTCACGACCGATCATCCGAATACGCGAGGCATTACCCATCACGCGGTGATAGCCAATCGCAATCTTTAATGCGGTATCGACTGCTTCTGAGCCGGAGTTCGTAAAAAATACTTTATTAAGACCTTCTGGAGCCATCTTTGCAATGCGGCTTGCCAAGCTAAAAGTTGCCTCGCTTGCCATCTGAAACGCCGGGCAATAGTCCATGGTTTCATATTGTTTGGTGATGGCTGCACCAATACGTGGATCAGCATGCCCCAAGGGAGAGCACCACAGCCCTGAAAGGCCATCAAACAACTTACGACCATGGTCATCGTAGTAGTAAGCTCCCTTGGCAGACTGCATGATCTTAGGATGCTGATGAAAGTAGCGATTGGGAGTAAATGGCAGCCAGTAGGCCGACATATCAATCCCATTAGAAGTTTTATTTGATGCGCTCATCGATTTCTCTTGTAGTCTTAATGCAGTGATTTGCTTTTGAATATCCAATACTATATTAACCACCGAACGAATGAACCTTGAAATGACTATTACCAAATCCCTATTTCTGAGCATCTGCACTCTTTTTGGTTTATTGAGCACCGCTTTTGCTGCTAATGAAGCCGATTGGCCCAAAAAACCAATCGTGGCTATTCTTTCTTTTCCAGCCGGCGGATCTACCGATACATTTGCACGCGCAGTTGCGGCACCTCTTGGCGAAGCTTTAGGTCAGTCCGTGATTGTTGAGAACAAGCCTGGTGCCGGCGGGACGATTGGGCTGCAAGCAGCTGCTAAAGCAGCACCTGATGGTTACACCATTCACATTAGCGCCCTCACCAATCAGTCAATAGCCTTGGCTTTATTTAAAAATCCGCCAGCAGATTTACAAAAGGATTTTGTACCAGTTGCACTCATTGGCACCATTCCCCACCTCATTGTGGTTAATCCCAGTGTTCCCGCAAAAAATCTTCCCGAACTGATTGCTTTTATTAAATCCAAAAAGGGTGATTTCAATTACGCATCTCAAGGCAATGGCAGCCTGTCTCATCTTGAGGCCACTTTATTTATGCAGCGTATTGGGGCAACGGGTACCCACATTCCTTACAAAGGCAGCAGCTTTGCCCTTCCCGACTTAATCGCGGGCAATACCTTAATGATGTTTGATAGCGTTACTGCCTCACTACCTCATATTCAAAGCGGCAAATTACGCCCGATTGCGATTGCCGCAGCCGAGCGCTCACCACTGATGCCTAATGTTCCAACGCTCGGACAAGATGGCATGAAGCAGTTTGATGTAGAGAACTTTTATGCGATTTATGTTCCCAAAGGGACATCACCAGCAATTGTTAGCAAACTGGAGCATGAGATTCGGAAAATTCTGACCAATCCAGACTTTAAGTCTCGCATGGCAAACCAAGGTATCCATCCTCAGTTTGCAAACTCAGAGAAGCTTTCTGAAATTACTGCTAGCGAAGCAAGTAAGTGGGAGAAAATAGTGAAGTCTGCGAATGTTAAAGTGGACTAATTAATCTCCAATCCTTGAATAAGTAAAGCCATGATTATTTCTCCTCCATTTGGTGGTGGTCGCGCCCCAGTACTCGCCAGAAATACCGTTGCGAGCTCGCAGCCCTTAGCTACCCAAGCGGGTATTGAGGCGCTTCAAAATGGTGGCAATGCAGTGGACGCCGCACTAGCTACAGCGATTACGCTCACTGTGGTTGAACCCACGATGAATGGGCTTGGGGGTGATGGGTTTGCGATTTTGTGGGATGGTAACCAAATCCATGGACTCAATGCCTCTGGTCGTGCGCCTGCGGCTTGGACGCCCGAGTATTTTGCGGGCAAATCTGCCATGGACCTCATTGGTTGGAATACTGTCACTGTTCCAGGTATGGTGGCAGGTTGGATTGCACTATCTAGAAAATTTGGGAAGCTACCTTTTGCGCAGTTATTCAAGCGAGCGATCGCTTATGCAGAGAACGGCCTTCCTGTTTCTCCAGTCATTGCACGTCAATGGCGCGAAGCCATTCCGATTCTCAAAAATCAACCAGGCTTTAGTAAATCTTTTTTAATTGAGGGTAAAGCACCTCAAGCTGGACAAATCTGGAAATATCCCGCGCAAGCTAAAACCCTTAAAGAAATTGCCGCTACTGAAGGCAAGTCTTTTTACAAAGGCCCCTTAGCCCAAAGCATGGTGGACTTTGCACAAGCATCGGGTGGCTGCTTCACAATGCAAGACTTTGCTGACAACCAACCCGAGTGGGTTGAACCCCTCGCCTTTGATTATGGTGATTACACTCTTCTTGAAATCCCACCCAATGGCTCAGGCATTGCAGCGCAGATGGCCCTCGGCATCTTGCAAGCAGCCAATGTCAAACAATATCCTGCTAATTCAGCACAACGCATCCATCTACAAATTGAAGCAATGCGTCTGGCGTTTGCTGATGCCTATGCTCATGTATCTGATGCAAACTCGATGACGACTGCAGTATCTAGCTTGCTAGATCGTGATTACTTAGCAAGTCGCGCTGCACTGATTGATCATAATAAGGCCGGTAGTTATGGCCCTGGGGACCCCCACTCTGGCGGCACTGTCTATCTTTGCGCCGCTGATGAGTCAGGCATGATGATTTCGTATATTCAGTCAAACTTCAAGGGATTTGGATCTGGCGTGGTTGCTCCTGGCGGCATTGCTTTCCATAACCGCGGCATGAGCTTTAGTTTGGTTGACGGACACCCCAACCAAGTTGCCCCTGGTAAACGCCCTTTCCACACCATCCTGCCTGCTTTTTTAACTAAGGATGGTAAGCCAGCAATGGCGTTTGGTGTGATGGGTGGCAATATGCAACCCCAAGGCCATATTCAGTTTGTGATGCGCTTTGTGGATGAATATCTCAATCCGCAAGCGTGCTCTGATGCTCCACGTTGGCGTATCGATGATCTAGGCAAACTCACTGTAGAGGCTGCGATGCCACAAGGTGTTGTCGATGGACTTAAAGCCATGGGTCATGAAGTCGCTGTGCAGCCTGCTAACAGCCTTGACTTTGGTAGTGCTCAAGCGATTGCTAGATTAAGTGAAGATCCTGATTCTGCTTATATTGCTGGTAGTGATCACCGGCGGGATGGATTAGCAGCTGGCTTCTAAGGTAAAAATGAATTTTTTGGTAGCTAACTTACCAGTCCAGATCACTATCCCCTGGATTTGAAAATTCAGCAATTGGTAAATTGTCATCATCCATAGAGATAGCTTTAGCACTTTCTGACCAACCTACCCTTGCATTCTTTTTAGATTGTTGTAGCCCTGCCGTATTAAAACTTGCCAGGCGAAGGAGTTCATATTTTTTCACAGTGATTGAATTCATTTTTCCCAATAATAAAAAGATGGGAGACACTTCAATTTTAATTTAGAGCGAGCATCAACTTTCTGGGATAAATTCCTGCCCTCCTATTGTGGACATTGGTGCTCTCATTCATTTTTGAGTTTGCCTTTTTGATAAAATATGTATATACATATTTTAGGTAAGCGCATGCAAAATCTAGTTATCAGTCCAGAGACCCAAAGAAAGCTGGAACTAAAGCACGGTATAAGCCGCAGCGATGTTGAGCAATGCTTTTTAAATAGAACACGCTCCTACCTTTTGGATAATAGGCTAGATCACCTAACAGAGCCTCCAACTGAATGGTTTATCTCCGAGAATAATCGCGGAATATTAATAAAAGTAGTTTTTGTATTTGATAGTGGACTCATTTACCTAAAAAGCGCATTTCTGCCAAATTCAACAGAAATTCGTATATACAATACAATATCACTACCTTACTGAAAGTGTCATTTCTATGGCATTCACAAAACATAAAGATTGCAAGCGAGGAAAGCGATGATCGCAAAAATGAAGAAAGTAAAAGCCCATAACACCGCTGATGCCTGGGAAAGCGGTGAATTAGGTAGGGATATTAAATATGCTAGAGCTGTAGATAAAAAACTGGCGCCTCAAGTTGATGAAGCCCTTGGTCTGCAGATGATCTCCATTCGTTTAGAAAAAGACTTGATTGAGTCATACAAGCTCTTGGGTACAAAATATGACATGGGATACCAGCCTCTGATGCGCGAAGCTTTAAAAAGATTTGTTGAGGGTGAATTTAAGTTGATAGCTAGCGAGGCGCTTGAAAAACAAAAAGCATCCAAACCAAAACTAAATGCAATCAAAAGAATCCGGAAAGCAGCCTAAGATCCTATTTTGAAGGCAAGCAATTCATATAAAACCGCTTGATCTCTTGATCGCAGCTGACATCTCTAGGTTCGATCGGTCGTTGCAAAGAAATACCCTCAATCGTTTTGCAACGACTAAGCGCTACATAGACCTGCCCTGAGGCAAAGGCGCCAGAGGAGAGATCTACCTTCACCTTATCTAATGTCTTGCCTTGGCTCTTATGAATAGTCACAGCCCAAGCAAGCATCAATGGAATCTGCACATAGGTACCAATAATGCTGGGGGAGATTTTTCCAGACATCATGTCGTGATCGTAGCGATAAGACTCCCACTGATGTCCAGTGACTTCAACTGTATTTGAGTATGGTCCGTTTTGGACCATGACTTTGATCTTGTCTGGAAGTAATTCACGCACAACACCAATCGTACCGTTGACCCAACGCTTCGGAAACCCTGGATCAGTAGCCGTAAACATGACCTTGGCACCCACCTTTAAGACTAAGTTATTCGGGGAGGGCAAATTACGTTCATCGACATTGAACTTGCCGGTGGTTTTACCTGTGTAAACCTTACCTTCAGCCGTAATAGCTCGCAGCCCCGCTCCATTAATCTGATCGGCCCGAACATTAGTCGTTGTAAGAGTAATAGTCTGCTCATCAACCTGCGCATCCTTTCGATAACACTGAGCATTGAGGGTATCAATGGCTTCATCCACATCATGGTTGATTCGGATACGGTTAAGCAGGCTTGCAAAATGCTCATCCTTTTGACGGAAGATCTTTGATAGCTCAACCATCGTCACATCTTTGCGATGCAATGCCATTGCGCAGAAAAAATATGGCCCTTCATAGCCGCGATCCGCAAGTACTTGCATATCCGCACTCGAAACAACAGGCGGCAACTGAAACAAGTCACCTACAAACATTACCTGAATACCACCAAAAGGCTGACTCTTATGTGGGCCGTTAGCGCGCAAAAATAAATCCATCGCATCAACTACATCTGCTCGCACCATCGATATCTCATCAATGATGAGCAAACGAATATCTTTATAAAGTCGCTTATCTTTTAATGGCTTGATATCTTCTTCGGGAAATATCAGTCGTGGCGGCAATCTAAAGAATGAATGAATGGTGACACCCTTCACCTGCAATGCAGCTACACCAGTTGGAGCAACGACCACTACGTTACCTGGAATGTGTTCCCGCAAATAACCAATTAAAGTGGTTTTGCCTGTACCTGCCTTACCGCTCACAAAGATATAGGGGTCATGGCGGTCAATGGCTTCGATTACCGCCTGGTAATCTGGGGTGATTTCAATTTCGGAGGCTTGGGCAGTTGGGATAGACATACCCTATTGTTTCATGCTCAAGAAAAACTAGGGTCCAACTGAGAGCTTGCACTGATTTCTACCTGCCGTTTTAGCCTGATACATTGCCCGATCACATTCTTCGTAATATCGACTCATTATGTTGGGTGCAAAACCATCGTGCCTCTGGGAGGGGTCAAATACTGTAATACCAATGCTTATGGAGATGTGGATTTCCGTATCAGCAACTTTAGCAAGCACCTCTTTAGCAACATGTTTTCGGAGACGCTCCGCAACCTCGAAAGCTTGAGCTTGATCGGTGCCTGGAAGTACTACTAAAAATTCTTCGCCACCCACTCGTCCAAAAATATCAATCACCCTCAACTCTGCTTGACAATATCTTGCAAGGTTTAGAAGCACAGCATCACCAACGGAATGCCCATAGGTGTCATTGACAAGCTTGAAATGATCAATATCAATCATCAAAAGCGCTAGTTTATTTTTAGTTCGAAAGCTTCTTTCAATCTCTAATAAGGTTCTTGAAAATGTCTCTGGACGACTGAGTGCACCAGTTAACGAATCTGTTTTATTAATTTGCAAAAGCGTTAAATTTAAACTCTCTAAATTGCTCAGTAAACGCTTGATGTAGAGAGTGCCCAACAAGATGAGCGTTGAAATCACTGCAGCAAGCGCCGCATCCAATAAATTAAGATTGCCATCATTCGAGAAATCAAATGATGGAGTAATTCGTCTTCCAAGCATTAAAATGTATGCAACAGAAAGATATGAAAAGGTTTTACGATAAGAGTTGGTCCGCAATAGTAAGTAAATTGAAAAACCAACTGCAGTTGCTTGCGTGATGAGCGCTAAGAGATAGAGCCCAATACCCGCGATCATGCTTTATTTAGCCTCAAGAATTTTTTGTAAGACTTGCTCGCCCTCAAGCGCGAATGCCGCATCAACAATAGAGGCATCCAATTTACTACCAGCTTCTGCGCGAATCTCTTTCATGGCCGCATC
This sequence comes from Polynucleobacter sp. QLW-P1DATA-2, assembly GCF_001870365.1. Taxonomy (NCBI): domain Bacteria; kingdom Pseudomonadati; phylum Pseudomonadota; class Betaproteobacteria; order Burkholderiales; family Burkholderiaceae; genus Polynucleobacter; species Polynucleobacter sp. QLW-P1DATA-2. The sequence continues at coordinate 1,254,738 of NZ_LZMQ01000003.1, read as the reverse complement.
TAATCCCAATCCCGGGCGATAAGGGCGATGTGAAGACATTGCTTCAATAGTGTCTGCTACAGCTAGAATTCGACCCTCTGGGCAGATCTGATCCCCTTTTAAGCCTTGAGGGTACCCGCTTCCATCTAAACGTTCGTGATGTTGTCTGACCATATCGGCAATTGGCCATGGGAAGGGGATATCTTTTAAAATTTGGTATCCAGAATCTACGTGCCCCTGAACTAATTGCATCTCGATATTTGTTAGACGTGATGGCTTAGTCAATATCTCTGAGGGGACAGACATCTTGCCAATGTCATGCACCATAGCCGCCATGTACAGAGCTTCTACCCTTTCTTCAGGCCATTGCAATTTTCGAGCAATCGCCATTGAAATTTCTGCAACTCTTTTTTGATGGCCTGCAGTGTAGGGATCTCTCCACTCCATAGTCCTGGACATCGCTTCAATGGTGGCACGCAGTGATGTTGCAAGGCGCTCTTGAATTAGCTCTTTTTCATGAATCTGATCATCTAATTGATGTTGACGCTCAATCGCCCTGAGACCAAACCCAATTTCCTTTGCCAGACTTTCAAAAAGAATGACATCAGTGAGGGCAAAAGCGCTAGGAATTTTTGAGTAAACCAGCAAGACTCCGAATGGATGATCACCACCATCGGGTATGGGTGCGCCCAGTGCGGAGCGAATGCCGAAATTTTCACTGAGTTTGCGCCAAGCTAAAAAATTGTCATCTGTTTGGGTATCTTCAATAATGCAGGACTTTCCAGTACGAATAACAAACCCCGCCGGACCAAGGCCGCTTGCCTGCTTATCCGACCAGCTCACTTGAATTTCATTGGTATAGGCAATAGCCTCACCAGCAGCACCTAAAAATCTGACTGTCTTGTTTTCATCATCTTCTGCCTTGCCAACCCAAGCCAAGACATAGGGTCCTTGCGCCGCAATCGCAGAGCAAACTTCTTGAATCAGCAAATTGGTTGACTCTGCCCTCGCTAGGGCTGCCGCCGCTTCCGCAAAAGCCGATAAAGCCCACTCTTGTCTCTGCAAATCGAATGTAGGAATACTCTGGACCGGGCTAGATGCGATTTCTTTTAAATTGCTCATTTATTGATTATGAATCTAAAAAAGTGCTATTAATATTTATTTAAATTCAAGTTATATATTTGATCAAGAACAAGTAAATAACTTGCAAGACGAATCAAAAAGACTAGATACTGAAAGGGGTAATTAAGAGAGTACAAAATGACCAGTGAAATTGAAAAAATTTATGCCAAATTACTTAGCCTAGAAGCTGAGGTGAGCAATCTGCGGCAGGGATATATTGTTGTGAATCAACGATATACAGAGGCTATTGGGGCGCTAAAACTCCTCACTACTAGCGCCTTAGAGGCTGCAAAACGTGCCGCTATTGCAGCTGAAAAAGCCTTGGTAGCAGCCAAAAAATCGTCTGATGCAGCTAATCTAGCCGCTTCAAAACAAGTGATTGATGCTGCTGAGGCCGCCGCAGATGCAGCGGCAGCATCAGCTCAGGCAGCAATTGAAGCAGCTGCGGCAGCTGCGGCTGCGGCTGCGGCTGCGGCTGCGGCAGTCGCTCATCGAGCTGAAGAATCCTCTATCCAGGCTTCTGCCGAAGCTGCAGAGGCAACTAAAAGAGCTGCAGAGGCTGCAGCTGAGGCTATCAGAATCTCAAATACCACTTTTGAAAGTATTCGTTCAGCTCGAAATAAAATTTGATTAAAGCGCTAAAAGTTGTCTATATAATCCTATAAGTTATTGTTATATATGACTTATTTATAAAAATAATCAAATAGAATCACGGTAAATTACCGCAATTCCCTCCAACCCGCTACCTCTGCCACAATATGCCGAAGATACTCATTATTTGTGGTACCCGCCCCGAAATCATCAAATTAGCGCCGGTCTACCATTATTTGAAAAAACAGACTTGGGCTGATGTTCTATGGCTTCATACAGGCCAACACGATGAGATGTCCAAAAAAATCTTGGCTTGCTTCGATATAAGCCCTGACATCACTTTAGTTAGAGAAGGTGAAAGCCTTTCTGATTTCACTATTGGTCTGCGCAGACAACTCGACAAAGTGCTCCAAGAACTGCATTGCGATATGGTGATCGTACAAGGCGATACCGAGAGCGCATTCGTTGGCGCTCTTGCTGCTTTCTATCAAAGAATTCCAGTTGCGCACGTTGAGGCAGGTCTGCGTACTTACAACCTCGATCGCCCCTTCCCCGAAGAGGGGCTACGCCAGATGATCACCAGAATTACCGCCTTGAACTTTGCGCCTACTCCTGGAGCAGAAGCCGCCCTCCTGAAGGAGGACATCAAGCCCTCCACAATCGTTTTGACCGGTAATACTGTGATCGATGCGCAATATTGGGTTATTGAGCATCACCATATTCAAGCAGAGAAACTAGACCACAAACAAATATTAATCACGATGCATCGCCGTGAAAATTGGGGCGATGAAATTGAGCAAGCCTGTCATGCCATTGCCCATTTAGCAAGACAGCATTCTGAAATGCAATTCCTATTTCCGGTTCATCTCAATCCATTGGTTAAAAACCAGGTCTATCCCATACTTGGGGAGTTAAATAATGTGCGTCTAGTTGCCCCTTTGGATTACTTAGAAATGCAACAAGCAATTGCGAATTCTTGGCTCATTCTTACTGACTCTGGTGGCATCCAAGAGGAAGCGCCTACCTTTGGTGTCCCCGTTCTAGTTTTACGAAAAGAAACTGAACGGCCCGAGGCGATTAATGCTGGCTGTGCCAAGATCATTGGCACCAATCAATCGGACATCATCAATGAAGTGCAGACACTGTGGGGCAACGCGGATCTATACAGCTCAATGCAAGCGAAGCAAAATCCTTTTGGCGATGGCAAGGCGAGCGAGCGAATTGCAGACACTATTCATCGGCACCCATTTAAAAGCGAATCTAAAAGCTAACCTTGATTTCTGATATTCAAATTTGGCTAGTCGATCTTGTATCGATCTATATGTATGGCTTGAAGTATGTTGCCATGACAATAGCCATCATCATTTTTTTTAGCAGCATCGATGATGTATTAATCGATATCACCTACTGGGTCAGGAAGGTTTGGCGCTCACAAACAGTTTATAAGCAAAATGAGCATCTTCAGTACACCGCTCTGAATGAAATCCCTGAAAAACCCCTAGCCATCATGGTTCCGGCGTGGAATGAAACTGGCGTAATTGGCAAGATGGCTGAGTTAGCAGCTACCACTATGGAGTATGAGAACTATCACGTCTTTGTTGGGACCTACCCTAATGATCCTGATACTCAAAAAGATGTGGATCGCGCATGCGCTATTTTCCCTAATGTGCATAAAGTCATTTGTGCACGACCAGGCCCAACTAGCAAGGCGGATTGTCTCAATAACGTTTTAGATGCCATCTTGCAGTTTGAGCGTCAAACGAACCTCGAATTTGCTGGGTTTATTCTGCATGATGCAGAAGATGTCATTTCTAGTATGGAGCTCAAGCTCTTTAATTACCTAGTTAATAAAAAGGATCTGATTCAGGTTCCCGTTTATCCATTTGAGCGCAAGTGGAATAACTTCACCAGCATGCACTACCTAGACGAGTTCACTGAGCTGCACGGCAAAGACATTCCGATTCGTGAAGCAGTAGCTGGACAAGTACCGAGTGCAGGGGTTGGAACCTGCTTTAGTCGACGCGCAGTTCTGGCATTACTAGCCGATGGTGATGGCATTGCCTTTGATATCAAGAGTCTGACGGAGGACTATGACATTGGCATTCGTTTAAAAGAAAAAGGGCTTAAAGAAATCTTCGTACGCTTTCCTGTCCTCAAGCCAGAAGAACTGCAAGGTGAAACATCTAAACCATTTGGACAAGATATTCTGGATGCCAATGTGATTTGTGTCCGAGAATATTTTCCAGATACGGTTGAGACTGCCGTAAGACAAAAGGCTCGCTGGATTACTGGCATCGTTTACCAAGGCTACAAAACGCATGGCTGGACCAAGGATTGGTTACTTAACTATTTTTTGTGGCGTGATCGTAAAGGTGCAGTTACGAACTTCATTAGCTTTGCTGCAACGCTGATTTTGATGCAGCTCACCCTCCTCTGGCTTTATCAGCATTTATGGCCAGATGCTTATCACTTCTTATCTATATTCTCAGATGACAAGTGGTTTGTTGCTGTTTTGATGATTAATCTCTACCTCATGATTAATCGCATGCTGCAGCGAGTCTATTTTGTCTCTAGATATTACGGCTTAAGTGAAGGGCTTATGTCCATTCCTCGTCTATTTTGGGGAAACTACATCAACTTTGTTGCTAATTGGCGTGCGCTCAGGTCCATTATCAAGCAGGGAGATCCCCATCGAGTGGCATGGGATAAAACCATGCATGACTTTCCTTCACTAGGACAAGAAAATCGAGAGCGTCAGATGTTAGGTCAAATACTCGTTGAGCAAGGCGCTATTAGTGAAGCAGAATTAAATAACGCGTTATTGAAGAAAACCAGAGGCCTCAAAATTGGCAACTGGTTGATTCATACCGGCAAGATTAATTCAGAAGAATTAGCCAAAGCCCTATCTACTCAATCCGGTGTGAGCTCTGAATCAGTGGATGCGTATGCCATTCCCCAAAATATCATCAAGTTACTACCCCAAGCGCTTGCCCTTCACTACGCAGCTTTACCGGTTCGCAAAGAAGGTAGCAAGCTAGTCTTGGCGTCGGAGTCCAATATCGATCCCGTCTCTTTAGCTGCGATCGCTCGCAAACTCAAGATGCCAGTCAAAAATGTACTAGCAAGACATGGTGAAATTACCGTCGGCCTCAGACATTGGTATGCCGATATTAAAACCGAAGATCCCAAGCAACTGCTTGAAAATGCGATTAGTGCTGGAAAACTTACCAGAGCCCAAGCAGACAAAATTTGGGACTATTTTGTCCCGCGACAATTTTTGTTTGCTGAAATTTTAATGTCTCTTGGTCGCATTGATAAAGCTTCCTTAAATGCCCTACTTCTTCAGCATGAGAATAGCGAGGAGAACTTAAGTCAATTCTTGGTTGGGAACAATATTATTTCTGATGAGACTCTAAAAGAAGCGCTGGACCTCCAAAAGGAGTTGCAGCCTAATATCAAGGACTTGATTGAAAAAGAGGCTTTAGCTAGATGAAGTTCAATCTCAAAGCCCTTATTCTTCTCTCTCTTGTGACCTTGCCAAGTTTTTTTCATGTAGCAAGCGCAGAGAACACTCCGGAAGAGGCTCGCTCTTTTCAAGAGTTCCTAACTTATCCGCATGTGGAAAAAGGCTTATCCGCAATTGCGAATCATGATTACGGTAGAGCAGTAGCAGAATTCAAGCAAGCCAGATCTTGGTCAACCGAGAGACCGGAGACCGCACTGTACTTGGCAAATGCCTACAACCTTGATGGCCAGTATCAAAATGCAGTCGAAGTACTAGAAGCGCAATTGATATACACCCCTAAAAATGCCACCGTCATAAGCGCGCTTGGCAATAATCGCAAAGCTTACGATCTCCAACTGCTCGAAAAGGGTCGCGCACTAGAAAATAATATTTCCGAACTTCAAACATATCTTGCTGATAACAAGCCTTTTTTCTTCGATGCTTATGACGAACATGGCTGGGTTGATTTATTAGCCAAAGCCTTCGCTAAAGAGCCTGAGCGCATACTAAGTTTCACTCCACACTTTGCCACTAATCAAGCATATCAAGACCAGATCGTATTGGAAGCCGCTCTCACCTCAGGAAATCAAGTTTTTGCCTCTGCTTACATCAAGGAACTTGCTTCAAAACTAAATAAGGATCCTCAGCTTGTTGAATTTCTGAGTTATCAACTGGCAAAGGATGGAGGAACCGCGCAAGCTATTCAAATTTTGATGCAGGCCTACCCTTTTGTTGATGCTAGCCCTCAACTACAAAAAAAGTTGGTTCTCCGTTTAGCAACTATGATTGAACAAAACCCCAAACTGGTGAGCACCACCGAGCTGGGCATTCTGGCTAAGCCGATGAATTCCTTTGATCTCAGAGGCATACAAGCCAATTTATTTGCTGCACTTAAAAACTGTAGCGTAGTCCGATCTCTCTTGAGTGATTTTTCAATTCCGCATAGCGAAACCGAGTGGCGCCTGCTTGGACAATGTTATCAAGTCAACCAGCCGGGATTGGCTGAATACGCCTACCAAAAAGCAATGGCGATGAACCCCAATATTGTCAATACTCGCGCTTATGCCTATCAAGCATTTGCGGTTAAAAATTATTCTCAATCGCTTTCAGCATGGCGCTCAATGGATATTAAGGAAATGTCCAATCAAGATCTTGAAAGTGCCGCCCTCACTGCGATCAGTGCGCAAGAGCCGCAATACGCTTTAGACTATCTAGCTCAACTTGATCAACGCAGTGCCCCAAAAGATGCACTCTATTGGTGGCTTGAGGCCCAACTTGAACTCAAAGAGTATCCCAGCATTGCAGCTGAAGATCTCAAAAAAGCGATTGCGCTTGCTCCAACTGTTGCTTATTACACCCAACTCGCCTCAATTCAACAAGAATTAAATCAAACCACTGAAGCTACCAGCTCTTTGGAGGCTGCTCTCAAGCTTGATCCAAGCAACACCAATACCCAAGCCTCTTTAGCTTATGCGTATTATCAAAATGGGCAGATGGTTCAGGCACGCACGCTCTTTCTATCGGCAAACCAAGCTCAGCCTGACGACTCTCGAGCTATTAAGCAACTAGCCTATACCGATCAAAAGCTTGGCCTCAATGAGGAGGCACTGAAGTACACCGAACTCGCAATCGATGATTACCATCTCCAAGCACCAGATGATTTAACCGCTGAAAACCAAAATCAGCTATTTGGTTTGCAGCGCATGCATGAAGATCTGACTCGCCGCTGGACATTCTCAGTAGATGCTACAGGTGGAAATCAAGTGACTACCGTTCCTAACTCTGGTCAACCAGGTCTCACATCTCGGAGCTATTCTCAAGCTGAGGCTGCTTACCGCCTAGGAGATCCCGCTATTGATGATGGCAAAACCTTCTCGGCTTACTCAAGGGTCTTTGCAGGAAGCGGAACCTTAAATACCGCACTTCCTCTTTATGCACCAATGGCTGCCGCAGGCTTCAGATGGAAACCCATCGGCAGTCAAAACATCAATCTTGCTGTTGAAGAACAAACTCCGCTGGATCACGTAGCCGGCAACCAAACTCAGGCTATGCTTAGAGCCAGCGCCTCTTTTTTAAATAGCGGAGCCTATAGCGATGATTGGCATCCAACTGGGCCAGGCTGGGTTGCTCAAAACCTATATCTCGATGCAGCTCACTATATGACCAGCGGGCTTACATCCCTCACCTCAGATTACCGGATCAGTTACCACGACAAAATTGTAATTGGACAAACGATTGAACCCTATACCCATCTGCAACTAAATACACTCAACAATCAGGTGAATCATGATTTACGCGTAGGTTTAGGGGTGCGGTGGAACTACTGGAGTGGCAATACCCAGTACAACGCCTATCCCAGCAAGGTTTACATTGGACTTGAGGCTCAGCATGCCTTCACTACCTACTTAAATGAAAAGAATGTGATCTTTTTATCCTTAGGAGGTAGATGGTGAAAAAGTTAAGCATTCAAATCCTATTACTATTTACCCTCCTCTTACCGCTGAATACAATGGCCATTACAGCCATTTTTTACCAGCCTCAAGAGTCTGATAAAAACATTGCTTCTCAAGAATGGCAGATGATCTTTCATCAGTTAAAGAAAAAGGGATTTGATACTCTAGCCATCCAGTGGACGCAATACGGAGACTTTCTCAAGAACCCAGAAAATCAGGTTTGGCTCAAAGAGCGCTTAGATCAAGCAACTGCAGAAAAATTGCAACTGATTATTGGCCTCTCTAGTGACCCAGAAATATTTAATCGCTTAAAAGAACCGTCAACTACCAGCGAAGTGTTTTTAAAAAAACTACAGTAGAAAAGATGCCTTATTGGTAGATTATTGGAAGAAGAATATCCCGGAGGATAAGTTAGCGGGCTGGTATCTGCCACTGGAAATTGATGACCGCGCATGGCGTGACGTAAAGGCATTTGATATTCTCAGAAAATATCTTAAGGAAGAGAGCCAAAAGATTCATATGGCATCAGAGAAGCCGATTTATATTTCGAGCTTTTTTACTGGAAATATGTCTCCAAATGACTATAGCAAAATGATCTCTAGTCTGCAGCAGACTTCTGGTCTACGTATTTGGGTCCAAGACGGTGCTGGCACCGGCAAACTAAACTCATCTGAGAGGGCTTTATATTTGACGCCACTCACAAAATGTAATTCGCCAAATGCTTCAGGATTCATTTTCGAGATCTTCGAGCAAACCCAACATGACCGGACCTTCTCGGCTGAGTCTCTACCACCGCAATTGCTAGCGAAAAGATTAAAGCTAAGGGCGCCTTGCCAGCTTGATAGTGTTTTCTTTGAATTGCGCTATCTATTCGAGAACAGCTTTAAAGCGAAGAATTGATTGGCTTAGATCCGCTATAGATTTGAATATTATTCTTACCAGTATTCTTAGCGAGATACATTGCAGCATCGGCATTCTTCATCAACTCAGCTTCATCTAAGGCGTGATCAGGGAAAAGCGCTATCCCGATGCTGACCGAAGTATGCAGCACCAAATTATCTAATGTAATTGGCATCGATATTGCAGAACGAATTTTTTCAGCAACAACATAGGCATCTTTTTCAGAATCAATCTTTGGCAAGAGGACAACAAACTCATCTCCCCCCACTCGACCGATGATATCCACATCACGTATAGAGCCCATCATGCGCTTTGCAACAGTAATCAGTAGGCTGTCTCCAACGTTATGGCTGTAGATATCATTCGTTGTTTTAAGGTTATCTAAATCAATAAATAAGAGTGCAAGTTTTTCATTATCTTTTCTTGCTCGATCTAAGGCTTGCTCAAGACGATCAGAGAAGAACAATCGATTAGGTAACTTAGTCAGAACATCATGATGCGCAAAATACTGTGCTTGTGCATTACGTTTATAGGCGCGAATCAGCAAGTAAGCACCCAGGCAAATAATGGCGATACTGAAAAGTGTCGTATAGGCCAAGCTAATGAGTGCGCTATACCAACGCGCCAAATAAACTTGCTTACTGACAATAGCTCCGACAATGAGCGGATAACCCTCAACCTTGCGATACGAGAGCATCCGCTCGCCGGGATTATTGCCCCGCGTAAATCCGGGTAAATCAGTAATAATGACTCCATTATCGATATTTTCTTGGGATAATGAAGACTGAATTAGACCTCCCGTGTTAAGCCCACCGATGAGGTTATCCACCAGTGGCCATCTAGTCAGAAGGCGATGGTCGTCTCGATACAGCACAACCGAGGATCCCTCCCCAAGACTCATGCCAATCTTTTCATAGAGAGAAGAAAAAATTTCTACAGAAACACCAACCAATATCAAACCCAAAAACTCATGTCTTGCACCGTTCACTCGTTTAGCAAGATAAAAAACCCATTTGCTCGTTCCCTTATTTCTGACGGGAAGACTAAAAAATGTAGCCTGGTCATCATGTTTGCTTAACCATTGAAAATAATCTCGATCGGCTAAATTGATGTCTGGTGGCGGGAATGATCTTGTGAAATTGAGAATCTTGCCGTTTTTATCTACAAAAGTAGCCACATCAAGAACTGGGTTTGATTTCACCTTATCCAAAAGCAAGTTGTATTGCTGCTTTTGAGAAGCAAAGTGTATAAATTCTTTCTCGGTAGAGATCTCGGAAAACCTTTCAATTTCATCTAAGCTTTGCAGGGCTGTATTGGCTGAATAGATCGTTTGCGTCGTATGGGCAGATAGAATTTCAGTCAGATTAGCAACCTGATCAATACGCGCTTTAATGATGTTGTCGCGCAAGATCAGGGCAGAAATGAATCCATTAACAACAAAGATAGAAATGAGAGCAACACTGACTAAAGTGATGAGCTTGATATTTCTGTTTACTTTTTCTTGTGTAGCATGATCGATTGATAATAGCTCTGCCATTGCTATTTAGTCCTCAGCATACTGTTGAGCAATTTCATAGAAAAATGGCTTTTCCAGAACAAAGGCCTCTACCACTGCTGGATCAAAGATCTTCCCTTTATGACGCGCGATTTCTTCACATGCGGCCTCATGTGTCCATTTTTCTTTATAGGCACGTTCGTTGACTAAAGCATCATACATGTCTGCGAGCGACATAATGCGCGCTGCTAGAGGAATACCTTCGCCGGCAAGACCGCGTGGATACCCGCTACCATCCCATTTTTCATGATGTCCGCCAGCGATATCTATTGCCATTTCTAAGACCTTTAGGCTCTTATCGCTATCTTCGTTGGCAGCTCTTAATACCTGCTCACCTAGAGCAGCGTGCGTCTTCATCACTTCCCACTCTTCTGCATTCAGGGGACCATTTTTTCTCAAAATACTATCGGGAATACCCACCTTACCAATATCGTGGAGGGGGGCTGCCTTTACCATACGTTCGATATCAGAAGGGGTCAGTTGGGCTTCGTATATGCCCATACTTTTAAGTCGCTCTGCTAATCTTTGTACGTATGCTTTCGTCCTTATGATGTGGTCACCTGTCTCATTATCGCGAGCCATCGACAGTGCATTCAAACTATGGAGTAAACCACTTTCAATTGCCCTAGAGCTGCTTCGGTGTAGCTTCCACAGAGTATCTAAATAGTAGTGGGTAATGACCATGCAAGAAAGGATGATGCATAGGGAAGATAGGATCCGAATTGAAAATCCAACAGCACCTTCGTGGAATAAATACTCAATATGCTCGTCTGGCCACTCGCGTAAAACGATTAATCTTGCTGCGCGCAAAATAATCTGTAAAGTGATGATGCCAATCAAAATCTTGATTTGCTGAGCTGAATTATGTTTTATAACTGCGCGTAATTCCCATAACTGCCAAACAGAAAATCCCGTTATGAAAGCGCTAGCAATATAAATTCGACTTACTGGATCAGCATATCCAAATAAGATAAAAAAGGTGATGGATAGGATAGTAAATCCAACCCAAACATATGGGCTAATTTCTTGAGAAATATTTGGTCGCCAAGATCTGAACAACAGTGCAAGGCAAAGCATTCCAACAAATAACAGAAAATTAGACAAAACTAGAAAAAATAAGCTTTCCCAAGAGGCAAAAAAGAAAGAAAGAGCTGCCAGCGATAAAAATGAAAGGCTGGCTGGCCAATACCAAATTTTCTGGGTTTCTTTATATTCATCACGATGAGAAACAAAGCCCAGCATCAACCCCATCAAAATAATAAAGGCGGAGAAGTAAAAGGTCTGGTTAACTAGATCCATAAAACCTATTCTAGCGTTACCGCCTAGAAAAGTGCTCCCACTAAGATGGGCAGTTGGGAGGCGGGAAGGAATTAATGGGGCGAACGACGGGGCTCGAACCCGCGACAACCAGAATCACAATCTGGGACTCTACCAACTGAGCTACGTCCGCCGTTGTAGAAGGGAAGATTATAGCCTTTTTGGGCAAAAACCTGCCAAAACAGTCTTATTCTGCCGTTTCCAGCTCAAAAGCAGCCCAATCTCCAAGGCATAAGCTGGCATCAAGAAAGAAGTCGGCGATGGCAGCTTTACTCTGTACTTTCGCTAAAGCATGGTGATCGGAGAGTCGTTGACGCCAGTAGCGGGAACCCGCCCTGCCGTGGGCAAGCCCTAAAATATGCCTTGTGAATGCACCGATATAAAAAGGCTTATTTTTAGATCGACATTCATCAAACCACGATTGCACTTGCCTTACTAAAGCAATCTGAATGCGATGCCATTCGGTTTCGCTAAACAGATACCCCGCCGCATCCCCATTCGTGTTGATCAAGTCATCCCAACCCAACAGCAATGCCGGAAAATGATAGGCAGCCCTTCCGACCATAAAGCCATCAAAGTCATCCCAATGACCTGCAATTTGTTCATTCGTTTCTAAGCCGCCATTCAGCAGTACTTTGAGATTAGGAAATTGCTTTTGCGCATCTAGTCTCAGCTTTTTAGCAATTTCATAACGTAACGGAGGTTTAGTACGATTCTCTTTTGGCGACAATCCTTTGAGTACTGCATTGCGAGCATGAATCGTTACCTGGCTTGCCCCTGCATCTGCCACGGCCAAAATGAAATCAAGTGCAAACTGATAATCTTTTTCAGAGTTAGCGGCGTCCATTGAGTCCAAGCCCAAGCGATGCTTTACCGAGATCGGAATGCTGACTGCATTCTTCATCGCTGTCACGCATTGAGCAACTAAATTGGGCTCAGCCATTAGACAAGCTCCAAATGCACCGCGTTGCACACGCTCAGATGGGCAACCACAGTTCAGATCAATCTCGTCATAGCCCCACTGCTGCGCCAACTCAGCAGACCTTGCTAAATCGTTGGGCTCAGAACCCCCCAGTTGCAAGACAACAGGATGTTGATCTTGTGAGTAATCCAAATGACGTGGTACATCCCCATGCATCAATGCCCCCGTGGTTACCATCTCGGTATAGAGAACAGCCTCCTTAGTCAGCGCGCGATGAAAAGAACGGCAATGGCGATCGGTCCATTCCATCATGGGGGCGACTGCTAAGCGTTTCTTAAGGGGATTTGTCATGGACTTCAATTCAGTAGCGATTTGAGACCATTTTAAATGCATAAGGGCAACCGAAGTTGCCCTTGATTTGAGTTAAAAGATCCAACCTACTTACTTAACTTTGCTTCCAATTCCACGGCCAGATCAAGTGCCCCCATATAGCCGGACTTCAAATGGCTTGGTAAATCAGGGTCGCCAACCATAGATCCGAGTGTTTCGACCAGACTGTAGACGATGCCTTTGGCTGCACCTATTGCAATAGTCTTATTGGCTACTGCTTCATCAATATGGTTTACAGCATCCAGGAAATAATCATGGCCTGGCAGCCCGTCTGGACCCAGTGCCTCTTTGGTTTCTTTACTCATGTTCGCTATCCTTATTACCCTTAGAGCATTTGATCTACTTTATAGAAAAACTTACGTGCATACGCCAGAATTTCTTTATCCGTAGGATGGTCAACAGTTTCAACGCCAACAATCTTTTCAGCGATCTTAGCATCATGATGATGGGCATGCTTAATCAGCTCCAACTTTGCTGAGCCAGGCCCAAGAATCAAGATTTCCTTGGACTCATTCACTGCCTGAAGCACAGAATGAAGATATTTAGAATCCAGGGCTGCTCTACCACTACCAACCTCATTTGCCTTGTGATGCAAATGGGTATGAGTAGATTTACTTCTAATGATTTCAGCTTCGCTAGCATCTGCGCTCAAAAACATGACATGCGCTTCTTGATGGTCTATCCAAATAACGGCGTGATTTAATGACATATTCTTCCTATTATTAATAATGACTACCCTTTCAGGATACTCCAGACCCTTTGATTATTTATGTCAGAATTTGATTTAAGTCATCATAAAGCCTGCATATTTAATGCTTATACTTAATTAAAGACAATAATCTCCCTAAAAGACCATGAGCAAAAAATCTAATCCCTTCTTCCCCATCAGACTGATTACCTTTTCACTCTGTATTTTAGGTCTCATTATTAGCGTAGCTATTCATATGATGGGAGTAATCGATTGGCTTGCATTACTTATTTTTGGTTTTCTAACAGCATTGGGTACTTATGACTGTCTTCAAAAAAGACATGCCATTTTGCGCAATTACCCTGTTTTGGGACATATGCGTTTTTTACTGGAATTTATCCGCCCAGAAATACGTCAATACTTTATTGAAGGAGATAACGACAAAACTCCTTTCTCTAGAGAACAAAGGACCCTGGTCTACTCCCGCTCAAAAGCGGTCGCCGATGAAATTCCATTTGGTACCACTCTCGATGTCATGGCTCCTGGTTATCAATGGATTAATCAGTCCTTAATGCCAACCCATTTACCAAACCATAATTTTAGAGTTGAGATTGGCGGCAAAGACTGTACACAAAAATACTCTGCCAGTATCTTTAATATCTCTGCAATGAGTTTTGGGTCCTTAAGCGCCAACGCAATCATGGCATTAAATCTAGGGGCAAAAAAAGGTGGCTTTGCGCATGACACCGGTGAAGGCTCTATCTCCCAATACCATCGCACCCATGGTGGTGACCTCATTTGGGAAATTGGCTCAGGTTACTTTGGTTGCCGCAATGAAGATGGGAGTTTTAATGCAGACAAGTTTGCCCAAAACGCATTAGATCCCCAGGTCAAAATGCTAGAGATCAAGCTCAGTCAGGGCGCTAAACCTGGACACGGCGGGATATTGCCGGGACCTAAAGTCACCGCTGAAATAGCAGCTGCTCGGGGAGTAAAGGAAGGTGAAAGCTGCATCTCCCCTTCCTCTCATAGTGCTTTCTCAACTCCTATTGAAATGATGCACTTTATCAAACGCTTGCGTGACCTTTCTGGCGGTAAACCGGTTGGGTTTAAATTATGTATTGGCCATCCCTGGGAATGGTTTGGCATTGTTAAAGCTATGCTAGAGACCAATATCTATCCAGACTTTATTGTTGTCGACGGCTCAGAAGGCGGAACCGGTGCTTCACCAGTGGAATTTACCAACCATGTTGGAACGCCTCTCCAAGATGGTTTGCGCTTAGTTCATAACACTTTGATGGGCACTAATTTGCGCGAACACATCAAAATTGGTTGTTCAGGAAAAATTATCAGCGCCTTTGATATGGCTGTTGCCTTTGCGCTGGGAGCCGATTGGTGCAATAGTGCCCGTGGTTTTATGTTCTCGGTAGGTTGCATTCAGGCGCAGGTCTGTAATACAGGCTTCTGCCCTACTGGTGTAACTACACAAGATCCGCAACGCCAAAAAGCACTTGTTGTTCCCGATAAGTCAGAGCGCGTCTTCAATTTCCATAATGAAACCCTTAAGACACTGAAAGAATTAGTCGAAGCAGCCGGTTTACATCATCCAGGTGAAATCGATGCGCCCCATATCGTTCGCCGCATTAGTAAAAATGAAGTTCGCCTACTCTCTTTTTTACTCCCCGAAATGCCCAAGGGTCTGTTACTCAAGAATGAAGGGATTGATCCGTCGCTGAATTTACCGAGAGTATTCGAGTTGTACTGGCATAAAGCTCAAGCGAGTAGCTTTGCTGCCCTCAAGGATTAGGGCTCGCTAAAACTCCAGTTTTTGCTGACTGCCAAATGATCTCATCTGTTTTGTAATGGGATCATCAAAAGCGATTTCCTTAGCAAGTAATTGCAATGGCTTAGAAATATCTAGTTCATATTCTTGATATGGTGTCAGGATTGGGTAGATCTGATCATGCTTGATTGGTACCCCTAATACATTGAGGTGGCACCTCAATTGATGCTTCTTGCCACTTCCAGGTGTTAGGCGATATTTAGCCCAAGGTTGATTGATTTGAATAAGCTCAATAAGCGTGTCCGTATTAGGCTCACCTTGAACCTCTTGCATCTGCAAAAAATGCTCCGATTCTTCTATTTTGCTTTGATAGGTCATCGGCAATCTCTTAATCAGCGCATCAGAGTATGGTGCAATCGCTTCATAGACCTTCTTCACAACACGATCGCGAAACAGATTTTGGTATTGCGCCCTCTCATCAGGATTGACTGAAAAGATCACTAGGCCTGCAGTATCACGATCAATGCGATGAATAGGGCTTAATGCTGGAATGCCGGTTTTTTTCTTGAGTCGATTGAGTAAGGTTTGGTGTAGGTAAAGCCCACTAGGTGTGACTGGCAAGAAATGCGGCTTATCAGCCACCAGAATATGTTCATCTTGAAAGAGAATCTGTTCCTCAAAAGGAATTTCTGGTTCGCGCGCCAACCTTCTGAAGTACATCAAATGGGTATTGGGCTGATAAGGATCTTTGGCTGAGAGAGTCTCCCCTTCCATATTTAGGATCAGCCCTTCGTCAAACCTTTGTTCCCACTCTACTGCCCTAATATGTGGAAATTGTGCAATAAAGAACTCAAGTAAATTGGAATGTGTTTGATCAGCAGGTAAAAATACCCGTGATGCAGAAACCCCTTCTGAATTAACCTGAATGCTCATAGCGCCCCATGAATTGGAGCCCTATTTTAACTACTTGGCTTGACCAAAGACGGGATCGCGCTTTTCTAGGAATGCAGTAATACCTTCACGGTAATCGCTACCCATATAGACGTTCTTGCGCAAGGACTGAAGATGCTCGAATACCGCAGGGTTCATCACCGCAGCATCTGAGAGCATTTGTGCCTGGGCTTTGAGCACTGAGTTCGCTTGTGGTGAGCGCGATGCAATCGTTCTCGCCATTTGATAAGTCTTTGCCTCCAGCTCGCTAGATACGTATAGATGATTCAAGATACCAATCTGTAATGCACGGTCGGCACCTATTGGGTCTGCTGTTAAGAACATTTCTTTAACGACATTCAACGGCATGCGTGACATGAAATGCAAAATACCGCTCGCAGTATAGGGAAGACCTAACTTTGCAGGAGTAATCGCAAAGGTTGAATCATGATCTCCCATCGCAATATCGCAACTCATAATTAAGTCGGTAGAGGCACCCCAAACCGATCCATCGACCATCGCAATAACTGGTGCCCGAAAGGCACGTATTGATTTGAGCAATACCATGACAGGATCATCGGCTGGCAAAGGGTCACGCTCAGACCTAGGTAACTCCATGACATCATGACCAGCTGACCAAACTTTATTCTTTTGATCCGATCTGAGTACTAATACCCGAACATCTTCTTTGCCAAATACCTCGAGCGCATGATGCATCTCTTCAATCAAGCATTCGCTTAGGGCGTTGCGTTTTCCGTAATGATTGAAGCGGATGGTAGCGATTAAATCTGCCTGCTCAGTTTTAATGTATTGATAGTTCATTTCTATGTTTACGCCCTGTCTTCGCCATCCATTCATTAGGCAGCAATCAAGATATCTCCGATTTCCATCTTTTCCCACCAAATGAACGGTAGTAGATAAACGGGCTCTCCTGTACTTTGCAAAATCTCTAATGCGCCGTCATTCGTTTTATTGGCTTCATATTTGCCTGGGTGCAATGGATAACAGCCATTATCAGTGCCATCATTTCTGCGCATTCTGGCGATGATATTTCGAGTGATATAGACAACCATATTTACCTCTCTTGAAGAAAGTAGATAAAGACCTACACCCTCAACTTATTCCCTTATTAATAGGTCAAATGACTGGAATGCCCTGTTTTTGTGGCCTTTTGCCCGATAATGGGCATAGTGACTGTTGGCGCACTAAACTTGTGCGCCGCAATAATGCACCCTTCTGGGGAACTTATAGACTTTAGCCATGTCAATACACGCCGCCCTGCATCACGTTACTGAATATGACTATGACCGCTTGGTCGAGCTCGGGCCGCAGGTAGTCCGTCTCCGCCCAGCTCCCCACTGCCGCAGTCACATTCTTTCTTATTCACTCAAAGTAGAGCCAGAAGGTCACTTTGTGAACTGGCAACAAGATCCTTACGCCAACTACCAGGCGCGTTTGGTTTTTCCTGAAAAAACGAAGAAGTTCAAAGTAACGGTTGATCTTGTTACCGAGATGGCGGTATACAACCCATTTGATTTCTTCTTAGAGCCTGATGCAGAGAATTATCCCTTTACATATAACTCTGATCTGAAAAAAGAATTGCGCCCTTACCTCGGAAGAATGCGCAATGCAACTTTGAATAAGTATTTCAAAACGATTGATCGTAGTGAAATGCGTACGATTGATTTTTTAGTCAAACTAAATCAACAAGTTCAACAAGATATCAATTACCTCATTCGCATGGAGCCAGGTGTTCAGACTCCCGATGAGACTTTGGATTTGCGCAGCGGCTCATGCCGTGATTCTGCATGGTTGATGGTAAACCTATTACGCTTATGTGGCCTGGCCGCACGCTTTGTATCGGGTTATTTAATTCAGCTAAAGCCAGATGTCAAAGCACTGGATGGCCCTAGCGGAACAGAAGTTGATTTCACTGACCTGCATGCATGGTGCGAGGTATATCTGCCAGGTGCTGGCTGGATTGGCCTGGATCCTACCTCTGGTCTCTTTGCTGGTGAAGGCCACATCCCGGTTGCCTGCACTCCAGAACCTTCTGGTGCGGCGCCCATTGAAGGTGGCGTAGATCCTTGCGAAGTGGAATTCAAGCACACGATGGAAGTCACTCGCATTTACGAGTCTCCGCGAGTTACTAAACCATATACAGAAGATCAATGGCAAGCAATTGTCGATTTAGGTCACAAGGTTGATAAGAAATTAGAGGCTGGTGATGTACGCCTCACCATGGGTGGTGAACCTACATTTGTTTCGATCAATGGTCGTGATGAGCGCGAATGGAATGTCGATGCACTTGGACCCACTAAGCGAGGTTATGCAACCGAGCTAGTGGAGCGCCTACGAAAAGAATACGGCGATGGCGGCTTCTTGCACTTTGGTCAAGGCAAATGGTACCCAGGGGAACAATTACCCCGTTGGGCTCTTTCCATTTACTGGAGAGCGGACGGCCATCCCATTTGGAAGAATCCTAAACTCTTTGCCGATGAACGTGATCCCATCATGTATACCAGCAAAGATGCCGATAAATTTGTACGTACCCTTTCTAAAAATTTAGGACTAGCAGATCAGTTTATTGAACCTGCTTATGAAGATGTCTTTTATTACCTCTGGCGTGAATCAAAACTACCAGTCAATGTTGATCCATTTAAGTCCAACTTAGATGATGAGATGGAGCGCACTCGTCTCAAGCGTGTGTTTACTCAAAAACTCGATTCTGTGATTGGCTATGTTCTTCCAATCGAGGCAGATCAAGGTCAAAATTACTTTGATACCCAATGGAAAACAGGCCCCTGGCTTTATCGCGATGATCGTCTCTATTTATTGCCGGGCGACTCTCCAATGGGCTATCGCCTGCCATTAGATTCCCTACCCTGGACTAGCAAGGCTGACTACCCCTACATGATTGAGCAAGATCCCTTTGCTCCACGACCACCTTTACAAACTGCTGCGCCAGTCATTCAGCAGCACCAAGGTTTAGGCCAGAGTATTTCTGGGTCCTCTGCTGCTTCTGGCATAGGCAATCCTGGCCCCTCTTTGAAATCATCAGGCACTGGAAAAACAATTTGGAGTCAATCTCAGGAAGTGCGTCATCCCCAACGCCAAGAATCTGCAGCCTGGATTACTCGCACCGCACTCTGTGTTGAAACACGGGACCCAATGCGCTCTAACGGTCCCGACGCAGAAAATAAGCATGGCGGTAAAAATGGTGCCCTCTATGTGTTTATGCCACCGCTTGCACGCTTAGAAGACTATCTCAATTTATTAGAAGCAGTAGAAGCTACCGCCGAAGAATTGCAATTCCAAATCGTCATCGAAGGTTACCCTCCTCCACGAGATCCTCGCCTCAAGCTCTTGCAGGTGACTCCTGATCCAGGTGTGATTGAGGTGAATATTCATCCGGCGCATAACTGGAATGAATTGGTTGAGCATACCGAATTCCTATACGAAGCTGCCTTTGAATCCCGTTTATCGGCCGAAAAATTTATGACGGATGGTCGTCATACTGGCACTGGTGGTGGCAATCACTTTGTAATGGGTGGTGCAACTCCAATTGATAGCCCTTTTCTACGAAAACCAGAACTCTTAGCGAGTTTGATTTTGTATTGGCATAACCACCCTAGCTTAAGCTATCTATTTAGCGGAATGTTTATTGGTCCTACGAGCCAAGCGCCACGGGTTGATGAAGCGCGCAATGATCAACTCTATGAACTTGAGATAGCACTTAAAGAGATTCATGAGAATCGCAAGAAATATGGTGCAAGCATGCCACCATGGTTAGTTGACCGTACTCTGCGTAATATCTTGATTGATGTAACTGGTAATACACACCGCAGTGAGTTCTGTATCGACAAGATGTATTCGCCGGATAGCCAAACTGGTCGCTTAGGGCTACTAGAACTGCGTGCTTTTGAAATGCCCCCACATGCGCATATGAGTATTGTTCAGCAATTACTGATTCGCGCTCTGATTGCCCGCTTCTGGGATGAGCCCTATCTTGCTCCCGCAACTCGATGGGGTACTGAACTCCATGATCGCTGCCTCTTACCGACTTTCATCAAAATGGACTTTGATGATGTAATCGAAGAAATGCAAGGTCACGGCTATGATTTCAAGCCCGAATGGTTTGCGCCGCATCTTGAGTTCCGTTTTCCACTTATTGGTCAAGTTCAAACGATGGGCACTGAAATCACCTTGCGCAATGGTCTCGAGCCATGGCATGTGATGGGTGAAGAAAGTGCTGCTGGAGGAACTGCGCGCTATGTAGACTCCTCGATTGAACGTATTGAAGTGCGAGTTACTGGACTCAATCAAAGCCGTTACACAATCACCTGTAATGGAGAGCCCTTGCCCCTTCAGCCAACGGGAATTGCTGGCGAGTATGTTGCTGGTGTGCGCTATAAAGCCTGGAACCCACCATCTAGCCTGCACCCAAGCATTGGGGTACATGCTCCCTTAGTATTTGATGTGATTGATACCTGGATGAAGCGCTCAGTAGGCGGCTGCCAGTACCACGTGGCTCACCCGGGCGGACGCAACTATGACACCTTCCCAGTAAACGCCTATGAAGCAGAAAGTCGTCGTCTTTCGCGCTTCTTCCGAATGGGTCACACACCAGGCTTAGTAGAGGGAGTTGCTGCGAATATTGAGCAAGCAGCGAGCAAAGAGTTTCCATTTACGCTCGATATGCGTCGATGAGACAATAGCTTGTGGAATCCTCTCAAGCCAATTCTTTGAAATCTACTCCTAACCCCTCTCTGGTGGATGAGATTGCTCGCCTGGCACCGAAAGCTAAGGAGGGTCATTTTGATGAGTTGCGCGGCAACTCATCTACCCTCCTACCGCACTGGAAAACATTCTTTGAGCAGCTAGAACCCTCAGGACTTTCAGATTTAGATCAACGCACACTCGAGCTGAACCGCCAAGTTCGCGATAACGGCATTACCTACAACGTCTATGCCGATGAATTCGGTCCACAGCGTCCATGGTCCGTTGATTTATTTCCCCTCATCATCAGTCCAGAGTCTTGGCAAGAAATTCAGTCAGGTGTTCTACAAAGAGCGCGATTGTTAGAGGGAATTATTAAAGATATTTATGGCTCGCAGACCTTGCTCAAAGAAGGATATATTCCCCCTGCTTTGATTCATGGGCATCCAGGTTACTTACGAGCTATGCATGGCGCAAAGCTCCACAATCGCAAGCACCTCCATATTATTGCGTTTGATTTGGCTAGAGCACCTGATGGTAAATGGTCTGTCTTGTCACAGCGCACACAAGCACCATCTGGCTTAGGCTATTTATTAGAGAATCGCAATCTGATTGCAAGGCAGTTTCCCAGCGCCTATGAGCATATGCAAATTGCTCCACTAGCAAATGCCTATCGAGATCTGATTGACGCCCTCAAACTAGAAAATCCTGCTGGCGCTAATGCACATATTGCACTCCTCACGCCTGGACCTTATAACGAAACCTATTTTGAGCATGCATACCTGGCTCGCTACTTAGGTTTGACGCTGGTAGAAGGTGGCGATCTTACTGTGCGAGATCAAGGTCTTTATCTCAAAACTGTACGCGGCTTAGAGCCCGTTGATATTTTGCTAAAGCGCTTAGATGATGAATTCTTGGATCCACTGGAACTACGCGTAGATTCTACTTTAGGCGTCCCTGGATTATTGCAAGTGATTCGTGCTGGCAATGTCATCCTTGCTAATGCTCCAGGATCGGCTTTCTTGGAATCACCCGCATTGCTGGGATTCCTGCCAGCCATTAGCGAAAAACTATTGGGGGAACAAATTCAATTGCCAGCAATGGATACTTGGTGGTGTGGTGAGAGAGTGGCATTAGAGGCAGCCATTCCCAATCTGAGTCACAGCACTATTAGACCTACCTATCCTAATGGTTCTGGACATCAAAATTATGAATCGGCTTTAGGTGGCGACCTCTCACAAGCGCAACTAGATGAATGGGTTGGTCGCATCACTCGCAAACCAGATGAACACACCGTTCAAACCTATATTCCTCTCGCTCAAATGCCCACATGGCTCAATGCATTTAACCTCAACGATGCTTCTTTGGTTGAGCCACACTCTTATATGTTGCGAGTTTTTGCCCTCAGCAATGGTTCAGATAGTTGGCAAGTATTACCAGGCGGTCTGGCGCGTATTGATGGCTCTGATTCAGGTATCGCCTCGATGCAAAGAGGTGGCAGTAGCGCTGATGTTTGGGTCCAAAACAATCAACAGCAGGAGAGAACAGAACCCCATCCTCAACATGCCATCCAGACAAAAGAATTAGTTATGCGCAAACGGATGGTTACTAGTCGTGCAGCTGAAAATTTGTACTGGTTTGGTCGCTATACAGAACGTAGTGAAAATATCTTACGACTTGCCAAACTCTATCTAGAAAATATCAATAGTGAATACACCCCTTCTAGATCCCTTTGGGCTTGGCTAGAGAAACTTTCCCACCACTATGGTCTGGTACCCGAAGGTGTCCCAAGCAACCTGGATCAAGGGGATGTCCGTCACCGTATTTTTGAGAGAACGCTCATCAACTCACTCAATGCCACAGAAAATGTGACTAGCGTAGGCTATAACCTTAACGCAATGAAACGAACTGCATCAACAGTTCGAGAGCGACTTTCTCAAGAACAATGGAGCACTATCAATCACTGTATTGAGAGCTTTGAAAAAGACTGCAATAAGGCAACCACCTTCCAAGACTTCTCATCTTCTTTAGCGATTGACGCCTTAAAGCAAGCGAGCAGCGCTTTAGCGGCAATTACCGGCGCCCAAACAGATCGCATGACACGTGATGATGGCTGGCAACTTCTCTCGATTGGCCGACATATTGAGCGCTTGTCTTTCTTGACTACCGTATTAGATACCGCAATTGAGATGGGTCTGCTGTTTAATCCCAATACTGATAGCTCTGGCTATACGGCACTCCTCAATTTATTTGACAGTACGATTACTTTCCATGCGCAGCATCAACAAAGCCGCGAGATTGCCCCACTTTTAAGTCTTTTGGTTCTAGATGATGAAAATCCTCGCTCTTTAGC
The DNA here is from genome assembly GCF_001870365.1 of Polynucleobacter sp. QLW-P1DATA-2. Lineage (NCBI taxonomy): Bacteria > Pseudomonadati > Pseudomonadota > Betaproteobacteria > Burkholderiales > Burkholderiaceae > Polynucleobacter > Polynucleobacter sp. QLW-P1DATA-2. Next base: position 1,231,531 of record NZ_LZMQ01000003.1, on the reverse strand, counting down.
CTGGGTGAGCAAAGCGTTGCGCGCCAGACTATCGAAATTAGCAGGCACTGAACGTAACAATCCAGACGAGCTCACTCGTAGCGTGACCAATCTACAAGATTACGATTTATTGAACCTCTCCTCGGCAGATGGCTTTGGAAATTTCTCTGATTTAAGAAGCTGTCTTCTTTCTGTTTCTAATTCCGCCTGGAATGTATCTGATGAAATTAGCGCGCGCTACTTTAATTTAATACATACGAATGAATATAGCGTTCAGCTATAACAATTACCCATCATGCTGCTCGAAATTACTCACGACACCCATTACTCTTACGACCCCAACGTAGAAATTGCGCAGCATTTTGCCCATCTCAAGCCGGCATCCACTGGATCGCAGCAAGTCTTGAAGACGGAGATACAGGTCAATCCAAAGCCAGCTTGGTCAGAAGAAAATTTAGATAACTACGGCAATATTTGCACATTCTTCTCACTGCAAAATAGACATAGTGAACTTTCCATCGTTGCCAAGTCTTTGATTGAAACTAATGACAATGTTTATATAGGCCCCAAGCCAGAAGATACCCCTCCATGGGAAGCGGTTCGAGAGTATTTTCGCTATCACTCCAATACTAAATGGGATGCTGCTTCAGAGTTTTTATTCACCTCCCCATTTATTGCTCTACGCCCTGAGTTTGCTGAATTTGCCAGAGCAAACTTTACAAACGGCAGACCAATTCTAGAAGCAGCAATTGATTTAACACAGCGTATCTATGGTGAATTTCATTATGTCAGCAAGAGCACTGATATTGGAACTCCAGCGCTTGAGGCTTTAGCAAAGCGCGAAGGTGTATGCCAAGACTTTGCACATATCTTAATTGCCTCATTACGCAGTATTGGTCTACCTGCTAAATACATCAGTGGCTATATTTTGACTAAGCCACCTCCTGGACAAGCTAGACTGATTGGTGGAGACGCATCCCATGCCTGGGTATCCGTCTATGTGCCAAGCATAGATGAAAATGGTCAGCTATCTTCAGGTCTATGGTGCGATCTAGACCCAACCAATAACCGCTGGGGCTATGAGACGCCAGGCGAAGATTATGTCCATCTAGCGCAAGGCAGAGATTATGCCGATGTCTCCCCTATTCGTGGTGTCATCCATGGTGGCGCTGATCACACACTAGATGTTGCTGTAACAGTAATGCCTATTGAGTAGTCCTCAGACTTATTGCGGTGCCGAGAAGATGAGCCTGATTTTCTCACGCAGCGTTTTCTTCTGCGCAACCCCTTTAAGGAATTGCTTCCAGACATTAAAGACAACGTTGACAGGATTTTTGGAATAGTTTGGGTGCGTTAAGCCATAGACAATCTCGGTATTGAAATCTTCTGCAATATAGGTTCCAAATATTCTGTCAAAAATCATGAGGATCCCCCCATAGTTTTTGTCTAGGTAGGCAGGATTACTCGCATGATGAACTCGATGTGCTGATGGAGTATTAATAATGCCCTCTAGAAAGCCTAATCTTGGAATCAATTTTGTATGCAACCAGAATTGATACATTAGGTTAATGGAGAGCATGGTGAATACCTCGATTGGCGAGAAGCCAATCAACACGAGCGGAAAGAAAAACACCCAAGTAAAGGAAAGAAGCGGCAACCAACCTAAACGGTAGGCTGCTGAGAGCGTCATTTCATTTGGCGAGTGGTGAGTACTATGTGTCGCCCACATCAGAAATACTTCATGTGAGGCGCGGTGATACCAGTAGTAACAAAACTCTAGGCCTAAAAATAAGGCGGGGTATCTCCACCATGCTTCAGGAACCGTATAAAGGCGATATTGCCAAATGAAGCTAGCCATCACACCCTGAATCAATAATCGATTAATAATGCCGGTGATCTGATGCCCTATTCCAACTCCAAGCGAGGTGGCACTTTCAACCCAAGGGTAGGATTTACGATAACGCCACTTATAGAGCAGAGATTCTGCCAAGATGGCAAATACAACCAAGGGTAGGAAATAAATGAGTTGCTTGTTATTGAGGAACTGTTCCATGAAAATATCTTAGCGCAGCAATCCAGAATTTATTTCTTGAATTTAGCTAAGGCCATGGCCATCGCATTATTCATTGGTGCGGCCTGCCGTCTATCCTCATGAGGTTTTCTAGACTCATTAGATTTAGGCTTATTAGCAACCCTTTGTTCTGGGCTTGAGTGTGGGCCTGCCTTAGGAGCCTCATCTGAAAGGCGCATAGTTAAAGCAATCCGCTTACGCTTCTCATCCACCTCAAGCACTTTCACTTTGATAACCTGACCTGCCTTGACTACAGAATGGGGATCTTTGACAAAGGTGTTGGATAGCGCAGAGATATGAACTAAACCATCTTGGTGAACGCCAATATCAACAAATGCTCCGAAGGCGGCAACGTTAGTCACTACGCCTTCCAGAATCATTTCGGCCTTCAGGTCGCTTATTTTTTCCACACCATCTTTAAAAGTGGCGGTAGTAAATTCAGGACGTGGATCGCGGCCTGGTTTTTCTAATTCCTTGAGAATATCGGTAACGGTTGGGACGCCAAACTGGCCATCAGCGTACTTTTCTGGTGAAAGAGATTTCAATAGATTGGCATCGCCAATAACCTCTTTGACGCCTTTCTGAATATCTTTCAGAATCTTTTCTACCAATGGATAAGATTCAGGATGTACTGCAGAAGCATCTAAAGGATCTTGTCCATTCATGATGCGCAGAAAGCCAGCAGCTTGTTCAAAGGTCTTATCGCCAAGGCGCGGCACGCTCTTGAGCTCCATTCTGGACTGAAATGCACCCTTGCTATCGCGATAAGCCACAATACCTTCGGCTACGGTTGAGCTTAATCCTGAAACTCTCGCAAGTAAGGGCGCTGAGGCAGTATTCACATCAACTCCTACTGCATTCACACAATCCTCCACTACTGCCACTAGAGATTTTGCTAACTGGGTCTGCATCACATCATGCTGATATTGACCAACACCAATTGATTTGGGATCGATCTTCACCAATTCTGCCAGAGGGTCCTGCAATCGGCGGGCAATCGATACAGCGCCGCGTAAAGACACATCCATGCCTGGCAATTCTTTTGAGGCATATTCGGATGCAGAATAAACCGATGCCCCTGCTTCAGAGACCACAATCTTCGTGAGACCTAATTCTGGTTTTGCTTTAATCAGATCTTGTGCGAGTTTGTCGGTTTCACGAGATGCAGTGCCGTTTCCAATCGAAATTAAGCTGGCTTTATGCTTCTCAGCCAATTTAGCTAAAGTCAGCAGCGATCCTGTCCAATCATTTTTTGGTTGATGCGGATAAACCACATCGGTATCCACTACTTTGCCTGTGGCATCTACTACCGCCACCTTCACACCAGTACGCATACCTGGGTCTAGGCCAATGGTTACTCTTGGGCCAGCTGGCGCAGCCAGCAGAAGATCTTTTAAATTGCGCGCAAAGACATTAATCGCTTCAGTTTCTGAGCGTTCACGTAAAGCAGTCATCAGTTCTGACTCCAAATGCAAGGAACACTTCACACGCCAAGTCCAACGCACCGTATCAGCTAACCAAGCATCTGCTGCTCGCCCCTCATTTTTGATCTTAAAGTGATTAGCAATACGCATTTCACATGGATTGTGCGGAGCATCCCACTTGGGCTTTTCTGCTTCAGTATCTAAACGCAAATTCACCATCAGCATTTGCTCACGGCGGCCTCTGAACAAGGCTAGGGCACGATGTGATGGAATCGCCTTAATCGGTTCAGAGTAATCAAAATAATCTGCAAACTTCTCACCCTCCTGCTCTTTGCCAGCAATAACCTTGGACTCCACGACACCATGGTCTTGCAAGTAGACTCTTAAGGACTGAACTAGGGCAGCATCTTCTGCAAAACGCTCCATCAAGATTTGACGTGCGCCTTCCAGAGCAGCTTTAGTGTCAACTACCCCCGGATTATCCGTGTCATCGATCTTGAACGGCTCTTTGATATATTTTGCTGCTTCGGTTTCGGGATCCAGATTTGGATTAGCCAGCAAGTCATTTGCTAACGGCTCTAGACCAGCTTCCAAAGCAATCTGCGCCTTCGTTCTGCGCTTAGGCTTATAGGGTAGATAGAGATCTTCCAGGCGAGTCTTATCTTCAGCCAGCATGATGGCCTTGAGTAATTCCGGGGTCATCTTGCCCTGCTCCTCAATCGAGGCAACAATCGTTTTACGACGATCCTCAAGCTCACGCAAGTAGCTTAAGCGTTCTTCGAGTAAACGCAATTGCACATCATCTAAACCACCAGTGGCTTCTTTACGATAACGGGCAATAAAGGGAACGGTAGCACCCTCATCTAGCAGTGCTACTGCTGCAACTACTTGGTTCGGTTTGGCAGAAAGTTCTTGGGCAAGACGTTGTTCAATTGAAGGCAGCATAAAGACTTATAGAAAGATACATAACGGGTTCGGCAAACCCAAAAGATAGAGAATAAACTATCGAACATGAACACAATCAACCCTTCAAAGCCAAGCGAATCCATGCCGAAATGGATGATTTTTCTGTTTGCCTGCGCTTGTGGATTAATCGTTGCAAACCTCTATTATGCCCAGCCTCTCATTAGCCTAATTGCCCCTGAAATAGGTCTGGATGATACGGCTGCCAGTCTTATTGTGACTCTTACTCAGCTAGGGTATTGCCTTGGCTTAATACTTCTGGTGCCGCTTGGGGACCTCCTTGAGAATCGCAAACTCATCGTATTGACGATCTGCGGCGGAATCCTTGCCTTATTTATTGCCATGCTAGCCAAGACCCCAGCAATGTTCCTGTTTTCTTCGCTCATTATTGGCATTGGCTCGGTCTCCGTGCAAATGCTCATTCCCATGGCTGCGCACATTACCCCTGAACAAAATCGGGGACGTACCGTTGGCAGCATTATGAGTGGCTTACTCATGGGCATTATGTTGGCTCGCCCTATTGCCAGCCTCATTGCCCACTCTTTTGGCTGGCGAGCAGTCTTTGGTGCTTCAGCAATCCTGCTGATAGCACTGTCAATGATTCTGTGGTTATTACTGCCAAAACGTAAACCACATGCTGTGCACCACTATTTCTCACTGATTGCTTCACTGTGGACGCTTTTATGGAATACACCCATACTCAGGCGTCGCGCGCTGTATCAAGCGTCCCTGTTTGCTTCCTTTACATTGTTTTGGACCATCACTCCAATCTTGCTTGCTGGACCACAATTCAAGCTCTCTCAACAAGGTATTGCGCTGTTTGCCTTAGCCGGTGCTTTAGGGGTCATTGCGGCACCGATTGCTGGAAGATTAGCTGACCGTGGCCATACCAAAATCGCCACAGGCTTTTCTCTTGCTGCAGCTGCAATTGCTTTTCTGATTGCACAGCTCGGCGGCTCAGGATCGTTAATATGGCTAGTTATAGCTGGAATTATTCTTGATCTTGGCGTACAGAGTAATGTTGTTCTAGGTCAGCGCACCATTTATCTTTTGGGCGCCGAGGTTCGTAGCAGACTCAATGCTCTTTATATGACCATCTTTTTTGCCGGTGGTGCAATTGGGTCGGCCATTGCCAGTACAGCCTATATCTATGGGGGTTGGACCCTTGTTGCCTGGATTGGGTTTGCGTTCCCTGCAGCCGGCTTCATTTTCTATTTGACAGAATAAAAGAAGCCACCCGTAGGTGGCTTCATAAATACTTCTCAAGCAAAAACAGATTACTCGCGTGAAGCTTTCTTACGCTCATGCTCCTTGAGGTAGCGCTTACGAATACGAATACTCTTCGGCGTTACTTCAACTAACTCATCATCATCAATAAACTCTACCGCGTACTCTAGGTTCATTGCGATTGGAGTTACCAAGCGAACTGCTTCATCAGTACCGGATGCGCGCACGTTGGTTAATTGCTTACCTTTAATCGGATTAACAACCAAGTCGTTATCACGGCTATGAATACCGATCACCATACCTTCATACAAAGGATCTCCAGGGCTCACAAACATACGACCACGGTCTTGCAACTTCCAAAGGGCGTAAGCAACTGCTTCACCATCATCTTGGCTAATCAATACGCCGTTATGACGCTCACCCAAAATGCCATCTTTAGCTGGTGCATAGGAATCAAAAGTGTGACTCATCAAGCCATTGCCACGGGTCATAGTCATGAAATCGCCTTGGAAGCCGATCAAACCACGGGCAGGAATGCGGTACTCAAGACGCGTGCGACCTTTACCGTCACTAACCATGTCAAGCAATTCACCTTTACGCTTACCCAAGTCTTCCATGACGGCGCCTTGAGTCGTGTCTTCTAAGTCCACCGTTAAGTTTTCATATGGCTCCATCTTCACACCATCTACTTCGTGGAACACTACGCGCGGACGGGATACAGCTAATTCGTAACCTTCACGACGCATGGTTTCAACCAAGATGGTGAGATGCAATTCGCCACGACCAGACACCTCGAATACAGTATCGTCATCAGTCTCTTTAACGCGAAGTGCCATATTGGATTTCAATTCGCGGTCTAAGCGCTCACGAATTTGACGGCTCGTAACGAACTTACCTTCACGACCAGCCAATGGACTAGTGTTCACCATGAAGTTCATGGTCAGTGTTGGCTCATCAATCTTGAGCATTGGCAACGCTTCTGGTACGTCAGGCGCACAGATCGTAGTACCAATCGCCAAATCTTCAATACCGTTTACCAATACGATGTCGCCTGCTTGAGCTTCATCAACCAACTCACGCTCTAAACCACGGAATTTCAATACTTGGTTAATACGGCCTTTACGTTGCACTCCATCTGGACCATCCATGAACACCACATCCATCAACGGCTTAACAGTTCCACGATTTACACGGCCAACGCCGATCTTACCAACGTAGGTACTGTATTCAATAGAGGTAATTTGCAACTGCAATGGACCCTCTGGATTGTCATCACGTACAGGAACATGCTTTAGTACAGTATCAAACAGTGGACGCATGTCGCCTTCGCGAACATCATCAGTCAAGCCAGCGTAACCGTTCAAGCCTGATGCATACACTACCGGGAAGTCCAACTGCTCTTCAGTAGCGCCTAATTTGTCAAACAATTCAAAAGTTGCATTGATCACGTAATCAGTGCGAGCACCTGGGCGGTCAACTTTATTAATTACTACGATTGGCTTTAACCCTAGAGCCAAAGCCTTTTTAGTTACGAAACGGGTCTGTGGCATTGGGCCTTCAACCGCGTCCACCAATAGCAATACGCCATCAACCATGGAGAGCACACGCTCTACTTCGCCGCCGAAGTCAGCGTGTCCTGGGGTATCAACGATATTGATGTGTGTGCCGTCATATTCAACCGCACAGTTCTTGGACAAAATAGTAATACCACGCTCTTTTTCAAGATCGTTAGAGTCCATGACACGTTCGGTCATTTTTTCATTGGAGCGGAATGTGCCAGATTGACGCAAGAGTTGGTCAACCAAAGTAGTTTTACCGTGGTCAACGTGGGCGATGATGGCGATGTTACGAAGTGCGCGTTTAGTCATGTGAAGCTTCTAAAGTTAATGATAAGTAAAAGGGGTAATGAGTGTTTCGTATAAAAAATATTAATGGGCTGAAGAAATTAAGCGTTTAGGATGTAAAACTCCTGATCGCCAATCAGCAGTGCCAATAAAGTTATGGGGTGCAGCAGTAGCACGATAAATCCGTACCAAAGCCTCGATCGAAGGTAAGTTCAATGGAACGCGTTGCCCCATTTCCAAACGTTTAGCTTGTTGCTCATCAACCGTCAGATGCGGCAGAGTCTGCAATAAGGCATCAATTGGCAAAATGTAGCTAGAGCTATCAAGCAGTGCATTTTGAATGGATTCAATAGTGAAAGACTGCTCTAAATTTAAATGCCCAACTTCAGTTCTGCGCAACCCAACCAAATGGGCTCCACAACCTAAGGCCTTACCAAGATCTTCAGCCAGGACGCGAATATACGTTCCCTTACTACAAGATACTTCTAAAGTTGCCTCTGGCCACTGAATATTGGTCCAGCGAATTTTATGAATAGTGATATCACGTGCAGTGCGCTCTAACTCAACACCAGCACGGGCGTACTCATATAAAGGCTTGCCATCACGTTTGAGCGCCGAATACATTGGCGGCACTTGAGAAATGGGCCCTGTAAATGTTGGCAACAAAGCATCTAAGGCTATCCGCATAGCGGCTTCATTCTCAAAAGCAGGCAGAGGAAGCTCTTCGATTACAAGGCCTTCAGCATCACCTGTATCAGTCCGCGCACCAAACTTCACTTGAGCAACATAAGTCTTATCGGCCTCGAGTAAATCCTGTGAGTATTTAGTGGCTTCACCAAGGCAAATTGGCAATAAACCAGTAGCCATCGGATCTAAAGTACCAGTGTGCCCTGCTTTATCAGCCTTAAATGCGCGCTTGACGGCAGTAACCGCACCCTGGGAACTCATTCCCGCAGGTTTATCAAGCAAAACTACGCCGTCGATACGCGTGGACATATTTATTTATTCTCGTCTTCTTGATCGCCGCGATCACTATCTACCGCTTGATCGATCAATCGAGACATCTCTATGCCATGCTCTACTGAGCTGTCATAGTGAAAGTGCAAAGTTGGCACAGTGTGAATATGCAAACGTTTAAATAATAGAGAATGCAAGTAACCTGCTTTTTCCTGAAGCGCCTTCAAGGCATGCTCAGGCTCTGCACCCAATACGGTGAAGAACACTTTGGCATGCGCTAGGTCGGGAGAGAGTTCGATACTTTGTAAGGTAATCAAACCCAAACTAGGGCTGCGCAATTCACGCGGAATCAGCTCGGCCAGGTCTCGCTGAATTTGATCAGCAAGACGCTGGTTACGATGTGGGCTGGTCTTATGCATGAATTACCTATTAGAGTGAACGAGCGACTTCAGTCACTTCAAACACTTCTAATTGGTCACCTTCTTTAATGTCGTTGTAGCCTTTTAATGACAGGCCGCACTCAACACCGGCACGAACTTCTTTTGCGTCATCTTTGAAGCGCTTGAGAGAGTCGAGTTCACCAGTCCATACCACTACGTTGTCACGCAAGAGGCGAACACTAGAGGTGCGCTTAACGACACCATCAACTACTAAGCAACCCGCAATTGCGCCAACCTTAGACACTAGGAAGACTTGACGAATTTCAACCAAGCCGGTGATCTCTTCCTTCTTATCCGGAGTCAGCATACCGCTCAAGGCGAGCTTCACTTCATCAACTGCGTCATAAATAATGTTGTGATAACGAATATCAACACCGTTGTTCTCAGCTAACTTACGCGCTGCAGCATCTGCACGAGAGTTAAAACCAAAGATCACCGCTTTAGAAGCAACCGCTAAGTTCACGTCAGTCTCGGTAATACCACCCACAGCAGCGTGGACGATTTGCACCTTCACTTCTGGTGTAGATAGCTTCATTAAAGATTGTGCCAACGCTTCTTGAGAGCCTTGTACGTCAGCCTTAATAATCAATGGCAATAATTTAGCTTCAATCGCACCCTCTTCCATGTTTTCCATCATGGTTTCAAGTTTGAATGCCTGTTGCTTAGCCAACTTCACATCACGGAACTTACCTTGACGGAAAAGTGCAATCTCACGAGCCTTACGCTCATCAGGAACCACTTGCACTGACTCACCAGCCGCAGGAACTTCAGATAAACCTTGAATTTCAACAGGTATAGATGGGCCAGCTTCGTTACAGGGTTTACCGTTTTCATCCAACATAGCGCGTACGCGACCGAAGGTTGAACCGGCTAACAACATATCGCCACGCTTGAGCGTTCCAGATTGAACCAAGATGGTTGCAACAGGACCCTTACCTTTGTCCAAACGGGCTTCAATGACTAAGCCTTGTGCAGGAGCATCTTTAGGAGCTTTGAGTTCCAAGATTTCTGCTTGCAAGAGTACGTTCTCTAAAAGCGCATCAATGCCTTCACCTGTTTTTGCAGATACCGGAATAAATGGCACGTCGCCACCATATTCCTCTGGCACAACTTGCTCTGCAACCAATTCTGTTTTAACGCGATCTGCATTGGCTTCAGGTTTATCAATCTTATTGATTGCCACTACCAAAGGCACGCCACCAGCTACCGCATGGTGAATTGCTTCTTTAGTTTGCGGCATCACGCCGTCATCAGCCGCAACTACCAAGATCACAATATCAGTTGCCTTAGCACCGCGAGCACGCATTGCAGTAAATGCTTCGTGACCCGGAGTATCCAAGAAAGTAATCATGCCACGTGGAGTTTCAACGTGATAGGCACCAATATGCTGGGTAATACCGCCAGCTTCGCCAGTGGCTACTTTTGCTGCACGAATCTTATCGAGCAAAGAGGTTTTACCGTGGTCAACGTGACCCATCACTGTCACTACTGGAGGACGTGGCAACAACTCAGCATCATGGCCATCAGTACCCAAGTCTAAATCTGGATCATCCAATTTTGCTGCGTGTGCTTTATGACCCATTTCTTCGACAATGATCATGGCTGTATCTTGATCGAGCACTTGGTTAATGGTGACCATTTGACCCATGCCCATCAGGAGCTTAATCACTTCTGCACTCTTGACTGCCATTGCATGAGCAAGCTCAGCAACCGTAATCGTTTCTGGCACTTGTACGTCACGCACTACTGGCTCAGTTGGAACTTGGAAGTTAGTGTCAACGTTCGCTTCAGCGATTTGACGCTGTTTTTTACGACCACCACCAGAACGCCAACCACCAACACCACCAGAGCTATCGCCACGCGTCTTCAAACCACCCGGTTTCTTAGCGCCTTCTTCTTGCCAAGTAGAGGATGTCTCAGAGGACTTAATTGTTTTACCGCCAACCTTAGCAACGGCCTTCTTCTTGTCATCAGCACCTTCTGCTTTAGCAGGTTTGTGCAATGTACCTTTTTTCGCTTCTTCAGCAGCAATTTCGCTCGGCGCTTTAAGCACACGGGCTGGGGCACTCATCATGTCGCGAATTGCCAAAGCTTCAGCTTCAGCAGCAGCACGACGCACACGAATATCCGCCAACTCTTTTTCTTTACTTGCAGCCAATTCCTTGGAAGCTTTATCTGCCTGCGCCTTTTTCTCAGCAGCTTCAGCAGCAGCATCTGGTGCAGCGTCAACTGGCTTTACTTCCTTTTCAGGAGCAGGTGCAGCCGCTTCTTTTTGACGCGCCTCTTCAGCCGCCTTCATTTCTGCCTCTTGACGAGCCAATAACTCAGCTTGACGAGTAGCTTCCGCTGCGCGTTTCTCTAATTCTTCCTCAGAAAGAATTGGTTTAGCTGGTGGTGCAGGTGCAGTTTCTTTAGCTGGTGTTGGAGTTTCTTCAGGGGCTTTTTCGCCTGCCTTAACTAACACACGCTTTTTACGAACTTCTACTTGCACTGTGCGAGTACGTCCAGCTGAGTCAGCCTGACGAATCTCAGAGCTCTCACGCTTGATCAATGTGATCTTCTTGCGTACACCTGCATCAACATTACCGTGTGCTTTTTGCAAATGCTCAAGCAGGACAGTTTTGTCCTTTTCGGTAATGCTATCGTCCTCAGAACCTTTTTCGATACCAGCCGCCTTCAACTGCTCCAAGAGGTCTGGCGCGGTACGTTTTAATTCTTTAGCGAGTACTTTTACTGTTGTTGCCATGCACTACTTCCTCTCATGAAGTAAACCAATGTTCGCGCGCTTTCATGATGAGCGTTTTCGCAGTTTCTTCGTCAATTTGTGTCGCCTCAACTAGCTCATCAACAGCTAATTCAGCAAGGTCGTCACGGGTATGTACTTGATTGTCAGCAAGCTTGGCAATCAACTCTGTGGTCATTCCCTCGAGGGAACGTAAGTCTTGCGACACTTCGCCAATACGCTCTTCTTTTGCTAACTCCATCGTTAACAAAGAATCACGTGCGCGGGTACGCAACTCATTCACAGTATCTTCATCAAATGAATCAATCTCTAACATTTCAGACAATGGCACATAAGCCACTTCTTCTAATGTATTGAAACCTTCTTCAATCAAAATATCAGCAACTTCTTGGTCTACGTCCAATTTGTCCATAAACAATTGACGTACAGAAGAAGCTTCTTTTTCAGTTTTCTCAGCAGACTCTTCAGGAGTCATGATGTTGATTTGCCAACCAGTCAAATCGCTCGCCAAGCGAACGTTCTGTCCACTACGGCCAATCGCAATTGCCAAGTTCTCTTCATCAACCACCACATCCATCGCGTGACGCTCTTCGTCAACCACAATTGAAGATACTTGTGCTGGCGCTAAGGCACCAATGACAAACTGCGCTGGATCTTCGGACCACAACACAATATCTACTGCCTCGCCGGCTACTTCGTTACGAACAGCGGTAACGCGTGTGCCACGAACACCAACGCAAGTACCGATTGGATCGATACGCTTGTCATAGGTAACCACTGCAATCTTTGCACGGATACCAGGATCACGAGCAGCGCCCTTGATCTCTAATAATCCCTGCTCCATTTCTGGAACTTCGTTCTCAAACAACTTGATCAAGAAATCTGGGCAAGTACGAGAGAGTTCAATTTGTGGGCCACGGGCTTCACGATCCACTTTAAGGATGTAAGCACGGACGCGGTCACCGGAACGCAAGTTCTCTTTTGGAATCATTTGATCGCGACGCAGCAAAGCTTCAACGCGACCAGATTCAATAATTAAGCCATTCTTATCGGCACGCTTCACGGTACCGGTCATGACTTTTTCGCCACGCTCAAGGTAATCGTTCAAAATCTGCTCACGCTCAGCATCACGAATGCGTTGCAAGATCACTTGCTTAGCAGCTTGTGCGCCAATACGACCAAATGCCAATGATTCAATTTGCTCTTCGATGTAGTCGCCAACTTCCATATCTGGAATTTGCTCTTTAGCCTCAAATTGCAAAATTTCTTTATCTGGCTCTTGGAGACCGGCTTCATCAGGAACAACCAACCAACGACGGAAGGTCTCGTATTCACCAGACTCACGGTCGATAGATACGCGAATATCCACATCTTCAGTTGCGTAACGCTTTTTAGTGGCTGATGCCAACGCCATTTCAAGTGCCTCAAACACAATCGCTTGATCAACGTTCTTTTCACGCGCTAGGGCGTCTGCCAACATGAGAACTTCTCGACTCATGACTTTCTTCCTTTGAAATCAATAACAGGGACCAACCGGGTCTTATCGACCTCGGCTAAAGAAAACTCCAATTGAGAGGGCTGACCATCAGCACCCTCGAACACCAAACCAAATTTCGCATCAGGTGAATCCAACTCACCACTCAGCAAACCTTGCAACACACCACGAAAATTCTTACGGCTGCCAACAGCAACACGCAACTTCAAATCTACTTCCATTCCAGCAAAGCGCTCAAAATCAACCGCCGTCTTTACAGGGCGATCTAAGCCTGGAGAAGAAATCTCCAAACGTTCGTAAGGAATGTTTTCTACCGGTAAGGCGTAGCTCAATTGATGGCTCACCTTCTCGCAATCCAAAACATTAATCAAACGCTCGTAATCCGGGTTTTCAATTGTGACGCGCAGCAAACCCCCGGCTTCACGCTCAATATCTACTAGCGTGTAGCCTAAGTTTTCTAGCTCTGCAGCGATGATCTTTTGATCTTTCACAACACCCTTCAAACCAAAATGGCAAAAAAAAATGGGCTTCAAAGCCCATATTCTCGAAATTCAGAACAGGCCGACTTACGTTGATCGCAACATCAGTCGGTAACAACACTTGCAGCATGTTTGTGCTGCAAGACCAAAATTATAGCCGATTTTTAGAGAAAACCGATAGAAATCAGAAGCTTTCGCCAGGATTTCGGGGCTTTCTAGGGCCTTTATTGAAAGGTTTCCGCCCTTTTGGTGCACCCCGTTTAGGTCCATTTCCAGGACTTTGAGGGTTTGCAGTCACAAATGCAGACTGCCCATGGTGTACTTTTTTACCTTTATTGCGGTTTTGGCCTTGACCACCCTGACCGCCTTGTCCGCCCTGCCCGCCACCTTGACCTGGCCTGCCGCCTTGCGTACGGCCTCGGAAAGGTCCGCGCCCTTCGCCAGATCCACCGCCGCCAGGCTTGCCGCCCCTACCTTGGTGAGTAAGGCCATTATGGCCACTCGCCAGAGTTAAAGCGTCCCGTGAACCCCAATAAGAAACTGAGGTTTGCATTGGATCAGGCTGGAAATCGGCACCCTCTGGGTTGCGACCTTGTCTACCAGCGTTAGGATTGCGCCCTTTATCTTGCGGTTGCGGCATTTTTAAGCCTGCAGACTTCATCAAGTTATAAATACCGCCGGCTTCAATCTCCTCCCATTTACCCCGCCTTAAGCGTGGAGGCAACAGGAAAATGCCATAACGAGTTCGGATTAAGCGAGATACCGTATGACCAACTGCTTCAAACATACGACGTACTTCGCGGTTACGACCTTCCGTTAATGCAACGTGATACCAACGGTTGGCACCATCACCACCGCCCATCGCTAGGCGTAAGAATTTCGCTTGGCCATCATCGAGCGTGATACCGCTCTTTAATAGTGCTGTGTTGTCCTGACTCAGCTCACCCAAGATGCGTACTGCATATTCACGCTCGACACCATAACGTGGATGCATTAGGCGGTTAGCTAATTCACCTGAAGTAGTGAACAACAACAAACCTTCAGTATTAAAGTCTAGACGCCCGACTGCAATCCAGCGCCCTTGACGTGGCTTGGGCAAGCGATCAAAAACGGTTGGGCGGCCTTCTGGATCGGATTGACTCACGATCTCGCCAGCCGGCTTGTGATACATGATCACGCGTGGTGGCTTAGTTTGAATCTTGCGATGTACTGGCTTGCCATTAATGCGCACTTGATCTGTTGGCCCGATACGCTGACCGATATGTGCAGGCAAGCTGTTTACCGATACGCGACCTTGAATAATCAAATCTTCCATATCGCGACGGGACCCCATGCCAACGTCAGCCAATACCTTGTGCAACTTAACGGTATCTTCGTCATCAGCATCATCGTCTAGACCATCCAGGTCAGACCAAACCTCATCACGCAAACTGAGTGGCAAATCATCTACATTTGCAAACTGCAAACTGCTCATCTCTTCTTCGGTAGGCGCATCAGGATCTTCGTCCTCGCGCGAACGCTGTGCACGACGCTCAGCACCAGTCTGATGGGAGATGTCACTTTCATTTAAACCATCGGGGTTCTTTGTCTCCAATACCTCTGGAGCATCCAGTGCGGCATCAAACTCACCTGAAACCACAGAAGCAAACAATGCCTCAACGTCTGCAGGATTTGGAGCCAACTTTGCTGAGTGATTACCGCCGCCTTCGCGCGGGCCATTGCTTGAATCACCCTCACGACGTGGTTTGTCCTTGTTAAAGGGACGCTTCTTATTAAAAGGGTGTTTACCCGTTCCAGCACGGCGCGGATGACGGGGACCACGGTCCTCACGTGGAATACGCTCGCCACCTTCCCCCTGAGAGCCTTCTGTATGTGAAGAGCCTGTATCAGTTTGAGAAGGCGTTGCTGGTGCTGCTGGGGATGAATCGTTTTCGTTAGAGCTTGTCATTAATGATTATTTTGTTTCGTCTGATTGCTCATCAGACTCAGGGGTTGCTTCTTCGGTTTGCTCGATTTCTTCAGCTTGTTCAACTTCTTCGCCGAGCTCTTCTGTGATGACTTCAGTTGTCTCAATCACAAGTACTTCTTCAGTCTCTTCAATGACTACCGTTTCGACAGTAGCACTAGGATCAAATTCCATTACGGCTTGACCTAACTGTGCAGCTGCAGCCATTGGTGCAGCATCCTCTAAGATTGGCAGGCTTTGTAGATTGGTAAGACTTAAGTCATCTAAAAATTGTTTTGTAGTGGCGTATAGACCAGGTCGACCAACCGTCTCTTTGTGACCAATCACTTCTACCCAACCACGATCTTCTAATTGCTTCATGACATTGCTACTTACAGCAACTCCACGAATTTCCTCAATCTCACCACGAGTAACGGGTTGACGATAAGCAATGATCGCCAAGGTTTCCATCACAGCGCGTGAATACTTTGGCGGCTTTTCAGGTGTAAGGCGATCAAGATACTCGCGCATAGATAGGCGGCTCTGAAAACGCCAACCAGTAGCAATATGCACCAACTCCATGCCCTTCTCATCCCAAGCTCGCTGTAACTCAAGCAGTGCGTCATCAATATCAGCAGTGGTAACGTCTTCAACGAAGAGACGAGACAAGTCAGCAACGGTGAGTGGCTCCTGCGCACATAGGAGGGCTGTTTCAATAACGCGCTTGTTGTGATCGTCCATAAAAGTCGGGCTATCAGGAATACTCCTGATGAGGCTTTAAAAAATGTATTTCAATAATGGGTTTTGGTGTTTTCTAGCGACTACGGGCAATCCATCTCATTATTTCTAGTTGGGGGATATGCCCGCGCTGCAACGAAGTCCATTTCGTTCACCGTGCACCTATTATAAGGTAGGCTCAATACAATAGCCATATGCACAATAAATCCTCAAAACCCCCTGTTTCCATCGCACGACGCCAATTATTAGGGATTGGCATGGGCTTGGGTGCCATAGTGGGCGCAGGCAGCTTAAGCTCATGTGGCCTTATGGGACCCAAAAAGCCAGTGGTAGGCCTTGTCCTTGGTGCGGGAGCAGCGCGTGGATTTGCCCATATTGGAGTAATTAAAGCTTTAGAAGCTCAAGGCATTCGCCCAGATATTGTTGTTGGTAGCAGCGCTGGCAGTGTGATTGCAGCCCTACTTGCTTCTGGCGCTACAGGGAACGAACTTAATCGCCTTGCCCTGAATTTAGACGAGGCTACGATTGCAGACTGGGGTCTGCCATTTGCTGGACGCTTTGGTGGACTCATCAAAGGCGACGCCCTGCAAAATATGGTGAACCGTGAAGTTCAAAATAAATCGATTGAGCAGATGCGCATTCCCCTAGGTATTGTTGCTACTGAATTGCAATCTGGCAAAGGCGTCCTCTTTCGCAGTGGCAATACTGGCCAAGCTGTGCGTGCATCGTGTAGCGTACCTGGAATCTTCCAGCCGACCATGATTGGTGGCAAAGAATATGTTGATGGCGGCTTAGTCGCACCAGTACCGGTGAGCTATGCCAGACAAATGGGCGCAACCTTAGTCATAGCAGTCAATATTTCCTCAGAGCCCGTTCATCAAGATGCCAGCGGAACCTTTGGCGTGCTCCAGCAAACCATTTCGATCATGCAAAGAAGCATTAATCAATACGAACTCAAGAGTGCCGATATTGTGATTACTCCGCAACTCAAACAAATGAGTAGCGGCGAATTTAAATCCAGAAATGCAGCGATCTTGGCGGGCGAAGTCGCTGCCCAAGAACAAATGGGATTAATTAAGGAGAGGCTGAGAGGCTAAGCGCTTTGGTACTTAGCGAGGGATTAGAGGCTACGTGACTTACGCTTAATCTCTTTTACTTCGTCTAATAACTCTTGGCGTTCGGAATCATTCAAGTTGTCGCTGCCATCTAAACGACGAGCACCATCGAATCGTTTATCCCAATACAAACTACTGAGATCATCCACTCGAACGCTAGTACCTTTTGATGGTGAATGAATAAACTTGTTATCGCCCACATATATGCCTACATGTGAAAACGTTAATCGCATGGTGTTAAAGAACACGAGATCACCAGGTTGCAACTCATCGCGGTTAATCGGCTTGCCAACACGACTCATCTGAGTGGATTTACGTGGCAATAAGAAACCCAATTTATCTTTAAATACATAGCCAACAAAACTACTGCCATCCAAACCAGACTGCGGTAACTCTGCATCCCAGCGATAACGCACGCCAATGACTTGCATGGCGCGATTAATCAACTCTTCAGGCTTTCCAGAAACGGTATCTACCAAGCGGTCGGAAACACGAGAGATGTATGCCCTACCAGCTTGGAACATACTTTCTTTAGGAACCGCTACTTCAGCCGATGGGGCGATGGCATCAGACCCAGCAGCCGCATCTACAGCAAATGCGGATATTGAGACCGACAAACCCAAGCTTAGGCCCAGGATTTGAGAAAGTAGCGCTTTTTTCAATGACATTTCACCAGTTTAACAAAGAACCCCTTATTAACCAAGTCTTCACGATAGACTTAAGTCTTTGTTTATAAACATTTTTTTGCCTCAATGCGGGGCAAATGCACCAAATTAGCCCATAACACTAAGGCCAACCGCCCCTATTAAGTCAATTCAGCGGCTGCGAATAACTCTTTGGTATAGATCTGTTTGGGGTGCTTGATGAGGGTTTCGGTATCACCAAACTCAACCACCCTGCCTTCTTTCAGGACC
This sequence comes from Polynucleobacter sp. QLW-P1DATA-2, assembly GCF_001870365.1. Classification (NCBI taxonomy): domain Bacteria; kingdom Pseudomonadati; phylum Pseudomonadota; class Betaproteobacteria; order Burkholderiales; family Burkholderiaceae; genus Polynucleobacter; species Polynucleobacter sp. QLW-P1DATA-2. Next base: position 1,213,197 of record NZ_LZMQ01000003.1, on the reverse strand, counting down.
ATGACTTCGTGAGACATTGCCCGAATGACAGCCAAATCATGGCTAATCATGAGATAGGCCAGATTGTATTTCTTCTGCAATTCCGACAGCAAGGCAAGCACTTGTTTCTGAATAGACACGTCAAGGGCTGAGGTTGGTTCATCGAGCACCAAAATTTGCGGGCGCAAAATCAACGCGCGTGCGATGGCAATACGCTGCCGTTGCCCACCAGAAAATTCATGGGGATATCGAGTTAAGGCTGAACGATCTAAGCCAACTTCTTTAAGCATATCGATAACGCGTGACTCACGCTCTGCTTCTGAAAGTTTTGGATAGTGAACATCTAAACCCTCAGAAATAATCTGCATGACATTCATGCGTGGCGAGAGTGAGCCAAATGGATCCTGAAAAATCACTTGCAAACTTGAACGCATTGCGCGTCGCTCTACAGGCTTGAGTGTTTGCCAATCTTGACCGAGCACATCGACATCACCGGTCACTAGCGCTGCTGAGTCGCCCAACAGGCCTAGGACAGCCATGCCCAGCGTGGTCTTACCCGAACCAGACTCACCAATAACGCCAATGGTTTGACCTTGTTTTAAATGAAAACTGACCTTTCTTAGTACTTTATGTGGCGGCGCTTTTTTAAACCACGATACCGACTCTGAGCTTGGGTATGCAACTGAGAGTTCTTCTGTTTTTAATAACACCGGCGCCAATGGCATTACTGGCGCAAGATCTCGGACCGGCTCGCTATTGACAAGTGCACGAGTGTACGGATCAGATGGATGCTCAAAGACTTGTTTAGTTGTGCCTGCTTCGATTAAGTTACCTTGATTTAAAACGGCAACACGTTGAGCAAAATGCTTTACTAAATTGAGATCATGGGTGATTAACAAAATTCCCATACCACCATGCTCTTTCGATTCTTCCTGCAACTCTTTAAGCAGATCTAAGATTTGCAAACGCAAACTGACGTCCAAAGCCGTAGTCGGTTCATCCGCAATCAGCAGGCGGGGTTTGCAAGCCAAAGCCATTGCAATCATTGCACGTTGACGCTGACCACCTGAGAGCTGATGAGGGTATGAGTGAAAACGTCTCTCGGGCTCGGGAATCCCTGTCTTCTTGAGCAAATCTATCGCAGCATCAATGCAATCGGATTTAGAGATGAGCGGCTGGTAAATCTGTACTGCTTCAATAATTTGATTACCAATTGTGAATAAAGGATTCAGAGCCGTCATCGGCTCCTGAAACACCATGGCGATTTCACGACCGCGGATCTCACGAATATCCTCAATGGGCAAGGCAAGGAGATCAACCGATCCTTTGCCATCTTTTTTATTCCACAGAATTTTTCCTGAAACCTTAGCGCCCTCAGGCTCAAGCCTTAAAGGCGCGAGTGCAGTGAGTGTCTTACCTGAGCCCGACTCCCCTACCAAAGCTACCCGCTCACCAATACCTATCTCTAGATCCAAATGGTTAACAGCAAATTTCTCGCGACGTCCCGAGCCAAATGAAATACATAAGTTCTCATAGCGCAACAAACTCATGAGCGGCCCCCGCTCATGAATCCCGACTTCCGCGAATCAAATGCATCGCGTAGTGCCTCACCCATGAAGGTGAGCAAAAGTAAGGTTGCCACTAAGACCACAAAAGTGGAAAGCGAAATCCACCAAGCCTCTAAATTGCCTTTACCCTGAGAGAGGAGCTCACCCAAGCTTGGCGTGCCAGGAGGAACACCTAAGCCCAAGAAATCTAAGCTGGTGAGAGACAAAATCGCTGCGCTTATACGGAATGGCAAGAAGGTAATCACAGGAGTCAAACTATTTGGCAAGATATGGCGCCACATAATTTGTAGATTGGTCAGACCAAGTGCTCGGGCTGCACGCACATATTCCAAGGCGCGGTTGCGAAAGAACTCTGCCCGGACGTAGTCCGACAAACCCATCCAACCAAAAGCTGCCAGCAAGATGATCAGCAATGAAACGCTGGGATTAAAGATCGAAGCAAAGATGATGAGTAGATATAGCTCTGGCATTGCGGACCAAATTTCAATCAGGCGCTGAGAAATCAAATCAAACTTGCCACCAAAAAAATCCCATCAAGGAACCTGTGATGATTCCAACACTTACCCCCACAATCGTGAGTGCTAATCCAAATAGAATCGATAAGCGGAAACCATAAATGAGCCGAGAGAGCACATCGCGCCCTCGATCGTCAGTGCCCAACCAGTTCTGCCATGAAGGCGGCGCGGGATTGGGAACTTGGGAGAAATAATTCAGCGTCTCGTAGCTGTAGGTAATGGGTGGGTAGATTGCCCAGTTGCCATTGCTCGTAATATTGTGACGAATATCCGGATCCAAGAAATCTGTTGGCGTAGCAAAGTCTCCACCAAACACTGTCTCCGCCTGATTACTCACAATCGGGAAATAGAAATGTCCGTCATAACGCACTACCAATGGCTTGTCATTGGCAATCAATTCAGCACAGAGCGATAAGCCGAACAGAATCACGAATATCCACAGGCTTGCATACCCTCTGCGATTGCTTCTAAAGCGCTGCCAACGGCTCATGATCCGCCTCCTGCGCCAAACTGAATGCGAGGGTCAACATAGACATAACAAAGATCAGAGATGAGCTTAGTAAATAAGCCGATCAGAGTAAACAGATAGAGAGTGCCAAAGACCACTGGATAATCACGGCGCATGACTGATTCATAAGAAAGCAAACCTAGACCATCAAGTGAGAACAGTGTTTCGATCAAGAGTGAACCTGTAAAGAAGGCTCCAATAAAGGCGGCTGGAAAACCAGTTACAAGTGGCAGCATTGCATTGCGAAAGACATGTTTCCACAACACTTGCTTCTCGGTCAGGCCCTTAGCTCTGGCAGTTAATACATACTGCTTACGAATCTCTTCTAAGAAAGAATTTTTAGTGAGCATCGTTACTACGGCAAAACTTCCCAATACAGAGGCAGTGATTGGCAGCACTAAGTGCCACAAATAGTCCATGATCTTGCCGATCAAACTCAAATCACTCCAGTTATCGGAGGTGAGCCCTCGCAGGGGGAATATTTGCAGAAAACTACCACCCCCAAAAATAACCAGCAAGAGAACGCCCAGAACAAATCCCGGGATGGCATAGCCCACCAAGATCATGGTGCTGGTCACGGCATCAAAGCGGGAACCATCACGCACCGCTTTAGCAATACCAAGAGGAATCGATACTAAATAAGTAATGAAGAAAGTCCATAGACCAATACTGATCGATACAGGTAACTTGGAAACGACTAAGCGCCAAACGCTTTCGTGCTGGTAGTAGCTCTCGCCCAAATCAAATCGAGCAAAACGACCCAGCATCATGAAGTAACGCTCAAGCGGTGGCTTATCGAAACCGTATAAGGCCTTTACTTCCTCCAAGCGCTGCGCATCGACACCTTGTCGTCCGCGATAAGTTGAGCCTGACCCCGAAGACTCTGAACCCCCTACAGCAGCATTGCCCTTGCCCTTGAGCTCGAGCACCATTTGTTCAACAGGCCCGCCAGGCACAAACTGCACAACTGCAAAAGTCAAAGTCAGCACGCCCAAGAGCGTTGGGATCATCAGCAATAAACGCTTGAAGATGTAGGTGCGCATTTGTCCTTGCATTATTGAGACTCTTCTTTCCACCAGTTCTGCATAATCCACGGTTCTGCTTGATAGTACAAAGGAGGCTCTGGATATCGCATCTCTTTACGGAAAGCTACACGGTGCGTTGGGTTGTACCACTGCGGCACAACGTAGTAACTATTCCACAACACTCGATCCAATGCTCTAGCGGCGGTACGTAATTGTTCACGGTTTTGTGCTCTCGTAATCTCTCCTACCAAAGCATCCACTACAGGAGATTGAATACCGATTACGTTATCAGATCCTTTTTCTTTTGCTGCCTGACTGCCATAGCGATCCCATAACTCACTGCCTGGATTCTGAGAATCTTGAAACCTCACTGTGGTCATATCAAAGTCATACTCATTCATGCGCTTTTGATGTAACGCAAAGTCACTAGTACGAACGTCTACTTGGATGCCCAATTTTTCAAGATTACGCATGTAAGCAGAAATGACTCTCAAAAAGAAACCACCATCTTCGACCATCTCAAACCGAAATGACTCACCCTTTTCATTGCGCAATGCGCCATCACGATATTGCCAACCTGCATGCATCAGTAGCTCACGCGCCTGGCGTAAATTTTGACGCAGACTTCCCGGCGACTTAGTTGAAGGTGCGGGTGGCATCGGACCAAACACGGCATCAGGCACCCATTGGGGATATTTCGCCTTGAGTGGTTTGAGTAACTTCAGCTCCCCTTCCGTTGGCTTGCTTGGGCCATCAAAGTTGGCACTTAAATCACTGTTGGTAAAGTAACTATTGATACGGCTATATTGATCGAAAAATATTTGACGATTAAGCCATTCAAAATCCAATGCCAATCCCAATGCTTGACGTACGCGCGCATCCTGAAAGATCGGCTTACGGACATTCATAGCAAAGCCTTGCATGCCTGCGCCATTATGATTAATAAAAGCCTTTTTTAATAGCGTACCGTTATCAAACTTCGATCCAACGTATCCCTTGGCCCAAATCTTGGCGCGGTACTCCACTAAAGCATCAAACTCTCCGGCTTTAAACGCCTCAAGACGAACGGCGTCGTCGCTGTAGAGTTTATAGAGCACCCTATCAAAGTTGTAAAAACCCACCCGAATATTGAGCGGCTTACTTAAATGATCTGCCCAATATTGAGGATTTTTCTTGTACACAATTGACTTACCAGCCTTGAATGACTCAATCAGATAGGGGCCACTCCCAAGGGGAGTTTCGAATGCCAATTTGTCAAAAGGAATTATCGTGCCATCGGCTTTCTTGCCCCAGTTACGAGAAAAGATAGGTAACGTTCCAGCAAGAATAGGAAGCTCGGAATTATTGCTCTTAAAGTCAAAGCGCACTACGCGATCAGAAAGAATTACTGCTGAAGTGATGTCGGCAAAAGTTGTTTTATAGCGAGGGTGCGCCTGCCCACTCATGAGCACATCAAAACTGTATTTAACGTCGGCAGCTAAAACCGGGCTGCCATCAGAAAACTTGGCTTCAGGCCGAATTCGAAAAGTCACTGACTTGTGATCTTTTGCCACTTCAATATCTTCAGCAAGTAAACCGTAAACACTGGAGGTTTCATCCGCACTTCCCTCGGCTAATGACTCAAACATGAGTTCGATGCCTGGCGCGGATACCCCTCGCAAAGTAAAGGGGTTGAACTTATCAAAGCTATTGCGTTGACCTGGATTAGGCAAAGTCAGAGTGCCGCCCTTGGGAGCATTGGGGTTAACGTAGTCAAAATAGGCAAAGCCCTCTGGATATTTTGGCTTGCCATATTGAGCGATACCCTGTCCTGCCAACGCAAAGTTACCCCAAAGCCCTGCCAGAAGGGCTAGCAGCAAGAAACGGGTAATTTGGCGAAAAGGGGTTTGGGCTGGCATATATGCAACAATTGTAGATAGCAAATCATATTTGAAGCAAAGGACACAACATGGGCTTTCTCTCCGGCAAAAAAAATCCTCATTACCGGCCTCCTCTCCAACCGCTCAATCGCTTATGGCATCGCCAAAGCCTGCCACCGTGAGGGCGCTGAGCTTGCCTTTACTTATGTAGGCGAGCGCTTTAAAGACCGCATCGTCGATTTTTCAAAAGAATTCAATTCAGAACTCATTTTTGACTGCGATGTCGGTAGCGATGAGCAAATTTCTGCACTATTTAAGGATTTAGCCAAATCTTGGCCTCAATTTGACGGTTTTGTTCATGCCATTGGCTTTGCCCCACGCGAAGCGATTGCAGGTGACTTTTTAGAAGGTCTCTCGCGTGAAGGCTTCAAAATTGCTCATGACATTTCTGCCTATAGCTTCCCCGCTATGGCAAAAGAGGCTTTACCAATGTTGCGTGATAAATCCTCCCTTTTAACTTTGACCTATCTTGGGTCCATGAAGAATGTTCCCAACTACAACACCATGGGTTTAGCCAAGGCTTCTCTAGAAGCTTCTGTACGTTACCTAGCTGGATCAGTAGGCCCTAAGGGTATTCGTGCGAATGGTATTTCTGCTGGTCCCATTAAAACGCTGGCTGCATCTGGCATCAAAGGTTTCAGCAAAATTTTGGAAGCCGTTGAACAAACTGCGCCAATGCGCCGCAACGTCACGATTGATGATGTTGGCAATACTGCTGCATTCTTAATGTCGGATTTAGCAAACGGTATCACTGCTGAAATTATTTATGTAGATAACGGCTTTAGCCAGGTCGTTGGCGGAATGGAAGAAGTTTGAGCGTAAGCCTTTCCGAAGCTCTCAAGTTTTGGGCAAAGCTAGGCTTTATTAGTTTTGGTGGTCCCGCTGGACAAATCGCCGTTCTGCATCAAGAGCTAGTCGAGAAGCGTCGCTGGATTTCTGAGCGGCGCTTTTTACATGCGCTCAACTACTGCATGCTTTTACCGGGACCAGAAGCGCAGCAGCTGGTTACTTATATCGGTTGGCTAATGCATCGCAGTTGGGGCGGCATTCTGGCTGGCACACTCTTTGTATTGCCCTCACTCTTTATTTTAATTGCGCTCTCCTGGGTGTATCTCACTTTTGGACAGGTGCCGTGGATTGCCGCTATTTTCTTTGGCATTAAGCCAGCAGTTACCGCTATTGTGTTGCACGCAGCGGTTCGCATTGGTAAGCGCACCATTCATAACCAAGCATTGAAGTGGATTGCCTTAGGCTCATTCTTGGCAATCTTTATTCTGAATTTATCTTTCCCCATTATTGTCATCATTGCTGCAGCAATTGGTTACTGGGGCAGTAAACATTACCCAGATTATTTCCAGCAATCGAGCACTCATGAAAGCAAGGAAGACAAGCGTTATGGCGCTGCCATCATTGATGATGACACCCCTACTCCAGTCCACGCGCAATTCCAGCTACAGAAAACAGTGTTGCATAGCGCTATTGCCTTTGGCTGTTGGCTTCTACCTATTGCAATCTTGATTCTCATTTTTGGCTGGAAGACACTCTATCCAGAAATTGCCTGGTTCTTTACTAAGGCAGCCTTTCTCACCTTTGGTGGAGCTTACGCTGTTCTGCCTTACGTATATCAAGGTGCAGTAGATCACTTCCATTGGTTAAGTGCCAATCAAATGATGGATGGTTTAGCACTTGGCGAAACTACTCCCGGCCCACTCATCATGGTAGTTGCTTTTGTGGGTTATTTAGCTGGCCATATTCAGCATCTCATCGGCAATAGCAATCCATTTTGGTTTGGTGCATTGGGCGCTGTTGTAGCCACTTGGTTTACCTTTTTGCCATCCTTCTTTTTTATCTTGGTGGGCGGCCCTTTAGTGGAGTCGACTCATGGCAAGATTAGCTTCACGGCACCCCTGACTGCCATTACTGCTGCAGTAGTTGGCGTGATTGTCAATCTAGGTCTCTTTTTTGCGTATCACGTCTTTTTACCCCATGGCTTGGGCGGCTCTATTTCCTGGATCTCGATCCTGATTTGCGCATTAGCTGCTTTGGCGCTATTGAAATTCCAAAAAGGGGTAATGACGGTTCTCGGTGGCTGTGCTTTGGCCGGTCTTCTGGTCTACTTTTCTAGCGCGTTGATTACGTAATTTAATAGGCTAAGTATTTTTCTCAAGATTGGCATAATGGAAGTTATGCGAATCGAACCTCAAACCATCACCCATCTTCAAGAGTGGCTCGGCAAAACAGAGTTACTTTCAGATACTGTTACGGCCGCCCCTGTGCGCGCCCTATCTGCCACATTAGATCGTCCAGATCCAGAACCTAGCAAAGGCAGCTTTCTTCCTGAGTTATGGCACTGGCTGTATTTCTTACCGCATGCACGTCAGTCTGAGATTGGCCCAGATGGTCATCCTAAGCGTGGTGGCTTCTTACCCCCAGTACCCCTACCTCGTCGCATGTGGGCCGGAAGTCGTGTGCAATGGTTGGAGCCGCTCTCTGTAGGCGATGAGATCAAGCGCATTTCCAAAATTGAATCAGTTACTCACAAAGCAGGTCGTACCGGTGATTTGATATTTGTTTTGGTTAAACATGAAATCTCTAACCAAAAAGGTTTGGCCATTATTGAAGAGCATGACATCGTGTATCGCGATGCGCCCGGCCCCGATGACAAGCCAGTGGCACCTACACCAGCACCAAATGATGCCAAGTGGAGCAAAATAATTACACCTGATGATGTTTTATTGTTCCGTTACTCTGCCCTCACGTTTAATGGTCATCGCATTCATTACGACCGCCAATATGTTACCGAAGTAGAAGGCTATCCAGGTCTGATTGTGCATGGCCCATTGATTGCAACCCTCTTGGTTGACCTAGTGCGTCAGAGTATTCCTGGTTGCAAGCTCAAGAGCTTTGAGTTCCGCGCAATTCGCCCGACATTTGATATCAATATTTTCAAAGTAAGCGCTAAGCCTGATTTAGATAAAGATCCATCCGGTAAAACAATTGCGATTTGGGCGCAAGATCATGAGGGTTGGCTCACGATGCAAGCCACAGCAGTTTTGGCCTAAAGTAAAAAGTCTATCAATCAGATTCGAGACAACACACTATATGACTACTGAACATTTTTCTCGCGAGCTTGCGAGTTTTGCAGCCAAACTAAAAATCACTGATATTCCAGATGATGTAATTAGCCGCGCCGAAGATCTTTTGGTCGACTGGTTTGGATCGGCTATTGCCGGCAAAGGTTCTCGCCCTGTTGAAACGATTACCCAGTTTGCGCAAAACATGGGTGGCTTTGATCTAGGTCATACAGGCCCTTCAGAAATTCTGATTTCACGCAAAACATCAAGTCCATTTTTAGCGGCCATGGCAAATGCGGCAGCCTCACATGTTGCCGAACAAGATGATGTTCATAACGGCTCAGTTTTTCATCCTGCCACAGTTGTATTTCCACCGGCTCTGGCCTGTGCGCAAGCAATTGCTGCCTCCGGGGAGGATTTGATCGTTGCAGCAGTAGCTGGCTATGAAGTAGGTATTCGTGTTGGTGAGTTTTTAGGTCGCTCGCATTACAAGGTATTTCATACTACCGGTACTGCAGGCACTATTGCAGCAGCTGCAGCCGTAGGCCGCCTACTCAAGCTTAATCCAGAGCAAATGTTGCATGCCTTTGGCTCTGCAGGCACTCAATCAGCAGGCCTTTGGGAATTCTTACGAGATGCTGCAGATTCCAAACAGTTGCATACAGCCCACGCAGCTTCGACTGGTCTCATGTCTGCTTACATTGCGCAAGCAGGCTTTACTGGTGCACAGCATATCTTAGAGGGTAAGCAAGGTTTAGCAGCCGGTATGTCAAGCGATGCTGATCCAAGCAAATTAATTGATCGCCTTGGGACTCGCTGGACTTTGGCAGAAACCAGCTTTAAATACCATGCGTCTTGCCGTCATACGCACCCTGCTGCCGATGCGCTTTTACAAGTCATGCTCACACATAAGCTACAGCCGAGTGATATTGCCAAAGTAGAAACCCTCGTTCACCAAGGTGCAATTGATGTCTTGGGTCCGGTGACTGATCCAGCAACCGTCCACCAATCGAAGTTCTCTATGGGCACCGTACTTGCCTTAATTGCGCACTACCAATTTGCTGGCTTGCAAGAGTTTGATCAGCATTTCCATGACGATGCCATTTGCCTATTTAGAGATCGCGTCACCATGATGCTTGACCCAGAAGTAGACGGCGCCTACCCACAACGCTGGATAGGCAAAGTCAAAGTTCATTTACTGAATGGGCAAGTATTGGAGGGTCGTATTGACGAACCCAAAGGTGATCCTGGCAACACCCTTTCTCGAGCAGAAATTACCGACAAAGCGTTACGCTTAGCAGCGTTTAGCGGCGGCGCAAGCCCTGCTCAGATGCAAACAGCCATTGATCTCTTGTGGAATATTCGCAAACAAGCCAAGATTGGCTCTTTGCTTCCCAGTCAATAATTTAGCAACCATAGATCCCTTACATGAATCCACTTGATACCCCACTAGGCTTTAGCAGTAACCTTTTATTCGTTCCAGGGACGCGTCCTGAGCGTTTTGTTAAAGCTCTCGATAGTGGTGCCGGTGCAGTTGTATTGGATTTAGAGGATGCGGTTCCAGAAGAGGATAAAGAGACTGCGCGTGCCGCCATTCGGGCTGCATGGCCTACATTTTCTGATGAGCAAAAGAAACGTTTGGTTATCCGCACCAATTCACCTGGTACCAAGTTTTATTCCGCTGATTTAATACTGGCGCAAGCATTACAAGTAAGCTGCATACTGATTCCCAAGAGCGAATCTCTTGATCAAATTAATGGTGCAGCGCTACTGTTACCCCATACCGCCATCATTCCCATGATTGAAACTGCGCTAGGTTTAGATCATTTGCGTGAGATTGCCAATGCCAATCAAGTTCTTCGACTTGCCTTGGGTAATTTAGATTTACAAGCTGACCTTGGCATGATCTGTGATCTACAAGAAACTGAGCTTCAAACTGCTCGATACCAAATCGTATTAGCCTCCCGTTTGGCTAACATTGCCCCTCCTATTGATGGGGTTACACCGTCTACCGATGACCTCCCACGCATTAGAGAGGATGCCGAGCGCGCCAAACGCATGGGATTTGGTGCAAAACTCTGTATTCATCCAAAACAAGTGGCGATTGTTCAGACTGCTTTTATGCCAACAGCGGAGGAACTTGCCTGGGCCCACAGGGTAGTCGGGGCTGACCATGCCTCAAAAGGGGGCGCAGTGAAGCTAGACGGGAAAATGATTGACCGCCCCGTAGTCTTGTTAGCCAGAAGAACGCTTGCACTTGCTGGTAAACACTAATCTCTTATTGGCCTCAGAACATTTAAAAACTGGCAAAATAGCTTCATTAAACGTAAGCCATATACGTTCTTGATAACCAATATAAGAGACTGATCATGAAATTACGCTCATCACTACTGGCAGGTTTCAGCGCGATTGTTACTGTCGCGATGTTTGCTAGCAATGCACTTGCGGCCGACCCATATCCAAATAAACCCATCACATTGGTAGTGCCCTTTGCTGCTGGCGGCCCAACTGATGCGGTTGCAAGACTCATCGCCATTCCAATGGGTAAAGACTTGGGCCAAACCGTCATCGTTGAAAATACCGTTGGCGCAGGCGGCACGATTGCCGCAACCCGTGTGGCACGCTCTGCTCCAGATGGCTACATGATCTTTATTCACCACATGGGGATGGCTACTGCTCCAGCACTTTATAAAAAACTGCCATTTGATCCAATGAAGGATTTTGAATACGTTGGCCAAGTAGTTGATGTGCCCATGGTCATCTTGGGTCGTAAAAATTTTCCGCCTAACAACTTTAAAGAGTTAGAAGCCTATATCAAGGTCAACAAAGAGAAAGTTACCTTAGCAAATGCAGGCCCTGGTGCTGTTTCACAGTTATGCGGCCTTCTGTTCATGTCTCGGGAGGGTGTTGAGCTCACCACTGTCCCTTACAAGGGCACTGGCCCCGCTTTAACTGATCTACTGGGCGGTCAGGTCGACTTGCTTTGTGATCAAACCACCCAGACAATCCCTTACATCAGAGAAGGTTCTGTAAAAACCTATGGAGTAACGACACCAAAACGTCTAGCAGCCCTGCCAAATATTCCCACCCTGGATGAGCAAGGTCTAAAAGGTTTTGATGTGAAGGTCTGGCATGGCATGTACGTTTCTAAAGGCACACCTCCAGCAATTGTGAACAAAATTAATAAAGCACTCAACGTTGCTTTAAATGATCCTGAAATCAAGGCGCGTTTAGCAGAGTCCAACATTGAAATTGTTCCGCCTGCTAAAAGAACTCCTAATGGCCTCAAAGAACATCTTGAAGCAGAAATTAATAAATGGGGTCCTGTGATTCGTAAGGCTGGCGCTTACGCCGACTAAGAATCGCCTCTGAAAACAAAAAAGCCAGCATCTCGCTGGCTTTTTTCTTGTGTAGAAATCTTACTTACAAGGATAATTATCCTTAAAGAAGCGCATTAAAGTTTTTGCTGCTTTATCTTTATTGAATTGAGGATTAGCCTTAGTCCACATCAGATACTTTTGCAGGACCTCATTGCGAGTCTCGTTTTTATCTGCAAAGCAGATGGTTGACTTAGAATTTGAAGGGCGATTTGCTAAGTACCCCTGATAGACGCCCTCACCAAAGCCAAAACAAAAACTGCGCCCTGGTTCATCAGCGGGATTTTTGCAGAGCTCTACAAAAGCAGCAGTGCTAGCATCATCTGCAGGAAGATCTTTCTGCGCAAATGCACTCGGAGCAAAAGAAAGAATGGATGCAATTAGTATGAATGTTACCGGTAATGTTTTCATAACTCTTTTCTCTTAATAAATGTTAACGCCTAAATCCGCTCATATGGCCACCACCGAAGCCGCCCATATGACCTCCGCCACCGCCACCACTGAACCCACTCATGTGACCGCCGCCGCCAAAGCCACCGCCACCACCGCCAAAGCCACCCATATGACCTCCGCCAAAGCCACGTGAGCGATCTTGATCACCATCAAAACGCGCTTGTTCGCGTAGGGCATTTTCTTGAGCAGCCTCACGATAGATATTTGGATCAGCCCTATCCATCTGCGCATCGTTGCGCGCCTCCTGATTTAGGCGAGCCGCTTGATTTCTCTCTTGGGGAGTGGCATCTTTCTGGAACGCATTGTTGGCACGCTGGCCATCGATGCGAGCCGCCTCTTTCTCCTCCGGGGTTGCTTTGTTTTGCCAATCATTGAGCAAGCGTTGTTGATTCACAATGTTTGCTGGCCCAATAACGGGGCGAGAAGGTATGCGCCCAGATGGATTGATGTTCGTGGAATTAATCGTGCCATTATTCCAATTTGGATAAGTCCAAAAATCATCACCAACAGCAAAGCCAAAACCAAAATCCATGAGGCCCCAGGCTGGGTCATAAATAGGATATGGCGGGTATTCGGGGTATGGCCATGGCCCATAAACTACAGTGGGGTTATAGCTTGGGATGTAAACCACTTTGGCATTCGCCGGAGCAATCAAGATATTGCCATTTGCATCCGTAGTTACGGTAATTTGCTTATTGGACTTCAGGGTGCCTGCTTTAACAGCGAGTTTTCTTAAAGCTTGAACCGCCTTCATAGTATCTGCGGCTTGTAACTTATAGGCATTTCCTAAGTTTTGAGTCCACTGTAATTTTTTACCCATCAGATTGAATGCTTTTGGAAACGACATTAACGATTTCACACTATCGTTCCACGACTGGGCCTTAAGTGCGTTCTGCAAGGCATCGCCCTTCAAGGAAGCGTTACTCATTTGCCAGTTATGCGCCTCCGCCACTTCCAGTGGATAAGTCGAAGCCAGCAACATCAGCGAAAGTAAAGAGTCTGGATAAAGCGCTATAGGAGAAACCAATGATTCCAATTGCGCTGAAGAAATCGTTTGCGGTCCAGCGTTATAGCTTGGATCTTGAGTGTAGCCAGGACTACCATAGCCCCCGCTTTGCATATATCCCTGAGGGTAATAATATCCATTCGGTTGATAAGGGCCTGGGTTCATGACACATCCATCCAGAAGAGATCCGCAGGCAATAACTAAGCCTAGAAGTAAGCTCTTTTTCTTCAGTGCTGAAATATTTTTATGACCTTCCTGTCTCATGTCTGCCTCAGTATTCATCTCTGCAAATAGCTTACTCGGTTCACTCTACTTTACTACTTTGTTTTTGAGCAAGAATTAACCTGGTCTAAATAAATAACCAGAGCGGGCTTTTTCTTTTCGTTTAGCAAGAACGGCAGCAAACAATGAACAGAATGCCCATAAAGCCAAGAACGGGTCTAAAAGGTAATCCCAAAGATTGGCAGACTCATGCCAATGGACACTCCAAGCGATGATGGCCAAACCAACAATCCAAAAGCCTTTGCTCCAATTGGCCAGCCCACAGATTAGAGCGAGTAGAAGTACAAACAACAAGAAGGTAATTGAGCCATAACCCCATGCGTATGGATCATGCATGCCAAGACCTAATGCAAGAGGATAAAAAGCAAGGGCAATTATCAGAATGACAAACTTCACTGCAATTGGCGTAGATTTATTGTTGTGTACCAAGGTGCTCCATAACAATAATGTGGTGACAATGCTGAGGTCGCCAGTCACACCTCGCACGTAAGCTGCTAAAGGTAGCTCAAGAGACATGCCCAATGGCCAGAAAAAGAGATTAGCGAGTATCAGTAAAAGCAATACTTTTACGATAAATGGGAATACCTCTTGTGCAATTTTCTGGAGAATCCAAATCAGGATCAGAGAGCATGTAATCGACATCTCTAGCAATGCAAAAGTTTGCATGAGGCTATTCATCATGGAGCCTCCTTAGAATCGGGCATGGATTGGGCGCTAGATTGCTGTGGCAACTGACTAAAAGCTCGAGTCAGCCACGCACTCGAGAAATAGACATGTCGAATCTTTTTGCGATCCCAGGTGTAGGCCAGATGGGCATCATTACCAGTGGCACTCATTAAATAAGGATAGGAATATTCCTTGCGCTGCTCATTTGGTAACGCTTCATCATCTTCCAGCACATCTATCACCTGCCATTGCCCCACCTTCGGATCACTCATCAGCAAAACCAAACGATGACGCCCTGCTTCGATATTATTTAAAGCTAGTAAATGCGCGCCACTCTGAAGTGTTAAACCAGCTACAGCAGAGTTGGGATTAGCTACTTCAAGATCACTCACAGATTGCCAGGATTGCCCTGCATTTTGAGTATGACTTACGGGAATTTGCTTTGCCTGTCCCGCACTTCTTGTTTGACGGAAATAAGCAGTGGCATCTTCGGCTGCGTTGACAAACACTAGCGGTTGAATAGCGCTTCGGCCAGAACTCATGCGCCGCTTATCAATCACTTGAGCAGCGTCCAATCTCAAGAATTCGCCAAAACGCCCAATCCACTCGTGATAAGCCGGTAAACCTAAGCGGCCATCAGAAAACTGGACTGCGGGTGACTTCACGAGAGTGCTTAAATTAATCAATGGTGAAGTAATCAAGCGCTGAGGACGGCTCCACGTTGAGCCCTCATCATCGGAAAAGATGGTTGAGATAGAGCTTCCCGCCCAACCACCAATCGAAACGGTGACAAAAAATAGTTGCAGTCGGCCATCCGACAATCTTGCGGGGACGGGATTGCCTAACTTAGCGATATAGCGCGCCAAACCCTTTTCTGCAGCGACTCTATCCATCACTACTACAGGTGTGCTCCAGGCATTTGTCTTAGTATCAAATACCGCAGAATTAATCACCACATCAGCTGCACCCTCTCGGCTACCAGCAAACCAAAAGGCTCTGACGTTTCCATCCTTTAAGGCAATTAAGGATGCAGCATGCACTGAAGCGACGCCAGTGTCAGGCACCCAATCAGCTCTTGGGGCAGCTATTGCGGACTGAGTTACCAACTTGAGCTTAGATGCTCCCAGCTTGGAGTCTGATTGAACTTCTTCAGATTCTATTTGAGCGACTTCTGGAATCGCAAATGGCGCCCACGCAGGATGGCCTTCAATGTGGATGAAACCCAGCACAGCAGCTAGCAATAAAAAACATAGGGCAATGACGCGGTTCATCTACAAGCGTCCTTCGCACTCAAAAGGTCTGGATTAGAAACGGGTGTTGCAATCAAATATTCAGTAACAAAAAGATGCTCGCCAATATGACCTAACAGCATTGCTTTAATTTCTTCGTCAGAATGACGTGCCCTCATTTCCATTCTTTGACCAATAACCTGACATGACTCACAGATGACGGGAGTAACGCCCAATGGAGCCTGAACCGCCACTAGAGGATAGGTTTTAGTAAGACCATCCACATTTCCTGCATCTTTTGCAAGATAACCATGCAGCTGGGCCCCCGGAATGAGTAAGCGATACTCCTCGTCCTTAGCGCGGTAGTCACAAGGAATCCAGACATCCTTACCCTGCACTTGCGCAATGCTTGCCGCTGAGAAACGCCCCAACTGACTCTCCAGGGGGCTTAAGCTACTGGTGAGTGCACAGTAAGTCAGAAAACAGCCCATGAGGGCAAATGCTTTACATTGCTCTCGTTTGATGAAGCCGATGATGACGAGGGCTACGCTAATCGCCATGAACACCCAATGAATTGGGCTATACATCCATGACCCAGCCTCACCCATAAAACCAGAGAGTTGCAAATTCAGACCAAGCCAAATTAAGAGACCTAAAACAAGGACTTGCAATAACAAAGCAATCCGGAATCCCCACAATGGCAAACGATCCCAATGCAATGCAATTAAAGTAGCAAACGCCGGCATAACTGGCAAAAGATAACGGCCAGAACGCTGGCTTGGCAAAGAAAAGACAAGAAAGAATGCAGCGATCAGCAGCAAGAGTAGAACTTCCTCTGCAGACAGAAAACGACGCTCACGCCAACATTGCATCAGCGTTGAGATCAAAACAAAAGTAAATAATCCCGCATTGGCAAGCGTAGTGAGCAAGAGCATCCAAATGCTATCGCCACCTCGGACGAAATCTAATAAGTAATTGGAGCTTCGTGCCGTAAATTTGCCAGCATTCTCACCCAACACAAACTCCCTCCAAACCGCCTCCGGCTGGGGATCAAGCGCAAACCACACAGCAAATACTGCTAAGGCCAGTACCCCTACAAACACTAATTTATACAGATCACGAATCAGTGTTTGAGAAATGCGCCATTGTCGCCAATGCCAGTAATACAAACCCAGGGCTAAGGTGGCAGGTGCAATATAGGCAAATGATTTAGCAAAGAGCGCCAAACCAAAACAGATACCAGCCAGCACTGGAAAAAAGAATTTAGATTCAAAGGCACTCTTTCCCCAATACAAGATGGCCAAAAATGGCAGGCTGATCCAAAAGACTTCCGGAGGATCCGTTAGAAAAGGACGGCCATAGCGGTACGTTGCAAAAAAGGATAACCATACTAAGGCGGCTAAAAATCCTGTTTGCGTTTTTCCACTAAAGCGACGCACAGCTAAAAATAAAAAGAAGGCTGTTAAGGCCGTATAGAGCACGCTCGGCCAACGTAGATACTCCAAGCTCCACTGACTTGCCCAATGGGTGCTCGCAATACCTTGCCAAAATATCAGAGGTGGCTTGGTATTTTTGATGCCATCCATTTGGGACTGAAGGGGCAACCAGCTTCCAGCATCAGCTGTCATGCGAACAATGTGCATGTAGGGATACTCATCACCATTTTTAGGCGCAAAACGACTATCTAATCCATATAAATAGGCAAATATTGCCAAAACCAGGCTTAAGAAGGCGTATCGAAGGGTAAATGAGCCACGCATCCCTATAGTTTATAGGGCTTGTGTTCAAACCCACCTTTTTGATACTTCTTGTTTAAGATAGAGTGAGCATAGTATTTACAGACAGTGGTGTAACAAAATAGGATGAAGATGATTTTTTTGCAAGTAAGACGGATCCGGCAGACCATAGCCACTTGCCTTTTCAGCAGCCTATGTGCCTTTGCCACTCTATGTCACTCCCAGTCTCCCCAGGCTATTACGCTCTATCAGCGCAGTCTTGCAGCAACCTGCGCAAATTGTCATGGCACTAATGGCAAAGGCGTTGTGGACGGAGGTATGCCCTTAATTAACAACATCACTAGCGAGCAAATGCTAGCTCAACTCAAGGCTTATAAGTCTGGGGCTCTTGAGGGCACAATCATGCCCCAACTAATGCGGGGCTATTCTGAAGAGCAAATCGAAATCATCGCCCAGCAACTCGGCAAAAAAGAATAAAGGGCATCATGAATCGTCGACATTTCATTGGACAGGGTGCTGCTGCTCTAGGCTTACTATCTGGCTTTTCAACTCAAGCGCGCGCGAATATACCCAAGGCAGAAATCTTAGTCATTGGCGGTGGTTATGGCGGAGCAACAGCTGCCAAATACCTGCGCCTTTTCTCAAATAACACGGCCAAGGTTACCTTAATAGAACCAAATGCCGCCTTTATATCGTGCCCTCTCTCCAATCTCGTTGTTGGAGGATCGCGTACGCTGGCTGATATCACTATTCCGTATAGCAATCTGAGCAAACTTCACGGCATTAACATTATTCAGGACAGCGCTATAAAGATTGATGCCCATCGAAAGCTAGTGGAACTTGGCAATGGAAAGACACTCTCTTATGACAAATTAGTGCTCTCCCCCGGTATCAGCATGCTAACCAACTCCATTGAAGGTCTTGCACAAGCGAATAGGCAAGGTGCTACTTTACAAGCCTGGAAAGCGGGACCTGAAACTGTTGCGCTTTATCAACAATTGAAGGCGATGCGTGATGGTGGAACCTTCATTCTTAGCATTCCTGAAGCGCCCTTTCGGTGCCCCAGCGCACCCTATGAGAGGGCCTGTCAAGTGGCAAATTATTTCAAGCAACACAAGCCGAAATCAACCGTATTGATCCTCGATGCTAACCAGGATGTATTGACCAAGGCTGCTTTATTTAAAAAGGTCTGGGCTGAACAATACGCTGGAATTATTAAATACCTCCCCCAATACAATGTGATTGCAGTAGATGCAAAGACTAAAACTGTGAAGTTTGAAATCCAAGATCAAATACAGGGAGATGTTTTAAATATATTGCCTGCTATGAGTGCAGGTGAGATTGCAGTCAAAACTGGTCTGGCCAACTCTAATGGTCGCTGGGTAAACGTGAACTTTCTGAACTTCGAATCTACTGCACAAAAAGATATTCACGTCTTGGGAGATTCAATTCAGGTAGCAAATGCAATGCCAAAATCTGGGCATATGGCCAATCAACAAGCCAAAGTTGCAGCAGCGGCTATCGTTGCCGAACTTAATGATTGGGAAATTAATCCCTCACCTGTTTTAACCAATGCGTGCTACAGCTTCGTCAATGCCACGGATGTTATCCACGTTGATAGCGTTCACCAAT
The DNA here is from genome assembly GCF_001870365.1 of Polynucleobacter sp. QLW-P1DATA-2. Lineage (NCBI taxonomy): Bacteria > Pseudomonadati > Pseudomonadota > Betaproteobacteria > Burkholderiales > Burkholderiaceae > Polynucleobacter > Polynucleobacter sp. QLW-P1DATA-2. Next base: position 1,194,228 of record NZ_LZMQ01000003.1, on the reverse strand, counting down.
ACATCACTGCTGAGAAAACCTTCAAGCCCGTCCACGGATCTGGCGGGGTGTCACCAGGGCCTAGTGCGCTTGAAGGTATTTATGCATGGGGGTGGGCGCACAATATCTGGGCGGACTCCCTGGGTTGACGAAAGTCAACTCTTGCAAAAAAAGAGGCCTTTGCGCCTCTTTTTTGATTTACTTCTCCGAATTGAGAAATATACTGAGATCCATCAATAGAACGCTGGAGGCTTTATGAGTATGACCCCTACCTCACCAAAAGATGCCACTAAGCTAGAAGACGCCATTGAAAAGTGGACAGTCCCCATTGGCAACTTATTTGTTTCTCTGTTTCATCGTATCGCCCTATTTGGAATTGGCGCTGCCACCGTATGGTCAGCAGCCGTTGCATTCTTAGGAATGGTCAGCAAGGGCTCAGCCTCAATTGAAGATTTATTGCTGCTATTTATCTACTTAGAGATTGGTGCCATGGTGGGCATTTATTTCAAGACCAATCACATGCCTGTGCGCTTCTTGATCTATGTTGCCATCACAGCAGTTACCCGCTTGATTATCGATCTCGTAAATACCAAGCATGAGGCAGACATGGCCATTTTGTTCATGGGCATCACTATTCTCATTTTGGCATTAGCCAATGCAGTAGTGCGTTACGCGTCCTTCAAGTTCCCTAGTAGAAATAACGATAATGAATAAAAAAGTCTGGTTTTAAAGGTCGGGGTCAACACCGTCAGTGTATTGATAGGGCTGAGGCTCTTCATTCGATTGATAAGGGTGCATTCCTCGATTTAAACAGTTGCGCACGTAATCAATACTAGTGCGCAAGGCGTAGTAGTCACCCGCCAGGCGCTTAGAGACTTGAATGTTCAAAGCCTGATATTCCAGCAGATCGAGCTTCTTTAAATAATCATCGCGTTTCTCAGCAGAAAAGCCCATTAATAAATCTTGTTCGTATGTTTTCAACGTTCCATATAGGCGGTTGATTTTGTTATACATCAAGCGCATGCGGTAGCTTGGCAGTACCCGCAATACAGGGTAAGCAAGCACACAGAATGGCAACAATACAAAGAGTAGACGGCTAATAAATTCAGCTGCCCAAAATGGGAAATACGCGGAGAGTAAGGGGTAATTATTTTTCTCGTAGTGAACCGCTACTGGACTCTCTGGAAAAAGAGAATCTTTGAAGGAGGGGAATTCACCTCTATGTGCAAAGAAAGAAGCCTTGCCATTGATCTCTCTAGCAGCCTCAAGAAATAAAAATTGGATCGCTGGATGCATACGATCGTCAATTAATAAATTCGTGGAAGTGGCCAATAACTTGATATCTTCACTCGGAAAGTTACGCCCTAAGTCAAAAGCGCCCTCAGGCACATCTAAAATATGATAGAAAGGAATACGCTTGGCATAAGCAGCTGCACGCCTGAAGGTCACCAAATGAATCTTGGGATCATTGAGCAACTCCTGAACGTTGGGTGCCTCAAAGGCATCTACGATAAAGGTTCCGTCGATCTCACCCCGTTGCAAAGCTTTAACAGCCTGCTCTCCAGGCAAGTGAACCAATTGCAGGCCTGCTTTATCCATTCCTGACGCAGTCAGAATATGGATCGCTTGCTCATGGGTTCCGCTACCTTTTATCCCAACAGAAATTTTACGATTTGAAAAATATTTCGCATGTTGATTAACAATTGAAAAATCACTCTGCGGTAATTCAGGTCCGTTATAGAAAAACCAAATCGGGTCATACCCAATTGAACCTAATGACTGAATGCCGCTAACATCTTTTGGGTGTCCAACACCAGCCTGTACAAATGCAGCCTGAATTGGATCTTTACGGTCGCTTAAGCGGGCAATATTTTCTTCGGCTCCCATGGAGGGCACAAGCTCAAGCACAACGCCCTTCTTCGCAAAGAATTCTGCATATTTTTTACCGAGCTCCTCATAGGACCCACCAGGCGATCCAGTAGCCATCAGCACATGTCTTGGTGGCGGTGGATCAGCATACCACCAGATTCCCATCAAAATCACAAGCAATAAAGCCAATAGCGGCCAAGCTTCCTTCAAAAATTGAACGAAGTCCCCCCAGTTCTCCCGAGCGGTCTCAGAAATTCCTAAAAAGGTTTCTTGCGTATTCTGCTTAAAGCTTCCCATGCGCTACCAGTTGGCAAATATCGTAAAAGCTAATGATAATGTCCTTATTCCTAACTTAACGATATAAACGGCGCTAAATACATGCTATTTCTCAGAAAATCCCAAGATAGAGGCTACGCAGACCATGGCTGGCTCAAGAGCTTTCACTCCTTCTCCTTTGCTGGGTACCACGACCCTCGTTTTATGGGCTGGGGGAATCTACGAGTGATCAATGAGGATCGCGTCGCACCAGGAATGGGGTTTGGCAAACATAGTCATCGGAACATGGAGATCATTAGCTATGTTCTATCCGGAGAATTGGCGCATGAAGATAGCATGGGCAATGTCAAAGGTATTCCGCCAGGAGATGTGCAACGCATGAGTGCAGGCACCGGCGTAACCCACAGCGAATTCAATCATGCAAAAGATCAAACAACCCATTTCTTGCAAATTTGGATTGAACCGAATGCCTTAGAAATCACGCCTGGCTATGAACAGAAAACCATTCCGCCAGCAAACAAGCAAGGAAAGCTTTGTTTGGTGGCCTCGCCTAATGGTCAGGATGGCTCAGTTAGTATGACTGCGGATGCGAAGATGTATGCGGGCCTCTTTGATGGCAATCAAGCGGCTTCACTGTCATTAAATCCAAAGCGCAAAGCGTATGTTCATTTGATTCAAGGCTCGCTCAGCGTCAATGGCCAAGACTTAAATGCTGGAGATGCGCTATTAATTCAAGATGAATCTCAAATAGATATCGCCAATGGAAAAAGCGCTGAAGTCTTGGTATTTGACCTCAGCGCCTAAGCATTTTCTTAATCGATTTTGAAAATTAATCTAGCTTAATCTTTGCCTTTTCCATAACCACCTTCCACCGAGCAATATCGGAGAAGTAGAGATCTGAGAACTGCTGGGTATTCATCGGGGCAATTTGAACGCCCGCCTTTTGAAAACGCTCTTTCATCTCTGGTGTTTCTAAGATTTTCAGAGTGGCAGCGTTCAGTTGCTTAACGATGGCAGGTGAAGTGCCCGCTGCAACAAAGATCCCTTGCCACAAGGCCATCTCATAACCTTTCACGCCAGCCTCCTGAATCGTCACTAATTCAGGCGCGCCACTAAAGCGCCCCTTACTAGTAACCGCCAAGCCTCTGACCTTATCGCCTTTATACAAAGGAAGACCGACCGGCATACCAGCAAAGTAAAAATCAATCTGTCCACCCATTAAATCAGTCGCGGCTGGAGCCCCACCCTTATATGGAACGTGAATAGCCTGTAAGCCAGTAGTAGCCAAAAATAATTCACCCGCCATATGATCTGAGTTACCAATTCCAGAAGATCCAAAGCTGAACTTCCCGGGGTCCGCCTTTAACATAGCAATCAGGTCTGCCACTGACTTGGCTGGTGAATTGTTATTCACAATCAATATGTGCGGTGTAGCAGCCACTCCTACTACAGGAAGCAAATCTTTTTGACCATTAAATGGCAACTTTGGATTAGCTGCCACGTTAATTGCTAAGCCATTTTGTGCAAATAAGATGGTGTAACCATCGGGATTGCTTTTAGCAACAGCCTCGGCAGCCAAGCTACCTGCAGCACCACCGCGATTCTCAACAATAATCGGTTGCTTCAGAGCAATACTGAGATCATTGGCAATCATTCTGCCAACAATATCCGTTGAGCTGCCTGGTGCATAGCCAATCATCATCTTGATGGGCTTATCTGGGTATGCAGCCAAGGCTGAACCCATTAATACTGGGACCACTACAACACTTATTGCTATGTTTTTTATTAATTTTTTAAACATATTGTCTCCTCCAGTAATTCTATAAATTCAATGGCGCTATGCCACACTCCTTAGCGCAAGTATTTAATGCCTCAAGCAGTTCGGGGGCTACAGGAATTCCTGAAGCCATTCTCTCCGCCATTTTCTTTGCTGCACCCTCACCTGGTACACGAATTTCTTTAACACCAGGAAGGGTTGATGAATTTTTCAAGTCATTTACCAAAGCAATGACGCGCTTTACAAACTCTTCTTTATCACCAAATGCACTTGGATCAACCGCAATGATGGTTTGACCTGTATTAGTAATCAGATCATGATGCGCATTGAAATCAATAGTTCCTTTACCAACCGCTGCATTATTGAGAGCACCAGCAAGTAAACCAATCATCACTGCTAAGCCATAACCTTTGTAACCACCAATCGGCAATAAGGAGCCTTCAGCCGATCTCTTTGGATCGGTAATCGGTTTTCCCTGTCGATCAATCATCCAATCATCAGGAATAGACTCCCCCTTCTGAGCTGCTACCTTGACTTTTCCATAGGCGGCTACTGTCGTGGCGATATCCAAGAGCACTATCGGATCATCGCCCGCAGGAACGGCAATCGCAATAGGATTGGTAGATAACAATAAATCGATTCCACCCCAAGGGGCCATGTGGTTTGCATTACCTACGGCCATATAGATGCCGATGTAACCCCTCTCAGCCAACTTACGGACATACACTGATGCTGCACCGGAATGGTTGCCATAATGACTTCCAATCCAGCACACGCTATGTTGTTTTACTTTTTCGATCGCTAAATCTACCGCTCTATTCATAACCAGATGACCTAGAGCGTTATCACCATTAATCAGCGCTGTTGCACCCTGCTCACGTTCAATATGAATATTGGGGTTGAGATTGACGCCGCCTGCACGAATCCTTTTTAAGTACGCTGGTAAGCGAAAGATGCCATGCCCATCAGCGCCAACCAAGTCAGACTGCACCATTAAATTTGCAATGATGTTCGCATCGGCAGCTGGAACCTTTTCGGATTGAAGTGCGTTTGATATAAACGCTTCAGCTTGGGCGATAGATAAATATTTCATCGTGAGTTAGACCTCGGAGCTCGCTTTAAATTCCATGCTGTATACATATTTATTTTCAGGGTGATGGGTTACCGTAGTCTCAAAGAGCTTATCTTGGTCATCAAAATAGCGACGCACAATCACCAAGCAAGAATCGTGAGGTCCAAGATTTAACTTAGCAGCAATTTTTGCTGATGCAGGAGCCGCATACACATCTACTTCCGCCCTCTCAATTCTGGCGCCGTATTTTTTCTCGATTTGCTCGTAGACCATCACCTGAGTATGCTCCGGATCTTTTGTCAGCGAAGCAAACTGCGGCAAGATATAGATATCAGTCCAAGCAATTACATCCTCAGACTCTTGGCGCTTACGCATCCCCCCAATGTGATACCAAGAAGATCCTACTGGGGCACCAACCATTTGACTCAGGGGTTGATCTAACTCAATAAACTCCTCAATCATATTGATACGATAAGTATCTCGTGAGTAACTCAAGATATCAATTGGCGAGTTGAAACTCTGCGTGAAACGCCTTAAGCGCTGCCTTGAAACTACTTGTGTTGGCGCGCCTTGGCGACGGAAGATCAAACCATTAGACTCCAGAATCTGCAGCGCGTGCCGCAAAGTGTGCCTACTGGAGTGAAAACTTTTGCATAGATCTGCCTCTGCAGGCAAGACTGAACCAACAGGCCAATCGCCGTTATAAATGTGCTGCTCTAGCGCATTAGCTAGAGTCTTATATAACGGCAATCGGTCTGCCAACTTAGGACTGTCCAAACATCTTCTTACCAGCGACAGGAAGGCGTGCCTTCAAGATATCGCCAGATAAAGATTCGGTGATGTACAAATCTTTTCCATCAGCACCACCAAAGCACATATTAGCCAAATGATGATGATGTGGATTTTCAGAGTAGATCAAATGGGTTGGGAGCATATTGTTATCAAATCTCCAGATACCGATACCCAAATGGCAAACCAACAATCCATTTTCTGAGTCCATTTCAATACCATCTGGACCTGCTACACCGCCAGTTAACTGAATAGCTACGCCAGTCTTAGACACAGAGCCATCAGCCATCAATGGCAATCTCCAAATTTGCTGTGATCTTGTAGCTGCAACAAAAACATGCTTTTCTTGAGTATTCAAGGTAATACCATTTGGACTGGGTACATTCAGTGCCAAGCGATCTAATTGGCCATTGGCGCGCAAGCGAAATACACGGCCAGTAGGATCGGCAATACCAGTTTGTCCTTGGTCCGTGAAATACAAATCGCCATTAGAAGCAAAGTGTAAATCGTTAAGACCTTTGAAGTTCTCGCTATACATAGAACCCAAGATGGTTTCAATCTTTCCAGTCTTTGGATCCAAAGCAAGCAAGCCCGCTTTGTAGTCACAAATAAAGGCACGACCATCTTTATGAAACTTCATGCCGTTTGGCCAGCCATCATATTGAGTAATCAGTTCCCACTCACCCTTAGTATCAATACGGAAAATACGGCCAAAAGGAATATCAACGAACCATAAGTTTCCTTCGCGATCAAAGGATGGACCTTCTAAAAAACACTCTACTTCAGCGCCCTGGCGGTTTGGATCAGACCAGCCGGTGCGAGATTTTTTTCTAAATTTCTCAGGCATGGTTGAGAAAACTTCAGTTTTGATTTTTTCAACTGGCTGGAAGGGGTTATGCATGGTCATAAATCAGTCTCCTGGGATAAGTTATACGGATAAGTAAGTTTTATTATTTAACTATTAAACCACAAATAATGATAATCTTACGTGCTTATTGATCTGAATCGATCATCCATTATTTTTACTTAACCGTATAGGTTTATAAAACATGAAATCAGTTGCAGTTATTGGAACCGGAATCATGGGCGCTGGCATTGCTGCAGGCTTTATCGCCCAAAACATACCCGTAGTGATATTGGGTCGATCCAAAGAAAAGGCTGAAGCCTGCTTGGATAAAGCCATTGGTCTCGCAAAGAAAATTGACGTGGTAGGAGACAATGCCACCAAAGAAGAAGCTGACATTAAGAAACAGCAATTCGTTGGCATATTAGAAGATTGGCAAGACTGGAATCAATGCTCATGGGTCATCGAGACCGTGGCAGAGAACTTAGAACTCAAAAAAGAAGTATTTCAGTATCTTGATCAAGTTGTACCGGCAGATATTCCCATTGGAAGCAACAGCTCTGGCTTCCCAATTAGCAAAATTGCAGAGGGACTGAAAACTGCCAATCGCATGATGGGCGCACACTACTTCATGCCTGCTGAAGTAGTTCCTCTAGTAGAGATTGTCATGGGTCAAAAGACTGAGCTCAAATATGCTGAGCAAGCTTGCGAGCTATATAGAGCCATTGATAAAAAACCAGTGCTGGTTAAAAAAGATATCCCCGGATTTTTAGCTAACCGCATTCAACATGCCTTGATGAGAGAGGCACTCTCACTAGTTCAAGAGGGAATTGCGACTCCTGCAGATATTGATGATGCCGTGAGATATAGCTTTGGTTTTCGCTATGCTGCTGTAGGCCCAATGACCCAAAAGGAAATTTCTGGTTGGGATGGCATGGCTAATGCTGCTAAAGAGATCTATCCATCGCTTTCGAATATCACTACCCTGCCGCCAAAAGTGCTGCAACTCATGGCTGACGGAAAAACGGGCATGAAAGCAGGTGAAGGTTTTAGAAAGTGGACCCCAGAAGAAATTAAAACGGTTTCAGATTCCTATTCTCGTAGATTAAAAGCAGCTTTCGACGTGCTTAATATTGAGTGATTGAATAACCTTGGGCTATAGCATCTTTCACGCGATCCAAGTTTGGTGTCACGCCAACGCCCACTGGGTTCAATTGGGTGATATCAAGATGGCCATGCTTTGCGCTTAATGGTCTATCACAGATATCAAACTGTAGATATTGATTTGACATGCTAAATCCCCAAGGAACATTGCCAATAGCAAAGCCAATCGAAGCTGTAGCAGCTCCCGATAGTGATGTTTCTGCAACCTTGCAAGCTAAATTCACACTCAAATCATGGCTTTGCAATATTTGCGCGCAATTCCAAGCCTCCAGTATGCCTCCAGTCTTAATGAGTTTTAAGCTAGCACCGTCTAGAGCATTCGCCTCCATGAACTCCTCAATCTCATTAGATCCGTGGATAGATTCATCTAATCCTATAGGAATGGGAGAGCGTTGCTTGAGCAAAACAAAATCCGTTAAAGCTGAATTGGCATTAATTAATTGTTCTGCAAATGACAATTTAGTAGCCTGTGAAGATCTGCAAAACTGTATGGCATTGTCCAAAGACATCGCTCCGTTTGCATCTACAGATACGACATCACCCTCAAGTAAATTAGTCAGCACTTGGACGCGATGCAAATCCTCTTCAAGCGATAAAGAGCCAATCTTGATCTTCCAATGCTTAAAGCCAGCCTCGCGAAAGGATTTAGCATCAGCTATTTCCTTGTCTAGGGTACCGCCAAGCATACGCAACAAAGGAATTTCAGTGGTCGCAGAGCCTTTAGTCTGGTTGTTAAGGGTGCGTAGATACTCCCATAAAGAAATTGATTCTTTCTGGGTATACAAATCGAGCAATGCCATCTGCAGGCAAGATTTTGCTGAGGGGTTGTCATACAGAATGCCATCACAAGTGCTGGAAAAATGCTTGGGATCATTCCATTCAATAGCGCGTGCCTTTTCAACTAAATATCTTAGGCTTCCAACCAGGCTATCCAAAGTTTCACCTGTCATGAGTGGCGCAGTAGAGGCCTCACCCCACCCTTGGCGACCTTGCTCATCAGTTAGGCAAAGTAACACTGTTTTGGCATCCGTAATGAACTCTTTTGCCATCTTGATTGGCTCAATAAGCGGGATTGAAAGAGGAAAGATGCTTGCCTGAGTAATTTTCATTTTTACAAAGTATTGAAATCGAAATTAAATAAGAATAATGATGCAGAATAAGGAGAACATTACATGAGAAAAATATTTTTGGCATTGTCGCTTGTCAGCACCTGCCTTGCTGTAAGCGCACAAGCTCAAAACTATCCCACTCAGCCTATTAAGCTGATTGTCCCATTTGCCGCTGGAGGCCCCTCTGATGTATTGGCTAGAGGCTTCGCTCCGAAACTAGGAGACACTCTTGGCCAGCCCATCATTATTGATAATAAGCCTGGGGCTGGCGCTAACCTAGCTGCAGAATATGTTGCCAATGCCAAGCCTGATGGCTACACCCTCTTTCTCATGATGGTCGGCACCCAAGCAATCAATGAAACCTTATACAAAAAACTAAACTACAACCTCATTAAGGACTTTGCGCCAGTCAGCTTGGTTGCATCGTCATCACTCTTATTTGTTGCTACTCCTTCTGCGCCATTCAAGACTATTCCTGAGTTGATTACTTACGCCAAAGCCAATCCTAATAAAGTCAGCTTTGCCTCATCAGGATCAGGTACACCACTTCACCTAGGTGGCGAACTCTTTAATACCCAGGCGGGCACAGATATTCTTCACGTTCCTTACAAAGGTGCTGCACCAGCATTAACCGATGTTCTTGGTGGCCAAATTGACACTGCCCTCGTTGGCACGCCAGCCGCTTTGCCTTATGTTCGTTCTGGAAAATTAATTCCTTTAGGCATCACTAGCCTCAAGCGCTCGCCTAATGCTCCAGAGATTCCTGCAATCTCGGAATATTTACCAAAATATGAAGTTGAGCTTGTCTATGCGATTGTTGCGCCAGCCAATACGCCAAAAGCGATTATTGATAAACTCAATTCACAACTCATTAATGTATTAAATAATCCAGAAATCAAAGGGCAAATCAACAGCAAAGGCTTTGAAGTAGCTACGAGCACCCCAGCTCAACTCGGGGAGTACATCAAATCCGAAGTAGCTAAGTGGCGCCCCATTGTCAAAAAATCTGGTGCAACTGCCGAATAATCAAACTATCTATACGAAAGAAATCCATGATTGAAATCTCCGAAAAACGCTTAATAGGTCCGATCATTCGCCTGCATCCGAATGACAACATTGTGGTTGCACGTGTTGATGTTGGTATTGGCACGGAAGTGCCTAGTGAAAATTTCACCAGTCGTAGCCAAGTTCCGGCTGGATACAAAATTGCCACGAAGAAGATTCTCAAAGGTGAACCGATCCTAAAGTACAACGTAACCGTCGGTTTTGCCAATGTCGATATTGAGCCAGGCACCATGGTTCATAGCCACAATACCGAGTTTCGCGAATTTGATCGTGACTACGCTTATTCAAGCGAATTCAAGCCAACCCAAATGTTGCCAGAGTCAGAGCGCGCCACATTCCAGGGCTATGTGAGACCCAACGGCAAAGTAGGCACACGAAACTTTATTGGCATTCTGTCCACCGTGAACTGCTCAGCGACAGTTGTAAACAAGATTGCTGATTGGTTTACTCCAGAAAGATTAAAAGATTTTCCGAATGTGGATGGCGTAGTGGCATTTAGTCACGATATCGGTTGCGGCATGGAAATGAGTGGTGAGCCAATGCAATTGCTTCGCCGTACTATGGCTGGTTATGCTCGCCACCCTAACCTAGCTGCAGCACTCATCGTTGGCTTGGGTTGCGAACGCAACCAACTTAAAGGCTTGATGGAACAAGAAGACCTTCAGGCAGGAACTAACTTGCATACCTTCATCATGCAAGAGTCTGGCGGCACTCGCAAAACAATTGAAGCAGGTATTGAGGCGGTAAAAGCTTTATTGCCAGAAGCAAATAAAGCAAAGCGTGAGACTGTATCTGCAAGTCATCTGACTGTTGGCCTGCAATGCGGTGGCTCTGATGGCTTCTCTTCGATTACTGCTAACCCAGCGTTAGGTGCGGCAATTGATATTTTGTCTCGTCATGGCGGTACCGGAATTTTGTCTGAAACCCCAGAAATCTATGGTGTTGAACATACTCTCACCCGTCGTGCAGCTAGCAAAGAGATTGGTGAAAAACTCATCAAACGCATTCGTTGGTGGAAAGACGAATACTCCGTAGGTCGGGATGTTCAGATTAACGGTCAAGTTAGCCCCGGGAATCAAATTGGCGGCCTTGCCAATATCTTTGAAAAATCTTTAGGCTCTTCCATGAAAGGGGGCACTGGTCCACTCATGGAAGTCTACAAATATGCAGAGCCCGTCACCACAAAAGGTTTCGTATTTATGGATACCCCTGGCTTTGATCCAGTCTCTGCTACTGGTCAAATTGCAGGGGGAGCGAATTTAGTCGCCTTCACTACTGGCCGTGGATCCATGTTCGGCTCTAAGCCTGCACCCTGCATCAAGCTAGCTACCAATACCCCCATGTATCAACGACTTACTGAAGATATGGACATCAACTGCGGAGAGATTTTGGATGGCACCGTCTCCGTTCAGGAGATGGGTCAACGTATTTTTGAACTATTCCTTAGAACTGCCTCAGGCGAACCGTCCAAGAGCGAGCTTTTGGGTCTTGGGGATTATGAATTTGTACCCTGGCAAATTGGTGTGATGAGCTAATACGCCTGTAGAATTAATCCACCACGTATTCAGGATTAATACAGGCTTATGAAATTTAGGGATTACTACGAAACCCTCGGTGTTGCCCGTACGGCCACCGAGGCAGAAATCAAAGCGGCTTACCGCAAGCTAGCTCGCAAATATCACCCAGATGTCAATAAAGAAGTTGGTGCCGAAGAGCAATTCAAAGAACTTGGTGAAGCCTACGCGGTTTTAAAAGACACCGAGAAGCGCGCAGCTTACGATCGCTTTGGTGCTAACTGGAAAAATGGCCAGGACTTCACTCCTCCTCCAAACTGGAATGAAGGTTTTGAATACGCAGATGATGGCTATGGTGGTGGCCATCCTGGTTACGGCGGAGGCTTTGAAGGCGATCAAAGCGAATTCTTTGAATCTCTTTTTGGCAGAGGCAAACATCGTCAAGGCGGTCGAGGCAGTCAAGGTGGTCACACACGCCAGGGCATGAACTTCAAAGGCCAAGATCACCACGCCAAAATTTTGATTGATCTGGCGGATGCTTACAACGGCGCCAAACGCACAATTGCATTACATATGCCAACCCAGGATGCCAATGGACATGTCAGCACGCAAGAGCGCAAATTGGATGTGAGCATTCCAAAAGGAATTAAAGCGGGACAGAACCTTAGGCTCTCTGGTCAAGGTGGTCCTGGTGTTGGTGAGGGGCCTGCAGGCGATCTCTATCTCGAGATTGATTTCCATCCCAATTCGATTTATCGCATTGATGGCAAAGATGTGTACATTGATACTCCATTGGCGCCATGGGAAGCTGCACTAGGCACTTCAGTAAACGTACCTACGCCAGCAGGATCCACTTTAGAGCTCAAAATTCCAGCAGGCACGGTTGCAGGCCGCAAGATGCGTCTTAAAGGTAAAGGCATTCCCAGCGCAGAAGCCGGAGATCTCTACGTAGTTCCAACAATCGCCCTACCGCCCGCAGACACGGATACTCATAAAGAGGCTTATCAAAATTTTGAGAAAGCTTTTGATTTCAATCCTAGAACCCATTTGAAGGGATGATCCGATGACACAAACTAACATCACCAATATCGCCTGGATTGAAGGTAGCGTTGTTGAGAACGAGGTGCATATGAGTATTATTGAACTCTCACATGCGTCACGTACACCAGAAGACATGATCATGTCTTGGGTGACTGAAGGTGTTTTGAGTCCAACTGGATCTTCACCGCAAGACTGGCGCTTTGGCGGGGACTCTTTGAGAAGAGCGAAGACTGCCGCTCATCTCACTCATGATTTAGAGCTCAATGTACCTGGAGTTGCTCTTGCCTTGGACTTGCTTGATCAAATCGCTGAGTTGCGCGCCCACATCAAGCGTGGTGAGTAAATTCCAGGGGTTTAAGATTCGGAGCGGCTTAAGAGCTGCTCCCAACGCTGCAACTTCTGCTCTAACTGTTCGGTGATCTCACTTAAGCGTGCTTGCATGCTGGCGGCTAATTCTGGTTCATTCTTATAGAGGTTGGGATCGCTCATCGCAATACCAATATCCGCCTGCTCTGTTTCTAGACCCTCAATCGCTATGGGCAAAGTTTCGAGCTCTTGTCGCTCTTTGCCATTGAGTTTTTGCACCCCACTTTTTACTACTGGCTTTACTTCGACAATAGGCTCCACTTTTGCCTCGGCCTTAGCTTCCAGTTTGACAGTAGACTTTTGATTGGAATTTGCGGCACGAATTTTGTCAGAGCGGGCTTTCTGAATCTTCCAGTCCTCGTACCCACCCTCGTACTCACGCCAAAAACCATCGCCTTCATTGGCGATAATGCTGGTCACCACGTTATCCAAGAAGTAACGATCATGACTTACAAGGAACACAGTGCCTTTGTAGTCTTGTAATAATTGCTCAAGCAAATCAAGAGTATCGATGTCCAAGTCATTGGTTGGCTCATCTAGCACCAAGACATTTGCTGGTCTTGCAAATAAGCGCGCTAATAGCAAACGGTTACGCTCACCACCAGATAATGTACTCACAGGTGAATTGGTTCTCTCGGGAGCAAATAAGAAATCGCTCAAATAACTTTTGACGTGTTTCTTATTGCCGTTGATTTCAATCCACTCACTACCAGGGCTAATGTAATCCTCCAGCGAAGCATTGAGGTCCAAGCCCTCACGCATCTGGTCAAAGTAAGCTACTTCAATGCGCGTGCCCATAGTGGCAGTTCCAGAGTCTGGAGCGATCGTGCCAAGAATTAACTTCAGCAAAGTGGTTTTGCCTGCGCCATTCGGCCCCAGCAGTCCAACCTTGTCACCACGCAAAATAGTGGCCGTAAAATCTTTCACAATCGGCTTGCCATAAGACTTGCTTACGTTATCGAGCTCAGCAACAATCTTGCCACTGCGATCTCCAGCAGATACGGCGAGCTTCACTTGCCCCATCGCGTCTCTGCGCTCAGTACGACTAGCGCGAAGTTTTTCGAGGCGAGCTATCCGGGCTACGCTGCGAGTACGTCTCGCCTCAACCCCTTTCCGAATCCATACTTCCTCTTGAGCCAATAATTTATCTGCTCTTGCATTAGCTAGTGATTCAGCATTGAGTTCTTGGTCCTTCAGCACTTCATATTGAGTGAAGTTACCTGGGTAGCTACGCAAAATACCGCGATCGAGTTCGACGATTTGAGTGCAAACATTATCTAAGAAAGCTCGATCATGGGTGATCAAAATCACAGAGCCTTGATATTCCTTTAGAAGCTCTTCAAGCCATGCAATTGAATCTAAATCCAAGTGATTGGTTGGCTCATCTAACAATAGAACATCTGGCATTTCTACTAAAGCACGGGCCAGTGCCACTCGTTTTTTGGTTCCACCAGAAAGATTGCTAATTTTGATATCAGCATCTAAATGCAATCGATCCAGGGTTTCATGAACCCGTTGCTCCCAGTTCCAGCCGCTCAAAGCTTCAAGCTTTGACTGTACCTCATCCAAGCGATGGTGCGCGGCGTCATCCCACTCGCCCACACTCAGAGCCTCGTACTCCTCACGAAGAGCCTTGGCCTCTGCTACACCCTTAGAAACCGCTTCAAAGACGGTTTCTTCAGCCTCGAAGATAGGCTCTTGAGGAACATAAGAAATTCTCAGGCCCTGTTGATATTGCAACAGGCCATCATCCATTTTTTCAATACCAGCCAGGATCTTCAATAAGGAAGATTTGCCAGTGCCATTACGGCCAATAAGGCCAACACGTTCGCCAGATTCTAGAGAAAAAGCAGTGTTTGCGAGGAGGTCAACGTGGCCAAAAGCCAGTTTTGCATCAGTAAGTACGATTAAAGCCATGGCGACATTATCGTCACTTCGGCAAAAGAGGAGATATTTCTGCTGATTTCTGCGAGACTAGCCGTAAATGGTCTGCAAACTCACTCCCAGTGCACCCCGCCTGATCCTCTTTGCAGGGCATGCCGGGACTGGTAAATCCACCTTAGCCAAGAAGGCGTTACCTCTCATTATTGAGAAGACTGGGGAAGACTTCTTCTTTTTGGATAAAGATACCGTTTATGGGGCATATAGCGCCCATGTGATGCAACTCACCACCCAAAACCCTCATGATCGAGATAGCCCCTACTATCTCGAGAACCTGCGTGATTGGGAATACCAAGGGCTTATTGATATTGCGCGAGAGAACTTACTGCTTGGGGTAAACGTCATCTTGGTTGGGCCATTCTCAAAAGAAATTCAGAGTGGCAGAATGTTCAACCCAGAAGCATTAGGCATACCCCCACAAACCAGCATCTCTATTGCGTGGATAGATTTAGCCGAAGATGAGGCCAGATTGCGCATGCAAAAGCGGAATGACTCTAGAGATCAATGGAAGCTGACTCATTGGGATCAATATGCCAGGCGCAGAACAAATCCACCAGACCATTCTTTAATAAAGCGTTTTGACAATCTGAACTTCGATGAAGTCAACTTTGAAATGTATATAAACGCATTGCTCAAGTAAAAATAGAGCCCCTAAAGGGCTCTATCGTAAGACCTAAGAACTGAATTCTTAGAACTTGTATGTCACACCTACGGCCGGCATCCAAGGATTCAAAGTCAATTTTCCTAGATTTGCACCACCTGCAACTGCCTGAACATTGGTTGCCATGGTTGCGTATTTCACGTCAACGTTAAGACCCCAATTTTTGTCTAAGAAATAATCGGCGCCAACCTGGCCAACGGCACCAAAACTGGATGGCTGAACTTGCAGGCCCGCACCAGCACCATAAAAATTTTGACGATTACCGAAAATCGTATAGTTCACACCAGCACCAACATAAGGTTTAAAGGCACCCAAATCTGTGAAGTGATATTGCAGCAATAGCGATGGAGGAAGTGCACTAATTTTACCTACATTGGTATTGGCGCCAGTAGCAGTAATATTTACCTGCTGTGGCCAGGTTAACACTAGCTCAGTTGCGATATTTTTTGTAAAGAAATAGGAAATATCAAACTCAGGAATGACTTGATCCTTTGCTTTGATATTGGCTGTCTGAGCGATACCCGTTTGTCCATTATTCCAAAGGAGATCCACTGCACGAACACGAACCATCCAAGGATTTTCTTCAGCTGATTGTGCTTGGGATGCAATTGGAGCTAAGGAAGCTACTGCAGCCATTGCTGCTACTAGTGATTTAAGACGCATGGTGTTACCCCTTTTGTTATCAATTTCGATGGGTTCATTGTGAAATTGATACCTTGTGAGTCATTTGATATAAATCAAATGAATAGATGTTGTGATTTTTTTCTTGGCTTAAAAGCAACAGTGTTTTGCTGCTTATTTGATCTAGATCAAATGGCCTACAGATAAACCTAAAGGACCTTGGAGTAAGTGCCTTTTGCTTGGGACTCGCGCAAATGTCGATCAAAAGTCATAGCTACTCTTCTGGCTAATAGACGCCCCTTGATCGGCACATAAATGGCCTCCTCTTGCCATTCCAGAAGTCCCGCTTCTTCTAGGCCCTTAAGCTCTTCAATTTCTGTCTTGAAGTAATCAGAGAAATCAATCTGATGATCGTTCGCAAATGTTTTGGTATTTAGGGCAAATTGACACATGAGCTCACCAATTAATTCACGACGCAGTAAGTCATCCTTATCCAGCCTCAAACCCCTAAGAACTGGCAAATGCCCAGAATCAAGTGCCGCATAGTATTCATCTAAGGTACGAACATTTTGAGAGTAACAATCATCTACCTTACCGATAGAGGAAATTCCAAAGGCTAAGAGATCACACTCTGCCTGCGTTGAATACCCTTGAAAATTGCGATGTAACTTTCCTTCTTTTTGTGCAATGGCTAGTTCATCGTCAGGCTTTGCAAAGTGATCCATGCCAATAAACACATATCCCGCTTCATCTAAGCGCGTGATCGTATTTGACAAAATATCTAACTTATCAGCAGCTCGCGGTAGATCAGCCTCAGCAATACGGCGTTGTGGTTTAAAAATATGCGGCAAATGTGCATAGTTATATACCGACAGGCGATCTGGACTCATTGCTAAGACAATATCTACTGTTTCTTTAAAGGTTTCTGGAGTTTGCTTGGGAAGCCCATAGATTAAGTCGACACTACGTGACTTGAAGCCATACTTCCTAGACCAATCGATTACGGCTTGAGTCTCCTCAATCGTTTGAACACGATGCACAGCCTCTTGAACTGCCAGATTAAAGTCTTGAACACCAAGACTAATTCGGTTAAAGCCTAAGTCTGCAAGCAAAGCTATATCTTGCTCGGTAACGCGACGTGGATCAATCTCGATGGAATACTCACCGCCAGGCAATAAGTCAAAGTGCTCGCGGGTGTATTGCATCAATTCAATCATCTCTTCGTGCGACAAGAAGGTTGGTGTACCACCACCCCAATGTAACTGCGTAATGGGGATCTTTTTCTGCGCACCCATCGCGGCAGTGACCATTGCCATCTCTTTGGCTAGATACTTAATGTACTTTGCACTACGGCCATGATCTTTGGTAATGATCTTGTTACAGCCACAGTAATAACAAATATTTGGGCAAAACGGCAAATGAAAGTACAGCGATAAAGGCTCATTTACCTTTGCCACTCTTTTGAGCGCCTCTAAATAATCTGATTCGGAGAAGTCAGTATGAAATCGATCTGCACTTGGATAGGACGTGTAGCGTGGGCCATTGATATCAAACTTCTGTAGCAACTCTGGATGAAATAAAACTTCTTTTTCATCGGTTGGGCTATTTGATGCTACAGAGTTCATTAGGATCTCATGAAAATATTTCTAGACTAGTCAGCGAGGTAATCAAGCGCTACTGCTTCTGCCACTTTAATCCCATCAACTCCCGCAGACAAGATTCCACCCGCATAACCCGCACCCTCACCCGCTGGATAGAGACCTTTAATATTGAGACTCTGCAGGTTTGCACCCCTAGTGATACGTAATGGTGAAGAGGTTCTGGTCTCAATACCGGTAAGAACAGCATCCTTCATGGAGAAGCCTTTAATTTGCTTCTCAAAAGCAGGTAGAGCCTCCCGAATAGCTTCAATGGCGTAGGCAGGTAGAGCCTCAGCCAAATCCGTTAAATGAACGCCTGGTTTATAGGATGGAAGAACGCTACCAAATTCAGTGGAAGGTTTGCCAGCTATAAAATCCCCCACCAATTGACCTGGAGCTTCATAAGTGCCGCCTCCTAATTCAAAAGCCTTAGACTCCAGTTGGCGCTGAAACTCAATCCCAGCCAGTGGGCCACCAGGATAATCTTCTGGAGTGATTCCAACCACAATGCCCGCATTCGCATTACGCTCATTTCGGGAGTATTGGCTCATGCCATTGGTGACAACGCGATTTGGCTCTGATGTGGCTGCTACCACCGTTCCGCCAGGGCACATGCAAAAGCTATAAACAGCACGTCCATTTTTGGCATGGTGAACAAGCTTGTAATCTGCAGCGCCAATCAACTCATTACCCGCATGAGGACCTAAACGTGCTTTATCAATGAGAGACTGGGGATGCTCAATCCGAAAGCCAACCGAGAAGGGTTTGGCTTCCATAAATACGCCAGCTTCATGCAAAGCCTTAAAGGTATCCCTCGCACTGTGTCCTAAAGCGAGCACTACGTGATTTGCCGGTAAGTCCGGATGCCCTTCAATTTTGACTCCAGTGATTTGCTCATTCTGAATATCAAAACCAATCACCTTTTGTGAGAAACGAATCTCACCACCAAGATCAATAATTTCTTGGCGCATTTTTTCAACCACGCCCACTAGACGGAAAGTGCCAATATGGGGCTTTGCAACATACTGAATTTCTGCTGGCGCACCTGCTTTGACAAACTCATTAATTACCTTGCGGCCATAAAACTTAGGATCTTTAATTTGGCTATAGAGCTTCCCATCAGAGAAGGTGCCTGCCCCACCCTCTCCGAACTGCACATTGGATTCAGGATTGAGGACATTTTTACGCCAAAGTCCCCAAGTATCTTGAGTGCGCTCACGCACCTTCTTGCCACGCTCTAGAACAATTGGTTTAAATCCCATTTGCGCCAATAACAATGCAGCAAAAATACCGCAAGGACCAAATCCAATGACCACTGGGCGCAATACTTGACCGGAAGCGATGGACTCCGGCGCCTTTGCCACAAAGTGATAACTTGTATCGGGCGATGGCCTGATATGAGTGTCGCCTGAAAACTGCTTGAGTACAGTCTCTTCATTTTTTACCGAGAGATCAATCGTATAGATGAAGGCAAGAGCAACATTCTTGCGGGCGTCATAACTCCGCTTGAAGATCTCAAAAGAGATTAAGTCTTTTGGCGATAAGTTGAGGCGCTTGAGAATCGCCGTCTCCAGATCTTCTGGAGCGTGATGGATGGGAAGGCGTAGTTCAGTAATGCGGATCATGGAGTAAATAATACTGGTTATGGGGCCCCACTCGGGCATAAAAGGCGATAATGCCGTATGGCTCTACGCGCAACTATTCACAAAGCCGACCTTCATGTCGCAGATTCAGACCGCCACTACTACGGCAGTCATTCCCTCACCATCGCCAAACACCCCTCTGAAACCGAAGAGCGGATGATGGTCAGAATCATCGCTTTTGCGCTTCAAGCCCACGAGGATCTTGTTTTTACCAAAGGCTTAAGCGATACCGATGAGCCCGACCTATGGATTAAAGACCTTACCGATGCGATTAAGCTTTGGATTGAAGTAGGTCAACCAGATGAGCGTCGCATTCTCAAAGCCTGTGGCAGAGCAGATCAAGTGATTGTGTATTGCTATGGTGGACACACTAGCAAAATTTGGTGGGATGGTATCGCCAATAAGCTCAATCGGGCACGCAACCTGCAGATTGTTTCGATTCCTGCAGATCAGGCAAACGAACTGAATAAGCTGGTCGAACGTAGTATGGTTATTCACGTTAACGTACAAGACGGTGAGGTATATGTCTCGTCTGACAATGGCCAAGTGACCATCACACCAGAAGTTTGGCGTTCTAAGCAAGACTAAATCAAATGAAGTCTGTTGTCTTTGATACCAATGTCTTGCTCGACATTTTTGTTTTTAATGACTTCAGAGCAATTCATCTAAAGCAAGCTTTGCTGGATAAAAAAATGGATGCCATAGCAAGCCCTCAGACTTTAGAAGAGCTTGCTGATGTCATTAGTCGCCCCCTCTTCTCTCTTGAGTCTAGCGCCCAGGAGCGCATATTGGATCAGTGGCGCGCTCATGCCAGAGTAATTGATGATGTAGATCTCTCTAAAGCCCCATGGCAATGCGTAGACCCTGATGACCAGGTCTTCTTAAACCTCGCCTACTCTGCAAGGCCATGCCTACTCATGAGTAAAGACAATGAGGTGTTAAAGCTAGCCAACAGAGCTGCTGCAGATGACGTCCTGATTAGCTCTGACTACAACGCTATCTTCAATTAGTTTCTTTATAAACTTTGGGCAGCCTGAGCAGCAATTTCGAAGGACTTGAGTCGTGCTTGATGATCAAAGATTTGACCGGTAAATAGAATTTCATTTGCACCAGTGCGATCTAACCAGGTACGCATACCCTTTTTAATCGTTTCTAGCGAACCAACTAAAGAGCATTGCAACATATGCGTTACGGCAACTTTTTCATGAGGCTCGCAGAAACTATCAATATCATCGATGGGTGGCGGTAATTGCCCCCGAGTATTACGACGCATCCGAATGAAATGTTGTTGCAAGCTGGTATACAAATGCTGCGCTTCTTCGTCAGTATCAGCCGCCACAACGTTCATCACAAAAGCAGAATAAGGCGTCGCTTGTTGTGCGGATGGTTTGAAGAGTTCACGATAGATCGACATCGCCTCCAAGAGTTGCTCTGGAGCAAAGTGCGCTGCAAAAGCGTAAGGCAAGCCAAAGTGCGCGGCTAATTGGGCGCCATAGAGGCTGGAACCTAGGATCCAAATAGGCACATTGGTATCGGCCCCAGGAATCGCCTTAACTGATTGACCCTCTTGAATCGGACCAAAGTAATGCTGTAACTCCCGCACATCTTGCGGGAAACGATCATCACTGCCCAATAAATCACGGCGCAATGCTCTTGCCGTTATTTGGTCAGTACCAGGCGCCCTACCTAAGCCCAGCTCAATTCGTCCCGGATAAAGAGATTCAAGGGTCCCAAATTGTTCTGCAATGACTAAAGGTGCGTGATTGGGCAGCATGATACCTCCCGAACCTACCTTGATTCGCGAGGTTCCTCCAGCGATATAGCCAATCAAGACAGCGGTTGCCGAGCTAGCATTCCCCGTCATATTGTGATGTTCAGCGACCCAATAGCGGGTATAGCCCCACTTCTCTGCATGCTGAGCAACATCTAAGGAATTTCGTAGTGCGTCGCCAGCAGTAAACCCCTGCGGAATAGGAGATATATCTAGAATGGAGTACTGGATGGAATTGGCCATCCTCAAATCATACCTAGAAAGTGCGTTTTATGAGCAAACCCAAAATGGCAGATCCCGATGATGGGCTGTTTAAGCCTGGCGCTAAGCTAAGACATAAAAAGACAGGTGGGTTTTATCAGGTTGTCCTGCTAGCAAATGTGGAAGCTTCTCTAGAGCCTGCGTACGTTTATGAATCCATGCAGTCACATGATTTCTGGATTAGACCAAAAGCCGAAATGGAAGATGGTCGCTTTGAGCTTATTACTGAATAAGGCGGGAAAATAATGACTGATGATCGAATCACTAATCTCGAAATTAAACTGAGCTTTACTGAAGACCTCATTGAAAAGCTCAATGAGACCGTCTACAAGCAACAGCAGCAAATAGAATTTCTATATCGTGAATTAAAGGCCGTTAAAGAGCAGGCCAGTAGCGCAGGATCTGGCGGCGGCAGCCTAAAGGATGAAATTCCGCCACATTATTAATACCCCTTGAATTATCAGTAACTATAAGATATCATTTTTGATATATATCAATATTGATATAATTTATGGATGACTAATTGGGAAGTTGAAACCTTAAATACATTTGTTGATGCTGAGCTGGAAAGTCTTCCGAATGATATGCGAGGGCGATTTGTTAGGGTCTCTATGCTTCTAGAGCAATTTGGTCCAAAAGAAGTTGGTATGCCTCACATTAGAAGCCTGGGCAAAAAGCTGTGGGAGATTAGAGTCTCCGGAAGAGATGGCATTGGAAGAGGTATTTATGTAATTGCCTTCACAAAGAAGATCATCATCTTGCACGTATTTATAAAGAAATCACAAAAGACCCCTTCTGCAGCCTTAAAGATCGCAACACAAAGAGCAAAAGACGCCAAATTAATATGACCAAGATCTCCACCCTTCACAAGCGCTGGCTCAAAGAGCCATCCTATAAAAAAGCTTACGAACAAAGCCGTATTGAATTTGAGATCGCAAGAGAAATTATTGAAGCTCGCATGAAAAGCGGTCTCTCCCAGGAGGAACTTGCGATTCGTATGCAAACCTCACAATCTGCAATTGCAAGACTGGAAAGTGGCTCTAGCCTACCCTCAATGAGAACTTTGGCCAAGTTTGCACAGGCTACAAACTCACAAATTCAAATTCACTTTAAACCCATGAAAACCCCTAGACAGAAAATTGCTGCCTAATTTACCGATACTATATAAACTGATCAAGAGTTCAATTATCAACAACTATAGGGGAATCGATCATGGGTAACTTAACACTATTTCTAGTGCAGTGGGGTTTAACTTCTCTATCTCTTTGGGTGGCTAGCTATATTTTCAGTGGGCTTAGATTTGCTGATGGTGGCTCACTCTTAATTGCCGCTCTCGTTCTCGGCTTTGCTAACGCGATTGTGAAACCCTTGCTAGTTCTTTTGACATTGCCGCTAACAGTAGTCACTATGGGTCTGTTTTTATTGGTAGTAAATGCCTTGGTGCTGATGCTGGTCTCGGCAGTCGTTAGTGGCTTTACGATCTCTAGCTTCTGGACCGCATTCTTTGCTAGCATCTTTATTTCTTTATTCAGCCTCTTTGTGAGCGGTCTCGTTTTTTAAAAAACTAGTTTGTACCTGGATAAATATCCGACCAAGGATGTAGCGCTGCCTTACAGGGCTGATTTGCATTCTTGGTTGCGATAGACCTAGCGTTTTCTGCCAAGATTGTGGCGCCACCCGTCAAAAATCCCAAGCCAATCGAGACAGCGCTATTAACCACTCCTTCTTTATTAACACCTGCCTTAGGATTTAATAAAGTACCTTGGAGTTTTACCAATCCAGCTAGATTCACACCCGTTGTCAGCCCCGACTTCTCTCTCGGATCAATCTTAATATTGAGAGCTTCTGTTTTTAAATCTACTGATCCAGACAGCACAATATCCAGACGATCGGTTACCACACCAATAGAGTCATTCAAGGCAATCTGTCCATTGCTCACAGGCAGATAAACTACTGCACACTCTAATATCGTTTGATCAGATTTCTTGCGCATAGGATTAATAGAGTTGACGATCGTAATAAGCAAGTCACCACCTCGATCGATGAAACGCGAATCAATACTTCCCTTGCCTACTGAAAGCTGTACAGCACCATTTGCTTTGCCAGCCAATTGATGCATCGATGTTCCAGTACTACGCAGGTTGAAAGCTATCTCTGTATCCCCGCCCTTTACTTTGGTATTGGAGTCAACTGCATCCATAAGCTGTTCAAGAGTAAATCCTCTTGCCAAGCCTTTGATGGCAATTTCAGGGTTGGCGCTTTGGAATTGAGCAACGCTCGCCTGCACATCAGCGCTTCCTTTGCCCAGCCCAAAATGAAGGTCATTTATATTTATTTTTGAACCTTCAAATACAAAATGTCCTTTGACGCCAGTCATTGGAACATGTCCTGGAATACTCAATTCATCTATATTGAGGGTAAGCTTGCCGTTCGCAATTGGTAGCTCACCTAGAGGTAACGCTTCTTCACTGAATAAGAATCTTCCATGCGATTTAGTTAGGCTGTCTACCGGGGCCTTAGCGCCACCTGGGCTAGTGAGTGCCGCTGAGCCTGCCAAAGAGCCCATCTCAAATGACTTAGAGCTCAGGCTTAGATTAAAGCTGGGTAAGGTTTGCGGTTTCTTATCAATATCGCCATTGATATTCATCGTTTTGCCATTTAGGGTTGCTGCCAGATCGACATTGACCTTAATTGGGTTGACATTCCAATCATTGAGTATTTGGCGAATGCTCGTGGTTTTTCCTTTGAGGCCTAACTGATAGTTTTCATACTGGGCCTGAGCGGCTATTGCTGTTTCGTCACCACTCCCATTTAAAGATAATTGCGGAATGGATATCCTCTTTACCCAAGATCCAAAATCTTGATAACTCAAACGAGCGTCTGTGATGACTAGGTTTCTCATCTTGATGAAGTTAGATTGATCGGAAGACGAAGTGCTCTCATTGGAAGCAGGCAAGCTGGCGGATGAAGTATTGCCAGTTACAGCGGGCGTGAAATCCCAATTACCATCTCCCGCTTTATTAGTTTGCAAGTAGGCATCTACCCCATTGAGATTAATCGCATTAAATTCAACCTCCTTAGATAGCAAGGGAAGCAATTTGATGTCGACTTCTACGTGTTTAACTATCAACATCTCGGGCTTGGATGCCCAGGAGGCATTGCTCAGGGAGACATGCTCTGCAGTAATAGCAAGCGATGGAAATATCCTCAAAGTGACAGGGCCGGCAATCTTTAACTCTCTACCGGTCGCATCTTTCACAGACGAGCTGATCAATTGGGTTAACTTTGCTGGATTGATCGATGAGGCGGCATACCAAACTCCTAAACCACCTAGACCTAGGATGACGAGCAATACAAGCAAGATAGTTTTGAGTGACTTATTCATTTAATAGTCATTCTATATGGCGAGACTAAAATAGTAGCCATGAGTACAGAGAACCCACCCAAATGCCCTGCCTGCCAGGAAGACATGACCTACCCGGATGGTGAAAACTGGGTTTGCGCTCAATGCGGTCATGAATGGTCAATGACCGCAGCGATTGAAGAGGAAGCAGGATTGATAGTCAAAGATGCCAACGGCAATCTATTGGCCGATGGTGATACTGTGACCCTCATCAAGGACCTTAAAGTAAAGGGATCATCCACAACCTTAAAGGTAGGCACCAAGATTAAAGGTATTCGCTTGGTTTCAGGTGACCATGAGGTCGATTGCAAAACAGAAGCAGGCAATATGCTACTGAAAGCCTGCTTCCTGAAAAAAGCCTAAGGTAAATTGAATTACGTGCTGGCTTTCTTGAGTACTGCGTATATTTGATCTTTTAGCAGCAATTTTTCTTTCTTGAGAGTTTCAATTTCATCAGGCGTACTTGGTTCTTTGTGATCCTCCATGCGCAGAATCTTGGCATCCAAGTTATTGTGCTTATCAAACAGATGCGAAAAGTGGCGATCCGTTGTTTTTAATTTGGTGATTAATTCGCGATATTCTGGAAACATAGAATTCCTTATAAAGAAGTAACTAGGTTTAGTAAAACTGCGTATTTCCAGTGTAGCAAGCTCGCACCAAGAGAACAATCAATATGGCAAGATTTTTATTGAAACTCTACCCTTGCATTTAGCAGGTAAAACCCCATATACCTTTGATTATGAATGCAATGAATTTGCAGTAATATTCATAGGTGCGAAAGCACATTAACTACCAATAAAGAAGGGTAATAAACCATGGCTACAAAGAAGTCACCAGCAAAGAAGAAAGTAGCTACCAAGGTGGTAAAAAAAGCCCCTATAAAGAAAGCTGTTAAGAAAGTTGCTCCTAAAAAAGTAGCAGCCAAAAAGACAGTGAAAAAGGTAGTGAAACCAGTAGCTAAGAAAGCTCCTGCTAAGAAGCCTGTTGCTAAAAAGGCAGCTGCTAAGAAACCAGCAGTAAAGAAAGCGGCCAAAAAGACAGCCGCTAAACCTGCCGCCAAATCATCTAAGGTCGATCAATACGGCCTTGAAAAAGATGATGAGTTTTATGGCCTGTACTTTGCAAAATCTACCAATAAAGGCTTGGTTGAAGTTAAACCATGCACCTTCTCATTGATGTATTGGTGGAAAGGTTTGCTTGGCTATCCTGACATGATTGAGATCTCAAAGGGCAGCAATACTGCCATGTTGCAGTTTGAGTCTACTTTTGGTGGCGGCGATTCCGGAGAAACCGAATTAACAGAGCAAGATGTTTTAGATATTGATCACATTATTGAAGTGGACGAAGAAGAGATGCTCATCTCCCTCTACTCTTATGTGCCTATTCCAGTACCTGAGAAGTTGGTTGGCGCGTTGAGCTTGTCTATTCTGAACATCAATCCTGAAACTCGCTATGGCAGCCTAGAACTCTGCTCTACCGAGAACGAAGAAGGTGAAACTGAGCACTTCTTGCGTTACCGTGCGGCAACTTACCTCCGTGGTATTAAGTCAGGCAAGGTAGAGGCAATTGAAAGCATGGTTACTAATGGCTCCGAGTTTTTCGGTCTTGCTCTAGATGCAATGTGTGTCAATAAGTCTATTAAGAAATGGTTGCTCAGTTAATTTCTGAGCGCCAAATTAAAGGCTTATCTACATAAATAGTTGTACGTCATCGGAAAGCGGTCATTGACCGTTTTCCGACTATCAATAATCGTCACAGTTCGTTTTCCTAGCTTCTTGCACTCAGCAAGAGCCATCTCTTGAGCCTCATCCTCTTTCGCATCTTTGGGTGAATGGACGCCGATCGTTCCGTCAGACTGCTGATATACGCCGAATTGACTAGGCGGTGTTGAGCAAGCGGACAGTAAAAATCCCAAACAAATAATGTAGCGATAAGAGCTTGATTTCATAGAAATACTCTAACAGATTTAGGGCTGCCCTATTTAGACCTTTCAAAACAATCTCTGTAGAATCGAGAATATGAAACCCACTATCAAGATTGACTTTGTATCTGATGTAGCCTGCCCTTGGTGCGCAGTTGGTTTGGGCAACCTCAATCAAGCAATGAAGCAGTTAAGCGAGAAGGTAGAGTTTGAGGTACATTTCCGCCCCTTTGAACTCAATCCCAATATGCCTATCGGCGGTCAAGATGCTATTGAGCATCTCACCGAGAAATATGGATTAAGCGAAGAACAAGTTAAGGTCAATCAAGCCAATATCCGCGCGAAAGCATTAGAGGCTGGATTTGAGTTTCATCCAGAAGGGCGTAAAAGGGTTTACAACACCTTCAACGCTCATCGCCTCCTCTATTGGGCTGCTAAAGAGCATGGGGCAGATAAACAAGCTTTCCTGAAAAAAGAATTACTCAACACCTACTTTTGCCTCGCAGTAGACTTAGATGATCAGCAAAACATATTAGATGCCGTGGAGCGCGCAGGCCTTGATGTAGCCAGAGCCAAACACGTTCTCGATACAAATGAATTTACCCAAGAAGTCAGGAATGAAGAGGCATCCTATACAAACTTAGGTATACATTCAGTTCCGTCGATTATTCTGAACGATCAATACCTATTGCAAGGCGCGCAACCCAGAGAAGCATTTGTTGAAGCTTTTGAGCAATTAATCAAACTAGCATAGTGGTTGCTTATTTGGCGGAGAGGGAGGGATTCGAACCCTCGGTAGGTTTGACCCTACGCCTGATTTCGAGTCAGGTACATTCGACCACTCTGCCACCTCTCCGAACCGAAGAGCAATTATAGCTTTGGGGTGTTTATTAGGTTTTTTCTAACTAGATTGGCTTCAATACTTCTAAGCCGCCAAGATAAGGCTGTAGCGCTTTTGGAATGGCAATGCTGCCATCTACTTGTTGCTTGTTCTCTAGGAGTGCTACTAATGCCCTGCCTACTGCAAGGCCAGAACCATTCAATGTGTGAACCAATTCTGGTTTGCCTTGGCCTGATTTAAATCTGGCTTGCATCCGTCTTGCTTGGAAGTCACCCATGCTGGAGCATGAACTAATCTCACGATAGGCTTTTTGTGAGGGCACCCACACTTCTAAGTCATAAGTCTTGGTGCTGCCAAAACCCATATCACCAGTACAGAGCAATACTTTTCTGTACGGCAACTCAAGCAATTCCAAAATTTTCTCTGCATGACCTGTTAGATCTTCAAGGGCTTGCATAGAGTCTTCTGGCTTAGTGATTTGCACTAACTCGACTTTATCGAATTGATGCTGACGAATCATGCCGCGTACATCTCTACCATAGCTACCTGCTTCAGAGCGGAAGCATGGAGTGTGGGCTACAAACTTCAATGGCAGGCTGTCAGCATTGACGATTTCATCACGCACTAAATTGGTGACTGGAACTTCTGCTGTTGGAATGAGGTAGAAATTTTCAGTCTTCGCCTCTCCTGCTCCATCCTCGCCACCCATTTGGCGTGGGACCTTAAAGAGATCCTCTTCAAACTTAGGCAATTGGCCAGTACCACGCATGGATGCAGCGTTCACCATATAGGGCGCATAGACCTCTTGGTAGCCATGATTTGTTGAGTGGGTATCGATCATGAATTGCGCTAATGCACGATGCAGTCTCGCAATCGGTCCTTTAAGCACTACAAAGCGTGAGCCACTAATCTTGGCTGCTACTTCAAAATCCAAACCAAGTGGACCACCTAAATCTACGTGATCTTTAATCTCAAAATCAAACAGGGGCTCTTCACCCCATCGCTTTACTTCTTGATTCTCAGTTTCATCTTTACCAGTTGGCACAGACTCATCTGGCAGATTTGGAATGCCCATTAAGAAATCTGAAATCTCCGCTTGGAGAGTTCCGAGTCTTGCTGAGCCAGATTCCATATCAGTATTCACTTGTGCAACCTCAGCCATCTCAGCAGAAGCGTCTTCGCCTTTGCCTTTTTTCATGCCAATGGCTTTAGACAATTGATTACGCTTGGCTTGCAATTCTTCGGTGCGGGTTTGCAAAGACTTACGCTCGGACTCTAAGGTATTGAATTTCTCAACATCTAGCTGAAATTTACGAGTGGCTAAGCGCGCTGCAACAGCGGCGATATCTTTACGAAGTAATTGCGGATCAATCATGTGATGCTCTATGGGTTTGGGTATATAAGGTGAACTAGGCTCTAGTTTAAGCGTAAGACTTCTGCGCCTGCAGGTGGTGTGAAATTAAAGCGATTTGCTGGCAAATTGACGTTGAGCTGGATCTTATCGAGAGTGACTAGGACAACGCTGCCCAAGCCATCCATCAACTCAAGCGCCTTAGGCAGTCCATTGACCATGCCGATCGAGATCTTGGTGTAAGGAAGATCGTCTTTCTTTTTAGCGTTGGGATCACTTTTAGGAACTAGGGCTACCCATTTCATTCCCAAACGCTCTTCACCTTCGATTAAATCAAAATGCTGATCAAGAGAACTTTCACCAAACAGAATCGCTGCTGGCGTCGATGCAAGTGCTTGTCCTGCTGGGCGAAAGGTTGCTTGATTTAAATCCTTGTCCCACAAAATGAGTTGATTGCCATTAGCGATGAGTTTTTGCTCATACGGTTTTTGTGTATCCCACACAAAACGACCTGGACGCTGAAATACAAAATGACCTTGCGTTTGGCGAACAACCTTGAGACCCTTGTCTTGCGGCTCGTTAGCCTTAGGTGCGCGCAATTGTTGTTGCACAAAGTCACCCTCCGCAGTTTTGGAGTTGCGTACAAATTGACGTAGCTGTTCTGACCCACTTTCAGCTTGTGAGAATGCGGTACCGGAAAATAGAATCGCAGCGATACTAATTGCAAATTGAACCGCTACTACAGATAAGAGTTTTTGCAAAATCAAGCCTTACTCGGAGGGGCGATGCAAAATCTCGCGATTACCGCCATTACCCATCTTCGATACCAGGCCCGCTTTCTCCATATCCTCTAAGAGGCGTGCTGCTCGGTTGTAGCCAATACGCAGGTGGCGCTGAACCAATGAAATCGATGGGCGCTTGTTTTCAAGAACAATGGCCACTGCTTGGTCATACAGTGGATCCGCTTCACCACCACCCTCTCCAGTGAGCGCATCAACGTTTGATTCGTCAGCACCTTCAAGAACGCCGTCGATATAGTTCGCTTCGCCCTTCTCTTTGAGCCACTCAACCACGCGATGAACCTCGTCATCTGATACAAAAGCACCATGAACACGCACTGGTAAGCCAGTACCTGGAGCCATGTAGAGCATGTCGCCCATACCAAGCAATGCTTCCGCACCCTGTTGATCTAGAATCGTCCGGCTGTCGATCTTACTGCTGACTTGGAAGGAAATGCGGGTTGGTACGTTTGCCTTAATCAAGCCGGTAATGACGTCCACGCTTGGGCGCTGTGTTGCCAATACCAAATGAATCCCTGCAGCACGAGCTTTCTGCGCGATACGCGCAATTAACTCTTCAATCTTCTTGCCTGAAACCATCATCAAGTCAGCCAACTCATCGATCACAATCACGATGACCGGCGCTTTGTATATTGGCTCTGGATCTTCTGGCGTCAAGCTAAATGGATTGGTGAGCTTTTCACCTTTTTCTTCTGCTTCTAAAATTTTCTTATTAAAGCCGGCCAAGTTACGTACGCCAAACTTACTCATCAGTTTGTAGCGACGCTCCATCTCGTTTACCGCCCAGTTCAGCGCGTTATACGCCTGCTTCATATCAGTAACAACCGGGCAAAGCAGATGCGGAATCTTGTCGTAGATAGCCATCTCCAGCATCTTTGGATCAATCATGATCAAACGCACTTCATCAGGCTTTGCTTTAAAGAGCAAAGACAAAATCATGGCGTTGATACCAACTGACTTACCAGCGCCTGTCGTACCAGCTACTAAGCAGTGCGGCATCTTGGCCAAGTCAGCCACCATTGGGCTGCCAGAAATATCTTTACCCAAAGCCAGAGTCAACAAAGAATGATTGTCGTTATAAACCTGGGAAGTCAATATCTCAGACAAGTAAACCGATTGACGTGTTGGGTTTGGCAATTCCAAAGCCATACATGTTTTGCCAGGAATGGTTTCTACGACACGCATACTCACAACACCAAGTGAACGCGCTAAGTCACGTGAGAGATTGACAATCTGACTGCCCTTTACACCAATTGCCGGATCAATCTCATAGCGCGTTACCACTGGACCAGGGTAAGCGGCGATCACGGTCACTTGTACATTGAACTCAGCTAACTTGCGTTCAATTAAACGAGAAGTAAATTCCAAAACATCTGCAGAGATTGTTTCTTTTGCTTCGGGAACGGGATCTAACAATGCCAGCGGTGGTAATTCTGAATCTGGAATATCTACAAACAGTGGCTGTTGTTTCTCACGCTCGACACGAGCACTCTTTGGAATCTCAATCGGAGCACGCACAATTTGCACTGGGGCAGCCACTTCTACGCGACCCCGAATTTCTTCCACAAACTCTTCACGCTCTTCAGCGGCGGCTTCACCCAACTTGCGATCTTCTTCACTATCGCGACGCTCGCGAATGCGGTGATAGCTTACTTCTAAGAAACGCCCTACTTTTTCAGCAACATCCAGCCAAGAAAAATGGAGAAATAGAGATAAGCCAGCGCAAAGACCAAATAGAAGAACTAAGGTTGCGCCAGTAAAACCAAGGGACATCTGGAGAGGATCGCCGATCAACTCACCCAAAATGCCGCCAGGAGGCCTAGGAAGCTGCCAGGACAATGTATGCATCCGAATAGACTCAAGGCCCATGCTGCAGACTAAAGTCAGGCTAAAGCCCAACCAACGCATTAGCAGGGAGTCTGGTTTGGCATCTGGATCTGGTGGCAAAGGGATACTCCAGAGTTCACGCCAGCCATTGAGGACACGGCGCCCAAAAAGGACAACCCACCAAAACGCAGAAACTCCAAAGATATACAGCATTAAATCAGCTAAATAAGCCCCAAAACGCCCACCCAGGTTCTTGGGGGTCTCAAAACTGGCATGAGACCAAGCTGGATCTGCCTTGGAATACGTCAGTAAAACGGCGAATAGACCAAGGCATAAGCCCAGGGAGATAAACCAGCGGGCCTCTAGTAGAAGGCGGGGCATCCTGCCCTGCCCGCCCATCTCTGGGGGTTCGGGACTCTTGGGAGTCTTGGACTTCGGGTATGCGGTTCTAGCCATGTTCTACCGATTGTAAACAAGCAAACCTATAATTTGGATATGACTACAAATACCCCAAAACACTCCAAAGTCCTCATCCTCGGATCTGGCCCTGCTGGCTACACCGCTGCGGTCTATGCCGCCCGCGCCAATTTAAAGCCTACCCTCATTACTGGCTTGGCCCAGGGGGGTCAACTTATGACAACCACCGATGTTGAAAACTGGCCAGCCGACGCTGATGGCGTTCAAGGGCCAGAGCTCATGGACCGCTTTTTAAAGCATGCGGAGCGCTTTAATACCGAGATCATTTTTGATCATATTCATACAGCGGCCCTCACAGAAAAACCAATTCGCTTAGTTGGTGACTCCGGCACCTATACCTGTGATGCCTTGATTATTTCCACTGGCGCTTCTGCTCAGTACATTGGCCTCCCAAGTGAAGAAGCTTTTATGGGCCGTGGTGTTTCTGGTTGCGCAACATGCGATGGTTTTTTCTACCGCAATCAAGATGTTTGTGTAGTTGGTGGCGGCAATACTGCAGTTGAAGAAGCGCTCTACCTTACTGGTATTTGCAAAAAAGTAACCGTGATTCATCGTCGCGATAAATTCCGTGCTGAACCGATTCTCAATGATCGCCTCATGGCAAAAGTTGCCGAAGGCAAAGTGGAGTTGAAATTGAATGCCACTCTCGATGAAGTTCTCGGTGATGAAAAAGGTGTTACTGGTGTACGCATCAAGAAACAAGATGGCAGCACCGAAGAGATTGCTGTGACTGGAGCATTCATTGCGATTGGCCACAAACCCAACACTGATCTCTTTGTTGGCCAACTCGATATGAATAACGGCTACCTCAAGACCCACTCTGGCTTAGAAGGTAATGCCACCGCCACCAATATCCCTGGCGTGTTTGCTGCGGGTGACGTTCAAGACCATATCTACCGTCAAGCCATTACCAGTGCAGGCACAGGCTGTATGGCTGCACTAGATGCGCAGCGTTATTTAGAAACTTTGGAGTAAGTTTCTAAATTCGCAGTAATAAAAATGCCTAG
>NZ_LZMQ01000003.1:0-1161189 GCF_001870365.1 Polynucleobacter sp. QLW-P1DATA-2 | reverse complement strand
GACGTTTTTTCTAAATCCAATTTTCAAGAGCAAGATTAGGGACTCTTTTAAATTCGGATAGATTATTTGTTACCAAGGTTAAACCATGACTTCTAGCATGAGCCGCAATATGAATATCATTTACTCCAATAGGTTTACCCTTACCCTCCAAGAATGCTTTAATTTGACCATAATGCTGAGTTGCATTTATGTCATAGGGTAAAACCTCTAAGTGACTTACAAAGTCTTCAATGTTGTTAAGATTACTTTCAACCTGTTGACTCTTTTCTGCGCCATACATCAACTCTGCCAACGTAATTGTTGAGATAGCCATTCGGTTGGCATTTTTATTGAAGACCTGAAGCACCTCTATCGGCTTTCGCTTCATTACATAAATAACAATATTGGTATCTAGCAAATACTTAAGCATTAGAGAGGCTCTCTATCGCCTTGCTCTTGAGAGCCTCTTTCATTCATAAAATCATCACTTACACGAGCATCGCCCAAAAAGTAGTTGTCCCACATGTTTTCAATTGGGGCAATTATTCTCTCCCGACCCTTTGCGCGAATATTCACCTTGCGAACATTTTCCGGCAGCCGCATTTCGGCAGGCAACCTTACGGCTTGAGTCCGGTTATTCGTAAAAACAGTTGAAATAGCCATTTCATTCATCTCCCAGCGTATATAGCAATTGTATATTGCATTAAGTGCCTATACAAGCCCCAAAAATACCCTTCTTAGCATCTATGTAGGGGCATTATTAATAAAGCATTCCCACTCCAGATCATCTTGCGTTTCTTGCTGCATGATTTGCTCTTCAGTGGTTGCATCTAATTTAGATTTATCAACAAACCCCTTAGGGAATGTTGTTGCATTACTTGGGTCGATTTGGATTTTTATGATCTCAATTTCACTCACACCTCAACAATAAGCTCCTCATGGCAGCTCATCTTAGGCCCATAAACAAAAAGCCTAGCATTGCTAGGCTTTTTGTTTAACTCTACAACGCTGTTATTTTGTAATCACTGGCAGCAATGGCACGATGAGCAATGCCACGATGTTGATGATCTTAATTAATGGATTAACAGCAGGACCCGCAGTGTCTTTGTAGGGATCGCCCACAGTATCACCAGTCACAGCTGCTTTATGCGCCTCAGAACCTTTACCGCCGAAGTTACCTTCCTCGATATATTTCTTTGCATTGTCCCAAGCACCGCCACCGGTACACATTGAGATTGCCACAAACAAGCCAGTCACAATCGTGCCCATCAGCAAGCCACCCAATGCCGCAGGGCCAAGCAATAGACCAACAACGATTGGTGCCACTACAGGTAGCAATGAAGGAATGATCATTTCTTTGATAGCTGCGCCTGTGAGCA
The DNA here is from genome assembly GCF_001870365.1 of Polynucleobacter sp. QLW-P1DATA-2. Lineage (NCBI taxonomy): Bacteria > Pseudomonadati > Pseudomonadota > Betaproteobacteria > Burkholderiales > Burkholderiaceae > Polynucleobacter > Polynucleobacter sp. QLW-P1DATA-2. The sequence goes on along the minus strand of NZ_LZMQ01000003.1, from coordinate 1,159,831 downwards.
TGTCTACAGCCTTGCCGTACTCAGGCTTAGCAGTGCCCTCCATGATTCCCGGAATATCACGGAACTGACGACGCACTTCCTCAACAACCGCGCCCGCACAACGACCCACCGCTTCCATCGCCATCGCACCAAACAAGTAAGGAATCATGCCGCCGATGAAGAGGCCAATGATGACCATGTGATTAGACAAGTCAAAAGAAACCTGCTGACCAATGCTTTCTAGGGCATGGGTATAGTCCGCAAAAAGGACCAATGAAGCTAAACCAGCGGATCCAATCGCATAGCCCTTAGTCACTGCTTTAGTAGTGTTGCCAACAGCATCTAATGGATCTGTAATATCGCGCACTGATTGTGGCAAGCCTGCCATTTCAGCAATACCGCCGGCGTTATCGGTAATTGGGCCGTATGCATCAAGCGCAACGACGATACCTGCCATTGACAACATTGCTGTCGCTGCTATTGCAATGCCATACAAACCAGCTAACCAGTAAGCGGCATAAATCGCTGCACAAACAAATAACACTGGATAAGCAGTCGACTTCATCGAAATGCCTAAGCCAGCAATGATATTGGTGCCATGACCTTTTGTAGAAGCTTCAGCAATGTGCTGTACTGGCTTGAACTGAGTGCCGGTGTAGTACTCAGTGATCCAGACTAATCCAGCTGTCAGCAATAAGCCAACCACTGTTGAACCGAATAAGCGCCACTGACTACCTGGAATACCGAGGGCATCATCAGGCATGATGAAGTTCGTTACAAAATAGAAGGCTACTAGTGATAAACCACCTGCAATGATGAGTCCTTTGTACAAAGCTGGCATCACATTCTTCATACCAGGCGTTGCTTTAACAAAAGAGCAACCGATGATGGAAGCAATGATGGATACGCCACCCAGTACTAATGGGTAAATAATTGCAGCTACTGGAGCACCAGCAACCATTAATGAACCCAAGACCATCGTTGCAATCAGCGTTACCGCGTAGGTTTCAAATAAGTCGGCTGCCATACCAGCGCAATCACCTACGTTATCACCTACGTTATCAGCGATCACCGCAGGATTACGTGGATCATCTTCTGGAATACCTGCTTCAACTTTACCGACCAAGTCAGCACCAACGTCAGCGCCTTTAGTAAAGATGCCGCCACCTAAACGGGCAAAGATCGAAATCAAAGAGGAGCCGAATGCCAAACCAATCAGCGGATGCAATACAGAGGAGAGGTCTTGTCCAGCACCAATTGATACCAGGAACATAAAGAACAAACCAACACCAAGGAGGCCAAGGCCAACCACCAACATACCGGTAATAGCGCCGCCCTTAAAAGCAACATTAAGTGCTTCGTTCATTCCCTTGGTAGCCGCTTCAGCAGTACGCACGTTTGCACGCACTGAAACATTCATACCAATGAAACCGCAGGCGCCAGAGAGAACCGCGCCGACTACAAAGCCAATTGCTGTCGCAAAGTCCAAAAAGAGCGCCATCAGAATAGCCAGGACTATTCCAACTACCGCAATCGTTTTATATTGGCGCGAAAGATAGGCTGCTGCACCCTGCTGAATCGCCTCAGCAATCTCTTGCATCTTGGCATTGCCCGTACTTTGCTTCAAAATCCAGCCGCGCATCACAAAACCGTAAATCACGGCCAGGACACCGCACGCCAAGGCAAAATACAAGCCTAAAGTGACATTACTCATGCTTGAACTCCCTAAAGTTAATCTTTATTGTTTTGTATTACTAGCGCTTAGGCAGACCCGGTTTCTGAAAGCTTTAAACTATGTCTTTAAGCCGTATCAGTATGTAGCAGAATCACCCCTGCGCCCCCTCATTAGGATCAGGGTATTTACTAATCTTTATTCGGAGTATGTATGAGTCTCGACAAAGTCAAGCCAGGTAAAAAGATCCCTGAGAGCTTCAACGTCATTATTGAAATCCCCATGAATGCAGACCCTATTAAGTATGAAGTGGATAAAGAGAGTGGCGCAATTTTTGTTGACCGTTTCATGGGTACTGCAATGCACTATCCGTGCAACTATGGCTACATCAATAAAACCATCGCTGGTGATGGTGACCCTGTTGACGTCCTCGTAATTACTCCGTTCCCACTCATTCCTGGTGTTGTAGTGAGCTGCCGCGCTATTGGTATCTTGCAGATGGAAGATGAAGCCGGTCAAGACGCTAAATTGTTAGCCGTACCTGAAGATAAGATTTTGCCAATCTATACCCACTGGCAAAAACCGGAAGACATGAACCCATTACGCTTGAATCAAATTCAACACTTCTTTGAGCACTATAAAGATCTCGAAAAAGGCAAGTGGGTAAAAGTTAAAGGTTGGGGTGGCGTTGCTGATGCTCATAAAGAAATTCTTGAGGGCATTGAGCGCTACAACAAAGAAAACGCTTAATTTTTAAATACTAAATAGGCTTTGTGATTCGGAGTGAGCGCGCAGAAAATTGCCTTAGCCCAAATGAACCCATTACTGGGTGATCTGGCTGGTAACGCTCAACTGATTCACAAGGCTGCTCAAGCAGCCTTTTCACAAGGCGCCAAGCTGGTTGTGACGCCTGAGCTTTCTCTTACAGGCTATCCCCCAGAAGACTTATTACTCCGTCCTGCTTTTATTCAAGCGGCCAATCAAGAGCTTGAACTCTTGATGAGAGAGTTGGCGCAGTATTCAGACCTTACAGTGATCGTTGGTCACCCAAAACAAACATCAGTAGGCTTGCAAAACTATGCCTCCGTTTTACGAAATGGCAAAGTCATTGCAGGTTATGCAAAACAAGAATTGCCTAATCATGAAGTGTTTGATGAGGTACGTTACTTTGTGCCCGGAAACCAAGCTTGTGTATTTGAATGCGATGGCATTCAGTACGGCGTAATTCTCTGTGAGGATGCATGGCATCCTGGTCCAGCAAAACAAGCACATGCTGCAGGGGCACAAATCTTGCTCGTACCTAATGCTTCACCCTATCATCTGAAAAAAGAAGCCTTACGCATTGATGTTTTGCGTACCCATATTGATCAAACCAAAATGCCTTTGGTCTATGTCAATGCAGTTGGTGGTCAAGATGAATTGGTATTTGATGGTGGATCATTTGCTTTAAGTAGTCATGGCGAAGTAGTCATGTCCCTCCCCCAGTTTGAAACTGCTCTTGGGTTGGTGAGCGTAAACGCCAGCGGCGAGCTTGAAAAAGGCTCTATTTCTCCAGCGCAAAGTGTTGAGGCACAAGCCTATCAAGCTTTAGTCCTAGGAGTGCGTGATTACGTCAATAAGAATGGCTTTCCTGGCGTCATCATTGGTTTGTCTGGTGGCGTTGATTCTGCTCTTGTGCTTGCTATTGCAGTAGATGCCTTAGGCGCGGATAAAGTGCGCACTGTGATGATGCCCTCACGCTATACAGCTGATATTTCCTGGATTGATGCCCGTGAGATGGCCAAGAACTTAGGCGTTCAATACGATGAGATTCCTATTAGTGGCCCGGTTGATGCCTTAGAGCAATCTTTAGCAGAGCAATTTAAGGGCACAAAGATAGACGCTACCGAAGAAAATATACAAGCACGCGTGCGGGGCACGATGCTCATGGCACTTTCTAATAAAACAGGGCGACTGGTGCTCACTACTGGGAACAAGAGTGAAATGGCCGTAGGTTACTGCACCCTCTATGGCGACATGGCTGGCGGCTTTGCAGTCATCAAAGACATTGCTAAGACCTTGGTCTATCGTTTATGCGCTTATCGCAATAGTCTTGCCCCCGTCATTCCAGAACGAATTTTGACGCGCGCACCCTCCGCTGAATTGCGTCCCGACCAAACCGACCAAGATAGTCTTCCCTCTTATGAAGTACTCGATGGCATCGTTGAGCGCTATATGGAGCAAAACCAATCTATCGAGCAAATCATCGCCGCAGGCTTTGATGCTGAGAGTGTAGAAAAGGTAACTCGCCTGATCAAGCTTAATGAATACAAGCGCCGTCAAGCTCCTCCTGGGGTACGCGTTACCACTCGCGCATTTGGTCGTGACTGGCGCTACCCCATTACCTCGCAATTTAGGGCCTAGGCCCTGCCCCAGCACTTTCGGGGGCGTCAATTTGGCACTTCCACGACTTCTAGGTATGATGATTTCCATAGGGGGAACACATGAAACTCATTACATCCATTATTAAACCGTTCAAGCTCGATGAAGTTCGCGAGGCCTTGGCTGAAGTAGGCGTTACTGGCCTAACCGTAACAGAAGTAAAAGGTTTTGGTCGCCAAAAGGGTCATACCGAGCTCTACCGTGGCGCTGAATATTCAGTTGATTTCTTGCCCAAGGTAAAGATTGAAGCAGTGGTTTCGGATGACCGTCTTGAGACAGCACTCGATGCAATTACTAAAGCGGCTCACACTGGGAAAATTGGTGATGGCAAAATTTTTGTTACCGCAGTCGAACAAGTCATCCGCATTCGCACTGGTGAAACCAACGAAGCAGCAGTTTAATTAACGCAACTGAGAATCTGTTGGAGCCAAAGGCTGAACAATTTCAGCCGACTCCAAATTAATAGTCTTAGCCGTTGTATTGGAAGGGCGCACTTTTGCGCCCTGGTAATAAATATCCACCTGAGACAATCCTGAGGTCAAGACCTTGAGAGGTGGTTTTCCATAAATACTCACCCCCACTCCCGGCTCTAAAGTTTTGTTTTGGGTTTTTCCACTGGCATCGATAACACACACTGTTTGCGCTGTCTTTGATTGCAAATACACCATGTCGCCAGCCTTTTTAGGCGCATCTGGTCTGTAATTGATTGCCGTGGCATCTGCAGAAGGACACTCTGAAGAAGCTGCTGCCACCGCTAAGGGTGCGGCCGTAACAGGCTCAGGAGTCGTTGCAGGAGCAGGCTTAGATTCCGCTACCGCCTCGGCTGAGGGAGGAGTAGGCGAAACCTCTTCAATTACTACAGTTTCTTCTTTTACCGGCTCTGGAAAAAACAATGGCCGTAAGTTCACAATAGAAAATACTAAAGCCGCAGTAATGCCTAACAGCAAAAAGATTTGCTTCTTGGGATTTTTTACTGAGGCGTATTGATTGAGATCTTGTTTAGATGCGGAGGGTTTTGCGTCCTCTGCAGCTGGCTTTGATGATTGAGATTGAATTTTTTTCTCAGGAACGATTGCTTTTAACTTCTCATTACTTTTGGCTGCACTTGAATCAGCACTTATTTTTGTCTCTTCCACTACATCTTTCACTTCGCCTTTTTTACTTGGAGTCATTTCTCCAAAATCAAAAGCATCTTCTTCTGAGAGATTTAATATGGCAGCCACTTTTTTGGCAGCAGTAATTTTGACTTGCGGTCCGTAAAACGAACTTACCTCCCCGTTCTCTATCTGCTCGATTTGACGGCTAGATAAACATGCTTTACCAGCTAAATCCTTCGCGCTTAAACCAAGACTTTCTCGAGCCTTAGTAAAAGCCTCTTTTCGTATCTCTGGAAGTTTGACTGGCTTATTCACGATTCGGTAAATATCTCATTTATAAGTAATTTATTTGATACTAACCCCAAAATCTTTCAAGAGTAATAAGCCCTTCAGCAAATGGCTATATAGCCAATGACTTTGATAGCGGATGGTGCTCTAGATCTGACTCTAGGTATTTCTTTACCAGGGTTTGCACAGAATCAACATGCATCTTGTCCATTACCCTTGCTTTGTGAACCTTGATAGTGGCATCCGTTGTCCCGAGTTTTACGGCAATATCCTTATTAAGAAGACCTTTAACCAACCAAGCGCAGACCTCTCGCTCTCTTGGGGTCAGACTCTCATACTCGCTTTTTGTTTCTACATCAATAGAAACGCGTTTTAGTTGACGGCTATCAAAATCAATCGCCTCAGCCACTGCTTTTAAGAGCTCTTCTAAGTTAAATGGCTTAAATAGAAAATCCAAGGCGCCCTTCTTTAGGCCCTGCACAATTTGATGGGGGTGGCTTTGGCCGCTCACAAATATGATGGGGGTTTTACGACCAAGCTTTTGGAGTTGCTCCTGCAAATCTAAGCCACTCATATCTGGCATTTGCATATCTAACAAAATAACCGCAGGGGATACAGGCACTGACTTTTCCATAAAAACCTTGGCTGACGCATAGTCCTCAACCAAGTAACCCAGCTCGCGCAACATCCGAGCTAATGAAATCCGCATGGACTCATCATCGTCAATTAGGTAAATATGGCCAACTTTAGTCATTGAATTCAAAGGAAAAATGAATAGATGAGTGAATGTACTGCAGCCTCTTTTCTTAAGCTATTAGCTATAAAGCTAATATTTATATACTAGAAACATGATTTCATTGGTATTTGTATTGCAGCGCAACATTCAAGTGGGCTACAAACCCAATAAGGGATGGGCACCTTAAACCACATCTCACGGCACAATAGAGCCTTTCGAAATAAACCTTTTCTGGAGTAATAAGCATGAAACGCCTTAATGAACGCTCACGCATGGTCACCGAGGGAGTCGCTCGCGCACCTAACCGCTCGATGTATTACGCCATGGGTTACGAAGAAAAGGATTTTACCAAGCCAATGGTGGGTGTTGCTAATGGCCACTCCACCATCACCCCATGCAATAGTGGATTGCAAAAATTAACCGATGCTGCCGTAATTGCATTGGAAGAAGCGGGTGCAAAGGCCCAAACCTTTGGAACACCTACAGTCTCAGATGGTATTGGCATGGGCACTGAAGGCATGAAGTACTCGCTCGTATCTCGTGAAGTGATTGCCGACAGCATTGAAACTTGTGTCAATGGTTTATGGCAAGACGGTGTAGTAGTGATTGGTGGTTGCGATAAAAATATGCCGGGCGGCATGATGGCGATTGCCCGCACCAACGTTCCCGCAATTTATGTTTATGGCGGCACGATTAAGCCAGGCCATTACAAAGGTAAAGACCTCAATATTGTCTCTGCATTCGAGGCAGTTGGTGAATTTACTTCTGGCCGTATGAGCGAAGAAGATCTCAAGGGTGTAGAACAACACTCCTGCCCAGGTAGTGGCTCCTGCGGTGGTATGTATACAGCCAATACGATGAGTTCCTCGTTTGAGGCCCTAGGCATGAGCCTACCCTACTCCTCTACTATGGCTAACGTAGATGCAGAAAAAGTGGCTAGCGCTGCTGAGTCTGCACGTGTTCTTGTAGAAGCAATCAAAAATAACTTGCGTCCACGTGACATCATTACCAAGAAATCCATTGAGAACGCTGTGAGTGTGATCATGGCAGTGGGCGGATCAACCAATGCGGTTTTGCATTTCTTGGCAATTACTAGCGCGGCAGAAATCGATTGGACGATTGATGACTTTGAGCGCATTCGCAAAAAAGTTCCCGTAATCGTGGATATGAAACCATCTGGCACTTATCTGGCGACTGATCTACATCAAGCTGGCGGCATTCCACAAGTGATGAAAATTTTGTTAGATGGTGGATTGCTCCATGGTGATTGCATGACGATTACTGGCAAAACCATTGCTGAAGTCTTGAAGGATGTTCCATCGGTACCGCGCGCCGATCAAAAAGTCATTCGCACCTTAGACAATCCTTTGTACAAGCAAGGTCACTTAGCAATTCTGAAGGGCAATATCTCCCCTGAAGGTTGCGTTGCCAAGATTACTGGCTTGAAGAACCCATCCATTACCGGCCCTGCCCGTGTATTTGATTCTGAAGATGATGCAATGGCAGCCATCATGGCGCAAAAGATCAAGGATGGCGACATCGTCATCATTCGCTATGAAGGCCCTAAAGGCGGTCCTGGTATGCGCGAGATGCTCTCTCCTACCTCCGCCTTAGTTGGTCAAGGTCTAGGTGAATCTGTAGGCCTGATCACCGATGGTCGCTTCTCTGGCGGAACTTGGGGCATGGTAGTCGGACACGTTGCTCCTGAAGCTTATGTAGGTGGCACGATTGCCCTCATTAATGAAGGTGACTCTGTAACCATTGATGCTCATAAGCTCCTCATTCAGCTCAATGTCAGCGATGAAGAGATTGCCAAACGTCGTGCAGCCTGGAAGCAACCTAAGCCACGCTACACCCGCGGCCTCTTGGCTAAGTATGCAAGCCTAGCAAGCAGCGCTAGCAAAGGTGCTGTTACTGATCTGGATTTAGATTTAAGCTAATCAGCATTTCAGCAAAGCAAAAGCCCCTAGGTAAAACTAGGGGCTTTTTTATTTCATAGCTCTCAGAACTACTTAGTGCTTCATAGCGCCCGGAGCATTCACGGGGAACTTCACTTCCACATCTCCAGCTTTGGCAAACTTGAGTTTCACCGGAACAGACTCACCCGCCACAAACGGGCCTTTAAGATTGAGGAACATCAGATGAAATCCACCTGGTTTTAATTCAACCGAGCCGTTTGCTGGCACAGCAATATCTTTTACTTGGCGCATCTTCATGACATTACCGTCCATTGCCATTTCATGTAATTGCACTTCGCCCGCAGCAGGAGAAGACGCAGACAACAACTGGTCAGGCGCATTGCCTTTGTTCTCAATTTTCATAAAACCACCGGCGACTTGTTGGCCCGGAGCGGTGGCGCGGGTATAGGCATCGGAGACACTTACCGCATCTACCTTGACTGACTGGGCTAAGACCTGCGAACTCAGAATCACTGCCGTACCAAAACAAACCACTACTCTAGACACTAAACCTAAATTACTCTTTATCATTACCTACTCCTTTATTCAATTTTCATAAAATACTTGTTGTAATGCGTAAATTTCCTCGCCCTTCTTGTCTCAAGATCTTTATCCTGTTGACCACAATATTGTTCAGCTCGGCATATGCTGGCATTGAGCTAGGAGAGCCTGCACCCAATATAGAAGGAACGCTGATTGATGGCAAGCCTTTCTCACTAATGAACCATAAAGGTAAAGTTTTTTTAGTGAACTTTTGGGCTAGCTGGTGCGAGCCTTGTAGAGAAGAGATGCCAGCCATCGAATCCTATCTTAAGAAAAATAAAGCAAAAGGATTTGAAGTGCTTGCCATCACAATGGATAAGCCCGCTGATATGGAACAAGCAAAACAAATCATGCGGAACTATTCCTTTCTATTTGCTAGAAAAAAAACAAATGGATTACTCTGACTACGGCAGAATCTGGCGTATACCTAGTTCATTCATCATCGACAAACAGGGAGTACTTCGAAAGAATGGTATGACCGGTGACCCAAAGGTCGATACCAAACTACTCGAAGAACTCGTTACCCCGCTTTTGACCAATCAATAATTAGAAATGCACTCGCACACCCATCGACGCAATAAATGATGGCGCTAATTGAATTCCATTTAAATTTTGATAAACCGGTAACTGGACGTTGGCATATACCTGAGTCTGATCAGTTAACTTATACAAAATACCCGGGGTTGCATATAACAAAGTACCACCAGTAGACCATGTATCTGCCGCCGTTCCACTATCAGCTGTTTTGTATAAATAGTTGAACTGTAAAGTTGGCACCCATTTATCCCAACCCTGATAGTTGGTGCCAACGTTGATATTTAATGCATTGCCTGGGCGATAGGAGTTACCAACCCCGCCTGCTGCATTTATGGCAGCAATAGTAGAAGGCACATTAGTTGGTTTTACGGTTGCCTGATATTGGACGTTACCAAAATAACCCCAATCCTCTGTTTTTGGAATAATTCCAAACTTATAGACTCCAATAATGGCATCAGTAGAACCTGTGCCTAATTGGAGCCCAGGGTCGACAGCAACAATACTTCCGCTGTTGCCAACGGCCGTTTGGTTATTGCTTCCTGTTGGCAACTTCACACCAAATTGGATGCCCCAATCCTTTTGCTCAGCAAACCCAAAGTAACGGCCAATAATTTTCATATCGCCAAAACCATTAGCTTGTGATGAGTATCCGTTTGCCCCCGTTGGGTAACCCGATCCATCACCTGGATCAGTGTCCGGGCCATATGTCATGTGACTGCGCATAATGTAAGGAAGAACCACTGTCGCCCCCCATGTTTCACCATTGTTGTAATCCAAAGATGCAGTGACATAATTATTTTGAGTAAACCCTTCAACTTCTGCAGGCAAACCAGTTTTAGGATTGATGGTATTTGCTGCCTGATTCTGAGAGATAGTTCCAGTTCCGGAGCGCAATTGATTTTGATTTAAGTTGTCATAACGCAAATCAAAGGTCCAACCCTGAGAGGAGCCCATACCCTGCGTACCGATATCGGTATTTAAACTACATCCACAGCTTGCACAAGCCATTGCACCAGTTGCCGGCAATGCGAGTGCCATTGCAATAACTAATTTTTTTAAATTCATTTTTTACTCCACACAATTCAAAACGGAAAAAAGATTTCCGCCCTAGTAAATTACATAGCTAGGCTATGCCCTAAATAGATTTAGGCTTGTGCTGGAGGGGCTGCTGAAGGAGGGGTTACCCAAAGTGCAAGTGGTTTAGGTGATTGATAGAAAAGCTGAGGAAGCAAGGCAAAAGTACTTGGCGCAGCAAATGTGAGATTGGTATTGAATGCTGGTGTGATGAAATTGTGAGTGACGCAATAAGGGCAAGGTTGAGCTTGGTTGGCCAGGTCTTGATCTTCACCCTGAATATCGACCTGCATCTTGCTGCCGTCTACTGAGCAAATCTCCATCGCAAAACCGTGCCCACCCTTCACAAGCGATACTGCCTGAGAGACCGCAGGGGCAAGAGCGCTCATCGCAATGGCTGCAGCTGCAATCCAGTGAATAAGGCGGTTTTTGGAGAATTTCATAACTGGGGAATTTTATCTGATTCCACTCAGTTCTTCAGTTTGCTGATTTTTGGGCAAATAAAAAGGGGTCCGAAGACCCCTTTTGGATGAATTGCCTGATTAATTAGTGACCGGCATTCTTATTGGCGGCTTCAATAAAGCGCTTGCGAGCAGGCGCCAATATAAACTTCGCTGAAAATGCGGCAGTGATAGTAACGATTGCTCCTGCAACAAACACCGTATTCCAATCACCACTTGCTGAGAGCACAGAGGCCAAGGGCACCAACAATGAAGCAGTTCCTTTGGCTGTATATAAGGTGCCGGCATTACCAGCAGCATTTTTTACACCAAAGGTATCTGCGCAAATTGCTGGGAAGATTGAAAAAATTTCACCCCAGAATAAGAAGATCAATGCAGCAAAAGTCATGAACGCTACTGGATCATGACCAAAATGCATTAAACCAAGCATCGATAAGCCTTCGCCGAAGAACACGAAGAACATCGTATTCTCACGACCAAAGCGATCGGAGATAAATCCGCAGAGTGGGCGTGTGAAACCATTGCAAAGATTGTCAATTGACAAGGTCATGGTTAGCAACGGTAAGGTTGTACCAAATAAAGCCATTGGTAGTTTTGCCAGACCCCAATCCTTAGCAATTGGACCAATTTGCGCAGTGACCATCAAGCCACCCGCAGCAACCACCACAAAGATTGCATAGATCAACCAGAATAAAGGCTTCCTGATCATCTCACCAGAGGTGTAATCAACCTTGGTAGTAACGATACGTGGAGCGGCTTGCACTCCTTTTGGTGGAGTTGGCTTTGTCATCAACAATGCCAGGCAGAAAATCAAAGCGCCTTGCGCAAGCCCAAAGAACAAGAAGGCATGCTCATAACCATCAGACAAAATCATGTTGCCAATTGGAATAACTGTAATCGCTGCACCAGCACCAAAGCCAGCAGCAGTTAAGCCAGCAGCTAAGCCACGCTTATCTGGGAACCACTTGAGTGCGTTACCAACGCATGTGCCGTATACGCAACCAGCGCCGATACCAGCTACTACAGCAGCTGCGTAGAGCATTTCTATTGAGTTAGCATAACTATCCATTACCCAACCTGCCGCAGCAAAGACTGAGCCGATCAGAATAACGATACGTGGGCCAAACTTATCTACCATCCAACCTTCGACTGGAACTAACCAAGTCTCCACAACGATGAAGATCGAGAAAGACAATTGAATCGCAGACAAAGCCCATCCAGTTTTAATCTGAATTGGGTTAACGAATAAAGTCCACGCATATTGAAGATTGGCAACCAACCCCATACAGATAATTCCAAATACCAATTGTGCCCAACGGTTATGCCAAGGCTTACTCACGATTTGCGCTCCTTATATATTTTTTATAAATTCATTGCCCTTTTTTAGGGCTGCATAATTCTCAAACATCATCACCTTTATTATCTTGATGGGCATCAAGAATTTTCTATTCATGCACTAGTGATTACCCCTAATACAAGCAATTGAATTTCAAAGTATTTTTATCTTTTTCTCATTAAAAAGTAGCAATAAAAAAGCCACCCGTAGGTGGCTTGATTTGAGCGAATTTGAATTACAGGCCGCGGTATGCGCCATCAAAATCATAGTGAGAAGCTTGCTTCTCTGCTTCTTTGCTTTCAGTAAAAAGCTGGTTAATCATATTCAATAGAACAGTCATTTGAATCTCCTTAAGGGTTAGTACCTAGAGTATAACCCTAATAATATTTCAGGGCAATGCAATATTGGCAAGGAATCTATCCTAATTAAATAGGTGGTAATTTTTTATAAAGTATTGTTTTTATTGATTATTTATGAATTTCAGAGGTAGAAGGCTGGTGCCGCTTGCCGGAATCGAACTGGCGACCTTTTCATTACGAATGAACTGCTCTACCAACTGAGCTAAAGCGGCTTTCCAGGTAAATTCTAGCGGAAACGATCTAAAAGCTTCTTACTGACCTTATCCAATTGGGTGGAGTCCTTGATCAAGAATTGGAGGCCATTAGAGTCTGCAATCAAGAGCGTATTGCCCGCAATCCTACGAATGTCTTCTTCACCCTTGAGACGAATACGAGTTGGTCCGCGATCAGTCTCAATATCCCAAACGCTTGGGGTAGCAAAAGTAGAAACTTTTGTAATCTTCTCAATCACTGGCATAAATTCACGAGCAGCCAACTCTTCTTCAATGAGCTTGAGCTCTGAGCTTGGAATTGCTGCAACATCAGGATACCAATGCACTTCTTTACCAGATTGATCCATGATGCCAACTCCAGCTCCTGGTGCGGTAATTGGAAATGCTCTTACTGGATATATACCAATATGAGAGTGGCCATGAGCATCAATAAAAACTAAACGTCCAAGCGAGTCACGCTTGAGCTGATGGGTGGCTTGCTGATGAACTTGCGTCACACTCCACCTCCAATATTTTTAGCGATCTCTTGCAGTTTTTCTTCTTGCAGCTCGTCTTGTTTTTCTTGCTGATCTTCTTCTAGGCTCTCGCCAATGGCTCCACCTTCTACTAATTCAGCAGCGTGACGCAACTGCGCCTGATACAAGGTGTAGTAAGCCCCTTGGGCTTCCATTAGCTGCTCGTGTGAACCAATCTCGACTATCTCACCCTTATCTAACACTACAAGACGATCCGCCTTCCTGAGGGTTGAGAGACGGTGCGCAATTGCAATGGTGGTACGACCTTTAACCAGATTATCCAATGCACGCTGAATTTCTTTTTCAGTTGTCGTGTCGACTGATGATGTTGCTTCATCCAAAATCAAGATACTTGGATTGATTAAGAGTGCTCGCGCAATAGAGATACGTTGACGCTCGCCGCCAGATAGAGATTGTCCACGCTCACCAACAAGCGAGTCATAACCAAGCGGTAAGCGAAGGATAAATTCGTGAGCGTGAGCAGCACGTGCAGCTTCAATAATTTCTTCACGGGTAGCATCAGGTTTGCCATAAGCAATATTCTCTGCAATCGTGCCAAAGAATAAAAAAGGCTCTTGCAATACTAGGCCAATACACTTGCGATAGTCAGCAATGCCAATACTGCGAATATCGCGCCCATCCAAGGCAACCGAGCCAGAGCTAACATCATAGAAACGGCAAATCAAGTTGACCAAGGTGCTCTTGCCTGAGCCACTGTGCCCTACCAAACCGATCATCTCGCCGGGAGCAATATCTAAATCGATACCCTTAGATACTGCGCGGTTGCCATAGCGAAAACCCACACCGCGCAAGGAGATTCGGCCCTTTACCGGCCCAAGCGGCGCAGGATTGATGGGCTCGGGAACACTCGATACGTGGTCCAAAATATCAAAGATGCGCTTTGCGCCAGCAGCCGCCTTTTGGGTATGGGAAACAATCCGACTCATCGAGTCTAGGCGTACATAAAAACGACCAATGTAAGCAAGGAATGCAATCAATACGCCGACAGTGACTTTTTGATGTGCTACCTGCCAAATACCAAAGCCCCACACGACTAACAAACCAGTCTCAGTAAGCAAAGTGACAGTTGGAGAAAATAATCCCCAAACACGATTCACACGATCATTGATTTGGAGATTCATCTTATTTGAATCGACAAACCGTTTGAGTTCACGATCTTCTTGTGCAAATGCTTTCACAACGCGAATGCCGGGAATAGTGTCAGCCAAAATATTCGTTACTTCAGACCAAATGCGATCAATCTTTTCAAAACCAAAACGCAATTTATCGCGCACTACATGAATCATCCATACGATAAATGGTAAAGGCGCTAAGGTCACTAAAGCTAGCAAAGGATCAATTGACACCAGGATCGCTGCAGTCATAGTAATCATCAGCACATCGGTCGCGAAGTCCAATGCATAAAGAGAGAGGAAGACACAGATACGATCGGTCTCCGCACCAATACGGGCAATCAAGTCACCAGTACGCTTACCCCCAAAATATTCCAGCGAGAGTTTAAGTAAATGCTCAAAAGTAGTGTTGCGAAGATCAGCACCAATCCGCTCGCTCACCAAAGCCAACAAATACGTTTTCCACCAACCTAAACCCCAGGCAACGATCGCAGCACCAAACAATGCAAACAAATAAGTGGCGGCCAAATGAAAATCAATCGGGTTACCGCGCTCATACGGAATCAATACATGATCCATTAAAGGAATGGTGAGGTAAGGCGGAATTAAGGTTGCACCAGTCGATAGCAGTGTCAGCACAAATCCTAGCAGTAGCTGGTTTTGATAAGGCTTTGCAAAGCGCCACAGCTTAAATAAAGTCCAAGTTGAAGGCGGCTGATCATCTTCAGGATCACAAGTTGGGCAAACATCGGAGTTAGCTGGTTTAGGGCTTAAGCAAACTGGGCATACCTGTTTGTCATACTCAGTCAGTTCGCTCTCGCTATGCTGATCGCCACGGGTGAATTTTCTGAAACTCGATTGCAGACGCAAAACCTGGGGGTTAACCGCCAAGGTGAAATACCAAATTCTTTGAAGGGCATCGGGTGTTTCCAGCTTTAAATGACCCACCCCCGCATGATCTCCATGAGTCAATTGCTCCCCAGCGCGTATTGGCCAAGACTCAAACTGCCGGCCATCGGTCCAAAACAGACCCTGTTCTGTCAGTAAAAGGAGGCTTTTTTCAAAGCGTAGGTCTGCACCTAAATCCAGCTCAACCCAAGCCAGTATTGCTTCTAGGGCTTCAGGGCTTTGAATTGGAGAGTCCTTGCCCTCAAGAATGACTTGCCAATCACTTGGCAGTACGGGAGCAAAAGGTAGGGTTTGTGGCTTCATTAACCTCAAAAGTATAGTGGAGCTAGATTTTTTAGATTTATTGCTCCTGTCAACTTTAGGGGGTGGAAAACCGTTAAATTAATGAACTAAGCCTTTTTATGTATTTTTGCTATTTTTGTGGATTTTTAATTAAAACTATAAACAGAGAGACTGTCTAGCGTGCCACCCCCAAGGTAGGCGCCGAGCCCTCGTAACACCATACATGCCCCAATTACTAGATAAATCCATCGAGATCCTGAGCGTTAAGCATCTCCGTGGCCCCAATATGTGGACTTACCACCCCGTCATTGAGGTTTGGATCGATATTGGGGATTTGGAAGACTACCCTTCCAACCTCATTCCCGGCTTTTATGATCGCTTGGTCAAAGCCCTCCCTAGCTTGGTCGAGCATCGCTGCAGCTATGGGGAAACTGGTGGCTTTCTTAAGCGCGTTGAAGAAGGCACTTGGCCAGCTCACATCATGGAGCACCTCACACTGGAGCTACAAAACTTAGCAGGTATTCCAGGTGGTTTCGGTAAAGCACGTGATGGCGATCGTCGTGGCGTCTACAAAGTGATGGTGAGCGCAATCAATGAAGAGGTTACCCTCACCGCCCTGAAATATGCTCGTGACCTCTACCTAGCGCTCGCTCAAGATAAGCAAGATTGCGTTGCCTTAGTTCAAGACACCATTGAAAAGCTGCGCGATATCGGTGATGACTTGTTACTGGGACCCAGCACAGCTTGCATCGTTAATGCAGCGGAAGAGCGCGGCATTCCATCCATTCGATTATCTGAAGGCAATTTAGTACAGCTCGGGTACGGCGCCAAACAACGTCGCATCTGGACCGCGGAAACGGACCAGACCAGCGCAATTGCTGAAACCATTTCAAGGGATAAAGATTTAACCAAGAGCCTTTTGCGTAGCGCCGGCGTTCCTACACCTGAGGGTAGAACCGTCACTAGCCCTGATGATGCCTGGGAAGCAGCCCAAGATATTGGCCTGCCGGTAGTGGTGAAACCCATTGATGGCAATCATGGCCGTGGCGTCTTTATCAACCTGTACACCCAACAAGAAATTGAAGCGGCCTATGCGGTTGCGATTGATGAAGGTAGCGAAGTGCTTGTTGAACGTCATATTGTTGGTGATGAACATCGCTTACTGGTAGTGGGCAATAAAGTAGTTGCAGCTGCTAAAGGTGAGACTGTTTGGGTCACCGGTGACGGTAAACATACTGTTCAAGAATTGATTCAGATTCAGATTAATTCTGATCCTCGTCGCGGCACTGCTGAAGAACATCCACTCAATCCTGTTCGTATTGACTCTGCGGTTGAACTCGAATTAGCGCGTCAACAACTGACCGGTAAAAGTATTCCCGCTCTCGATCATAAGGTTCTCATTCAAAGTAACGGTAACGTAGCCTTTGATGTAACCGACCTCATTCATCCCGATGTCGCTAGTCAAGTTGCTCTTGCTGCCCGTGTTGTGGGTCTAGAAATTGCTGGCGTTGATTTGGTAGCTCAAGATATTGGTCGCCCACTTGCAGAGCAAAATGCCGCAATTGTGGAAGTGAATGCTGGCCCAGGTTTATTAATGCATCTAAAACCTGCAAGCGGCAAAGCACAACCGGTTGGCAAAGAAATTGCCAACCACCTCTTCCCTCCCGGCGCCGACTTCCGCGTTCCTTTAGTAGGTATTTGCGGTGAAAGTGGGAAAACACCCGTTGCCGAAATGGTTGCGCACTTTTTGCGTCTTACAAATGTGTATGTTGGCCTTTCTTGTAGCAAAGGTTTGTTTTTTGGCAACCGCGCTATTCCCAATACTAATGTCTCAAATTGGGAAAATGCCCGTCGCACCCTTCTCAATCGTGCCGTTGAAGCAGCGGTCATCGAGAACAATCACCTCTCTATGTTGATTGAAGGCTTAGCCTACGATCGTTGCCAAGTTGGGGTTGTTCTGAACGTGAATCCTCAAGCCAATTTCCCGCAGTATGCGATCTACGATGAGGATCAAGTCTTTAGCGTTGTGCGCACTCAAATTGATGTGGTGTTGCCAACCGGTGTAGGGGTTTTAAATGCAGATGATCCTATGTGCGTGCAAATGGCTGAGCTCTGTGATGGTGACGTGATTTTCTTTAGCGAAAACTCCGACTCAGAGGTGGTGAAGACTCATCTGCAAAATGGTGGTCGCGTGGTGCTTGTTGGCAAACAACAAATTACCCTGAAATCTGGCAAGCTGGATCAGAAATCCATTCCGGTGCCGCGTCATTCCGAATCCAGTAGCGCCTCTCCATGGAAGACCATGAATCTGGGTGCTGCTATAGCTGCTGCTTGGGCTTTAGATATTCCGTTCAATGTCATTGAAGCTGGTGCAGAAACGTTTGTGCCAGAAGCTATAACCGCAATAGGGGCCTAATTGGAAATCACCCGTATTCGTATGCTACGTGGCCCCAATCTATGGAGCCGTCATACTGCTTTAGAAGCCATTGTGACTTGCGATGCATCTGAGCGCTCAATTGATGCAATCCCTCAGTTTGAAACCAAAATTCGAGAACGCTTTCCGCAATTAGGAAGCATGCGTCGCGGGGGTCATACCGAAGCCCTATCGCTTGCTCATGCACTTGAACACGCTGCACTTGGCTTACAGGCACAAGCAGGTTGCCCCGTTACCTTCAGCCGCACAGTACAGACCGTGGATGAAGGTGTATATCAAGTTGTCGTGGAATATATTGAAGAAGTCGTTGGTCGCATGGCATTTGACTTTGGCTTTGCACTCATCCAGGCAACGCTCAACGATGCACCTTTTGATTTAGCTGCCGCCCTATCTGAACTAGAAGCACTCTATGAAGATGTGCGCCTTGGACCAAGTACTGGCTCAATTGTGGATGCGGCTGTTCAGCGCAATATCCCTTACCGCCGCATGACTGAAGGCAGCATGGTGCAATTTGGCTGGGGAAGCAAACAAAAACGTATTCAGGCCGCAGAAACCAGCAACACCAGCGCTATTGCAGAGGCCATTGCGCAAGATAAAGAGCTCACAAAGAACCTCTTAGCTGCTGCGGGCGTCTCCGTACCCATCGGGGAAGTGGTTACCACCGCCGATGATGCTTGGCGCGCAGCGCAAAAGATTGGCGGCCCAATTGTTCTCAAGCCCAAAGATGGTAACCAAGGTAAAGGTGTTGTTGCCAATATCCAAACGGAAGAAGAAGTTCGTGCAGGTTTTGTAGTAACCCAAGGCTTTGGCCGAGAAACGATTGTCGAACGCTATCTTCCAGGCGCTGACTATCGCCTCCTCGTTGTAGGCAATCGCTTGTCAGCCGCAGCACGCCGTGAGCCAGCTCAAGTCGTTGGTGATGGAAAGCTTTCGGTAGCAGAGCTCGTTGAAAAAGAGAATCAGAACCCATTGCGTGGCGATGGTCATGCAACTGCATTAACAAAAATTCGTTTTGATGACATTGCCCTAGCCCACTTGGCAAGCAATGGCCTTTCACCGCAATATGTTCCTAAAACCGGTGAACGCGTTTTATTACGCAATAACGCCAACCTTAGCACCGGCGGTACCGCTACAGATGTTACCGATGATGTCCACCCTGATGTTGCTGCTAGCGCTGTCGCTGCTGCGCAAATGATTGGCTTAGATATTGCCGGCGTGGATATCCTTTGTGAATCTATCTACAAACCTTTAGAGCAGCAAGGCGGCGGCATTGTTGAAGTCAATGCGGCGCCTGGTTTGCGGATGCATTTAAAGCCTTCCTATGGCAAAGGTCGTCCAGTTGGTGAAGACATTATTAATATGATGTTCCCAGCTGGTGAAGATGGACGTATTCCAGTGGTTGCCGTTACTGGCACCAATGGCAAGACAACCACTGTACGCCTCATTGCTCATCTCTTGAATGAAACAGGTCTACGCGTTGGCATGACCGGTACTGATGGTGTCTATATCAACCACCGACTAATCGATACTGGTGATTGCAGCGGTCCAAAGAGTGCACGCAATGTGTTAATGCATCCTGATGTAGATGCTGCTGTTCTCGAGACTGCCCGCGGTGGTTTATTACGTGAAGGTCTAGGTTTTGATCGCTGTGAAGTGGCAGTAGTGACCAATATTGGTGAAGGTGACCACCTAGGGTTGAACTACATCACTAGCGTTGAGGATTTAGCGATTCTCAAACGCGTGATTGTGCAAAACGTAGCTCCTACCGGCGCCGCCGTTTTGAATGCGGCTGATCCGATGGTTGCAAAGATGGGTGATAAGTGCTCTGGACGAGTGATCTTCTTTGCTCAAAATCAGCATCATCCTGTCATTACGGCACATCGTGCCAAGAATAAAAAAGTGATCTACTTTGATGGCGCTTATATTATTGCGTCCAAAGGCTCACGCGTCATGTATCGCTTCCCTGTCAGCGAAATTCCGCTTACTCAAAATGGTGTTCTAGGCTTCCAGATTGAAAACGCCATGGCTGCTATTGGCGCCGCTTGGG
This sequence comes from Polynucleobacter sp. QLW-P1DATA-2, assembly GCF_001870365.1. Classification (NCBI taxonomy): domain Bacteria; kingdom Pseudomonadati; phylum Pseudomonadota; class Betaproteobacteria; order Burkholderiales; family Burkholderiaceae; genus Polynucleobacter; species Polynucleobacter sp. QLW-P1DATA-2. The sequence continues at coordinate 1,139,838 of NZ_LZMQ01000003.1, read as the reverse complement.
CATTGGGCTTAGATGCAGAAAAGATTGCTCGCGGCCTACATAGCTTTGAGAGTACTGCTAACGCAGTACCCGGTCGCTTTAATCAGTTCAAACATAAAGGCGCAACCGTCATCGCTGACTATGGTCACAATCCCGATGCCATGCGTGCCTTAACCAGTGCAGTGGCTGCGATGAAACCCAAGAAAAGTCACGTCGTTGTGAGTGGTGCCGGCGATCGTCGCGATGAAGATATTCGTGATCTCACGCGCATTTTAGGAAATGCATTTGATAATGTCATCCTCTATCAAGATGCTTGCCAACGTGGTCGTGAAGATGGTGAAGTATTAAGACTTTTACAAGAAGGTTTGGTGGGCGCCACTAAAGCCAAACAGATAAAAGAGATTCATGGGGAATTCTTGGCAATTGATACCGCCTTAGATGAAGTCTCCGAAGGCGATGTTTGTCTGATCTTAATTGACCAAGTAGAAGAATCCCTTGCTTACCTCAAAGAGAAAGTTCAACCTTAGGGTCTCGTACTTTTTGAGAGCTTTATTAGCAAAAAACCCAATCGCTTGATTGGGTTTTTCTTTTCTAGGCGCCCTATAGGCAATTACCAGTCTGATTATGAGTGGTAATGTTGTAAAAGATCAATTTCCTCTTTAGACCCTAACATCACTGAGACGCGCTCATGTAAATCAGTAGGCTGTAAATCCATAATGATCTCTTTACCATTGGTTGATGCGCCACCAGCCTGCTCTACCAAGAAGCTCATGGGGTTTGCTTCATACATCAAACGCAACTTACCGGGCTTATTAGGTTCACGTTGATCCCAAGGGTACATAAAGACACCGCCACGGGAAAGTACGCGATGGACATCAGCAACCATAGAGGCAATCCAGCGCATATTGAAGTCTTTTTCACGTGCGCCGCCAACACCAGCTAAGCATTCATCTACATAACGGCGCACTGGATCAGCCCAGTGACGCATATTAGACATATTGATTGCAAATTCTTTAGTGGAATGTGAGATCGTGACGGAGTCTTTGATTAATAAGAACTCGCCTGTTACCTTGTTCAGGGTAAACATGACGACGCCGTCGCCCAAAGTCAGTGCCATCGTGGTTTGTGGACCATAGACCACATAACCCGCTACCACTTGATGACGGCCTGACAATAGAAAGTCAGATGTCTGCAGGGGTGCTTGTGGATCTTGTTTTTTCAATATTGAGAAAATAGTTCCAATGGAGACATTCACATCGATATTAGAAGATCCATCTAGTGGATCAAACAATAGAAGATAGTCACCAGTGCCCTGCACAGGGACTGGCAATTCCATTTCTTCAGATGCCAAACCTGCAAGTGACTTGCAGCCTTTAACACCCTCAATTAATAAATCATTGGCAATGATGTCAAGCTTTTGCTGAACTTCACCTTGCACATTTCCAGTGCCAGCGGAGCCCAGTAAACCTATCAATGCGCCCTGCGCCACTTCATGGCTGAGAGTTGAGCAGGTGCTAACTACGGCGGTAAGTAGATCCTGAAGACCAGCAGGCACTTCCGCCCCTTTTGGTTTGGTAGAAGCTAGGTATTGCTTGAAATTAATATGAGAACTAAACAAAAGGATTTCTCCAAGGCGCTATTAAGAATAGGTTCTATTTTGCCCTGTAATTGAGGTTTAACCACAAATGAAGCTTCCCAAGCCATGACAATCCAGTTTTTCAGCTAGCCAAGTTATTCATTCTCTTATATGATGTTTATATTGATGCTTAATTGCATCAATTTTGATGAGGATGGCTAAATGAGAACCACCGTAACAATTGATGATGACCTATATCAAACCGGACTAGATCTTGCGGATCCCGGAATGGATAAAGCAGACCTTTTTCGCGAAGCGATGACTGTTTTTGTACGCGTTCAGAGCGCTAAACGACTTGCTGCATTAGGCGGAAAAGCACCTCAAATGAAAGCTATCCCTCGTACGAAAAAATAATGGTGGGCAGTAAATATGCCAATGATTTTGACTGATACTTCGGTGTGGGTATCCCACTTCAGGAAATCAAACGCATCATTTGCATCTTTGTTGGCAAATGATCAAATCTTATGTCATCCTTTGATTCTGATTGAACTAGCAAGCGGATCTCTGCCATCGCCACGCTCAAGAACTCTGAATTATTTAAAGATGCTTCGACAGGCAACAGTAGCAACCACAGAAGAAACAATGAATTTTATTGAAACACATAAACTCTACGATTCTGGCTGTGGCGCTATTGATATTTCACTACTGGCTTCTACGCTTCTCTCAGAAAATGCGCTCATTTGGACTCTTGATAAACAACTAGATTTGCTGGCTGTCCAACTTGGCGTTTCTTATAACCAACAACTTCATTGAAGATAGACGGTCAAATCAGTTTCCTAAGGCCTTTCCAATAACCTCTCTCACATCTGGAGAGAGAGTCTGGCATGCTGAAACCCGCTCTAGAGCCGCTTTCATGCGGTCTTGATAGGGTTGGGCAAATAAACGCCAGCGATCTAGCGCCCTTGCGAGGCGAGCCGCTACTTGAGGATTGATGGCATCCAAGGCTAATACGCTGTCCGCCCAAAACTCATAGCCACTACCATCAGGCTGATGAAAACTTGCCGGGTTGTTCGCACAAAAAGCATGAATCACGCTACGAGCACGATTTGGGTTGTTGAGTTTAAATGCCGGATGGTCACGCAGACGCTTGACATCAGCGAGCGTTAACTCAAGACCATCTACTGGCGGACGGCTCGATTGCAAAGCAAACCACTTATCAATCACTAATGCATCATTTGCAAAACGGCTATAAAAATCAGTCAAACAATCGCTTGCGGCTTTAGCACCATGAATCACTAGTGCAGCAAGTGCCGCATAACGATCGGTCATATTGTCAGCAATCTGATATTGATTAACCGCCATCGGTGCCCAAATCTTTGGATCCGCTTCTAACAACATGCTCAGCGCAAGATTTTTAAGTGCGCGCTTGCCAGAGTCAAGCGCATCGGACTTAAATGGCCCTGGTGTTTGGTTCTGTTGATACAAAGCGGCCCACTCCAATTGCAACTGCTTGGCAATTTCTCTACGAAATGCGCGGCGAGCGGCAAAGATTTTCTGCGGGTCTACGCTAGCACACTGCTCATATAGATAAGACTCAGCAGGTAGCGTTAAAGAAAGCTCTTTAAACGCAGGATCTAGCATGGGGTCTAACAAAAGAGTGCGATAAGCAGCAATCAGGCCAGCATCTGGCAAGCGATTATTCAAAATCATTTGCATTGCTAGCTTCTGACCAGCCTCCCAACGATTAAAGGGATCGTCATCACTAGAGAACAAGGTTAAAAGATCTGCTTCACTTTGTTCAAAATCTATGTTGATCGGCGCAGAAAAGTCACGATTAATGGATAGAACGGGACGCTCATTGACATTGTCAAATATCCATGACTCCGTGGGCTCAGTTAATTCTAGTAATTGCTCTGCCTGATCATTAGCAGCAGTAATTAAACGCATCTTGAGCGGAATATGAAATGGCTTTTTCACAGGCTGCCCAGGAGTAGCACCGCAGCTTTGAGTCAGAGTGAGGTGATATTGCTTCTTGGCAGCATCGTAATGCTCTTCCACCTTGACTCTTGGCGTGCCTGCTTGGCTGTACCAGTTTTTAAACTGAGTGAGATCTTTGCCATTGGCATCCGCCATGGCCATTAAGAAATCATCGCAAGTAACCGCCTGTCCATCATGGCGCTTAAAGTAAAGATCCATACCCTTGCGGAAACCTTCTCTACCCAGCAAGGTTTGGTACATACGCACAACTTCAGAACCCTTTTCATATACGGTGACGGTATAGAAGTTATTAATTTCTTGATATTCATCCGGACGAATAGGATGCGCCATCGGACCTGCATCTTCTGGAAACTGTAACTGGCGTAACAATCTCACGTCTTCGATGCGCTTCACTGCCCTTCCCGACTCACTACCCATCTGGTCCGCTGAGAACTCTTGATCTCTAAATACTGTCAAACCCTCTTTAAGGGAGAGTTGAAACCAGTCTTGGCAGGTGACACGATTACCAGTCCAGTTATGGAAGTATTCATGCGCAACAACACTCTCGATATTGGCAAAGTCAGCATCAGTTGCCGTTTCGGGTTGGGCTAGAACAAACTTGGTATTGAAAATATTCAAGCCCTTGTTCTCCATTGCGCCCATATTAAAGTCGCTTACCGCCACAATCATGAATCGCTCTAAATCTAACTCCAAACCAAAGCGCTTCTCATCCCAATGAATTGAGGCAATTAAGGAATCCATTGCATGACGGGTCTTTTTAAGATCATGCGGCTCCACCCAAATCTGCAATAACTTCTTGGCACCACTGCTGGTGGTGATCGTCTCCTCAATACATTCGAGCTTGCCAGCTACCAGCGCAAACAAATATGAAGGTTTCGGAAATGGGTCTTCCCAAGTAGCGCTGTGCCAGCCATTAGGCAACTTTTCCTCTTTTAATAGATTGCCATTCGATAGCAACACAGGGCATTCAGCTTCACGTGCTTGCAAAGTGACGCGATAGCGCGCCATCACATCTGGACGATCTAAGAAATAAGTAATCTTGCGAAAACCTTCTGCCTCACATTGAGTAAAGAAATTTCCGTTTGAAACATACAAACCCATCAAGGTAGTATTTTTCTCAGGCACGCAAATGGAGATGATCTCAAGCGTGAACTTATCTTTGCCATCGTTTGGTAAAGAATGAATTGATAAGGTTTCTGGGGTCAGTTCAAAATGACGATGGGCCTCACCATTAATGCGCAGACTAACAAACTCAAGTTCTTGACCAACCAATACCAAGGGTGAGCCTGGCTCAAAACTTTTGCCGGGCAATACCTCAATTCGGCTTTTGACAATCGTGCGAGCCGGATCTAAAGCAATATCCAACTCAACTTGGTCAAAGGTGTAAACGGGGGGATGGTATTCGAGCCGACGAAAGCTCTGTGGCAGATCAGTTTTCATGCCCTTATTTTAAGTCTTGGGCTGGACTTGCGCTATTTGCCTAGCTCAATGCCACAAAAGGGTTGCCACCCCAATGGCGATAAAGGTAACTGCTGCTACAGCATGAACCCATTTAATAGGCATGCGCTGAGTAAATTTCTGCCCTATCCAAACCGCTGGAGCGTTCGCCAACATCATCCCCAATGTGGTGCCAACAGTGACAGATAGAACATCATCATATCTAGCGCCCAAAGCAATGGTGGCAATCTGCGTCTTATCACCCATCTCAGCCAAAAAGAACAAGACAACCGTCAGAATGAATACCTGAAATGCGCGATCAGCCACTTTTGATTCTGCAGCATCATCAATGTGATCGGGAACCAATAGCCATAAACCAATCCCCAAAAAGCTTGCTCCCAGTATCCAACGCATCATCTCTGGAGAAACTAAGGTACTTATCCAATGACCCAAAAATGCTGCGCACGCATGGTTGGCAATGGTTGCGATGAAGATGCCGGCAATGATAGCTAAGGCTTGCTTGGGATAACGTGCGGCCAACATTAAAGACAGTAATTGGGTTTTGTCACCCATCTCTGCTAGCGCAACGACACCAGCAGAGAGAGTTAAAGCAGAAAAATCCATGGAATTTATGATTTCATTAAATAGAGTCAGTCCAGTTTATATCCTCAGGTAACTGACCCCACTAATCCATGGATGTGAGGGCTAGGCCACAAACAGCTCCTCAGCTAAAGCAAAATCTAAGCCCTGCGCCTGTGCAACAGGCTTGGAAGTCAGCACTCCCTTATGGACACTTAGGCCATTACGCAAGTGATGATCGATGGATAGAGCCTTCACCACCCCACGATTAGCTAAAGCCTCCACAAAGGGATAAGTAGCATTGGTTAAAGCAAAGGTAGAGGTTCTTGCTACGGCACCTGGCATATTGGCAACGCAGTAGTGCAATACGCCATCGACCAAGAAAGTGGGATCAGCATGCGTAGTGGGTTTTGAAGTTTCAAAACAGCCCCCTTGGTCAATCGCGACATCCACAATGACTGCGCCAGCTTTCATCTTCTTGACCATTTCATGGGTCACTAATTTTGGCGCAGCTCCACCCGGTAATAGGACGGCACCAATCACTACATCCGCTTCACACACTTCTTGCTCAATCAACAAGCTATCAGAATAAAAAGTGCGTACGCGATTGCCATAGAACATATCAATCTGACGCAAGCGATCAATATCACGATCAAAGATGCAAACATCCGCGCCCATGCCTACCGCCATCTGCAAAGCATTACGACCAACAACCCCGCCGCCCAAAATAACGATCTTGGCAGGCGAGACGCCAGGGACCCCAGCCATCAGGACACCCAAACCACCGTGTGTTTTCTCCAAGTGTGAGGCTGCTGCTTGAATCGACATCCGCCCAGCCACCTCACTCATTGGCGCAAGTAGTGGCAAGGCTCCATTCATTGCGGTTACCGTCTCATAGGCAATACAAGTGGCGCCTGAAGCAATTAAGGCCTTGGTCTGCGCTGGATCTGGGGCAAGATGCAAATAGGTAAACAGAATTTGATCCTCGCGCAACATGGCACATTCTTGTGGCTGAGGCTCCTTCACCTTCACAATCATCTCTGCCTTCTGAAAGACCTCTGCTGCACTATTAATCAAAGTAGCTCCAGCAATCCGATAGGACTCATCACTCAGACCGATTTGTTCTCCAGCACCTCTTTGCACTAACACTGAATGCCCTTGCCTGCATAAGCCACTGACATTGCCTGGGGTTAAGCCCACTCGAAACTCATTATTTTTTACTTCCTGCGGAACACCAATAATCATTTCTATCTCCTATGATTTAAATTCATGGTTAGTTTTCGTTTTGCGATGTAGCCCGACGAGATAAAACATCGCGAGATACACGCCCAGTAAACACGGACCCAAGATCAATGCAATCCGTGCATCCTCATGAAAGCCCATTAGCACGACTACTAAGAAAATAAATGCCAGAGCAAACCATGAGGAATAGGGACACCAAGGTGCGCGGTAGCCCAACTCAGCCACTTGCGCCTTAGTTAAAGATCGACGGAATTTCATTTGGGTAAACAGGATGGCAATCCACACCATCAAGCCCACAAAGGTGACGGCAGCCATGATGTACTGAAAGGCTTTATCAGGAACAAAGTAGTTCAGTACCACGCCAGACATACATACAGCCACTGTTGCCATTACCGCACGATGAGGAACGCCATATTTGGACAACTTAGCAAATGGCGCAGGGGCATAGCCATTATTGGATAAGGCGTACAACAGTCGACCACCACTAAAGATGCCGGCGTTACAAGATGACAATGCTGCCGTAATCACCACAAAATTGATGAGCCCCGCCGCTTCACGTAAGCCAATACGTTCAAACATCACTACAAATGGACTGCCCTGCTGCCCAACCTGATTCCAAGGAAAGATCGCCAAAATGACTAAGATCGCACCCATGTAAAAAATCAAGATGCGCCAGGCTAATGAGTCAATTGCCATTGGGATAGTTTTCTTGGGATTCTCAGCTTCACCTGCAGATAAGCCAATCATCTCGATGCCAACGTAAGCAAATAAAACCATTTGCAAGGAAAGCAACATCCCAGTAATGCCATTAGGAAAAAAGCCGCCGTGTTGCCAAAGATTGCTCAATCCAATGGGCTGCCAGTCATTCGTAAAGCCAAACAAAATAACTGCACCACCTAAGGCAATCATTGCCACAATGGCTACTACCTTAATGAGAGCAAACCAAAACTCAAACTCACCAAATACTTTGACAGCAATGAGATTGATCATGCCCATCATGGCAATTGAAGAGAGTGCCCAAATCCATTGAGGGGTTTCCGGAAACCAAATCCCCATATAGATACCAACCGCAGTGACCTCCGCTATACCCACCACAATCCAATAGGTCCAATAGCCCCAACCCACCATATATCCCGCAAGTGGTCCAACATAGGTATTAGCGTAGGCAGCAAAGGAGCCTGCTACAGGCTCATGCACTGCCATCTCACCAAGCGTACGCAGAACAATAAATGCGACGATGCCAGCAAGTAGATAACCCAAGAGAATGGAAGGTCCAGCAATTTGAATTGCACTCGCTGATCCAAGAAATAATCCAACGCCAATCGTTGAACCTAAGGCCATTAAACGAATGTGCCTTACTTTGAGATGGCGCTTTAAGCCAGTTTGTTCAGTCTGCAAGTGAGACCTCCTTTCGATTTGTCGTTGGCGATTTACCAACGAAGCAAAGTCTAGGGAGGACTTGTCATCTGTACTAGGGGATGAAAATAACTAAAGTGACTAAATGATTAAAAGTAGAGACTCTGAATATTGAAATTGCTTTTAAAGCATGGTGAGCGACAGTCTCACACCGCGCATGACTGCAACAGAATCAGTAATTTCCTACAGGGAATCCCCTTAAGGATTTACAGTAGATTTAGGATCGTGACCGATTAAATTCAGAATTTCAGCTGCTGCTGCCAAGCCACAAGCCGCCGTAACCATGACAGTAGAGCCATATCCAGAGCACGCTAGACCCCCAGTCGATGCCCCAGCGCGAGGCTCATGAGAGTAAATCGCTCTGATACCGATTTTGTGTTTGAGGTTTCTAGAAAAACCATGGTCCTGCCTAAGTCCCTGTCGCACCTTTGCTAATAAAGCATCTTGCTCAGTGTGCGATAAATCGTCGCAACGCACAGAAGTAGGGTCGGTCTTGCCACCTGCTGCTCCACACATTACCAAGGAGCGATCGCCTTTTCTAGCCCAAACTGACAGAGCAATTTTGGTCTGCACTGAATCAGTAGCATCTAAAACATAAGCATCGCCAGGAATAATGCGATCAAGATTTTCGGGCTCTAAAAATTCATCACAAGCAGTCAATTGAATTTCTGGATTGATCTGCAAAATACGTTGAGTCATTGCCTCAACTTTCGCTTTGCCATACTGCCCTTCAAAGGCATGCAACTGACGATTGGTATTACTCTCAGAAATGTGATCGAAATCCACTAGCACCAAATGACCGATGCCAGTTCGCGCCAACGCTTCAGCCGCCCAAGAACCAACACCACCTAAACCAGCTACGACAACCGTCGCTTTCTGAAAGCGAGCACGCAGATCGGTGCCGTAGAGTCTAGAAACCCCTCCAAAGCGACGATCCTCAATACTGCTCTCTTGCTTGTCTTCTGCCATAGCTTCTCTTTATACTGAATAAATGGACTCCATTGCTCAACTTCGTAAAAACTATACCTTTGGTCAGCTTTCCGAAACCGAAGTTCCGCACAATCCTTTCCCGCTATTTCAACTCTGGTTTGACCAGGCAGTAAAGGCGGAGTGTCCAGAACCCAATTCCATGACTTTGGCTACTGCAGATACAGCCGGAAATCCATCAGCTCGTATTGTCTTACTAAAAGGCGCCGACGAAAATGGCTTTACCTTTTTTACGAACTACGAAAGCCAAAAGGGCAAGGATCTAGCGGCTCGCCCTCAGGCAGCCCTCCTTTTTCACTGGCACGAATTAGAGCGTCAGGTACGTATTCAAGGGAAGGTAGAACGGGTTAGCGCAGAAGAGAGCGACCAGTACTTCCACTCCCGCCCTCCCGCCTCCCGCATTGGCGCTTGGGCATCCCCACAAAGTGCAGCCATTCCGAATCGAGAATTCCTAGAAGAGGCCGAAAAACGCTTCAAAGCAGAATTTGGTGATACCCCACCGCGCCCGCAGCACTGGGGTGGTTATCGCTTACGCTCAACTGAGATTGAGTTTTGGCAGGGTCGTCCATCGCGCTTACATGACCGCATTCATTACAGGCTCAATGGAGATACTTGGGTAGTGAATCGACTTGCGCCTTAATGACGCCAATAGATTTTTAGACGTACTGCGGCGCAATCAGTGATTTAAATTTAGCTCTAAATTTAGCCAACTTTGGAGCGACCACAGCAGCACAATACCCTTGATGGGGATGCTGCTGAAAATAATTCTGGTGATAATCCTCTGCCGGATAAATCGTTGGGGCTGGATCAATTTGCGTCACTACTGGATCAGCGTAGATCTTGGAATCCTCTAGCTCTTGTACAACCTCGCGAGCGATCCTGGCCTGCTCATCACTATGCGTAAAGATGACTGAACGATATTGCGTTCCATGATCATTGCCTTGGTAGTTCAATGTTGTGGGGTTGTGGATCACAAAGAAAATTTCCAATAAATCCCTAAATGAGATCTGCTGGGGATCAAATTCAATATCCACAATTTCAGCATGACCAGTAGCGCCCGTGCAGACAGATTCATAAGAGGGGTTCGGCCTGGCACCTCCGGCATAACCAGAGACGACGCTCTTAACGCCAGAAATTTGCTGGTACACAGCCTCAAGACACCAAAAGCATCCTCCTCCGAGGGTGGCTCTCTCTAATTGGGGTGAAGTTTTATCGGTAATTTCGCTCATGGCTTTATCCTAATGCCTTATTCCTATGCTTGCCAACTATTAATCCAATATGAATCGCTTCACTATCCAACTTGATGAAATCCAGGCGGCCTACACCGCTGAACCAAACCCAACCATCGAAGTGAGACTTGAGCGAATTGGTCGAATCGAAAAAATGATTGCGGCCAATGAAGAAAAACTTTGCAAAGCTCTTGTAGCTGACTTTGGAGTTCGAGATTCTATAGAAACTCGCTTAGTTGAGCTCAAAGGGCTATACCAAGCTTGCGCATATACCCGTAAACATCTCAAAGAGTGGATGAAGCCAGTACAAGTGGAGATCCCTTTTTACATGGGAGGATCCGAAGCTTGGATTGAAAGTCAGTCGATTGGTGTAGTTGGCATCATGAGCCCCTGGAACTACCCGGTGCGATTAGCATTGCTTCCGGCCATTGCCGCTTTTGCAGCCGGTAACCGGGTTTGGTTAAAACCATCCGAACGCAGTTCCCGCACTTCTGGATTTTTAGCAAGTCTGATTCAAGAGTATTTTCATCCTAGTGAATTTTGTGTCACTACTGGCGGCTCCGATGTTGCTGAACAATTTGCTGCGCTGCCTTTTGCTCATCTATTCTTTACAGGCTCAGAAGCAATCGGTAAAAAAGTAATGCGTGCAGCGGCTGAAAGCCTTACTCCCATTACCTTGGAGTTAGGTGGCAAATCCCCAGCCATGATTGATTCGTCTGCCAAACTTAAAGATGTGGCGGCATCTATTGCCTACGGCAAGCTTCTCAATAGCGGTCAAACCTGTATTGCACCAGACTATGTCCTCATTGAGGAAAGTCTACAAGACGCATTTATTCAACAATTACAAACTGCAGCTCATCAGCAATTTAGTGATCCCAAAGAACTTACTGGGCCAATTGATGATGAACAACTGCAATACTGGCAACACCTCCTTAGTGATGCAATAGACCGCGGCGCTAAAGCAATTCCCTTGCTCAATAATCCTTCTGCAGGCGGTAGACGCTTTGAACCCGTTGCCTTAATCCAAGTACCTCAAGATGCTCGTGTGCTTCATGAAGAAATCTTTGGGCCGATTCTGCCCATAGTGACTGTCCCAAATTCTGCTGCTGCAATTGAATACATCAACAAGAGGCCTCATCCATTGGCGCTCTACTGGTTTGGTAAGAATAAGAAAAATTTGCAACAAGTGTTAGAAAAGACACGCTCTGGAGGTGTCACGATCAATGATGTTTTCTTGCATGCCGCCCTTGAGTCTTTGCCGTTTGGTGGAGTTGGCTCAAGTGGTATGGGTAAATATCATGGCAAAGCAGGCTTTGATACCTTCAGCTATCAAAAGTCGATTCTGGAGGTGCGCGGTCTACTAGGTACCAATTTAATGAAGGGCACAAAACCCGCTCATCCACCTTACGGTAAAAAGATAGAACGTCTATTGCGCACCCTTAAATGAGGTATTTGGGGAAAACCCTTGTAATCACAGTCTCAAACTGTCATAATGAGAGGCTTTTTTAAGCAATTTGATTCATCGCCCCCCAGCTCTATTTCAGCGTACCGTTTAGAAGTCATAAACACCGAAGTTCATAAAACGCGCTGCCGCTTGTCTGATGGTCGATGCCTTTGACCATCGCACCCTATAAAAAACCATGGGTGCAACATACGGAGACATCCCTTAAAGGGGATGTGTAATAGCATGACTTTTTCTAAAGAAACTAAACACGAGTCACAAGACTCAAAGAGCACTGGAACTGAGTTTCAGAACTTTGCCTTAGCGGCATCACTCCTTAAAAACGTTGCTGAACTGGGTTATACCCAAGCCACTTCTGTGCAAGCTCAGGTTATACCTGCAGCCTTAGCTGGTGGTGACTTATTGGTCAGCAGCCAAACCGGTAGCGGTAAAACCGCAGCCTTTTTATTGCCTTTGATTAATCAACTCATCGAAAGCAACCCGAGTAATTCACCTGTACCAGGTCGCGCACAACCTAAAGTGTTAGTGCTCTGCCCTACCCGCGAATTAGCTCAGCAGGTTTCTGCCGATGCGGTGAACTTAGTTCGCGGCATGAAAGGGATTCGTATTGCCACTGTGATGGGTGGTATGCCTTACGGTAAACAAATCCAAGCATTGAAAGGTGCATTGTTAGTTGTTGCAACCCCAGGTCGTTTACTTGACTTGTGCGATAGCAAAGCAATTCGCTTAGATGATGTTAAACAGCTCGTGATTGACGAGGCTGATCGCATGCTCGACATGGGATTTGCTGATGATCTCGAAGCAATTGATAAACGTTGCGCAAGTCGTGACCAAACCTTGATGTTCTCTGCCACTTTCGCGCCGAAGATTATGTCTTTAGCAAACGAGTTGACTACAGATGCTAAGCGTATCGAACTTGCTCACGCAGGTGAGAAGCATGCCAACATTGAGCAGAAGTTGCATTGGGCTGACAGCATGTCACATAAACACAAGCTTCTTGAGCACATTTTGGCTGATGCCTCTTTGGATCAAGCAGTGGTGTTTGCAAGTACTCAAGTTGAAAGCGAAAAGATCGCTGACACATTGCGTGCCAATGGTTATGAAGCAACTGCCCTTCACGGTGCAATGCCCCAAGCTGTTCGTATGCGTCGCCTCGAATCTTTACGTAAAGGTCATACCAAGATTTTGGTAGCAACTGACGTAGCGGCTCGCGGTATTGATGTACCACGTATCAGCCATGTGATTAACTTTGGCTTGCCAATGAAACCAGAGGACTACACGCACCGTATCGGTCGTACAGGACGTGCTGGTCGCAATGGTGTAGCAATTACTTTGGTTGAGCATCGTGATCGTGCCAAGATTCGCAATATCGAGCGCTTTACACAGCAAGATATCGTTGCTTCTGTAATCGCTGGTCTTGAGCCACAAGCTAAGCCAAGCTTTGGTGGTGGCGGTGGTCGCCCTGGTGGCGGTCGCTCAGGCGGCGGTTTTGGTGGCAATCGCTCAGGCGGTGGTGGCGGTCGTTATGGCTCTGGCGCACGCTCTGAGTCACGCTTTGGCGGTGGCGGTTCTGGTGGTGGCAATGGCGGCGGAAGTCGTTCTGGCGATTCACGTCCAGCTCGTTCTGCTGACTCACGCCCTGCTCGCTCTGCGGATTCACGTCCAGCACGCTCTGGTGACTCACGTCCAGCAGGCGGCCCACGCTTTGCTAAACCAAAGACTGGCGGCCAACGTCGTAACTTTAGCGGCAGCTAAAAATGACTCACCGCAATCGTCTCCGTTCTGCATGGAATCGAGTCGGTTCTGGTGAAGTTCATCGGGCGCCACGAAAGTGGCAACCATGGCTAAGCGACACTGGGTCTTTAACCCAAAAAATTGAGAAGGTGATTGGGCAAAAACTGCAAGTTCAGGTTTTGCGTGATTGCCCACAAACCTTAAATAGCGACGAGAGTCGCTATTTTCATTTAAAGATTAGACGCTGCCGCGTTCGCGAAGTGATGCTTTGTGTTGATAACACTCCTCTGGTCATGGCGCATAGCGTTATCCCTACTTTGAGTTCAAGTGGTAGTAATCACTCAGTATTGCGTCTTGGTACAAAGCCATTGGGTGCAGTGCTCTTTGCTAAAACGCGCATGCACTCCAAGGCAAAGCCATCACGTGATATTGCCCGTCTAGACAAAAGTAGCGACTTATGGAAAAAATGCTTCAAAGACCATACTGGCCTGAGCTCGCCCTTATGGGCACGACGCACCCTTTATCGCTTAAAGGGTCATCCCATTCTGGTCAATGAGATTTTCTTACCTGCTTTATTGAACTACTCCACTACGAAATAGTGAGCCAAGCCAATGTGGCTTTAATTAGAGCTTCATCTCCTGGCTCGGTTGTAAATACCTCCCCAAAACCAATCAGCTCAGCGGCATCAGCAATATTGTGGTGTGGACACAATGCACTTGCACTCCCGAGCGTTTGCGCAAATTGATCTGTAGCAATATCTCCCAGATATCGCACCGCCTCAGATGACGTCAATAACCAAAGTGATTTACTGAAATCCATTTCCCCAATAGCTTGCCATGCTGGATTATCGACATCCAAAGGAATGCGAGTGTAGGTAGAAATAGTCTCTATGGTGGCGCCTGCTTTATTCAGGGTATCGGCCAACCAATCTCGGCCGCCCTCGCCTTTAAAAATCACAATCTTTTTATTAGTCCAATCCCACTTTAGGCCCTGCAGCTCCTGCCATAAGCCCTCTGAATCCCAGTGCTCATTACTTGTTGGAATCACAATTGGCGTTGGGGTTTCTTCAAATCCAATACCGTGATTTTGCAATGCCAACTTACTACTACCACCCATCACGCCAATGGGAATGATCTTCTTGGAAAAATCTTGCCAATCTCGTTCTAGTAAACGCATGACAGATTCAATCGCATTAGGGCTAACAAAGATTGCTAGATCAGCATCCTTTAATGCGCTGGCAATATGATCAGCCAGTGCTAAATTGTCCTTAGGAACAATCGTCAACAAGGGGAGTGAGAGTATTTCAGGGAAGGTTCGCTTAGCTACCCCACTCTTCTCGATCGCTTGGGTGAGCACCTCAATCAATTGCCTTGCTTGACCACTGGGTCTAGTAATGACAATAGTTTTCGTACTCATCGTTATTACTGGATTCTTATTTAACTATCTTCGGGATTAAATCAGCAGCGCCTTGCGCTAGCAGATCTTGCGCTACTAAGAGCCCTAGCGCCTCGGCATCTTCTACTGATTTGACAGAAGCATTTCCATTAGCGAGGCAGATTTCTTTGCCATCAGTACTAGCAACAAAGGAGCGAATTTGCATTTGGTTTTGATCCCAAACTGCATGGGCTGCCAGAGGCACTTCACATGAACCACCTAGTTGACGAGAAACCATCCGCTCTGCAGAGACGGCATACAAGGTTGGCAAGTCATTGAGTGGGGCTAGCCATTGTTTAATGTTGGGGTGTTTGCTGAGCGTCTCAATGCCGAGCGCACCCTGACCTGCTGCTGGTGTATAGGGATCGTAAGGAAGGTAGGCGCGTATGCGACTTTCTAAACCTAAGCGTTTTAAACCTGCTGCTGCCAAAATAATTGCTTGATACTCGCCACGATCTAGTTTGCCCATGCGTGTATCTAAGTTGCCACGTAAGGGTTGAATTTCTATATGAGGAAACTTTGCGCGCAAAACTGACTCACGACGTAGGCTCGATGTACCAACAACGGCGCCTTTTGGGAGATCCTCTAGGCTAGCGTAATCATTAGATACGAAGGCATCACGCGCATCCTCTCTCTCCATCACGCAAGCAAGCTCAAATCCCTCAGGCATCACCATAGGCACATCCTTTAGAGAGTGCACCGCTAAATCTGCACGCCCATCTTCTAGTGCAGCTTCTAATTCTTTTACAAAAAGGCCTTTGCCGCCCACTTTAGAGAGCGCTCGATCCAAAATCTGGTCTCCTCGGGTAGTCATCCCCAGAATCTGCACATCACAGCCTGGATAGAGCTTTTTGAGGCAATCTCGCACATGCTCCGCCTGCCACATGGCTAAACGGCTTTCACGGGAGGCGATCACAAGGCGCTTAGGGGCTGCTGGCGCGGGGGATGGGGATGCAGAATTCAGGGTTTGGGGCATAACATTTAAAATAATCAAAGACCTACACCAATATACTGTGTTTATGAGCTCATCCAAAAATTCCTTAGCCAACAAAGCCCAAGCTTGGTCGGCCCGTTTTACCGAACCCGTTGACGAACTTGTTCAGCGCTATACAGCCTCCATCGGCTTTGATCAACGTTTTGCTATGGTTGATATCGCCGGCTCCTTGGCGCACGCCCAGATGCTGGCAACCCAAAAAATCATCAGCGCCCAAGATTTAGCCGATATTCAAAAAGGTATGGCTCAAATTAAGAGTGAAATTGAGGCTGGCGAGTTCGACTGGCAATTAGCACTTGAAGATGTGCATCTCAATATTGAGGCTCGCCTCACAGCATTAGTTGGTGATGCTGGCAAACGTTTACATACTGGCCGTTCACGTAACGATCAAGTGGCAACCGATTTACGCCTCTGGCTACGCGGTAGCGTAGATGAGATTGCCGCTACTTTAAAAACGCTGCGTTTGGCTTTGCTAGATTTAGCAGAGAAGCATGCTGCAACCATCATGCCAGGTCACACCCATTTACAAGTGGCGCAACCCATTACTTTTGGTCATCACTTAATGGCCTATTACGAAATGTTTAGTCGTGATGCAAGTCGTCTTGCAGATTTACGTGCTCGCTTTAATCGCTTGCCTTTAGGCGCTGCTGCATTGGCAGGCACTACCTACCCAATCGATCGTGAACAAGTAGCTAAAACGCTGGGTTTTGATGGCATCTGCAATAACTCATTAGACGCCGTATCTGATCGCGACTTTGCTATTGAGTTCTGCGCCTTCGCATCGATCCTAATGATGCATATCTCCCGCCTCTCTGAAGAGCTGGTGCTGTGGCTGAGTCCACGCTTTGGCTTTATTGATTTACCAGATCGCTTTTGCACTGGTAGCTCCATCATGCCGCAGAAAAAGAATCCCGACGTCCCAGAATTGGCACGTGGCAAGACCGGCCGTGTCTATGGTGACTTGATCTCTTTACTAACGTTGATGAAGAGTCAGCCGCTTGCATACAACAAAGATAATCAAGAAGATAAAGAACCACTATTTGATGCGGTTGATACAGTGCAAGACACCTTACGTATCTTTGCCGATATGGTTCCGCATATCGAAGTAAAAGCCGATGTTATGAAAGCGGCTGCTGAAGAGGGTTTTGCAACGGCGACAGACTTGGCTGACTACTTGGTGAAAAAGGGCTTGGCCTTCCGTGATGCCCATGAAGCTGTGGCACATGCTGTTAAAGCTTGTGTCGGCAGAAATTGCATGTTGACCGATTTAAGTCTTTCCGAATTGCGCTTTGCATGCGGCTTAGATAATCGCCCTGAGATGATCAGTGATGATGTCTTTGCGTTGTTAACGGTGGATGGCTCTGTGCAATCTCGCCAACATGCAGGTGGCACAGCTCCCGCACAAGTCATCGCTGCAATCAAACGGGGTCGTGCTGACCTCTAAAGCGAATGGGGTTTTGGTCCAAGCTCTCTAGGGGTATTGATCACGTTAATCAGATGCTTGGTAATGCAGCCAGCATCATGATTTTGTTGTCTTGCATAGTTTCAGCAGCGAATGCCCTGCTTCGCTACGGTTTTGATATCAGCAATAACTGGCCACTAGAGCTGCAGTGGTATCTCTTTAGTGCATCCGTCATGCTGGGCGCCTCCTATACTCTCAAACGCAACGAACACGTCCGCGTTGATCTGATTTACTCTCATCTGTCTGATCGCGGCAGGCTTTGGGTTGATCTATTTGGACTTATTTTCTTCTTAATGCCCGCCTGTTTATTGTTTTGCTGGCTATCGTGGACTTCGCTGTTCTATCCATCCTGGCTAGTTGGAGAAGGTTCTATGAATTCTGGGGGACTGGCTCGTTACCCTATTAAATTTGTTGTGCCATTTGGATTCTTCATGCTTAGCTTGCAAGGTATCTCAGAAATCATCAAGCGAATCGGCGCCCTCAAAGGTGAAGCCACCTTGCCGGCAGAAGACCTTCATTACGAAAAGCCGATGCAATGATTCCATTGGAATGGATGCCTCCTTTCATGTTCGGCGGACTTGTCATCTTTATGTTGATTGGCTTTCCGGTGGCGTTTTCTCTGATGGCGGCAGGTCTATTCTTCTCCGTCATTGCGATGACCGAGGGCTTTTTTGGGATACCCTTTTTACAGGCTATTCCTCAACGTATCTTTGGCAGCGTACTAGCTAATGATCTTTTATTAGCCATCCCCTTCTTCACTTTTATGGGGGCTATTCTTGAGCGCTGCGGTCTTGCGGAAGAGATGCTGGACTCCATGGGACAACTCTTTGGAAGAGTGCGCGGTGGTCTAGGCTACTCCGTCATCATCGTCGGCTTTATTCTGGGTGCCATTACCGGCACAGTAGCTGCTCAGGTGATCGCTATGGCGATGATCTCTTTACCTGTGATGATGCGCTACGGCTACAACATGCGCTACGCTGCGGGCGTTTTAGCAGCTTCTGGAACCATTACACAACTTGTTCCGCCCTCTTTAGTTCTTATTGTTCTAGCGGATCAACTTAAAACCCAAAGTGGCAGTGCTGATGTGGGCAGCATGTACTTAGGGGCTTGGGGTCCATCGCTCTTGCAAATAGGCCTGTTTGCTCTTTATACGTTTGTTCTGTCACGCGTTCGGCCGGACTATTTACCGCCCGTTCCTGAGGGCGAGCTCAATCTTAAGGGCTGGGCACTCTGGAAAAAATGTCTCATGGGCATTATTCCGTCAGCTGTGCTGATCTTTTTAGTGCTCGGGACGATCATGACCGGTATCGCCACCCCGACAGAGTCTGGTGCCATGGGTGCGATGGGCGCTTTACTGCTTGCGTGGATTCGGAGGGCCAGCATTCCTAACCTGAAGGGACTTATTAAAGAGGCCTATCAGAACACCATGCGCATCACCGCAATGGTAGTGTTCATTCTGATTGGATCCACCTGTTTCTCAGTAGTCTTTCAGGGTGTTGATGGCGGTCACTGGGTAGAGCAACTTTTCTCTAACTTGCCAGGCGGCTGGATTGGATTTTTAATCGTCGTCAATCTCTTTGTCTTCTTCTTGGCATTCTTCTTAGACTTTTTTGAGATCGCTTTTATCGTAGTGCCCATGCTGGCACCCGTTGCCGTCAAGCTTCTCTCACCAGTATTGCTCGATTCCATGAATGGCAATCCTCAAGCAGCAGCGAGTGCAGCACTGGTTTGGTTTGGCGTGATGCTGTGTGTGAATATGCAGACTTCATTTATGCATCCCCCTTTTGGCTTTGCTCTCTTCTATTTAAGAGGCGTAGCACCCAAAGAAGTCAAAAGCAGCGATATCTACTGGGGCGCCCTGCCCTGGGTCGGCTTACAACTCGTGATGGTGGTAGTGGTCATGGCCTTCCCAGCTTTAGTCACGACCCTACTAGATAAGCCCGCTGCTATTGTTCAGAGTCAGGATTTCAACTTCACAGGCGAGGAAGGCAAGTCAGACTCGGCCGGCAAAGCAGATGAGGATGCCCCGATAACCTTTCAGCTAGATAAGCCCGCTAAATAGGTCTTGCCGCAACTTAAGCAAGGCTAATTGTCCTAAATTTGTGCCTTGACCCAGTCTTTTTTAGCAAAAAACCATTACGCTTGCAAAACTATTCTTACCAATTAAAAAAATGAACTTACTTTCCAGAGCTTGCAGAACGCTTGCTGCCTTTACTTTGATGATTACGCTTGGCGGCTGCAATACCCCAATGGCTCCTGACTTTAGTGAGATGTCTGCAAAATATGCAAATATTCTGGAGCAATACCAGATCAATATGATCTTTCAGAACATCTTACGTTCTTCAGAAAATCGCCCTGTCAGTTTCTTAGATATGCCCAATATCAATGGCTCTGGTTCGATTACAGTCAATCCATACGCCAGCGGATTTTTTTCAGGCGGCATCATTCCATACAATGCGGCCTACCTACCGATCAATGGTGGCTTAAATAGCATTACGCCAGGAGTTTCATTATCGGTTGGCAATAGCTTTAACTTTACTCAATCCTCTCTTGATAATGCGGTATTTTGGAAGGGTTACCTCAATGAACTTCCAATCGAGGATGTGAAATATTTTGAACATAATCACATTCCAAAAGAGGTTCTCTTAAGCTTAGTGGTAGATGAAATTGAAATCACAAAAGCCAATGGTGAGTCGCTCACACTGATTAATAACCCCTTGAGACCTGACCATCCTGAATTCCAAAAACACCTTTATAAACTGATCTCGTATGGTCTTGGAGCTTATGTAGTAGATACTTCGCAAAAAATTGGGCCGCCTCTTACTGTTGCTCATTTGAAGTCTACCTTCGGTGACAATGCTTTTGAGGCGATGAAAGCATCGGGGATCGTATTACAAAAAGTAGGCGACTCTTCTGAGCTCAAGTTTCAGCCAATCCAAGTATCTAAAAAATATAAACTTTGTATCAATACAAATAAGTATGAAAACTTTGTTCGCCAAGAATATGGTGATAGCATTTTTTTGCCAAGAAACTCTGGCTCAAGGAATCAATCAGCCCAGTCTTGAGAAAAAATCGCAGCCCAAGTTAAATATTCGTATTCGCTCAACGAATAATATTTTTGAATATTTAGGGCAAGTTGTAAAAGCTCAACTAGCTGAAAAGCCCTACATTGTAACCTTGCCACCAACCGCAACTACATTTAATAGCAATACAGGCAAGTCCAACGAATATGCTCTTTTTGTGGTGAATAAAAATCAATCTACTCCAAGACCGTTTTCAAGTATCGAAGGTTTGGATGGCAATCTCTATAGCATTCCAAGTGAAAACAACGGCTACTCACCTCTAGCCATCAAATTACTATCGCAGTTCATGTCGCTTCAAAAAATTCCGGGAAGTATCCCCGCCTCTCCTTCAGTCCTCCTGAAGTAGTAATAAATAAGGCCCCTAGGGGCCTTATTTATTAGAGGGTGATGTCTCTTTCCTGCCTCACACAGTCGACGTAATACTCGCTGCGACCATCGACATCGGCCTTCACGAGACCATGGATATCGGTCTCAAAGCCTGGGAACTTGGCATTAAAGTCTCTTGCAAAATAGAGGTAATCAACAATCCGTTTGTTAAAGCGCTCACCCGGAATTAGGAGCGGAATACCTGGCGGATATGGCGTTACTAACATCGCTGTAACGCGGCCATCTAGTTGATCAAGCGAAACACGATCCACTTCCTTATGCGCCATCTTTGCCCAAGCCTCAGATGGCATCATGGCTGGTTCCATATCGGAGGTGTACATCTCCGTAGTCATACGTGCAACATCACGACTCTTATAGAACTCATGAATTTGCTGGCAAATATCTTTGAGGCCTACGCGCTCGTACCGTGGATGCTTAGCGACAAACTCAGGCAAGACCTTCCATAGCGGAGCATTTTTATCGAAATGGTCTTTGAACTGTTGCAATTCAGTTACGAGCGTATTCCAGCGGCCTTTAGTGATGCCAATGGTGAACATAATGAAGAAGGAGTACAAGCCGCACTTCTCTACGATCACACCATGTTCAGCCAAATATTTGGTAACAATGCTCGCTGGAATACCCATAGATCCAAAGTTACCTTCGATATCCAATCCAGGGGTGACCACGGTTGCCTTAATTGGATCGAGCATATTGAAGTCTTTGGCAAGTTTGCCAAAATCGTGCCAGCTTGCGTTTGGCTCCAATACCCAATCAGAGCGCTCTCCAATACCCTCTTCCGCCAAATGATCTGGGCCCCAGACCTTAAACCACCAGTCGGCACCAAACTTATCATCCACTTCGCGCATCGCACGGCGGAAGTCCATCGCTTCCGCAATGGATTCCTCCACCAGGGTTGTGCCACCAGGAGACTCCATCATCGCCGCAGAGACATCGCATGAGGCAATAATCGCGTACTGCGGACTAGTTGAGGTGTGCATGAGATAGGCCTCGTTAAAGCAATCTCGATCTAGCTTAGTATCTTCTGCATCCTGAACCAACACTTGTGAAGCTTGTGACAATCCAGCCAATAACTTATGGGTAGATTGGGTAGCAAACATCAAACTTTTCTTGGTGCGCTTGCGATCTGATCCAATCGCATGCATATCTTTATAGAACGGATGGAAAGCAGCATGCGGTAACCAAGCCTCATCAAAATGCAATGAATCTACTTTGCCATCGAGCATCTCTTTAATCATCTCAACGTTGTACACAATACCGTCATAAGTACTCTGAGTCAGCGTCATGACACGTGGCACGACATTCTTGTTCTTGATAAAAGGATTAGCATCAATCTTTTTCTGGATATTTTTCCACTCAAACTCTTCTTTAGGTATTGGGCCAATAATGCCCAAGTGATTTCGAGTTGGCATTAAGAAGATTGGAATCGCGCCCATCATGGTGATGGAATGAATGACTGACTTATGACAATTGCGATCAACCAGAACTACATCGCCAGGAGCTACAGTCGAGTGCCAAACAATCTTGTTCGATGTAGAAGTGCCATTAGTTACGAAAAACAAGTGGTCAGCATTAAAGATACGAGCTGCATTACGCTCGCTCTGTAATACAGGCCCCGTATGGTCTAGAAGTTGTCCTAACTCTTCCACCGCATTACAAACGTCAGCACGCAACATGTTCTCGCCAAAGAACTGGTGAAACATTCGGCCTACAGGGCTCTTTAAGAATGCAACGCCGCCTGAGTGCCCAGGACAATGCCATGAATAAGAACCTTCAGAGGCGTAATTGGTCAGCGCACGGAAGAATGGTGGCGCAAGTGAATCCAAATAGACCTTTGCTTCGCGAATAATGTGACGCGCTACAAACTCTGGCGTATCTTCATTCATATGAATGAAGCCATGCAACTCACGGAGAATGTCATTAGGCATATGGCGTGAGGTACGAGTCTCGCCATATAAGAAGATTGGAATATCTTCATTACGCTTGCGCACTTCAGTAATAAATGCACGCAAATTATTTAAGGCAGGCAGATCGTGATCTTCAGAATCAGATACGAACTCTTCATCATCAATCGAGACTATGAATGAAGAAGCACGAGATGCTTGTTGTGCGAACGAAGTTAAATCGCCATAACTAGTGAGGCCAATGACCTCCATGCCCTCGTTCTCGATCGCCTCGGCGAGGTCGCGAATACCAGAACCCGAAATATTTTCGGAACGGAAGTCCTCATCAATGATGATGATTGGGAAACGAAATTTCATGACTACCCTTTAGGTTCGCGAACTCGGATTTGCGTGAAGAAAAATTAGGTCTTAGGCAGGGTTACGCCCCGCTGACCTTGATACTTACCACCGCGGTCTTTATAGGATGTGCCACATACCTCATCACTCTCAAAGAAGAGCACTTGCGCACATCCTTCGCCAGCATAAATTTTTGCTGGTAATGGTGTGGTGTTGGAAAACTCTAAAGTGACATAGCCTTCCCACTCTGGCTCGAATGGAGTGACGTTCACAATAATGCCGCAGCGTGCGTAGGTACTCTTACCAACGCAAACAGTCAATACACTACGAGGAATCTTGAAATACTCCACTGTTCTTGCCAAGGCAAATGAATTTGGTGGAATGATGCAGACATCACCCTTGAAATCGACAAACGATTGTTCATCAAAATTCTTAGGGTCAACAATCGTGCTGTTAATGTTCGTGAAGATCTTGAATTCGTCTGCACAACGAATGTCATAGCCATAGCTTGATGTGCCATAACTCACAATTTTATTGCCGGCGGCGTCTTGGCGAACTTGCCCAGGTTCAAATGGGCTGATCATGCCTTGCTCGCCCATGCGGCGGATCCAGTGGTCAGATTTAATAGTCATGGCGGAATTGTAAAACCTTCACCCAACCCTGCCCATTAATTTATTGCTTGTTTTGGGTAAATACCACCCGCTCAGGGGCGTTATAGATCTCAAAGTGTTTACCAGAGCAGCGGGACAGGATAGTGAGGTTAGTCTTGCGAGCCAGCTCCAAGCCCATTAAGGTGACCCCTGACCGAGTCAGCAAGAAAGGAATGCCCATTTGAGCACCCTTGATCACCATTTCTGAGGTGAGGCGGCCAGTAGTAAAGAAAATTAAATCCTTGCCCGGTTTTTCAGCTAGCCACATCAGACCAGAAATAGAGTCAACCGCGTTATGGCGACCTACATCCTCAATAAAGTGAAGGGGGCGAACTCCGTGCTCCCCATCGCGCTCAAATACAGCGCAGGCATGAACTGAGCCAGACTTTTTGTAGATCGTGTCATGAGTCCGAATAGCGTCTACCAAAGCCACAATTGCCTCTTGGGACAGTTTTGGTCCATCGGGCAGTCTAATCTCAGACATCTCCTCCATCAGGCCACCAAACATGGTTCCTTGACCACAACCGGTTGTTACTACGCGCTTGCTGGTCAAAGCATCAATATCTACGGTGCTGCGGCGAGTTTTTACTGCAGCAGAATCGGTTTCCCAATCAACCTGAATACTCTCAATGTCATCAGACGACTCCACTAGGCGCTGATTCCGTAGATACCCCAAGACCAGGGCCTCAGGGGCACTTCCCAGGGTCATTAAGGTCACTACCTCGCGCTTGTCCAGATAAATCGTTAACGGCCGCTCTCCAGGGACATGCACCAGTTTGCTCCGTCCGGCCTCGTCCATTACCTCCACCTCATGCACCAAAGGCACGGAGGCTTGTGACATTTGAATACTGGGTTTTGCAGCCATGAGGCACTTTCTAAATGAGGTCTAAACCAATTTTATCGCTTGCAATCGGGGCTTTACTTTAACCGCAGACTAAAATCATTGCTCTACCCAGCATAATTGGGAATTGATTCCATTTAACCCTCTTATTTAAGTCCGCTTTACATGAGTAGCTCCCAGCGCCGCCTTCTAGTCACCTCCGCCTTACCGTATGCCAACGGTCAGATCCATATCGGTCATTTAGTGGAGTACGTTCAGACTGATATCTGGGTTCGCTTTCAGCGCATGCGTGGTCATGAAGTTCATTACGTTGGAGCCGATGACACTCATGGCACCCCAATCATGTTGCGCGCAGAAAAAGAGGGTCTTACTCCAAAAGAGCTGATTGCTAATGTTTGGAAAGAGCATAAGCGCGACTTTGATAACTTCCTTATCTCATTTGACAACTACTACACCACCGATAGTCCCGAGAATGAAAAGTTAGCGCAAAGTATTTATATCAAGCTGCGTGATGCTGGCCTAATTGAGAAACGTGCGATTGAACAAGCTTACGATCCAGTAAAAGAAATGTTCTTGCCGGATCGTTTTATTAAAGGTGAGTGCCCTAAGTGTGGCTCAAAAGATCAATACGGCGATAACTGTGAAAAATGTGGTGCCACGTATTCACCTACTGATTTAAAGAACCCCTTTTCGGTAGTCAGTGGTGCAACTCCGATTAAAAAGATTTCTGATCACTATTTCTTTAAATTATCTGACCCACGTTGTGAGGCGTTCTTGCGTGAGTGGACTCAAGTAAAAACACCACTCCAACCTGAAGCTCGCAACAAGATGAAAGAATGGGTTGGCGAGCCTGGAGAAAGTAAATTAGGCGATTGGGATATCTCCCGTGATGCCCCCTATTTCGGCTTTGAAATCCCTGATGCGCCTGGCAAATACTTCTATGTATGGCTTGATGCTCCCATAGGCTACTACGCCAGCTTCCTCAATTACTGTCAGGCTAAGGGCCTTGATTTTGATGAGTGGGTTAAGCCAGACACCACGACTGAGCAGTACCATTTTATTGGCAAAGACATTCTGTATTTTCATACCTTGTTTTGGCCAGCAACTCTGAAATTTGCAGGTTACCGCACGCCAACCAATGTCTTTGCTCATGGCTTCTTAACGGTTGATGGCGAGAAGATGAGTAAGTCTCGTGGCACATTAATTTCTGCAAATAGCGTGATTGAATGCGGCTTTAATCCTGAGTGGTTCCGCTATTACTTTGCTACCAAGCTCAATGACAGCATGGAAGATTTAGATTTAAATCTGAATGACTTCGTTGCTCGCGTGAATAGTGATTTATTGGGCAAGTACATCAACATTGCCAGTCGCAGTGCAGGGTTCTTAGTAAAACGTTTTGGTGGCGTTGTTTCTGATGAGGCAATGAACAATCCTTTACTCAAAGAAATCGCTGAGGCTAGTGAAAAAATTGCCGCACTCTATGAAGGACGCGAGTACGCAAAAGCATTACGCTCGATCATGGAGCTTGCCGATAAAGTCAACGGCTTCGTAGATGAGAACAAGCCCTGGGAAATCGCCAAAGATCCCGCTCGCGAGCCAGATTTACAACGCGTCTGTAGCGTGACTTTAGAAGCCTTCCGCATGCTCAGCCTGTATCTCAAGCCAGTCATCCCGCAGGTTGCTGCCGGTGTAGAGCAATTCCTTTCTTTGGCACCACAATCCTGGGCAGATATTGGCACCCCACTTTCTAGCAAGAATCCTATTCAAGCCTACAAGCACCTCATGACTCGGGTGGAAGCCCCTCAAATTGAGGCTTTGCTGGCTGCAAACTTGTAAAAAAGGGCCTAAAAAGCACCTATAATGGTGCTCGTAGTCCTCAATTCACTTTTATCACTAACTTTATAAGTTATTGAATTTATTGAGTATTTTAGGAAATGTCATGGCTAGATATCAATCTGAATTCACCCAGTTCTTAAATGAACTTAAAACCGAGAAACCCAACCTCGAGGCAGAGCAGCAGGCTGGCCGCGCCCTCCTTTGGGATAAAGAGCCACTGAGCGTTGAAGATCAGCGTCGTGCAAAAGCCGCTCAATTAAAACAACGCGCTTACGTTTATTCGAATGACTGAGCCAAGTACTCAGCCGATATCCGATTTACTTGATAGCACTCCATCGGTAACTGATGGAATGTCGGAAGCATTCGCCAAGCTTTATGGCGAACCGCTTTTTAAACTTCCTACTGACCTCTATATTCCACCCGATGCGCTAGAGGTTTTTCTGGAAGCATTTGAAGGACCGCTGGATCTTTTGCTGTATCTGATTCGTAAGCAAAACTTCAACGTGCTAGATATTCCGATGGCACAGGTTACTCAACAGTACCTGAGCTATATCGACCAAATTCGTCATCACAACCTTGAACTTGCTGCTGAGTATTTATTAATGGCCGCAATGTTGATTGAAATTAAATCTCGCATGCTCTTGCCAATGAAGAAGGCGGATAGCGAAGAGGAAGTAGAAGATCCTCGCGCAGAATTAGTTCGTCGCCTATTGGAATACGAGCGCATGAAACTTGCCGCGCAAGAGCTCGATCAAATTCCACAACAAGGTCGCGACTTCCAAGTAGCCCATGGTTTTGTGGATACCACCGTTGCAATTACTTGGCCAGAAGTCAACCTAGAAGATCTGCAAATGGCATGGCGTGACGTACTTCATCGCGCAAAACTGACTCAGCACCACACCATTACTCGTGAAGAACTCTCTGTCCGTGACTTCATGACCCGTATCTTGCGTCGTCTACAAAATACAAAATTTGTAGAGTTTAGCGAGCTGTTTGAAGATGCCATTAAGTCCGGCAAAGGTGTTCCGGTTGTGATCGTTAACTTTATCGCAATGCTAGAACTCTCTCGTGAGGCTTTAGTAGAGATTACTCAGGCTGAGCCTTATGCACCAATTTACGTGCGCCTCGCCTACACCCCTGTTGCATGAAAATTATTAGCGACATTCAGGAGTTGCGCGACCATTTGCGCGGACAAAACCGTGCCTCGTTTGTACCAACCATGGGCAACCTGCACGAAGGTCACCTATCACTTATGCGCTTAGCTAGACAGCATGGCGATCCAGTGGTGGCCAGCATCTTTGTAAACCGCTTACAGTTTGGCCCGAACGAGGATTTCGACAGTTACCCTCGCACAATGCAAGCGGATATCGAGAAACTGGAAAAAGAAGGGGTGTACATCCTCTTTGCGCCAACTGAGCGAGACCTTTATCCACAGCCTCAAGAGTATCGGGTTGACCCACCGCAGCAGTTAGGCGATATTCTCGAGGGGGAGTTCCGCCCCGGCTTCTTTAAAGGCGTTTGTACAGTGGTCTTAAAGCTGTTTTCATGCGTGCAACCCAAAGTAGCCGTCTTTGGTAAAAAAGATTATCAACAGTTGATGATTATTCGCAGAATGGCTAAGCAGTTTTCTCTACCGGTAGAAATTATTCCTGGTGAAACTATTCGTGCAGATGATGGTCTCGCCCTCTCTTCACGCAACGGCTACCTTTCGACAGAAGAACGTGCAGAAGCACCGGAATTACAAAAGACCTTACAAGAAGTTCGTAACCGTGTTTTACAGTTAAGCGATCGCAATGTACAGGCTTTATCTGAAATTGAAAAAGAAGCAGTTACTAAGCTCACTGGACGCGGCTGGAACCCAGATTACATCGCGATTCGCCAGCAAGGTGATCTAGCACCCGCCACTAATGAAAATCTGCAAGCTGGTGAGCCCCTAGTTATTCTGACGGCAGCCAAGCTTGGCAAAACCCGCTTGATCGACAACCTAGAGATTTAATCTCTAGGCAGAAGATATTCAGAGTTGCTTGAGCCTCTCTCTTGCAAATTTGCGTCACCCTTAAATAGACACATCGGATTATCAAAACATGTCGAGTGAACTATACGAATCATTTCTCAAAAAAAATCTCACCCTAAAAGAGCGCTTCGCCTTAGGGAAATCGATCCGCAAGCAGGCAAGTCGATCTGCAATTGGGCAATTCAATGTCGAAGGCAAACGTCAATCTCCGATTGATACATTGCTTGAGCAGGCTAAAACGCGCATTCCTGAGTACATCCCTATCCGCCATGCTCGGATGGCCGCCAATCCCTTTGCTTTTTTTCGGGGTGGCGCTGCAATTATGGCCAATGACTTGGCTAAAACTCAAAGTGTGCCTATTCAGGTTCAGTTGTGTGGCGATATGCACGTGAGTAATTTTGGATTTTTCTCCACTTCAGAGCACCAACTCGTGTTTGGCATCAATGATTTTGATGAAACCCTTCCTGGCAACTTTGATTGGGATTTAAAACGCCTTACGACAAGCGCCCTGATTGCCTCCAAGCAGTTAGGTCAAGACCATGCGTATGGTGAAATGATTGTTCGCAATATTGTTACAGCCTATCGCAACTACCTTCATCACTATGCCTCAGTCCCTTATGTTGATATGAAGCGTACCTATATCGATGAAAAGGTTTTAAAGAGCATTGCCGTCAAATATGGAAGCGCTGCAAGTCAAAAATATTTAAAGGGCTTGCTAGATAAAGCTCGAAAAAATAATAATGCTGGCTTAATTGGTAAGTTAACGCAAAAAACCGCTGCAGGGATTCGGTTGATCAACAACCCTCCTTTTATTGAACATCTTGAACTCTCCGTTCATGGCGGAAAGATTTCAGAGCTCAATGATGAGGGCATGAACTCCTATATTCAGTCATTGCCACCAGATCGCAGCCATTTATTACTGCGCTACAAATGGATTGATTGGGCACGAAAAATAGTCGGGGTTGGCAGCGTGGGAACCTCCTGCTGGGTCCTATATTTTGAGGGCCTGGACGCAAATGACGCGCTTTTTTTGCAGACCAAACAGGCTCAACAATCCGTTTTAGCTCCATATTTTCCAAGCGCTCAATTTACCTCCGAGGGCGAGCGCGTAGTGCATGGACAATCCCTCATTCAAGGAGCGCCAGATCTTTTTCTGGGTTTTGGCAGAACACGTGAAGTCGATTTTTATGTTCGACAGTTACGCGATATGAAAGGTGGAATTTCGGTTGGGAACGATGGCATCAATGCAAAAGTCTTTCCTGATTTTGCCAAACTCTTTGGCTGGGCTTTAGCTAATGCACATGCTCGCTCCGGGGATGCAGCTACGCTTGCGGGATACTGCGGTAACAGTGAAGCTTTAGATGACTCTCTCGTTCATTTTGCAAGCTTATATGCAAAGCAAAACGAGCATGACTATGAGACCTTCATTCAGGCTATCCAATCCGGCTCGCTCAGCTGCGCAACAAAGGATTATTAACTTAACCCTTCGGAGCGCCAAGGAATTTACAGGTTAAAGAACTGCCCTACTGCTAGATTCAGCTCCTTAGCTAATTCAGCACCACTCACCTTCCCTGCGCCCCCCTTAGCCTTGAGGACCTCGATCTGCCCGCCATGGCAGCTGACAAATAAAGAATCTAGAGTGATTTGAGTAATTTCACCAGGCTTGCCTTTGACTGCGCCAAAGGTAGCAGCCACATGCTTATGGCAATCATAGATCTGAACCTTTTGCTCACCAAACTTGGTCCATGCACCAGGCGCTGGATTACAAGCGCGAATCAAATTATGAATTTGACTGATGTGTGTTGCCCAATGTATCTGAGCAGCATTCGCATCAAACCAGCCTTCATAGTTTGCTTGTGACTCATCCTGAACCAGTTCTTGATGTTTGCCAGCCACTACTAAGTCGGCCGCCTCTAACAGTGCCTTTACGCCAATCGGGAAAAGGTAGTCAAAATAAATCTTACCAAGAGTGTCATCAGGCCCAATCGCCACTTCTTTTTGCAAAATCACTTCACCTTCATCCAAGCCATCAGATGGACGGAAGATTGTTAAACCAGTCTTTTCTTCACCTAAAGCAATCGCCCAATTGATCGCGCTAGGGCCGCGGTACTTTGGTAATAGTGATGGGTGATATTGAATGGTGCCGTGCTTTGGGATTTTGCAGAGTTCTTGTGGCACAAACTGCAGTACATAGGCCATGACACAGATATCAGCCTGACTATCAATCATTGCCTGAGCAGCCTCAGAACCCTTCAGGGAAGAAAATTGCAGTGGAGTCAAACCCCTTGCTAGCGCTGCTTCTTTAAGCGCTTCCGGCTTAGTTGATTTGGGATTATCTGGAGGACAAAATACAGCTACCACTTCATCACCACGATCTAAAAAAGCTTCTAATGCGGCTTTACCAAAGTCGGCACTACCAATCAACGCAACCCGCATCTTAAATAACCTTGTCGTGACGAAGTTCAATTAATTCATCAGTGGAGTAACCCAACTCACTCAGAATCTCATCGGTGTGCTCACCAAGTAGTGGTGAACGCTCAACATCAGTTGGGCTATCCGACAACTTAATGGGATTACCAACAGTGAGGTACTTGCCACGAATAGGATGATCCACTTCCACCACAGTTCCAGTAGCGCGCAACGCAGGTTCTTCTGCGATTTCTTTCATCGACAAAATTGGGCCGCATGGGATATCGTATTTATTCAACACATCCATAACCTCGAACTTATTCAAAGTCATAGTCCATTTTTCGATCTCACCAAAAATTTCCATTAAGTGAGGCAAGCGCGCCATTGGAGAAGCAAAGCGAACATCCGTAATCCAGTCTTCGCGACCAATCACCTTGCAAATCGCCTCCCAAACTGGAGCCTGGACAATCACATACATATAGGCATTAGGATCGGTCTCCCAACCTTTGCATTTGACAATCCAACCTGGCTGACCACCGCCAGAGGCATTGCCAGCACGGGGCACAGCATCACCAAACTGGCCATTTGGGTATTGGGGATACTCTTTCATTGCGCCGTTACGTTCAAGACGTTGTTGATCGCGCAATTTCACACGACACAAATTTAAGACTGCATCTTGCATTGCTGCCAATACTTTCTGACCGCGGCCAGAGTGAGTTCGTTGATACAGCGCAGTAACAATACCCAACGCCAAATGCAAACCAGTACCACTGTCACCAATTTGCGCACCAGTGACCATGGGTGGGCCATCATCAAAACCGGTGGTCGATGCAGAACCGCCTGCGCATTGCGCTACGTTCTCATATACCTTGCAATGCTCATAGGGGCCAGGGCCAAATCCTTTAACAGAAGCCATGATCATCATTGGATTGAGTTCCTGAATACGCTCCCAAGAAAATCCCATGCGATCGAGTGCGCCTGGCGCAAAGTTCTCAACCAAAACATCACACTCTTTAATCAGACGCTCCAGAATTTCTTTACCCTTTTGGGTTTTGGTATTTACAGTGATGGAACGCTTGTTATGGTTCAACATCGTGAAATACAAACTATCCGCATCGGGAATATCACGCAATTGACCGCGTGTTGCATCCCCCTCGCCTGATTTTTCTACCTTGATCACGTCTGCACCAAACCAAGCTAACAACTGAGTGCAAGTTGGCCCTGATTGAACGTGCGTAAAGTCGAGGATTTTGACCCCTTCTAGTGCCTTTGCCATGATTTAAGTCCCAATAAGAATGAAATTTTGAATTAAGGCGATTTTACCAGCGGGTAATCAGGCTCATCAGCAGATGCACAATTTTTGGGCATAAACTCTATTTAAGCCCCATGGAGCCTAAGTATTGCTAGGGCTGAGAATTTTCAAGGTCAGAGAGGCGCTTTTTGAGAGCCCTTTCTTCAGCAAAACGAGCAGTTTCATCTCGAATAATGGCTACCACCCCATTGGCCTGGTGATTCTCATCAAAAAGCATGCCAACTGTAAAGGCAATCGACAGCATGCTGCCATCTTGATGTTTGGCCGGAACCTTTAATAAAGAAGTGCCATAGCGAGTGGTGCCGGTCTGCATTGAGTGGCTATAGCCCTCGTTGTGTCTCTGACG
The DNA here is from genome assembly GCF_001870365.1 of Polynucleobacter sp. QLW-P1DATA-2. Classification (NCBI taxonomy): domain Bacteria; kingdom Pseudomonadati; phylum Pseudomonadota; class Betaproteobacteria; order Burkholderiales; family Burkholderiaceae; genus Polynucleobacter; species Polynucleobacter sp. QLW-P1DATA-2. The sequence continues at coordinate 1,107,194 of NZ_LZMQ01000003.1, read as the reverse complement.
CTGGCGTTCCGGGACAATTAAATCCAAAGTGCTACCCAAGGCTTCTGCTTCTGAATAACCAAAGATGCGAGTAGCTGCAGGATTCCACAACACTATCTTTTCATCGGAATCGGCCACAATGATTGCATCACCAACGCACTCCACTAACTGATGTAAATCGATATTGGTATTCATGGAAACAGTCTATGTCTTTTTGATAAATCTGTATATTGCTTTTCTGAATAAAAAAGGCGCTCACTAGGAGCGCCCTTTACTTAACAGCGATATTAATCGTGATTAAACTGCTTTTGCTGCATGCAATTTAGCGATGTCATCTGAGCTGTAACCTAGGTCAGTCAACACTTCATCAGTGTGCTCACCCAATACAGGAGATGGCTTCACTTCGATTTCCAAATCAGAGAACTTGATTGGGCTGCCGATAGTCAAATACTTGCCACGTACTTTGTGGTCAACTTCAACAATCGAACCGCTCTTACGCAAGTCTGGTGATGCAGCCAATTCTTTCATGGAGAGAACTGGAGCACATGGAATATCGAACTTGCGGAGGATGTCCACAGCTTCGTATTTAGTCTTGTCTTTGAGCCAATCTTCAATCGTTGCGAAGATATCAAAAATCTTGTCTTGACGAGCTTCAGCAGTCATGTAAGCTGGATCAGTTGCCCACTCTGGTTTGCCCAAAGCTTTAGTAATTGGCTCCCAAGCGTGACCTTGAATAGTGAAATAGATGTATGCGTTAGGATCAGTTTCCCAACCTTTACACTTCAACACCCAACCTGGCTGACCGCCACCACCAGCGTTACCGCCACGTGGAACTACGTCAGTGAATGAACCATGTGGGTACTGTGGGTACTCTTCCAAGTAACCAACTTTGTCCAAACGTTGTTGATCGCGCAACTTAACACGGCACAAGTTCAATACTGCATCTTGCATTGAGCAAGAAACTTTTTGACCTTTACCAGTCTTCGCGCGCTGCATCAAAGCAGTCAAAATACCAATTGCCAAATGCATACCAGTATTAGAGTCACCCAAAGCGGCAGCGGAAACGGTAGGAGGACCATCCCAGAAACCAGTAGTAGAAGCTGCACCACCAGCACACTGAGCTACGTTCTCATACACTTTTAAGTCTTCGTATGAGTGGCCATCACTAAAGCCTTTTACAGAAGCCATGATCATTTTTGGGTTCAATTCTTGGATACGCTTCCAAGAGAATCCCATACGATCCAAAGCGCCTGGACCAAAGTTTTCAACCATGACGTCAGAGGTCTTGATCATCTTCTCTAACACTTCTTTACCTTCTTGAGTTTTAGTATCAAGTGTCAAAGAACGCTTATTACCGTTGAGCATTGTGAAATACAAAGCATCTGCGCCTGGAATGTCGCGCAACTGGCTACGTGTTACGTCACCAGAACCTGGGCGCTCTACTTTAATTACGTCAGCGCCATACCATGCCAACAACTGAGTACATGCAGGACCTGCTTGTACGTGTGTGAAGTCAATAATGCGAATACCGTCTAATGGTTTAGTCATAGTTGTTTCTCCTTAAGTCTTTCTTGTTTACTGCAAATGTAGTCCGAAAATATTAATGTTTTATTACTTCTTAGCAGCTGCTGTGGATGGGTTTAGGTTTGTTAAACGTCCACTCTCAGTACCTGCAGTTTCATCAATAACAGCATTGATGAGGGCTGGTTTACCGGCAGCAATGGCTTCTGTTAATGCTGCTTCTAATTCTGCTGGGGTAGTTACGTAGTAACCCACACCACCAAATGCTTCAATCATCTTGTCGTAACGTGCATCCTTTACAAACACAGTTGGGGCAACATCAGCGCCACCTGTAGGATTTACATCGGTACCACGGTATACGCCGTTGTTATTGAAAACAACAGTAGTAATTGGCAGGTTGTAACGGCAAACCGTTTCCAATTCCATACCGCTAAAGCCGAATGCACTATCGCCCTCAACTGCAACTGTTGGCAAACCGCTAATGACAGCAGCTCCAATGGAGTAGCCCATACCAATACCCATAATGCCCCATGTACCAGAGTCAAAACGCTTACGTGGCTTGTACATATCTACGATGGCACGGCAGTAATCCAAAGTATTAGCACCCTCGTTCACCAAGTTCACATCTGGGTTCTTCTTGATGACATCACGAATGACGCGCAATGCACCATGGAAGTTCATTGGGTTCGCTTCTTTAGCCAAAGTCTCTGCCATCTTGGCAAGATTCTTGTCTTTCTTTTCAGTAATCGCAGCAATCCACTCGGCACTTGGCTTAGGAACAGCAGAGATACCCTTCAAGAGTTCACCAACGCATGAACCAATATCACCAATCAACGGTGCAGCGATTTGTACGTTGCTATCGACTTCGTTTGCCTGAATATCAATTTGGATAAATTTCTTAGGCTCTTTTCCCCATGTCTTGCCCTTACCATGCGCCAGCAACCAGTTCAAACGCGCACCAACCAACAACACTGCATCAGCTTCAGCCAATACAAATGAACGTGCTGCAGAAGCAGATTGTGGGTGATTGTCTGGCAACAATCCTTTTGCCATAGACATTGGTAAATAAGGGATGCCAGATTTTTCAACCAGATCACGAATCTCTTGATCAGCTTGAGCATAGGCAGCACCCTTACCCAACAGAATCAATGGACGCTTAGCGCCTTTAAGAACGTCTAATGCGCGAGCAACAGCATCTGCTGCTGGGATTTGACGTGGGACTGGATCGATTACCTTGAAGATGGTTTTCTTGGCTTCTTCTGCAGGCATTGTTTGAGCAAGCAACTGGGCTGGCAAATCTAAATACACGCCACCTGGACGACCAGAAACGGCAGCACGGATTGCGCGAGCAAAACCAATACCGATATCTTCAATGTGATTGATACGATAGGCAGCTTTGCAATATGGCTTAGCAGCATTGAGCTGATCCATCTCTTCGTAATCACCTTGCTGCAAGTCAACGATTTCACGTTCACTTGAACCGGAAATCAAAATCATTGGGAAACAGTTCACAGTGGCGTTTGCCAATGCTGTCAATCCGTTCAAGAAACCTGGTGCAGAAACAGTCATACAGATACCAGGCTTTTGAGTCATGTAACCAGCGATCGCTGCAGCATTACCAGCATGCTGCTCATGACGGAAACCAATAAAGCGCAAGCCTTCTGCTTGAGCTAAACGACATAGGTCAGTAATTGGAATGCCTACGAGACCGAAAATCGTATTGAGATCATTTGCTTTCAGTGCATCAATAACGAGGTGAAAGCCATCAGTTAATTGGGTATTTTGGTTGTCTGTTGTCATAGAATTTTTAGGTGAATTACGGATAGCTCTGAGTAAGGGCTAATGCAATCTAGCTTGCGCTACTGTCTCCAATAAAGTTATTAATCGCACGACGGGTTTTACTCCCCGCTTAGGCTGAGATGAATATTAGGCTTGGGGGTCGGGATCATCATTGACTTCGGTCAATTTCCCTCTAAATCCTGTAATTACAGGGTCCTGAAGCCTAGATAAAAAGCTCTTTATGCTTGGTTTTGAGGCGACTCAAGGTCTCTGGGGAGAGATTGAGATAAGCGGCCAACTCTTTTTTAGGGAGAAGCTCAAAAAGGTTCTCGTATTTGCGCAAAAAGCGCTCTACCCTGCCTGGGGCATCCAACATGTGCAAGGTAATGGTATGAGCCATGATCTCGCTCATCAGACGCATCACCTCGAATTCAAAACTCTCTTTGAGAGGCTTATGCTCTTCTAGGAATTCAGCCCACTTTTTCATTGGCATGCGGGCTACGCGGGCTTTAGTGACACAGGCGATGCTATATGGGGCGGCTGTCTTCAGGCGCCAGGCAGCATAGCTAGTTTCGATATCTTTTTCAATGGCAAAACGCAGGATCATTTCTTTTGCATCTGCGCTAGAGACAATGCGCTTCAAAATTCCATCAAGCACAAAGTATTGCTCCATCTGGTGATCACCCTGATGAAGCAAGATTTCTGATTTTCTGAGGTCTGAGATCTCCAGGTGGCGCTCTAAATCTGCCATAGCTGCCGGATCCAAGCTTTTCAAGACTGAGTTTTGACTCAGCTGTAGCCGAATTAGGTTTTTTTCGAGGTGCTTATCTAATGCTGTCATGAATCCTTCATCCTAGACCCTCTATTGTAGGCTTTTTATGAGCCAAATCAGGTATCAAAGACCTTCTATCGGCTAGAATTCAGGAGTCGTGGTGCTTTATTGCAGTGCAATAAAGTTAAACGGGAAACACTAAACGTGTGCTGCCCCCGCAACGGTAGGTAAATACGCTCCAAATACGCAGTAAGGGGCGTCAGGAATCTGAAACGCCACTGTGCGCGTCAATCGCATGGGAAGGCCAAATTCTGACATTTACTAGCCCGGATACCGGCCAAGACAGGTGGAATTTTGCGGACGGGGATCTTCGCGCGCCGATGACAGCGTCAGATCTCTCGATCAAACGCCAAATTGACGCCCGAACTCCTGTACCGGAAATTCTGTTCGACCCAGCTTACGGGGAAGTGAGCTAGGCATTCGATAACGGAAGGTCAAAAATGCAGCAGCAGTTCGGAAGTAAACATCTTGGCGCCCTAATTTGCGCCAGCATTCTCACGCTAAGCAGTTATGTTTTTGCGCAAAGCAATTCGAGCGTATCCATAACAAATTCATTGGACCCCATCAACCCAATCATAGTAACCGCAACAAGAACACCCAAGTCCGGGAATGATGTATTAGCAGATTACACATACATCAGTAGAGATGAGATTGAAAATTCAGCCCAGTCGAGCCTGCCCGATTTACTTCAACAACAAAGAGGCGTCCAGATTTCTAGCTCCGGTGGATCAGGAAATATATCGAGCGTTTACTTAAGAGGTACGAGTAATGCTCAAAGCTTGATATTGATTGACGGTGTAAAAGTCGATTCCGTTGGAGGCGGCGCAATTTGGAACGCCATCCCACTCTCATTAATTGATCATATTGAAATCATTTATGGTCCACAAAGCACATTTTATGGCTCAGATGCAATGGGTGGCGTAGTTCAAATATTTACCAAAAAAGGTAGCGCCACAACTGAATTTGATGTCTCAGCAGGCTATGGAACATACAACACAAGCATTTCCAGCGCTTCAGCATCAGGATCACTTGGGAGCGAAAAAACAACCCAATTCTCCATCGGAGTGAGCCAAGAAAATTCTGCTGGATTTAATACTGTTGCAAGTAATAATCCAGCTAATCCAAGCGGATCAAACTATCGCGGATGGGGGCCATATCCTACCGTCGCCACTGGCTACACGAGAATTGGAGCTACAGGCTCGATCTCAAATACCTGGTCTCAAGGACAAGAGTTGGGTGTGAAAATTTTTGCCAGTAAAAATAATTGGTTATATCCAAGTTACGATTACTTAGGTGGCTCCGCTAACGTGGACGGCGGGATGAATCAATTGTCGATATTTTCAGCATTCTCACGAAATCAATTAACGGATATTTGGAATAGCTTATTTCAGATGTCGAGCTCAACTAATGCAACCCAAGCAAATACCATTCAAAGTAATGACAAGCTAGTCACTCCTGCCTACGATTTTCTCTGGCAAAACGATATCAAAATTGGGTCAGATAAATTACAAGTTCTTTTAGAGCGAAATATGCAATACGCCAATATGGATAACTCGGCGTATTCAACATACTGCAATTACGGCCCGACTGGCGCCTGTAACAACATCAATGTCAGTCAGCTCAGAACAACTAACTCAATTGCGGGTGCTTATGAATTAAAACGTGGCAATAGCCTAGCCACACTATCAGTTAGAAATGACCAAATTTCCCAATATGGATCAAAGGCTACCTATAGCGTTGCTTATGGTTATTTTTTAACCAAGGAATTAAGGGTGAATGTGAACTACGGCACTGGCTTTAGAGCACCCTCATTTAATGATCTTTACTACCCCGGTTATGGAAACACGAATTTATTACCAGAAACTAACAAAAACTTAGAAGGTGGCATTCATTACGAAACTCAGACCTACGGCTTACACCTCACTGCATATCAAAACAGGATTGAAAACTTTATTATCCCAATCAACTGCGATCCATACTATGGTTGTGCTAACCCCGCCTATTATTCCGGATCTTATCCAGCCAACTTCAGCTTAGTCCAAATTAAGGGCGCCTCCTTAGGGGCTGATGCAAGATTTTCCAATCTAACTTTAAAGGCATCTGCAGATGCCATGAGTACTGTAGATCAAACCACAGGGCTAGATGTACCCAATCGAGCCAATTGGGTTGGCAATCTACTCATTGATTACAAGTTAAATAAATTGAATGTGGGATCAAATTTCACGTTAACTGGGGCTAGATGGGGGGGAGTCAACTCCGATCAGACGGCGAATGTCAATAATTTACCGAGCTACACCTTGGTTGGTCTTTACGGCAGCTATCAGCTGGAAAAAGGCCTCTCAACTTTCATTAGATGGAATAACGTATTTAATTCGCAGTATCAAACTAGCTACGGCTATGCCAATGCCGGATCTAATGTATTCGTAGGTCTTCGCTACACAGTGAAATAACCTCTTGTTTTCAGACTACAATGCCATTATGAACGAGCTCCACCCTCATTCCACTGGCGATGAAGATCTGGATACCCTTAGCGTATCCATTAAACGCCTTTCCGAAAAGCTATCTTTAATCCAAGATGCTGTTCGCAATCTCAATCAGAGTCGCACTCTGCTTGAGGGCAAGATTGAAGATGCTCAAAAACGGGTACAACGTATCTTGAGTCGCCTACCAGAACAAAGTGATGGTCGCCAATTAAACTTACTTGGCGAAGTCATTCCACCAACCAACTCAGAGGACGACAGTGAGCCAACAACGCATTGAAGTAACTCTTGCCGGTCAAAAGATCACTTTAGCGACCAGCGCTGAACATGAACCCCTACTTCGTGCGGCCTGTGTCTTGGTTGACGAACAAATTCAATTGGCCATCGGTGGTGGTAATCGCAGCATTGAACGAGCCAGCATGATGGCAGCGCTCAAAATTGCAGGTGACTTAATTACATTGCAAAAGAATCAAACCCATCAAAGCGCCTCTTCAAATGTCAGCTCCGATGAAATAGCTCGTCTTCAAGCAGAAATTGCTGGGCTTGAAGAGCAAGTAGACTCTTTGATGCAAACCCTTTCCCTGCCTGGTTCGCCAAGGCCAATAGTTCCTTGAACCGATGCGCAAGCATCCGGAACGATCTTTACCTTGTGGGCGTGAGCGTTTTGCAAGTTCACAGTGCCAACTTAGACTTGGTTACTCCCTGAATTTCTTAATGCACCCGAAACAGAGTAGCCGTTCCACCTTGAACCTTAGGGTTCAGGATGACGGCCTAGCGGCCAAGGCGGGGAATTCATGTTACTGAGCGACATCTTGATGTTGATGCTCTGTGGGAGCATCTCTGGATTTCTTGCGGGACTCCTGGGCATCGGTGGCGGCATGATCCTAGTGCCGTTCATGATCTTGGTTTTTAATCATCTGGGCTTCAACCAAGAAGTGATTGTGCACATGGCGATTGCCACTGGAATGTGCACCATTCTATTCACCACCTCCTCCGCAATTTGGGCTCACCATAAACATGGCTCAATCGATTGGAAATTAGTGGCATCACTTAGTCCTGGAATGATTTTTGGTGGCCTGATTGGTGGCAGCGAATTATTCGAAGCATTAAAAACCTCTTGGCTCTCACTCTTCTTTGCTATCTTTATTGTTTACACCTCCATTCAGATGCTGCTCAATAAAAAACCAAAACCAGGTCGAGAGCTACCGGGATCGCTTGGTCTATTTTCATTTGGGGCATTCGCAGGTGGGCTTGCAAGCTTAGTGGGTGCTGGTGGCGCATTTGTGACCGTGCCATTTATGTTGTGGTGCAACGTCAAACCCCACACTGCCATGGCTACATCATCCGGCTTGGGCCTTCCAGTCGCAGCTGCAGCAACCCTGGGTTATATGTACGGCAGCTGGGGCAATCCTACTCTACCAACTGGATCGATGGGATTTGTTTACTTACCTGCCGTTGCTTGCATTGTAGGGGTGAGTATTTTTACTGCACCTTGGGGAGCCAAGCTGGCCAGAAAGCTGGATGTGGCTCAACTTAAAAGAGTCTTTGGCGTAATGCTATTTTTCCTTGCGGCCTTCATGTTTAACGAAAGCCGCAAGGCATTTGGTTTTTAACTAGCTGGTGTATTGCTGACGCAAAATATTCTTTTGCACTTTACCCATCGCATTTCGGGGCAAGTCACCAACAATCTCTAAACGTTTTGGTATCTTGAAATTGGCAATTTGCGTTTTCAGGGTAGCGATCATGGCTTCGGCATTTAACTTTGCTCCAGCTTTAGGCACAACCACTGCCATTACAGCTTCACCAAAGTCAGGGTGCGGAATACCGATTACTGCGCTCTCATCAACACCATCCATGTCATCAATAAAACTTTCGATCTCTTTTGGATAGACGTTGTAACCGCCAGAAATAATTAAGTCTTTACTGCGGCCAACGATGCATAAATAGTTTTTAGGTGCTTTACCGCCATTAGCATCCCCACCCCAGCGACCAACGTCACCAGTCTTAAACCAACCATCTTTGGTGAACTCTTCCGCAGTCTTCTCCGGCATACGCCAATAGCCCTTAAATACATTTGGGCCCTTAACTTGGATGCTGCCAATTTCATCAACGCCGCAAGCTTTATTGTCTTCATTAACAACGCGTACCTGCACGCCAGGCAAAGGCAATCCCACTGAACCGCCCACGCGAGCGCCTTTGTAAGGATTCGAAACCAACATGACGGTTTCACTCATGCCATAACGCTCAAGAATAGGCTGACCAATCACCTCTTTGAAAGAGTTAAATGTTTCAGTCAACAAAGGTGCTGAACCCGAAACAAATAAGCGCATATTGCGGGCTACCTTCTTGGTAAAGCCCTTATCAGCCAAGAGGCGTACGTAGAAAGTAGGTACGCCCATCATGACTGTTGATTGCGGCATATGATGAATCAGCTGCGACACATCTAAACGTGGCAACCAAATCATCTTGCTACCATTAATTAATGCACCATGCGCTGCAACAAACAGACCATGAACGTGGAAGATTGGCAATGCATGTAAAAGTACATCACCCTTTTTCCAGCCCCAGAATTTTTGCAAGACTTGTGCATTGCTATACAAATTCTTATGGGTCAACATAGCACCCTTGCTGCGGCCCGTTGTACCAGAGGTATACAGGATCGCAGCTAAATCATCATCCTTAGTAGCAACGGTCTTGAATGTGTCGCTCAATCCACCAGCACGCTCGAGCAAAGTACCTGTGCGATCTTCGTTTAAGGTAAATACTTGTTTGGTACCAGCCTTAGATGCAACCTTGGATACCCAAGAGAAATTCTTACCGCTACAAACTACTACAGCAGGCTCTGCATTTTCAATAAAGTACTGCATCTCAGCAGATTGATAAGCGGTATTGAGAGGTAAATAGACATACCCTGCTCGAATAGTGGCCAGATATAAAAATAAGGCCTCAGGAGATTTTTCAACCTGAACGGCAACACGTGAACCTGCGGGTAGCTTAAGACTTTTCAGTAAGTTGGCTATCTTTGCCGTTGCGCCCTCTAGATCACCCCAAGAGTAATAGAGGCCATCATGCGTTTCGATAGCGCACGCTTTTTTATCTTTTGGAAAACCTTTTTCCAATACTGAATACAAATTCATGAAAATTCCTTGATTTCTTAAACTAGTGGTGCGCCCATTACCCAATTAGATAAACCGGTAGCTATCTCTGGGAATACGCAAAGCAATATGACAGAAAAAAGCATGATGAATACAAATGGCATCACGCCATAGATGATCTCTTTTAATGTAATGTCCGGAGCAATATTTTTGATAACAAAAATATTCAGTCCAACAGGCGGATGAATCAGCCCAGTCTCCATCACAATGGTCATCACCACACCGAACCAAATTAAATCAAAACCAGCAGCGCGTAGAGGCGGCAGGAAGATAGGCGAAGTCATTAAAATAATCGAAACAGGCGGCAAGAAGAAGCCTAGAACAATCACCATGAGCAAAATTGCTGCCAGTAAAACCCAACGAGACGCACCCAAATCAACGATAGCTTGAGCAGCCGATTGGCTCAGGTGCAAATAGCTCATCACATTAGCAAATAACAAAGACATTCCAATGATGAACATCAACATTGCAGATTCGCGAATGGTGACGTCTAATAAAGGATAAAGATCCTTAAAGCGCCACATCTTGTAAATCACAGCAATTAATAAAAAGGCAAACACTGCGCCCAGTCCAGCAGTTTCTGCTGGTGTGGCGTAGCCGCCGTATAAAGCAACCATCACGCCAATCAACAAGACCAAGAATGGCAGAACCCTAGGTAAGGAGCTCATTTTTTGTTGCATAGTGTAAGTCTGACGATCCAAAATAGGATTGGCAGACTTATTAACTTCATAAGCCTGGTAAGCAGTTGCATACTCTTTACGGAAACGATAGATGGTGTAAGCCGAGAAAAATACAACCAACATTACTCCTGGACCAATAGCCGCCAAGAATAGACGTCCCAAAGATTGTTCTGCCGCAACGGAGTACAAAATCATCGTGATCGAAGGCGGCAATAGAATCCCCAATGTTCCACCAGCGGCAATAATCCCAGCCGCAAAACCTGGTGAGTACCCACGTTTGCGCATTTCTGGAATACCAGCGCTGCCAATCGCTGAGCAGGTTGCAGGGCTTGAGCCAGCCATAGCAGCGAACAATGCACATGCAAACACGTTAGCAACCCCCAAACCGCCTGGCACCTTACCCATCCAAACGTGGAGAGCGTCGTATAAATCCTTACCTGCACGCGAACGTCCAATCGCTGCGCCCTTCAAAATAAAAAGCGGGATGGACATTAACGTAATGCTGGACATCTCTTCGTAGACATTTTGCGCCACAGTATCTAGAGAGGAAGCGGGCATGAAGAAATACATAAAGATGATTGCCACAATACCAAGCGCAAAAGCAATTGAAATCCCTGAGAACATAATTAACAGAGTTACTACAGCAAACAAAAGCCCAATCGTGAGAATAGACATCCTAGTGACCCCCTCTAACCGCATCAGGAGCCACCGCTTTTCTGATGAAAATTTGCAAAAATAATTGGAATGTAAGCAACATCATGCCTACAAACATCATTGAGTATGGAATCCACAATGGGGGCGCCCAAGTGGAGTTCGTAACCTGTCCATCTACCCATGCTTCATGGAGCAAGTCCCAAGTCTTAGCAGAAAAGAATGCGAAGAAAAGGAATGAGATCACATCAATAACAACGGCACGAACTTTATTGACGGGGTGTGGCAATAAACCCTCGATCGCAGAGATGCCGATATGCCCACGCTTTTCTTGAACATATGAGCTACAGAGAAATGTTACGCCGACCAAGCAAAATAAAGCGGCCTCGTCCTGCCAGTCATTAGCAGCATGAAATAAGCCGCGAGACATGACGCTGTAACTCAGAATTAAAGCGGCAGCCATCAGCGCTATTGAGCCCAACAATACCAAGCATTTATTTGCTGCTGACATTACTCTGTCAGCAGCCTCTAAGATCTTAAACATATTACGAGATCTTCTCTGCAGAACGCATCATGGCCGCACAGGTTTCGTTACGTTCAGAGAATTCCTTCCATGCAGAGGCTTTTGCCACCGCTTTCCATTTATCCACCACTGACATATCTAGCTCAAATACTTTATTACCTGCCTTAGCAAAGGCAATCGAAGCATCAATATCATCCAATTTAGCTTGTTCAGTGCCAAACTTTTCCATATCGGCACCGACAGCCATAATCACATCACGCTGTTTTGGTGTTAATGAATCGAATACCGTCTTAGACATCATGAGTGGCTCTAACATGTACCAATAGGATTTATTTTTGGCGGAGGTGAAGTTTTTGGTGAGCTCTGCAAGCTTGAATGACATTAAGCTGGCTGAGGATGTGTAAGCCGCCTCCAATGATCCTGTTTGCACCGCTTGATATACTTCGTTCGAGGGAATAGAGGTCATTACAGAACCTCCAGCAGCCTTCAGCATCGCATCAAATTCACGACTTCCGCCGCGAACTTTGACGCCCTTAATATCATCTGGAACTAAGATTGGACCGGAACGGGTTGCAACTCCACCAGCCTGCCATACCCAGCTAACGATCACAATTCCCTTGGATTCCATAACCTTGTTTAAGATCTTGCCAACTTCAGCATTCTTCCACTTTGCACCCTGCTCATAGCTGGTAACTAATGCTGGCATCAGACCAATATTCGCCTCAACAACTTCACCGCCCGCATAAGGCATTGGATAAAAACTAAAGTCTAGGGCGCCCTTGCGCAAAGCGCTAAATTGGGCATTAGTCTTCATTAATGAAGACTGTGGATAAACGTCGAATTTCAATTCGCCGTTCGTTTTCTTGGTCACCTCGTCGCCGAACTTCTTGCAAAGGCGATCTCGGAAGTCTGTACCACTAGGAAATTGGTGAGAAATTTTTAAACTTTTAGCACCTGACTGAGCAAATGCGCTCAAATCATAACCCGCAACAGTTGCTCCGGCGGCGCCCAGTAGCAATGCGCGACGCAATTGAGATATTTCTTTTGTATCTGTCATGTTCATCTCCTAAATGACTATTATTTTTTATTACTCACAACTAAGGACACTGCCAGATTTGTGGCCGCCGGCTTCTTAATGCCCCATTCTAAAGCGAATACTCTATGAACTCTGCTTTAGAGACTCTCCTCCAAAATTTCTTCTTATGACTGCATTAAACGACCTACAGCCCGCGAATAATCGATTTCGCCCTGTGTAAAGCGCTCATGATTCTCCTCAACTGCCGAGAGATCATATAAATAATTGACCATTAGTGCTGCTGACTGACGTAAACCCTTACGCGAGAGGTCAGCAGCCCAGTTAATTTGATGTAACTTAGCGCCATTACCTAAATGGAATTTCGCTACTGGATTGCCGTTTCTACCAGCGGATCCCAATGCCAGATAAATACTGGCAAGGCAAAGCAAAGCATTCTTTTCTTTTTCAGTAGCATTATCGGGATGCCAACCAGAGCTCAAACGCTCCGTCCATGAGCGTTTAGCCAAACCAATAGCCTCTAATGCTTGTTCACGAGCTGTTCGAATTGCTGGCTTTAACTGAACACCAGTTTTATCTCCGCCAATATCAGCACCTGCTGTAACCCAATCAATAAATCCTGGAATTGGTGAGAGCGTGACAAATGTTTTTAAACCAGGGAACTCTGCATGCAATTGCTCAGCAACGCGCTTGATTAAGAAATTACCCATCGAAACACCACGCAAGCCAGGCTCACAGTTGCTAATCGAATAAAACGCGGCAACCTTGTATTGCGAGCTTTGATGAACGGTCTCAGCCTTCTTATCTACCAAGGGAGTAATCACCGCTGGAATCTCAGGCAGCAAAGCCACCTCCACGAAGATTAAAGGTTCATTTGGCAGCTGCGGATGAAAGAATGCAAAGCAACGACGATCAGGCTGCAAGCGCCTCCGCAGGTCATCCCAGCCATCAATCGCATGTACTGCCTCATGCTGAATTAACTTCTCCAACACTTCTGCTGGGGATTTCCAGTCGACTCGATGCATCTTCAAAAAGCCTGGATTAAACCAAGAAGACAATAAGTGACGCAGATCAAAATCAACAGCAGTTAACTCGGGCTGCTTTTCAAGCAACTGCAAAAGATCGCGTCGCATTTCAACTAAGGCAGCTGTACCGTTAGTTGCTCGATTGAGTCGTCGAAATAACTCCTGTCTTGGAGGCTCAGTCACGCGTTGCAACTTAATGTAATTACGAGCACTCGCTTCAACAGAAAAATTTTGTGCTGCAGTCATCACCGCTGCGGCATCTGGATTGAGCTTCTCAAACAGGAAGGTGAAAAATTTGATGTGCTGATCTTTGGAGAGCTTGCGATAGTTGTTAATGACATCGTCAGCCATACTGACTGCATTGGACTCGCCTCGCTCAGAAATGAGCCGATTTACCGCGCCAGTGACGCGAGAAAAATATCGAGCTTTTGCTAACTTTTCCAGCATGAGGTTTTTATCCAATAATGTTCAACAAAATAATCCCTCAATGTATTCCCGACCCAGGGGGTAATCAATTAAGTTAAATGTATTTTCATTAACCTAATGTTAATGATTATTGGAGAAGAAGATCGCGCATTATTTGTTATTGCGATGCAACATGCGGGTTTCAGCAGCTAGAGCCAAGATATTCGGATTAGATTCATTAGCCTGAAGATACATCAAGGCAATACGCTGTGTTACCCGATATTTCGACTGAAGGGGGGTAAATTCAATAGCATCACCCATTAGCGCCTTCACCCTGCCCGGGAGCAAAGACCTGCCCATATCGCTGGAGACCATATTCATCAAAGAGAAGATATCGCCCACCTTCATCACCACGTTAGGCTTAAATCCAGCCAATTTGAAAGCATCATAAAAACCAGAAGTAGTCGCAAAGCCGTCTTGGAGCGTTAAGAATTTTTCAAACTCATACTCCGATAAGTCAACGCTACTATCTTTGGGCTTGCTTCCCTTAGAGGAGGCTAAATACAGATCATCCTCAAATAAGGGGACTACCTCCACTCCATCAAGGGAATCATCAGATGGTGCAGCAATGACTACAGCATCAATATTGCCTTCATAGAGCTTTTTCATGAGATCTTCGTTGGAGCCCAGATATAAATCAATATCTAGATCTGGCCTGCGAATCTTCGTGCCCATGATGATTCTGGGAATAATGTTGGCTGTTAAGGAGTACATAGAACCCAGGCGAATTTGCCCGCTCTCCACGCCAGCTTTGGTTCTGGTTTTTTTGAGAATTCGCTCAACATCACCGAGAAGATCTACGCTTGCTTCAGCCAAGTACAGCGCTGCGGGAAGCGCCTTTAATTGGCGACCCTCTTTTACAAATAAGGGGCAGCCAATTCCAGCTTCAAGTGAGTGCAAGGCCTTGTGAATGCTGACTGAACTCAACTGCAACTCTTCAGCGGTTTTTACCAAGCTGCCCGTTCTGACAAAAGAGCAGAGTATTTCTAGCTTCCTGAGCGTCACTTCATCATTAAGCAAAATCAGTAAACCTTTATACGGGTGAGACTTCTGAGTGACGGCGCATCAGATAGATGCCAAAGATAATCATCGGGACGCACAACCACTGACCCATAGATAAGCCAAGGCCCAATAGACCTAAGAATGCATCTGGCTCACGCGCGTACTCAGCCAAGAAACGGCAAACACCATAGCCCAGCAAGAACAAACCAGAAATTTGTCCGATTCGTCTAGGCTTACTTGCATAGGCCCATAGAATGATGCCCAGAAAGATGCCCTCACCGAGCAATTGATAAATTTGCGATGGATGACGAGGAATGGAATCAACCAAAGGGAACACCATTGCCCATGGTAGATCCGTAGGCCTTCCCCACAGCTCGCCATTAATAAAGTTGCCCAAACGCCCGAAGGCAAGGCCAAATGGTACTAGGGGTGCCACTAAATCACTCACTACAAAAAAAAGTGGTTTGGCGTTTTTTAGCAAACCACCAGAGAGCTACCAAAACACCCAATAAGCCCCCATGGAAAGACATGCCGCCTTCCCAAATCTTAAAAATACTGAGTGGATGAGAGAGATAAAAGTCAGGCATATAAAACAGGGTGTAACCCAAACGACCTCCAAGCACCACACCTAAGACGCCTGCAAACAATAAATCCTCAAGGTCTTTGTAAGTCCAACCCAATGCCTGATAGCGAGGAGCGCGAATCCGTAATCGTCCTAGTAATAAAAATTGTGCAAAGGCACAGAGATACATCAGACCATACCAATGAATTGCGAAGGAGCCAATACGAATGGCTGCTGGATCAAACTGGGGATGAATCAACATGATAAGTGCAACTTAACTCTTGGATTGATCAAAGTTATGCAACTCATGGCCCAAGTCACGATAGGCCTTAAAACGCTCGCGGCCCGCCAAGCGCTCCACCTCATTCACAGTGACTACCTCAACGATACGGGGAAATCTAGCAACGAGTGCGGATACATCTTGTGGCATACGCATACCCAGATGAATCATGACATCTGCATGAGGAATCGTACTCAGAGATGGAGATGTGAAGTTATCGGTGAGCACAATAGGAGTTTCAGCGGCGCCCTCGTCTTCAATATAACAATGCGGCAGAAAATCGGTGATGCTAAATGTCCAAAGCAGATCATCTAATTTTTTTAGGTCTACTTTTTCACCAACGATAACGATGTTGCGAACAGGCTCGCCTTCAGGGGTTGCGCTCCAGATTTTACGCGTGAGGCGGCAAGCATATTCAAGCTTATCGCCAACATTGCTGTGAAAATCAATTCGCGCCATAGATTCTTACTGGTTTACTTTTGCTCAAGCAAGTAATTTACTAGTAAAGGTACTGGTCGACCAGTTGAACCTTTAGCGGCACCACTCTTCCACGCAGTACCAGCAATATCCAAATGCGCCCACTTATATTTCTCGGTAAAGCGAGACAAGAAGCAAGCTGCAGTAACGCTGCCAGCGGGACGTCCGCCAATATTGGCTACATCAGCAAAGTTGGATTTCAGTTGCTCGTGATAGGCGGCATCTAAAGGCAGACGCCATACCGTGTCTAAAGAATCATGGCCGGCTTTAGTCAAATCGCTTACCAGGGCTTCATCGTCAGAAAATACGCCGCTGTGTACATGACCCAATGCAATGATGCAAGCGCCAGTTAAGGTTGCTACATCAATCACGGCCTTAGGTTTAAAGCGCTCTACATAGGTCAAGGCATCACACAAAATCAAACGGCCTTCAGCATCAGTATTGAGAATTTCAATTGTTTGACCCGACATACTTTTGACAATGTCGCCTGGACGAGTTGCTTTACCAGAGGGCATGTTTTCACAAGTAGGCACTACACCGATGACATTTTTTTTTCAACTTCATCAATGCAGCGGAATACATTGTGCCAATCACCGAGGCAGCGCCACACATGTCGTATTTCATTTCGTCCATAGCTTCGCCTGGCTTTAAAGAAATACCGCCGGTATCAAAGGTGATTCCTTTGCCAACCAGAACAATAGGGGCTTCACCAACCTTACCACCTTGATGACGCATCACAATAAATTGGGGTGGCGTCTCAGAGCCCTTGGCAACCGATAGAAATGAGCCCATACCCAGAGCTTCGATTTGCTTAAGCCCTAAAACCTCAACCTTCAAAGCAGCCTTCTTCGCCAAGCTCTGCGCGGTTTTACCCAAATAAGTAGGCGTGCAAATATTCGGAGGAAGGTTGCCCAAGTCTTTCGCTAAATTCATACCCTCAACCATTGCGGAGCCTTGCTCAACAGCCAGCTTTAATTCTTTAGCAGTTGCATCATTACCCCCAAAGACCAAATGCTTAAAAGTATCCGCATTGTCTTTGGCCTTGAATTTCATCGCAGGCTGACGAACACCAAAGCGATAAGCTTGATCTCCAGCATATTGAATAGTGAGACGCACTTCTTGGGCGATAGTTTCGGATGCTTTTGATAAAGTAAAGCTAGGAGCAAACCAGAGCGCATTCTCAATAGCGCCACCACTTAAAGCCTTCAATCCCGCACGAGCAACTTTAGAGTACGTCAATAAACTTTTATCCGCACTCGATTGCAAATCGCCCATTCCTAGCAAAAGAATTCGCTTTGCTTTGACCGCATTTGCAGACCAAGACTTTTCAGCTCTCAATATGCAAACCGAGGCTTGCTTGCCGTCCAAATCACCGAGCGTGCTGACGTGACCAAGAGAACCTCCCAACAGAAGATCTAATTCCGCCAAAATACCAGTCTTGACCTTGGCGCCTTTAGTCCCAGAGAAACTGTCAAAGTCTGCTTTTGAGTACCCAAGAACGAGGCAATCAGTGCTGATAGCAAGCAAGCTTTTAAGGCTCGATTTGAGGAGTTTTGGACTTTGCAGGTCCGCCTGGGAGAAAATCTTGGTACTAAATTGAATTGTCATAATGTATGGCAGTATTTTTAGGTCGATTTGAGGACTAAAGAATGTTAATTCAGGATGTTTATCCATTATCCTCCGACATGAGATTAACCTACTTTGCCCGCACAAAAACCAGTCATTTAAACCCCTTCAAAACCCTATACCGACCAATTTATAGCCATTCATGATTTTTAAAGATGCCCTTCGCCGAGAACTCAGCTTTACTACAGGCGGCGTCTTTTTGGTCCTTGTGACCATCATGGTGACTACTTTGGTAATCCGCATCCTAGGTTATGCGGCAAATGGTGCAGTAAACCCAGAGGATGCAGTCGTATTGATTGCCTTGGCTACCCTGGGCTATCTTGCCGTCTTATTAACAGTCTCCCTATTTGTAGCCACCTTGATTGTGTTGGTGCGTTGGTACAAAGATTCTGAAATGATTGTCTGGTTTGCCAGCGGTTTAAGCATCAGCAATCTGATTCGCCCCATTTTGCAATTTGCTACTCCGCTCATCATCATCATTGCGCTTCTTGCATTATTTGTTTGGCCTTGGGCTAACAGAGAGACCACCCTCATTAGCCAACGCTTCCAACAACGAGATGATGTCTCGATGGTGACTGCTGGCCAATTTAAAGAATCTGCCAGAGCAGAACGTGTCTTTTTTATCGAACAACTCGATGTTAATAAGAGCGAAGTAAAGAATATTTTTGTTGCAGACAATAAGAACGGGCGTCTTAGCATCGCCGTTGCATCTACTGGCTTTATTAAAAATTCTGAGGGTGGAGAAAAATCCGTTGTCCTTCACAATGGCCGCCGCTATGAAGGCCAGCCCACCCAGCCTGACTTTAGAATCCTGGAGTTCAAAGATTACACAACCAAGATACGTAGCAAGGAAACCTTAGCGCCAGCTCCGCGTGACCGGGAGAAAACAATTCAGGAATTAATTAATGAACCCAATCCTGCTTTTGTGAATCCAAGTCGAGCTGAACTACTCTGGCGTATTGGACTTCCGCTAATGGCGCTTGGTCTTGTACTCATTGCAATTCCGCTGGCGTATGTAAACCCACGCCTTGGTAACTACACTGCCATGTTTTATGCGGTACTCATCTATTTAATCTACAGCAACTTATTGAATCTCACTCAGAACTTTGTTGCTCAAGGCAAATTCAGTGTCTTTGTTGGCATTTGGCCTATTCATCTGCTGGCCTTATTAATAGCTACTGCATTAATTCGTAATCGCATTAACCCATCCATTAAATGGTGGCGCCGCCAATTACCTGCTGCCCTGGCAAATAAATGAAACTGCTCTTTCCCTACATCTACGAGCGTTACCTAGCTAAGCAAATTTATGCGGCATTTGGATTTATTTTGTTTGCCTTGGTTGCATTGTTTTTGTTTTTTGTACATCCTAAGCGAGCTGGGCTCGGTTCAAGGTGGCTACACCCTGCCACTTGCTTTGCTTCATGTCCTACTCAAAGCTCCAAGCCGTATTTCCGAGATTACTCCAATTGCAGCCTTGATTGGCAGCATCTATGTATTTGCCATGTTAGCCAGCCAGTCTGAATTCACTATCTTGCGCATTGCTGGTCTGGATGTGAAAAAAGGCTTGATTGCACTTACCAAGATTTCATTGCCGCTGGTTTTGCTTACGCTCATCATGAGTGAATGGGCAGGACCCTATACAGAAGCCAAGTCAGAGCAAATCCGCATGAAGGCCTTGGGCGCAACCTATTCTTCACAATTTAAGACTGGTGTTTGGGTGAAAGACCGCCTTCGAGATGAAGATGGTAGTGGTCCCGTTCGTCCAGGCGTTCGTTACGTCAACGTAGGCAAGGTCGACAAGGACAATGATATTGGCGATATTCGGATGTATGAATTTAGTGATACCTATAACCTGCTCTCCATTCGCACAGCCCCTTCTGGACACTTTGATGAAACCGGTATTTGGGTTTTAAATGATGTTACTGAAACTCGCTTTAAAGAAACTAAGCAAACCGATCCGCTCAATCCTGTTTTTTCAGCGCAAACATTTACGCACCCCATTCTGACTTTAGAGTCTGAAGTAACTCCGCAAATTTTGAGCGTGCTATTAATTAGTCCAGAAAAAATGTCGATTCTGAGTTTGGGCCGTTTCATTGCTCACCTGAACGAGAACAACCAAGATACACAACGACATTCAATCGCCTTTTGGAAAAAAGTGATCTACCCGTTCACGATTTTTGTGATGTTGGCTTTAGCGCTCCCGTTTGCCTATTTAAAAGTCAGGGCTGGTAGCGTAGGCATCAAAGTATTTGGCGGCATCATGCTGGGAATGAGTTTTCAGCTATTCAACTCTTTGTTCTCCAATGTTGGACTCTTAAGTGCATGGCCAGCATTCTTGACAGCGTTGATACCGCCAATGCTCTACTTCCTCTTGGCATTGTTTGCCTTACGGCGAGTTTCGGAAACCTAATACCCAAAATTCATATAGAATTTGATTCCTATATCTTTGTAGATATATAGATAGGAATCCCATATGAACCTGCACCAATTCCGCTTTGTACGTGAGGCTGTTCGACAAAACTTCAATCTCACTACAGCTGCTAAGGCACTTTTCACCTCCCAACCGGGCGTGTCTAAAGCCATTATTGAATTGGAAGATGAGCTTGGCGTTGAAATCTTTAGGCGTCACGGTAAGCGTATCCGCTCTCTCACAGAGCCCGGCAAACGAATTCTGAGCTCAGTCGAACGCATCTTAGATGAAGTCGAAACACTGAAGCGAGTGGGCAAAGATTTTGCCAGTCAAGATCAAGGCAACTTTGTGATCGCCACCACCCATACTCAAGCACGCTATGCCTTACCAAAAGTACTTACTGAATTTACAAAACGTTTTCCTAAGGTTCGCGTCAGCATCCAACAAGGTAGTCCAGGTCAAATCGCCGAGTTACTCAGTCATGATCGAGCAGACATCGCCATCGCAACCGAAGGGATCGCTAATACTCCTGGTGTACTAGCTTTACCTGGATACCAATGGCAACATGTAGTCATGGTGCCGTTGAGTCACCCATTACTCAATCAAGCATCGGTAACGCTTGAAGAGATTGCCAAGTATCCCATCATCACCTATGACAAAGCTTTTGCAGGGCGCAGCAAGATTGATGCTGCCTTTGCTCAACGCAATATCACTCCCGATATTATTTTGGAAGCAATTGATGCTGACGTCATTAAGACTTACGTTGAAGCGGGTATGGGTATCGGCATTGTTGCTGGTCACGCATACGACCCAGATAGAGATCGCAATCTTAAAGTCATTCAAGTCGGTCATTTATTTGGCAACAATGTGACGCACATTGGCGTTAAACAAGGGGCTTACTTAAGATCATTTGTTTACACCTTCATCGAGCTCTTCTCGCCCACGCTCACCAAAAAGATTGTTGAGCAGGCCATGAATGAGAAAGCTGATACCTACGAAATCTAATGCTGGGGAAAGATTTACGGATTGAATAACCAGTAAATGGTGCCTCGGGGCGGACTCGAACCGCCACGCCTTGCGGCACCGGATTTTGAGTCCGGCACGTCTACCAATTCCATCACCGAGGCAGGTGTTTGCAGTGGAAATTCTGCTTAATTGACTACTTTGTTACAGCTAAGCCATGAGAGTGTAACAAAAATTGGCTAACTGCCCCCTACCTCGGGTCTAGAACCCCTTAAAATAGCCTCTTATAGCCAAATTATTAAAAGGACTTATCCGTATGGCCGGCCACTCGAAATGGGCCAATATTCAGCACCGCAAAGGTCGTCAAGACGAAAAACGCGGCAAGATTTGGACCAAACTCATTAAAGAAATTACTGTCGCTGCCAAACTGGGTGGCGGTGATCTCGCAACCAATCCACGTTTACGCTTGGCCGTTGATAAAGCCAAAGACTCCAATATGCCTAATGACAACGTGCAAAGAGCGATTCAACGCGGCACCGGCACATTAGAAGGTGTGAGTTACGAAGAGATTCGTTACGAAGGCTACGGCATCAATGGGGCTGCCATCATTGTGGATTGTTTAACTGATAATCGCACCCGCACCGTAGCAGAGGTTCGTCATGCCTTTAATAAGAATGGTGGCAACATGGGCACCGAAGGATCGGTTGCATTCCTCTTCAAACACTGCGGTCAAATGTTATTTGCTCCTGGCAGCAACGAGGATCAATTAATGGAAGTTGCGCTTGATGCTGGAGCTGAAGATGTGATTGCGCATGATGATGGCTCGTTTGAAGTACTAACACCCGTGCCTGATTTTGGTAAGGTGCAAGATGCCCTAGCGCAAGCAGGACTGAAGTCTGAACTAGCAACCGTTGCCATGCGTCCTGAAACAGAGATTGCACTCGAAGGCGAGCAAGCCGAAAGCATGCAGAAACTGCTCGATGCCTTGGAAAACCTTGATGACGTTCAAGAAGTATTTACAAACGCAGCTCTATAACCCACTCAATTATTTAAGATATCACCCGTTATGAAAATTCTTCTCGTTGGATCTGGTGGACGCGAACATGCATTGGCTTGGAAGCTAGCGCAGTCGCCTCAAGTGCAAACCGTTTATGTGGCACCGGGCAATGGTGGCACCGCCACAGCTAAACAGGCGGCAGCTGGTATTGAGAATTTACCCATCACTGGTTTACAAGAGCTCGCTGATTTTGCAAAACGCGAGAAGATTCATCTCACCGTTGTTGGTCCTGAAGCGCCCTTAGCTGCCGGCATTGTCGACGTTTTTCGCAATAATGGCTTGCGCATTTTTGGTCCAACTCAATTAGCCGCCCAGCTGGAGTCTTCAAAAGATTTCTCCAAGGCTTTTATGAAACGCCATGGCATTCCGACTGCGGAATACCAAACATTTACTAGTGCTTTAGAAGCACATGCTTACATTGATGCTAAAGGCGCGCCAATCGTGATTAAGGCCGACGGCTTAGCTGCTGGCAAAGGTGTAGTGGTAGCAATGAGCCTAGATGAAGCTCATGCAGCGGTAGAGATGATGCTTGCCGATAACAAATTAGGTAATGCTGGTGCTCGCGTGGTAATCGAAGAGTTTCTTACTGGCGAAGAAGCCAGTTTTATTGTTTTAGTAGATGGCAAGCATGTTCTTGCACTGGCAACCAGCCAAGATCACAAGCGTTTATTAGATGCTGACCAAGGCCCTAATACTGGCGGCATGGGCGCTTACTCCCCTGCTCCCGTTGTTACCCCGGAAATCCATGCGCGCGCTTTACGTGAAGTGATCATGCCAACTGTGAGGGGCATGGAGGCGGATGGTCTGCCATATACAGGTTTCTTATACGCAGGACTCATGATTGCTCCCGATGGCAAGATCAAAACTTTAGAATTTAATTGCCGTATGGGCGACCCGGAAACTCAACCCATCATGGCACGCTTACGCAGTGATCTCGTCAATGCCCTTGATCATGCAGTAGATGGCAAACTCAACGAAGTAGAGCTTGAATGGGATCGTCGCACCGCCTTAGGAGTAGTTCTAGCTGCACATAATTACCCAGATACTCCACGCAATGGTGATGTCATTACCGGCATTCCTGCTGATACCGAAGATCAACTCACTTTCCATGCTGGTACCAAATTACATGAAGGCAAATTAGTGACCTCGGGTGGGCGTGTATTGTGTGTTGTGGGTTTAGCCGACACCGTTCGAGGTGCTCAACAAAAAGCCTACGATGTCATTAAGCAGATTCATTTCAATGGGATGCAATATCGCAAAGATATTGGCTATCGCGCAATTAAATAAATATTGAAAAGTACAGATTCCTTGTCAGCACCTCAAACTCAAATTGATATTGCAGCCCTGAAAGAATATTTTTTAGGTCTGCAAGATCGCATTACTTCGGCGATGGGCGCTTTAGATGGGAAAGCTTTTATTGCGGACGAGTGGCATAAGCCAGAAGACAGCAAACTCAAAGGCTATGGGCGTACTTGCATTTTGGATAATGGCAACATCCTTGAAAAAGGCGGGGTAGGTTTTTCTCATGTTCGCGGCGATCAAATGCCGCCTTCTGCCTCGCATCACCGCCCTGAACTAGCGGGTCGCAGTTTTGAAGCGATGGGTGTGTCTTTGGTTTTTCACCCCAACAACCCAAAAGTCCCTACTACCCATATGAATGTGCGCTGCTTTATTGCACAAGCCCCCGATAAGGAGCCGGTATGGTGGTTCGGTGGCGGTTTTGATCTCACCCCTTACTATGGTGTTGATGAAGATTGCACCCATTTTCATCAAACTGCCAAAGATGCCTTAGACCCCTTTGGTGATGAGCTCTACCCACGCTTTAAAAAATGGTGTGATGAATATTTTTACCTAAAGCATCGCGAAGAACCTCGCGGTATCGGCGGCGTATTCTTTGATGACTTTAATGAACTAGGCTTTGAAAAAAGCTTTGCAATGATGCGTGCAGTGGGAGATGCCTTTATTCATGCTTACCTGCCTATAGTAGAGCGTCGCTACCAAGACGTGTTTACCCCAGAAGAAAAGTCGTTCCAAGAATATCGTCGTGGCCGCTATGTGGAATACAACCTTATTTTTGATCGAGGAACGATTTTTGGTCTGCACTCTGGTGGTCGTACAGAGTCTATTTTGATGTCGATGCCCCCAGTCGTTCAGTGGCGCTATAACTGGCATCCTGAGCCAGGCACCCCCGAAGCCAAGCTCTATGACTATTACCTTAAACCACGCGATTGGTTAGCTTGAGCGCTCGTAAAAAAATCGGTATCCTCGGCGGCACCTTTGATCCGCCACATATTGGCCACCTTAAGCTAGCCAGTCATTTTGCAAAGCTCTTACGCTTAGACGCTCTCTTACTCATTCCAAGTGGTGAGCCATGGCAAAAGGGTTCTGGAATTACCCCTGCTCCAATTCGTTTTCAGTTAACCGAAGCTGCTGGCATTGATTTGGCACGAGCATTTTTGTATCTCAAGATACCGACTCAGGTGTGCATTGATCGAATTGAAATAGATCGCGCAGGACCTAGTTATGCGATTGATACTGTGAAAGCTTTAAGAGATCGCTTTGGCAATGATGCGAGCCTGATCTGGCTAATGGGAGCAGATTCGCTCATGACCCTGCCTACGTGGCGTGCATGGCAAGAGTTAATGGGATCCATTCATATTGCAGTAGCAAGTAGACCAAATCACGAGCTAGAGCCAGCAGGAAGCCCTGAACTGAAGCAGTTATTAGCAAAACATCAAACTTTAGAGCCAAGCGCCCTTGAAAATTGTCCGTCTGGCCTCATCTATATCGATGAAAGTCTCTCGATAGATCTATCTTCTACCGACCTGAGGAGCCGCCTCAAAACCCTTACGCGCAACTCTATCGGGGTCGAGGAAGTTCCATCGCACACCCTAGAAATCATCGCAAATCTGGGCTTGTATCAGTAATCAAGCTAAGATCATCCTCAACACTTAAATAATATTGATAGAAACCATGGACTTACGTAAATTACAACGTGTCATTATTGATGCCCTCGAAGATGTGAAGGCGCAAGATATTCGCGTTTATGACACTACCAAACTTAGCGAGTTATTTGATCGCGTAGTTATTGCTACCGGCTCAAGCAATCGCCAGACACGCTCTTTGGCAATGTCTGTGAAAGAAGAAGTCAACGCCAAAGGTGGCGAAGTCATCTCCATTGAAGGTTTAGAAACTGGTGAATGGGTACTTGTCGACTGTGGCGATATCGTCGTTCACATTCTGCAACCAATGTTGCGCTCCTACTATCAGCTCGAAGGCATGTGGGGCGCTAAACCTGTACGCGTGAAATTGGCTGGCGCCAAAGGTCTTGTTAAAGCTAGTGAATCAGAAGACGACGAATAATTATTTTTTTGTTCATTTTGAATATAGCTAATGCGCCTAACGATTGTTTCTGTTGGTCATAAAATGCCAGATTGGGTTGCCACTGCAACCCATGACTACATCAAGCGCATGCCTGCAGACTGCAGCATCGAAATTAAAGAAATCAAGCCTGATCTCACACCCGCCAAGGAAGCGGTCAAGATATCAGCCGCTATCCCCAAGGGTTCGAGAGTGATTGCACTAGACGAAAGGGGTAAGGATCAAACCACTCAAAACCTAGCCACTCAACTAGCAGGCTGGCGCCAAGAAGGTTTTGATATCACCTTTTTGATTGGTGGAGCAGATGGCTTAGATGCCAGCCTCAAAACGAGTGCTCACGCCATGTGGCGCCTCTCTAGCCTGACCTTACCTCATGCAATGGCCAGAGTGATGCTTGTTGAACAGCTCTATCGCGCGTGGACCATCCTGCAAGGCCACCCATATCACCGCGAGTAAGACCTTGAATTCTTTTATCTATCTCGCCTCACAAAGCCCACGACGCCAAGAACTCTTAAAACAAATTGGTGTTGAATTTAAATTGCTTCTTGCACAAGCCGGTGAAGATACTGAAAGCATTGAGACCCCCCTTCTTTATGAAAAAGCATGCGCTTATGTAGAGCGCGTAACCTTAGCAAAAAGTGCTGTGGCACTCGAGCGCTGGGGAAAAAGTGGATTGCCGTGGGCGCCGATATTATGTGCCGACACAACCGTAAGCTTACCCAATAGTCCTGATGGTGAAATCCTAGGCAAACCAACTGACGCTCGTGATGCTTTACGCATTTTGAGGATGCTGAGCGGAAAGATCCATGAAGTACTTACAGCTGTAGCAATTACGGTCAAGCCAAATGAGCCCCCTATCTCTATCGTGCAGATCTCAGAGGTTCAATTTGCAGACCTCTCTGAAGAGCTCATTGAAGCTTATATTGCTAGCGGAGAGCCTTTTGGGAAAGCTGGGGCTTACGGCATTCAAGGGGGCGGCAGTGCTTTTATCCCTTCGATTAAGGGCAGCTATAGCGGTATCATGGGTCTACCACTGTATGAAACTGTTCAACTTCTCAAGCGCGCCCAAGTTCACTGCATATGAATGAAGAAATACTGATCAATATCACCCCACAAGAAACGCGGGTTGCATTAATTCAGCAAGGTGCAGTGCAAGAGCTCCAAATTGAGCGTACTCGCCAGCGTGGGATTGTTGGCAACATCTATTTAGCAAAAGTGGTTCGTGTATTACCGGGCATGCAATCTGCGTTCATTGAGGTTGGTTTGGAGCGCACAGCTTTTATGCATGTGGCCGATATTACGCAAAGCAATCCACAGCCCCAAATTGAGAAGCTATTATTTGAAGGTCAGACACTATTAGTGCAGGTTCTTAAAGATCCCTTGGGCACCAAAGGCGCTCGCCTGACAACCCAGCTCAGTATTGCGGGTCGTAATTTGGTTTACCTGCCACCTGCTGGCACAGACGTTGCCACGGAAAAATATATTGGTGTATCACAACGCATTGATCAACCAGAAGAGCGTGAGGCGATCAAAGCGCGCTTGGCGGGTCTCATGGCTGAGGATGAAAAAGGCGGCATCATCGTACGTACTAGCGCTCAAGATGCCTCGGATACAGAATTGCAGCATGACATGCGCTATCTCAGAACTACCTGGGAAAATATTCGTGAGGCTGTTAAATCTAAAGCGGCTCCTAGCCTCCTTTACCAAGACTTAAGCCTTGCTGAAAGGGTCTTGCGGGATGTTGCTGGCGAAGAAACGACGCAGATTCGCGTAGACTCTGCAGAAAATTTTGAGAAGCTCAAAGGCTTTGCCACTCTTTATATGCCTAACCTATTGGGCAAGTTAACCCTGCATCGTGGTGAGCGCGCCCTCTTTGACTTGTTTGATGTCGACGCCGAAATTAATAAAGCTTTAGGAAGACGAGTCGACCTGAAGTCCGGTGGCTATTTAATGATCGACCAAACGGAGTCGATGACTACGATTGACGTAAATACTGGTAGCTATGTAGGTGCTCGTAATTTAGATGACACAGTCTTCAAAACTAATTTGGAAGCAGCCCAAGCGATTGCTCGTCAACTTCGTCTACGTAATCTTGGCGGCATCATCATCATTGATTTCATCGACATGATGGGCAAGGATCATCAAGAATCCGTCCTTTATGAATTAAAGCGCAACCTTGAACGCGATCATGCTCGCACCTCGGTTAGTGAATTTTCAGCATTAGGTTTGGTAGAAATGACGCGCAAACGAACTCGCGAGTCTCTAGCCCATATCACCTGTGAGCCTTGTGCTACCTGCATGGGCAAAGGTGAAATCAAAACTGCTCAGACGATTTGTTATGAAATCTTGCGTGAAATCGTACGTGAACATCGTCAATTTAATCCCCGTGAATTTCGTATCGTGGCAGCGCCGGATGTGATTGATCTCTTCCTTGAAGAAGAGAATCAATTTTTAGCACAGCTCGGGGACTTTATTGGCAAGCCAATTACACTTCAGGCTGAAGGCAGCTTCAAACAAGAACAATACGATATTGTTCTTAGTTAAGCGACTTACCAAAAACTATTTAAGCGTTTGAGAATTGAATACGGTGCAAATTGGCATATAAGCCATCTTGCTTGATCAACTCTTCATGCGAACCGTTTTCTATCACCTTGCCATGCTCTAAAACCACAATACGGTCTGCATGCTCAATGGTTGATAAACGATGGGCAATCACTAAGGTGGTGCGCCCCGCCATTAACCGCTCTAAAGCATCTTGTACTTGACGCTCAGATTCTGAGTCCAAAGCGGAAGTGGCTTCATCCAAAATAAGGATTGGTGCATTTTTATAGATAGCACGAGCGATAGCCAAGCGCTGGCGCTGGCCGCCGGATAGACGATTGCCGTTATCACCCACCAAGGAATCTATTCCCTCAGGAAGCTCACGAATCATAGCGCTTAGATTGGCAGCCTCCAAGGCCTCCATGACGCGCCCACGATCTATGCCTTCTTCAGTGGCGGCGCCGTAAGCCACATTAGCAGCAATGGTGTCATTGAACAAAATGACATCCTGACTTACAAAAGCCAGTTGCTTACGAACATCAGAAAGAACAATGTCCTCCAAAGGCAGATCATCTAAATAAATATGTCCACTCGTTGGCTTGAAGAAGCGCGGAATCAAATTCACCAAGGTTGATTTGCCGCCACCAGATGGTCCAACAAAAGCCACAATTTCACCTGGTTTGATATTGAGATTAATATCAGTCAAGGCATCCTTACGCCCCACTTCTTGCTGATAAGAAAATCCAACATTCTCAAATCGAATAGCGCCTTTGGCTTTATCCAAAGATCGCATATTCAATCTACGATCCTCATCTTCTTCAAAAGGCTGATCCATCAAACCAAAAATCATTTCTGCAGCCGTTAAACCACGTTGCAATGGCTGATTGATGTCTGCCAAATGCTTTAAGGGCGAGATCACTAGCATCATTGCAGTAATGAAAGAGGCAAAACCACCAACCGTAGTACCTTCGGTTGCCGATTGCATCAAAGCAATCACCAGCACGATAGACAAGGCCATGGAGGCAATCAATTGGGTAATCGGCTGATTTAGACCGCCTGCTAGTGCAGACTTCAGGGCAAATTGGCGCAGGCGCTCTGCCTTCAGCTTAAAGCGGTTCATTTCATATTCTTGAGCGCCATGCACCTTAACAATTTTGTAGCCAGCAGCAGACTCTTCAACGATGTAGGCAAGCTCACTAGTTAAATTCTGCTGCTCACGATTCAGGGATCGTAGTCGCCGATTAATCTTAGTCATGATCAATGCGATCACTGGAAAAATAAATAAAACGACCAAAGTTAATTGCCAGTTGAGGTAAATCAAGTAACCCATCAAGCCCACTACAGTGAGAGAATCACGCACCAAGCTAATCAGCATCCCCCCCATAACTGAGAGAACATTATTTACTTCAAAAACAACCGCATTAATTAAATTAGAAGCGGAGTTCTTCTGGAAAAAAGTAGTACTTGCATTCAACAAGGTTTGGAACATTTGCTCACGAAGCTTCAAGAGAACCGCATTAATCACTCGGGTAAGTAAGTAATTCGATAAAAACTGTGCCAAGCTCCGCACCATGGCCAAACCTACCAAGAAAACTGGCACTTGCCATAACTTGCTATTGAGCTGACCAGTGAACCCGCGGTCTAGTAAAGGCTTCATCAAGGCAGGTATAGAGGTCTCAGCCCCCGCAACAATAGCCATAGCTATCAGGGAGCCAATAATCAGCCCAATATGGGGCTTCAGGTAGGTAATTAAGCGATTTAGGGCGGTACGGTCTTGAGCATTCATATAATGAATTATGCCCACCTTATCCGTCATACTCATCACCCGCAATGAAGAGGCCAATTTAGAGGATTGCCTGGCCTCATTGGAAGGCATTGCCCAGCAGATTGTCGTGGTCGACACCAATAGCACTGATCGCACTCTAGAAATCGCCCAAAATCATGGCGCTACCATTGCTCAGCCATCGGATTGGCCGGGCTTTGGCCCCCAAAAGAATCGCGCCCTAGAGCTCGCTACAGGTGAATGGGTTCTATCTTTAGATGCCGATGAGCGGCTTACCCCCGCCCTAAGATCAGAAATTCTGACGGCCATTCACCATAGCGCCCATATTGACTGTTTTGCCATTCCTAGGCTGTCTTGGTATTGCGGTCGCTTTATCCGCCACTCTGGCTGGAGTCCAGACTATGTTGACCGACTTTTTAAGCGGGGGACCGCCCGCTTTTCCGATGACCTGGTACACGAACGCCTCATTCCTAAAGGGCAAGTGGCTAAGCTAGAGAATCCCATGCTGCATTACAGTTTTATGAACTACTCCCAAGTCTTGCAAAAACTGGACCGTTATTCAACGGCCTCGGCTGAGCAAGCTTTTGCCAAAGGCAAAACCAGCAATCCTTTAACAGCAGTCTTGCATGGAGTCTGGGCCTTTATCCGCACTTACATCATTCGCGCTGGATTCTTGGATGGAGCCCAAGGATTTGCTTTGGCCATTTCGAATGGTCAGGGAACCTACTATCGCTATATCAAACTCTGGCACCTAAACCAGGAAGCCCGTAAATGATTTCCATTTTGTTGGCTACTTATAACTGGCCACAAGCCCTTAAGCTCTGCCTCGAATCACTGGCCACCCAAGCAGACCGTGATTTTGAAATTATGATTGCTGACGATGGTTCAAGCGATAGTACTAAGCAAGTCATCGACACTTTTAAAGCATCCCACCCTATTTCTATTGCGCATCTATGGCAAGACGATCAAGGCTTTCGGAAAACCAAAATCTTGAATCAAGCGATTGCTGCTGCCAAAGGGGATTACCTCATTTTTTTAGATGGCGACTGCATTGTTCAGCCAGATTTTGTTGCACGTCATCGCCAGCTTTCAGAAAAAGGCTATCTAGTTACCGGCAGCAGAGTCTTGCTTGATGAAAAGCTCACTCAAGGCCTGCTTACCTGGCCAGCTTGGGACTTCTCACTATTTCACTCCAAACTCTTAAGTGAGCGTTTGCGTGGCGGCATCAATAAGTACTGGCCCCTGAAAATTAAATTTGGGAATGGCGGATGGCGGGACTATCAAAAGTTTGTTTGGCGTCGCATTAAAGGCTGCAATATGGCTTGCTGGAAAGCAGATGCTGAGGCAATCAATGGTTTTGATGAAACGATGACTGGCTGGGGTCATGAAGATGCTGACTTTATCTTTCGCTTGCAACGCCATCACATCAAACGGAAGTCGGGATCATGGTCAACTGAAGTACTGCACCTCTTTCATAAGATACACGACCAAAGTAATGCTGCTGAGAATGCCCGCCGAGTTCGTGAAAAGATTTTGGCAAAGGCAATGTAAGAGTTAACACTATGACTCACTTTTCCAACCTTAAACCAAAGAAAGTTTTATTCATTGCCACACGGCAAATCGGGGATGTGCTGGTTACAACACCTCTCATTAGTAAAGCTCGTGAACTTTGGCCAGATGCAGAGTTTCATTTTTTGGGCTACAGAGGTAAATTGGAGATGCTCAAGGGCAATCCTGATATTGCACAAGTCATCGAAACCTCCGATAGACCAGGATTTGGGGAGTACCTCTCACTCTTTAACCGTTTATTTCAGCGCTATGATCTTGCGTTTGTTACCCAACCAAGTGACAGAGCCTATCTCTATGGTTTGGTCTCTGCCTTTCACCGTGTAGGCGTTTTAGGAGGGCATCCTCAAGGTAAGCAAAGTAAGGCTACAGATAAATCGAATCGACAAAATGCCTGGAAGAAGTTCATCTGCATGCATACCGTTGATGTTGACTACTTTAGCCAGCATGTCATTGCTGAAAAACTACGCTTGCTTGAAGTCTTTTTCCGCAATCCCTTGGAATTATTTTCTAAGCCCATTAAGGTCACCCCACCGATTGGTGAGGCGTTAACACCCGTCATTGCTGGAGAACTCACTCAGCCTTATGTAGTGATACATCCTGGCCCATTAACTGCATATAAACGTTGGCCATTAGCGTATTGGCAAAAAATCATTACTTATTTAGCGAAACGGGGGTTTCAGGTAGTGCTGAGCGCCTCTCCCTCGAAACAAGATCTGCAGCTCAATCATGACATTTTTTCGCTACTTGAGGACAGTATTCGCAAGCAGGTAATTAATACCGCTGGTAAGCTTTCGATTCCGCAGGCTGGTTCTTTGTTGAGGGCAGCCTCTTTATATATCGGCGTCGATACCTCTATTACGCATTTAGCAGCAGCTTGCAATACCCCGACAATTACTTTATTTGGCGCTACACCACCCACAAATTTCGGGCCCTGGCCCAATGGCTTTATTGGCGATCAACCATACCAATTGCGCGCCCGCTCTCAAACAGTTGGCAATATTACTATCTTGCAAGGCCCCGGGGAGTGTGTACCCTGCCGAAAAGCGGGTTGTTTAGATCGCGCCGATAGCTATAGTGAATGCCTAGACTTACTTGAGCCAACCCAAGTAATAGATGCTATAGAAAAAGTATTAGGGCAACCCTGAGGCTGAGTAGCTTAGTGGTACTGAACCAGAACAGGGTCTTTTTGCTTTGATGCCAATAGTTGATTAAGACTATGCAAACAAGCATCGTCAGGGTAAATTCGCATCTCTTCTGGGAATTGCATCAAGCACGCACCACCACTAGTGGTCACAGCTGCCGTCAGCATTAAGCCCTTCACACCATCTTTTGCGCTAGCCATGTGCGCACCGAACTTAGGATCGCGTGCCCGATTCGACATCAGGTAGGGTCCGATTTGGCTTCGTAACATTCTGACATCTACCGCTGAATCAATGCATACATGAACATTACGGGCAAAGCGCATGCGCGCCCCAGTGATATCCATTACCGCTTCAGAAACAATTCGCATTCCACCAGAGAATTTATCTGGCGTGACATTGACTTTAGCGACTAGCAATTCATCTTCTTTTAGCCATGAACGATTTGGTTCGTAGACTTCGCTATATAACGTCACCTCTAGTGCGGCAGTACCATCATCAATTGTTGCGATCATCATGCGGCCGCGCTGGCCGGTAAGCATGCGGGCCGAGGTGACGATGCCTGCAATCAGTTGATCCTTGCCTTCAGTAATTTTTGACAAAGGCTGACGAATAAAGTGAGCAGTCTCGTCACGATAAGCATCAAACATGTGTCCCGTTAGGCAAAGGCCTAAAGCCGTTTTTTCCTCTTGAAGACGTTTTTTCTCAGACCAGATTGGTTCACGAACCAATTCTGGTAGATGGCGGTGATCCTCACCAGCAACCTCAAACAAACTCACTTGATGAATCGAGGCCTCTGCTTGCTCTGCAGCTTCGATTGCCCTTGCTAAGGAGGCAAGCAAGGTCGAGCGGATGTCGTACAGATTTCCACCTGCAGGCACGGAATCTCGATAGAGACTATCAAATGCACCTGCGCGCATTAATGCCTCAATCGCACGACGATTCACTTGCCTACGGTCAACCCGTGCACAGAAATCAAACAGGTCTTTAAATGGCCCACCAGTTTGGCGAGCTTTCACAATTGCTTCGATTGCCGCTTCACCAGTACCCCTAACAGCCCCCAAGCCATAACGAATATGACTGAGGGGTGCATCTGGTGCCGCATCTGGAGCACGCAGCGGTGTGAACTCATAGACTCCAGTATTGATATCTGGAGAGAACACTCGAATCTGATTTGCCAAGCAGTCGTCATACAGAATCTTCACCTTATCGGTGTCATCCATCGCAAGCGATAAGTTGGCTGCCATAAATTCGGCAGGATAGTAAGCCTTCAGCCATGCAGTCTGATAAGCCAAGAGTGCATAAGCAGCCGCATGGGACTTATTAAATCCATACCCCGCAAAGCGCTCCATCAAGTCATAAATCTCGTTGGCTTTACCTTCAGTAATACCGCCCGCTTTTGCGCCATCACTAAAAATCTTGCGATGCTGCGCCATCTCTTCCGGTTTTTTCTTGCCCATCGCGCGTCGCAACATGTCTGCGCCACCCAATGAATACCCGCCAATCATCTGGGCCATCTGCATGACCTGCTCTTGGTAAACCATGATGCCGTAGGTCTCTCGCAAAACGGGCTCGATACGTGGATCTGGATACTCTACTTTTTGTCGGCCGTGCTTACGCTCAATAAAGTCTGGGATCAAATCCATTGGACCTGGACGATACAGAGCCACCAAAGCAATAATGTCCTCAAAGCGGTCAGGCTTGGCCTCACGCAGCATGCCTTGCATGCCGCGACTTTCTAGCTGAAATACCGCAACCGTATTGGCTTTCTTGAGAACATCAAACGCTTTTTCATCATCTAGCGCTATATCACCAATCGTCCAATCTTTGCGGTCGGCATGTAGAGCCTTAATCCAACGCTCAGCTGCCGCCAAGATCGTGAGCGTGGTCAAACCTAAGAAGTCGAACTTGACTAAGCCAATCGCCTCTACATCATCTTTATCAAACTGACTAATGACAGAGCTGCTATCTTGTTCTTTTGTTTCTTGAGTGTACAGAGGGCAAAAATCAGTGAGGCGCCCCGGGGCAATCAGTACGCCACCAGCATGCATACCCACGTTACGAGTCATGCCCTCTAATTGTTGGGCCAGGGAGAGCAGTTGACGGACTTCATCTTCATTCTTTTCGCGTTCCGCTAGTTGCTTTTCTTCTTTCTTGGCCATTTCAATGGTCATGTATTGACCTGGCTTATTCGGAACCAGCTTAGCAATACCATCAACGAAGTTATAGCCCTGCTCTAAAACGCGACCGACGTCACGAATCGCCGCTCTAGCAGCCATCGTGCCGAAGGTAGCAATTTGGCTAACTGCGTCTTTACCGTATTTATCTTTAACGTACTGAATCACACGGTCACGACCATGTTGGCAAAAGTCGATATCGAAGTCGGGCATCGATACCCGCTCTGGATTCAAGAAGCGCTCAAAAAGTAAGTTGTAGCGTAGTGGATCTAGATCTGTAATTCCTAATGAATAGGCAACTAAAGAGCCTGCGCCTGATCCTCGACCAGGACCTACTGGCACGCCATTATTTTTTGCCCAGTTAATAAAGTCTGCAACGATTAAGAAGTAACCCGGAAATCCCATTTGAGAAATTGTCTTCACCTCAAACACCAAACGCTCGTGGTAACGCGGCGCTTCTTTGGCACGCTCTTCAGCATCTGGGAAATTACGCTCCATATGGCGCGCTAGGCCAATCTCGGACTGTTGCAATAAATAATCATCAAGAGTGATGCCAGGCGGCGTTGGAAAATCCGGCAAGCGCGGCTGACCAAGCACCAGAGATAAATTACAACGCTTGGCAATCTCTACTGAGTTGGCAATAGCGGCCGGTAAATCAGCAAAGCGCTTCTCCATCTCTGCTTGACTTAAAAAATACTGCTCTTCATTGAATTTCTTTTGACGACGCGGATTACCCAGCAGCTCACCTTCAGCAATACATACCCGTGCCTCATGAGCTATGTAGTCACTCTTTTGCATAAACTGCACAGGGTGCGTTGCTACTACGGGAAGGTCTAGCTCACTCGCTAGATGACAGGCTAGCTGGAGCTGCTTTTCATCCTGGGGGTGACCACCACGTTGAACTTCGATATAGAACGATTTAGGAAAGAGCTTTTCAAAACGTCTTGCAGCAATCTTGGCCTGATCCTCTTGACCCGCCAATAATGCACTCCCAACTTCACCCATGCGCGCACCGGAGAGCGCAATTAATCCATAGGCAAGTGTTCTCTTCGCTTTTTTGTCTTCAGCTTTTGCCGCAGGCTCACTAAACCATGCTGAATCGACCTCAGCGCGGCCACGAGATTGATTTTCTAAAGAAGCCCTACTGAGTAGCTCACAAAGATTGAGATAGCCAGAATGGTTTTGGACTAGCAAGAGCAGTCGATGTGGTTGGTCTGGATCCTGGGGATTGCTCACCCAAACATCCGCTCCGGCAATCGGCTTAATCCCGCCAGAACGAGCGGCCGTATAAAACCGCACTAAACCAAATAAATTACTTAAATCGGTTAAGGCTAATGCCCCCATTTCATCCTTGGCAGCAGCTGCCACTGCATCATCAATGCGCACGACTCCATCCGTTATCGAAAACTCGGAATGGATGCGAAGATGAACAAAACGGGGTAAAGCCATGAGATGATTTTAGCTGTGTCTACACTTAAAAACCCCTCATCCCCAGCCGACGGCTATCGCGGGCGATTTGCCCCTTCGCCTACCGGACCACTCCATGCCGGATCCCTGGTCGCCGCCTTAGGAAGCTGGTTGGATGCCCGTAAAAATGGGGGTAAATGGCTACTCAGAATCGAGGATTTAGACACCCCAAGATGCATCCCGGGTGCTGACCAGCAAATCCAGTCTCAATTGCTTGCCTGTGGGCTTTTCTGGGACGATGAACCCACTTATCAGTCACAACAGCAGGAACGCTACCAACGGGCTTTAGAGCGCCTGAACGGGCTCAAATATCTTTACCCTTGCTCCTGCTCCAGACAAACGATCGCCAATACCCTGCATGGGCTAGGAATTCATACTCCCCGCAATCAAGAGCAGATTTATCCCGGCACTTGCCGACCAAAATCATTGGAGATGAATTCAAGCGAGGTAATTCTCGGGGGTAAGCTTGCTTGGCGAATCGCTCTACCTCCTCATTGCCAGATTGCGTTTGAGGATCTATCTCTGGGGCAACAAAGCCAAGATCTCAACAAGCAAGTGGGTGACTTCGTCCTTAAAAGAGGTGATGGTCTGTTTACCTATCAACTCGCCGTTGTAGTAGATGATGCTGAGCAAGGGATCACTCATATCGTGCGCGGCGCAGATTTGCTCAGCAATACCGCAAGACAAATTTATCTACAGAATATGTTGGGCTACGCAACACCCCTATATAAGCATCTGCCACTGGTTTTAAATGAGCATGGTGAAAAGCTCAGTAAGCAGACCTTGGCAAACCAAATTAATACGCAAGATGCGCAACATGCACTTACCGAATTACGCAAGGCTGCACAACATTTAGGATTAAATGAATTGCCTGATAGTGAGAGTATCACCATTGCAGAGTGGCTTTTAGCAGCCACTCATGCCTGGAAAAGCTAACAGGCAGAGTCTGCTTGCTTTTGATGGCTTTATTTCTTTTTGAAGCCGCCCAACAAAGCGCCCACGGCTGGCTTAGCCGCCACAATGCCGACTTTTTTCTCTTCAGGCTTTACGGCATCACCCACTGACTGCACTGCTGCAGTTGGCTCGTATGGTTTGTAGAAGAATGGGTCTGCCCCTTTGGCAGGCGCAGCACTACTAGATGGCTTAGCGTATGAAGGAATTCCCTCAGGCAAAGGTTTGATGTCCAGCTTACGCTTCATCAATTTTTCGATGTCATCCAGTAAACGTTTTTCACTAGCATCTACCAAGGCAATCGCATCACCTGTACTGCCCGCGCGACCTGTTCGACCAATGCGGTGAATAAAGTCTTCAGCGTTGTAAGGTAGTTCGTGATTAATCACGCAAGGCATATCGGGGATATCTAGCCCACGGGCTGCTACATCGGTCGCTACCAAGGCCTCGATAGCGCCCGATTTAAATGCATCTAGAGTCAAAGTACGTTCACCCTGACTCTTGTCGCCATGAATCGCGCCAGCATTAATGCCATCGCGCTCTAAGGCACGCGCCAACTTGGCACAACCTAAACGGCTATTAGTAAAGATGATGCACTGACGTGATAAACCCTGTCGTGTGCGGTTCTCTAGCACCTTCACAATCGCACGTTGCTTATCACTTGACGA
The DNA here is from genome assembly GCF_001870365.1 of Polynucleobacter sp. QLW-P1DATA-2. Taxonomy (NCBI): domain Bacteria; kingdom Pseudomonadati; phylum Pseudomonadota; class Betaproteobacteria; order Burkholderiales; family Burkholderiaceae; genus Polynucleobacter; species Polynucleobacter sp. QLW-P1DATA-2. Next base: position 1,069,018 of record NZ_LZMQ01000003.1, on the reverse strand, counting down.
CACCATGTGAATCACCTGCTTGACAGTATCGGCAGCAGCGTTTTGACGCGCCACCTCAACCGTCACCGGTGTCCGCAAATAACTTTGCGCCAGTTTTTTAATTTCTGGTGAGAATGTTGCTGAGAATAGTAGCGTTTGTCTTTGTGCTGGAATCAAATTAATGATGCGCTGCAGATCCGGCAAGAATCCCATGTCGAGCATGCGATCTGCTTCGTCAAGAACCAGAATCTCGACTTGAGAGAGGTTCGCAACTTTCGAGCCAATGTGATCCAAGAGACGACCAGGGGTTGCAATCAAGATCTCAACGCCATTACGCAGAATTGCTACTTGCTCCTTCATATCTACGCCACCATAGACAACGGCAGCACGTAAGTCAGCATGTTTAGAGTAATTGGCCGCATTTTCTGCAACCTGCACAGCCAGCTCTCTGGTGGGTGTTAAGACCAGCGCGCGAATTGGGTGGCGTGCTGGTGAAGCGCTATTACTGGCGTGACGCAGAATCTTTTGAATGATTGGCAATACAAAGGCGGCTGTTTTGCCAGTACCTGTTTGCGCGGCACCCATTAAATCGCTTCCCGCCAATACATGCGGGATCGATTGAGCTTGAATCGGAGTAGGAGTGTTGTAACCCTGTTCAGCGACCGCTTTTTGAATCAGCGGATCTAAACCAAAATCAGCAAAAGTGATTGTTGCTGGTGGAGTAACACTAGGGTCAGCGCTAGGAACGACTGAGTCGCCAACCCCGTTAGATGAATTTATTTCAGTAGCAGTATTTGTCAAGGTAACTTACAAGATGGCGGCAATGCCGGCCTTAGCGGTCTCAGCATCTTCCGCAGATTTAACGCCGGAAACGCCGACTGCGCCGATGGTAAACCCATTTACCTCGATATTGACGCCACCCTCAAGCATGCCTGAAACATGAGGGGCTGATAAAAATGCATGGCGCCCGTTATTAATGATCTCTTCATAAACACGTGTCTCGCGCTTACCCATTGCCGCAGTACGAGCTTTCTCTTGTGCAATATAAGAAGAAAGGGGAGCACAAGCATCGCGACGAATCAAACCCAACATATGACCACCATCATCACAAACGGCGATGGTGACTGCCCAATTATTTTTAGCAGCATGTTTATCTGCTGCATCCAAAATCTTTTGAACATCAGCTTGAGTTAAATACGGTTTAGTTGCCAACATGTTTAATCCTTTTGTCTCGAATATGTTTTATATGATGAAAGTGCTATCTATATAAGTGCTTGAATTATAAAGGGTGTAGCCTGGCTCAGTCCTATAGGCCCTGCTCCACCCTGTGTTTAGCTCATTTGCACCCTGTCTCCACCCAAATGTGATTATTTGAGGAATTCTTGGGCGGCCACAACACCGCTAGCCTTTGGCTTAAAGCCCATAGAGCCCAAACTCATTTCCACACCACTTAAGGCAGCCATTAGGCTTAATTCATTGCAGTCGCCTAAGTGACCAATACGGAATGCCTTACCCTTAATTTTTCCAAGGCCAGTACCCAATGAAAGATTGAATTTCTCCAAAGCATGCTTACGCAATACATCAGCATCCATTCCTTCGGGCGTAGCAATACAAGTAAGAACTGGTGAGTAACACTCTTTGTCTTGGCACTGGATTTCTAAACCCCATGCATTAACAGCTTCACGACATGCTGCAGCCAAACGTTGGTGACGAGCAAAGATCGTATCCAATCCTTCTGCCATCATCATGTCCATCGCTTCATGCAGGCCATACATTAAATTGGTACTCGGTGTTGTTGGCCAGTAACCATTTTTATTGGACTCCAGGATTTCATCCCAAGCCCAATATGATTTTGGATAAGTACTGTGCTTGCTTGCTTCAATTGCTTTTGGAGACAGGGCATTAAAGCCAATGCCCGGTGGCAACATCAAGCCTTTTTGTGAGCCAGACACCGTCACATCAGCACCCCACTTGTCATGCTCATAGTCCGCAGAACCCAAGCCAGACACGCTATCCACCAATAACAAGGCTGGATGCTTCAGAGAGTCAATCGCTTTACGAACCGCCGCAATATTCGAAGTAACGCCGGTAGAAGTTTCGTTATGCACTACGCATACTGCTTTGATTTCATGTTGTGTGTCTTTACGTAATCGTTCTTCAATTACGGAAGCATCAACACCCCAACGCCAAGAGTCTTGTCCAACTTTACCCACCACTTCCACCTTCAATCCGAGTCGTTGTGCAAGAGCACGCCATAGGTTGGCAAATTGACCGGTCTCATAAAACAAAACGGTATCGCCGGGATTAAGCACGTTGACCATGGCACCCTCCCATGCACCCGTTCCAGATGCGGAATAGATGATGACCGGCTGCTCAGTTTTAAAAATCTTCTTGATGCCATCGAGCACCTTCAAACCAAATTGACCAAACTCAGGACCACGATGGTCAATGGTTTGGTAACTAATGGCACGCAATACACGTGCCGGGGCCGGGCTTGGGCCAGGAATGTGTAAAAAATGGCGTCCTGATGCGTGGTTATCTAGTTTCAACATGCTTTGTCTCGCTATGGGTATGTTTATTAGGGGTCAATTCTGAAAGTCTGTTCTGCAGCTAGTGTAAGATAATTTTTGGTAATTTTCTATTTTGTATACAAATTATTTAAAATAAATCATTGAATAAGGCATTAAAACCCATTATTTATGCTTTATGATGAGTTATTCATATTTTTGTATACAAATTTTAGGTTCTCACTATGACGGTCACAGAGCTGCCAAATTCCCAGAATCTGCATGAAGCGACATTCCAAAAGCTCAGATTGCTATTGGTTGAGGGAAAAATCACCCCCGGTAGTAAATTGAATGAGCGAGCGCTAGCTGAAAGTTTGAATGTTTCCCGCACCCCAATCCGGGAAGCAATTCGTCGCCTAGCTGCAGATGGCTTGGTTGAGCTGATTGCCAATCGTGGTGCAATTGCCTTGCAACTCAGCCTAGAAGATGTAATTCATACCTTTGATGTCATCGCAGACTTAGAGGGTTTCTCTGGAGAGCTCGCCGCCAACAATATTAGTGATGCCGCCCTCTCTGAATTAGAGGCCCTCCAGTATGAAATGATGGCTTCGTATGCGCGACGTGATTTATCAAGCTATTACAAACTTAACCTCCGAATTCATCATCTGATTAATCAAGCTGCCAACAATCCGGTACTAACTCGCCTCTTCTCACAAGTGAATGCACGTATCGAGGCATTACGCTTTCGCTCTAACCAAGACGGTGTCAAGTGGGAGAAGGCAGTTGAAGAGCATCAAGAAATGCTCGATGCCCTCAAGGCTCGCGATAGCAAGAGAATGCGCAAAATCATGATGCAGCATGTGATGAACAAACGCGATGTTGTAGTGCAACTACTAAAGGCTGAAGCCGCAAGCCCATTAGCGGCGGAGATAATCAAATGAATAAACCTTTAGACCTCAAAGAGCTGATGGTGGACCAGGCCGCTTTAGCGAAACGCCTACGCCAAGAGACTTCCGGTGAAGTCATGACAGATAGCGCTAGTCGCGGTCGCTATGCAACTGATGCCTCCATTTACCAAGCCATGCCAGTGGCGTTATTTGTGCCTAAGACCCGCAGAAGACATTGCAACAGCGATCCAGATTGCAGCTGAACTGGGTGTACCGGTATTGCCTCGAGGTGGTGGCACAAGTCAGTGTGGCCAAACTACTGGTGCCGCATTGGTGATTGATAACAGCAAATACTTCAGAAATATTCTCGATCTCAATCTAGATAAAACTTATGTAGAGGTTGAGCCCGGCATGGTGCTCGATCACCTTAATGGCTCCCTCAAACAACATGGCCTTTGGTATCCGGTAGATGTCTCTACTGCTGGTCAGGCAACTATTGGTGGTATGGCAGGCAATAACTCCTGCGGGAGCCGCTCGATTGCTTACGGCAATATGGTGCATAACGTTTTGGGCATTAACGCTTGGCTCGCCAATGGTCAAATTGCTGAGTTTGGCAATTACGCGAACAGCTCTGGTGTTGCTAAGCAATTGGGTGATTTTGTTAAAGGCCTAGCCACTACTCTGCAACCTGAAATCGAAACCCATTTTCCAAAGGTGCTTAGACGAGTAGCGGGCTATAACCTGGACATCTTTCATCCGCAAAGTGAATTGCCTTATACCCAAGATGGTAGCGTTAATCTCTCGCATCTCTTAGTGGGTAGCGAAGGTACGCTAGCGTATTTCAAATCTCTCAAACTCAAGTTAGCGCCTTTACCAAAACACAAAGTGCTTGGCATTGTGAACTTTGCCAGTTTTTATAAGGCGATGGATAGTGCACAACATATCGTCAAGTTGGGGCCTACTGCAGTAGAGCTAGTGGATCGCACCATGATTGATCTAGCACGCAGCAACCCTAGCTTTAAAAAGACAATTGAGACCGCGCTCATTGATCACACAGCCCAAACTCCAGAAGCGATTTTGTTGGTGGAGTTTTCTGGTGAGGCACATGCCCCACTATTAGAGAAGCTGAAGGCATTAGAGGAGCTCATGGGTGACTTAGGGCTTCCAGGCTCAGTAGTGCCAATGCCGGATGCCAGTCTGCAAAAGAATTTGTGGGAAGTACGCAAAGCGGGCCTCAACATCATGATGAGCCTCAAGGGTGATGGCAAGCCCGTCAGTTTTATTGAGGACTGTGCAGTCCCCTTAGAGAGTTTGGCTGATTACACGCAAGCATTAACAGATGTTTTTTCTAAATATGGTTCACGTGGTACTTGGTATGCCCACGCTTCAGTAGGTACATTACACGTACGCCCTATTTTGGATATGCGTAGAGATGGCGCACAGAAAATGCGTGCAGTTGCAGAAGAGGCCTCCGCCTTGGTCCGCAAATATAAAGGTGCTTATAGTGGTGAGCATGGCGATGGTCTCTGTCGCGGCGAGTGGATCTCTTGGCAGTTTGGCCCCAAAATCACAGAAGCTCTGGCAGAGATCAAAACCACTTTTGATCCAAAGGGATTATTTAATCCCGGGAAGATTGTTAATCCACCAAAGATGGATGATACGAGCAACTTTAGATTTCCACCAAGCTACAAAGTGATTCCATTGCAGCCCGCCTTAGATTGGTCTGCCTGGAACGTCCAAAATAATCCTGTTACTGAAGAGACAAGCGCACCGGGAACTGGTGGCGACCCTGCTATGGGATTGGCTAAAGCAGTAGAGATGTGCAACAACAATGGCCACTGCCGCAAGTTCGACGCTGAAGTGATGTGCCCCAGCTATCGCGTTACTCGTGATGAAAAACATCTCACACGTGGCAGAGCCAATACTTTACGTCTTGCGCTTTCCAATCAACTCGATATGAAAGATGAATCATCCCCACTTGGTAGTGATGCTATCAAAGAGGTGATGGAGCTGTGCGTAAGCTGTAAAGCCTGCCGCCGAGAATGCCCTACTGGTGTAGACATGGCCAAGATGAAAATTGAGTTCCTATCTGCCTATAAAAAACGGGTTGGTCATTCATTGCGTGATTTAGCGGTTGCCTATTTACCAAAATATGCGGGTACGATAAGTAGCATTCCACTCTTGCCAGCGCTACTCAATTTACGCAATCACATTACACCGATTGCCAAACTACAAGAGTGGATCATGGGCATCTCTGCCCAAAGAAGCTTGCCTATTTGGAAGAGCAATACTTTCTGGAGCAATCCAAAAGCAATTACGCCATATCAATACAGTGCTGATGAGCTATCGAAACAAAAAGGAGTGGTACTGCTAGCGGATACTTTCAACGCCTATTTTGAAGATGAAAATCTGATCGCCGCCATCAAAGTGCTCACGGCAGCAGGCTACCAAATTCATATTCCGCACAAGAGTCAGAGCAAAGCAGCCAATACAGAAAAAAATGCCTGCTCTAAAGAATTTTGCTGTGGCAGAACCTATCTTGCAGCCGGCATGGTGGATAAAGCCAAAGAAACCTTGGGTGAGCTAGTTAATCACCTGGCACCTTATGCAGATAAAAATATTCCTATCATTGGTCTTGAGCCTTCTTGTCTCTTTACATTAAAAGATGAGGCTTTAGTTATGGGCTTTGGTGAACGCGCAGTGACAATATCTCAGCATGCGCAGCTCTTAGAAGAGTTTTTAGCGAACGAGGTCAAAGCGGGCAAACTCAATCTGAATCTAAAAGCAGCGAGCAAGCCAGTGCTTTTCCATGGTCATTGCCATCAAAAGTCCTTTGCTGCAGTCACACCTGCAATGGAATTACTCAAGCTGATTCCCAATGCAGAGCCTAAGCTCATTGAATCCTCTTGCTGTGGCATGGCGGGCAGTTTTGGTTATGAAGCCGAGCATATTGAAGTTTCTAAGCAGATGGCCGAGGCTAGTTTGCTGCCTAGTATTCGCAAGTCACCCGATAGCTGGGTAGTGGCAGACGGTACGAGCTGTCGTCACCAGATTGCTGATGGCACCCAAAGAGAGGCGGTACATATCGCCAAAATATTGGCAGCACATCTTTAATATTAATTGCTGAATGAAGTGGCTTGGGTGACTTAACGAATCACACCATAACCCACCATGAGCAGGGTTCCAGTCAATAAGGCTGGAACCAATCGCTTAGTAGGTTTGGAGACCATGACGCCAATACTTAGGGCGCAAATCAGAATCCGAATCCATAAAGGTACAGTCGCCATTAATCCTAGGGGCATCACAATCAGGCGAATGGTTAAAGCAGAAACCATGGTGTAAGTCACTGCAGCTAACCAGCGGAAGATTTCGCTATCTTGGTTGATGCTTTGCGACAGCATTACCCCAATGGCCCTACAGAAGTACGTGCCAAGACAAGCGCCCACCAAAGCAATCCATAGACCCCAACCAGAGAGTGCTGAATTCATGGTTTCTATCGCATTATTCAACCGATTAACCCTGCTTTCTTGCGCAAGAATTTACGATCAATAAAGTAGGCCAAAGTACCACCCACAAGCCCTGCAGTTAACAAGCTGGTATCACGATCGATAGCGAAAAATATCGGTCCAAAGATGCATCCCAAAAAAATGGCAATGCGATTAATCCAAGGCTTTACTTCGGTGAATGTGAGCAAGAAAAATAGGGGGTTGATAAACACTAAACCAAGAGTGACTGCTGGCGGGACCATGCCTGCCAAATAAAAACCCAGAATAGTCCCGGGAATAGAAATCAACCAACAGAGTAAGCCTAGCCCAACAAAATACGCTAAGCGATGCTTGGTCTCAATTGCATGAAACTCGCGCATCGAGATCGCCCATGCAGTCATTGCCAATAAATGCACTGAGGCATACAAACTACGATTACGATCTTTTTGATGAAACTGTGGAAAGAGGGTCACCGTCATGGTGATAAAACGGGTTGAAGTTAATGTCACTGCTAAAGCAATCGCAATTACCGATGAACCTGTAATCGCCATCTCCAGCAAGACCACCTGCCCTGGTAAGGCGAACATAAAAAATGAAGTGAAGGTGGTGAACCACACATCAAAGCCATTGGTTTTGCCCATCGCCCCAAAACCCACCATACCGGCAAAAAGCACCATTGCTGGTGCGCCAGCCGCATCGCGCATCCCCACCCAAAATGCTTCTTTAGGATTTTTGAAGCGTTCGGCCGCAGAGCCCTCTAGCGCGATTTCGCTAGGGTCTATATAGGGTTGATCGGCTGATGACATAAGATGATTGTAGATCTAGGGCGAATACTTGCCTAGTCAGAGGTATCGAGTGCCCATTGAATATGTTCCGCTACCAAAGAGTCTGCTGATACCAGCCCCTCTGTTAAAGCCTTACGAATATCTTGCTTTGTGGTGAGTGGAACTGATGGGCTAGCCAAGGCATTACCCATTGCCACCGCTAAATTACGACGCCATCTGTTGTAGCCAATTCTACGAATGGCACTTCCTTCATGTCTTTGCTCGAATTCTGCTTCCGTCCAGGACCATAGATGGAGAAGACTTGCTTGACCTAGTCCGTGACGTTGTGCAAAGTCGGGCAACTGTGAACGTTTGGCAAATTTATTCCATGGACAAATGAGTTGACAGTCATCGCAGCCATAAACGCGATTACCCATTGCTCTTCGAAACTCCAAAGGTATAGTCGCTGGATTTTCAATTGTTAAATAAGAGATACAACGGCGTGCATCCAATTGATATGGCGCAGTGATTGCATGGGTTGGACAGACATCAATGCATGATGTGCAGGTGCCACAGTGCTCTTCCTGCGGCTCATCTACTGGTAGTGGCACATCGACCAAGATCTCGCCTAGGAAGAAGGTAGATCCAGATTCGCGATTGAGTAAAAGCGTATGTTTACCACGCCAACCTAAACCTGCTTTGCGCGCTAACTCTACCTCCATCAAAGGTGCAGAGTCAGTAAATACGCGATATCCAAACGCCCCAATTTTTTCTTCGATGGCTTTAGCAAAATCTTGCAAGCGATTGCGGAGCACTTTGTGATAATCGCGCCCTCTGGCATACATGGAGACCACTGCCTGGCTAGGATCTTCTAATCTTTTCCACTCGACATCAAAGTTCAGCTCTTCTGGAAGATAGTTCATCGTGACACAAATCACTCGCACGGTGCCTGGCACAAGCAACTGAGGATCTGAACGCAGATCAGCATGGCGTTGCATGTATTCCATCTGGCCGTGACGCCCTTCTGCCAGCCATTCCCTTAAGCGCTCACTCGCAAGGCCTAAGTCAGTATCGGTGATGCGTAGGGCATCAAAACCCAACTCAGTAGCCTTCTCCCCAAGCCAAGCACGTAGCTCAGGCTCATTTAAAGCGGCAGAATTGGCAGATAAAGGCATATGAATACAGAATGTAGCGTAATAATTGAATAAACTAGAACAATGGCTCAAACACAGGAAACCTTGAAGCAACATTGTAGGCAAGAAGCAGATACTGCTGACCTTGCCAAGCGACTTGCCACCAGCCTTGAGCAATTTATTCAAAGCCATCCAGAATCACATCTCAATATCTCCCTAGAGGGCGACCTTGGAGCCGGTAAAACGACATTTGCTAGACACCTCATCCAGAGCATGGGTCACACAGGTAAGGTGAAGAGTCCTACTTACACCCTTTGTGAGCCCTATCCTCTCAAATCCAACAATATTCCCTTTACCGTTCATCACTTTGACCTTTATCGCATGCGTGATCCCTTGGAGTGGCAAGAAGCAGGCTTTGCTGAGTATTTCGATATTCCCGGTATGTGCATCATTGAATGGCCAGAAAAAGCCGAGGGATCTTTACCCGCATTTGATTTACAGCTTGAGTTAACTGCTGGCGCCACTGAGAATGAACGTTTGATCTCAATCAATGCACTATTAAATGATGGTGTCATCGTCTTAAAGAACATCAAGCAATAGATGAGCAATCCATTTAGCAAGTCAAAAACAGATTTAGCAAGAAGGCGTCATTTGAAGTCTTCAGCAAAATTACTCGGGCTTGTCCTCCTATTAGGTGAAATCGATATTGCTTGGGGTGCCAAGATTTTAGGTGTGCGCGTCTGGCCTTCAGAAGACTACACGCGTATTACCCTGGAGTCTGATACACCCCTGCCGATTACTCAGCAGATTCTGACTAATCCAGATCGCCTAGTAGTCGATGTTCAAGGTTTAGAACTCAATCCCACGCTCAAGGATCTCGTTGCGAAGATCAAGCCAAATGATCCCTATGTTTCTCAAGTGCGAGTAGGTCAGTTTCAGCCTGGGGTTGTCCGCCTCGTGTTTGATCTAAAGGAGCCCATCAAGCCGCAGCTCTTTACACTTGATCCCGTAGCTGAATACAACTACCGGATGGTGTTTGACTTATATCCCACTACCCCACCAGACCCTTTAATGGAGTTGGTCAAGAGTAGCGCCAAAAAAGAAAGCGCTCTGACCAAATCAAACGAAGAAGTAGACCTCATTGCGCAATTTGCCACTAAGAAAGATTCCCCCAAGCCGCCCGTTGCTCAGGCTATCCCAGAGGTCAAAGAGGCTCCAGCACAAGCCAAATACAAACGCTTGATCACCATTGCAATCGATCCAGGACACGGTGGTGAAGATCCAGGCGCGATTGGCTCTATGGGCTCTAGAGAAAAGCATGTTGTTCTCTCGATTGCCAAAAGACTCAAAGACAAAATTGAGAATGAAGCCTATATGCGGCCCTACCTCACCCGTGATGGGGATTACTTTGTACCACTCCATGTCAGAGTTCAAAAAGCTAGGCGAGTTGAAGCAGATTTATTTGTATCAATTCATGCGGATGCATTTATTGAATCGAATGCCAAAGGTGCCTCTGTATTTACCCTTTCTCAAATGGGTGCCAGTAGCACGATGGCGCGCTGGATGGCAAATAAAGAGAATGCTTCTGATCTGATTGGCGGCATCAACATCAAGACTCAAGATCGGCAAGTAGCGAATCTACTTCTAGATATGTCCACCACCGCCCAAATTAAAGACTCATTACAAGTAGGCAACTCCATCCTCAAGCAAATCGGTGGATTTGCATCTCTGCATAAGGGAAAAGTGGAGCAAGCCAGCTTTGCCGTTCTGAAAGCTCCAGACATCCCCTCTATCCTTGTAGAAACCGCTTTTATTAGCAACCCCCAAGAAGAGGCCAAATTAAATGATGATGGCTATCAAGACCGGATTGCGGACGCCATTTTGAGAGGAATTAAGGACTATTTTTCCAAAAATCCTCCCGTTGCCCGAAGAGTCAATACGTAAGCTACTTGTAACTACAAGGGCTTACGGGGAGGCAAGCTAGACCCCAGGGTGGACTACAAACTTCTTGCTATAATTTAGGGCTTACTGGGTCGGTAGCTCAGTCGGTAGAGCAGCGGACTTTTAATCCGTTGGTCGCGAGTTCGAATCTCGCCCGACCCACCAGTTATACAAAAGCCTCTAGAGAAATCTAGGGGCTTTTTCTTTTGGGGCCGGTGAAATGTGGTTGCTGTTGGGAACAATAGGAAGTCTATTGGACCGTAATTGAGGTGCGGATATCAGGCGCTGGGGGACCGTGAGCGACTTTCAGGTGTCGTGTTCCGGACACTTATGCTGAGCCGATTGATACCAAGGATTTCCATTGCATTTTATGCAGCATTCTGTGATTTACCGGAAAATCATGCTATGGAAAATATACAACTAAACCAACCCCAATCTCCTAGGGAGCTATTTCTATCTTTTAGCGGCCTGTCTCTAAAAGCTTTTGGAGGCATCATGGCATTTGCAGAAGAAATGATTGTTGAAAAGAAGAAATGGTTATCTAAGAAAGAATTCTTAGAAGAGTGGTCTGTAGCTCAAACAATGCCAGGCGCAGCCGTCATGAATCTGAGCATCATGATTGGCTCACGTCATTTTGGCATTGCCGGGGCAGCAGCAGGAGTAACGGGCATCATGTTATTCCCAATGATTCTGATTCTATGCTCAGTAAGCGCATTTACTTATTTTGGGCAAGACCCCCATCTTATAGGAGCCTTGCGTGGCATGGGTGCAGTTTCAGCAGGACTTCTGATTGCCACTGGCGCCAAACTCATTAGCCCCCTTAAGGCAAATCCATTGGGGTTGATCCCTTGCGCTTTTTTCAGCATCGCCTGCTTTGGAATGATTGCCGTTCTGCGTTTCCCACTATCTTCCGTCCTACTAGGTCTTGGGCCTATTGCTTGCGCGATGAGTTACTTCAAACTAGATCAGAAGATAGGGCATGCAAAATGATTTATCCACCGGATTGGTTGAATTTACTTACTCACCTTTCGATGCTCTCTCTTTTCTCATTTGGAGGTCCGATGGGATTGATTCCTGACATTCATCGCTACCTCGTTAATGATCATCAATGGATTGAGAATACGCAGTTTACTAACTCCATTGTCCTTGCCCAGGCCTTCCCAGGGCCAAATATTCTCTTTCTGACTTTGCTTGGATGGAACATAGGCTTGCAATCTGGGGGCTATTTTGTTGCACTAATTGGTGGCGTAGCTTGTTTGCTTGCCTACGTCATTCCAAGCAGCATTATTTTTTACTTTACCTCCAGTTGGGTAGAAAAAAATAAAGCAAGCAAACTTGTCCGTTCCTTCAAGGCGGGAATGAGTCCGATAGTGATCGCCCTTTTGATTGCCTCCGGAGTTGTGTTAGCAAGCGCAAATGGAGGTGGTCGGGATCAATGGGGTCTTTGGCTGTTAGTTGGGGCAACGGTTACCCTAGTTCTAAAAACTAAAATTCCCATGCTGTTACTTCTTTTAATTGGAGGATGCTTAGGAGCTTTGGGGGTATTTAATTAAACAACCTTGGATAGGTTGCACTTAAATCCGTTGGTGCGGTCGCGGCTTCAGCATTCAAATTGCATTCCCTGGCAAATGGGTTTAAAAGTGTTAATGCCCTATGTTGGCTGCCGGCTCCAAACCCGTCTCTTCAACAATATGTGCATTTTTAGGAGAACTTAGAAAGTCTAATAATGCTTTAGACTCATTCGGTACTTTGGAGCTTGCAACTACAGCACCAGAAAACGGAGTAATCAATTGAACCTCCTGAGGAATCAAGCCAATAATATCGATACCTTTAACAGCTTTAAGCTCGCTACGCTGTTGACACCCAATTTCAGCCTCTCCGCTTGCAACAATTTCACCAACTGGTGTTGCAGGGATTTGTCTAGCCTTGCCAGCCATTTGATCTTTAATGCCCAGCTTATCCATCAATTCATTTTTGATGTATTCGCCGCTAGCACTGTCGGAATAAGCCATTGTTTTTGCTTTGAGCAATACCGCTTTAAATTTAGCAACCGTACTGATATCTGGCCTTGGGGCCCCCTGCTTTACGGCGCAAGCAATTGGTGAGTTTGCTAAAACCACCTTACTACCGGGAAGAAGTTTTCCCTGGGCCATCAAATCATCCAATGATCTGCCGACCATAATCACAACGTCAATCTCCTCACCGCGATCCAAGCGAACGGGTATGGCATTTTTTGTAGTGCCCATAGATGGACCCCACCCTGAAATTAATTTGTTACCTGTTTGCTTTTCAAATTCGGGGGCCAATTGTTTATAGGCTGCTGCAAAGCCTCCTGAGCTAACAACTTGTATATCAGCAGGAAAGGCGCTAGCCGCTAACAAGAAGCCACCAACCAAAGCAATGATGAGATTGGGAAATGCAAATTTGGTCATGATAAAAATCTTTCTTAAATTGCTCTTTGCATAAAGAACTTACGGATCATTCGTTCAAATGTTATGGGCACCCAATTACTCAATTTTGGCGCCAGACTCTTTAGCAACCCTACCCCACTTCATAGTTTCAGATTGTATAAAAGCCTTTAATTGACCTGGTCCCATATTTCCAGGAGAAACTCCTTGCTCAGTAAAATTCTTGATCACGGCAGGGTCTTTTAGAACTTTAGCCAACTCTGACGCTAATCTAGCCTCTATTTCAGGGGGCGTTCCATGGGGAGCCATCAACGCAAACCATGTAATGAAATCATATCCTTTAACCCCTGAAGCATTGAGCGTTGGAACTCCTGGATAAGCCGGGGAGGGCTTCATTGTGGTAACGGCTAATGCCTTCACTTTTCCAGAAACGACTTGGGGATGTGCGGAAGGGCTTGTTTCAATAGCCATTTGTATTTGGCCAGCCATTAAATCAGCCATCATTGGTGCGCCACCTTTGTATGGCACGTGAGTAATATCTGCGCTAGTACCAGTCATCATTCCAAATAAGGCTCCAGCAAGATGTTCGGTGCTGCCCCCTCCTGCTGAACCATAATTTACAGCGCCAGGATGAGCCTTAATATAAGCAATCAATTCCGATGTGGTATTGACCGGCAAGCTGGGTGTCACAATTAGGACGTTCGGAGTAAATGCTACCAATCCAATGGGATCAAAATCCCTAGTAAATTCATAGCTCATTGATTTATACAAACTGGGGGCTATAGCGTGGGCAATAGTAGCCATAAACAAGGTGTAACCATCTGGGCTAGCCTTAGAAACCAACCCTGCTGCCAACGTACCGCCTGCCCCCGGCTTATTATCAATAACAATGGGTTGCTTTAATGATTCACCCAGTTTTTGGCTGATATCCCTAGCCAATATATCTGTTGTTCCTCCAGCAGCAAATGGAACTACGATAGTAATTGGCCTAGTTGGCCAAGACGCAGCGTTATCTGCGTAACTTGTGGAAGAAAAAATAAAAGCCAATACAAAAGTTATTAGCCAATTTTTAGTAAGGGAATTTTTCATTTTTTTGTAAGTTTTATTTAGTATGTCTTATCTCCAATCCAATCATATTACACACAATATTAAATTGGCTAGTGCGTTGGTGATTTTCATAATCCAAAATTGACTCATTGCCAATCACCCCCCTCTAATTCAATTTCAATGAACTCTCAATCTAGGGAATTGTTTAATAAATATATGCGTTGCCTTTGAGTGCCCATTTTCAGTCTTTTACTCCGTTGGTATCGAGTGCAAATCTTGCCAGACCCACCAAGTAATACGAAAGTCTCCCAAGAAGTCTAGGGGCTTTTCTTTTAGTGGAATAAAAATGCAGGATAAGCTGATGGATAGCTGCAGACGTTTGGTATATAAGGATTGTGGGACACCAATCTCAAGGGATACCCTTACCAACCGAAAACCCACTACTCAAGCAGTCAGTAGCGAATAAAGAGCGCTCGAAAGTGGTTTCTCCACTCTCGTCGCTCTGGCGCCATAATCAGCAGGAATGCCGCTATTCCATCCTAGTCTTAATTGAAGCGAGAATCTTAACTAAAGCAGATGGAGCGATCGCATTCTGCCCTTTGAACGGTTGATCGGTAATTACAAGCAATGAAATCAATCCACCATACGCAATAGAAAGAATGGTAAGGCCAAAAATGTAATGACCAGTGCGAAGAAATAGTGCATTAAGGCAAATAAGAGCACCGAGACATACAAAAATCACCACCCAAAATAATGTGGGCAAACGCTTGTCTGATCTATCAATTCGAGTTTCTCTACTTTCCGCTACTTCTTCAGACTTTTTAATAATATCTGAGTAAAGGGCTACCTGTTTTGGGTTTGTTGGATCCAATTTAAAAATATTTTGGGATATATTGCGCCACAACATATGGGTTTCTTTGCTACCACTTTCCTCAGCAAGCTTTGGCCACTCAATAGAAATGATTGACTCAATATATGCTTTTAACTGAATGCGGATTTCTAGAGCCCTTTCACTTCCAAACCTGAGCAATAGTCGATCTAAATTATTTATTCTTGCCGCTTCTGTGGATACAATTCCCTCAACCTCACGCACATTTGTTTGCGCCTGGTTTAATAAAAAACCAATCAATAAACCAAGGCTTGAGGCAATGGGACCAAATAAAGATAGGCCTGATTTTGTACTTTCCTCACTAGGGGACAAAAAGGGAAGCAATTGAAGCAGGACGGGAAATCCATCCATTGCCGCAGTAATTAAAACAATAAAAAATAGCATTATTGTCAAATTAGAAAATCGATAGATAAAGCTGGGCATAAAAAATCCTAAAATGCAGTAATCACAGTAACAAATGAAAGTTAATCATTTCTTTTTTCTGATTATGAACTAACAAAGTCCAAAACAAAATTTAGCACTCTTACTGGCCTCGGGGGTAAAAAAGCCGACAACATAAAGATAAAAAATTCCACCCTAGAGGGAATGCCAACAGTAGACAGGGCTAGACCATTAATGCCAGTTGTAGAGTACACATTATCGGTGTTATTGGTATTAGTCTGCACGCCAGCACTAGCAAACGTGATTACTTGCGAAGCAACTTTATAACTACTCCCCACACTAACCAATAGAGTAGTGGCATTGGTATTTAAAGCCGCATCAGTTCGCGGGATAGAAATAATCGCTGAAGCCCCTTTGGTATACCCCCCCATACTGTTTTGGGTATAGCGCATACCCAAACAAAGGAGAAATAATGACGTTCTGAGCAATACCAAGTACACACTTTGCAGTCATTTGGGCGCCCTGACTATTAAGCTGTGACGAAGCAGAGCTAGGTTCGCCAAGACCTACAACTTGATCAGCAATAGTGGCGCTCTTTTGGTCAGGGGCAACTGATCCCTTAAGCTCTGAGGCGTTGCCATCTCAACACCCGCTCCAGGGCTTGAGGGCGTTGCATATTGATTCTGGATTAAAAAATTACAATCCGGCTGTATTCAACCTCTTCCAGCGTCTATGGCGCCATACCAGTTTCTTTGAGCATTAATTATTCTCTCTTTAAAAAAAGTAATAATCGTAGGAGATTTAAGTTCTAGCTTTGCTTCGGAGTTACCCAGCATATTGCGCGCCTTGAGACCATGTTTGAGGCACAGATTCTTTATTGGTTGATTCCAAGTTATACAGTGCATATACAAATCAGTATAAGAACGATTTCGCGACCAAATAATGGCCTCTTCCATCATCACACTAGCAACGCCCAGCTTTCGATATTGCTTCGCAACCATGAGGCCGAACTCTACCTCTCTACCATGCGCAGCAATATGAATAGTTCCTACCCATTTCCCATTTACCTTAGCAACCAAAATATGATTACTTTTGTTATTAGCGCTAAATTTATTGACCAATTCATCAATGGCATCCTCAGAAACGGCATGGCCGAAATAAGTGTGGAGTGTCTCAGCATCTTGAGACTTCAGCCAAGTAGCATATTCCCAATACCGACCGCGAGTAAGGAACTCCGTTGTGAGACTAGCCTCAGTCCCAGAGAGTAATAACGCCAGCATTTTTGGCCTTCCATTCCCGAGCTACTTTCCAGGCTTGCGCCAACTCTTCCATCAAACTAAGAATATGTTTCATGATTTATAGCCCCCTTAAACCTGTGCAGTGATAGAGGTAGTCCTGAGTTAACTCCTCCAGATCCTTCTCGCAAGCAGGGTTGTTGGCAACGATAAAACGCTCTAAATCATGGCTAGTGCTAGCAACACCGAAAACCTGATTAAAGAGGCTCAATAATTGTGTCATTTAAGGCTCCTTATCTAAATGTATTAGGGTTAATACCTAGACAGATTAACACTTTTTTAAGATTGCTGCACGACAGCAAAATGCTGATTTCTCAGAAAAAACTGTATTAGGAAGATCTAATACCTCCACCCGGGGAGTGGGAGCAACTACCCCGCTCTTTGAGCGACTGTAGACAAGGACCGATGCTATGCAGTTCGAGCTCACCTTGAACAATAGCAATAAATGCTGAAAAGAGATATGCCACTACAAGAGCAAACAAAGCGCGCATCCCTAGGATATAGAACTGCGCATAAAGAAAAACTGCTGTAATTAGACTAACAATAACTAAGGCTGCCTCATATGAGGCAATAAATGCTGGGATCTCTCTGAGCTGAAGAGTTGCAAATGGAGCAAGAGTCAAAAAAACTACTGTTGAGATAGCCAAAATACGCATTGGAAGTACCCAGTCTTCTTTTTGCGCAATTTTGGAAACAAAAAACTCATCATTTGAAACAAATTGACCCAATTTCAACATGGGGAATCTTGCCCTTAGGTGAGCCTTATTCTGATTGCGTTTCATATGAAGAAGGAGTTGGATTATGAGTTAATTTTGCGACAGTCCCGACCCACCTACTTTGCCCAATACTTTGCTTTATTGCCCATATCGACTAATTATCCATTTAAAAACCACCCGCAGGTGGCTTTATTTAGAAGTGATTTTCAACCATCATTTCTGATTTAGGAATAAATCCAGGTTTTGGCCAGGCAGGTTTAACCGCTTTACCAATTACCAACATTGCAGCAATTGCATAGTCTTTAGGTAAATGGATTAACTCGGCAACCTTGTCAAAATCAAAACCTACCATTGGACAAGAGTCATAGCCCATTGCTTTGGCTGACAACATCATCGTTTGCAATAGGATGCCAGCTGAGCGCATGGCCTCATCGCGCTGAAGCTGTTCTTTGCCAGAATAGAAAGGGTGAATCCAAGGCACCAAAATATCTTGAGCCTCTTTTGGAGCATTTACCCAATATCTTGCTGGATCTTTTTCCCATGCTTTGATATCTACCGTCACAACAAATAACAGAGATGCATCAGTAACCTGAGCCTGGTCATTTGCCGCCTCGCGTAATTTTGCTCTTAGGGCTTTATCGGTGACATTGACCAAACGCCAATGTTGGATATTAAAAGAAGATGGAGCCTGCATTCCCAACTCAATCAGCTGATCAATCTCTTGCTGAGTACATTGATGGCTTGGGTCAAAGTACTTTATTGCTCTGCGCTCGCGGATTGCATCAAATGTATTCATATATTGCCTTTAATTTAAATAGGAAGTCTTTTGGGGTAATCCGTCAATTTTGATTGGAATACTTAATTTACCCATATGGGATATCCAAGTTGTTGGGGGTCTCAGATTCTTTCAATATCGATTATAGATTCACATTACCAATCTGCAATTTCGGCAACTTTCCAATATGATCTACCAATATGAATATTCTATCTATTACCCATCTTTGCAAGACTTATCAATCTGGTTTTCAGGCCCTCAAAGATATTAACCTGGAGATATCTAAGGGCGAAATTTTTGCCTTGCTTGGGCAAAATGGCGCCGGTAAGACTACTCTAATTAGCATCATCTGTGGGATTGTGAATCCGACCAGCGGCAAGGTTCTGGTGGATGGAAAAAACATCATCGATGATTATCGTCAAGCCAGAGAGCTGATTGGTTTGGTTCCGCAAGAACTCTCTACAGATTCGTTTGAAACTGTTTGGAATACGGTAACCTTTAGTCGCGGTCTTTATGGAAAGCCGCCAGATCCATCGCTCATTGAGAAAATTCTCAAAGATCTCTCTTTGTGGGACAAGCGCAACAATAAAATTATGATGTTATCCGGCGGCATGAAACGCAGAGTCATGATTGCTAAAGCGCTCTCTCATGAGCCCAAAATTCTTTTCCTAGATGAGCCTACTGCTGGAGTTGATGTAAGCCTTAGAAAAGATATGTGGAATTTAGTCAAAATTCTCAAAGAAAATGGCACTACCGTAATTCTCACAACCCACTATATAGAAGAAGCCGAAGAGATGGCCGACCGTATTGGCATCATTCGTAGTGGCGAGCTCATCATGGTCGACAATAAATTGGCCTTAATGAATAAATTAGGGAAAAAAGAGCTAACTCTCCAATTACAAAATCCTCTTGAAAGCCTACCAAAAGAATTGGATACGCCAGGAATTGTTCTCTCTGAAGATGGGTATGAGCTGACCTATCACTTTGACTCTAAGAATAAAGACATTGATATTGCTCAGCTATTGCACCAAATATCTAACTTAGGCATTGTTTTCAAGGACTTACATACAAAACAAAGCTCGCTAGAGGAAATCTTTGTCAGCCTAGTCAATGCAAAAGGAATGGCACATGAAGCTTAATTACTATGGCATCCGCGCCATTTATAAGTTTGAAATGGCAAGAACTCGTCGCACTCTAATGCAAAGCATTATTGCACCTGTTCTTTCTACATCGCTTTACTTTATTGTTTTTGGCTCAGCAATTGGTTCGCGCATAACCGAAATGGAGGGCATCTCTTATGGCGCATTTATAGTGCCCGGACTCATCATGCTCTCTCTCCTAACCCAAAGTATTTCGAATGCGTCCTTTGGCATCTATTTTCCAAAATTTAGCGGAACGATCTATGAATTACTTTCCGCACCGATGTCCCCTTTAGAGATTGTTTTGGGTTATGTGGGTGCTGCTGCAAGCAAATCCATTATTTTAGGGCTCATCATTCTGATGACTGCCGCTTTTTTTGTGCCGCTTCAGATAGATCATCCACTTTGGATGGTGTTTTATTTAGTGGTCACCTCGATCACCTTCAGCATGATTGGATTTATTATTGGCATATGGGCTGATGGATTTGAAAAGCTACAAGTGGTACCCCTGCTGATCATCACCCCCCTCACGTTTTTAGGTGGCAGCTTTTACTCAATCTCGGTCTTGCCAGCCTTCTGGCAAAAAGTTGCCTTACTTAATCCTGTCGTCTATTTAATTAGTGGATTTCGTTGGAGTTTTTATGGAATTCAAGACGTTGCTCTCTGGATAAGTATTGGAATGACGATGGCCTTCTTAATAATTTCCATCGCGGTAGTTGTTTGGATCTTTAAGACAGGTTACCGACTCAAAAAATAGTTCTCAGAATAAAAACTTACTTGAGAGCCCTCTAACTAATTAAGCGCCTACCCACTTAGCCTTCTTCGCTTAACCTGACAAACTAAGCATCAGTTAAACGAATACCTCATAAAGAAGCTATCGAGCCCCCAGAAATTCTATAAATTCACTTCCGGCACTTTTAGACCACTCGCAGATATCACAGTGCCCTCTTGGCAGGTTTATGCCGATGTCAAAGTTACTGTTTTATAACAACTTGATGCCTTTTTATTTATTGGTCGTAAGTTAGAGAACGAAGTTTCGGCGCAGCCAATCTCGCCCCACTCACCAGTGATACAAAAGCCTCTAGAGAAATCTAAGGGCTTTTTCTTTAGGGTTGAGCTAATATCCAGTAATTAGCTAGCCCTTTCTCTTAATATCGACCCCTAACAAAAGAACTTTATAAAATGAGTATCGCCCCCAAAATACTAGCATTTGACGTCTTTGGCACAGTAGTTGATTGGCATGGATCTATAGCAGCTGAAGTGAAAAGACTTGGCCTGCAAGTTGATGGGAATGAATTCGCCACAGCATGGCGAGATGGCTATAAACCCGCAATGGCAAAGGTTCGTTCTGGAAGCCTACCATGGACAAAGATTGATGATTTACATCGAATGATTCTTGATGAGATCTTGAGAGATTTCAATATTACGTCCCTATCAGAATCGCAAATATACGAATTGAATCTTGTTTGGCATCGTCTGAATCCCTGGCCAGATACGCTTGAAGGCTTAGCAAGATTAAAAAGCAAATTTACTATCGTTACCCTATCTAATGGCAATCTCGGCCTTCTTGCGGACATGGCCAAGAATGCCGGACTTGCCTGGGATTTAATCCTTTCGGCAGAAGTGTTTCGGCACTACAAGCCTGATCCTGAAACATACCTAGGGGTTGCAGAGACTTTTGACGTTCGCCCTGAACAAGTCATGCTTGTAGCAGCTCACAAGGATGATCTGCTGGCAGCAAAAGCCTGTGGGCTTCAAACCGCTTTCATCGAAAGGCCGCTAGAGTTTGGGCCCAACTTCACAAGAAAGGATTTGCATCGTGAAGATTTCACTAATTACCACGCCAAAGATTTTAATGATCTTGCAAACCAATTAAATTGCAATTACTGAGCCTAATAAAATAAAGGGCTCCCTACGTTAGATCACTTTACATGCAAATTTAAAGTCTTTTAATCCGTTGGTCGCGAGTTCGAATCTCGCCCGACCCACCAGTAATACAAAAGCCTCTAGAGAAATCTAGGGGCTTTTTCTTTTGGTGATGTGGAATGTATTGGTGGCTGCTCGACACAATCAGAAGTCTATTAGGCCTTAATGAGTCAGGATGTTAGGCGCTAGATGACCGTGAGCGACTTACAAGTGTCGCGTTTCTGGACACTTGTGGCTGAACTTCGATTTAGGATTTGGCCGACCACTTTGTTTATCCGTGTGCGAGCATTCGTGCGACTAGATCTTATTGATTTAGGAATTTAATCTATCAACCTGTGTCTTTGAAATTACACACACTTCTATGAGCAGCGACCAAAATAGCTCGTTACTCCTTGAGGTTTTTTAAAGTGGGTGACCGTTACTTAAAGCAACGGTCCATATCATTTAATGATTAATTCGCCAGGGAAAAAGCAAGTTTCATCGCAATTAATTCCGACTCCGATACGATCAACCGCTAAGAAATCCATATCCGTATCTAGGGCAACAATTGGCAAATGCCATACCCCTTTTTTGTAATTAACCCCTATTTGCCCATTAACAATAAACGCAAGAATTTTATTTTTATCAAACTCACCTGCGGGCGCAACGGCAACCAAATACCTAGATTCGGGATCCATAGTCATTGGAATAAAGGCCTGGGTTCCCAATGGATGTCTCTCCATTGCTTCAATTTTAAATGGAATAGAAGAAGGGGTGCTCTTATAAATACTCAATCCAACCCTACCCACCCCTTCTGAAACATCAATATTTTTCAGTAGATCATGATAACGGGTTGCCCTACCTTGATTACATGCGTATGTAACAGCACCTTCGCACATTAACAATTCTCCAAATGGGGAGAAGTCATCACGAGTAATTGACCTAGCTTTAATCTGAGATTCAATCATTTTTCTCAACCTCACCCCATAACCGTATACGGGAAACACCACCATCAGGATAAAGATTTAATCTGACATGAGTAATTGGACCAATATCCAATAATTCATCTTGATAAAAATGTTGCTGATCCATATTTAACTTTTGCTCTGGAAGTAAAAAATCCCATTTTTCAGATTGATCAACTGACTGATCGATATCGCCCTTGAGATTAGCGCCTTGCAAGGAAAACCTATCTGGATAGTTACCTTTGAAATGAGCCGTATCTAACTCGCAACGTAGAGGTTTTGAGGTTTGAGCAAGGGCAATTACACACCAATCATTTCCTGGCTCACGACGTCTTCTTGTCTCCCACCCTTCGCCCATATTAATGCCCCTTCCAGGCAAGAGCATATTAGAGACTACACCAAAATGTGCATCATTCCAAGCAACTCCATAGGCACCATTTAATGCGGAGGTTAATTCTAAATATCCATTTTCATCGCATATATTTTTTCCAATAGGTTTGCCAAATACTCGAAACCTAGCGATGCCGCCATCTGGAAAAATATTTAACCGCAAATACGAAATTCCTAATTGACTCTTGTCTTCCGGAATCCGGAAAAAATGATGGCTATCTGAATTAAGATTCTGTTTTTCGAAGAGGTTAATCCAGCTATCTGGACTTTTAGGGTCCATGCCAACCACACAACCATCAAGAGAGGCCGATGTTGGGAAATTTCCTGTAAAAAAACTGGTGTCAATGTGAACGCCCTGAATCTTTCCTGGTGCGGCCAACTGAATAATGCACCAATCATTTCCTGGGATACGTCTTCTCCGAGACTCCCAACCATCCATCCATTTCCCATGATCATCGTACTTGCCAATAATAAATATCGCTGGATCAGGATTAAGCATCCTCTCTTTAGCGGCAAAAAAATCATCAGAACAATCAGTTGCTTTGGCCCCTAGGCGAGGATCTGCTAAGTTAATTGATTGTTTTGCCCAATCTGGAATTACAAATGGTTTAGAGCGCAAAATAGAATATTCGGACATATTTAATTAATAGAATTAATAAAAGCAGAGAGCTCGGGTGTTTTTGGATTTGAAAATAGCTCTTTTGGCTCCCCAGACTCATGGATCAAGCCTTGATGCATAAAAATTAATGAATCACCAACTTCACGGGCAAATCGCATTTCATGGGTCACCATGACAAGAGTCATACCTTCTGATGCCAACCCACGCACTACAGCGAGCACCTCATTCACCAGCTCAGGATCTAAGGCTGAAGTAATCTCATCGCACAATAAAACTCTTGGCTTCATTGCCAAAGCACGAGCTATGGCGACTCTCTGTTGTTGACCTCCAGAAAGCTGATCCGGAAAGGAGTTAAATTTATCGGATAAGCCAACCTTAGCTAACATCTCAGCAGCCAATTCCTTAGCCTGAGCATCCGAAAGTTTTTTTACAACCTGGGTTGCCAGCATTACATTCTCGCCAGCAGTTTTATGCGGAAATAAATTGAATTGTTGAAATACCATTCCTACTTTTTGTCGCAAAGCACGTAAATCTGTATTTAGAGAATCAATCCTTTCGCCATCTACATCTATAGAACCTGAGTCAAAAGATTCCAGTCCATTTATTGTCCGCAAGAGCGTGCTTTTCCCAGAACCACTTCGGCCGATAAGAGCAACCACCTGCCCCTCGCCAATATCCAAATCAATACCTTTTAAAACATGATTTGAACCAAAGGATTTATGTAAACCCTTAACTTGCACGAGCGGCATGCAGATTCCTTTCCAATCTTTTGGACAAAAATGACAATGGATAGCACAATAAAAAATAGCCAAGGGCTACAAATGCGAAAACAAGAAATGGTTGAAATGTTGCGTTAGCTAACATTGTTCCAGTTTTGGTTAATTCCACAAAACCAATAATTGAAGTAACTGCGGTAGCCTTCACAACCTGCACAGAGAATCCAACGGTTGGTGGTATAGAAATGCGAAAAGCTTGGGGCAAAATAATATATCTCATCTGCTCAAAATGATTCATAGCAAGGCTCGCAGATGCCTCCCACTGCCCATTCGGAATCGACTCAACGCATCCGCGCCAAATTTCAGCTAAAAATGCACTGGTGAATAATGTCAACCCTAGACCTGCAGCAAGCCATGCTGGTATTTCAAGTCCAGCTAAGCTAACGCCAAAGAAAATAATGAATAACTGAAGTAACAGCGGCGTACCTTGGAAAATCTCAATATAGATTTTTGTCAAACTTCTGCTGAGTTTATTTTTTGAAATTCTAGAAAACAACAGCGCAAGCCCAACCAAACCACCAAAGATGAACGCTATCATTGATAAGCCAAAGGTCCAAACCAGCCCCAAGGCAAGATTCATCACAATATCGGACAAAGAAATATCATTCATCTTTTCTGCCCACCGAGAAATCGACCGCCTAGGTAAATCATTATTCTGCGCATGAATAATGCCAAAATAAAATAGATTCCAGCCACAATAAAATAAGTTTCAAATGCCCGGAAATTTCTTGATTGAATAAAGTTGGCGGCATAAGTCAACTCTTCCGTGCCTATCTGGGAGCATACTGAAGAACCAAGCATCACAATGATGATTTGGCTGCATATTGATGGCCATACTTTAAGCAAAGAAGGCGGCAAAACTACATGCCAAAAAATCTGAAACTTAGTCATCGCCAAAGATTCTGCGGCTTCTATTTGACCCCTGGGAGTTGCCTCTATCCCAGCTCGAATAATCTCAGTCAAATATGCGCCAAGATTGACGACCATCGCAAGAATTGAAGCCTGCCAGTCGCTTAACTGCACACCCAAAGCAGGCAACCCAAAAAAAATAAAGAAAAGTTGAACCAGAAAAGGAGTATTTCGAATTATTTCTACATAAACAGTAAAGATTGACTTTAAAGGGCGAATTGACCATGCACGTGATACCCCACCAACAACACCCAAAACCAAACCAAATACTGACCCAATGAATGTCAGCAATAAAGTTTCTGCAATGCCTGACACCAATACATCACTGTATTCAGATATTGCAGAAAAATTAAACTGATAAGCCATTAATTACAAACCTTTTGGCAAGGGAGCCTGCAACCATGTTTTAGAAACCTGATCTAAAGATCCATCTTTCTTTGACTTGGTAATAATTTCATTTACTTTCGCCAATAATTCTGGCTCGCCCTTATTGACACCAATGTAGCAAGGTGAATCTTTAATGAGAAACTTTGTATCCAAGCGACGCAACTTAGTTCGCTCATTAATTGCAGCTGCCACTACATTGCCAGTAGCAATAAGTTGGACTTGCCCCGTCAAATACGCTGAGCTCGTCGAATTATTATCTTCAAAGCGCTTAATTGTTGCCGTTGCTGGTGCAATCTTAGTTAACTCCAGATCCTCAATAGAACCCCTCGTGACACCGATTGTTTTTCCAGCCAGATCGGCTGCACCTTTTACAGTCATGTCTGTGGGCCCAAAGATACCGTTATAGAAGGGTGCATAGGCCACCGAAAAGTCAATCACCTTTTCTCGATCAGGATTCTTCCCCAAACTCGAAATGACTAAATCGGCTTTGCCAGTAGTTAGGTAAGGAATACGATTCGTGCTTGTTACTGGGATAAGCTCGACCCGCAAACCCAAATCTTTCCCTATAAGATTGGCCGTATCAATATCATATCCACGAGGCTTTAAATCGGGGCCTACAGTTCCAAATGGCGGAAAATCTTGTGGCACTGCAATACGGATAACGCCCGCTTTTTTAGCATTCGCCAATGCATCTGCCCAGACATTAAATGAGATTAGCGTTGATAACAAAGCAAAACTAGCCACTCCATAACGCATCAATTTTCTAATATTCATATCTATTCCTATCAAGTGTTGCTTTAATTTGCGTGACCTACAGGTTAATCCTGCCTGCATTAGACTTAGAAAGAACGCACTTTTGCCTTCGAATGGGGCAAATTTCCCCAAATTTGTGCAACTTAAATGCTATCTAACATGTTAGATAGCATTTAATCACAAATATAATGAGTTATGCGGAAAAATATCGCCATAACTGAATCGTCTAAAGGTGGCCAATTGCAGCCTCCATTGATGGCAGATAAAGCCTTTTTAATTCTTAAATCCCTGCTAATAAATGGCAATTTAAAGGCGGGGCAATTTATTTCCATCTCGGATCTAGTAACCATCATCAAGCTTCCCTTGGCGCCCGTCAGAGAGGCAGTAAAACATGCCGAATCTTTAGGTTTCCTGACAGTGCTACCCAAAAAGGGTTTGGTAGTAATGCAAGCTTCCCCAACCTTAATCAAGGAATGTTTTCATTTACGCAGTATTTTTGACCAAGAGGGAGCACGAGATTTAATTGAAAATTCAAGGGTCACTATCACGCATCTCATCAACCTCAAGAAAAAACATCTGCAAATACTCAAATCTGCACAAAAGGGAATTAATGCAAAACTCCAAAATGAGGCAATGGAAGTGGACTGGGAAATGCACTCGCTTTTAGGAAGCTCTATTAATAATGGGGTAGCGCAACAATCTTACGAACATAACAAGGATTGCCTGTGGATCATACAAAGATCAAGACCGCCCCTACCTGATCGAATCATTCCAGCGATGACTGAGCACCTTGAAATTATTGATGCACTCATTTCTGGAAATGCAGATAAATCCACTAAGCTGATTCGCAAACACTTTCAACAGACGCTCCGCTGGTGGGGATTTATCTAGGTAGCTAGAAATAGTGCAAATCTATCACTTCAAAAGTCCTTTTTCTTCGATAAAAGAAATAATCTCCTTCAAGCCATTTCCAGATTTAACGCTACCCATGATGAAAGGTCTATCTCCGCGCATTTTTTTGGCATCCGATTCCATAATGGGTAAGGATGCTCCAACATAAGGAGCAAGATCAGTCTTATTAATGACCAATAAATCAGATCTTGTAATACCTGGGCCACCTTTACGAGGAATTTTTTCTCCCCCAGCAACATCTATAACGTAAATTGTTAAATCAGAAAGTTCTGGGCTAAAGGTTGCTGCTAAGTTATCGCCGCCTGATTCAATAAAAATAATATCGGCATCTGGAAACTGCTTTTGCATACGATCAACTGCCTCAAGATTGATAGAAGCATCCTCTCTAATAGCAGTATGTGGACAGCCGCCCGTCTCAACACCCATAATTCTTTCTGGATCTAGCGCTCCTGCCACCGTAAGTAAACGCTGGTCTTCTTTTGTATAGATATCATTCGTAATCACTACCAAATCGTACTGATCACGCATTGCCTTGCAAAGCATTTCAAGCAAAGTTGTCTTTCCTGATCCTACTGGACCGCCAATGCCAACTCGTAACGGGGGATTCTTTTTTGTTCTCATATTTTTACTTAATTTACGAACGGAATAATCGGGAATACTGAGTCTCGTGTCTTGATGACAAGATAGCCAACATCGGCGAAAAATTATCAATCATTGATAAACCTGATTTAGCTCTTTTTTCAGCCTCTTGAACCATCTCAGGCACAAGTAAGCGGATCTTTGTTAATGCCTGCTGTCCTGCAACTTGACCTAAAGGTATTGCCTTGAGTGAAGCTGCCACTTGATTTTCGCTCCAAGAAAATGCATATGCGGCAAGACCATTCTTCGTCTGAACATTCAAATGAAAACATGCATAGCTATGGGCCGCCAAAAGGGACAAAGGATTAATTGCAGCTAAGTTACTAAGATTATCCCCACCCCAACTGAGGGATTGAGCAATTTGCAACAAAGACCAACCCATTTGCTCTGTTTCAGATCTCAACTCGGAGGTTTCGCGAGTTACCAAGAAATACTCATTGAGATTATTTACTTCGTCAATATCCTTGCTAGCCCACGCTTCATAACAGAGAAGCCAAAGCGGCGCCTCAGATCTCGCAAAAACGCCTAAAAAAACATCCTTGATCCATGCCTCTGCAGTTGAGGCATCTTTTACCAAGCCAGAATCAATGGCAGCTTCTAAACCTTGAGAATAGCTATACCCACCAATTGGTAATGCTGGTGAAGCTAACTGCATTAATGCAGTGATTTCATTTAGATCAATGCTCATGAGAATGGTCGTGATCGCCATGGTGGTGTGAGCAGCCAGACCCATGAACATGTGGCTTATCATGCTCTGCATAGACTTTTTGAGCTAAGGCATAGTCAGAATCAAAAGTTTCAGCATGACTGTGACGGTGTCCGCCGCCATAGGCACCCATTTCAGGCTCAAAGGGAGCAGATTCATGCTTAGCCTCTAAACCCAATTGATGAATCATTCCTTCAAGCACCGAGTCAGGCTCAATCCTTAAAAATCCTTGGCCCACCTGCACGGGAATATGCCGATTACCCAAGTGGTAAGCTGCTCGCATTAACTGATGCGCATCCTTAGACTCAATGGTGACCACTTCTTGATCGGCTGCAGCGATTCGGATCATAGAGCCATCATCGCCAATCAAAATATCGCCTGTAGTCAATACGTTACCCCTAGGCAGAAAAAAGTGCGCCTCACGACCATCCGATAGCTTTTCTGAAAAACGGCTTTTATTGCGCATCTCAAATGGCAGCTTTAATTCTAGAGCTCTAGCTAAAATCGCCTTAGCTAAACCCTGCCCTTTGGAAATCACTTTCTCAACACGGATTGGTTCTGGCATTCTTTTTCCTAGAATAAGAAATAACGCTGCGCCATTGGCAATACTTTTGCCGGCTCACAAGTTAATAATTCACCATTTGCGATCACTTGATAGGTTTCTGGATCCACGGTAATTTTTGGCTGCCAATCGTTATGAACCATGTCTGCCTTGGTAATGGATCGACAGTTCTTGACTGCTTCTACCTGCTTTTCCAAGCCAAAGGCATCACGAATATTGGCATTCATTGCCGATTGTGAAATAAAGGTTAATGAGCTGTGACGAATACCTTGTCCAATACCTGCAAACATATTGCGGTAATGAACAGGCTGCGGTGTCGGAATAGAAGCGTTGGGATCACCCATTGCTGCAGCGGCAATCGATCCGCCCTTCAGTATCAAAGAGGGTTTGACCCCGAAAAATGCAGGCTTCCAAAACACCAAATCCGCATACTTGCCCACTTCTATAGAGCCCACAACATGCGAGATACCATGGGTAATCGCAGGATTAATAGTGTATTTAGAGATATAACGCTTTACACGGAAATTATCATGGCGATTAGTATCGCCGGGCAATAATCCGCGTTGCGCCTTCATTTTGTCAGCGGTTTGCCAAGTACGAATAATGACCTCGCCAACACGACCCATGGCTTGAGAGTCAGAAGAGAGCATTGAAAAGGCACCAAGATCATGCAAGATATCCTCTGCGGCAATCGTCTCACGACGAATACGAGACTCCGCAAACGCAATATCTTCAGCGATAGAGGCATCTAGATGGTGGCACACCATCAACATATCTAAATGCTCATCTAAAGTATTGACTGTAAATGGTCTGGTGGGATTGGTCGATGATGGCAATACATTAGACTCACCGCAGGCACGAATAATATCGGGGGCATGCCCACCGCCAGCACCTTCTGTATGGTAGGTATGAATAGTGCGCCCTTTAAATGCAGCCAATGTAGTTTCCACAAAGCCAGATTCATTCAAGGTATCGGTATGAATGGCGACTTGGGTGTCTGTTTCATCAGCAACACTCAAGCAACAATCAATTGCCGCAGGTGTAGTGCCCCAGTCTTCATGAAGTTTTAAGCCAATTGCGCCAGCGTCAACCTGCTCACGCAAGCCGGCTGGCAAGCTGGCATTTCCTTTGCCCAATAATCCAATATTCATTGGATAAGCATCGATGGATTGCAACATTCTTTGGATATGCCATGGGCCAGGAGTGCAAGTCGTTGCAAAAGTACCGGTCGCAGGCCCAGTTCCACCACCAATCATGGTGGTCACTCCGGACATTAAAGCCTCTTCAATCTGCTGAGGACAAATAAAGTGGATATGGGTATCGATACCACCTGCAGTCACAATCATGCCTTCGCCCGCAATAATTTCTGTGCCAGGGCCAATGACGGATGTAATGCCTGGCTGAATATCAGGATTACCCGCTTTGCCAATATCTGAAATCCGACCACCTTTAATAGAGATATCGGCCTTAACAATTCCCCAGTGATCAATGATGACGGCATTGGTGATCACGGTATCAGCACAATCTTTTGACTGTCTCTGACTTTGACCCATGCCATCACGAATCACCTTGCCACCACCAAACTTGACCTCTTCCCCGTAAATGGTGAAGTCTTTTTCAACCTCAATCATGAGGCCAGTATCAGCAAGCCTTAAGCGATCGCCAACAGTTGGGCCAAACATCTCAGCATAGGCTTGACGACTTACCTTAGCCATTACACACCCCCCATCACACGACCTGCAAAGCCATACACTTTCTGATCGCCTGCAATTTCGACCAATTCAATAGTGCGTTTTTGGCCAGGCTCAAAACGAACCGCTGTACCAGCAACAATATTAAGGCGCAACCCTTTTGTTTTTTCACGCTCAAATAATAAGGCGTCATTCACTTCATAAAAGTGAAAGTGCGAACCGATTTGCACTGGTCGATCGCCACTATTTGAAACCTCAAGTAAAAGTGTTTTTCTGCCAACGTTGAGCTCAATATCCCCAGGTTCAACAAACATCTGCCCAGGAATAAATCGCTCATTGCTTGAACCCACCGATGAACTCATACTGATGCTCCGCCCAGCAATGCAAATGAAAGCTGGCTTATCAACACCCAACCGTAGATCACGCTAGCAAAACCAGTCATCTTCGCGATAACAGTTGTTTTCTCTTTAAGAAGTTTTACTAATAGGACTCCCAACAAATGTAATGCAGCAGTTGCAAGGACCAACCCAGCGACGTCCTGGATTACCAATGAAATAGCAAGCGATGAATCTGCGAGTAATTGGGCATGAGCAAAACCATGGAATATGCCAAAGGCACCAATCAAGAGCAAAATTGCTTTTGGCGAATATTGATTTCTTATCATCAACAACAAACCAATCACAATTACTGATGTAGCAATACCAAATTCAAAGAAATTCATAGGTATTCCGACTAATCCAGCTAAGACGCCCAAGCACATACCAAACATAAATACGCTTGGTCCAAGCCAGATTTTCTTCAATACAAATGCACTCCAAAATCCAACCAGCACAATCACAAGGAAATGGTCTAGACCGCTAAATGGATGCAATAAGCCAGACATAAAGCTTACAGAAAGATCATGCCCTGGATGAGCAAAAACCAGATTTGAAAATAACGCACTTAGAAAGCCAGTTACAGCCATCAATCTATTTTTATTAAGAACTCTCATCTCAATAGCCTCCTAAACAATTGGGTTATGGACAGTAACCAGCTTAGTACCGTCGGGGAAAGTTGCTTCAACTTGAATATCTGGAATCATCTCTGGGACACCCTCCATGACATCATCACGAGCAAGAATGGTCTGCCCTTCATGCATGAGCTGGGCAACCGTTTTTCCATCGCGAGCCCCCTCCATAATGGCAGCACTAATTAAAGCAACCGACTCTGGATAGTTCAGCTTTAGACCCCTAGCCTTCCTTCGCTCTGCTAGGAGCGCTGCGGTGAATATCAGCAATTTATCTTTTTCGCGTGGCGTTAATTCCATATCTCACCTCTATAACTATTTTAAGAAGCCCAAAGCCTCAATGGCTGAGCTGTTACACCATGAATGATTGGTCTTAATATAGTCCATATCTCAATCATCAAATTTCTTGTCAGCTCAATATCCGTTGATACCGCACGCATGACCAAAACACCTTGCGGCATCAAAGTAATGCCTGCCCTAATCACATCATTCCAAGGCATCATCGCAGATAACTGCTCAAGTAAATCCTGAGAATATCTTGGTCCTATAGCGACTAAAGTGGCGCATACTGGCCAATGACCCAATTGGGGAAGAGACTTCGAGTAAAGATCTTCTGCGTCAATATGGCCATTCTCAACCCATATTAGCTTACCGTCACGCCTAATTTCATTCAATACATGAACATGGCCGCTAGACCACTCTTCGCCAGATGCATGACGCCCGAGCATCAGAGCATCCCAACCGATGTAAGAAGCGCTGGAAGAAAGATTTAACTTGGTAATAGCATTGGCGTTTGATCCCTTAAAAAAAAGGTTTTCTTGAGGCAGCCAATCTAACTTCGCATCATCTCCTAATTCAAACTGGATATTTTGAGTTCCTGGATTTTTAAAGGATTTGTACCACTT
Source organism: Polynucleobacter sp. QLW-P1DATA-2 (assembly GCF_001870365.1). Classification (NCBI taxonomy): domain Bacteria; kingdom Pseudomonadati; phylum Pseudomonadota; class Betaproteobacteria; order Burkholderiales; family Burkholderiaceae; genus Polynucleobacter; species Polynucleobacter sp. QLW-P1DATA-2. The sequence continues at coordinate 1,036,547 of NZ_LZMQ01000003.1, read as the reverse complement.
CGTTGCGCTAGGTGTTGATAACACTGAATGACAGTTCGCGCCAATAGAAACCTTGATATCTAAGGTGTCGCCACCGGCAATACCAGCTGGCGGATGAATGATCACCGTATGGCAGATATCATCCCCTTCCGGGTACAACGCTTTCTGAACTCGCAATGGACCTTCATGCAAACTTCTCTTAAGGACCGTGCCGATTGCGGTGCGCTCATAAGACAGGCTCAGCTTAGCTAGCCAACTAGGACTTAGAGACCTAAAGAGCTGTTTTACTGCGTTATCTGGAGCCAAAAACATGTGGTTAAACCATCTCAGTGGATATGAGTATCCACTTTAAACCGAAATCATCTCCTGGACACCGTTAATGTCCATATCAGCGCCTTTACCCTGCGCAACCACCTCACCACGACGCATCACAATATAGTTATCTGAGAGCTCTTTAGCAAAATCGTAATACTGCTCAACCAACAAAACAGTAATGCCCATCTCATCTACTAACTTGCGCAAACAGCGCCCAATATCTTGAATGATCGATGGTTGAATGCCTTCCGTAGGCTCATCCAAAATAATCAGTTCGGGCTGGGACATCAGGGCGCGACCAATTGCTAACTGCTGCTGCTGTCCACCAGATAAATCTCCTCCACGACGAGCCTTCATATCCGAGAGAATCGGAAATAATTCGTAGATATAGGAAGGAATATTCTTCGGACTAGAAAATTTTGCGGCGCCAATCAGCAAGTTTTCTTCCACTGTTAGCCGAGGAAATATTTCTCGGCCTTGAGGAACATAAGCAAAGCCATTGTCAACTCTTGACCATGGCGACATATTCACGAGCTCTTTACCATCCCAAGCAATTGAACCCGTCTTTACCTTCACTACACCCATTAAGGCTTTCAGTAAGGTAGTCTTGCCCACACCATTGCGACCAAGTAGACTTGTCAACTGGCCTTTGGGTACTTCAAAATTGACATTACGCAGGATATGACTGCCGCCGTAATACTGATTGAGGTCCTTAACGATCAACATGATTAACGCCCCAAATAAGATTCGATCACACGCTCATCGCGCTTCACTTCATCTAGAGTACCTTCGGCTAATACCGAACCTTCAGCCAGTACAGTAACTTTACCCTTCTCTCCAGCTAAAGCGGCCACGAACTCCATATCATGCTCTACAACCATCATGGAGCACTGGCCACGTAATGAATTGAGCAATTCAGCCAGGCGCATAGTCTCTTCATCGGTCATGCCTGCAACAGGCTCATCCAGCAACAATAACTTTGGCTGCTGCATGAGCAACATGCCAATCTCCAGACGTTGTTTTTGACCATGAGAAAGAAGGCCGGCTTCACGATAGGCCTCAGATTCGAGCTGCGTTAATGCAAGCACAGCCTCCATTAAGCGACGTCCTTCAAAATCTATTTTGGCAAGCAAAGAGTGATGCCAAGATTTATCGCCAGCCATGGCAAGCTCAAGATTTTCCCAAACAGGATGATGCTCAAATACAGTAGGCTTCTGGAACTTACGACCCACACCAATTTGGGCAATCTGAGGCTCATTCATAGTCATGAGATCAATAGTAGAGCCAAGATAAACAGAGCCATCAATATCAGCGATATTTGAGCGGGTTTTACCAGTAATAACATCCATCAAGGTTGTTTTACCAGCGCCATTTGGACCAATGACGCAGCGCAACTCACCCAAATCAATCGTCAGTGATAATTTATTAATTGCCTGAAAACCATCAAAATTAACCGAGAGATCCTCAACATACAAAATTCCAGTATGGGAGGTATCAATTCCTTTTTCTAAAAAGTGTGCGCTCATTTAGAACCACCCTTCTTATTAAAGAATTGGTGATAAATGCCCAACAATCCATTTGGCAAAAATAATGTCACCAGAACAAACATCAATCCCAAGAAAAATAGCCAATATTCTGCAAAGTTTGCAGTAAAAAAGCTCTTCGCACCGCTGACTGCAAAGGCGCCAATGATAGGGCCCAGGAGAGTTCCACGTCCGCCAACAGCAACCCAAATTGCCATTTCAATTGAATTGGTTGGTGACATTTCTCCTGGATTAATGATGCCAACCTGAGGAACAAATAAGGCTCCAGCTATCGCGCACAAAATGGCAGAGACCACCCAAACAAACAGCTTGAACCCCAGTGGGTTGTAGCCGCAAAACATTAAACGCGACTCCGCATCCCGAACGGCAGTAATCACACGACCCATCTTGGAAGTAATTAACGCACGGCAAAGAATAAAGCTACCCAGCAACACCAAGAAAGTAATTAGGAATAGCGTTACACGTGTGCTTGGCGCACTAATGGAAAAGCCCAAAATACGCTTAAAGTCAGTAAAGCCATTATTGCCGCCAAAGCCAGTTTCGTTTCTGAAGAACAACAGCATTGCAGCATAAGTCAAAGCTTGGGTAATGATGGAGAAATACACGCCTTTAATTCTGGAGCGGAACGCAAAGTATCCAAACACCAATGAAATTAACCCAGGAACCAGAATCAACATCAAGAGCATCCACCAAAAATGATCACTCCCTTTCCAAAACCAGGGCAACTCTTTCCAGTCCAAAAACACCATGAAGTCCGGGAGCTCACTTTTGTATACGCCATCAGTACCAATCTGGCGCATGAGGTACATACCCATAATGTAGCCACCAATGGCAAAGAACAAGCCATGTCCCAGACTGAGAATTCCACAATACCCCCATACCAAATCTAGCGCTAGAGCAGCAATTGCAAAGCACATAATTTTTCCAATCAATGTCAGCGCATAGGCGGACATATAAAACATGCTTGTTTCAGGAACTAGCAAAGAAAATACTGGCACACCAATGAGCACACAAAGGGTTAATGCAGCAAGGGCAATATATGCACGTTTGCTTAGAATGGATTCACGCTCAGGAATTGCCAAACTAAAACCAGAGGAAGGGGCAAGCTTTTTGATATCCATATTAATCAACGCTCCTTCCTTTTAATGCGAAGAGGCCTTGTGGACGTCTTTGAATAAAGATGATGATGAATACCAAAATAGCAATTTTCGCCAAAACTGCGCCAATGAATGGCTCAAGCAGCTTACTGGTAATGCCCAGGCCAAAGGCACCATAGATAGTTCCTGCGAGTTGGCCAACACCACCAAGGACCACCACCATAAATGAATCCACAATATAACTTTGGCCAAGATCGGGGCCGACATTACCAATTTGGGAAAGGGCTACACCACCGAGACCTGCGATACCTGCACCAAAGGCAAAGGCATACATATCCACCCGAACTGTTTTGACGCCTACGCATGCTGCCATAGTACGGTTCTGTGTGACCGCCCTGACAAATAGACCAAGACGAGTCTTATTGAGTACCAGCCAAGTAACAATGACTACTGCAATAGCAAATCCAAAAATAATAATTCGGTTATACGGAACTACCAGATTCGGCAAAACTTGTATCGCACCGGACATCCACGTTGGATTGGCAACCTCAACGTTTTGAGCACCAAAAATAGTTCGGGTCAGTTGAATCATCAAAAGGCTAACACCAAAGGTAGCCAACAAAGTCTCAAGTGGACGGCCATATAGAAACTTAATAACCGTTCTTTCAATCAATATTCCCACTACGGCTGCAGCCAAGAAAGCCACCGGTAAAGCGAACAATAAATACCAATCCAAGTAACCCGGGGCGTATTGCCTAAAGAATCCTTGAACCACATAAGTTGCGTAAGCACCCACCATGAGGAACTCTCCATGAGCCATATTAATGACCCCGATCAAGCCATAAGTAATAGCAAGACCCAAAGCACAGAGCAATAAGATACTGCCGTAACTAAAGCCAGCAATCACATTACCGAGAATCTCACCGCTAAACTCAGACTTCTTAATTTTGGCCAGCGCTTTTTCGGCAGCTTCTTGAACTGGACCACCCTCTTTAGCCAATGGCGCCAACAAGGCCGCTACTTGAGGATCTCCACTGTCACCCAACAACTCAATCGCTTTTAATTTTGACTCTTGGTTATCCGACTGCAAAGCCAAAAGTGCCCAAAGCTTCTGAACTTTTGGCTTAAGTGATGGATCCTTCTCTGTAGCAAGTAAATTCTCAACCAATGGGAATGTATCTGGATCTGGATCTTTGATTAATGCATCTACAGCTTTAGTTCGAACCTGCGGATCAGGAGATGCCAGCTGCAAACCCAGCAATGCACTATCAACTTTGCTACGTAATTGATTATTCAGAACAACATCTTGCAGCTCATCTGCCTTCACAGAAACTGGCTGGCTAGTTAAGGCATCGATATATTGATCACCCTTTTGGATGACGACTGCTTGAGGGGATGAAAAAAGAGTTTCGGCACTTAAAGCCTCCAGAATTTGAAGGGCTTCCGGGCTGCCTTCTTTAGATAAATCCTGAACTACTTTAACTTTGGTATCAAAGTTATCGCCAAACAAAGGCTTTAAGTCTGTTGCATTCATTTTCGCAAAAGTAATCCCCCAGGCCAAAATGCAAATGGCCGAAAGGATTAGTTTTGAAAAAAAATAGGGTTTCATAAAGATGATTGAAAGCCCTCCCCCGCTTGAGGGAGGGAATTTCTATTGATAATTACTGAACTGAATCAGGCTTGCCTGCATTGCCATCGATATACTGGCTCCATGGTTTAGCTGGAATAGCTGTTGGAGTTTTGTAAATCACATTGAACTGGCCATCAGCTTTGATCTCGCCAATCATGACTGGCTTAGACAAATGGTGATTTGCACCCATCACTTCTTCGTAACCACTTGGAGTATTGAGTTTTTGACCAATCATTGCCTTACGAACAGCATCAACATCCGTTGTGCCGGCTTTTTCAACAGCAGCCTTCCACATCAAGATGCCAGTACGGCTAGCTTCCATTGGATCATCTGTCAAAGGCTTGCTAGCTCCAGGCAGCTTCTTCTCTACAGAGTATGCGGCCCATTGTTTCTTCCACTCATCATTTACTGGATTCTTAACGGACATGAAGTAGTTCCAAGCCGCCAATTGACCAACTAATGGCTTGGTATCAACGCCACGCAATTCTTCTTCACCCACAGAGAAGGCGACTACAGGAACATCTTTTGCCTTGATTCCAGCATTACCCAATTCTTTGTAGAATGGTACGTTTGAATCACCATTAATAGTGGATACAACCGCTGTCTTACCGCCTTGAGAGAATTTCTTAATGTTCGCAACAATAGTTTGATAGTCAGAGTGACCAAATGGAGTGTAGGTTTCCATGATGTCCTCTTCTTTTACGCCTTTAGACTTCAAGAATGCGCGAAGAATCTTGTTTGTAGTACGTGGATATACATAGTCTGTACCCAAAAGAACCCAACGCTTAGCGCCGCCGCCCTCTTTGCTCATCAAGTACTCAACTGCAGGAATAGCCTGCTGGTTTGGTGCTGCGCCGGTGTAGAACACGTTACGAGACATTTCTTCGCCTTCGTATTGCACTGGATAGAAGAGCAGGCCATTGAGCTCTTCAAATACTGGCAATACAGATTTACGTGAAACAGAAGTCCAGCAACCGAATACAACAGCTACTTTATCTTTTGACAATAACTGTCGGGCTTTCTCGGCAAATAATGGCCAATTTGAAGCTGGGTCGACAACTACTGGCTCTAACTTACGACCTAAAACACCGCCACTTTTATTGATCTGATCAATCACCATCAAATCCATATCCTTGAGGGATGTCTCAGAAATAGCCATCGTTCCAGATAAAGAATGCAGGATACCAACCTTGATCGGCTCCTTGCTCTGAGCCATTGCTAAATGGCTTAAACCTGTAAAACTCAAAGCCGCAGCTAATGCTGACAACTTCAAAATTGATCTACGCTTCATGTTTCACCTCTTGAGTAAATTAATCATGTGGGCTCGAATACTTAAGGCCTGCATTGATTAAAGAATGTTTCAAGTTGGTGCAAGAACTTATGATCACTAAAAACAGGCAAATGCACCAAAAATGAGCATCATTTAAGGTGAAAATGCACTAGGTAGAGGCATTTAAAGCAGGTGTAAATAAAAAACCACCCCGAGAGGTGGCTCAAAAGCTTTTAGCTTTTTGCGCAGATCCATCCAACCAGTACAAATGAATATGCATGATTATTCTGAAATAAATTTGGTGATTTGACAATACAAATAAATGAATTTTTCTTATCTTCTGGGGTCTACTGGAGCCGAGGACGTGTTGACTAGATTTCATTAAGTGTGAACAAAAACTGTGTAGTGCAGCCTACAGACTTTTAAAATCTCACAAGGGTTACTTAAAGTAACGCTCACAAAAAAACCACCCGAAGGTGGTTTTAGTATTTCTTAATGGCCCGAGGCGGAATCGACCAGGGCCGAGGATGTCTCATCCGATACTTACATTGAGAACAACAATCCTACTGAAAGCCCAATTACCCTTTCGGCACCACTACTTGTGCCGTAGGTATAACTGGGACTGAGATACCATCCAACTTTCTTTGTTGTCCAAAACATAAAATCGGCGACAAAGGCAACTCCTGATTGAAGATTGTTACTGGGAGAGCTTGTTTTCCTCCAAATAGCAGGCCCTAAGCCTACACCAAGCTCAATATCGGATGCCAACTCAAATGGTTTTTTAAAGATGATTTGGGCTCCGAGCTCTTTTGGATTGGATGTACTCAGATACTGCGTTCCCACTTCAATTTCTAATTGATGTTCAATCGCCGTAAATTCAACAGCCAATGAAGTGCCATAGGCTTTTGAACCATCTACTTTATTTTTCTCGATTGCGGGACCTACCAACAAAATCAGTGTACGGTCATCAATAGACTCTTCGGCACATACTGCTGAGCTATGAATGCTTGAAGCAAAAGCTAAAGCAAATAAAGCAACTCTTATCGCTTTCATATAAAACCTTAAACAAATGTGGAATGCTCAATCGCAAGAGATTGAGTTCAGGGCTATTTGTTTAAGCGTTTCTGGGCGGATACTCGATTCTGGTTGGGAAAAATTCCAGGGTTAAAAGTGGCTCAATTGCGTTATAGCTTTTGAGATCCCGAGCTACTGAAGTATTGCTGGATCCCACCATACCAACTACTGAAATGTGATGACACTGATGATCGCCATCATGATGGTCTGGATTGCTGGAGCTTGCTTGATCATGATGATCATCGTGAACTATTTGAAATAAGCCATTACTAGATTGATCATCATTCCAAGTAATTTGGGCGACGCCCTCCTGAGTCTGATGTGATTGCTCGTGAGCCGCCCCCAATACAGGCATAAAAACTATATTGAATATAAAGATGAGGGTGGCAATAGACATCAAGCGCATTGTCTGATTCTAAGGTATTTGATGTTTAAGCCGCATTCAATGGGTATTTCTCCAATTGAGAGTCATTCTCAATTATATGCTAAGATGAGAACAATTCTCATTAAGTATATTTGACATTTCTGATGTTTTTCTCATTTAATACAAACCGCACAGCCTTTATTGGCCTAATTAGCGCCCTTTATTTGGGCGGCCTATCTTCTGCTGTAAAGGCAGAGGCGCCGGTTAGTGATATGCCTATTGTTTTGGCTGAATCACCTGTAAGTGACTCACCTACAGTCGATAGTCAAGTTTCTGTCGAGGGTGAAACAGAGCAGTGGAGCATTCATGGGCAGTCCACTTACATTGTTCAGCAAAAGAATAATTTCAACTCCCCTTACTACGGGCAAAACAGTCTTCTCAACAAATCAGAAGGCGGGGGAGGCAAAAGCTACACCTTAAGTGCAACTGCTTTTCTAGGCGCCAGACTTTGGGAAGGCGCTGAAGTCTACTGGAACCCAGAAATGTTTGAAGGTACTCCATTTAATGGACAGTTGGTCGGCTTGGGCGGATTTCAAAATGGTGAATTGCAAAAAGGTTCTTATGCCCCACCTGTCTACTACACCGCTCGCGCATTCATTCGCCAAACCTTTGGCCTTGGCGGCGGTAAAGAACATATTGAAGGAGGCCCAAATCAATTAGCGGGTAACCTTGATAAAAATAGAATCGTGGTCAGCTTTGGAAAGTTTGCCACCCTAGATTTCTTTGATCAAAACAGCTATAGCCATGATCCCAGAACGCAATTTCAAAACTTTGCCATCTTTTCCATGGGCGCCTATAGCTATGCTGCCGACACTAAAGGCTATACCTATGGCGCCGTAGCAGAATGGTATCAAGGCGATTGGACCTTGAAAGCAGCAAGGTTAGCAATGCCAACCATTCCCAATACCGCCCAACTCGATTACAGCATGACTCAAGATTACGCTAATCAAGTTGAGTTAACTCATGAACATGAATTGTGGGGTAAACCTGGCGCAGTAAGAGCGCTTTACTATCAACAACACGCATATATGGGCAATTATCAAAGTGCAGTAGCACTTGGACAGCAGTCCGGATCAATTCCCGATGTAACAAACACTCGACTTGCTGCCCAAAATTCCTGGGGATATGGCTTAAACATCGAGCAAGCCATCAATGATGAGGTCGGAATTTTTGGCCGCTGGAGTTGGAATCCCGGCAATACCGAAACCCAAACTGTGGACATTAGCCGCTCCCTCTTGGAGGGGTCAGCATCAAAGGCGGCAATTGGTCTAGACCTAATGACACACTAGGTATTGGCTTTGCAATAAATGGCATTGCCCCAATACAAAGAACATATCTACAAATGGGTGGGATGTCCCCCTTCATTGGGGATGGCAATCTAAGCTACAAAACAGAACAGATTTTGGAGACTTTTTACAGCGCCAAGGTTTATAAAGAGCTATATCTGTCTGCCGACTACCAGCGCATTGCAAATCCAGCCTATAACGCTGCCAGGGGGCCAGTCAATTTCTTTGGCCTTCGTGCCCATATTGAGATGTAATTTAGTTGAAAACTATTTTGACTGATACAAGATCACTCATTAATCTTCTCTTTTCAAGGGCGACTAGCCGACTTTTTTGCCACACTCAGAAAATGTGTAGTGCTGTCTACACACTTTTCTAAGCTCACAAGCGTTACTTAAAGTAACGCTCAACTGACAAAACCTCACCATTTATATTCCTGACTTACTTTTTATTAGTTTTGGGTTTACTTTAGGTTCTCAGGTTATGAGAGCAGACATCCAAAGAAAACCACTAGGATTTCAAAAGGTTATGGCGCCTAAAACAGTTCATAAAGAGGAGGCTTTGTCGGTTAACCCGACAAAACAAGCGTCACTTTTCCGGACACTTGATGGTGATTTGTCGGGTTAACCGACAAAATAAAACCACCCCGAAAGGTGGTTTCAGTGTTTCTTGTTGGCTCGGGGCGGAATCGACCAGGGCCCAGGGTATTTTATCCTTTTGAAAGATTAATACTGACTCTTGATATTTCCTTTTTGCGCTAACTGAGGAAACATCTCAGCCGCCAACTCTAGAGCAATCTTAATACCTTGTTTTGGAGTAATTAGGCCGTTAGGATCTTTTGGCATAGAGGGAGTTTGATAACCTTCAGCATGCGCTAATTTCACCACTCCCGGAATCATTGCTTTAGCTAATCCAGAATATGCCGGCGGCAGATCATTTAAGTCTGGCGCTTTGTATTCTGGCACTCGTCGCGCGATTGGAGTGGGCCATGTACTTGGATCGCGAGGGGTATTTAAGGTAAAGCAAGATTCCAGCGTTCTCGCATTTGCATCACGAGCAGTAAACGGCTTTCCAAGGTTCCATGCTTTGCGCAAACTCGCAATCATGGATGTATGGCGGAACTCTTTTGTGTAAACCGTCTTTTCGGGAATCCATGGTGAAATCATTACCGCAGGAACCCGATAGCCTGATCTACGGAAATCAAATCCTTCTTGACCCTTTGGTACCGATGGATCTGGCGCCGGTACCAAGGGCGGCGCAACGTGATCATAGGTGCCTCCTGGCTCATCCCAACCAATAAACAAAGTGGTATTGAGCACATTTGATCCTGCTTGCGTCGTACCCATGCCTTTGTAAGCGTTATAGATACGAGTTAAAAAGGCTTCTCCACCCAAAATCGACGATGGCGGATCAATTGGAAGATCAATGCCTTGGATCAAGGCCCTGCCAAATGCAGGGTGATAATCATTATGAGCTGCGAGCAAGTTAGGCTCAATCAAACAAAAATCTGGCAATGTACCGTTCGCGCAATCTTTCTCATATTCAGAAAACGGAACAATATGGGTTTTGAAATATGGCTTCAAACTCGGCATATTAATCAAGCCAGTAAATGAAATCGGATCAGGCTCGCAAACGTAAATCTTCCAAGTTTTACCATGTGCCTCTAGGCGATTAAAAATCGTCTCAGCGGTATTTTTAAACAAGAAGTTGGTTGATGGATCGTTCACCACAAAACCCGATGATGTCCCGGCAGTCCAAAATGAGCGATTCGTAAAAGTTTGTGATGGCACTTCAGAGTACCAATGATCAAAACAAGAAAATCCTTTTGCCAAACTGCTAATCACTGGAATTTGCTCTGGCGTGTAGCCAGTCATGATTTGTGAATACTCTTGATAGGTTGGCTGACGACCCATCTCAGCAGTGAAAGTACTAATATAGTCTGTCACAAAGCCATCCATTGATGGTCTAACCAAAGAGGATTCAGGCGCATTGTATGGCGCTGTCATCTGACTGGCCATCTTAAAGCGATTGCGCTCATCCAAGATGTTGTAGATCTGTGTATTCGTATGTGGATGCTCTTCGCCTGAATCTGGATTTGGACCATCCATGTAGGTAGCTGGACCAAATGGAACTCTGCCATTTGGCGCGGGATACTGAGCCCATGATGGCACCGGATTGCTAAGGCCCTTACCAATAACACCCTCAAACTTTGGAACCTCACCCGGCTGATAAAGGTGTCCAAGAATATTGTCAAAAGAACGATTCTCAAATATCACCAAAACTACGTGATCCATCGCGTTTTTTTTGGTAGCTTGTGGCTCAGCAAAAGTAGATTTACCCAATGCCGCTGATGCGCCCCCAACAGCAGAGGTTTTTAAGAAAGCACGGCGGGAAGACTGGGTCATATAAGCTCCATTAATAGTTAAATCAATTTATAACAGATCCCATAGAAAAAACCACCTTCAGGTGGTTGTGGTGTTTCTTGGTGGCCCGGGGCGGAATCGATAAGGGCCAAGGATCCATAATCCGTTGGTCGCGAGTTCGAATCTCGCCCGACCCACCAGCATCACTAAGCCTCGCTTTTGCGGGGCTTTTTTATTTCCCAAGATATTAATCAAAAAGAGTCCTTCCCTGCCCGTTTTAGGGCCATTTTTTGACTAGGAAAGCAGATCTAGAGCCACTAAAATAGATCCATGCCAACAAAGTCTTCAACCCAATCTCAGGTACGCCAATATAAGGTTTCTAGTGCTGTGGCCTCTGCTCGGATTGAAGACATTACACCCACTAAACAGTTAGAGCAAAACCTCGCTGACTATGTTGCTGGCAAAAAGAGTATTGCGCAAATTCTGGAAGAAACCAAACAACGTTATGCCGCAAATCAACCCAAATGATGTCTGCAATAAATAAAAAAATTATTATCATTGCAGGACCCAATGGGGCTGGCAAAACTACTTTTGCCAAAAACTTCTTACCGCAAGAAGCCCATACATTTCGCTTTATTAATGCTGATCTTATAGCAGCTGGATTAGCACCTTTTAATCCTGAATCTGTTGCATTCAAGGCTGCTCGCTTGATGCTCAATGAATTAGATGAATATACTAAAGCGGGCGAAAGCTTTGCATTTGAAACTACTTTATCTGGCACCCATTATCTACAACGCATTCAAGAGTGGAAAGGCTTAGGTTACGCAATTAAGCTCTGGTTTATTGCACTAAGCTCTCCTGAATTAGCCATCTCTCGTGTAGTGGAGCGGGTTGCACAGGGCGGGCATAACATTCCTGAAGAAGTCATTCGTAGGCGCTATCGAGCAGGATTAGAGAATCTCCCAAAGTATCAAAAAGTTGTAAAATCATGGGTATTGTTAAATGGTGACAAAACACCACCCGAACAAATAGATCAAGGTTAGCCATGACTACACCAAGCAAAGACATTCGCAATTCTTCGGATCCCGATATCGCAGGATCCTACTACGCTATGCAACGAGCAGGTCAAGCAGCAATAGACTTAGCAATCCAAACCAATACTGCAATCGTGACCACAGTTAATGGCAAGATAGTACGGATCCCTGCCGCAGAACTCATTAAGCAGCGGCAACTTACGGCCTAGACATCCTTGGTGGCGAGTTCGAATCTCGCCCGACCCACCAGTTATACAAAAGCCTCTAGAGAAATCTAGAGGCTTTTTCTTTTAAGCTCAAGGTCAAGAAACACATAGATTAACTAAATAGTTGAAAGACTCAGTTCAGACAAGGCGTCAATCCTGTGCAACTCTTCATCCTGTGACGTCAGGAGATGTTGACCTAACAACACAGAGGCTGTAATAGCTACTACTGCAATCAATCCAACAATTTTAGGATGCAATCTAGCGAGAACTAAAACATTGGAGAATCGATGTGCTGGTTGGCTGCCATTGGAGACCGTCTGTTGCCAATCTTGATAAATGCGTTGTTCAAAATGGTTAGAAGAGTCTTGAACCTCAATTTGATCCAGCACTTTCTTTAAATCCATTTTATCGTTCGATCGCATAAGATTCACCTTTTTCCAATTCTGCCTTTAATTTCAACTTGGCTCTATATAGCAACTGATCAACGCTGTTTTTATTCATCTCAAGCGCATGTCCAATTTGCTCGGCTGTCATATCCTGATAAGCCCACATCAACATCGCCATTCTTTGTTTAGCACTTAAGGAATTCATGGCCCTTTTTATCATCTCCGGCTCAATACCCTCCGCAAGATTCCACTCGACCTCCTGAATTGGGTGATGCTCAAATTCATCAAACTCCTCAAAAAAGCCTTTATTAATACTTTTGATCTTATCCAAGCAAAGATGACTCACGATTGTGTAAAAGTAAGTGGATAACCCTGATTTACCCGAAAACGTATCTGCGCTTTTCCAAAGTCGAATAAAGGCTTCTTGCACAACATCTTCAGCATCTTCTTTTTTACCAAGCATCTTCCAGGCTAAAGAGTAAGCAGGAGAACTCAGCAAGCCAATCACTTCTTTTGATGCCTGAGAATTTCCTGCTACCGCACTCTTTAATAAAGCCCGCTCAATACGGTGTTGCTTATTTGAAAATAAACTCAAACTGATCCTTAATTACTCATTGGCTTATTCCAATGTTCTTTTTCTTGAGGGTGCGCCTTCATCCATTCTTCACGCTCTTTTTTCATCTCAGCGCGCTCTTCAGGGGTCATTGCGGCAATCATTGCCTTGCGGTTTTCCTTTAACTCTTTCTTTTGCTCAGGACTTAAAGCCTTCCACTGGGCATGCATTTTTTCTCTTAATGCTTTACGCTCTTCCGGACTTAATGCCTTAAATTTGGCATGAAGTTTTTGACGATACTCACGTCGCTCTTCAGGCGTAGCCTGCTTAAATTGCTCCCGCAAGTCTTTAGACATTTGCAGACGTTGCTCAAAACTCATATTAGCAACCACCTGGGGATCTTGTGGCTCCGGTAAAGCGGCGCTAGCTATGCTGATGGCGCTTACCATCAAAATACTGGACATAATCAAGCCTTGCATCGTTCTTTTCATTGACTTCTCCTTGTTAGTTACTATTTAGACGCAGGCACCCCCAGAAAACTTACGACTAGGACAAAATAATTATTTTCATTTTTAGAGTAAGTATTTGCCAAATTCACCGTCTAACAATAGTTAAACACATTTAGTTTAGAAAAAATGACCCGAGTTTTCATGACTTCACGCTCAATTATCTTGAGTTTTCTAGTTTTAGTAGCAATTTTGCCTATTCAAGAGTCTTATGCACAATGGGGTGGATCACAAGGCTCTGGAATCCCTGGAATGCCCGGCATGCGCAGGGGGGCAGGACGCAATCCCTCTAACCCCGACTCTTCCGGCGCTTCGACAAATAGCCATATTGCTATCCCTGCTCCCGGATCACATTTGCTCACTTATGAGCAAATAGAAACCGGCTTATCTAAGCTTGAAGAGAGCCTTAAGCCAACCCCCGAACAAAGTAAGGCTTGGGCTAATTTTTCAAGCAAGGTAAGACTCTATGCCAGTGATGTTGCCAATGAGAGGGCTAGATTAAACAACGAAACTCCCACTACTGTTGATGGGCTGAAATATCTCAATCAATCGACTGAAGATGCGAAAAGCCGATACACCAGCCTAAAAGAGGTAGAAGAAGCCGCCAAACCACTTTACAAATTATTCAGCACTGAGCAAAAGACGCTATTTGATAGCAAAGTTCCCACCTTTATTAATGCAAGCCCTAAAAGGTTGACTCCTAGCCAACCACAGTACAACTTACCTGATCTTGGCGGCTCACCGCAGCCCAATCAAAACTCTGGGTCAGGGTCTTTGCCAGGCTATATTCATCAATAAATGCGTAAGCCAAATAATTTAAGCGGTCACATTCTTCCGACTTCAGGCGCAATGCTTGGGGTATGTATGACCGTTATCAGCATTGTCAAACTAACCCAGACCAATAGAGGAATGGCTTACTGGGTCGATGATCTCTTAGCTCTTGATGCCCTCATCTTTCTAGCAAGCTCCATCTTTTCATACTTATCTATTCGAAGCCATTCAAAGAAGGTTTATTTTGAAGATATTGCGGACAAGTTCTTTATGCTCGCATTGCTCTGTATGGGCGCTGCAGTCATACTCCTGACTTATGAAATTGTCTAGAAATCGTTCGCATACTTAATTTCATATTTATTGAGGACTTTTAGGTCATTGATTTATTTGCAGGCCTTGAGCAGCCAGAGCTTCTTATAATCCGTTGGTCGCGAGTCTGAATCTCGCCCGACCCACCAGTTATACAAAAGCCTCTAGAGAAATCTAGGGGCTTTTTCTTTTTGTTGGATGGAATGCGGTGACTGATCGAAACAATGGATGATCTATGGGGTCGTTATGGGTCAGGATGGCGGATGCTGGGGAACCGACTCGACTATAGGCAACTTAGAAAAAACCCATTATTTTTTCATACTCCAAGCCATCCCCAGCGAATGCATCAGCCGACCACCAACGTATTACTAACCCAGCACGGGCTCGGTGAACCTCATTGGATTATGAGCCCAATTCTTGATGCAATTAGATCCTAAAATATGTGCATATGAATACATCCGCACACAAATCAAATATTGTTCCATTGATAGTGGCTACAGCCTTCTTTATGGAAAACCTAGATGGCACAGTGATCACCACTGCACTACCCCAGATGGCTCAAACATTGGGAGTAAATGCCGTCGATATGAGTGTCGGCATTACAGCCTACTTAATTACGCTAGCAGTCTTCATCCCTATAAGCGGATGGCTCTCAGACCGCCTGGGATCTCAAACTGTATTTGGCTCTGCTGTTGGTATCTTTACTTTTGCCTCGGTCCTTTGTGCCCTTAGTCAAACAGTAAATCAATTTATGCTCGCTCGCATTCTTCAGGGCATTGGTGGAGCAATGATGGTCCCTGTTGGGCGACTGATTGTTTTAAGAACAACCTCAAAATCGGAATTAGTGAAAACAATCGCTTTAATAACCTGGCCTGGGTTGGTTGCGCCTGTAATTGGACCGCCCCTGGGTGGATTCTTGACTACTTACTTTTCATGGCACTGGATCTTTATTCTGAATGTGCCCCTAGGATTACTGGGTATAGGGCTTATCCGAAAATTCGTTTCAAATGATCACCAAATAGAAAAACGTCCGCTCGATTACATTGGCTTTCTCATTATTGGCAGCGCGCTAGCCTTCACAATCATTGGCGTTGAATCAATTGGCAGCGAAGGCTTTAGCAAATCAGCCGTAGGCTATAGCGCCCTAGGAATAGCTTGCGGGGTTACATCTTGGTTTCATGCAAAAAAACACCCCCATCCATTATTAGATTTCTCGGTGCTAAAAGTACCGACCTTTGGCATTACATTCTTTTCGGGGTCCTTCACAAGAGTATTAATTGGCGCAACCCCATTCTTGGCACCATTGATGTTTCAAATTGCGTTTGGCTATAGCGCCTTTATGTCTGGTTTATTATTTTTAGCAGCAATGCTTGGAAATATTGGCTTAAAACCTTTGACACCCATGCTATTAAAGCGCTTTGGTTTTCGCAATATTATGCTTGGCAACGGATTTATTGCTGCTATGGCCGCCATGATATGCGGGATGCTCTCTCCTGATACAAGCATTATTGGCATTGTCCTAGCCATGTTTATCTATGGAGTTAGTCGTTCGATGCAATTTACTTGTATACAAACCTTGGCATTTGTAGATATACCCCCAGAAAAGATGAGTGGCGCCAATACCCTCTTTAGCACCATTGGGCAGCTTGCACAGGGCGTAGGCGTTGCTTTGGGTGCAGCCATTGTTCACATTACCGTCATGCTAAGAGATGGTGATATTAATAGCCCTTCGGCAATGGATTTTCGGATCACCTTCTTTACGGTTGGAGCGCTCATCCTAATTTCTCTATGGGGATACTTAAAACTAAAGCCCGATGCAGGGGCAGCAGCAAGCAAGCATCAACCAAAAAAACTAACTTAATTTAATTTATGGGGCTTGCCATACTTGCCTTCACTTGGATAAATATAAGTTGTCTTCACGGGGCCCATACCCATGATTTGAACTTCCACGGGTTCCTTTAAAGAACCGTCAAAGTGGACTGCATTGGCTGGATGGAACATGATACTTCCCTCTGGCATCACAATAGTGCTCTTTGGATCCCAGCTAGCATCTGTTCCAGAGTACCAAGTACCTTTGATTACCGTAACCCAGCGATCTTGATCGTGTGAATGCGGCGTACTCATCACTCCAGCTGGGAAAATATTTCTCACAATATAAAGACCAGGCTTATTGGGATCTCCAAATAAAACGGTATTTTTAATTCCATTTTCACCATCTTTCCAAACAATTTCGCTAGGCGTCATTTTTATAAAGCCGCCTGGCAAGGTAGTTTGAGCGTGAGCAGTTGCTGCAATAAAGCCTACTGCTAGTGTTAAAAAATATTGTGCTAATTTATTTTTGTGCATCTTTTGTCTCCTGTATACCTTCTCTGATTGAAGAATGCTATCTGGTTAACTGCTTGGCCAATTGATCAATGTTCCCAATATTCTCAAAATTTCTTACTAGTGCAATGACGTTCTCTGCCTTCTTGTGTGGGAACTTAGCAAAATCGGTATTTTGTAAAAACTTAACAGCCACCTCGTCATAACTCATAGGGTCAGCCGGGCTACCCTTACCAAAGTCTGCTCGACCTGAGATTGTTCGGCCATCAGCCATTTTGATATCGATGATAGTTGTCATCTTGTCGTATCCAGCAGCCTCAGCTACAGGGTCTACGACAAAATCTACCTTCTCAATCATCGCCTTCACATCTGGGCGATTAACCACCTGATCATTAAATTGCGCCAAGCCTGCTTGCCCCTCTAAGAGCAAGATTGCCATACAAAATTCCATTGAGAATTTTGCTTGTAACTCATTAGTTGGCCGATGGTGTATGAGTGCGTTTGGCATATTGCTATTCGTACCTACTCGCACCCGCACTACATCTTTTGCCTTTATATTGTTTGCCTTAATAAGCCTTTGCATCTCTGTCATACCAGGGTGATTTAGTGAGCCACATGGAAAAGGCTTAATCGATATTCCGGGATCATCAAATGTCCAGGGGTTGCCAAGCTTTCCTTGAATAGCCTTGACATCATATCCACCGCCAGCAGCATTAAAAAATCCTCTGGGGGCTTCTAGAATTTTATCGGCTGCAGTCCAACCTCCCTGAGCAAATTGTGCCGCAACCACTCCACTTTCTGCGGCTCTTCCTGCATGAAAGGGTTTGGTCATCGTTCCAAAGTTCTCCCTCAATCCAGCAGCCTCACTTGCAGCAATAGACAGAGCCCTAATCGTTGCGGGTACATCAAGATGCAATAGTTTTGCAGCAGCAGCGGCAGACCCAATAGCCCCTAAAGTTCCCGTTGAATGAAATCCTGCTTGGTAGTGGCGCGGATTGATTGCCTCAGCAACCTTACATGCGACTTCCACGCCAATTTGGTAGGCCAGCATCACCTCTTTACCGGTAGATTTTGTCAATTGGCCAATAGCCAAAGCTGATGGTAAAACGGGTGCAGTGGGATGGGTTAATAAACCATAAACACGATCTTTAGCTACAGCAAGCTGAGTATCATCATAATCATCAGCATGAATATCAATGCCATTTGCAAATGCCGCAAATCGAGGGGCGGTGGTGATATTGGTGCCAATAATAATTGCCGGCCCAGAACGAATATTGAGGCTAGCAATGTGCTTACGGACAATGTCACCTAACTCTGTTGCGCTTCCAGAAATTGCTAAGCCCAGGCCATCCAGAAATGATTTTTTACCAAGTGCTAAGGTCGATGCAGGAATATTGTCAAACTGGGTATTGCAGATAAATTCTGCTACGTAGCGAGTCAAACCCTCACCCACTACATTAGCTTTAGCTTCACCTGCTGCGAATACGTTGCCGATCATGCCAGCTTGTGCCAAAAGCAAAGTAGTGCCTTTTAAGAAAAGACGGCGATCGCTATTCTCATTCATACCTGTCTCCTAATTATTTTTATTGGTTATGCATCTATATATCTAGATATCATCGAGCAAGTATGCTCTTTTTGAATACTTACATGCCTACTGGTTTACCCTAAAAAATCTGTCAAAATTCAATAAGATAATGTGGGCTGATATCAAGTAGATTTAGACATAGACTTCATTGATTACATTTCCAACAAAAAATATGAAATATTTACTATTCCTAAGTATGTGTTTGCTGAGCTCATTGACCATGGCCAACGGCGAAGAAACTTATAAAGCTGTTTGCTCTAATTGCCATGCTTCTGGATTAAATAAGGCCCCGATAGTTGGCGATAAAAAACAATGGGCAAAATTAATCAAAGAAGGTCAGGCACACATTACTTCGGATGGTTATCACGGCGTTGGAGCAATGCCCCCAAGAGGAGGAAAGCCGGACTTAACTGTCGCTGAATTTGCATCTGCAGTTATTTATATGGCAAACCAATCTGGAGCCAACTGGAAAGAGCCCGACGAAGCAATGCTCAAAGATATTAACAAACGGATTGCCAAAAAGTCTCCAAATCATAGATGCTGCCTTATATAACCCAACCCATCATCTTGCAAGATAGAAACCACCCGAAGGTAGTCAATTTAATTAAGTATCCACTTGGTATATGTCGATTAAACCAATAAACTAAGTAGCACGTAACCGGGCACTCCGCTATGACGCTGTCGACACCAGAGGAGTTCCAAGAGATCATATCCAGCACCAAGAGACCGCCTGCCTATCTCACACCACTTTCCCCACAGGCTTTAGTTAATGTATTGACTACTGTTAAGTACAATTCTGAAGTCTTTTAATCCGTTGGTCACGAGCTCGAATCTCGCCCGACCCACCAGCAATACAAAAGCCTCTAGAGAGATCTAGGGGGCTTTTTTTGAGGTTGGTTTAATGTAGTTACTGTTGGTGACAATTGACGATCTATAGGTTCGTTATAGGCCAGGATGGCGGACGCTGGATTGAGACTGGGCGACCGTAAGCACCTCAGAGGTGTCGCGTTTCTTGATAGTTAGTGTGATGTCGGGTTAACAGACAAAATAAAACCACCCGAAGGTGGCTTTATAGTCAATTAATAGGACTTATTGATAAAACTTCGTAAAAGCATCTGCTCCCGCTTGATTAACATCATATGAATTGATCGATTTGATTTCCTTAACGTCTTTCAACTTATTAATATCTATCACTGACCAGTTCATGGCATTAATAGATCGAACATAGAATAGGTTTCTGGACAGGTCGTGCAGAAAGAGAACATAGCTCACCTCAGTAGATTGGCTATCCCCTCCAGGGCCATCACCCACTGAACCTGCTCCATCCACAGTTAGATCATAAGGACGGTCAAAGTTATTCATAATGTGGGCCAACGTTGTTATAGCATCATCCGGATTTGTGGCTTTGCGAACATAATTTGCGTAAAAAGCTGCCTTAACAAATCGACCAACAGAAGTTTGAGAGGACGGCAATCCAGCCAACGCAATTCCAGCATCAGTTGAAACTAACTTCATTTTTCCAAGTTGTCCTGTATTTTGATCAAGATTGGTAAATGTGTAGTTATTTAAATTCTCTAGGTGCCATGGAAACTGCGGCTGATTTGTCATGACATAGACCGGATTGTCATAGACATTTAACTTATTGTTGAAGAATTCAATAACAATAGCACCTCCGTTTTTATCAAAAACAGCATAGTGCTCTTGGTAAGGGGTATTTCCAAAGTCTGGCACTAATGGTAACCAAAACTCTGTTTCACCACTGAGTAATGCTGCCTTAACTTCGGGAACACTTTTAAAGCTACCCAAAATCCATGCGCCAAGATCATTTACAGAGAGTATTTTTGAAGGATCATTACCGACAGTTGGCGAGCTTGAATTGATGAGTGTCTGAGCACCAAAAGAGAGTCCTTGATCATTGGTTCCCTGAAATACCGCTGGAAATTTTGCTGAAGGAATCGATTGGCCAACAAACGCCAAGATAGGATATTGAGTGCTAAAAGTTTTTCCCTGCTTGCCATCTGGGGTTGCAGACTCAACTATGGTTCCTGCCGGCAAGTATGAAATTTGAGTCGGCATGAGGCGAGAATACTCAATACCACGACCAAGATAAGCCTTCCCGTCAGCATCGAATGTTAAAAGAGATGTACACATAACTGCCTCCTAAAAATAGAGAAAATAAAACTAAGATAATTAATGCTAACTAGTGTGCTGTAATTAATTTTGACAACTCAAGGGCATATCCATTAAATCCGCCTAGAAAAATTTGCACACCAATTGCCAGCAAAATGAATGCAAATAAGCGCATCAAAACATTGGTGCCATTTGCGCCTAGAAGTCGCTGAATCCCCGATGATTCGCGATATACCAAGTAAATCACTAGCGACAGTGCAACTAGGGCTGTTGTAGCACCAATCACGGCAGGTAATTCAGTCAGAATGTGAAAACCTCTATCATCCTGCTCGGCTGCAACTAGCGAAATTGCTGTTGCAATAGATCCAGGCCCAACTGTCAATGGCATAGTTAGAGGAAAGAAAGCGCTAGTACCTGCAGTGGCATCGGTAATCTGAGATGATGAATTGGTATTGTGATCAGATGAGCCTTGTTGGTTCAGTAAATTCCAACCCATCGCAATCACGACTGCACCACCAGCAAGCTTTAGTGCTGGTAACGAGATGCCAAAAAAGAGCAGCAATTGAGGGCCTATCAACATAGAACCTAAAAGCATCAAGAAGCAATTAATGGCCACACTTCGAGCCAACTTTTTTCTAACTCCCTCAGAGCAACCCTGAACCATATTAAGAAAAATAGGTCCATCACCCAAGGGATTTATAACCGGGAAAAGTGCTGCAAAAACAGCTATAAAAGATGTCAAACCAGAGGAAAGCATTTAGTCCCTAGGGTGATTGAAGGAAGATTTATGAATTTTGAATTAAGTAAAACTATACCGAAAATTTATAACAGATTAATTACGGGGTAACCCAGGGCAAATCTTAACGCTTACCGACCTAGATTAGCCTTGTACAGCGTCGTTTTAAGGGTCCATTTAACTCTTTCAAGCCGTTGGTCACGAGCTCGAATCTCGCCCGACCCACCGGTTATACAAAAGCCCCCAAGGGAATCTGGGGCTTTTTCTTTGGGTTCACTCAAATTGATTGATCAACACCTTAAACAATATGGGATCTAAAGGGTTAATCGCTTCATATTTGAGCCCTCAAGCATCAATTGAGTTTTGAGAATAAAGTAATGGATAAATCCAACCATTGCTTAAGAGGCTCACAATGCTTGACCCTATGGTGCTTAGTCGCATTCAGTTTGGCGCAAATATTACCTTCCATATTCTTTTCCCAACCATTTCTATTGCTTTGGGATGGTTTCTTTTCTACTTCAAAGTTCAATTCAACCGAACCCACGATTCCAGCTGGAATCAGGCATACCAATTTTGGGTAAAGATTTTTGCATTGACATTTGCTTTAGGGGTAGTCAGTGGTATCACCATGAGTTTTCAGTTTGGCACTAACTGGCCTGGATACATGAAGACCATCGGCAATATTGCAGGCCCATTACTTGCCTACGAAGTACTCACTGCTTTTTTCTTGGAAGCTACCTTCTTAGGAGTAATGCTGTTTGGCAGCAAAAGAGTTTCTCAACGCGTTCATACCATCGCAACTTTTCTAGTCGCTTTTGGTACTACCTTATCTGCTTTTTGGATCATCGTATTAAATTCTTGGATGCAAACACCGCAAGGTTTTGAAATGATTGATGGCCAAGCACATGCTACTAATTGGTTTGCCATCGTATTTAATCCTTCTATGCCCTATCGCTTAGCGCATATGCTCACTGCAGCCTTTATTACAGTGACATTTTTATTAGCTGGCATTTCAGCCTTTAGGCAACTCCGAGGCAGTAAGTCTGCCGCTAATAAAGCTGTTCTTAAAATTGCCATCACTACAGCAGCAATTTTGATGCCTATTCAAATCATCCTTGGTGATGCACATGGACTAAATACATTACAACATCAACCTGCCAAACTCGCTGCAATGGAAGGCATCTGGGAATCTGGCTCTGGTATACCAGCTGTAATCTTTGCCATTCCAGATCAAAAGACACAGAGTAACCTCTATGAAGTTAGCATTCCTAAGTTAGCCTCCTTATATCTTACCCATCACTGGGATGGTGAAGTGCAAGGCTTAAAAGATTTCCCCAACAAAATTCCTCCAGTAGCTCCAGTATTTTTTGCCTTTCGTATTATGGTTGGCATGGGTCTACTGATGCTATTGGTTTCATGGATGGCACGCTGGCAAATTTATAAGTCGCAAGATATCAAACCCTGGATGGCCAAAATTTTGGTTGGAATGACTTTTTCTGGTTGGATTGCTGTGGTTGCAGGCTGGTACGTCACTGAAATTGGTCGGCAGCCCTACATCGTTACCGGGGTGCTAACCACCGCTGATGCCGCTACAACAATAGCGGGAGGTATTGTTCTGAGTAGCTTGCTGATGTATTTATTCTTATATATCGCACTTATTATTTCTTACATTGGGGTGGTTTTTTACCTCGCTCGCGAAGGGGACAAAGCCCCAGCAAGCAATACGATTACAAGCTCGTCTAACTCCTATGCCCAATAAGATAAATTCACAATGCCACTAAATATGATTCCCGATCTGAGCCAAGCTTCAGGATGGCTGCCACTATTTTTCTTGGTAGCCATGGGTATTGCCGTGCTCTCCTATGTTGTACTAGATGGCTATGACCTAGGTGTTGGGATTCTTCTGAATAGAGCAACTGATGAAGAAAAGGACATGATGATTTCTTCTATCGGCCCATTTTGGGATGCCAATGAAACTTGGCTGGTTCTAGGTGTTGGACTACTACTAGTTGCATTTCCATTAGCACACGGAATTATTCTGACTGAACTCTATATCCCCGTGGCTATCATGCTGGCTGGTTTAATTTTGAGGGGCGTTTCCTTTGATTTTCGGGTCAAGGTTCAATCCCATCAAAAGCCACTGTGGAACTTTCTGTTTTACCTAGGCAGCGTCATTGCCTCCATAGCTCAAGGGGTCATGATTGGGCGTCATATCGTGGGCTTTGACTCTGGTTTACTGGGCTGGTTATTTGCTCTCCTAGTGGGTGCCTGCGTTCCTGCTGGATATGCCCTTTTAGGCTCAACTTGGCTGATCATGAAGTCTGAAGGCGCGTTGCAATTAAAGGCTATTCACTGGGCCAAAGTCAGTCTGGGCTTCACAGCGCTTGGAATTGGATTGATATCCATTGCAACACCATTTTTTAGCCCTGAAATTATGACTAAGTGGTTTGCCCTGCCAAATATCATCTACTTAGCGCCGATACCATTAACTACTCTGATCCTTTTTATCATCATTGAGCGAACTCTGAAGACCTTGTCTTCGAATCCACACCAAAAAATGTGGGTTCCTTTTGTTGCAAGCGTGGCAATTTATTGGCTCTCATTTTTCGGCATTGCCTACAGCCTCTTTCCTTACATCATTGTTGATCAAATGACAATTTGGCAAGCTGCAGCTGCAACCGAATCTCTTTGGTTGATTTTTTGGGGCACTGCAATTGTCTTGCCAGCAATCCTGCTTTACACCTTTTACTCTTATCGAATATTTTGGGGTAAGACTGTCCCAATGAGCTACTACTAAACATCATTAGATACGTAAGCAGCATCTTTTAATCTCTTGGTCGCGATTTCGAATCTTTCCTGATCTGCCAGAAATACAAAAGCCACCTACCGGTGGCTTTTTCTTTTGTCAGCGTAACCATGAAAATGGTCTTCGCGCAGACTCACTCTTCCCAGGGAAATCTTTGACGCGACAACTCTTCCATCATTTCCCTCTTGCTGAGGGCAGCCTTCCTTGATCCATTGGCACCGTACTTGGCTCTACGCTCGCTATCAGAAAGATGCTCTGAATGCTCGTCGGCTTTAACATCCTCAGGGATAGCTGGATCCTCTATCTGCAATTTTGTTTTATCAGTCATTAGATGGCGGCGCTCCTCAACGTGAGTTATCTTTCCCCTGCACTTTAAACAGGGCTAAACAGGCTACACAAGCATTGTGAAGACGAAGGCATCAATTTATGGGGCAACCCATTGCTTCTTGAGCACTCTTCTTACCATGGGGTCAAATGTCGACAGAGGCTCGCTTTTGTAATTGGGATCAAATGAGATTTCATCATACTTAGCGCAAAACTCTACTGTTTGCTCATATGCTGGATCAGATTTAAATTGATCTCTCGCATTAGGATCTACACCAATCTTATCCCCATAAAAATAGGTTTGAAATAATCCATGCTGCTGCAGCATCCAATAATTATTTCTAGAGATAAAGGGGTGCAAGATGGACCCGATCACTTCGCCATGATTAAAGGGGCCTAATGGCTCAGCAATATCATGAAATAGGGTTACAACAATATATTCTTCATCACGTTTATCTCGCAAAGCTCTGGTAGCAGCCTGTAAGCAATGTTCTTTTCGGGTGATGTTATACGCTGTATCTTTAGAAAGATTTTCTAGTAGCGTGTAGAGGAGCTCAGGCAAATTGGCCAGCGTATGCTCATGAACCCTTTTCATGACCTCAAAATCTGCAGTAGTACCCTGGTCCATCCTAGTGAAATGCATTTTTTCCATGAGATACCCTAAATTAGAATTGATGGCAATGCTATTAGGGAATATTACAGCCAGTATTCAAGTTTGTTGGCAATCTGAAAAAACAAAGGGCAACCCTCAAACCCGAGCTGTGATACTTTATATCCATTTACAGTAAAGAGATTTGCTGCAAATACTCTGAAATCTTTTGGTCAAAGACATGAAATTCTTCTCAATATGCGCACTCTCTTTCCTTTTAAGCACCCCAGCCATGGCACAACTTGAAGTCATGATCTCAGGTGGCTTTTCTGGCCCTTATAAGCAGATGCTTCCCGCCTTTGAAAAGGCAACCGGAATTAAAGTGGTCACAAAATCTGGCGCATCCCAAGGATCTGGTCCCAAAACCATCAAAGCACAGCTTGCTGCCGGTACCACTGCAGATGTGGTGATCTTGTCCCGCGAAGGGCTTACTGAGCTTATGGAACAAAATAAAATTCTTCAAGGCTCTGATGTTGACCTCGCGCAAGCTCCCCTTGGGCTTGCTATCCCCGCAGGCAATCCCAAGCCAGATATCTCTACCGTCAGTGCATTTGCTAATGCATTAGTTAAAGCCAAAAAAATTGTGGTTCCAGGCAGTACCAGTGGCATATATCTAACCCAAGAACTATTCCCCAAGCTTGGTGTTAGCAATCAAATATCAGTTCAAGTAACCGAACGCGGGGCTCAATCAGCGGCGATATTGGCCGCACGCGAAGCAAACATTGCTGTTCAGCCTAGTAGCGAACTCGTGAATATTCCCGGCATTGATTATGTAGGCCCTATCCCCAATAGTGTTCAGCTGGTTCAAACCTTTGCCGCCGCAATTGTGTTGAACTCCCCCAATCAAGAGTCCGCTAAAAAATTGATTCAATTCTTAAGCTCACCCAATGCAGTTGGCCCCATAAAAAATAGTGGCATGAATGTAGTTCCTTAATCACACTTGAAAGTTAACTATGAATAATCGCCGTTCATTCTTAAAAACCTCTGGCAAAGCACTGGGGGGCTTATTTTTTTGCGGGTGTGGACTAGCTCACGCTGCAGATACTGAGACCAAGAAAAGGGTGACCCCCGTCTTTATTAATGGCAAGCGCATCAAAACGATTGATGTCCATGCTCATTGCATGTTTCAGGATGCAATTGACTTGATGGGCGAAGATGCAGCCTCTGTACCGCCACCAACCAAAGGTGTTCCGGAACACTTCATTAAGATTAATGAACGAATTAAGGCAATGGAAGCCCAAGGCATTGATATGCAGGTGCTAAGTGTCAATCCTTTCTGGTATCGCAAAGATAAAGAAACGGCAGCTGAAATTTGCCGCCTCAATAACCTGCATTTAGCAGAGCTCTGTGCGCTAAGGCCAGAGAAGTTTGCAGCATTTGCCTCATTAACCATGCAATTTCCAGATCTGGCTGTTGAGCAACTGGAATATGCAGTAGAAAAAACAAGGTCTTAAAGGCGCTGCAATTGGCGGCAGTGTTTTAGGTCAAGATTTTTCAGACCCAAAATTTCATCCAGTGCTAGCCAAGGCGCAAGAGCTGAACGTTACCCTCTTCATTCATCCACAAAGCACGCCACAACTAGCCCAACGCTTCAAAGGAAATGGCTGGATGTCTAATGTCATTGGTAATCCGCTTGACACAACCATTGCTTTACAACATCTGATTTACGAAGGCGTACTGGATAAATATCCACAGCTAAAAGTATTAGCAGCACATGGTGGTGGATTTTTAGGCTCCTATGCCCCCCGCATGGATCATAGTTGCTTTGTATCACCGCAAAACTGTGATCCCAATATTGTTCTCAAGAAAAAACCTTCTGAGTATCTTAAGCAACTGTACTTTGATTCACTGGTCTTTACGCCAGAAGCATTGCAATACTTAGTATCTCAAGTCGGCGCTAGCCAGGTTGTGATTGGTACAGACCACCCTATCCCCTGGGAAGAATTTCCGGTAGAGCACGTGATGGCAACCCCCGGCCTGAGCAATACTGATCGGATTGCTATTCTAGGTGGTAATGCTGAGCGCCTCCTCAATATCAAGCTGAACTAAGCAAGCCAGCTTGCAAGCTTATCCGCACCCCCAACTATGATTAATATCAACAGACCCCGCCGCTCCGTGCTCTATATGCCTGGGGCCAATACAAGAGCCTTAGAGAAGGCCAAAACTTTAGCCGCCGACTCGCTCATTCTTGACTTAGAGGATGCTGTAGCACCAGATGCCAAGGTTGGCGCAAGACAAAATATTCTCACTGCACTAGCAACTGGTTTTGGTCACCGTGAGGCAGTTGTTCGAATCAATGGTCTCAACACACCTTGGGGCTTGGATGACTTAAAGGCATTTGCTAATAGCAAAGCAGATGCCGTCGTACTCCCCAAGGTTGAATCAGCCGCGCAAGTTCAAGAAGTAGCTCAAGCACTTAAGGAGATGAATGCGCGCCCTGACCTCACCATTTGGGCGATGATTGAAACACCAAAGGCTATTTTCAAACTAGAAGAAATTGCCAGCTCACATCCGCTCCTTGAGGTACTTGTTCTTGGTACATCTGATCTTGTAAAAGATTTGCACGCGCGGCACACTCCAAGCAGAATTGAGACCCAAACTGCACTATCTCTATCTATCCTGGCCGCAAGAGCATATGGTTTGTGTGTATTGGATGGGGTTCATCTCTCTTTGGATGATGCAGCTGGATTGCGACTATCCTGTATTCAAGGCAGAGACATGGGTTTTGATGGCAAGACCCTGATTCATCCAAGTCAAATTGCCGATGCCAATGAGCTATTTGGACCATCCCCACAGGAAGTGGAAGAAGCCCAAGCCAGAATTACTGCTTATGAAGAGGCCATCCAATCTGGCGCTGGAATAGTCGTCCTAAACGGTAAATTGATTGAAGAGCTTCATATTCAGGATGCCAAGCGGATTTTAGCTTTGGATAAGGCTATTCAATCATTTGCAGGATAGGAAATTGGGTACACTTCAGTCAAAATACTCTTACACAATCCTATAGCCAATCATCAACATTATGGATCTGCCCATCCTTCGATATTTACTGATCTCTTATGATATTGGTCTTCGCTTTGAATTATTGGCAATCGTTTTAGCCATCTGCTTTTTGGTATTTTGCTTGTTCCAAAAGTTCTTTCCGAATGTGCTCTTCGGAGAAGATTCAGAATTTGCTGGCTATATCTATAACGCGATGGGAGTAGTCTTTAGCCTAGTGTTTGCTTTTGTGACCGTATTGGTTTGGCAAAACTATAACGGTGTAAGTGATGCCGTTGCCAAAGAGGCAAGCACACTAAACAATATGTACCGCGTATTTGCTGCATTTCCACCCGAGGTTGAACGCAATGGAAAAGCAGAGCTGAAGTCTTATGTCACCACTGTGATCAATGAAGAGTGGCCTCTTTTAAGCAATGACCAATTTAGCATCAAGGCTTACAAAGAATTGCTATCTATCGAAGACCTAGTAATCCATCTCAAACCACAGAATGCTGGTGAGACTAATGCGCACCAGCAATTACTTCGCCTCACGCTTGAAGCAACAGAGCTTCGAAGAAGTCGAGTCTATAACGCACGCTTTGCCTTATCTCCACCAGCCTGGTTCGGACTTGTAAGTAGTCTCATGATTTTTTTTGGTGTTCTCCTGCCTTTTTCAAATGAAGTCCAAACGAATACACATTGTGCTGATTATCTTTTTGAGCTCAACGGTGGTAGGCATTTTGTACTTCCTGGTTTTGTTTATTCACCCATTCCTTGGTCCATTAGCCATTACCCCCGACCCACTAATCAATTTACTTAAGCTATCTTGGGTGTATTAAGAAATGAGGTCTTTTGAGTAAGCGTTTCATGGCGCCGCTGACTTTAAAGTACGCGGCGAATAAGCTTGTGATTGCCATTCACAAAGTTGCCATCATTGATTCTGTTGAAGCGGGCAATATCAAGGTTATAGATATAAACCCAAGCTTGGATAATGTGAGTCCCACCCTTTTCCCCAGCAATCAATTGAACTGATTCAAGAGATCTTTTGTACTCATGTGGGACTGGGCTACTCGGCGCACACTCCTCATAGACATCCAATGTAGCAAGCAATTGATCGGGATCGTTTAGCCTCCAAAGCTCCCCATCAACAAATTCATTATTGGATGATGAGGGTACGGCACCTGGGTAGTTACTGATGAGGTATAGCCTACCTGGCCACCTAGCCCTTCCAAGAAGCTGTGCATGTTGATGCAGATACTGAGCATTGGTATTGATCGCTTCCGATTTGAGCGTGCCATATACAAAAAGAAATGGGGATTGCATACAAGCTAAAGTGCAGGTGAACCACTCTCTCCAGTGCGAATGCGGACAACATCTTCAATGGTATTAACAAAGATTTTTCCATCGCCAATCTTGCCAGTAAATGCTGACTTTGAAATCACATGCAAAGCCTCTGGCAGCATCTCATCATCAACAGCAACCTCTATTTTTACCTTCAATAGAAAGTCGATGACGTATTCAGCCCCACGATAAAGCTCAGTATGACCTTTCTGCCGCCCAAAGCCTCGCACATCATAAGTAGTCATACTATTAATACCAATATGCGACAAAGCCTCGTGCACCTCGTCTAATTTAAAAGGCTTAATGATTGCAGAGATGAGTTTCATATGGAATTAATAAACACAATGATGAGGTGACCATTTACTTGCTTAAGTCATTAAACAACATTGTTTTTTGTGTCAATTCAATGACTTGCACTACTTAAGTGCGAGCTAGGAGTCAATTCCCACTATTAATGCAGTCTTGCGTCCTTTTTATTTGGCTTCTAATCCCCCCAATCGGTAAACACCCAATTGGTGCATGCAATTTTCTTTATTGTGCAGATTGGAAATTACTACTAATTTCTAGAACTTAAGATAGGGTATGCGTATCAAAATTACCAAATCTTTAGTCCTTAACGCCCAAATCCATAACACTGAAAGTGTGCCTGAGGCCCTCTTTCCGGAGGGAGAGTATCTTGCCAATCTGACTCCAGAGGGGAAGATAGAAGTTATCAATACCAAAAAGATTAAAGCACTCTTTTCATTCTCTCAATTTAGAGAAAAAATCTCCCAAGGAGATTTTGTAGTAGTTGAGGCATAGGCTAGTTCAGCTAGTGATCCAAGTCCAAACTCTGGATTAGGCTGGCTAGTTTAATGATAGATTCAAACGTATTAGAGCTGCTCGCTTCTACATCCAAATTCTCCCAATTGAATTCCAATGAGAAATGGGCGGATTCAATAATCAACTCATAACTTGAACTAGCTTTGTTTTCTGGGTCTGCCTTCATTTCCTCGGTGACTGGAACCTTCAAGGTTTCAATGGCTTCCAGCAGTATTTGTGATTCTGAATCAGAAAGTTCACGGCTATGCAGGACATCATCGGTTCGCTTAATAGAAATCTTCGATACGCTATCAATGGTAACTTCGTATTGATTCAGACCCAAATCAAACCAGACAGTTAATTCAATTGCAATTGGATAGGTTTTCATTTAATCGACCTCGTCAGCATGGGCTTCATCAAAATGTTTTTGTTGGGGTTTTAGCTTTGCCCCCAATTGAGCCCACTGACTCTGTTGAGTACGGTAGGTGCAATTATCGGCATGATTCTCTAATAGGCCAAAAATAATAGTCGTTGGTATCTTGCAATAAGAACATCGATATGCATGCTGATGCTCTTCAATCTTTTCTTGCGGATAGTCTATATAAAACGGCTTCATTGGGCACCTCCGATAGCAATCAGAATTCTTATAAACATACTACACCCCATTAGAATAGACTCATACTGAAAGATAGTCTTTTAAGGAAAGCGAAATCATTATGTTGCCTTGCATCGAATTAGAAACTGCTCCCAACCCTAGTGCTGCTGTTATTTGGCTGCATGGTCTAGGTGCTGATGGTAATGATTTTGTACCCATTGTTCCTGAGTTACACCTTCAGGGATGCCCGGCTATTCGGTTCATTTTTCCAAGCGCGCCCAGCATGCCAGTGACGGTAAATGGCGGCTATGTGATGCCTGCCTGGTATGACATCATCGGCAGAAATCTGATGGATCAAGAAGATACTGATGGCATTCATCAATCGGCCGCGTCCGTAACTGAACTTATTGAACGTGAAGCCAGTCGTGGGATTGCTTATAACAAGATTGTTTTGGCAGGCTTCTCGCAAGGCTGTGCAATGGCGTTACACACCGGGCTTCGCTTTCCACACAAGCTCGCTGGCATTATGGCTTTATCCGGATACCTACCATTGGCAATGTCACTCCATACGGAAAAGCATTCCGCTAACCAAACTACGCCAATCTTTATGGCACATGGCCTGTATGACGAAGTTGTGGTACCTGAACGCGCTGAAGCGTCCTATGCCATGCTAGAAAAAATGGGGCATCAAGTGAGCTGGAATGAATATCCTATGGAGCACTCTGTCAATCATGAAGAGCTAATGGATATCTCCCGCTTCTTGCAAAGTGTTTTGATCAATTCTTAAGCGATAAACATATAGATCGCTGCTATCGCCATAAAGGCGGTTGCTAGCCAGCCAAATATTTTCATACTACTAGTGGCTACGTGTGGCCCCATGACTGAGGTACTAGAAGAGAGAATCATGATGGCAACCATTAGCGGGACTGCAACTACCCCATTGAGGACTGCACTCCAAAACAGGGCTTTCATAGGGCTGATAGGCGAATACTGAATTGCTAAAGCGCCCAACACACTTAGGGCGATGATTAAATAAAACTTACCAGCTTGCTTTGCAGTGTCTTCAAGACTAGATCGCCATCCAAACACTTCTGATAAAGCATAGGCCGCTGATCCAGCTAAGACTGGCACACCCATGAGCCCCACACCTAGAATACCCAGCGCAAATAAAAGGAAGGCAAATTCCCCTGCTAGGGGTCTTAATGCTGAAGCAGCTTCAGCAGCTGTATTAATGTCCCGAATACCTGCAACATGCAGAGTGACTGCAGTTGCCAAAATGATGCAGTAGGCAGCCACATTGGAATACAACATACCGCTCCAGGTATCCCAAGAAATCCTACGCAGTTCAGAATGAATCTCTAACTTTCCAGGCTCGTCAACGTCCTTGAGCAAGCTTTTCTCATGGCGCATATTCATATCCTCCACCTCTTGCGATGCCTGCCAAAAGAATAAATAGGGGCTAATTGTTGTACCAAATACACCCACTACTACTGCCGCAGAATCTGCATTCATCGGAAAGCTTGGGAAAAAGGTACTCCAAATGACATCACCCCAAGGAACATGCACTGTAAAGAGAACCGCACCATAAGCCAATAAGGATAGGGAAAGCCACTTCAAGAAAAACACATAGTGTCTATAAGGAATCAAGATTTGCAGCAGTAGCGTGAATAAAACAAACACTCCAGTCATGATGTGCCAATTAATTCCAGTGACTAATTGAGCAACCTCACCCATCGCTGCAATATCAGCAGCAATATTGAGCACATTGGCAATCAAGAGAATACCGACAAGGATGATGAGTACGGCCGGAGGAAATGCCAATTTCATATTAGCTGAGAGCCCTCTTCCTGTGACTCGACCTATACGCGCGCACAGCACTTGAATAGTCGACATCAAGGGATATGCAAAGGGCATGGTCCACAACATATTGAGGCCAAACTGCGCTCCAGCTTGAGAGTAAGTGACGATACCACTCGGATCATCATCAGCAACTCCAGTGACTAAACCTGGACCTACCCTTGATAAAGGATGCTGCTTAATACGCGTCCAGATAGTGGAGAGATTCACAATGCTGACAGTTGATTGGCAATCATTGTTCTAGTGTAGTGCGGAATAGACTTAAAAAAAGAAAAAGGGCTTAATTGAGCCCTTGGGATGAAAGCAAAGCAATCTCTTACAGTTTTTTATTGAAGCTGTATTGAGCAAATGCTTGCTCAGCAACCCCAAACCACTGCGCTTCCATATTTCTAAAGACGCGATAGTCATCAAAGATCTTTTTAAATTGCGGATTCTTGGCAGACTCTTCAGCATAGGTCTCTTGGCTGGCTTTAAAACAGGCATCCATTACAGAAGTATTAAATTTACGCAATACGGCGCCATTTTGCAAAAGACGTTGTAAGGCAGGGGGGTTGAGGGCATCGTACTTTGCGCACATATCAGTATGGGCCTCAAAGCAAGCTGCCTCCCATGCTGCTTGATATGACGGCGGCAATGCATCCCACTGTTTTTTATTCACCAAAAAGGATAGTCCTGCAGCTCCCTCCCAAAAGGCCGGATAGTAATAATTTTTTGGCTACCTTTGCCAAGCCAAGCTTTTCATCATCGTATGGCCCAACAAACTCGGCGGCATCAATGGTGCCCTTTTCTAGGGCTGAATAAATCTCACCAGCGGGTAGCTGTTGCGGGACAACGCCTAGCTTTGCCAATACTTGACCGGCAAAACCAGCGATCCTGAATTTGAGCCCCTTAAGATCTTCTGGTGATTTAATTTCTTTCCGGAACCAACCACCCATTTGAGTGCCAGTCTGACCACCCAGAAAGTTGACAATGTTGTAGCTTGCATAGAGTTCACGCATTAACTTCATGCCATTACCGTGCAGCATCCATGCGGATTGCTGACGGGCAGTCATACCAAATGGAGCTGCAGTATCAAAAATGAAGGCGCTATTTTTACCTAAGTAGTAATAACTAGCTGTGTGACCGCACTCTACGGTGCCATTTTGAACAGCATCAAGCACCTGCAATGCCGGCACAAGCTCACCAGCTGCAAAGACTTTGACATTAAATTTACCGTCCGTCGCCTTACGTAAAGAGTTTGCAAAGACTTCCGGAGTGCCATACAGAGTGTCCAGAGATTTAGGAAAGCTAGACACCAAACGCCAGTTGAGCGTAGGCAAACTTTGTGCAATTGCTGGGGCACCAATCGCTGCAACTCCTGCACCTATCGTTGCCTTCTTTAAAAAAGAGCGTCTTTGCATTCCAATCTCCCTTCAGTATTTTTTAATATTTATTGCAGATTCTATTGCTAGGTTTATTTTCCACCAACCGTCATTGATCCAATCAAAATTGAACCCGTCTCCTTGGTACCTCTGATTAAGGTATCGCTACCAATCAAAGCAATATCTAAAAGCATATCGCGCAAGTTACCGGCAATCGTTACTTCTTCCACTGGATACTGAATCTCACCATTCTCAACCCAGTAGCCAAATGCACCGCGAGAGTAATCTCCAGTCACATAATTGACACCCTGCCCCATTAATTCAGTCACAAGCAAACCTGTTCCCATTTCTTTTAAGAGCGCAGGCAATCCACCTTTCGGCGTCTTCTTGCTTTGCAGTGTTAGGTGATGTGAACCACCTGCATTACCAGTGGTCTGCATACCTAGCTTGCGCGCAGAATAGGTAGAGAGAAAATAGCCCTCCAAAATTCCTTTATCGACAACCGTACGAGCAGCAGTTTTCACACCCTCTTCATCAAATGGTGCACTACCTGTCATTGCTTTGAGATGGGGATTCTCAAAAAGACTGACATGTTTAGGTAACACTTGTTTTCCGAGGCTATCGAGCAAAAAACTCGAGCGACGGTATAAAGCTCCGCCAGACACTGCTTGCACCAAACCACCAAGTAAGCCCGCCGCTAAGGGCGCCTCAAAGATCACAGGGCAGCGGCGTGTAGTGAGCGACCGCGCCTTTAAACGTGAGAGTGCACGCTGAGCCGCATACCTACCAATTGCCGCAGGATCGGCTAACTCCTCGGGAATACGCGAACTGGAATACCAATCATCCCGTTGCATGTGAGTATTTTTTCCCACCTTCACTTGCAATGGGTGCGCACGAAATATAGTGACGAAGAAAATGGATACCCACCCATAAATCCGTGTGAGGTTCCCATCATGAAATGGGCATGGTGCGCAGAGACTGATGCACCATCACTATTTTGAATTTGCTTACTCACTGCAAAAGCAGCGCCTTCTGATATACGCGCAATTTCTACTGCGTGCTTTGCATCAATATCCCATGGGTGGAATAAATCCAGATCCTGTGGATTTTTTTCTAATAACTCTGCTTCGGCTGGACCAGCGCAATTATCTTCAGCGGTATGCTGAGCAATGTGATACGCAGCATCTACGGTGGCCTTTAAAGACTCTTTTGAAAAATCACTCGTGCTGGCATTACCTCGGTGATGACCCAAAAATAAAGTCACCCCCACCTGTTTATCCAGACTTTGCTCAATGGTCTCAACCTCGCCCTTGCGAACGGTTACTGAAAGCCCTTGGCCTTCGGAGATCTCCGCGACCGCGTCAGAGGCGCCCCTTCTTTTGGCCTCTTTGAGCATGAAATTGATAATTTCTTGAAACTGGCTAGATGAATATGTAAACATGCCCTAATAATAGCTAGAATAGAAACATGAAGCATACCGAAGCCCTGAAACGCAATACGCCTAATGAGGTCAAAATTGGCCTGATTTCGGTTTCTGACCGCGCCAGCAAGGGCGTTTATCGGGATGAAGGCATACCGGCGCTCCAAGCATGGCTCATGAAGGCAATTAGCAATACCTGCACTTTTCATGAGCGTCTCATTGCAGATGAAACAGAAATCATTACGGAATCGATTATTGAGTTGGTAGATGAGTTTGGGTGCGACCTGGTACTGACCACTGGTGGAACTGGCCCATCTCTTAGGGATGTAACTCCTGAAGCCACTATTGAAGCTGGTACACGAGAAATGCCAGGCTTTGGCGAGCAAATGCGTCAGATCAGCCTTAAATTTGTACCCACAGCCATTCTGTCTAGACAAACTGCAGTACTTCGTGAAATCGAAGGCCACGCTGCCCTGATCATTAATTTACCTGGTCAACCTAAGGCAATCGCAGAAACTCTAGAGGGCCTCAAGGATGAGAACGGTAAATCGATTGTGCCCGGCATCTTTGCCGCCGTACCCTACTGTATTGACCTCATTGGTGGACCCTATATTGAGACCAATGAAGAGGTCATCAAAGCCTTCCGACCCAAGAGTGCTCTTAAGAAGTAAGGCCCACCAAGAGGTCCGCAATTGCGGACTTTTTTATTGAGGAAGTGGCACGATAAATTTATCGCGGTAATACTTCAACTCTTCAATCGATTCTTCAATATCAGCCAAAGCAGTATGTGCCTGCTTTTTGGTAAAACCTTTTACCAACTCGGGATGCCAACGCTTGCAGAGTTCTTTTAAAGTGGATACATCCACATTTCGATAATGAAAATAGGCCTCTAACTTAGGCATGTACTTAGCCATAAAGCGACGGTCCTGACCAATGGTATTGCCACACATCGGGGCAATACCGGCCTTGATATATTTCTTCAAAAAGGCAATGCATTCTGCTTCTACCATTGCCTCATCCATGGTGGAGGCTTTGACTTTGTCAATCAAGCCTGAGCGGCCATGGGTACCCTTATTCCAAGCATCCATGGCATCCAATAGAGCATCTTCTTGATGCACTACCCAAACAGGGGCTGTTGCAATGGTATTCAGATGGGCATCTGTCACAATAATTGCGATCTCGAGAATCCGCTCTGTTTCGGGGTTAAGCCCTGACATCTCCATATCCACCCAAATGAGGTGCTCATTAGCCGGTGCCACCTTGCCTGCTGCTGTATTCGTTTGTTCGCTCATATCTATAATGATCTCATGACCTTCACAATTGTTTTCCTAATCGCCTTTATCGCCAGTTTTGGCCTCCGCCACTGGCTCTCTCAACGTCAAATCCGCTATGTTGCCCGACATCGAGATACCGTACCTCCGGAGTTTGCTGAAAAAGTGACTCTGGCTGAACATCAAAAAGCTGCCGACTACACCATCGCCAAATTACGCCTTAGTATTTTAGAAAATGGTGTGAGCGCCGTTATTTTAATTGCCTTCACTTTATTGGGTGGTCTAGAAATTCTGAATCTCATCCTACTGCAATTCATGGGCGAAGGCATTGGTCAGCAAATTGCTCTACTTGCTTCCATTGCCATCATCTCGGGAATGATTGATCTTCCCTTTTCCTGGTACAAACAATTTCATTTAGAAGAGCGCTTTGGCTTTAACCGCATGGGTAAAAAATTATTCTTTACCGACATGCTTAAAGGGATCGCACTTGGCGGGCTTATTGGCTTGCCATTGCTTTGGGTAATTCTGACTCTCATGCTCAAAGCAGGAGGCCTCTGGTGGCTCTGGGCTTGGGCAGTACTCTCCGTATTTAGCCTCTTAATGCAATGGATCTTCCCAACATTTATTGCACCCCTGTTTAATAAGTTTCAGGCCCTAGAAGATGGTCCACTCAAAACCCAAATCGAAGCCTTGCTTACCCGCTGCGATTTTGCCAGCCAAGGCTTGTTTGTCATGGATGGTAGCAAGCGGAGTGCGCACGGTAATGCATTCTTTGCGGGCATGGGAAAAGCAAAACGGATTGTCTTCTTTGATACGCTGATTGAAAAACTCAATCCTGGCGAAGTAGAGGCGGTTCTTGCACATGAACTAGGCCACTTCAAATGCAAACATATTCGCAAGCGTCTGATCGTTTCTTTTGCTTTGAGCTTTGCAATGTTTGCATTACTGGGTTGGATCAGTACCCAAGTTTGGTTTTATACCGATCTGGGCGTCATGCCCAATCTCAATGGCTATAACGGTGGCCTAGCTCTCGCCCTATTTATGTTGGTATCGCCAGCATTTAGCTTCTTCCTTACGCCACTAGGAAGCCTTGCTTCACGCAAACACGAATACGAAGCCGATGGCTTTGCTGCAGAAAAATCGTCAGCCAAAGATTTGATTTCTGCTTTAGTGAAGCTATATCAAGATAATGCTTCAACCCTGACGCCTGATCCGATCTATACCGCTTTCTATAGCTCGCATCCTCCTGCCCCATTGCGCATCGCTAACTTGCAGCGTTTTAGCTAGAGCAATCTAATAGCATGGAACAATTTCACGCGCTACTGACCGCTTCTTATGGAAGGCATTATTTAGCGCAGCGTCTAGTTGCGGACGCACTCGATAATGAATCGCCCAGCGGCCCACTCATTCAGGTGAGCACTCCAGCAAAACAACATATCGGCGCTGTTGGTGATCGCATGCTATTGGAAATGACCTCGGCTGATCAAGCACGCATCATTCAGATTGAGCCTCGCGAGAACATTCTGTATCGTTCAGATGCTTTCAAGAGCAAGATTATTGCCTCTAATGTTGATCAAATTTTAGTGGTGCTAGCAACACAACCTGCTTTCTCGCCCGATCTCTTGGGAAGAGCCGTAGTAGCTGCTGAAGCCAATCAAATTGGTTTACATATTTTGCTCAATAAGTGCGATCTCAAAGATAACTTAGAACATGCTCGCAAAATCATTGCGCCTTATGCCCGCATGGGCTATCCAGTGAGCGAAGTATCGGCAAAATTTGATAGCACCTCAATTGAACTCTTGCGCCCCGTAATCGCAGGCAAGGTATCTGTTTTTGTAGGCCAATCAGGAATGGGTAAATCTAGTCTACTCAATGCTTGGGTTCCCAATGCTGCGGCACTCACTCAGGAATACTCAGTTCGCTTAGATACTGGCAAACACACTACCACTGCTTGCCGCTATTTTGAATTGCCTGAAGCTTGGGGTCGAAGCGAATCTGGAAAACTCGGCGCACTCATTGATTCACCAGGCTTTCAAGAATTTGGTTTGGCTCATATGTCGGTCAGCGAGTTACAACATGCCTTTAGAGAATTTAAAGACTTGTTAGGCAAATGCCGTTTTCATAATTGCACCCACCAGTCTGAACCGGATTGCGCTGTACGTGATGCAGTAGACAGAAATGAAATAGCGCCAGAAAGACTGGCGCTATTTAGGCAGCTGCTTTCAGACTCAAAAACAGCGGATACTCAAATTCAGGGAATTAGCCAAGCCAAAGAGCGATGGTCAGCATTAGCAACAAAGCCATCCAAGCGATAACTAAGCGCCACACCAAACCTACCGCAGAACGCATTGTGCGCTCAGTCGGCTCAAGACCAACTTCATACGCCACCGGCTCTCCAGCCTCAGCCATACGCAAGGCCTCATCACTATCCGGCTCACTCAAAGGCTCACCCAAACGCACACCTAGTGCACCACTACCTGCTGCCAAGATCACTGCATTCAATGGGTCAGCCCATTTCTGGGTCAAGTAGCGCCATGCATACACTGCGCCCTCAAAGTTGCCAACAATGGCAAAGCCCATCGCAGTGATTCGGGATGGAATCCAATCCAATACATAGAAGAAATGACGCGCCGCTTCGCTCAGGTTGTAATCGCCAAGCTCAGACCAACGCTGTGCAGCGATGTCAGCCAAGCGATAGAGAACCACACCTGAAGGACCCATTGGCATCATGAACCAGAAGAGCACACCAAAGACATGGCGATGTGAACCAATAATGGCGCGCTCAAGCGCGAATGAAATTACCTCGGCTTCAGAAAGTTCTGAGGTATCTAGTTCTGGGCCATACCATTCAGCAAGGGCTAAGCGTGCTGCAGGCAAATCATGCGCTTCAATTGCTTCATGAACTGCAGTAAAGGAGTGGCTGAACTGACGGAAGCCAAAGAATAAGTAAGCAATTACGATATTCCACAAGAAACCCAGAATCGGATAAGTCACCATGCAAGTGACGTACACCATAAATACTAAGAAGGTTGGCAGAATGAATGCAACCATACAAGCCATACGCGCGCCCACCGGGCTTGCACCTGCGTCAGTCTTGCCACCGAATTCAGCAGCGACCCAATCCAACCAACGGGCGCTCATACGCGCAATCCAATGGCTAGAAGTCACTGGGCGATATTGCTCAGCAATGAGGGCGAAGAGGATAGAAAAGAAAGTCATACTTTTAATAAATGATAAAGGTTACGCAACATTCCCGCAGTAGCACCCCAAATAAAGCGGCCCTCATAAGGCATTGAATAAAAACGACGCCCGCCCTGCTCACTTTGCCACAGTCTAACCTGATGGTTGGCAGGATCTAATAAAAAATTCAGTGGCACCTCAAAGATATCGGCCACTTCAAACTCATCTAAGACATATTCTGCCTGAGGCTGGACTAATCCTACTACAGGGGTAACGCTATAACCAGATACCGTCAAATATTGAGGAAGATGTCCGATGATCTCTACCCGCTGAGGATCTAAACCGATCTCTTCTTGACTCTCCCTTAAGGCAGTGTCATTTGGACTCAAGTCCTCGGGGTCCATACGCCCACCTGGAAAACTAATCTGCCCAGCATGATCACGTAAATGATTCGTTCTTTGAGTCAGCAAAACAGAGAGGCCATCTTCTTTCAATAGCAACGGAATTAATACTGCTGCTCTGGTTACTTTTCCGACCGCCTGACGACGAGCAATAATGTCGGCCGCAATGACGTGACGATTCTCATCCGTAATTTCAGGCTGCCATTCTGGAGGGCATTGAAGACGCTGCCTCAATCCCTGCGGCTGCAGAAATTCAGGGGCAACCTTTTTATCGCCAGCGCAAACCTCATGAATCGGAATGGCTTCCGCATTAAAGCCTGGGGGCGCAGCTACATTAATTGCATCTTCTTCGGGCTTTGAGGTTTTGGGCATAGTCATATTCTAAGG
Source organism: Polynucleobacter sp. QLW-P1DATA-2 (assembly GCF_001870365.1). NCBI lineage: Bacteria > Pseudomonadati > Pseudomonadota > Betaproteobacteria > Burkholderiales > Burkholderiaceae > Polynucleobacter > Polynucleobacter sp. QLW-P1DATA-2. The sequence goes on along the minus strand of NZ_LZMQ01000003.1, from coordinate 995,661 downwards.
CAACAAAAAAGGCGACCTAGGCCGCCTTCTTGGTTTGCTTCAAAGCAGCAATTATTCAGCAGCAACAGCAGCTGTTGGTTTAACACGTGCTTGAAGTTTTTCTTTAATACGTGCTGACTTACCAGAACGATCGCGCAAGTAGTACAACTTAGCACGACGTACATCACCGCGACGTTTCACTTCAACGCTAGCGATTAATGGTGAGTAAGTTTGGAAAGTACGCTCAACGCCTTCACCAGAAGAAATCTTACGCACGATAAAGCTGGAATTAAGTCCGCGATTACGTTTAGCAATCACAACGCCTTCAAAGGCCTGGGCACGCTTACGTGTACCCTCAACTACGTTTACGCTAACAACTACTGTGTCACCAGGCGCAAAGCTTGGCAAAGTTTTGTTAGCACTTAAGCGAGCAATTTCTTCTTGCTCAATTTTTTCAATTAAATTCATTTTGAATCCTTAAACATCGTATTAGCGTTTAATCCCGAGATATAAATCAACGGACCTAATAGAGGATGCAGTTAAAACAATTTCACTAAACCAAAAAACCAAACCTTTAAATCACTACTGAATTCACAGCGAGCGAAGAAATTGTTCATCTTCTCGGGTTAGCAACCCATTGGTTCTGGCCAAATCAATTAAGTCCGGCCTCAACCTCAACGTCAGCTCTAAAGACTTCTGCCGACGCCAATCCGCTATTTTAGCGTGATGTCCGCCTAAAAGCACGTCCGGCACCGATAAATTTTCATAAACCTCTGGTCTGGTGTAGTGCGGATAGTCCAAAAGACCGTTCATAAAGCTGTCCTGAGTGGCAGATTGGCCATCCCCAAGAGCCCCAGGAATCAGCCTAATAACCGCATCCATCATGGCCATAGCGGGGATTTCACCCCCAGAAAGCACAAAATCACCTATGGAAAGCTGCAAATCAACGTTCCGCTCAACAAAACGTTGGTCTATTGCCTCATAGCGACCACAAACAAAGGTTAAGTTGCCCATATTCAGGATATCGGACGCCATTTTTTGAGAAAAACGCTCGCCTTGAGGAGCTAAAAGACAAATTGGCCCCGTTTTTACTCCGGCAGCCTGGTGGGAGGCCTTGATACCGGTAACCGCATCTTCGAGGGGCTTGGCCATCATCACCATGCCTGGTCCACCACCATAGGCACGATCATCTACCGTCTTACGAGCATCAGAACAAAAATCTCGTGGGTTCCAAAGATGAATACTTGCTAAAGATTGCTCACATGCGCGACCAGTAATGCCCCACTGTGTGAGCGCAGAAAACATCTCCGGAAATAAGGTGACAACATCAAAGCGCATGTTTTTATTGCCAGTCCAATTGCCAATCGAGCGTGATCGTCTTGTTTGGTAAGTCTACGTTTTGCACCACTTCTTTTACGAAGGGAACTAAGTATTGAATATTTTTAGTACCAGCATCGCCGATAGCGATTACGCCATGTGCGCCATTTTCAGTAACGTCGATAACATCACCAAGGGATTCATTTTGCAAATTGATTGCGTGGCAACCAATTAAATCAACCCAGTAATAAGAATCACTCTCCGCTTTTGGAAAGGCATCACGCGCAACCAAAATGCGGGCTCCCTTGAGAGCCAAAGCCTGATCACGATCAGTGACGCCCTCTAGCGCAACGACTACATTGCCGCTATGCATCTTGGCGCTCTTAACTTTGTATTGAGTCAATGAGGCTTGCTCTACAGACGCAGAAACGCCAGCATCCCTATGCGGGATTAGTGAAAGCCAAACTGCTTTAGAAGAGAGAAGTCCTACAGGGTCTGGAGAGTGAGGTCTAACCTTCACTTGCCCCTGCAAACCTTGCGCCTCAGAAATAGCGCCAAGCTCGATCAAATCATTTAGGGAAGGTGTACTCATTTGCAAGCCACCCTATCTTCCTAAAATGAAACTACCAATCAATTTCGTCACTAAAAGCATCATCCTCAAGATGACGCTTTTAGTAAGCGAATATTAAACAGCAGGATTGTTCTTAATTAAACGAACAACCGTTGGAGAAATTTGCGCTCCAACACCAGTCCAATAAGTCAAACGATCTTGAGCAATGCGCATAGCTTGCTCAGATGCAGCTGCTTGTGGATTGAAGTAACCAATGCGCTCGATAAAGTTCGAGTCACGACGGTTGCGCTTATCAGTAGCAACGATGCTGTAAAAAGGGCGCTTCTTAGAGCCGCCGCGTGCCAGTCGAATGACGACCATACTTATTCCTTAAAATCTAAAAATGAAAACAGGTTGATTACAACCCAATGAAATTTCTACAAAAAACCTTGGGCTCCAGCTCACCAACTAAACGTACGGTAAAGCGGAAAACCTCATATTCTAGACGAAAACCCCTACTTCTTCCACCTATTTAAGCGTCTAAACCAGTAGAATAGTAGCGATAGTAATATAAAAAATACATATAAATCAAATACTTATAACAATATGCTCCTAAAAACACCCTTTTTCACCATCAACAGAGTGAGCTCAAAAAGCCTCCTGGTTGCACTTTCTTGGGTGGGAATAGGCCTTTTAAGTGCTTGTGCGAACGTGATTCCACCCTGCGGCGCCAAAATCAGCCCTCCTAGCAGCGAACTGCGTAATACCAAATGGGAGCTCAATCGCTGGAATCTGGCACCCAATAGCAATGGTGAGGTGCGCGCCAGACCAATTCCTCAGGGCGAGGCCAGCAACCCTATTCAAATTACCTTTGATGCTAACGGTCAACGTATCAGTGGCTCAACTGGGTGCAATCGCTTTACTGCAGAACTGGATGAAGATGCTCGCGGCTTCAGTCTAAGCAAAATCACCAGCACCAAAATGGCCTGCAGCCCACAGCGTATGGAATTAGAGAATGACTTTCTCTATGAGCTCAATGATTACCGCAGCATCGTTCGTAATGGCGACCAGTTACTCATGATTGGCACAGACCGTGAAGTGCTAAGTTTTGTTCAACGCCCTACTGCCAATAAATAAACTAATTACCTATTCAACAAGGCCATGAAAAAATCCAAACTCCTATTTTGCGCACTCGGATTATTTTTTCCTGGTAGCGGTCTCAATTGTTTTTATCTACAGGGAATCAAATCCTTTTGGGCTTGGACACAATTGCTTGCATTGATAGGCGGCGTTATTGGTTGGGGCCTTCTGAAAGATGCGCGCTTTATTTCAGCGCCAGGCTGGGTACTTCTCACTTTTGGGTTTATTGCCTTAGAAGCCAGCTGGCTCACCACTATTACCTTTGGTTTACGCCCTGATGAAAAATGGGATGCTCAATTTAACCCTGGCATTGCAGAACAGGATCGCAGTCAATCGGGCTGGCTTGTCATCCTTACTGTGATTTTCTCGCTCGTACTTGGTGCTGGCATCATGATGACATTTCTTGCAATTGCATTTGAGCAATTTTTCATTTCTCAACTTCAAGAAGCAAGAAAACTTTCTCAGTAATCCTGGGCATCTTTGCGGTGCCATAAGCGATCAAGCTCTTGTCTCCAGAATTTGACGGAGTGCTTAGAGCCTGAGCCGAAGAACCAGAGTTGCGCTCCCGTTCTCGGTGTTTGATAAAACGGGGTGTCCATGTTTGCATATCGTGCAGTAACTGTTGGATGTGGGTGACCATAACGATTACGATAGCCATTCTGCGCAAAAGCAATTTCTGGATTTAACTTCTTAAGTAACTCCAGTGAGGAAGAAGTTTTGCTGCCATGGTGTGGGGCCATAAACACCAACTCGCGATCACCAATTGAATTGAGAGCGGGCCCATCCAAACGATCAATAACGTGAGATTCACCTTGCCTTTCGACATCCCCCGTTAGCCACAAAGAATGATTTTGGTTGCGCACCTCAAGTACGCAACTCATTTCGTTGGGCTTCATAGAGTATTGATCCTGAAAAAGGGTTTCTTCATGTGGATGCCAAATCAAAAAATCGACACCATCCCAATTCCAATGCTGGCCATAGCGACAGGGAAGACTGGGGATTTTTCTAGACTGCAAATTCAATAACAATGCATTGTTATTGGGCAAAGAACCCATCATCGAACCAAATGAAACTTGTTTCAGTAAAGACGCCGCCCCTCCAACATGATCACTATCACTATGACTAATCACCATACGATCAATGTGCGCAATTCCTCTACCTCGTAAATAAGGCAGAATCACTCTTTGCCCAGCATCATCTCTTTTCCCTTGAATGGGACCCGTGTCATATAAGAGCGCTTTGCTACGCGTCTCAATCAATACAGCCGTACCCTGCCCAATATCCAACACCGTAGCCCTAAACTCCCCTGGCTTTAAGGAGGTAATTCCTAAAGTACTTAGTGGAGTAAATAAGAATAATGAGGGAAGCAAAGCCAGCGCTCTCAATTGATAATCCTTAAGTAACTCCCCAGGACGAATGGCATAAATAATTCCGGCTCCTGATAAAAGTAAGAGCCACCATTCTGGCTGCCTAGACCAAGCGACCGCCCAACTCCAACCAGCCATCCACTCCAACATGATTCCCAAATATTCCATGGATAGGTGTGCGGGCAATAAGAGCCATCGCCCCATAAAGTCTGGCAATAATGCCCCGGCAATAGCTAGAGGAGTCACCACATAACTCACCAAAGGAATCGCAAAGGCATTGGCAAACGGTGAGACTACTGAGACTTGATAAAACCAATATAAAGTGAATGGTAATAGCGCAATCGTGACAACTGCTTGAACACGGCATGCCTCACGCAAGGCTTGCCACGCACGACTCAACCAATGCACTTCTAGCTCTTTACCGGTGGGTATCCCAAGCAATCCCGAAGAGTTACCCATCGCAAAGAGAATGGCTGCAACTGCTCCAAATGACAGCCAAAAACCGGGGGTGTAAGGCGCCATTGGATCAACCACTAAAACAAAAGCCAGTGCCCACCACCAAATATCAAAAGATCGTGGGTTCCTACCGGTCCAAAGTGCGAAAGCTACAACACCAACCATATACATCGTTCGTTGCGCCGGTATCTGAAATCCAGCCAACCATGCGTAGATAAATGCCGTTACAAATCCAGAAGCTGCGGCAACCTTGCTAATCGGAATGAGAAGAGGCCAAGTACGGCGGCGCCAGAGCATTGCCGCAAGAGAGGCGCCAATACCGGCCAACATAGTGACATGCAAACCTGATATAGAAATGAGGTGCCCTATGCCCGTTGCATTAAATACTTGCCAATCTTCTTGATCAATCGCATTTTGATCGCCCATCACTAAAGCAATGATCACGCCCGCATAGCGCGCATCCTTAGGTAAAAGTGATTGAATCTTTTGACGCAACTTCCAGCGTGCCAACTCCATTCGCAAGGCAAATTCAGCATAGCCAATCTCTTGAGGTAGCAAAAGCTCACCAGACCTTACTGAGCCACTGGCACCAAAATCTTGATGAAAAGACCAACGCTCAAAGTCAAAGGTGTATGGATTTAATGAACCATAAGGTCTTTTGAGTTTGACTTTCAATTTCCATCGTTGGCCAGGAATGATTTCAGGAATGGTCTGATTGCTCCTCCACGCAGGCTGCCAGCTTAAATAGATTCGCTTTGGAAATGGTGCAATTTCATCCCTACCAGATAGAAGATGATCGATTTCAAATGCAAATTTGGCGCCTGTAGAGCTACTCTGTGGCAAGGCGATGACTCTACCTTCTACGCCTAATTCCCTTCCCTCTAACTCAATATCCAGAATGTTTGCTAGACGATTTTCCGCATAGCGCGCATTCCATGCAAAGCCAATACTAAATAGCAAGATGCCTATCAAAATCTGCCGATACCATTGAGAGCGAGGCTGTAGATATAAGAAAAATGAACAGAGTGCACTGACCGCAAAACATGTCAGCAGCCAGCCAGATGGAACTTGTGGCAAAAAGAAAAGGAATGATCCCCCGGCAATAAATGCCGTTATCGCTAAGCGCAAGGATTTAAGAGGCTAAGGTTAGATTTGAATTGTTGGCACAGAGCGCCGACCAACGTGGTAATACTTGCATGGCATTGCGCCATACAGCAGATGCAAATTCAAGATCGCTAACGCCACGAATACCAGCCAACTGTTTAGCAATACGAGGTAGAAAAGCAGGCTCATTAAATGCAATGCCCTCATCTCTCAACCAAGCTGGTGGAATATCGGGCGAATCTGTTTCGGTAACAAGGCTATCAAGCGGTAGCTCAGTTAAAAGCCTGCGAATCTGTAGTGCTCGCTCATACGTTGCTGCACCACCAAACCCCAACTTAAATCCCAGTCCAATAAATTGCTCGGCCTGCTGAAAACTTCCATTAAATGCATGTGCTATCCCACCAGGAATTGTTCGAGCTCTGAGAGCTTTCAAAATAGCATCCTGAGAGCGACGGACATGCAATATCACGGGTAATTGATACTTCTGAGCCAAATCTAATTGCGCATGAAATAAATATTCTTGCTTATGAGGATCTAAACCTTCGACGAAATAATCTAAACCGATCTCACCAACACCCACAAATCGAGGATCAGATAGTGATTGGGTGATTTGCTCTTCCAAAATGGCTAAGTCGTCTTCATGGGCTTGATTGGTATACAAAGGATGAATGCCCAGCGTATAAACCAAACCCGGAATGTCATTGCTATATTGAGAGGCTAGTGCTCTTATATTTTGACAATCAGCGGCTTTAACTGCAGGCAACAAAATAGCTTTTACGCCCTTTTCACTTGCAGCTGAAATAATTGATAGCAAGGAGTTTGAAAACTCTGGTGCATCCAGATGGCAGTGAGTATCGATCCACATGGGATGCTGGGTCATTGCGCGAAAGTCTTTAATACTCCGCGCTCTAAATGCAAAATACGATCACAACGTTTAGCGCGTACTGGATCATGCGTCACGATCACAAAGGCAGTGCCTTGTTCGCGAGCAATATCTAACATCAAATCAAACACACCATCAGCAGTTTCGGTATCTAAGTTTCCAGTAGGCTCATCAGCCAACACACAAGTTGGATTGCCAACCAATGCCCTAGCTACCGCAACACGCTGACGCTCGCCACCAGATAGCTCAGCAGGTGTATGTAATTCACGCTTTGCCAAGCCTACGGCTTTGAGCATCTTGCTGGCGCGCTCCATTGACTCCTCGTTACTGAGGCCACGTATGCGCAAGAGCAATGCCACGTTCTCCACTGCGCTGAACTCATCCAATAAATGATGGAATTGATAAATAAAACCTAAACTCTGATTGCGCAAGCGATCTAACTTAGCAACCGATAGCTGATTGATATTGGCACCATCCAATAAGACCGAGCCAGAACTTGGAGTATCCAAGCCGCCCAATAAATGTAGCAATGTGCTCTTGCCAGACCCAGATGAACCCACAATAGCCACCTTCTCAGAGGCTGCAACATCCAAGTCAACCGATTTAAGGACCTCTACCGCAGTAGGCCCTTGACCGTAAGTCTTGGCGAGGCCTCTGGCTACTAATACTGGTTTTGGCAGATCACTCATAGCGCAGAGCCTCCGCAGGCTGAACCTTTGCAGCACGACGACTAGGGTACAAAGTTGCCAGCACCGATAAGCCAAAGGCCATTAAACCCACCGTGACCACATCACCCAAACGAACATCAGATGGCAACTCGCTAATAAAGTAGACCTCGCGTGGCAAGAAACGCACGCGGAAGATAGCTTCAATCGCAGGAACAATCACATCAATGTTGAGTGCGATGAGCAAACCCAATCCAACGCCTGCTAAAGATCCCAGCAAACCAATTGCCAAACCCTGTACTAAGAAAATGCGTTGAATTAAACCCGGGCTCGCACCCATCGTTCTCAAAATCGCAATATCTGCCTGTTTCTCATTGACCGTCATTACCAAAGTAGAAACTAAGTTAAATGCGGCTACTGCAATAATCAAAGTCAATATGATGAACATCATTTTCTTTTCAGTTTGAACAGCTGCAAACCAGTTGCGATTTGAGCGTGACCAATCTGTAATCCATAAAGCCTGGGGTACTACAGCAGCAAGCTCATTAGCAACTTCTGGTGCACGCTGCATATCATCTACCTTGACACGTAAGCCTGATGGATCATGAAGGCGCAGCAAGGCTGCAGCATCTTTCCAATGCATCACAGCTAAAGAGCTATCGTATTCATAGTGACCGCTATCAATAATGCCAACCACTTGGAGAGTGCGCATACGCGGCATAGCACCTGCAGGCGTTAAATCACTTTCAGGAACAATGAGATTAATGCGATCGCCAACATGAGCACCAACCAAAGACGCCAGTTGAGCACCTAAGGCAACGCCAAAGCTTCCAGGCTTGAGATCATCAATACTACCGGCAACAAATTGTTTAGGTAGATCAGAAACTTTACCCTCCTCGCCCGGAGCAACTCCTCGAATCGCAACGCCACGCATGACATTGTCGCGAGTAAGCAAGCCTTGGGAGCTGACCATTGGCGCAACACCAATGACGTGTGGCTGCGCTGCCACTTTTAGAGCAAGCGGTTCCCAGTCTGCCAAACCATCTGGTGAGGTGATTTCTACATGGGATAGAACGGAGAGCATACGATCCCGTACGTCTTTCTGGAAACCATTCATCACTGATAGGACCACAATAAGCGAGGCAACCCCTAAAGCAATGCCTGCAGTGGAAATTCCGGAAATAAAGGAAAGGAAGCCATCGCGCTTGCCAACCGTCTTGCGACGCTTGGAGCGGGTATAGCGCAAGCCAATTTCTAGCTCAATAGGAAGTCTCAACATAGCCACAGTTTAGACAATTGCACGGGCAAACTGATGGAATACGTAAATGCCACCTAAAATCAGGGAAATGACTGCAAACGCTACCTCCCCTCAAAACGCCGAAAGCACTCTAAGGCGCTTTACCCTGATGTTATCGGGGGAAGATGTCTTAGAGGATCAAGACATTGGGGATCAGCCACTAAAAGGGCTGCCCCATGAACGCTTTCTGCTCGGCGATCTAGTGCCAATTGCACCCATTCTGCTGGTGGGACAGTCCGAGCAGGAGGTAAATCCTCATTTAGAGATCGCTTGCTTACAGCCTGTCCATTTACATGCTACACGTGACCATCTCATTTTGATGAACCAGAATCAGGTCGATCTGACAGAAACTGAATCCTCTCAACTTCTTAAAGCAGCGCTTCCCTTTATTGAAGAGGATTTTCAAAATTCAGTGTTGTTTCATAACCAGTACTACTGGTTTATTCCAGCAGGTCTTTTTGCAAGCCTAGCAACATACAGCATTGATCAAGCGTATGGTCGTAATATTGATTGGTGGATGCCACGAGACACCCATGAAGGAGGACTGGCAAAACGTTGGCGCAAATTGCAAAATGAAGTACAGATGCTTTGGCATATCGATCCCACAAATGAAGAGCGTGAGCAACGTGGCCTACCAAGTATTAACTCTTTATGGATTAGTGGCATCGGCAAACTCAATGATGTTCATGCGCCTGAAGCCATTAAACAGTCGCAACAGATTTATGGTGAACACCCCATGTTGACAGGGCTGGCGAAGTATTTAAGCATCCCATGCAGCCCTACTATCAAAGCCGATACACTGGTCGGAGCGTTTGCATGGCTGAACCAGCCAGAGTCGATATGGCCACAAGTGAACAAGGCTCTCGCTGATAAACAACTAGATGAATTGTTCATCATTGATTTTCCTAATGGCAAAGTACGAGAGCGCATCATCACTCAAAAAGACCTATTAAAAAAATCTTGGGCATTCTGGAAAAAAGCTGAGCCCCTTACCTGGCATGAAATTATTTCGTCATGAGTCTTTTTTCTCAACGCCCTTTTTCTGAACGCACTGCCACTTGGTTACAGCAAAGTGGTTTACATCCTTTGCTAGCGCGTTTATATGCTGCTCGTGGATTGGAATCTCCCGAAGAGCTCTCGCTGGAATTAAAAAACCTGATCTCTCCAACTGAACTGAAGAGTTGCATCAGCACTGCCAGCTTGCTTGCAAATATTCTGGAGAAGAAAGAAGCAATGCTCATCGTGGCAGACTACGACTGCGACGGGGCTACAGCTTGTGCGGTAGGCCTACGAGGCCTGCGGATGTTGGGTGGGCCCGATACCCCTATTCATTTTCTGGTTCCCAATCGCTTTACGATGGGCTACGGCTTAACGCCTGAAGTCGTTGAGCTCGCAGCACAACAAACACCGAAACCTAAATATCTCATTACAGTAGATAACGGTATTGCCAGTGAAGCTGGTGTAGATCGCGCTCGCGAACTTGGCATGGAGGTCATTGTGACCGACCATCACTTGCCTGGTGATCGATTGCCAAATGCGACTGCGATTGTGAATCCCAATCAACCTGGATGCACGTTTCCTAGCAAAGCTCTCGCTGGTGTAGGCGTCATGTTTTATGTATTAGTAGCACTACGTGCAGAACTACGTAAGCGGGGTAAATTTACTAACGAGACCCAACCTAAAGTGGAGAACCTCTTAGATCTCGTTGCACTAGGTACCGTTGCTGACGTTGCGCAACTTGATCGCAATAATCGCGTCTTAGTTTCTAATGGTTTGAAACGCATTCGGGCTGGTATCTCTCAACCTGGCATTCAAGCGCTATTTCAAGCAGCAACTCGCGATCCCCGCAAGGCCAACACGTTTGACTTAGGATTTGCTATCGGCCCTAGACTCAATGCTGCCGGGCGTTTAGCGGATATGACTTTAGGCATTCGCCTATTACTGACTGACGACGTCGATGAAGCAATGACGCTTGCCCAGGAACTCGATCGCATTAATCGTGAGCGTCGTGTGATTGAAACTGGCATGCAAGAAACTGCGCTTGCTCATCTCTCAGAAGATCAACTTGCGGGAACGATGGCGCAACGCACAAGCATTTGCTTATGGAATCCTGAGTGGCACCAAGGGGTGGTTGGCATTGTGGCTTCACGCTTAAAAGAACGTTTTAACCGCCCTGCGATTGTATTTGCGCCCGATGGCAACACTGGAGAAGAGTTACGTGGCTCTGGCCGATCGCTGACTGGATTTCATTTAAGGGATGCGCTCGATATCGTTTCAAAACGCGAGCCGGGCTTGATTCTTAAATTTGGTGGTCATGCAATGGCGGCAGGTCTGACAATCCGCAAAAGTGATTTTGAGAAGTTTGATGCCTGCTTTCAGGAAGTAGCAAACAGTCTATTAACGGATGAAATCCTGGAGCGTCGCCATCCACATGATGGCACCCTGCAGCCTTCTGAATTTACCTCTGAGATTAGTGACCTTCTCGCCGAAGAGATCTGGGGTCAAGGCTTTCCGCAGCCCGTCTTCTACGGAGATTTCGAAATCACCCAGCAAAGCCTCATGAAAGAAAAGCATTTACGCCTGCTGTTGCGTCCGCTAGGTTCTGACCCAGCAGAAGACAAACAAGCAGCTAAGCCATTAACGGCTGTCTGGTTTAACCGTACCCAAACCTTGCCGGCCAAAGCCAAACTTGCTTACCGCCTAGTAACCGATCGTTATCAGGGCCAAGCCCGAGTTCAGCTGATGATTGAGGCGCATGATGAGAGTTCCAGCAACTAGGTCCGCAGCAGAGAGTCGGATGCAATAACCCCCTTATAATTAGGGTATGGAAGCTGAACAACTAAATACTATTTCAAATACCTTGTCCGACCTGCTCACCCGTGAGCAAGCTCTTCGGGGGTATCTTTGACTTCGAAGTAAAGTCACGTCGCCTTACTGAAGTTAACTCGATCCTGGAAGATCCCACAATTTGGGATGATCAAAAGAAAGCCCAAGCACTCGGCAAAGAAAAAAAATTGCTCGACGGCGTGGTTGCTACCCTTACGGATTTAAATACCAATATCACTGGCGCCATCGAACTCTTCGACATGGCTAAAGAAGAAAGTGATTTTGAAACAATCGCCGCAATTGAATTAGACGTTGAAGGCTATAGCAAGATTGTTAATGATCTTGAGTTCCGCCGCATGTTCCACAATGAGATGGATTCTTGCAATTGCTTTATTGATATTCAAGCAGGCGCTGGCGGCACTGAGGCTTGCGACTGGGCAAGCATGCTCTATCGTCAATACCTTAAATATTGTGAACGCAAAGGTTACAAAACCGAGATTCTGGAAGAATCGGATGGTGACGTTGCCGGTATCAAGAGTGCCACCATTAAAGTCGATGGTGAATACGCTTATGGCCACCTTCGCTCTGAGACGGGCGTGCATCGCTTAGTGCGTAAGTCTCCATTTGATTCATCTAATGGACGCCATACTTCATTTGCCTCTATCTACGTCTATCCGGAGATTGATGATTCGATTGAGATTGAAGTCAACCCCGCAGACATTCGCACTGATACCTACCGCGCTTCTGGTGCAGGCGGTCAGCACATTAATAAAACTGACTCTGCGGTGCGCCTAACCCATATTCCAACAGGGATTGTGGTGCAGTGTCAGAACGATCGCAGCCAACACCGTAACCGTGCTGAAGCTATGAGCATGCTCAAGTCACGTCTTTACGAACATGAGATGCAAAAGCGTCGTGCAGAGCAAGACAAGTTGGAGGCTAGCAAAACGGATGTGGGCTGGGGTCATCAGATCCGCTCCTATGTTTTGGATCAAAGCCGCATCAAAGATTTACGCACTAACGTTGAGATCTCCAATACTCAAAAAGTATTGGATGGTGATCTTGATGCCTTCATTGAAGCCAGCCTGAAACAAGGCGTTTAATTACTCACGAATATGAACGATAAAACGAATTCATCTAATACCCAAGCCCCAGCTACTGAAGTAGTCGATGAGAATCACATCATTGCGGAGCGACGTGAAAAGCTTGCGAAGTTACGTGAAAATGGTGTCGCATTTCCGAATGACTTTGTGCCAACCCATTTAGCTGCCGACTTACATACCCACTACGACAGCTTGACCAAAGAAGAGTTGGCCGAGAAGAAGATTCATGTGAAAGTTGCTGGCCGCATGATTCTCAAGCGCGTGATGGGTAAAGCAAGTTTTGCCACCATCCAAGATCGCACAGGCCAAATCCAGTTTTATATTAATGATGAAATTACTGGTGCAGATACCCATGGCGCCTTTAAGCACTGGGATATGGGTGACTTTATTTCTGCTGAAGGCAATCTCTTCAAGACCAATAAAGGCGAGCTCTCGGTTGAGAGTAGTAACTTGCGCTTACTGAGTAAATCCTTGCGTCCTTTGCCAGATAAGTTTCATGGCCTCTCTGATCTTGAGACCAAATATCGTCAACGCTATGTAGACTTGATCGTCAACCCAGAGAGTCGCAACACATTCAAAGCCCGTAGCAATGCCATTGCATCGCTACGTCGCCATATGCTGGATGCCGATTTTATGGAAGTAGAAACTCCCATGCTCCACCCCATTCCAGGCGGTGCAGCTGCCAAACCTTTTATTACGCATCACAATGCTTTAGATATGCAGATGTTCTTGCGTATTGCGCCTGAACTTTATCTCAAGCGTTTAGTGGTCGGTGGCTTTGAGCGTGTATTTGAAATCAACCGCAACTTCCGCAACGAAGGCGTCAGTCCCCGCCATAACCCAGAATTCACCATGATGGAGTTCTACGCGGCATATACCGACTACCGTTGGTTGATGGATTTCACTGAAGGCCTAATTCGTGCAGCGGCAATGGATGCACAAGGCACAGCAGTATTGACTCATCAAGGTCGTGAATTGGATTTGAGTAAACCATTCCAACGCCTGACCATTAATGAAGCGATCCTCAAGTATTGCAGCCAGTCGGGCAAGAACTATGAAGCAGCCCAGCTCGAAGATATCGCCTTTATTCGTGCCGAGTTGAAAAAAGGTGGTGAGAATCCCGATTCTCCAACCCTCAAGAATGCTGGCATTGGAGCACTGCAATTGGCTTTGTTTGAGTTAGTCGCCGAGGAACATCTATGGGAGCCAACTTACATCATTGATTACCCAATTGAAGTAAGCCCGCTTGCTAGAGAGTCTGATACTCGACCAGGCATTACTGAACGCTTTGAGTTATTCATTACCGGTCGCGAGATTGCCAACGGCTTCTCTGAGTTGAACGATGCTGAGGATCAAGCCAATCGCTTCCGCAAGCAAGTAGAACAAAAAGAAGCAGGTGATGAAGAAGCAATGTACTTTGACCATGACTTCATCCGCGCCCTCGAATATGGTATGCCCCCAACAGGCGGCTGCGGTATTGGTATCGACCGTTTAGTGATGCTGCTCACAGATGCGCCAAACATCCGTGATGTGATTCTCTTCCCGCACTTACGTCGCGAAGAAGAGTAAAAACAAAAGGCACCCTAGGGTGCCTTTTTTGATGCCAACCCATCGATGAAGAGATCGCCTTAAGCAGGCAAACCTTTTTCATCAAACACACCTTCAAACAAAGCTGAACTCAAGTAACGTTCCGCAGTATCAGGCAACACAACCACGATTGTTTTACCTGCGTACTCAGGCTTCTTAGCCAGACGGACAGCAACTGCAGCAGCTGCACCACAAGAGATACCAACCAAAATACCTTCCTCCTTAGCAATGCGACGGGCAAACTCAATCGCCTCTTCATTACTTACTTGCTCAACCTTATCAACCACAGATAAATCAAGGTTCTCTGGAACAAATCCAGCGCCAATGCCTTGAATCTTGTGTGGAGCTGGCTTGATTTCTTCACCATTTAGTTTTTGAGTGATGACTGGACTAGTTGTTGGCTCTACTGCAACCACTTCAATATTCTTTTTCTTTGTGTTTTTGATGTAACGTCCAACACCCGAAATTGTGCCGCCCGTTCCAACGCCAGCAACAAACACATCAATCTTGCCGTCAGTGTCCTCCCAGATTTCTGGGCCAGTAGTTTTTTCATGAATCGCAGGATTAGATGGGTTGCTAAATTGCTGGAGCAATACATACTTAGAGTCAGACTCAGCAATTTCTTTCGCTTTAGCAACTGCACCATTCATGCCTTTAGGACCTTCGGTCAACACAATCTTGGCACCTAAAGCTGTCAGCAATTTACGACGCTCAATACTCATGGTTTCTGGCATCGTCAGCGTGAGTGGAATACCCCGCGCTGCTGCTACGAAGGCCAAAGCAATCCCAGTATTGCCAGAAGTTGGTTCGACAAGTTCTTTGCCGGGGCCCAAGAGCCCTTTTTCTTCGGCATCGTTAATCATGGCCACGCCAATGCGGCATTTGACTGAGTAGGCTGGATTACGCCCTTCAATCTTGGCAAGCACAGTGGCTTTAGCACCATCAGTAACGCGATTTAGACGCACTAATGGGGTCTTGCCAATTGTTTGTGAGTTATCTGTAAAGTAAGTCATAGTCATTCCTACAAAAAGGGAAATAAGCCGAAATGGGCTTCATATCGCTTGATATCTTATGGCATGAGCCCATTTTTGTAAAACAAGCTGAATGCATAAGCTAATTACTAAAAACACTATTGATATCGCCTATATAGACACTCTTCAGAATTAGAATCAATTAGGTTAAAACTTCTAACAACCCTACGCTGAATGCTTACTTCTCGCCGCAGACTTCTCAAGTCCCTCCTATCTTTAGCTGCAATTTCAGCGAGCCCGCTGATTGCGAGAGCAAGCACGCAGTGGCCCAATAAACCCATCAGATTGATTGTTCCGGCTGCTCCCGGTGGCAGCTTGGATATTCTTTCACGGACAGTTGCAAAAGAATTAACAGCAGGACTCAATCAAACGGTGATTGTTGAAAATATGCCTGGTGGTGGTAGCAATATTGCTTTTGGATATATTGCCAAAGCAGCGCCTGACGGGTACACATTGCTGGTGGGCTGGGATAGCCTTGCCATCAATCCCGCGCTCTACCCTACCCTGCCTTATAAGTTAGATCAATTTGCTCCAATCTCATTGGCGATTACTGCACCGCAAGTATTGGTTGTGGGTCCAAAACTGCCAGTGAAAAATCTCAAAACGTTTATCGAGGTTGCCAGAAGAGATCCAAATGGACTGAGCATGGCCAATGCAGGCAATGGCAGCCCAGGACATCTCGCAGCCGCACTTCTTGAGACAAAAGCAGAAATCAAGTTCAATAACATTCCCTACAAGGGTGGAGCTCCCGCAGTAGCTGATTTGCTTGCGGGGCACGTTGATGCCTTAATGGTTACGCTAGCTGCAGCCCTGCCGCATATTGAGTCAGGTAGGCTTACCGCCTTAGGCGTCAGTTCTATGAAGCGCTCTACTGGCGCACCAAACATACCCACCATTGCAGAGGCTGGGCTTGCTGGTTATGAATTAAATTCATGGCAAGGATTTTTAGCGCCCGCTGGTACGCCAAATGACATCATTCGCTTGCTGAATAAAGAAATTGTTGCGAGCCTAAATGATCCCGAGATCAAAAAGAAATTAATTGCCGATGGTTTTGAAGTGGTAGCTAGTTCACCCAAAGTACTTAGCGACTATCTTGCTAGCTCGACACCGAAGTGGGCAAAATTGGTAAAAGATTCTGGTGCAAAAGTAGATTAGCCCTAATCGAGGCCGGTGATTTTGCTATCTCGGTTTTCTGAAGAAGCTGAGCAATAAGACCAGCAAGAGCACCCCAAACCAAAGTAGAGACCATTCAGGCACTTGCAAGCCCAGAATTGCCGGGAGCTTTGCCGAACACAAACCGTCTGCTTTAAAAAGCCAGGGTATTGCACTTGCAAGTTGAAATTGATTGATCCACAGCTCCAAGGGATCGATTCCGCAGGACTCACCTGGGTGAGATAGCAGCCAGACATGATGCCCCGCAACTGCAACCCCATATCCTGCCGCCACAATAGCCAAGCCATGAAATAGCTTTTTCAGAGGAGCAATGCCAGCAGCTAAAAGGCAAGAAATAGCGATTCCGAGATAGCCGACCCGTTGCAAAATGCATAAGGGGCATGGCAAGAAACTCACTCCCTGATAGCCCGTCTGCTGCAGGATCACCGCAAAAATGACTAGGCTCAAGCTAAGACAGGAGAGAAACAAGTACTGGATTCTTTTCATATAGAGATGATAGCCAAAGGACTGGTAACCCTAGATAAACCCGTGCTTTATTACTAAAAGTGCGACCTATATCACTACTGAGTCCTATTTTTCCTAGGATTAGCCCTGAATTAAAGCCTCAAGAATGGGATAATTACTGTTTTGCTATCTTCTTACAATACGCATTTATGGCCGCATACAACACCGAAACTGTTCTCACCGTTCACCATTGGAACGACACTCTTTTTAGCTTCACTACTACTCGCAATAAAGGCCTACGCTTTCGTAGCGGCCACTTCTTGATGATTGGTCTCGAGGTAGAAGGCAAACCTTTGGTTCGCGCTTATAGCGTTGCTAGCCCTAATTACGAAGAGCATTTGGAGTTCTTGAGTATTAAAGTTCAAGATGGTCCACTGACATCACGTCTTCAGAAAATTCAAGTTGGCGATCCTATCTTGGTGAGCGAAAAGTCTGTTGGCACATTAGTGCTTGACGATTTAAATCCAGGCAAACATCTCTACTTGTTCAGTACCGGCACTGGCTTAGCGCCATTCATGAGCATCATTCGCGATCCAGAGACGTACGAAAAGTTTGAGAAAGTAGTTTTGATTCATGGTGTACGTTTAGTAAGCGAACTAGCTTATGCCGACTACATCAGAGATGAACTCACGCAAGACGAATACCTTGGTGAACTGATTCGTGAAAAGTTGATTTATTACCCAACCGTAACTCGCGAAGCCTTCAAACACACTGGTCGTCTCACTACCGCGATTGAATCAGGCCAACTCTTTAAAGATATTGGCTTGCCGCCACTCGATCCAGCAGTAGACCGCGCCATGATTTGCGGTAGCCCCTCCATGCTCAAAGAAACTTCGGAGATGCTCGATGCTAAGGGCTTCAAAGTCTCCCCAAGCCTTGGCCAAATGGGTGACTATGTTTTCGAACGTGCATTCGTAGAGAAGTGATCAAACCAGCTCTATATATCTAAAAGTAATTTAGATATCGCTATATATTTCTTGTGGATATATAGACCCCTTGGTAAATT
The DNA here is from genome assembly GCF_001870365.1 of Polynucleobacter sp. QLW-P1DATA-2. NCBI lineage: Bacteria > Pseudomonadati > Pseudomonadota > Betaproteobacteria > Burkholderiales > Burkholderiaceae > Polynucleobacter > Polynucleobacter sp. QLW-P1DATA-2. Next base: position 977,673 of record NZ_LZMQ01000003.1, on the reverse strand, counting down.
CTATTTAACGAGATATTTACCAAGGAATTGCAATGTCACCAGTTAGAGAACACTTCAACCCAGTTATTACTAACTTACTGCGTCAGCATGACCGCTTGCCTCACGATCAAGTTGAGGAGCGTAAAAGCTTTCAACGTCAAATTCTGTTTCTCATGAATGCAATCAAGCTCGAAGAATTCGAGCAATCATTTGCTTAAGCAAGGGAAACGATCTACATGATCCAATTTTTTATTGACTCCTCGCAATTTATTATTTCCGGTGCACTAGTTGGCCTGCTGGTTGGCATGACTGGTGTTGGCGGTGGGTCATTAATGACCCCCTTGCTCACCATCATCTTCGGTGTAGCACCAACAACCGCAGTTGGAACAGACTTAGCTTTTGCTGCCATTACCAAGGGCTTCGGAACAGTTGCCCATAGACTGCATGGAAATGTTCGCTGGGACATCGTTCGTTTACTTTGTGCTGGTAGCCTCACCACCGCCATCCTGTCTATTCTTGCCCTCAAATATGTAGGGCCCGTCTCAAAGAATTTCAATCACCTCATTAGCATTTCAATTGGCGTCTCTGTATTACTAACAGCCGCCTCCCTTTTATTCAGAGCAAAGATATTGAAATGGGTTCAAGACAACCCTAACTTTTTACCCAGCGGAACCAACTTAAAGATTGCTACAGTTTCTGTTGGTGCTGTAATTGGTGTATTGGTAACCATCTCTTCTATTGGGGCTGGTGCAATTGGTGCCACACTCATTTTGGTTCTTTACCCATACCTGAAGCCTGCACAAGTTGCTGGGACTGACATTGCTTACGCAGTACCTTTAACGGCACTAGCTGGAATTGGTCATTGGTGGCTTGGTAATGTGCATTTTGATTTGCTGTTTGGGCTTTTGCTAGGTTCTGTACCTGCCATTTGGTTGGGCGCCAAACTCTCGAGCACTTTGTCTGAGCGGGCTACAAGAACCACCCTTGCTGCAACCTTATTTTTAGTTGGCGTTAAATTAGTCTGTTCATGATTGCCCCAGAATTTTGGTCGATACCACCTAGCACCCTTACCCCAGCCCAATTAGCTGATAAGACAGCCATTCTTCATGAGCGGCTATTGGATATCTCAAAACGTTTTACTGACGTGCGCTTCGCCACTAGCTTGGCTGCAGAAGATATGGTTGTGACTGATGCTATTAGTAAGGCAAATGCCAAGATTAAGTTATTTACCTTAGCTACCGGCCGTCTCCATCAGGAAACAGTGGATATGGTTAAAACTACGGAAGATCATTACGGCGTAGCCATCGAAAAAGTCTATCCACAAGAAAGTGATGTTCAAGCCTTTGTTGATCAATATGGCATGAATGGCTTTTACGATGGTGAAGAACCCAAGAAAGCATGCTGTGGCGCTCGTAAGATCAAACCACTGAATGCAGCATTACTTGGTGCTGATGCCTGGATTACCGGTCAACGTCGCGAGCAATCCACCACACGTACTGAACTCAATTTTGAGGAATTAGATGATGCCAGAGGCATCGCTAAATTCAATCCTTTGTTTGATTGGAGTGAAGCCGATATCTGGGCTTACATCAAACAAGAGAATGTGCCGATTCATCCGCTACACCTTAAGGGCTACCCCAGCATTGGCTGCGAGCCTTGTACCCGTCAGGTGAAGAAGGGTGAGGATATCCGTGCTGGCCGCTGGTGGTGGCTCCAAAGCGATAGCAAAGAATGTGGTTTGCACGTTAATCAATAAATTCATCATTAAAACTTAGTAGAAATAATTTACAGAATGTCAGAACAAAAATTACTCGATGATCACTTAGATGGGCTAGAAGCTGAGTCGATCTACATCATCCGAGAAGTAGTGGCCCAGTGTTCCAACCCAGCGATGCTCTTCTCAGGCGGCAAAGACTCCATTGTGATGTTCCACTTGGCTCGCAAGGCTTTTCAGTTTGGTGATCGTCCTGTAAAGTTGCCTTTTCCTATTCTGCATATCGATACCGGTCATAACTACCCTGAAGTGATTCAATACCGTGATGACGTCGTTAAAAATACTGGTGTAAAGCTTATTATTGGTCATGTAGAAGATTCCATCAAAAAAGGCGCTGTACGCCTGCGCAAAGAAACTGACTCACGCAATGCGGCACAAGCTGTAACTCTGCTTGAAACTATTGCTGAATATGAATTCGATGCATTGATGGGTGGTGCGCGTCGTGATGAAGAAAAGGCTCGCGCTAAAGAGCGCATCTTCTCCTTCCGCGATGAGTTTGGCCAATGGGATCCAAAGGCCCAGCGCCCTGAACTCTGGAATCTTTATAACGCCCGCATTGCCAAAGGCGAGAATATGCGTGTGTTTCCCATCTCCAACTGGACTGAGCTCGATATCTGGCAATACATTGCCCGTGAAAAGTTAGCCTTACCCAGCATCTACTACACACACCAACGTGAAGTGGTGAAGAAGAACAATCTTTTGGTACCAGTCACCGATGTCACACCAAAAGCTGCTGGCGATGTTAGCGAAATCTTAAGCGTACGTTTTCGTACCGTTGGTGACATTAGCTGCACTTGCCCGGTATTGAGTACTGCAGCTAACCCGCTAGAGATTATTGCTGAGACAGCAATTACCGAAATCACTGAACGTGGCGCCACTCGCATGGACGATCAAACCAATGAGGCCTCGATGGAGCGCCGCAAGAAAGAAGGTTACTTCTGATGACTCAATCAGCAAATCAAAATGTAGTGCGCTTCATTACCGCTGGTAGCGTAGATGATGGTAAGAGCACACTGATTGGCCGACTCCTCTATGACACCAAGTCTATTTTGGTGGATCAATTAGAGTCTCTTTCTAAAACCAAACATGCTCGCGTCACCTCTTCTGATGCTGGCGTTGATTTAGCCCTCCTGACTGATGGTCTAGAGGCAGAGCGTGAGCAAGGGATCACCATTGACGTGGCTTACCGCTACTTCTCAACTCCTAAGCGCAAGTTCATTGTGGCTGATGCCCCAGGCCATGAGCAATACACGCGTAACTTAGTGACTGGCGCATCACAATCTGATGTAGCGGTGATCCTAGTTGACGCAACTCGTGTAGATCTCAAGACGAGTCCAGCTACTTTATTGGCACAAACCAAACGCCATGCTGCGATTGTGCATTTATTGGGATTGCGTCATGTAGTATTTGCAATTAACAAGATGGACTTGTTTGAGTTTGATGAGAAGGTCTACAACACCATCAAGACCTCTATTGAAGATCTGACTCAAAAGATTGGCCTACCTCAACCAACCTTAATTCCGATTTCTGCTTTGCTTGGTGCCAACGTAGTTACCGCCAGCAAAAATACCCCTTGGTACAAAGGTCCTACTTTGCTTGAGTGGTTAGAGAGTCTTGATACTAGCCCAGAGTCAGAAAAACTGGCCTTACGCTTCCCAGTTCAGTATGTAGCTCGTCAGGACGGCAGCGCTTCTGATGACTTCCGTGGCTACCTTGGTGAGATTGAATCTGGCAGCATTCGTAAAGGCCAGAAGATCAAAGTATTGCCTAGCGGATCTGAAGCAACTGTTGCAGTAATCTATCTTGGCAATCGCTCCAGCAGCAAGCAAACCAATGGCAGCAATGCGGTTGATTCTGCAGAAACTGGACAGGCAGTTGCTATTCAACTATCTGAAGATATTGATATCTCACGCGGATCTTTGTTTATTAGCGCTGAAGATAGCAGGCCACCAGTTCTTAGCAAACAGATCTCGGCTGACTTGTGCTGGCTAGATAGTGAACCACTTTCCCTCAGTCGTAAATATGCCTTACGTCACACGACTAATACGGTGGGGGCTAAAGTAAAAAATATCCAGCAAGTATTGGATGTTCAAACGCTTGCTAATGCCAGTGATACTCATGCACTATCAACTAATGAAATTGGCCGCGTGGGTTTCATCTTACAAAAGCCGATTGTTGCGGACTTATTTGATCAATCTCAACGCACTGGTGCATTTATCTTGATCGATGAAGCTACAAACCATACGGTTGCGGCAGGAATGATTCGTGAGGCTGTGGCTCAATAATTAAAAAGCCACCGCTAGGTGGCTTTTTATATTCACGCAAGTAAACTGCTACTTTCGGTTTGCACCATAGGTTTGATTTAAGTACTCCACGATTACTGGGACTTCTTCATCAGTAATAGGTGCCTTGAATACATTTTTCATTCTCAAAACTTGGGCATTCCAGTAGCCCACTCCAGTATTTGGAGGTTGATATTCAGCATAGTGGGCTGAATGGCAAGTAGTGCACTTTTGCAGAACAATTTGATATCCCGGCAAAGGGGATGGTCGCCATTGAATGGTGTCAGCAGGTAGCTCAATCGTCTTTGCATTCGCGACAGACACAATAACCAGAAGTGAAATGAGGGCTAGTATTTTTTTCATCATTAACTCCTCAAACCGCAGTCACTTTAACAGTTTCAACCACATTACGCATATAACCAGCCGGCATCCAAGTTGCACTCATTGGCTGCACTTGGCCAGCATGGTTGAACGCCCTCACCCTTAGATCTAGCAATCCTTTTTGCTTTGGAGTAAATTCCACACGCCACTCTCTGAAAGAAAAACGGCCTAGATCTTGACCAAGCCTAGCTTCGGTCCAGTTTTGGCCATTATCTTGGGAGAAAAGAACTTTCTTAATGCCATAGCCTGCATCAAATGCAATCCCGCGCGCCTGAACTTGCTTGCCAACTGTAACTATGCTGCTATCTGTAAAGTTAGTAATGAATGAGCGAATCGTAAATTGATTAATGGGAATGGTCTTGGATGGCGCAGTTCCAGGAGCAACACAATTGCAATCATTGTCCGGAATGCGATAGGCTGGATTCATCCAATAGCCGTTGTACACGTCATCGACTACATTGATTTCGCTGAGGTGTTTTACCCAGTAGGTTCCGTAATAACCCGGAACAATTAACTTAATTGGGTAGCCATTGAGGAAGGGAATATCAGTGCCATTCATTTGATAGGCAACCATGACATTCCCATCCATGGCGTGATCGATATCAAGACCCTTCACAAAATCAGAGTCACTTGGGAGTACCGGCTGATCTAAGCCATTAAAAGTCACTTGCTTAGCACCCCGCCCTGGGTTAGCGGCGTTCAAAATATCCTTGAGGGCAACACCAACCCATGCTGCATTACCCATAGCCCCATTACCTAGTTGACCGCCATTTACCCTGGGCTCAAATAATCCTCGGCTATTACCAGAGCATTGATTAACTGCCACAATCCTTTGTGAGGGGAAATTTTTCTTGAGGGACTCTAAAGAAATTTCCAATGGCTTTCCAACATTGCCGCCAACTTTGAGGCGATAGGTATTGGGATCAATCGAGGTTGGAATGCCTGCCATGTGATATCGCACAAAAAACTCATCATTGGGCGTAATAACATGATTGTCGTAGTACTTAAATGGGGTTTCTAATTGCGGCGGCCGAGAGGTCAACACAATCATCGGCTTTTTTTCTGGAAAAGCCATGAGCTCTCGCTCACCATAAGCAATCGGCAGTTGAATATTTTCAGCACTTCTAGCCCAGTTAGGCAATAGTGAGCTCGCTCCACCTGCTAGTGCTGCAGTAATGACCTTACGTCTATTGGTAAAGTTCCCCGAATTCATGGATGTCTCCTCCAAATTTATATTTCAATAAGAGTGAGGATAGCTTTATTTGTCTTACACCATATAAGTAATTACCCTTTGCACCAAAGAAAAAGCCACCCCGAAGGATGGCTTAAAAGAAATCTATGGAGGTACTACATAAAAAAAACTACAGAATGAACACCTTCATATTAGAGCTTGGCAGCTTTGGCTTTTAGGGTCGGTGCATTGTTTTGAGCCTCATGCACCAACTTAGCGCTCATATTGAACCTACTTAGTGATTTTCTTTGGCGTGATTGATTGAGTATTTGGGTATTTCAATCACGATATCTTCTCTGGCCACAATCGCTTGGCAAGATAAGCGGGACTGAGGGTTTAGACCCCAAGCGCGATCCAGCATATCTTCTTCGTTTTCATCGGGAGGATTAAGGCTATTGAACCCCTCTTTCACAATGACGTGGCATGTCGTACAAGCACAGACCATATCGCAGGCATGTTCAATCGGAATGTCGTTCTCGAGCAGTGCCTCGCAAATCGAAGTTCCAGGCGCAACGTCAACCACTGCACCTTCTGGACAGTACTCACTATGGGGAAGAACGACGATTTGGGTCATGGTACTTTTCTATTTATTTAGTATTGGTTTTTTTACTTTTATCTTCTGCTTTAGATTTCGGCAACATTCTTGCCAGATAAAGCTTTCTGAATGCTAGCATTCATACGCATTTGAGCAAACTCATCAGTCGCTTTGGCAGCATGATCGACCGCCTTGCGCACAACTGCACTATCAGTCTCTTCATTCAAAATCTTTTGTAGTGCCGCCATCTCATGATCAATAGCCTTCTGCTCTTCGGCATTAAGAAGGTGGCGATCACTCGCTAACGCAGTTTGCACAGCATCTAGTAAGCGCTGTGCGTTAACCTGCTCTTCACGCAAAGATCTGTAAAGCAGATCTTCTTTGGCAGACGCAAATCCATCTTGCAACATACGAGTAATTTCAGCATCTGTTAAGCCATAGGACGGCTTAATATCAATCGAAGCCTGCACCCCTGAGCCTTGCTCAGTAGCACTTACAGACAACAAGCCGTCTGCATCAACCTGAAATGTCACCCGAATGCGCGCAGCGCCTGCAGCCATTGCAGGAATACCGCGCAATTCAAAACGGCCTAGCGAGCGACAGTCTTGAGCCAACTCACGCTCACCCTGCACTACCTGAATCGCTAATGCTGTTTGACCATCTTTAAAGGTCGTGAAATCTTGTGCTCTTGCCACTGGAATCGGGGTATTGCGTGGAATGATCTTTTCTACCAGACCACCCATGGTTTCCAGACCAAGAGAAAGTGGAATGACATCCAATAAGAGCCACTCATCATCCTTGCTTTGGTTACCTGCTAGCAAATCCGCCTGCATTGCAGCACCAAGCGCTACAACTTGATCGGGATTTAAGTTATTTAAGGGCTGTGTACCAAATAACTCACCGACAGCGCGTTGTACATTTGGCATGCGAGTGGACCCGCCCACCATGACAACGCCTTTAATATCTTCAGCCTTCAAGCCTGCATCGCGTAAAGCTTTTTTACAGGACGTCAGCGTCTTGGCTACTAGATTCTGAGTAATCTCAAAGAACTGGGCCTGGGTAACGCCTACATTAACGACCGTGCCATCTGCGAGAGTCTCATGGACACGCGCTAGAGGATTATGACTAAGCTGCTCCTTGGCATGTTTACAGGCCTGGAGTAAGGTACGGTGATCATGAATTGATAAAGGCGGTAGTTTGGCTTGTTCGATCACCCAGCAATACAAGCGGTGATCAAAGTCATCACCACCTAAGGCTGAATCACCGCCCGTAGAAAGCACCTCAAATACGCCTCTACTCATCCGTAGAATGGAGATATCAAAGGTGCCGCCACCCAAGTCATAAACAGCGTAGACACCTTCTGAAGCATTGTCTAGACCATAAGCAATTGCAGCAGCTGTTGGCTCATTAAGCAATCGAAGCACTTCAATGCCAGCCAACTTAGCAGCATCTTTGGTTGCTTGGCGCTGTGCATCATCAAAATACGCAGGCACCGTAATCACTGCTCCAACAATGTCATCATTCACTGAGTCTTCAGCCAATTGACGCAAGCGTGCGAGGATTTCTGCAGAAACTTCAATTGGGCTTTTGTCGCCAGCAACTGTTCTCAGCTTGAGCATGCCAGGCTGATCAACGAAATCATATGGAGTACTCTCGATATGCTCAACATCAGTCAAGCCGCGACCCATAAAACGCTTCACCGAAACAATCGTGTTTTTCGGATCCATCACTAGACTTTCAAGCGCCTCAAACCCTGCCTGTGTGCGGCCATTGGGCAGGTAACGCACTACTGAAGGCAGAAGCTCGCGACCTTGTTCATCAGGTAATACCTGAGGTAAAGCATCTTTAACGATGGCCACCAAGGAGTTAGTAGTACCTAAATCAATGCCGACAGCAATACGACGCTGATGAGGTGCAAGCGATTTGCCGGGTTCAGAGATTTGTAATAAGGCCATAGAAGAAAGAGTTTAGCTGGTACGAGCTAGATTAAGGCTGCAATAGTGTCATCGAGCTCAATAGCAAACTTGTCGATAAAGAGTAAACCGCGCAGCAATTCTGCGGCGCGTACATAATTTTTTGCTCCATCGATGGCTTGCGTGATTTCAGCAAGGATGTCGGCCTTTGATTGCTCTACCTCAATCATCATTGCTTCAAGCGCTGGCAAATCTTCAGCTTGCTCATCTAGGTTCTCACGCCATTCCATCTGCTTCATCAAGAAAGCGGCAGGCATTGCTGTATTGGTTTCTAGCTTGGCATCCACTCCATGCAGTTGGCAAAGGTATAGCCCACGTTGAATTGGATTTTTGAGGGTCTGAAATGCAGTATTGGCCAAAGTAGCCATTTGCATGGCAAGCCGTTGCTCAGTCTCACTTCCGCGAGCGTGGCGATCGGGGTGAACTTCTTTCTGAATTGCTAAATAAGCCTGATCTAATGCAGGCAAATCGAGTTTGAATTGCTGATTTAGACCAAAGAAGCGAAAATAATCGTCAGACGCGGAAAGATTCGCCACAACCACACTCATCTTTTACGTTAGGATTTTGAAACTTAAAACCTTCATTCAAACCCTCGCGTACGAAATCCAGTTCCGTTCCATCCAAATAAGCCAAGCTCTTTGGATCAATAAATACCTTCACACCGTTCGATTCAAATACTTGATCCTCAGGTGCTGGTTCATCTACATACTCCAACTGATACGCCAATCCAGAACAACCGGTGGTGCGAACACCCAAGCGCAAGCCGCAACCTTTGCCACGCTTCTCTAGATTGCGGTTAACGTGCTTTGCAGCTTTGTCAGTTAAGGTGATTGCCATTATTTTCTCAGTTCAATTATTTCGCTGGATGCTTTTCTTTGTAGTCAGCAACGGCAGCTTTAATTGCATCTTCAGCCAAGATGGAACAGTGAATTTTCACTGGCGGCAAAGCTAACTCTTCAGCGATCAATGAGTTCTTAATCTCAAGCGCTTGATCCAAAGTCTTACCCTTAACCCACTCAGTAACCAATGAAGAAGAAGCAATGGCAGAACCACAGCCATAAGTCTTGAACTTAGCATCTTCAATTACGCCTTGATCGTTCACGCGAATCTGCAACTTCATCACGTCGCCGCAGGCAGGCGCCCCAACCATGCCGGTACCTACGCTCTCGTCACCTTTTTCAAAGGAGCCAACGTTGCGGGGATTTTCATAATGGTCAATGACCTTGTCGCTATATGCCATGGTATTTCCTCTTTAACTTTTCTATATTTCTATTAGTGTGCGGCCCATTGAATCGTGCTCAAGTCGATTCCGTCTTTGTACATTTCCCATAGTGGGGAGAGCTCACGCAACTTCGCAATTTTTTCTTTCACTAACTTGATCGTGAAATCAACTTCTTCCTCGGTCGTAAAACGGCCTAGGGTAAAACGGATAGAACTATGTGCCAACTCATCGTTACGGCCTAGAGCACGCAATACATAAGAAGGCTCTAAAGATGCAGAAGTACAAGCAGATCCTGATGAGATCGCTAAATCTTTCAAGGCCATCAACATGGACTCACCTTCAACATAGTTAAAGCTGATGTTCAGGTTATGCGGCACACGGTCATCCATATCGCCGTTTACATAAACTTCTTCAATATCTTTTAAACCAGCTAACAAGCGATCACGCAAGCCACGAATACGCTTGTTTTCTTCAATCATCTCGATGCGAGCGATCCGGAATGCCTCGCCCATGCCAACGATTTGATGAACCGCCAAGGTGCCAGAGCGCATGCCGCGCTCATGACCGCCACCATGAATCTGAGCTTCAATACGAATACGGGGCTTACGACGCACAAACAAGGCGCCAATACCCTTAGGACCATAAGTCTTGTGAGCAGAAAAACTCATCAAGTCCACTTTGATCTTTTCTAAATCGATATCAACCTTACCAGTTGCTTGTGCTGCATCCACATGAAAAATCACACCACGTGCACGGCACAACTCGCCAATCGCAGGAATATCCTGAACCACACCGATTTCATTGTTGACATACATCACTGAAGCCAAAATCGTACCTGGCTTCATTGCAAGCTCTAGTTGCGCGAAGTCAATCAAACCATTTGGCAATACATCTAAGTAAGTCACTTCAAAACCTTCGCGCTCGAGTTCACGGCATGTATCTAAAGTTGCTTTGTGCTCAGTCTTCACGGTGATGATGTGATTACCGCGCTCTTTGTAGAAATGCGCAGCACCCTTAAGCGCCAAGTTAATACTTTCAGTGGCACCACTCGTAAATACGATTTCTCTTGGATCAGCATGAACTAATTGGGCTACTTCTGAACGCGCCCACTCAACCGCCTCTTCAGCAGCCCAGCCATACGCATGACTACGGGAAGCGGCGTTACCAAACTGCTCACGCAAGTAAGGCAACATCTTATCGACCACGCGAGGATCAATCGGTGTTGTTGCTGAATAGTCCATATACACCGGGAAGTGCTTAGGACTAAACATTGGAACCGGTTGCAGAGGAAGGTCTTGTGGTGCGTTCATTTTTAATTTCTAGGTTTAGTACTACTCAATAAATCGATTAACTTTGCCGCGCCAAATTAAATACAGAATTAACTAGTGGCGCTTTAGGGGCAACTTCTTTTTTCGCTGCAAGTGCTGGCGCTGGTTTATCAGCTTTAGCACTTTCAACTTTCAACTTCTTCTGGCGCATATCTTGAATCACAATGCCGCGCCCTTCTTGCTGCTGAACTAAATCTTTTAGACTCACTGAGCTAAGGTACTCAACCATTTTGGAATTGAGATTGCTCCACAGGTCATGAGTCATGCAACGGCCCTGACCTTCATCTTCAGTGTGGCAGTTCCCTTTTCCGCCACATTGAGTAGCGTCGAGCGGCTCATCAACAGCTACGATGATGTCAGCGACGCTCACCTCAGTAGATGGGCGAGCTAAGGTGTAACCACCTCCAGGACCACGAGTACTTTCCACGATGTTGAAACGGCGCAATTTGCCGAACAACTGCTCGAGATAGGAAAGGGAAATCTTTTGTCTTTGGCTAATTCCGGCCAAAGTTACGGGACCATGCGTTTCACGCAGGGCTAAATCAATCATTGCGGTTACTGCAAAACGACCTTTGGTTGTAAGTCTCATATGTCACCTTGGTAATGGATTGTTATGGACAGCTAACGATCAGGCGGGTAATACCCGACCATTCCACTCAACTTTACCATAAGACCCAGTAAACTGCTCGGGAATTATCCCAAAAATCCCCTCTCAAAGCCAGGAATTAGCTACCCAATCCTCATACTGAGTCTCTAGACCTCGCTCCAAAGGCCATTTCTTTCACCTTAGTGAGTCGGTCACGGGTGCTGGCGGCTTTCTCAAACTCCAGATTCTTGGCTTCGGCATTCATTTGCTTCTCTAAACGCTTGATTTCAGATGCCAGGTCCTTCTCACCCATATCTTCATAGCGAGCACGCTCCTGCTCCACCTGCATCTCCTGACGCTTCTCTTTAACGTCATAGACGCCATCAATAATGTCCTTAATGCGCTTTTTGACCCCTTTAGGCTCAATTCCATGGAGCTTATTAAATGCAACTTGCTTGGTACGGCGTCTTTCAGTCTCACCCATGGCCAGGCGCATCGAATTGGTGATCTTATCGGCATACAGAATCGCCTTACCCCGAACATTTCGGGCTGCACGCCCAATCGTCTGAATCAAGGAGCGCTCGGAACGTAAGAAACCTTCTTTGTCGGCGTCCAAAATGGCCACCAAAGACACCTCCGGAATATCCAAGCCCTCGCGCAATAAGTTGATGCCCACGAGCACATCAAATACACCTAGGCGCAGATCACGCAAAATTTCAACGCGCTCAACAGTATCGATATCTGAGTGAACGTAACGCACCTTTACGCCATTGTCTGAGAGATAGTCGGTTAATTGCTCTGCCATCCGCTTTGTCAATACAGTTACCAGAACACGCTCATGCACTTTGACGCGTTCGTGAATTTGATCCAACAGGTCATCTACTTGCGTACTTGCTGGCAATACTTCAATTTCTGGATCGACTAAACCAGTTGGTCTAGCCACTTGCTCGACTACCTGTCCTTGATGCTCTTTTTCATAATCAGCTGGAGTTGCAGAAACAAAAATGGTTTGGCGCATTTTGGTTTCGAACTCAGTAAATTTAAGTGGGCGATTGTCCATTGCAGAAGGCAAACGGAAACCAAACTCCACTAAAGTATGTTTACGTGACTTATCCCCGTTGTACATCGCGTTAAGCTGCCCAATAAGGACATGGCTCTCATCTAAGAACATCAATGCATCATTGGGGAGATAGTCCACGAGCGTAGGCGGCGCCTCGCCTGGAGCAGCCCCCGAGAGGTGACGTGAGTAGTTCTCAATACCCTTGCAGAAGCCTAATTCATTGAGCATCTCTAAATCAAAGCGAGTACGCTGCTCTAAACGCTGGGCCTCTACTAACTTGCCATCTTTTACAAATTCATCAAGTCGTGTGCGTAACTCGGTCTTAATAGTTTCAATTGCTTTGAGAACCGTTTCGCGTGGAGTGACATAGTGTGAACTTGGGTAGACAGTAAAGCGCGGAATCTTTTGCCTAATTTTTCCAGTCAGTGGATCGAAGAACTGCAAGCTCTCAATCACATCGTCAAATAGTTCTACGCGCACTGCCAATTCATTATGTTCGGCAGGGAAGATGTCAATCGTATCGCCGCGCACGCGAAACACGCCGCGCTTGAAGTCCATTTCATTGCGATCGTATTGCATAGCAATGAGTCGCATCAAAATATCGCGTTGACTCATCTTGTCACCAGGACGCAATGTCATCACCATGCTGTGATAGTCGCCGGGATTGCCAATACCGTAAATCGCAGAGACGGTAGCAACAATGATGACGTCGCGTCTTTCTAGCAAGCTCTTGGTTGCCGATAAACGCATCTGCTCAATGTGTTCGTTGATGGAAGAGTCTTTTTCAATAAAAAGGTCACGTTGAGGCACATAGGCCTCTGGCTGGTAGTAGTCGTAGTAGCTAACGAAATACTCCACCGCATTTCTGGGGAAAAACTCCCTAAATTCACTATAGAGCTGGGCTGCTAAGGTCTTATTTGGGGCAAAAATAATGGCTGGGCGCCCTGTTCTAGCGATGACATTGGCCATCGTGAAGGTCTTGCCTGAGCCGGTAACCCCCAAGAGGGTCTGAAAGGTCAGACCATCCTCAACCCCCTCAACTAGGGCATCAATTGCGCCTGGCTGGTCTCCCGCCGGGGGAAATGGCTGGTAAAGCTGGTATGGGGAATCTGGGAAAGTGACAAACTTAGCTGGATCGAGATCGTGACCGACCTCACCCAACGGATCAACCACAGGGGTTTTTTGTACTTCTTTTACTTCGGCTTTTGAAGCGATTTTGGGTGACTTAGGGGGCATCTCGGCTATCATTTCATCTGTGAGAGTTCTTCACAGCGAATTTTGTACAAACAATGATTTTGCCGTTTTTATTAAGAAATAGTTGGTTCTGACCTCAAAACCAGGCAATTAAGATCAATTTAACGTCAATCTTTAGCAAAAATACCCCTAAAACACCCTAAACACCACTTTCGACCTCAAATGACCCTGTTTGCCTCAGTTCAATTAGCCCCTAAAGATCCTATTTTTGGCCTCACAGAAGCCTACGTCGCCGACCAGCGTTCTGACAAAGTCAACCTTGGTGTTGGCGTGTATTACACAGATGAAGGCAAGGTGCCTCTCTTGAAAGCGGTGATCAAAGCTGAAGAGGCCATTGTGGCAAAACACTCACCACGCAGCTACATTCCGATTGAGGGCCCAAACCCTTACAACAGTGCGGTGCAAAATTTATTGTTTGGCGCAGACTCATCCCTAATTAAAGATGGTCGCGTGGTTACTGCAGAATGTTTAGGTGGTACTGGTGCATTGCGCGTTGGCGCCGACTTTATTAAACGCCTTAACTTAAATGCGCCTTGCGCGATCAGCAACCCAACCTGGGAAAATCACCGCGGTATTTTTGAATCTGCTGGATTTGAAGTAGTTGAGTACACCTACTTTGACGGCAAGACCCGTGGTGTTGATTTTGATGGCATGGTGAAATCTTTAGAGTCATTCCCAAAGAACACTACTGTGCTTTTGCACGCTTGCTGCCACAACCCAACTGGTGCAGACATCACCGAAGCACAATGGCGTCAGGTGATCGATATCTGCAAGAACAAAGGCTTAATCCCTTTCTTGGATATGGCCTACCAAGGCTTTGCAGCTGGGATTGAACAAGATGGTATTGCTGTTCGCCTCTTTGCTGAATCTGGCATGTCCTTCTTTGTATCAAGCTCTTTCTCTAAGTCATTCTCACTCTATGGTGAGCGTGTCGGCGCCTTGTCTATCGTGACCCAAAGTAAAGATGAATCGACTCGTGTGCTCTCTCAATTAAAGCGCGTAATTCGTACAAACTATTCCAACCCTCCAACTCATGGCGCCGCAATTGCTGCTGCAGTTTTGAATTCTCCTGAGTTGCGTCAACTCTGGGAAGACGAGTTAGCAGAAATGCGTGATCGTATTAAAGCGATGCGTCATGGTTTAGTTGAAAAATTAGCGGCTGCTGGCGTAAAGCAAGATTTTGCTTTTATCGAAAAGCAGCGTGGCATGTTTTCTTACTCAGGCCTAACAGCTGAGCAAGTGGATCGCTTACAGAAAGAAGATGGCATTTATGCCCTCTCTACTGGACGCATTTGTGTGGCGGCGCTCAATACCAAAAATATTGATAAAGTAGCCAAAGCAATCGCCCGCGTATTGGCTTAAAAAGCGTAATAAGCGGCTATACAGAATTACAGGAGGTACCATGCTTTATCAGTTACACGAGTTCCAAAAAGCCTTACTTCAACCCATGAGCTCATGGGCGCGCGCTGCTTCTGAGGCTTTTATCAACGCCTCTAATCCAGCTTCAAAGGTTCCAGGGATCAGAGCGTTTAGCTGCTAGCTATGAACTCCTGTACCGCCTGGGCAAGAACTATAAAAAGCCAGAATTTGGTATTCGTTCAGTAATGGCATACGGCAGTGAAGTTGCCATCCATGAAAGAACTGCTATTGCAAAACCTTTTTGTAACTTAGTTCGGTTCAAACGTTTTTCTGATGATGTTGAAGTTATCAAAAAGCTTAAAGAAGATCCAACAGTATTGGTGGTAGCCCCTCTATCAGGGCATCACTCAACCTTGTTGCGCGATACAGTGCGCACGCTCTTGCAAGATCACAAGGTTTACATTACCGACTGGATTGATGCCCGTCTTGTTCCGCTTGAAGATGGTGAGTTTGGTTTAGATGACTACGTTCACTATATTCAAGAATTTATTCGCTCTATCGGCGCAGAAAATTTGCACGTCATCTCCGTTTGCCAGCCTACCGTTCCAACTCTAGGCGCAATCTCATTGATGGCTTCAGCCGGTGAAAAAACTCCAGCCTCAATGATCATGATGGGTGGTCCAATTGATGCCCGTAAGTCTCCTACCGCAGTTAATAACTTGGCTGAACAAAAATCGCACGAGTGGTTTGAGAGTCATGTGATTTATAGCGTACCGCCTAATTACCCTGCAGCAGGACGTCGCGTGTATCCAGGCTTTTTGCAACATACTGGCTTTATTGCCATGAACCCACAAAACCACCTGCAATCACACTGGGATTACTTCCAAAATCTAGTTAGAGGTGATGAGCAGGATGCCGGGGCGCATATTCGTTTCTATGATGAGTACAACGCAGTACTAGATTTAGATGCGAAGTTCTACTTAGACACAATTAAAACCGTATTCCAAGACTACTCATTGCCAAACGGCACCTGGGAAGTTGCAGGCGAACTAGTCAAGCCACAAGACATTAAGAAAACCGCCCTTCTTACGATTGAAGGTGAGTTGGATGATATTTCTGGAAGTGGTCAAACCCGTTCAGCTCATGGCTTGTGCGCTGGTATTCCTAAAGAGCATAAAGACCATTATGAAGTTGCTGGTGCAGGTCACTACGGCATCTTTGCTGGCCGTCGTTGGCGCGAAAAGGTTTATCCAAAAATTAAATCCTTTATTCGGGATCATCAGCCAGCGCAACGAAAGACCAAAGCGCGTTTACCCAAACTAGACGCAAAGTAAACCCATAAAATGAGAGACCACAGCGTCTCTCATTTACTTAGGAACTCGTCATTTCATGAACATTAACCAGGTGAACGAACTCGCTGATCGCCTGGAGGATCTTCTTCCTCAAACGCAATGCACTAAATGCGGCTTTCCCGACTGTAGGGGTTACGCTGAGGCATTAGCCAGTGGTGAGACGCTACCCAATCGCTGTCCACCAGGTGGCATCGAAGGTATTGAGCGCCTCAGCCAGATCCTAGCCCCAATCTATCCGCAAGATGCTTTTAACCTTCACCCCACTATCGATCCTGAGTGTGGCGTAGAGCGTCCAAGACCTGTCGCCTTCATTGATCCGCAAAAATGTATTGGCTGTACGCTGTGTATTCAGGCCTGTCCAGTCGATGCTATCGTGGGCGCCTCTAAACAAATGCATGTAGTGCTCACCGAGTGGTGCACAGGCTGTGATCTCTGCATTCCCCCATGCCCAGTTGATTGCATCAGCATGATTGATGTGACTGCTGATAAGACAGGTTGGGATGCGTGGTCGCCAGTATTGGCAGACATCTCACGCAAACGCTATCACGATCGCGAGGTACGCCTCGATCGTGAACAAAAAGATAACGATGAGCGTTTGGCTAAAAAGGCAGCAGCTAAGTTAGTAGCTGTCAATGCAGAGGAGGCCACTTCCGCAGAAGAAGAAAAAGAGAAAGAGCGCAAACGCGCCATCATTGCCGCTGCAATTGCTAGGGCACAGCAAAAGATATGATGAATCCAGAAAAGCGTCGCGCATTTTTTGAGCAACTCAAAGCGAACAACCCTAAGCCCACCACCGAACTAGAGTACAACTCCCCATTCGAATTACTAATTGCCGTTCTCTTATCCGCCCAAGCGACCGATGTCTCAGTGAACAAGGGAACCCAGAAACTTTTTAAAGTAGCTAATACACCGCAAGCCTTCCTAGATCTTGGCGAAGAGGGTGTTAAACCTTATATCCAGCATATCGGATTATTTAATTCCAAAGGTAGGCATATTCAAGAGACTTGTCGCCTATTGTTAGAAAAGCATGCTGGCCAAGTTCCCCAAACTAGAGAAGAGTTAGAGGCACTCCCAGGTGTTGGAAGAAAAACAGCCAATGTCATTCTGAATACGGCTTTTGGTCAACCAACAATTGCAGTCGATACCCACATCTTTAGGGTTTCTAATCGCACGGGCCTTGCTCCCGGCAAGGATGTTGTCAAGGTCGAAGAGCAGCTGCTTAAACGTGTGCCCAAGGAATATCTACTAGATGCCCACCATTGGCTTATTCTGCATGGCAGATACACTTGCAAAGCACGCAGCCCTGATTGCGCACAATGCATCGTAGAACCTTTGTGCGGCTTTAAACAAAAAACTGGTAAAGGAAAAGTGCGTGGCGATATTTAATCCAACCCGTGAAGAAGTACGACGCTTTTTTTGTGATACCTGGAAAAAGAAAATGGAGAACCATATTCTTGATCCCATGGAGACGCTTGCTGGTGACTGGATGGAAGAACATCCGGAATATCATGCTTTACTGAGCGATCCTGAAGGTGCATTAGGACAAGACTACACACCAGAACGTGGCGAAACTAATCCCTTCTTACACCTGTCCATGCATTTATCGATTAGCGAGCAGATCTCCATCGATCAACCTCCCGGCATTAAAGATATTGCTGAAAAACTGACTAAGAAATTAGGCTCCAAACATGAGGCTCAGCACCTCATGATGGAATGCCTAGGCCAGGTGATGTGGGAGGCGCAGCGTGAAACTAAGCCTCTAAACCCCGAGAACTATCTCGAAGCTTTAAAGAGGCTCGTATAAGTATCTCTTCGTTTAAATGGGTTCAAAGAGATGGGTTTTTTGCCCATCCTGCGTTTCTTGAAACACCACCTTCACTTTTTGCCCAACCCGAATAGCATCAAAATCACAATTCGTGAGATGTGTAAGCATCGAAATGCCTTCTTGTAAGCGCACATAGGCCATCGCAAAAGGCACTTCTACGCCACGTCTCATCACCGTATAGGAATAGATTTCCCCTAAGCCGTCAGACTTCACCCAAGTCGTATCGTCACTGCCGCAATGTGGACAAATAGTGCGAGGATAGTAGTGCGCTTCTTTACAAGCATTGCAATACTTCAACACCAATTGGTTATTTTGCGCAGCCTCTAAGAATGCCTTGTTTTCAGGATTGCTTACGGGGCTTGGTAAGCGATGTTCTTTATTGGCTGAATTTTTTTCATTAACCTGACTCATTACAGTCTCCCTAAAATTAATACGGCTGCGCCATGACGAGTGCCAAGTGCACCACCAATACCTGAGGCAAGTGCAAACTCTAGATTGGGCACCTGCACTGCAGGATGTGCCTCGCCTCGCAACTGCCTTACCGCCTCAATGACTTTGGTCATACCACCGCGATTGGCGGGATGGTTGTTACATAAGCCGCCGCCGTCAGTATTAAATGCAAGCTTGCCTTTACCTGAAATTAATTGGCCACCTTCAACAAACTTACCACCCTCACCTTTCTTGCAGAATCCTAGATCCTCCAGCTGAATCAGGACTGTAATAGTGAAGCTGTCATAAATCGAGGCATAACGAATTTGTTCGGGCGTTAACTTCGCCTCCTTGAATGCGAGTGGCGCAGCCCAAGCTAAACCAGAATAAGTGAGATCTACTTTGCCACCCATTTGGCCTTTGGTAGTTTCACCTGCGCCCATCATTGTCACAACGGGCTTTTTCAAAGTCTTTGCAATATCTGGATGAACCACTACCAGTGCACCGCCACTGTCAGTCACCACACAGCAATCAGCGCGATGCAAAGGATCGGCAATCATTGGAGAATTGAGAACATCCTCGACGGTGAGAACATCTTTTAAAGCGGCATTTGGATTGTGCTGCGCATGATGTGAAGCTGCCACCTTAATCCATGCGAGTTGTTCGCTGGTTGTCCCAAACTCATACATATGGCGCATGGCGCACATTGCATAAGTATTAAGGGGTGCTGGTGAATACGGCTTCTCAAAAGCAAAGTCTGGAGCGCTAGCCCATTGACTACGCACTTGTGTACCACTAGAGCCTTCAGACTTAGGGCGCCCTGCCAAAGTAATCAAGGCCACCTTACATTGCCCCGCGGCAATAGCGCGGGCCGCATGATTGACATGGGTCAAATAGGAGGAGCCGCCGGTGTCGGTCGAGTCTAAATACTTGAGCTTCTTCAGACCAAGGTAATCCGCCATCGATACAGGCCCCATTCCCGGTGCATCACCCGCACAGAAATAGCCATCAACGTCGTCTAGAGTTAAACCAGCATCAAGCAATGCACCGCGTGCCACTTCAGCATGCAACTGAGCAACGGTGTGATCTGGTGCCACCCTTAATGGGTGCTCATATATTCCGGCAATGCAGGCATTGGATGCAAATGACATGAATCTTCCTTTAGTAAATTCTGATGTTCAATAACTCGTGAATCTAATCCACCGTAATCTGTGATTGCGCAATCAGCTTGCGCCACTTTTCTGTTTCACTTTTAATTAAGGCAGAAAATTGTTCGGGCGTTCCTGGCATAGGATCAGCACCTTGCGCAATGAGCTTATCCTTAAATTTGGGATCAGCCAAAATAGTTTGCAGTTCTTTGTTTAAGCGATTGCGAATATCGATCGGTAAGTTTGCTGGCGCAACTATACCGTACCAAGTAGCCATGTCATAGCCTGGCAAGCCAGACTCAGCAATGGTTGGAACGCTTGGGGCGGCAGCTGAGCGCTTTGCGGTTGTGACACCCAAAGCTCTTAAATTACCAGCCTTCACTTGGGGCCAACCACTTGGTAGGTTTGGAAAGCTCATATCCACTTGACCGGAGATCACATCCGGCATTGCACTACCAGTCCCTTTGTATGGCACATGAATCATGTCGATCTTAGCCATTTTTTCAAATAGCACTGCTGAGAGATGCACAGATGTTCCGCTACCACTCGATGCAAACGTGAGCTTACCTGGATTGGCTTTTGCAGCAGCAATAACTTCAGCGACAGATTTGTAAGGTGAATTGATGGGAACGACCATGATGTTAGGCGCTGAAAATACACCACCAACTGCAGTGAAATCTTTAATTGGGTCGTATGGGAGATTTTTATAGAGCGATGCATTGACTGCATGACCAATGGATGGGAAATACAAGGTATACCCATCCGGGGCAGAGCGTGCAACAAGCTCTGCCGCAATATTACCGTTAGCGCCCGCTTTGTTCTCAACAATAACGGGCTGCCCCAACCGAGTAGAAAGCCCCTCCGCCAAGGCGCGCCCTACTGAATCAGCAGAACCGCCCGGTGAAAAACCCACAATCAAATGAATTGGCTTACTTGGGTATGCGCTTTTTGTATCGGCAAAGCTAGATCCAATACCAATAGAGCACAGCAGGGCTATCAGGAAAATTCTTGAGCGCAAATTTAATTACCAAGCTTACGCATTGGCACACCACTTAATTCTTGTAACTCTTCAAAACTGAGTCCATCCACCCAATCAATAGCAACCAAACCTTCTGGGGTTACTGCAATGGTTGCTAAGTCGGTATAAATGCAATCGACAGCTGCTAGCGCTGTTAAAGGATAGGTGCACTCATTCACCAACTTAGACTGCCCTGACTTAGTGAGATGCTCCATCATCACAAATAATTTTTTGGCACCCAGTGCAAGATCCATTGCACCACCAACCGCCGGAATCGCCTTGGGATCGCCAGTGCGCCAATTAGCAATATCACCCTTAACGGAAACCTGAAAAGCACCTAAGACGCAAATATCAATATGTCCGCCACGAATCATCACAAAAGAATCTGCATGATGACAAAGGGAGGCACCAGGCAACATGGTGACGGGCTGCTTACCAGCATTAACCAACTCTTCGTCAATCTCATGCTCTTTGGCTAATGGACCCATCCCGAGCAAGCCGTTTTCAGAGTGCATCAAAATTTCTTTATCTGCAGGCAAATGATTGCAGATCAACATCGGCTGACCAATCCCCAAGTTCACGTGCGCACCATCTGGGATGTCCTGAACAATACGCTTAGCAATATCGGCTGTAGTACGTTTTTGTACTTTAGACAGATCGATCATGATTTACCTCCAACAAGCACAACCCGTTTCACAAAAATACCAGGGGTCACAATATTTTCTGGATCCAATGCGCCAAGCTCTACCACCTGATTGACTTGCGCAATAGTGCAACGAGCAGCAGTGGCCATAATGGGCCCAAAGTTACGGCCTGTGCGGTGATAGGTCAGGTTGCCCCAACGATCGCCTTTGTCCGCTTTAATCAAGGCATAGTCCGCTTTGATGGCGGTTTCAAAAATATGATTCACGCCATCAATTACACGTGTATCTTTACCATTTGCTAGCTCAGTACCAAAACCCGTCGGCGTATAGAAACCACCAATGCCGGCACCACCAGCGCGAATGCGCTCAGCGAGAGTACCCTGGGGAACTAGCTCTAGTTCGATCTTACCTTCACGATAGAGATCATCAAATGCACCAGACTCCGGTTGGCGTGGAAATGAACACACTACTTTTCTAACTTGACCTCTGCCAATCAATTTAGCAATTCCAACCCCAGAATTTCCAGCATTATTACTGATGATCGTCAGATTCTTAGCGCCTTGTTCAGCAAGAGCGTCCAACAAGTAAATTGGCGATCCAGCACCACCGAATCCAGAAACTAATATGGTCGAGCCATCATGAATATCCTGCACAGCCTGAGCTACGCTAGGAATGATTTTGTCTATCACTACCTGTCTCCATCTATTTTTTTATTATGTTTACTACTGTTCAGCTTTTTGCTGAATTTCTACTAATTTAATGCATTTGAGAAATAGCAGAGCGAATTGCTGCCGGTAACTCTTTGGCAAGGGCTCTTCTGGCCTCCAAAGAAGATTTCGGGGTCTCTTGTGTACGAGCTGACCATGCCGATCCTGGAAAAAAGGCATCATCCTGAAACCTGGGGATGACGTGCCAGTGAATATGGGGAACCATATTGCCCAAGGCTGCCAAATTCAACTTATCCGGATTCATTACCTCACGCACAGTCTCCTCAACAGCAAAGACCAAGGACATGATGTGATCACGCTCACCATAAGTGAGATCTGACATCTCGGCAATATGCGCATTCCAGATCACCCTACAAAAACCAGGCAAGTCTGGATCGTTGACCAAGATGACGCGGCAATAATCCCCGCGCCATATCAATTCACCCTCTTCGGGCTTGTGATTTTCAGAACAGAGTGTGCAATTAGCCATGGAAACAATATATAAGAAAAAGGCACCTAAGTCACCCTTATGGGGTAATTTAGGTGCCGCGGCAGTATTGGTGCTACTGCTACTACCAACTACTTAGGGATTCTTAATGGAACTGCTCTTCTTCAGTAGAACCAGTCAATGCAGTAACAGAAGACTTACCGCCTTGAATTACAGTTGTTACATCATCGAAGTAGCCTGTACCAACTTCTTGCTGATGTGAGACAAAGGTGTAACCACGATCACGTGCAGCAAATTCTGGCTCTTGTACTTTCTCGATGTAGGCAGTCATACCGCGCTGCATATAGTCTTGTGCCAAGTCGAACATGTTGTACCACATAGAGTGGATACCAGCCAATGTGATGAATTGATATTTGTAACCCATCGCACCTAACTCGCGTTGGAACTTCGCAATGGTTGCGTCATCCAAGTTTTTCTTCCAGTTGAAAGATGGTGAGCAGTTGTAAGCCAGCATTTTTCCTGGGAACTTCGCACGAATTGCTTCAGCAAATTGACGAGCAAAATCAAGGTCAGGTGTACCCGTTTCACACCAAACCATATCAGCGTAAGCAGCGTATGCCAAACCACGAGAAATCGCTTGATCCAAGCCTTTACGTGTTTTGTAGAAGCCCTCTGGCGTACGCTCGCCTGTCAAGAATGGCTTGTCGTTCGCATCGTAATCTGATGTCAACAAGTCAGCAGCTTCAGCATCAGTACGAGCCAAGATGATGGTAGAAACACCCATCACGTCAGCAGCCAAACGTGCAGAGATCAACTTCTGAACTGATTCAGCAGTAGGCAACAGTACTTTTCCACCTAAGTGACCACACTTCTTAACAGAAGATAATTGATCTTCAAAGTGAACGCCTGCAGCACCTTGCTTGATTAATGCTTTACTTAATTCGAATGCATTTAACACGCCACCGAAACCAGCTTCAGCATCTGCCACGATAGGAGCAAAATACTCGATATAACCTGGATCACCTTTATTAATACCTTTGGCAGTTTGGATTTCATCAGCACGTTGGAATGAGTTATTAATACGCTCAACCATCTTTGGAACGGAATCGACTGGATACAAAGATTGATCTGGATACATTGCTGCATACGAATTACCGTCAGCCGCTACTTGCCAGCCTGAAAGGTAAATTGCTTGTACGCCAGCTTTTACCTGCTGCATTGCTTGACCACCAGTCAAGGCGCCTAAACAATTTACGTAAGCTTCGTTGTTAACCAATTCCCAAAGACGCTCAGCACCATGCTTGGCTAAAGTGTGCTCAATCTTTAATGAGCCACGAAGACGTACAACGTCCTCAGCCGTGTAGCCACGAGTGATGCCTCTCCAGCGTGGGTTGGTATCCCAATCCTTTTGTAGTGCTGCAATTTCTGCTTTGCGATCTGCCATGTTTTTCTCCCTAAGTTAAACAAGTACTTCAAAATTTGAGACCTCTTAAGACTACTTCAAGTCTTATGTCTTATATAAGAGTTTAGAGAGTTAATAAAAGCTAGCAAGGGGAATTACAAAGTTTTTATAAATTATTTAACTGTTTATATTCAGTTACTTAGAAAAGTATTTTCGTAATACGAAATCACCCACCATCCAACGGAATGAACACGCCCCGCTCATATTGCACCGCATTTTACGCAGTGTAATGACGTTTCATATTATGAAAAATATAAGCGTTGTGGATTGGCGCAAAGAATTTGCTTACGCACCGCTTCATCGGGTGCGTATAAAGCTAGACTTTCCAGCATTTGCGCAACTCTAGGCATGATTCCCCAGTTCGCTACATGTGGCCAATCAGAACCCCAAATACATCGGTCTGGAGCAGCTGCTATTAATGCCTGTGCATAAGGCACTACGTCTGCATACGGTGGCGCTTGATCTGTTAATCGATAAGCGCCAGATACTTTGACCCAGGCTCTATTCTTTACAAGCTCATGCAGAGCCTGAAAACCAGCAGATTGCAGCCCAACTGAAGTGCGCAGATAACCCATGTGATCGATCACCAAAGTCGACTGTAACTTTTGCATGCGCGGCATGAGTATCGGCAAATCATTTGCATCGAGTAGAAATTGAATATGCCAACCCCAGTCTTTAGCTAAAGCATCACACTCCTCTAGCTTTGAGATATCTAAACCACCACCCGAAAACATCAAGTTCATGCGAATACCAACAACGCCAGCGTCTTTCATTCTTTGATAGTAGGCATCAGCTTGATTAAGTAAGGGAACTGCAACTCCACGCAAGCGTTGGGGATGGCGCTCCAGCACCTTGAGTATAGGTTCATTGTCTTGACCGTTGACGCTGACTTGAATGAGGACACCATACGTCATACCGACTTCATCCAGCATCCGAATGTATTGTTCTTCAGTAGCCTCCGGAGAGGTGTAAGAACGATCAGGAACAAAGCTAGCAGCGCTAATCACATGCGCATGCGTATCTACAGCGCCTATAGGCATCTGAAAAGGAAAAGGACCGCTCTGATGTTCAGGCGGTCCTGGGCAAAACGGAATATCTACTGCTGACACAGACAATCTATTAGTTAGCTTGCAATTCTCGTCCTCGGGTCTCCGGCAGAATGACTGCAGCAATAAAGAAGACGCCATAGGCAATCACTGCAAAGATAGCAATGGCCATTGCTAAGCCATATTGAGCAGAGAAGTAACCAACCAAAGCTGGGAACAAAGCGCCGATACCGCGACCAAAGTTATAGCAAAAACCTTGGCCAGATCCACGCAAGCGAGTTGGGAATAATTCAGTCAAGAATGCGCCCATGCCAGAGAAATAACCGCTCGCAAAGAATCCCAATGGGAAACCAAGCCACATCATCATTTCATTGGTAATTTCTAACTGCGTATAAGCGAGCACTAGAACAATTGCACCAAGCGAGAAAGTCATAAACAACTTACGACGACCAAAACGATCAGCCATCCAAGCACCAAACAAGTAACCAACAAAGCTCCCAACGATTAAGAACGCTAGATAACCTGTTGAACCCACTACAGTTAACTTACGCTCCGCTTTCAGGAAAGTTGGCACCCAAGTCGTAATTGCATAGTAGCCACCTTGTGCACCCATAGTTAAAAGCGAGGCTAAGATAGTGGTTTTCAAAATACCAGGCTTGAAGATTTCCAACAGGGATGGAGAGTCACCTGCTGCTGCCACTTTCTCACGGGCAATTTTTGCAATGGATGGCTCCTCTACATTGCGACGAATATAGAGCAAGAGCAAAGCGGGGAAGAAGCCTGCGACAAACATCGCACGCCACGCCATATCGGCTGGTAATAAGCTAAACATAATGGCTTGCAGGAGCACGGCAGCGCCCCAACCTACCGCCCACGCAGATTGCACAGACCCAACTGCACGGCCACGATATTCAGCACGAATGGTTTCGCCCATCAACACTGCACCAGCCGCCCACTCACCGCCAAAACCAAATCCTAAGAGTGCGCGAGCAATCATGAGTTGATTGAAGTCTTGCGTGAATGCGCAAATCAAACTAAAGCTAGAGAACCAGAGAATCGTGAACTGCAATGTACGTACACGACCAATACGGTCTGCTAAGTAACCAGCGAACCAGCCACCAAATGCAGAAGCCAATAGAGTACCGGTAACAGCAAGACCGGCCATGCCGCGATCAACCTGCCATACTGCAATAATGGTGCCAATGACTAATGGGTAAATCATGAAGTCCATGCCGTCTAAAGCCCAACCTAAGAAGCAACCCCAAAAGGTTTTCTTCTCTTTAGGGTTCATGACCTTATAGAAACCGGTCAGACTAGTATCTGTTTGTTGACTCACTTTGTCTCCTTTATTTTTTAGGCTTTAAATTAATGAATGAGTAATGTCTTTATAACCGAATTATTCCGCCCACAGGGCAAACTAGAGAAAACCCTTAATACCTTTTCATGATGCATTGCACACTAATTGGCGATCACAGTGTTTTGATTGATTTCTCGAAATCAAAAAATGCTCTGAAAAAAATTCATGAGCTCAGCAGGCTTTTGTTTGCCAGCAAGCCTGAATGGGCCGCTGAAATCGTCCCTGGATTAGATTCTCTAGTGATTCAATTGCAATACCCTACTGCTGACACCATTCAAACTCGTGAGCAAGCATTTGAAGATTTGGAAAAATTAGGCAATCAACTAGAAAGGTTGAATAGTAGTAAAACTTATCCGGCTAAGATTCATCACATTCAGGTTTGCTATCACCCAGACCTTGGCTTGGATTTATTAGGTATCGCTAAAGCCTGCAAGCTATCGCTTGAGGAAACAATCAATCTCCACAAGAGCCGCTTGTATACGGTGGACATTTTGGGCTTCATGCCCGGCTTTGCTTATTTCAGCGGGCTTGATCCCAAGCTATCTCTGCCGCGCCTAGCCTCACCTCGACCCTCAGTCCCAAAGGGAAGCGTAGCTATCGCAGAGCTACAGACGGCCATCTATCCACGCGCCACTCCTGGAGGCTGGAACATCATTGGCAGATCACCGAATTCTTTATTTGATATTGAGCACAACCCTCCGGGCCTATTTATGGCGGGAGATCAAATGCAAATCGAAGAAATTTCACTTGATGCATTTCAGAAGCTGGATGAGAAAAATAGATCGAAAGAAATTATTCGCCCATTAGATGAAGATCAAATCAAAGGGTCAATAGAAGTTCTGCAAGCAGGTACTTTTTCTAGCATTCAAGATAATCCTCGCTCAGGACTATCTCATTGGGCTGTTGGCCCTGGTGGAGCATGCGATTTGTCATCACTACATCTTGCCAATGCTTTAGTAGGCAATCCATTAGATGCGGCCGCAATTGAAATGACTTCTACAGGACCAAGCCTTCTCTTTCACGAAACTACTTGCGTAGCGTGGGTGGGCGCACACTGCGATGGCATGGTAAATGGTCAACGCATTCCTGGCAATCGACCGGTATGGCTCAACAAGGGAACCATCCTTAAATTTAGCTCACTCAATCCGGGCTTTCGTGCGGTATTGGCGATTGGAGGAGGTCTCAGCCTGCCCAATATCTTAGGCAGAGTAGGTTCTCACATCAGCGCAGATATTGGACCAAAGCGCCTGGAAAAAGGCGATCTCCTTCTTCTGAAGAATCCTAAGGCAGTCCTTAATTCGCCTTTCTTAAAGTCCCTCTATAAAGAAGATGCATTACCGTGTTTTCCTAAGTGGCATATTCGCTCGCCCTTTATACCCACAAGCGAAATTACCAAAGTACATTGTTTAGCAGGGCCACATCTATCCCTCTTGCCAGCGAAAGAAAGAGAATTATTTTGGTCCACCGTTTGGACGGTAAGCAATCAAAGCAATCGTATGGGCGTTCGGCTGCAAAGCAACTTCAAACTCAAAAAGGATTTACCTGGCATCCCTTCTCAAGCCATAACATTTGGGACGGTACAGTTTCCGCCATCTCAAGAACCTATCGTTATGCTCGCAGAGCACCAAACTACGGGTGGCTATCCGCGTTTAGCAGAAGTGATTCGATCTGACCTTACTAAATTAGTACAAGTAAAACCGGGCAATAAAGTGCAGTTGGTTGCGATTGATCTTGAGGAGGCAGATCGATTAAATGCGGAAGTATTAAAGTTACAAGAATCAACAATCAATTCAATTGAAACAATCATTCAAAGTGGTGGAAATTCATGATGGATATTAATAGCGATATGGGTGAAGGCTTTGGTGCCTGGGAAATGGGTAACGATGCTCTATTGCTCGACTACATTAGTTCTACCAATATTGCCTGTGGTTGGCATGCAGGTGATCCAGCCCGCATGAAAAAACTGGTTGAGATGGCTACTCATAAGAAAGTGCATATTGGTGCACACCCTGGACTGCCAGACTTAGCTGGTTTTGGGAGACGTGAGATGGCAATCTCAGAACAAGATGCCTATAACTATGTACTCTATCAAGCAGGTGCGCTACAAGCGTTTGTCCATGCAGCGGGTAATCGACTTCACCATGTCAAACCGCATGGCGCCTTATATAACCAAGCAGCTAAGGATATCAAGCTGGCTAGAGGCATTGTCAGAGCAGTTAAGGATCTAGGTAATGACGTGATTTTGTATGGCTTAGCAGGAAGCTGTTTAGTTGATGCTGCAAAAGAGTTGAATGTTCCAGTCTGGGAAGAGGTATTTGCTGACCGCAGATATACCAAAGAAGGATTTCTAGTTCCTCGCACTCAAGCTCGTGCCGTGATTGAAGATGATTCTGAAGCGCTCAAGCAAGTAATGGATATGTCCAACAATGGAAAAGTAGTGGCTATCGATGGAAGTGAAATCATTATTCAGGCAGACACCCTCTGCATTCATGGTGACAACCCACATGCAGTCGAGTTTGCAAAAAAGATTAAAGCGGCCTTAGCCTAGGCGGCATGCGGAGTATTGGAAGATACTTTAAAGACCGTCGGAATAATCATCAATTGGAATAAGACAATGCCAAGGAATAAGGCCTTAGGCAATCCAGCATCCATGAAGAAACCGAAGATGAATGGGCCTACTGCAGCGCCCAGGTCGATACCGGAATACACAATCCCATAAACCCGTCCAGCCACCCCTTTGGGAGTTGCTTGTTTGACTAGCAAGTCTCGCGATGGTGCCACAACGCCATATCCAAAACCCAATACACAGAAAATAATAGGGATCAGGTCAATTGAAATCAATCCTGTAGCCAACAAGAGACACATCGCTATTGTCAGAGATAGACAAGCGGAAACAATTTTCTCAGGCGCTTGTAACTTTGCCGCCAAATAACCGCCCAATAAAACACCTACAGCGCTGCCTAGAGCTAACAGCGTTAAGAAATAATTGCCGACGTTAACAGGAAGCGCATAGATTTTAAATAAGGCGCTGGGTGAAAATGATTGCAAGCTAGATGTAGATGCCATGCTAAAGAAAAAGAAAATCCAGCACAACCAAACGGCAGGCAACCTCAAGAATGCAAATGCGCTCTCTGGATTGCCACCGGGATTGTTGGCTTGAGCGCTAGCCTGTGTATTCGCATGGCGCTCTTTGACGTTATCTATCAACTGACTCCTATTGAGCCAGAGAATCAGCAAAATAAATGCTTCCAGTGCTGCCGCGGAGAGAAAAGCGATGCGCCAATCCGATAGCTGTGCAATGCCGACCATAAATGCTGGTGCAGCGGCCCAACCCAAATAACCTGTGACACCGTGCATCGAGTAGGCATAGGGCAAATTGGCAGGAGACACTTTGTGATTAATCAGTGTGTAGTCGACTGGATGAAAGATGCCATTGCCACAACCAGCAATCACAGCGCCTACCATCAGCATGAGATAGCCGTTGCTTTGGGAATAAATCAAAGCTGCAAAAGCAAGCAAGCCAACGCCAGCAAACAGCACCGGTCTAGCGCCAATACGATCTACCAAAAATCCTGAGCTTGCTTGTACCATGCAAGACACTACAAAAAAGATAGACATGAGCAAACCCAACTCGGCATAGCTCAACGCGAAGGCATCCTTCAACCATGGAAACATGGGAGGAAGAATTAAATGAAAGAAGTGAGAGCTGCCGTGCGCTAGGCTAATGAGACCAATAACCCGGACATCACTGGCACGCCTACTAAGCGTAACAGTCATGTGCCGAGTTTACTGGTGCAGGCAAATTCCTGCAAAAATACCATTTACAGATTAGTGAACCTGACGGGTAAAGCTAAAGTCGCCTTTTTTATCCACATCCACGGGTACGACATCCTTAGGACCGAACTTGCCCTCCAAAATCATCTTGGAGACTGGGTTCTCAATATGCTGCTGGATCGCTCGCTTGAGTGGTCTAGCACCAAAGACGGGATCAAACCCAACTTCGGCAATCTTGCTTAAGGCGGCATCGCTCACCTCGAGTTGCATATCTACCTTAGCCAAACGATCTGACAAGTTTTTGAGCAAGATCTTTGCAATGTTCGCAATATTGCCCTTATCCAAACCATGGAACACCACAATCTCATCGATCCGGTTCAAGAACTCTGGACGGAAATGGTTCTTCAACTCTTCAAAGACAGCCTCTTTAATTTCCGATTGTTTCTTGTCGGTCATCGACTGAATTAAATGCGAACCAATATTACTGGTCATCACAATTACTGTGTTCTTAAAGTCTACCGTACGACCCTGACCATCAGTTAAGCGGCCATCATCGAGCACCTGCAAGAGTACGTTGAACACATCAGGATGTGCTTTTTCAATTTCATCAAACAAGATAACGCTATAGGGGTGACGACGCACTTGCTCTGTTAGGTAACCACCCTCTTCATAGCCAACATAGCCTGGAGGAGCACCAATTAAGCGGGCAACACTATGCTTCTCCATAAATTCACTCATGTCGATACGAATTAAATGGTCTTCACTATCAAATAAGAAGCCGGCTAAAGCCTTGCAAAGCTCTGTCTTACCAACACCCGTTGGCCCCAAGAATAAGAAAGATCCATAAGGACGATTTTCTTCGGCCAAGCCAGCGCGAGAGCGACGAATCGCATCGGACACAGCACGAATGGCCTCTTCTTGACCAACCACACGCTTATGCAACAACTCTTCCATCTTGAGCAGTTTGTCGCGCTCACCCTGCATCATCTTTGATACCGGAATACCAGTAGCACGAGACACTACCTCAGCGATCTCTTCTGCGCCGACCTGTGTACGTAATAGCTTGTTCTTTACAACACCATCTTTATTGCCCTTCGCTTCGGCAGCAGCAGCAGACTTGAGCTTAGCCTCGAGCTCAGGCAGCTTGCCATATTGCAATTCTGCCACTTGCTCTAATTTACCTTCGCGCTGCAACTTAGCAATATCAGCGCGCACTTTTTCAATCTCTTCTTTCAGATTGGCCGCACCCAATACAGCACCCTTCTCTGCTTTCCAGATTTCTTCTAAGTCAGCATATTCAGCGCCAAGACGCTTGATCTCATCCTCAATAAGGCCAAGACGCTTCTGAGAAGCCTCATCTTTTTCCTTCTTGACTGCCTCACGCTCGATCTTAAGTTGAATCAAGCGACGCTCAAGCTTGTCCATCACTTCTGGCTTGGAATCAATTTCCATCCGAATGCGTGAGCCAGCTTCGTCAATCAAGTCAATCGCCTTATCCGGTAAGAAACGGTCGGTGATATAGCGATGCGATAGCTCTGCTGCAGCCACAATCGCTGGATCAGTAATCTCAATCCCATGGTGCAGCTCATAGCGCTCTTGTAAACCGCGCAAGATTGCAATCGTTGCTTCAACACTAGGCTCTTCAACCATTACTTTTTGGAAGCGACGCTCTAGCGCAGGATCTTTTTCAATGTACTTACGGTATTCATCCAAGGTAGTTGCACCAATGCAATGCAATTCGCCACGCGCCAAAGCAGGCTTGAGCATATTGCCGGCATCCATAGCGCCGTCACCTTTACCAGCACCCACCATCGTATGAATTTCATCAATAAAGATGATGGTTTGGCCCTCGTCTTTTGCTACGTCGCTCAGCACTGCCTTCAAGCGCTCCTCAAACTCGCCGCGATACTTAGCGCCTGCCAATAGAAGCGCCATATCCAGAACCAAGACTCGTTTGTTCTTTAAAGTCTCAGGAACTTCACCATTGACGATACGTTGGGCTAAGCCCTCGACAATGGCAGTCTTACCTACACCTGGCTCACCAATCAGCACAGGGTTATTTTTACCGCGGCGTTGCAAGATCTGAATGGTGCGACGAATCTCATCATCACGACCAATCACAGGATCGAGCTTGCCCATACGAGCACGCTCAGTTAAGTCGACGGTGTATTTCTTGAGGGCCTCACGCTGACCTTCGGCATCTGCACTATTCACTGACTCTCCTCCGCGCACTAAATCAATAGCCGCTTCTAACGATTTACGATTTAAACCATTCTCACGGGCAACCTTACCTAATTCACCCTTGTCATCAGCAACTACCAGCAAGAACAACTCGCCGGCAATAAATTGATCATTGCGTTTATTGGCCTCTTTTTCACAAAGGTTAAGCCAGTTACTGAGATCACGACCCACTTGAACCTCACCACTAGTGCCCTGGACTTCTGGCAGATTACTAATGATTTTCTCTACGCCCTTTTCTAGGCCCGGGACATTAACACCAGCACGGGTTAATAAACTCTTGGCAGCGCCATCAGAATCACGCAACATAGCCAACAATAGGTGAGCTGGCTCGATGTACTGATTGTCTTTGGCCAAAGCAATGCTCTGAGCCTCACTTAAAGCCTCTTGAAACTTAGTTGTTAATTTATCTATTCTCATTTTTTATGCCTCATGTATTCCATGGATATCTATCTATAGAATATAAGGGCAATAATGCTAATTTCAAGGCTTTCTGAGCCCCTTTTAACCCTAATTTGAGCTATTTTGACTTGGCTTGTTTACCTTCTTGAGTGCTCTGATGGCAGCTATTACGCCGGCATCACTAACCGTCTAGAACATCGGCTAGAAGCCCATAATTCGGGGCAAGGTGCGCGCTATACGAGATCTCGCAGACCGGTTGTCCTATTGGCCACCCAAGACCACCCAGACAGATCTGAAGCCTCTAAGGCCGAGGCTAAATTAAAGAGCTTACCCAAGAACCAAAAGCTGGGGTTCTTTAAAACTTAAATCCTTCAAAAAAAGAAAAGCCACCCCGAAGAGTGGCTTCATTTTTTCAGCTGAGATTTTTAGAAATTAATCGTAGCTGAAAGCTGCGGTCCTGCATTGGTCCAATTAGAAGAACCAGAAGTATCTTTCAAATGGAAACCCATAGCACGATAGACCAAAGCTACCTCACCCCACGAAAACGCATCACCAACACCCAGGGATGCCTGCCAGGTTCCATTATTTGAACCAGGGCCTTTACCAGCATCTGCATAAAAAGGAACAAACCATGAGCTATCCATAATGCGAGCGCGACCTTTAAAGCCAAGTATTGGATCAGTCGTTTGATTCACACGAGAAGGATTACCAGCTCGAGCCGCAATCACATTACCATTACGATCAAACTGCGTTGCATCAGAAAGTGTTGATGTAGAGGAAATGTATCTAGCACCCAATAAAGCATCTAAATAGATAGAAGAATTATTGAGTGCAGTGTAAGTTGCCGCACCAGTGAACATTGTCTGGGTGACGGCAGCGTTATAACCTCCGTAAAAGGTGCCGTCAGCGGCACGGACGTATTTAGAGGCGCCACCACTGGCAAGACTTTGCCAGTAAACCAAGTCGCCCATCAAACCCCAATTACCCTTGTGAGCCTCTAAGGTGAACATTGCCATTGGTCCAGCCGCATTGATGTTTTGATCAATTGAAGAGGTCGAGGACACCGAACGATCACGGATCGTATTGGTTGTTAGACTCTCGGGGGCCCATGCGCTGATAGTTGCAGAAAAACGCCAGCTATCGTTAACAGTTGGCATTGGGTTAGTCGAAGTTTCGGCATAAGCTGCATTTGCGAGCAACACAAGACTGATGAGGCCTAAAAATCTTTTGAAGATAGTCATTTTGGGTCTTTAAAAAGGTTAAGTAGATATTTTAATATCAATGTTTAAAACGCATCTTTTAGACGCTCAAGCGCAAAAATCTCTCTCAAGTGGAGCATCTGGTAATCCACGCGCTCCTTAAGTAGATCCGTAATGGTCTCTTTATCGTAAGAGAAACTTCTCATGACATCTGACTTAAGGCTATAAATTGGCCAATTTGCTTGACCGCTCACGTTTGGGTTTCCAGTCTTTGCAAAAGCAGCCCAGCTTGCAGACATTTTTTCAGACGTCGCAATATCTTGTGGATCATTTTTATCTGTAATTGGGTACCAGTACTTTGCCCACACCCCTTTTTGTTTTAGATCAGCAGTTGCTTTTTCTATTCGGGCGCAATGGTCATTGGCAGACTCCACTTTCTTTGGCGCCTGTGGCATGAGCCCATAACTACCAAAAACATAACTGATCTCAAATGTATGAGGTACACCTGGGTAAGCGGGACGAATATTTTTAGTCAGGTAATCATAGTAATACGCATAGCCAGGGGCAATACCATTCATGCTATCTGCAAGAAGTTTGGTACTACCGCGATAAAGCATATCCCCCATGAGGTCTGAAGACAAAATGCATTTATCTTTTACCTTGGAATAAAGCATCTCAACGATCTTAGGATCTTCGTGGATAGTTTTTAAAAAATCATTTAACACTGCCGGCTGACCAGGAACCAGAAAGCTAGAGTCCCAGGAGTTCGTTCCAATCATGAACGGAACTTTTGCTTGCTTGCCTGCGGCAAATAATGGAACGGGATCGCCCTTCAAAATCTGGCCATCAACAAAAGGGCCACCGAATTCACCTTGCTCAAAATTGGCTGCAGTCAGTACCAACTTTTTCACTGGAAGAGCTCTCATCTCTTTCAGTGATTTGGCGCCTACAGCCGCCATATATTTGGCATCAACCTCGGTCTCGGGTGCCATACCTAGATGCTTCTGAGTCATCCCACGCAAAGGGCTTTGCTGGGCACTCTCTGCAATTGCTCTATGGAATAAGCCTCTTGCTGCATCCGAAACCATCAGCCACGTCACACTTCTACCGCCCGCTGACTCCCCAAAGATGGTGACGTTGTTAGGGTCGCCGCCAAATGCAGCAATATTATTTTTGACCCATTTGAGAACAGCAATTTGATCCATGGTGCCGTAATTGCCAACGGGCTCACCATTCGCTTTTGCCTCTTCGATTAACTCCTTTGGAGCAAAGAAACCAAAAGTACCCAATCGATAATCAAAGGTCACCACAATAACGCCATTCTTCACTAAATTGATTGGGGTAAATTGCGCATCTCTACTGCCATCAACCAGCAAGCCACCACCATGAATCCAGACCATTACTGGCAAATTTTGACTGGACTTGCTTGGAGTGAATACATTTAACTTCAGGCAATCCTCGCTGCCAGGCAAAGCTAAGCCTGTGCTTAAATTCTTGACGTAAGGTTGAGGGCAAGCATCGCCAAACCGACTAGCGTCCCTAGTGCCACTCCATGCGATAGCAGGCTGTGGTGGCCTCCAGCGAAGATCACCCATTGGTGGGGCTGCATAAGGAATGTTCTTAAAGGCATTCATGTTGTACTCAACAACACCCTGAAGGCGACCATCCTGAATTTGAACAGTTGGCCTATCGCTTGCAGCATAAGCATGCATTATGAAGCTAGCAAATAATAAGAAGGTAGTTATTTTCTTCATGGAATATCTTTCTAAGCAGCAATACACGTTCTAAAGCAAAAAACAGTTCCGTTTTATTTCTGTTGCCAACGAGCCATTGCAGCCTCATCAGTTATACGCGCATCTACCCAGCGAGCGCCATCAGGCGTATCTTCTTTTTTCCAAAAAGGGGCAGCAGTCTTAAGGTAATCCATGATGAACTCACAGGCGGCAAATGCTTCACCTCGATGAGCACTGCTTACTGCTACCAAGACGATTTGATCTTCTGGGAGAAGTGGCCCTACACGATGAATTACCAGCGTGTTAAAGATATTCCAACGGGCTTTTGCTTGGGCAATGATTTCTTCTAAGGCTTTTTCAGTCATGCCAGGGTAATGTTCGAGTGTCATACCCTTCACTTGACTGCCATCATTCAGGTCGCGCACGGTACCCAAAAAGCTGACTACCGCCCCTACCCTAGGATCGTCTTTGCGCAGCGCCGCCAATTCAGCGCTGATATCAAAATCTTGTTCCTGAATTCGGATTGGCATACTAACCCCCAGTAACTGGTGGAAAGAATGCGACCTCAGCACCGTCTTGCAAAGGGGTATTGGGATCAACCATGTGCTGGTTAAGTGCGCAGCGTAAGGCTTTGCCCTCAGCCAAAGCAAGGGCCCATGCACCACCTCTATTTACTAGATAGGTTCTTAGCTCTGCAATAGTTTTTACTGAATCAGGGGTCTCAACACTTTCCTGTGAGATGCCCAAGGCCTCACGTAAAGAAGCAAAGAATCGCAATTCGAGTTTCATTAGAGAATCGTAAACCGATTATTTAAGAAGTGCATCAAAAGGGATGTATTTGACTAAGTCACCTTTTTTGATCGGCTGTCCTGGTGGGCAATCTACCAGGCCATCGCCCCATGAGGCGCTAGTCAGAACACCTGAGCTTTGATTGGGAAATAAATCCAGGCCACCCTGCGTATTGAGCTTGACTCGCAAGAACTCGTTGCGGCGATCCGCTTTGAGCCAATCAAAATCAGCGCGCATTACATAAGATTGATGTGGCTTTTCTTCACGACCCTGTAGTTTTAAGATAAAGGGGCGCACAAATAATAAGAAAGTCACAAAGCTAGAGACTGGATTGCCAGGTAAACCAATAAACCAAGCCTCACCATCTTTTGACTCGTCCGATTTGCGAACCGCACCAAATGCCAAGGGCTTGCCGGGCTTAATTGCGATCTGCCAGAGATCGAGCCTTCCTTCAGCACTCACTGCCGGCTTAATGTGATCCTCTTCACCAACCGATACACCACCCGAGGTAATGATTAAGTCATGATCTTTGCTCGCTTTACGTAGCGCAGCTTTAGTCGCATCTAGGCGATCCGGAACAATACCTAAATCCGTAGCATCACAACCTAAGGATTTAAGGCAAGCCAGTAAAGTATCGCGATTGGAGTTGTAGATGCCACCTGGCTTCAATGGTTCACCAGGAAGCGCCAGCTCGTCACCAGTAAAGAACGCAGCAACTTTAACGCGACGCTTCACCTTTAAGTGAATTAAGCCCGCAGAGGCAGCAACGCCTAATTCTTGGGGGCGTAAAAATGTTCCCGCAGTAAGCGCGGTTTTACCAGCAGTTAAATCTTCACCTCGACGGCGTATCCACTGACCGACTGCTGGAGTAATGTTGACCTGAACTTGATCTACGGAACCCTCAGGCATTGCGCAATCTTCTTGCATGACGACCGCATCAGCTCCGGGAGGCACAGGAGCACCGGTAAATATACGGGCAACAGTACCAGGCTCTAGCTGAGTGCCTACTGAACCCGCTGGAATACGCTGTGCAATTGTGAGAATACTTCCTGAAGATTGGATATCAGCAGTTCTGACGGCATAACCATCCATTGAGGTGTTATCGAGCGGAGGTACATCTACCAAACTATTGACATTTTCAGCAAGAACACGGCCAAGTGCAGCCTGCATTGCAATGCTCTCACTGTCACTAACTGGGTTTGCATGAGAGAGCAAATGATCTAAGGCCTGCTGTGCAGTCAACATGGGTGGCTTAGTCATAACAATAGGAATTGTTGCTTTAAATGATCTAGTTATAAATCTAATTGAGATGCGTCGTAATGAAATCTTTGACCTGATTTACATCGGCATCAATATTCTCGACGCGCTGTGGTTTTGATTTAATGTCTTTAAACGAAGGTGGACACTCTGCGGGCCGGCCAAGAGCCTCTTGAATCGTCTCTTCAAACTTAATCGGCAATGCGGTCTCAAGCACCAGCATGGGAATACCGGCTTGTAAATGCTCTCGAGCTACCTTCACGCCATCAGCAGTGTGCGTATCAATCATGACGCCGTACTGCTCATCAATATTACGGATAGTTTCTAAGCGATTGGTGTGGTTGCTGCGTCCAGATTGGAAGCCATATTTACCAAGATTCTTAAAGACAGCATCTTGAGAGATATCAAAGCCACCAGTCGTGTCGACCTGCTTAAACATGGCAGCAGTTGCATTGCCATCTTGGCCCATGAAATCAAATACAAAGCGCTCAAAATTACTCGCCTTAGAGATATCCATGGATGGACTAGAAGTGTGCAAAGTCTCGGCTGACTTGCGGGCACGATAGACGCCGGTGCGGAAGAACTCATCGAGCACGTCATTCTCGTTCGTTGCTACAACGAGATGCGCAATCGGCAAGCCCATCATACGAGCGATATGACCAGCACATACATTACCGAAATTTCCAGATGGCACAGTGAAAGATACCTTCTCTGCGCTTGACTTGGTTGCTAATAAATAACCTTGGAAGTAATACACCACTTGAGCCACTACTCGACCCCAGTTAATGGAGTTCACGGTACCAATTTGGTTCTTTGCTTTAAAGGCATGGTCATTACTTACTGCCTTAACAATATCTTGGCAGTCATCAAAGACACCCGCTACTGCTAAGTTAAAAATATTAGGATCTTGCAAGGAATACATCTGAGCGGATTGGAAGGAGCTCATCTTGCCGCGCGGCGAAAGCATGAAGACCTTGACGCCTTCTTTGCCGCGCATGGCGTATTCAGCTGCACTACCAGTGTCGCCAGAGGTGGCACCTAAAATATTCAGATGTTGACCAGCGCGTTTTAGAGCGTATTCAAAGAGATTACCCAGCAACTGCATCGCCATATCTTTAAAGGCCAAAGTTGGGCCATTAGATAAACTCAATAAGCCAACGCGTGTACCGCTCTCTTCGCCCAACCAATGTATAGGCGTAATATCTTTGGCATTGTCTTGAGGCCTACCATTACAGTAGACCTGCTCGGTATAAGTTTTACGCAAGAGTGCGCGCAAGTCTGCTTCTGGAATATCGTCACAATACAAACTTAAGACTTCATAGGCTAGATCGGCATAAGACAAACCACGCCAAGAATCTAGCTGGGCAGGTGTGACCTGTGGATATTGCATTGGCAAATATAAGCCGCCATCCGGCGCCAATCCACCTAGCAAAATTTCTAAGAAGGATTGTTGTGGGCTATTGCCACGAGTAGATTGGTAACGCATGGATTTAATTAAGACAGATTTTCTAAACGAATCTTCACCACTTCGCCAGCAACTGTTTTGAGATTCTGAATCTCTTGAATTGCGGCAAGCATGTTCTTCTCTTTGGTTTCATGAGTCAACGCAACTAAGTCGGTTTGACTTTCACCTTCATCAGCCTCTTTTTGCAAGAGTGCATCAATGGATACGCCATGCGAAGCCAAGATCTTGGTGATATCAGCCAATACGCCAGCCTGATCGGCTACACGCATACGCAGGTAGTAACTGGTAGTGATCTCACCAATCGGCAGGACCGGTGTGTCTTGCACTGCATCTGGCTGGAAGGCCAAGTAAGGAACACGATGCTCAGCATCAGCGCTCAATAAGCGAGTGATATCGACTAAGTCAGCAATCACTGCAGAGGCGGTTGGCTCAGAACCAGCTCCTTTACCGTAGTAAAGCGTTGTACCAACAGCATCGCCAAACACTTGCACTGCATTCATGGCGCCCTCAACGTTCGCAATTAAACGCTTCGAAGGAATTAATGTTGGATGTACGCGCAACTCAACACCAGTGCTTGTTTTCTTGGCAATGCCCAATAACTTGATGCGATAGCCCAATTGTTCTGCGTAACGAATATCAATTGCTGCTAATTTAGTGATGCCTTCAACGTGCGCTTTTTCAAACTGCATTGGAATACCAAATGCAATGGCACTCATGATGGTTGCCTTATGAGCAGCATCGACACCTTCAATGTCGAAAGTAGGATCTGCTTCTGCGTAACCTAGGCGTTGCGCTTCTTTGAGAACGGTTGCAAAGTCTAAGCCCTTGTCACGCATTTCTGAAAGAATGAAATTGGTTGTGCCATTGATGATGCCGGCAATCCATTCAATACGGTTGGCAGTTAAGCCTTCACGCAAGGCTTTAATAATTGGAATACCACCAGCAACTGCTGCCTCAAATGCCACCATCACACCTTTAGCGTGGGCCGCCTTGAAAATCTCATTGCCATGAACGGCAATTAAAGCCTTATTAGCTGTAACCACGTGCTTACCGGCGGCAATTGCCTCTAAAACCAAGTCCTTAGCAATGCCGTAACCGCCAATCAACTCAACAACGATATCAATTTCTGGATTGTTAATCACTTCACGGGCGTCATTGACCACCTGCGCACGGTCTTTAACGAGCTCCTTGGCGCGCTCTACATTTAAATCAGCGACAGTATTAATGCGAATACCACGACCAGCACGACGCGTAATTTCATCCTGGTTACGCTCGAGAACAGTGAATACGCCACCACCAACGGTGCCAATACCTAATAGACCTACTTGAATCGGTTTCATGATGCCTTTGCTGCAGTTGAAGAAGCCTTGCGGCCATGCTTATTACGATAACGCTCAAGAAAACGTGCCAGGCGACCAATCGCCTCTTTCAGAACATCTTCATGAGGCAAGAACACTACGCGGAAGTGATCAGGTTTGCCCCAGTTAAAACCAGAGCCCTGCACTAACAATACTTTCTCTTCTTTCAAGAGATCAGCAACAAACTGTTGATCGTCTTCAATTGGGTAAACCTCGGGATCTAACTTTGGAAATAAATACAAAGCCGATTTTGGTTTTACACAAGACACACCAGGAATTTCCGTGATGAGTTTCCAAGCAAGATCGCGTTGTTTTGCCAAACGACCACCATCGCTGACTAAGTCATTGATACTTTGATATCCACCTAAAGCAGTCTGAATTGCATACTGACCAGGAACGTTTGCACACAAGCGCATGGAGGCCAACATATTGAGGCCCTCAATGTAATCGCGCACCATCTCTTTATCACCTGAAACCACCATCCAGCCTGCGCGGTAGCCGCATGAGCGGTAGTTCTTTGACAAGCCATTAAAGGTAATGATGACGACATCGTTAGACAAAGAAGCTAAAGAAATATGCTTCTCGCCGTCATACAACATTTTGTCGTAGATCTCATCGGCGAACAAAATTAAACCATGTTCGCGAGCAATTTGAGTGAGCTCAAGCAATACTTCTTTAGAGTAAATCGCGCCCGTTGGATTGTTTGGGTTAATCACCACAATCGCTTTAGTACGAGGCGTAATTTTTTTGCGCAGATCGTTTAAGTCTGGCGCCCATTCTTTAGACTCATCGCAAAGATAATGCACTGGTGTACCACTGGATAAACTAACAGCAGCAGTCCAGAGCGGATAGTCAGGGGTGGGTACCAATACTTCATCGCCATCATTTAAGAGAGCGTTCATAGAAAGCACGATGAGTTCAGACACACCATTGCCGGTGTAAACATCATCCAAGGTCACGCCCTGAATGCCTTTTTCTTGGCAGTACTGCATGATCGCTTTGCGAGCTGCGAAAATACCTTTAGAGTCAGAATAAGCAGAGGCGTTACTCAAATTCCGAATCATGTCCAACTGAATCTCTTCAGGAGGATCGAAGCCGAAAACCCCTACGTTTCCGATGTTTAATTTGATGATTTTGTGACCTTCTTCCTCCATGCGCTGAGCTAACTCGAGCACGGGCCCACGAATGTCATAACAGACGTGATTGAGTTTTTGGGACTTTAGGATGGGTTTCACAATAAATTAAAGGGTAAGTTCTTGAAATCTTGGAAAAAACAGCTGGCTATAATCCACATAATTATGACAGAGAGTCCACTTGAAGCTTCAATCTGACCCGCATTCTGGAGCCAATGCAATCACTGGCTATGGCGATGGCTATGTGGAGATCAACCACGTCCCATATGCCCATGCGGTTCTACTTAGTTCTAATGGGGCTATTTCTGAGTGGCCAATAAAGTCTTTTGGGGATCTAGAAGAAGGCCATTTTGCTCAAATGGTCGATCTCAAACCTGAATTAATCCTCATTGGCACAGGCAGTCGTCAGCGCTTCCCCAAACCCGAGCTCCTGAAAGCCCTCATCCAAGCCAAGATCGGCTTTGAAATCATGGATTCCCAAGCGGCCTGCCGCACTTACAACATATTGGTAGGTGAAGGACGTCAAGTCCTGCTAGCACTGATTGTGGAGCCTGCTTAATGCAGTTTGGCCAAATTCGGCAGTCTTCAGCACTTCATCCCGGCAAGATTTTGCTCTTGCTCCTCATTTATGCCTTGCTCTGGTTCGGGACCCTGAACTACCGCCATCTCATTCCTTCTGACGAAGGTCGCTATGCAGAAATGGCCAGAGAGATGCTAGTTACGGGTGATTGGGTTACCCCTCGCTATAACGGCTACAAGTATTTTGAGAAGCCACCACTACAAGTATGGGCGACAGCCATCACATTCCAGGTATTTGGAATAGGAGATTGGCAAGCGAGACTTTGGTCTGCACTCACTGGCTTTCTGACAATCCTAGCAATTGGTTTTACTGGTACGCGCATCTATAACGCACGAGCAGGATGGTTGGCTGCTGTGGTTTTAGCATCCAGTCCGATGTGGGTAATTAGCGGCCACTTTAATTCTTTAGACATGGGTCTATCTGCTTTTTTAGTTGCCGCCCTTTGCAGCCTCTTGTTTGCGGAAACTACTGATAACAAATCAAGCAGTCGTAATTGGATGTGGATTTGCTGGGTCTTCATGGCACTCGCAACACTATCAAAGGGCGTCATTGGTGCAGTTATTCCTGCGATGGTTTTAATTGCTTACTCCATCAGTACTTGGGACTGGAAAATCTGGACACGCTTGCGTTTATTGAGTGGATTAATTTTGTTCCTCCTGATCACTGCACCCTGGTTTGTATTAGTGGCGCAACGCAACCCAGAGTTCTTGGAGTTTTTCTTTATTCATGAGCACCTTCAACGCTTTACCCAAGACGCACATAGCCGAACAGGGCCTATCTATTACTTCGTGCCCCTGCTCTTAATTGGTATCTTGCCTTGGGCATTACAAATTCCTGGCTCGATCGCACAAGCTTGGCAAGAGCGCAGAAGAGAGTTCTCTAGTGGCTGGTTATTGGTGTGCTGGTCTGTGATGATCTTTGCGTTCTTTAGCGTGTCGCACTCCAAATTGCCTGGATACATCATTCCCATCTTTCCAGCGCTAGCCTTATTGATCGGTAATCGTTTAGATCATCTATTGGGACACACCAACTCCATGGCCATGTCATGGAAGATGCAAACACTCGGATTTGCGCTGTTAGCTTGTATTGGCTTTTTCTTCTTAGCGGAAATTGGTAAGCAAGCAAGGCCTGATGAAATTGAATCCTATGCGCAATATACATATTGGGTGATTGCCGCATTAGTAGCGCTACTGAGTTTTAGTGCGTTTGCAGCACTGCAATCAAAGCGCAATGGCTTACAAAGCATTGTGAGTTTTGCAAGCGGCTTTTTCTTGTGCGCCATCATCGCTGGCACTGGTCACGAAACATTGGGGCGCGCTGTATCAGGCATTGATCTAGCTTATAGAGTGAAAACTTCTATTCCTGCGAATGTGAATATCTATTCCGTGCGCTTACTCGATCACACGATGCCGTTTTATTTGGGCAGAACCATGGTCATGGTTGAAGATCCAGATGAGCTTCAGTTCGGCGTAAACCAACAGCCAGAATTGTGGCTCCCGACCCTAGATGCTTTCATTGTGCGCTGGAAAGATGACCAAACCGCCTATGCCATCATGGTTCCTGAGCAGTATGTAGCCCTCCAAGGCTTGAACCTGCCAATGCAGGAGGTTGATCGCGACTCTCGCAGAGTGATTGTGAAACATCCAGACATGGCCAACACGGCGCAGTAATATAGAGCTCATGTCAAACACCCC
The DNA here is from genome assembly GCF_001870365.1 of Polynucleobacter sp. QLW-P1DATA-2. NCBI lineage: Bacteria > Pseudomonadati > Pseudomonadota > Betaproteobacteria > Burkholderiales > Burkholderiaceae > Polynucleobacter > Polynucleobacter sp. QLW-P1DATA-2. The sequence continues at coordinate 933,651 of NZ_LZMQ01000003.1, read as the reverse complement.
TGCATTCATCCCCTTTACGCGCCCCAGCTTTAATCAAGAAACCATTGATGCTGTAGCTGAAGTGCTGCGCTCTGGTTGGGTAACCTCGGGACCAAAACTGGCAGAGTTTGAAGCAACGCTAAGCGAATACTTTGGCGGTCGTCTTGTGCGTTGTTTTGCTAATGGCACTGCAACTATGAAGATTGCATTGCAAGTGGCTGGTATTGGCGAAGGTGACGAAGTCATCACCACACCAATCTCCTGGGTAGCTACATCAAATGTTATTTTTGGCGTTGGCGCTAAACCCGTGTTTGTGGATGTTGATCCAGTTACACGCAACCTGGACTTAAATAAAGTGGCGGCAGCAATTACTCCAAAAACCCGTGCCATCATGCCAGTGTATTTAGCTGGATTACCGGTTGACATGGATCAACTCTATGGTTTAGCCAAACAATACAAGCTGCGTGTGATTGAAGATGCTGCTCAAGCTTTTGGTTCGCAATGGAAAGACAAGAAGATCGGCAGCTTTGGTGATCTGGTCAGCTTTAGTTTTCAAGCGAATAAGAATCTCTCTACCATCGAGGGCGGCTGCCTTGTTTTAAACAACGATGCCGAAGCTAGACTTGCTGAAAAATTCCGACTCCAAGGCTTAACCCGCCAAGGCATGGATGGAATGGATGTCGATGTGTTGGGCGGCAAAGATAACTTGACAGATGTCAACGCAGTCATTGGCTTGCATCAACTCAAACAATTACCCTCCTATCAAGCACGACGTACTGCATTGGCGCGCCAATACTTTGATGTGATCCGTGCTGAATTGAAATTGGCTGGATTAGAAAATCTCAAATTAGAGCTACCAGTTGAAAACTTTAGCGATAGCAACTGGCACATGTTTCAAGTAGTACTGCCACTTGAGCAGCTCGATTGTGATCGCGCTCAAATCATGACCGAATTAAAAGACCTTGGTATTGGCACTGGCGTGCACTACCCTGCTATCACTGGTTTCACCCTCTACAAAGAGCGGGGCTATAAAGCAAGTGATACACCAATAGCAGAACGGATCGGTCGTTCTATTTTGACCCTGCCTTTATTTCCAGGCATGGCAGACGAAGATATTGGCCGCATCTCCAGCGGATTTGTCGGAATCCTTAAGAAACACCGCAAAAACTAGCCTTATTGGGTTAAATCCTCAGAATCAGGCAAAATTGCAGCATGACTGCCAATTTAGTTGCCAACCCGAAGCTCAGCATTGTTATTCCCGTTTACAACGAGGAAGATGGTCTCCAAGCATTATTCGACCGCCTCTACCCAGCGCTTGATACTCTTGCCGCCAAGCGCAACATTGCTTACGAAGTCGTTTTTGTAAATGATGGCAGTAAAGATCGTTCAGCCGGCATTCTGGCAAAACAGGTTGAATTACGCCCTGACGTTACGCGCGCGGTTTTATTCCATAGCAACTTTGGTCAACACATGGCGATCATGGCTGGCTTTGAATATGCCAAGGGTGAACACATCATCACTTTGGATGCAGACTTACAGAATCCTCCCGAAGAAATTGATGCATTGACTGAGCAGCTACTCAAAGGCCATGATTATGTAGGCACCATTCGCGCAGATCGTCGCGATAGCTTCTTCAGAAAATTTGCTTCACGTGCCATGAATCATTTACGTGAAAACATTACTCGCATCACCATGACCGATCAAGGATGCATGTTGCGCGGTTATAGCCGTCGCATTGTTGACTTAGTGCGTCAATGTGATGAGAACAATACTTTCATACCAGCCTTGGCTTATACCTTTTCTGCAAACCCAATTGAAATTACCGTTAAACACGAAGAGCGTTTTGCTGGAGAGTCAAAGTACAGCCTCTACCAACTCATTCGCTTGAACTTTGATTTGGTAACCGGCTTTTCTATCATGCCTTTGCAGATCTTCTCGATACTTGGGATGCTCTTATCCCTCGCTGCTGGCAGCCTATTCGTCTACCTATTAGTCCGCCGCTTCCTTCTGGGCGCTGAGGTAGAGGGCGTATTCACCCTCTTCGCACTAACCTTCTTCCTCATAGGCGTAATGCTCTTTGGGCTTGGCTTATTGGGTGAATATATCGGCCGCATCTATCAGCAGATCCGTAATCGCCCGCGTTATGTTGTGCAAACTGTTCTAGAGAAAAAATAATTGCACGCAGTCGTATTCGCATATCACGATGTTGGTGTCCATTGCCTCAAGGCATTACTCAAGGCTGGCATTGAGGTTGATCTCGTAGTGACGCATCAAGATGACCCCAATGAGAATGTTTGGTTTGGCAGCGTTGCCAAGCTCTGCCAAGAGAAAAGCATTCCTTACATCACACCAAGCGCTAGTGAGTTAAGTAATTTAATCCCGAAGTTTGAGGCGCTATCACCGGATTACATTTTCTCTTTCTACTATCGCCATATGATTCCGGCAAAGATTTTGGCTTGCGCCAAGATTGCTGCATTGAATATGCATGGCTCATTACTTCCAAAGTACCGTGGACGCGCGCCAGTCAATTGGGCCATCTTGCATGGCGAGACTGAAACTGGCGCCACCTTACATGTGATGGAAGTAAAACCTGACGCAGGGGATATTGTTGGTCAAGCATCGGCAAGTATTGGTCCTGATGAAACCGCTACAGATGTCTTTGGAAAAGTTAGTGGAGCAGCTCTTGAAGTCATCAATCAAGTCCTGCCAGATCTGATTCAAGGAAAAGTCCCGCGCAAGCCCAATGAACTCGCAAAAGGCAGCTATTTTGGCGGCAGAAAGCCGGCAGATGGGCAAATTCACTGGAATCAAACCGCCCAACAGGTCCACAACCTTGTCAGGGCTGTTGCACCCCCTTATCCAGGCGCTTTTACTGAACACCACAGCAAGACCATGATTGTGGCCAAAACCAGCCTAAAAGGACCTTTTCCTGCCAATCTAGATCTTGGGGCTACAGGCATCCAAGTGGTTGATAATCGGGTATTCGGCATTTGCGGCGACCGCCAAGCAGTTGAAATCTTGGAATGGTTTCCAGCAAGCAAATAAGCAGCACTACAAATTAGATTAAAACGAGGCAGTAAAGATGAAAAAAGTACTCATTCTTGGCGTTAACGGTTTTATTGGCCACCACCTTTCCAAGCGCATCCTGGAGACAACTGATTGGGATGTCTACGGTATGGATATGCAGAATGATCGCTTGGGTGATTTGATCAATCATCCGAGGATGCACTTCTTTGAAGGTGACATCACCATCAATAAAGAATGGGTCGAATATCACATCCGTAAATGCGATGTCATCTTGCCTTTGGTTGCGATCGCTACACCAGCGACTTATGTACAGCAGCCACTCAAAGTATTTGAGCTCGACTTCGAAGCCAATCTCCCCATCGTGCGCTCCGCTGTTAAATACAAAAAGCACCTAGTGTTTCCATCAACCTCTGAGGTTTATGGCATGTGCGAGGACAGCGAGTTTGATCCAGCCAAATCGAATATGGTTTACGGCCCAATTAATAAGCCACGCTGGATCTACGCCTGCTCCAAGCAGTTAATGGATCGCGTGATCTGGGGTTATGGCATGGAAGGTTTGCGCTTTACCCTCTTCCGCCCATTTAACTGGATTGGTCCTGGACTTGATAGCATCTACACACCAAAAGAGGGCTCCTCCCGCGTAGTGACTCAATTCTTAGGTCACATCGTTCGTGGCGAACCGATTAACTTAGTTGATGGAGGTGCACAGAAACGCGCCTTTACTTATATAGATGACGGCATCGATGCACTGATGCGCATCATCGACAATAAAGACGGCATTGCAAACGGCAAGATCTATAACATCGGCAACCCAAAGAACAATCACTCTGTTCGCGAATTAGCCAATCAGATGTTAGACATCGCACGTAGTATTCCTGAGTACGCTAAAACAGCAAATGATGTGAAGATTGTGGAAACTACTTCTGGCGCATATTACGGTGAAGGCTATCAAGACGTTCAAAACCGTGTTCCAGCCATCGACAACACGATGAGTGAATTGGCTTGGAAACCGACAACGACGATGGCAGATGCACTCAAGAATATTTTTGAAGCATATCGCCAAGATGTTGAAAAAGCCCGTTCTTTAGTTGATAAAGAATAAGTAGAAATAGACTCAAGGATTCATGGCTAAGATTGCTCTCAAAGTTGATGTCGATACCTTACGCGGTACCAAAGAGGGCGTTCCTAATCTAGCTCGTACCCTTGAGCGCTTTGGCTTAAAAGCTACCTTCCTATTTAGCCTAGGGCCTGACCATACTGGCTGGGCTTTAAAGAGAGTCTTTCGTCCCGGTTTTCTAAAAAAAGTGAGTCGCACTTCGGTTGTAGAGCACTACGGCATCAAAACCCTACTCTATGGCGTTTTACTTCCCGGTCCTGATATCGGGAAAAAAGCAGCTGCAGAAATGCGCGCAATAGATGAGGCCGGCCATGAAACAGGAATTCATACTTGGGACCACGTTGCTTGGCAAGATGCAGTTCGCAATCAAGACTCAGCATGGACCAAGGCAATGATGCAAAGAAGTTGGGATCGCTTTGTGGAAATCTTTGGGCATGCACCAGCGACTTATGGGGCAGCTGGCTGGCAAATGAATGAAGCCGCATTTGAACAACTCGACCAGTGGGAAATTACCCATTCCTCCGATGGAAGGGCTGAGCCCAACTTGATACCTTATCGACTCGCACTTGCCTCAGGCAAAGCAAACCACGTGCAATATCCGACTACCCTCCCCACCTTTGATGAACTAATTGGTATTGATGGTGCAGATGAATTTGGGGCAGTTAAAAAGCTCCTTGAGATCACTCAGAGCAACCCCAATGATCAAGTCTTTACTCTGCATGCTGAATTAGAGGGTCAGAAGCTGTTGCCTGCCTTTGAACGGCTATTGGCTGGATGGCTAAACCAGGGTCACGACCTCGTCACCATGGGCGAGCTTCATCAATCCTGGAAGGCCACCAATCAACTGGATAAAATAGCGGTACTACCACTGACTTGGGGTGAAATACCCAACCGAAGTGGTGAATTGATTATTCAAAATAGCTGAACTAGTAATACCAATAGATAAATTACAAACGAAAGATCATCATGACAGTCACTATCGGCCAACCTATTCCAGCATGTTCTATTCCTGCGACATCGGGCCTGACTTTTTCTCCAGCGTCTGCAACTGGGAAAAAATTAGTTCTCTACTTTTATCCAAAAGATATGACCCCAGGTTGCACTGCTGAGTCCGGTGAGTTTCGTGACAATATCGAAGCCTTTACTAAGGCCAATACTCTGATCGTTGGTGTATCCCGCGATAGCCTGAAGTCTCATGACAATTTCCGCAGCAAATTAGAGCTCCCGTTTGAGCTGGTTTCTGACGCTGAAGAAAAGCTCTGCCAACTCTTTGGCGTCATCAAGATGAAGAATATGTACGGCAAACAGGTCCGCGGTATTGAGCGCAGCACCTTCCTATTTGACTCCTCTGGCAAGCTCGTTCAAGAGTGGCGCGGCCTTAAAGTTCCAGGGCATGTGACAGAGGTATTACAGGCCGCTCAAGCTGCCAAATAATTTTTACAATAATTTGATCTGAGGTGCTTGCAAACCCCAAATTTTGGGGTAAAGTGATTCATATGCACCGTAAACGACGGGAAAGTCTGACAATCCGTTTGAATCAGAAACCTGAGCAACTCAAAGCAGGTTCGGGGAGCAACCCCCTCCGTTTTTTAGAAGTTCTTGCAACCAGTTTCGTAATAAACCGTCAACGCACTCCGCTTGGCGGTTTTTTCTTTTAGGAGAGTCTGCATGCCATTGCCACCCATCCCAACTCAAATTGCTGATCAAGTGAAGCTTAGTCGGAAAGATACTCCCGACCTCAAGAAACGCCCAGCTCCAGCAAAACCAGTGGTGGTAGAAAGTTCCGATTGGACTAATGATGCAGAAGAAGATTTATCTGCAGCAGAAGTGGCTCTAGAAAAGATCAAAGCAGATCGCAGTCCAGCTCGCAACGATAGCAAGTCAACAGCTCCAGCAAAACCCAAGCGCGTCATTCGTACTGGACCCCCTTCTTTGTTTGTGCTCGACACCAACGTCTTGATGCATGATCCAAGCTCTTTATTCCGCTTCTCAGAGCATGACCTTTTCTTGCCGATGACCACGCTTGAAGAGTTGGACAATCACAAGAAAGGTATGACCGAGGTAGCCCGCAATGCTCGTACCGTTAGCCGCTCCCTAGATCAATTGGTTGCTGGCACCAGCGGCACATTGGATGAAGGCATCCCCCTGAATAAGCTTGGCAACCAAGATGTTTCAGGTCGACTCTATTTCCAAACCAAGTTGTCCACCCAAGCATTGCCAGAGGGCCTGCCAGAGGGTAAGGGCGACAATATGATTTTGGCGGTGGTCAGCGAGTTACAAAAAACCCGTAAGGGGCAGGAAGTGGTGTTGGTATCCAAAGATATCAACATGCGTATTAAAGCGCGTGCGCTTGGTTTGCCTGCCGAAGATTATTTCAATGACCAAGTTTTAGAAGATCGTGACTTAATGTATTCGGGAGTCATGGCCTTATCAGCCGACTTCTGGCCAAAACATGGCAAGGATATGGAAAGCTGGGCAGACTCTAAATCTGGCACTATGTTCTACAGAGTGACTGGTCCTGCTGTACCTAGTATGTTGGTCAATCAATTTGTCTATCAAGAGAATCCAGATGGCTCAACACCTTTTTACGCACATGTTAGAGAAATCAATGGCAAGACTGCCCTCTTGCAAACTCTTAGAGACTTCTCTCACCAGAAAAATAATGTCTGGGGCGTAACTGCCCGTAATCGTGAGCAAAACTTTGCTATGAATCTGCTCATGAACCCAGATGTAGATTTTGTAACCCTCTTGGGACAAGCCGGTACTGGTAAAACCTTACTAGCCTTGGCTGCAGGACTAGAGCAAGTTTTAGATAGCAAACGCTACAACGAGATCATCATCACTCGCGCCACTGTACCTGTGGGCGAAGATATTGGCTTCCTCCCAGGAACGGAAGAAGAAAAAATGCAGCCTTGGATGGGTGCATTTGATGACAACCTTGAAGTTTTGCAGCGCAATGATGACGCTGGTGAATGGGGTCGTGCCGCGACTCAAGAACTGATTCGCTCGCGCATCAAAGTCAAGAGCATGAACTTCATGCGTGGCAGAACCTTTGTGAGTAAGTTTGTGATAATCGATGAGGCGCAAAACTTAACGCCGAAGCAAATGAAAACTCTCGTAACCCGTGCAGGCCCTGGAACGAAGATTATTTGCTTAGGCAATATTGCTCAGATTGATACGCCGTACTTAACCGAAGGTTCATCTGGCCTTACCTATGTGGTTGACCGCTTCAAAGGCTGGCGCCATGGTGGCCATGTCACCTTGGCACGCGGTGAGCGTTCACGTCTTGCGGATCATGCTGCCGACGCACTCTAAGCAAATCCTCTCATGCCGCACTCTTATGGGGTGCGGCATTTTTATTTGTACGATTCTCGTGTTATCGGGGTGTAGTGTTTTTAGAGGCAACTCAGGGCCGGCAAAAGTTGCACAATTTAAACAGGATACGAGTGTTGGGACTGAAGATATTTCGATAGCCGCAGTTGGCTTAGTCGATGTTCCCTATCGCTATGGGGGCAATACTCCCAAAGGTGGGTTTGATTGCAGTGGATTGATTGTGTATGTGTATAACAAAGCAGCAGGCATTAAATTACCTCGCACAATTGCCCAAATGAGCAATCAAGGTAGAAGTGTTGATAACCAGCCACCAGCCCCGGGTGATTTGGTGTTTTTCAATACCACTGGTGAAAAGTACTCCCACGCTGGTATTTACGTTGGGCAAGGAAGATTTGTACATGCGCCAAGTGCTGGGGGCACGGTACGGCTAGACTACATCACCTCACCCTACTGGGCGGCCAAATTTACTGAGGCAAGGCGGATTGCTTCCCAGTAGATAGAAGCGCTTTAGAACGGCTCGTAACCGCCAGATGAATAAGCAACTGATCCCATCGCCAAGTTATCAAACTTGGTATAGGGGCCTTGCCAACTGAGGCGTACGGTACCAATTGGACCGTTACGCTGCTTACCGATGATGATCTCTGCCACACCTTTATCGGTAGTGGTATCAGGGTGGTACACCTCATCACGGTAGATGAACATAATTAAGTCGGCATCTTGCTCAATCGCACCTGACTCACGCAAGTCAGACATGATTGGGCGTTTGTTCGGACGCTGCTCAAGGCCACGATTTAACTGTGAGAGAGCAACAACTGGACACTGCAATTCTTTTGCAAGTGATTTAAGTGAGCGAGAAATCTCTGAAATCTCAGTTGCACGGTTTTCAGAACCAGAACCACTCATGAGCTGCAAGTAATCAATCACTACCAAACCTAAGGTGCCACCAAAGTTTCTGGCAATACGACGTGCGCGTGCGCGTAACTCTAAGCTTGATAAAGAGCCAGTCTCATCAATCAAGATTTGGGTATTACTTAAACGAGCAATTGCATCAGTAACACGTGGCCACTCATCATCTTGCAACTTGCCGGTACGCATGCGACTTTGGTCGACGCGCCCTACCGATCCCAGTAAGCGGGCTGCTAACTGCTCGCCTGACATCTCCATTGAGAAGACGACAACTGGCAAGCCTTCAGCTAAGGCAACATTCTCTGCAATGTTCAATGCAAATGCAGTGTTGTGGGTAACGACGTAATCATTCGTTACATAAGTTCTTTGAGGATGGCTCACTGAAATACATTGCGCCTCAGACATTCTGGAGGGAACAATGCTTGTAAATGAAATTCTGCGCTGACGATCCCAGCTTGCTCTTAATCTTTCCTTCTTTTCAGGCAAGGTAAAAGCCTCAAAACCAGGGCCAAAGCTCATGTTCAAAACATAAGACAAACGGCCTTGCTTCTTCTCGCCCTTATAGGTATAGCTAGTCTGCTTCTGCGCAATTGAGCAAAAACCACCTAATGATCTAGCTAAAGTGGCAACATCCTCTGACAATTGCTGGCTCGCTGTACAAAAGCGAATGGAGCCCCATTTCTCAATCCAACCATCGGTGTCCATCAACCCCTGGAACAACGCGAGACGAGAATTCTTATTGGCCTCTAGATAAGTGGCGGGAATATATTTGTCAAAACTTCTGCAACCTAATACACCTAATTCACCCAAAGCGGCTCTATAGTAATTTGTCCTTACAGCTGCTCGTTGACCATTAGCAGCAATTCTTTCTTTCGAAACTACTCTCCAGTCATAAGCGTTAGCATGCACCAACTCCATCTCATAGTTCGCAAGTAAATTCATGCGCTCAATCAGCTCGGGAGACTTGGTGGAAAACATCACTGAGCCATGAGATAAGGCCAAAGTTCCATCACCGAGCAATGCTCCTAAAACCCATGGATGAATTGGCAATGCATTTGAGTGGCCAAACTCTCCTGAGACCGGATCAATCCACAATCTATTTTTATATCGAACACACTGCAGCATCTCCATTAAGCGAGTTGTATTGATAACGCGTGGCTCAGACCAATCGCGATACATCACACGCCATAAATGCTCGTCACAACACTCAGCTTGACGCCCATCAGAAAAAGTAACCTTGTATATCTGCTTAGTGCCCTGCGGATAAATACCAGTCACCATTGAATGTTGGCCATCAACAGAAGCGAGGCGATCACCAAAACGCAAATCACCCATCAGCTTCCAGCCATCAACTGTTTTTACTTTTGCGTCTAAAGGTTGTGCTTTACCCATAGAAGGACGACCCGCAACAATCACCAAGTCACCCTTTTGCAGACCGCTGGTTTGTTTATCTAAATCCAGAAAGCCAGTTGCAATACCAGTAATATCGCTGCCGCCTTGGCGGTTATAAAGCTCATCAATACGGGCAACAACTGCCTTAAGGAGGGGTTCGATTTCGAGATAGTCGGCTTTGCGACTACCCTCTTCACCAATTTGTAAGATGCGAGACTCTGCTTCATCCAGCAAAGTTCTGACGGTGCGCCCCTCAGGGACAAATGCAGAATTGACAATGCTGTCTGAAACTTCAATTAGGCGACGCAAGATACTGCGATCACGAACAATGTCGGCATAGCCTTTAATATTCGCTGCACTTGGCGTGTTTTGCGCTAATGAATTGAGGTAATCAATACTAACGAGGTCACCACCTTGTTCAGACTTAATTGCATCATGAACAGTAATGACGTCAGCAGGATGATTGTCGCCAACCAAACGCGCAATGACCTTGTAGATCAGAGCATGCTCAGGGCGATAGAAATCTTTATCGTTTAGGACTCCACCCAGGTTATCCCAAGAAGAGTTATCGATCAGTAGACCGCCGAGCAGTGATTGCTCGGCTTCTACAGAATGCGGCGGAACTTTTAAAGCCTGCACGACTGCATCCCCAGAACCCATCATGCCAGGATTCAGTGTCACGGAACGTGAACGGGATTCAGCCATGAGGCTAGTGTACAGATCTTAAAACTTAAGCTTGCTCGCCAACTACACGAATCGTGATGTCAGCCACTACATCGGTATGCACAGCAACCGCTACAGGGTGATCACCAACCATCTTCAATGGGCCAGTAGGCATGCGAACTGAGGACTTCTCAATCGCAAAGCCCTTAGCTTTTAATGCATCCGCGATGTCATGGTTGGTTACAGAACCAAACAAACGACCGTCAACGCCAGCTTTTTGACCGATTTCGAGAACCAAGTCTTTGAGCTTCACGCCAACCGCTTCAGCAGCAGCCAATTTCTCAGCAGCCAATTTTTCCAACTCAGCACGACGAACTGCAAAGTCAGCAATTGCTGCTTCAGTTGCACGACGCGCTTTGCGCTGTGGGATTAGGAAGTTACGAGCGAAACCGTCTTTAACGCGAACTACGTCACCGAGGTTGCCCAAGTTTGTTACTTTTTCTAAAAGAATAATTTGCATTGAGGGCTCCCAATTATTTTCTATGTTGATCGGAGAATGGCAACAAAGCCAAGAAACGAGCACGCTTGATAGCAGTGTCTAACTGACGCTGATATTTTGCTTTTGTGCCTGTCAAACGAGCAGGAGTGATCTTGGCGTTTTCGCCAATGAAGTCCTTCAATGTGTCTACATCTTTGTAGTCGATCTGTTCTACGCCAGCAACAGTGAAACGGCAATAACGCTTACGCTTGAACAATGGGTTCTGAGCTGGTTTCTTTTTGAAATCGGGTTTCTTTCCAAACGCCATGATGATTTCCTCTTTAATTTTTCAATTGAATATGGGTAATGTGGAAAACAAGTCTTTGATTACGTAGAGTCTTGGGTGCCAAGAATCCTTCGAACACTGCCTCAGCTCCTAAATCCATTTGCTCAAGATCCTTTTGTATCGGACCGATTGCTATGGCTTCAACGCTCATTTGAATTTTCCTAGCCACTCCTACCTCGTTTGCTTGGCCGCTATGTTCTAGCTGGCAATGCATCACCGGTATTCCTGCTGGTGTAAATCGAATCGCGTCTTTAGATACCAAGATTGCAGTGAGGGTGAAATGATTCAACGCCGCTCCGCTTCTCTGATACGTTTTCTAGTCTGTGTATTCCTCTTCAAATTTCTAACTTAAGCCGCTGCTACTGGAGCGTCGGATTGAGCTGATTTGCGTGCTTCTTCACGTTGCACTTCTTTCATCATGATGGAAGGCTCTGTTTCAGCTTTCTTAGTCTTGATGATGAGGTGACGCAAAACAGCATCGTTAAATTTGAACGCATGCTCGAGCTCTTCCAGAGTTTTCTGGTCGCACTCAATGTTCATGCAAACGTAGTGGGCTTTAGCAAGCTTGTCGATCATGTAAGCCATCTGACGACGACCCCAATCTTCAATACGATGGATTTTGCCGCCCGCAGCTGCTAATGTAGCTTTGTAACGATCGATCATCGCTGGTACTTGCTCGCTTTGGTCCGGATGGACGATAAAGACGATTTCATAATGACGCATCAAACACTCCTTAAGGATAGAGTCACCTGGGCGTCTTGCTAATTTCTGATGGTTATGAAATCAGCGCCAGTGTGACAAGGTAGTAACAAATTGTAGGTACTGCTCACAACACTTTTTAAACCCTTACCTAATTTCAGGCAAGACCGCTATTCTAGCAAAAAAATCCTGCCAAGTCAGGGATTTACCGACTAATTTAGCCTGTTTTTCAGCATAGATCGCTAACTGCAGTGCAATTCTGGCCCTAGGGGCTGAAAGCGTACCTGAAGCCATGCATCCGACCAGATCCTTTTCAGGAATATCCTGCCAAGTAGTACCTGCACCAGTTCTGGTTGTCCTTACCAAGGCAATGCCGTGCTTTACAGCCGCAACGAGAGATTCCCTCCAGGCATCATGAAAACCTCCCATGCCAGAACCAGCCAGGACCAAGCCCTTTACCTTAGAGCCTAGCCAGTGGGTAATCGTTTCTGAGCGAGCGCCTGCATGACTAGTCAGGATCTCAACCCATGGCCAATCATCCCCCTTCGGAATAGGCAAATCGGCTGTCCAAGCCTCCTGAACCGCCTTCACCCCGGAGAGCCAAGACGGGTTGATCAAGCCCACGGAGCTACTTGGAGAGGCTTGAATGGGGGCATTTAGAGCTGTGCCGTGGCGTTTGGCCAAATCCATCGCTAAGCACCCCCTGCCGTCCATGACGGCGTAGACCCCACCAGGGCAGTTATCCAATGGGGTTGAGGCCCAGCGGATGGCATCCAGTAAATTTGAAGGGCCATCCGCCTTAGGCACATTGGCCGGCAACATCGCCCCGGTAATAATGACTCTTTTGCCTAAATCTTGAGCAAGCTTTCCGCAAGTTAACTGCAAAAAGACACCGGTCTCTTCCATCGTATCGGTGCCGTGAGTGACCACTATGCCTTGCACCCATGTATTAGAAAGGGACTCTCTAACGGACTCCCCCAATTGACTCAATAAACCCTCGCTTAAGTTACGGCTATTGATATTGGCCACTTGCCGGGAAACCAGCTCAATTCCCCCAGGGATCACCGACTGAATCTGGGCAAGCAAAGAGCTCACCTCTACCTGGCCAGCCTCATACTGAAGAGGGTTTTCCTCGGGTTTTGCAGCTAATCCAGCAATCGTGCCACCCATACCGAGAACCAATATATGGGGTGAATTTTCAGAGTTGTGTTCAATTGAGCTCATACCCCATTATCGCCCTTAAATTGCTTGAATTATCAAAAAGTGCTGTATACAATCCCAGTATGGACATAAACACAGTCGATTTTCAAGAGGAGCTAACTGCCCTCCCTAAACTCACCGCACGCCAGAGTGAGATTTTGGAACTCATCACCAAAGCGATCGATGAGAGCGGCTCACCTCCGACTCGCGCAGAGATTGCGACTCAACTAGGATTTGCCTCGGCAAATGCTGCTGAGGAACATTTGCGTGCGCTCGCGAAAAAAGGGTATATCGAATTAACGCCAGGCACATCGCGCGGCATTCGCATTCCACAACGATTTAATCAAACACAACAGTCAAATCAATATCGTCAGCTGTCATTGCCATCTGGCGCATTACAACAGCTGACTCTTCCGTTGATTGGTCGTGTTGCTGCAGGCTCACCCATCATGGCAGTCGAGCACATTGAGAAGCAAGTACCGATTGATCCAAGCTTGTTTAGCAAAGGCGCTGATTACTTGTTGAAAGTAAAGGGTATGAGCATGCGCGATGCAGGTATTTTGGATGGCGATTATTTAGCCGTTAGAAAAACTACCGAAGTACGTAACGGCGACATCGTAGTTGCACGTCTTGATGATGAGGTCACTGTTAAGCGCTGGAATCAGAAGAAAACGGCCAACGGCTTGGTAGTTGAATTGCAAGCCGAGAACCCAGACTTCAAAAATATTTTGGTTGATAGTCGTCAACCAAATTTTGCAATTGAAGGTCAGGCAGTTGGCCTAATTAGGGCCGAAGGCCTATAAGCTCAGCCCCCATAAGAAAAGGCCTCCAGTGGAGGCCTTTTTATTTCCTAATCTACAACTGTTACTTCTTGCTAGGCGCCACTACGTTAGCGTTCTTTGGTGATGAAGTAATTGTGATCAATGTTTTAGGTCCAGTTAATGAACCTTCATTCAACTCTACTGTGGCAGTGCGATCACCCTTGGTAAATACTAAGATGCTCGTTTTTGATTTCACAGCACTTACTGTTGTCCAGCCAGCAGTTGGATATTCTGACTGGAAGAAAGCATAAATATCTGTTGGTGATTGAACACCAGAAAGAACCACTCGACCAACCCAGCTGTCACCACGCCCTATGATTAATGAATCAGCACCAATAATTTTTGAGGCTGCAGGCAAAGGCATGCCGCCCAATAACTGCGCCTGAACTTCTTGAACTTCCTGAGGAGTGCCTGTTGGCGAGTCGCCAGAACTAGCGCACGCGCCCAACAATGCCGATAGTGACAATACGACAGCGCTCAGTTTAAGAGTGTGGATTTTGATCATATTTCGCTTTACAGAATAGATGCGACTTTCATATAGGTACTGAAAGTATTTTAGGTGCTCCACCTATTTCGTCAAGCGAAATTGCTGGAGGCGCGTGAGGGAATCGAACCCCCGTACGAAGCTTTGCAGGCTCCTGCCTAACCACTCGGCCAACGCGCCATATGCCTGAATCAAAAATGGGAAGCTTTTTAGGGCTTCCCATCGAACTTGGAGCGGGAAAGGAGGTTCGAACTCCCGACCTATACCTTGGCAAGGTATCGCTCTACCAGCTGAGCTATTCCCGCATAACAGGGCGATAGTTTAACAAACAATCGAACAGAAAGCATTATTCCCTGTAAAACTGAAAAATTAAGTACATTGAATACCCCGCCAAGCCATGCCAGACGGGCATATATGGGGTTAGTCGATTTTGCCTGCTAATTGTGGCAGCGCTTTTTTGAGGTAATAAAACATCGACCAAAGGGTTAAGAATGCGGCAACCCAAATCAACCAGGTGCCAATCTTGGCGCAATTTAACCACCCAAATAAGGTGTCATTGAGCAATAAAAAAGGGATTGCGACTAACTGCGCAGTTGTTTTTAACTTACCCACCATGTGTACGGCGACACTTTTACCAGCACCCAATAAAGCCATCCACTCTCTCAAAGCAGAGATCGTGATTTCGCGACCGATGATTACTAGAGCAACCCAGACTTGGACGCGATCCATATTGAGCAACACCAATAATGCCGCTGCAACAATGAGTTTATCGGCAACAGGATCTAAGAATTGGCCAAAAGCGGATTCTTGTTTTAAGCGACGAGCTAAGAAACCATCAAGCCAATCAGTGATTGCAGCAGAAACAAAGATGACCGCAGCAATCAAATTTTTATCGAAAGAGGTAAGCCAATCACTAGGGAGATAAAAAACAGCCACAAGCAATGGAATTGCTGCTACACGCAACCAAGTTAGGGCGATAGGTAGATTAAATGGCATGAGATAAGCATAAACCAATTATCAGAAATCAAAGCTAGTGCAATTGACGATAAATTTGCTCTGCCAGGGTGAGCGATACCCCTTCAACGCTAGCAATCTCTTCGATACTGGCATTGGCTACCCCTTTTAGACCACCAAAGCGCGCAAGCAGCTTCTGACGGCGTTTGGCACCAATGCCCTCAATCTCCTCAAGACGAGAGACCGTTCTGGCTTTTGCGCGCTTGGCACGCATGCCGGTGATTGCAAAACGATGAGCCTCATCTCGAATCTGCGCTACCAATAACAGTGCTGCGCTATCAATACCTAACTCGAGGGCCTGCCGACCATCGGCAAAGATGAGCGTCTCCAAGCCAACTTTGCGACCCTCTCCTTTAGCGACACCAACAATCAGACTGATATCCATGCCAAATTCTGAAAGGACTTGCCTAGCCATTTCAACTTGGCCCTTGCCACCATCGATCAAAATGACTTGTGGCATTTTTTCGGGTGGAAGCTCTTGGAAATTGGCATACCGTCTTTGCAAGACTTGACGCATCGCTGCATAGTCATCACCAGGTGTGATGTCATTAATATTGAAACGGCGATACTCGCCCGATTGCATTGCATTCTTAGCGTACACCACGCATGATGCTTGGGTAGCCTCACCTGAAGTGTGGCTGATATCAAAACACTCGATACGTAAATGTTCTAAGCCCTCAAGATCAAGACTCAAAATATCGACTAAAGCTCGTGCTCTAGCTAGCTGGCCACCCGTCTCTACTAAACGTTTTGTTAAGGCGATCTTGGCGTTACCTTCTGCCATGGCCAACCAGTGACGACGCTGACCTTGAGGCTGATGCAAGAAAGTAATCTTTTTACCAGCCTGAGCATTTAATAAATCATGCAGATCATCTGGAGCCTCCTCATTAGGCTCACTGACATCATCACTTATTGAATGCAAGGAATGATTCATCACTAAAACAGGAGGAATGAGATTCGTTGTGGGCCCATCCTTGCCATCCACTTCATCTAAGTAGTGTTGTGCAATAAAGGCTTCCAAAATTTCTGCAGGGGGTGGGAGCTCACCCGAAGCAGTTCGTAAACCCTTGGGGAAATAAGCTCTGTCACCTAAGTGGCGGCCACCGCGGACCATCGCAAGGTTCACACAAACCATGCCTTCCATCTGTGCAACGGCAATGATGTCAACATCACCCTCACCTTCAGCAACGGCATCCATCGATTGCTGTTGCAGGACGCTAGAGAGATCTGCGATACGGTCGCGCAATACTGCTGCCATTTCAAATTCCATGGCATCACTATGTGCATGCATTTCTTTTTCGAGCTCTGAGAGCACCCTGCCATGGTCGCCTTCCAAAAAGCGAGTGGCTTGCGCTACGTCTTGGCCATATTGCTCCACACTAAGCCTACCCACACAAGGGGCACTGCAGCGGTGAATCTGATGCAAGAGGCAAGGACGACTACGATTCTTAAAGACCGAGTCTTCACATGTTCTGAGGCGAAATACTTTTTGTAGAATTTGCACGCTATTGCGTACTGCCCATGAGTTGGGGAATGGGCCAAAGTAATGATTGCGTTTATCTACTTTGCCGCGATAAGAGGCTAGCCTAGGAAATTGATGTCCCGTCAACATCACATAAGGGTATGACTTATCGTCCCTAAATAAGATATTGAACGGTGGAGCCAACTCTTTGATGAGATTGTTCTCTAGAATGAGGGCTTCGGTTTCGGTCCGTGTTACTGTTGTTTCATAGCGAGCGATTTTGCCCACCATTAACGCTATTCGTGGTGATAGCTGCTTGCTCTGAAAATAACTGGATACCCGTTTTTTAAGGTGGCGCGCTTTGCCTACATATAAGATGTTTCCCGCCTCATCAAAGAAGCGATATACCCCCGGTAATCCGGGTAGCCGTTTAACATCCTGCTGAAGGGTTTCAAAAAGCGAATTGCTCATGCGTTGGGATATTTTCTGTCAAATCGTAGACAACTATGGTGATGCCGGTGTTTGCTGGCGTCTAGCCCGAAGCTTATCAAGCCTTCATGGCCAAGAGGTACGCATTTTCTGCGACGACCTACCAACCCTCAATTTACTCGCTTCTGGTGTTGATCCTGCAATTAAGCAAAAAATTGACCTTCAGCCTTGGGAGGCTAGCTTTAGTAATGCGAGACATCCCGTGCAAACCCCTGATGTTGTCATCGAAGCCTTTGGCTGTGAATTACCAGAGCGCTATCTAGCCAGTCTTTTTATTGCCCCTATCAAGCCGATCATTATCAACCTTGAGTACTTAAGTGCAGAACCTTGGATAGTGGACTTTCATGCAAAGGCATCCCCTCAATCGCACGGCATTGCAAAATATTTTTTCTTCCCTGGATTTCAGGATCAGGCTGGCGGCATCCTGGTAGACCCCATTCCACCAGAGGGCGCAATAGTAAGCAATCAAATTCCACATGACTTAAAAGAGATCTGGTCCAGGCTGCGAGTGGATACAAAACGTATCAGCATTTTTTGCTACCCAGGTGCGCCATTACGTAAATGGTTAACAGACCTCGGCTCTCTTGGTGAAAATATTGATGTCTTACTAACACATGGTCATGTAGAACTGCTCAACCTCTATGGCGAGCAACCTATTGAATTACCCCCCAATCTCCAATTAATCCCCATGCCTTTCGTATCCCAAGATGAGTACGACTGGGTGTTATCGCAATGCGATTTCAATATTGTTCGTGGCGAGGACTCTTTTGTGCGTGCGCAATTGGCAGGCAAACCATTTATTTGGCATATTTACCCTCAAGAGGATCGCGCTCATGAAGTGAAGTTGGCTGCCTTTTTAGACCTTTACCTCGAAGAAGCCAATCAAGAGTTGAGACTAGCCACCATTGCCGCAATGACATGGGCTATGCCCTCTGAATGGTTTAAAACATTAGATGCCTGGAATACCCATTCCAAAGCCTGGCGCACCCAATTGCTCGAAAAACAAGGGGATGGCGGCCTAGCAGCCCGTCTACTGGGGTTTGTTGCCTAAGACCAAGCAATAAAGGCTTGCGGGCGGTTACAATCTTGTTTTTGATAAAAACCGCAGAAAAATCACTCTGCACCCAGGAATAGCAAGATGAAAACAGCACAAGAACTCCGCGTTGGTAACGTAGTCATGATTGGCACTGATGCCCAGGTCGTTTTAAAGGCCGAATATAGCCGCTCTGGCCGCAACTCTTCAGTTGTAAAAATGAAATTTAAGAACTTGTTAACTGGTGCGCCAAACGAAGGCGTTTACAAAGCCGATGACAAATTTGATGTCGTAATCCTCGAGAAGAAAGATTGCACCTACTCTTATTTCGCAGATCCAATGTATGTATTCATGGATGGTGATTACAACCAGTATGAAGTTGAGGCTGAGTTCATGGGTGATGCATTGAACTATCTCGAAGAAAGCATGCCTTGTGAAGTAGTGTTCTACGAAGGTAAAGCACTCTCCGTTGCAATGCCTAACTCGCTCGTTCGCGAAATCATTTACACAGAGCCAGCAGTCAAGGGCGATACCAGCTCAGGCAAAGTATTAAAGACTGCAAAATTAGCTACCGGCTATGAATTGCAAGTTCCCTTGTTCTGTAACACTGGCGACAAGATCGAAATTGATACTCGTACTGGCGAATACCGTAGCCGCGCCAACTAATTAGCAAGCTACCGCTGTTAAAAAGCCCGGCATGCCGGGCTTTTTTATTGTCATCAAAACTGGAATCACATAGTTCAAGAGATTAACTTGAACTGCTTCAGCAAACCTTTGGCATGTTGGTATTCCGCTTCTTTTTGCAACTCATCCCACGACAAAGCTGATGAAGCAGGTATCAAACGATTTAAGCGTGTGGCTGACTCTGCTTGTTTTTTCTTAGTGACCTTCAGCTTACCTAGCAACTGATCCGCCAAGTCAGGGCGATTACAAATTAATACTGCATCGCATCCAGCATCTAGTGCCATTTCTGCACCCTTCACTACCGAACCAGCGACACTAGCACCCTCCATCGAGAGGTCATCACTAAAGATAACGCCTTCAAAACCCAACTCTTGACGCAAGATGGAGTGCAACCAAATCTGAGAGAAGCCCGCTGGATTTTGATCCACCTGTGGATAAATCACATGCGCTGGCATGACGGCTGCCAAACTCAAATCTAACCACTCATAAGGTTTAGCATCATCATTCAAAATTTCAGATAAGGAGCGCTCATCCACCGGAATAGCCACATGTGAGTCTGCCTCAGCCCAACCATGACCTGGAAAGTGCTTGCCACAGTTAGCCATACCGCCAAGCCGCAAGCCTTCATTCAAACTCTTGGCCAATGCAAACACAATTTGAGGATCGCGACTAAATGACCGATCGCCAATCACACCACTACGACCAAAATCTAAGTCCAGTACAGGCGTAAAACTGAAGTCAACACCACAAGCACGTAACTCAGTAGCAAGCACATAACCGCAGGCAGTAGCAGCAGCCATCGCTAAGGCAGCAGATTCCGCCGCGTGCGTGGAATCATTCTTTGCACTCCAAAGTTCTCCAAGTTTGCGCATCGCTGGTAGGTGGGTAAAGCCGTCAGTTTTGGCGCGCTGCACTCGACCGCCCTCGTGATCAATCGAGATCAGCACATCGGAGCGAAGTTTTTTGATATCAGCTGTTAATTTAGTCAGCTGCTTGCGATTAGCAAAGTTCCGGCCAAACAAGATGACGCCACCAGTTAGAGGATGCAGGATACGACGGCGATCCTCTGCGTTTAAAACCTGACCTACGACATCTAATGTGATTGGGCCTGGATTCATGGTGGATTTACTCATCTCTTCCTCTATCTCGATTGCATTTATTTTTGTAGATTGGTTTTTGCTTATTTCTGAGTAACGATGACATGAGCAATGGCCATATCTTGTTCATCACTCACCGTCACTTGTGCTTCCCAATTTTTCTCTTGCATAAACTGAGCTAAGGCTCCGAGATAGCTAGTGACAGGCTTACCACTGGGTTCATTGAGAGTTTGCAATGAGCGCCATGTCATCGGCATTCTCATTCCTAAACCGATGGCTTTTGAGAAAGCCTCTTTGGCAGCAAAACGCGTAGCTAAAAATGCAATGCCGCGTTTGTGATTTCTGACCAAACGATGTTTGAAGACCAGCATTTCATCTGGGCCCAAAATCTTTTCAGCCAAACGGCCATTAGTGCGATCGTATGCTGCTTGCAAGCGCCCAATCTGCAGAATGTCTGTACCAATGCCGATGATCATCAATATTTAAGTAATTAAAGAGGGTGAATATGATCTTGATGACGACCGCGAACCATTAAGGCCTTCATATCCTCAATCGCATTTTGCCAGCCCTTAAATAAAGCTTCGGCAACAATTGCATGGCCAATGTTCAATTCAGATAATTCTTCGATAGCGGCGATAGGCATCACATTGCCCTCATGCAAACCATGGCCAGCATTGACTCGCAGACCAATACTTTTAGCAAATTGCGCTGCTTTACGAATACGCCCTAATTCCTTGCTTTGCTCTGTACCAGATAAATCGGCATAACGACCAGTATGCAACTCAACAACCGTGGCGCCCACATCCTTAGCTGCCTGAATCTGCTTTTCTTCTGGATCAATAAATAGTGAAACCCGAATATCTGCATCTTGCAGTTGCTTAGTCGCTGCCTTAACTGCGTCAAATTTTCCTAAAACATCCAGACCGCCTTCGGTAGTTACCTCTTCACGCTTCTCTGGAACAAGGCAAACATCATGTGGCTTAACCTTGCAAGCAATGTTCAGCATTTCTGAAGTCACAGCGCACTCGAGATTCATACGAGTCTTGATGAGTGGGCGTAGCGCTAATAAATCTGCATCTTTAATATGGCGCCTATCTTCGCGTAAGTGCAAAGTAATTAGATCTGCACCCGCTTCTTCGGCTAGCTTTGCCGCTTTTAATGGATCTGGATACACGGTGCCTCGCGCATTACGCAAAGTGGCAACGTGATCGATATTGATGCCGAGCTCTAAGGCATTCGGGGCAACTAGGGCTGTCATGACAGTAGATTACTAGATTTTCTTCAAATCAATCAAAATTTGACGAGTCGTTAGGACTTGATCCTGTAGGTGCAGTCCCAGTAGGAAGCGCATTAGCTGCTTACTCTCTGAAAGGGTCTGTGCATCCGAAAAATCTCCTGCAGCAATGGCAAGCAAAGATTGCCCCTTCAAGACCGGCCAATGCCCCGGGTCATCGCCCTGAGCCGGACGCACCCCTCGCTCCGGTTGATACACGTATTGTGTTTGAGAATCAGGGGCTTGATTGGTCTCAACGCAACGGTCAAGAGCTGCTGCATAACCCGTTTCTTGTAATAGCGATAACTCAAAAGGACGCAGAATTTCTTCTAAACCTTTAGATTCAAACTCCAGATTCGATAAAGCATTAATCGTTTCTGCATAACGATCGTAGAGTTTTTCGTATTCGTCTTCGCGCGCCAAAAACTTGACGAGTAATTCATTGAGATAGAAACCACAGAGGAGTGCATCACCAACTAAGGAGGGCATGCCCCCAACCCACTCTGACTTTGTAAGCGTACGTAACTCAGACTTACCACTCCAAGATACTAAGAGTGGCTGAAAGCGTTGTAAGACTGGACGTAATACTGAATGAGGGCGTTTCGCACCCTTCGCAATTAAGGCCATGCGGCCATATTGCCGCGTAAAGACATCCAGAATTAAGCTGGTCTCTTTATAGGGAATACTATGCAATACAAAAGCAGGTTCGTCAGCAACACGAATCGAAGCCATAGGAATTTATTCCAGACCCTGAGCCCGCAACTCAGCGCGATCATCGGCCCATCCACGCTTCACTTTGACCCAAGTCTCTAGAAAGACTTTGCCATCGAAGAGTTTTTCCATATCAATGCGTGCATCAGTTGAGATCTTTTTAAGACGCTCACCCTTTTGACCAATAATCATGGCCTTATGGCTATCACGGTCAACCAAAATAGTTGCAGCAATGCGACGCATCTTGCCATCCATCTTGAATTGATCAATTACTACCGTAGAGGTGTAAGGCAACTCCTCGCCAGTAAACCTAAATACCTTCTCACGCAAGATCTCAGCAGCTAAGAAGCGCTCACTGCGATCAGTAATCGTATCGCCATCGTATACAGCCTCAGCTTCTGGCAAATAGCCCTCAAGCACATCTAGGAGGCGCTCAATATCACCAGGACTCTTTGCGCTCATCGGAACGATTTCTGCAAACTCACACTTTTGATCTTCATGACCGCCTAACTCACACCAAGGCTTGGACATCTCCTTCATAAAGTTGAGCAACGCCTGGTCACGTTCAGATGGTGTCTGAAAGCGGCTATTAAATAAATCCAGCTTATTTAAAACCAGCACCACTGGTAGATCATCCGGTAGCAGCTTTAATACTTTTTTATCATCTTCGCCAAAGTAACCAGCCTCAACTACAAAGCAAGCCACATTCACATCTTGCAGGGCAGTAGTAACCGTCCGGTTCAATGCTTTATTAAGTGTGTTCATCAAACGCGTCTGAAAACCTGGCGTATCAATAAAGATGAACTGGGCTTCTTCGCGATTCTGAATCCCTAAAATTCGGTGACGGGTAGTTTGTGCTTTGCGTGAAGTAATACTGATCTTTTGACCAACCAATGCATTAAGCAGTGTTGATTTGCCCATATTGGGACGCCCAACAATGGCGATAGTGCCGCATCTAAACACGATTAGCCCTTCAGCTTAAGATTTAACTGCTCTTCGGTCGCTTCTTTCTTTGCTGCTTTTTTCTTAGCCGACCGTGTTTTCTTGGGTTTGCGAGATTCTTGTGGCAATGCTTTTAAGACTGCTGCCAATGCTGTCTTCGCGGCCGACTGCTCGGCAGCACGGCGTGAGGCGCCCTCACCTTTAACCGCCACCTTCAAACTAGGAATGACACACTCTACTTCGAATTGCTGGTTGTGTGCAGCACCCGTTGTGCCAGTCACGTTATAGGTAGGCAATGGCAATTGATAACTTTGCAAACATTCCTGTAAGAGCGTCTTGTCATCTTTACCTAAGGTCTTAGGATCAACTTGCGCCAAGATGACTGAGTAGAGTTTGCGCAGACAGGCCTTAGCTGCATCAAAACCGCCATCCAAAAAGATAGCGCCTGTGACGGCCTCTAAGGTGTCAGCCAAAATAGAGGGGCGACGGAAGCCCCCACTCTTGAGTTCACCCTCGCCTAAACGCAGATGATCAGATAAAGATAAGGTTTGAGCAATTTCATAGAGAGCCTGCTGCTTGACTAAGTTCGCGCGCACACGAGAGAGATCGCCCTCATCCAAATCGGAGTAGCGCTCATAAAGTAAATCTGCAACTACACAGTTGAGAATTGAATCACCTAAAAACTCTAAGCGCTCGTTATTCTTCTTACTATGACTGCGGTGAGTCAGGGCTTGGTTTAAGAGCTCAGGCTTCTTAAAGGTATAACCGAGGCGCTCTTGTAGCGATCCGGTTTCGATAACGGCGCGGGCGTTCATGATTTTTTACTGAAAGCCGCCAATACGGCCTAGATTACCCAGGTTGAGCCAGACAAAGAATGCTCTACCCACAATATTCTTGTCGGGCACAAACCCCCAATAACGAGAATCAGCACTGTTATCACGGTTATCCCCCATGGCAAAGTAATGCCCTGCAGGAACCTTGCAAGTTAAACCAGATGGTTGGTATTGGCAAAACTCAGCGCCTGGAAAACGCTCAGTCGGAAATACTGTTGCAGGACGATCAGGATCATTCAGAATCTCATGACGATTACCGCCCAAATCTGTTGGGAAAGTTTCTGTATAGCGTTTGGCGTAACGCATATTCTCAGGATCGAGATAGGGCTCGCCACCGCTATATTGCAAAGGCTGACCGTTGATGGTCAAACGTTTGTCTTCATAAGCAATGACATCACCAGGCAAAGCCACTACGCGCTTGATGTAATCCACAGACTCGTCTCGTGGGTAACGGAACACAATCACATCGCCCCGTTTCGGAGATCCTAAATCCACTACCTTTTGATTGAGGACTGGCAAACGAATGCCATAGGTGAATTTATTTACCAAAATAAAGTCGCCAATCTGCAATGTGGGGATCATGGAGCCCGATGGAATCTTGAAGGGCTCAACAATGAAAGAGCGCAATACGAAGACTGTGCAAATCACCGGGAAAAATCCTGCGGTGTATTCCAGCCATAAAGGCATGCGATCGATACCAGCCAGTTTGCGTTGAGGCGCAAAGTACAACTTATCGGCAAGCCATGCAATACCAGAAACAATCACCAGAATAAAGAGAATGAGAGCGAAGTTCATTAATCTTCTACCTGCAAAATAGCCAAGAAGGCTTCTTGTGGAATCTCCACGTTTCCAACTTGCTTCATACGTTTCTTACCTTCTTTTTGCTTCTCTAATAACTTGCGTTTACGAGAGATATCACCACCGTAACACTTTGCCAAGACGTTCTTACGCAATGCTTTCACGTTTTCACGGGCAACAATATTGCTACCAATTGCCGCCTGAATGGCCACATCAAACATCTGACGCGGAATAATGCCGCGCATCTTAGCAACTACTTCACGACCGCGATGTTGACTATTGCTTCTGTGCACAATTACAGAAAGCGCGTCAACCCGCTCGCTATTAATCAGGATATCCACCTTCACCACGTCTGCTGGACGATATTCTTTGAACTCATAATCCATTGAAGCGTAACCGCGTGAAATGGATTTCATTTTGTCAAAAAAGTCCAAAACAATCTCGGCCATCGGCAATTCATAGGTGAGCTTGACCTGGCGACCTAGGTAGTTCATATCCATCTGAATGCCACGCTTACCAACACACAAAGTAATAATCGCGCCCACGTACTCCTGGGGCATATACAAATTCACTGTCACGATAGGTTCAAGAATCGTATTGATCTTGCTAGCCTCTGGCATCTTGGAGGGATTGTCTACTAAGATCACAGACCCATCAGATTGCTCAACCTGGTACACCACCGTTGGAGCGGTAGTGATGAGATTCATGTCGTACTGGCGCTCTAAGCGCTCTTGCACAATCTCCATGTGAAGCAAACCTAAGAAGCCACATCGGAAACCAAAACCAAGGGCCTGAGATACTTCTGGCTCGTATAAGAGTGAAGCATCATTGAGCTGAAGTTTTTCCAGTGATTCACGCAGCTGATCGTATTCACTCGATTCAACCGGATATAAACCAGCAAACACTTGTGGCTTCACCTCTTTAAAACCAGGTAGCGGCTCACTAGCAGGAACTCGCCCTTGCTGTCCTGGAGAATGTGTAACGGTATCGCCCACCTTCGCAGCTTTTAATTCTTTAATACCAGCAATGACAAAACCAACCTGACCAGCAGATAACTCAGGGCGGTCTACTGACTTTGGACTAAACACGCCTACGTGTTCAACTAAATGGCTTGAACCATTGGCCATTAAGGTAATTTTTTCTTTAGGCTTTAAGGTCCCATTGACAACCCGCACCAGCATAACAACGCCTACGTAGTTGTCAAACCAAGAGTCAATGATGAGACATTGCAATGGGTCCGCTGCATTGCCTTTTGGCGGAGGAACTCTAGCAATCATCTCTTCGATGACATCAACAACTCCCAGGCCTGTTTTAGCTGAGCATGTGACCGCTTCGGATGCATCAATACCAATGACATCTTCAATTTCTTTTTTTGCACGCTCAGGATCAGCTTGAGGCAAGTCGATCTTATTGAGTACCGGCACAACCTCAACACCCAACTCTAGGGCCATGTAGCAGTTAGCAACTGTTTGTGCTTCAACGCCTTGACTTGCATCCACTACCAACAAAGCACCTTCGCAAGCAGATAAAGAGCGACTGACTTCATAAGAGAAGTCGACGTGTCCTGGGGTATCAATCAGATTGAGGTTATAAATCTTGCCATCTTTAGCTTTGTAATTTAACGCTGCTGTTTGGGCTTTAATGGTGATGCCACGTTCACGTTCAATATCCATTGAATCGAGAACTTGAGCTTCCATTTCGCGATCAGAGAGACCGCCGCAATGTTGAATAATGCGATCAGCGAGCGTGGATTTGCCGTGATCAATGTGGGCGATGATAGAAAAATTGCGGATTAAATCCATAGCGTCTTAATAAGTCATTCAAGAAAACGCCTTGTCAGAACGCACCACAATGATGCGCTGCAAAAAGTCGTCTTAAGAGGATTGTAATGGGTGGCGCCCAAAAGGCACCAAACCCCATTTTTTGGCCTAAAAAGGGCTTATTTTGGCCTTACAGGGATGACCAAAGTACTGTCGGCACGGCGTATAAAGACCGGAACAGCCTTATTGGCATCAAGGCCTTTAACTAGGGCCTCAAACTGCTTTACCCCTGAAATATCAGCATCTGCCACCCGAATAATGACATCGCCTGGACGAACGCCAGCCCGAGCTAAAGGACCGTCGCTCAGGCCTGTGACCTCAACCCCACCCTTAATATTCAAATCCTTCTTTTTGGCATCCGATAGTTCGCTGACATTAACCCCAAATATATTGGCCGAGGAAACACTGGCCGCAGGAACATCGGATTTCTTATTCGCCACTTGAGAAGATTCGCCGTCCGTAACAGTGACAGCCAAATCGCGCGTGCCACCTTTACGCCATACCTGAACTTGCACTGTTGTGCCAGGCTTAGTATCCCCAACCACCCTAGGCAGGTCAGTTGCTTTGGTAATGTCATGCCCATTGAAAGTCAGAATTACATCACCAGCTTCAATGCCTCCAGCTGCTGCGGGCCCACCAGCATCAACATTACGCACATATGCGCCACGAGGTTTACCCAAGCCTAAGCTCTCAGCAACCTCTTTAGTCATTTCACCTAAAGCAACACCAATACGGCCACGTGTCATTTTTCCATTCGTACGCAACTGATCAGCAACACGCATCGCTTCATCAATTGGAATTGCAAATGAGATTCCCATGTAGCCACCAGAGCGACTAAAGATTTGGGAGTTGATGCCAATCACCTGCCCAGCAGTATTGAGCAAGGGTCCGCCAGAGTTGCCTGGATTGACGGCAACGTCAGTCTGAATAAAGGGTAAATAGTCCCCAGTGTCGCGACTCTTAGCGGAGACAATGCCCGCCGTCACCGTGTTCTCAAGACCAAATGGAGAGCCAATTGCCAGAACCCACTCACCTACTCGTACTCTAGATGAGTCACCTAAAGGTAGTCTTGGTAAATCACGCGCATCAATTTTGACAACCGCTACATCCGTCCGTTTATCCATGCCTAATAACTTAGCTTTGAATTCGCGCTTATCCGTTAAGGTGACATAAATAGTTGTCGCGCCCTCAACCACGTGCGCATTCGTGAGAATCAAACCGTTCGATTCAATAATGAATCCTGAGCCGACACCACGATCAGCTTCTTGTGGTTTTCCTGGTGCAGGCTGCACTTGCTTTGGACCATTGGGAATACCGGGAATAGGAACACCAAAGAAGCGACGGAAAAATTCTGCTTGATCTTCAGGAAGACCTGGAATTCCGCCTTGCTGTTGAACCATGACTTTTTCGGTGGTGCGGATATTAACTACCGCAGGACTTGCGCGCTCAACTAAATCCGCAAAATCTGGGATGCTTACCCGAGGGCTTTCCGCCAATGCAACAGGAATAAATAAAGGCTGGCCCAGACTCAAAATAGCCAAGAGCGCAATAAAGTGCTTTTTCATAATGCTATCGACCTACTTGGTAAAAACCAAAAAATGGAGATAAAGAGAATATTAGGTCAGCTTACCAAAAATCAAGGTGCCGTTAGTACCACCAAAGCCAAAGTTGTTTTTGACCGCATGCTCAATCTTCACATCCCGGGCAGTATTGGCGCAGTAGTCCAAATCACACTCTGGGTCTTGATTGAAGATATTGATGGTTGGTGGTGATTTCTGGTTATGGAGAGCCAGAATCGTGAAAACTGACTCCAAGCCTCCAGCACCACCCAAAAGGTGACCTGTCATGGACTTAGTGGAGTTGATAAGAGCCTTCTTAGCATGATCGCCAAGGGCTGCTTTGATCGCTTCGGTTTCGTTCTTGTCACCCAAAGGCGTAGAAGTACCGTGAGCATTCAAATACTGAATTTGATCTGGATTTAATTTAGCATCGCGCATTGCATTGACCATGCAGCGACGTGGACCATCCATATTTGGTGCGGTCATGTGATACGCATCACCACTCATGCCAAAGCCAAGGAGCTCGCAATAAATTTTTGCACCGCGCGCCTTAGCGTGCTCGTACTCTTCTAGCACCACTACGCCAGCACCTTCACCAAGAACAAAACCATCACGGTCTTTATCCCAAGGACGTGAAGCAGTGGCAGGATCGTCATTGCGAGTAGATAGCGCTCTTGCAGAAGCAAAGCCACCAACACCTAATGCAGAAATAGTAGATTCAGCACCGCCAGCAACCATCACATCCGCATCGCCATACTGAATTAAACGCGCAGCCAAACCAATGCTGTGCAATCCAGTAGTGCATGCGGTCACTGCAGCAACGTTTGGACCTTTAAGGCCAAACAAAATACTGAGATGACCAGAGATCATATTGATGATGGAGCCTGGAACGAAGAATGGTGAAATACGACGAGGGCCACGAGCCAGAAGCTCGGCGCCAGTCTCTTCAATCATTGGCAAACCGCCAATGCCGGAGCCAACCATCACACCAACACGCTCGGCGTTTTGCTCGGTAATTTCTAGACCGCTGTCACGAATCGCTTGCGTGCCCGCAGCGATACCGAAATGGATAAAGGTATCCATGTGGCGCGCTTCTTTGGCAGAAACATATTCTTCGACATTGAAATCTTTGACCTCACCAGCGAAATGAACGCTCAGTGGTGTATGGTCAAACTTAGTGATCGTAGCAATGCCCGATTTGCCCGCGAGCAAATTGGACCAAGCTACGTCAACTGAATTACCAACAGGTGAGATAAGACCAAGGCCGGTGACTACTACCCGGCGTCGGCCGTTTGATACTGACACAGTAATACCTAGACTAGGGAATTAACCCTGAGCTTTTGATTGTGCGAAGTCGATCGCGAGCTGAACTGTGGTGATCTTTTCAGCTTCCTCATCAGGAATCTCGATGCCGAATTCATCTTCCAAAGCCATAACCAGCTCAACAGTGTCAAGAGAGTCAGCGCCTAAGTCGTTCACAAAAGAAGATTCATTCTTGATATCTCCTTCGGCGACGCCTAATTGCTCAGCGACGATTTTCTTAACGCGTTGTTCGATGTTGTCCATTAATTTCCCCAGGGGTTGTAAAAAACGATGGAAGGATTTTATCAGTTTGGCGGACCGAATTAGCAAATTCGCCTAAAAATGACTAAATCCTTGCTTTGCCGTTAGGCTAAATAGAGTCCGCCATTGACGTGTAGGGTATTACCGGTAATGTAAGCAGCGGCTGGGGAGGCCAAAAAGGCCACCGCCTGGGCTACATCTTCAGGGCTACCTAAGCGAGCCAAAGGAATGTTCACTTTTAGTGCATTTTGCTGTTCTTCACTCAAAGCGCGTGTCATATCCGTATCAATAAAGCCAGGCGCCACACAGTTAACAGTGATATTGCGGCTACCAATTTCACGAGCCAAAGCTCGAGTCATACCTGAAACACCCGCTTTTGCAGCAGCGTAATTCAACTGCCCAGCGTTACCCATATGTCCTACGATTGAAGTGATATTGATAATGCGCCCACCTTTTACCTTCATCATAGGGCGCAAAACAGCTTGAGACAATCGGAACACAGAGCTCAAATTGGTATCAATCACATCAGTCCACTCTTCAGACTTCATGCGCATTGCTAAGTTGTCACGTGTGATGCCAGCGTTGTTCACCAAGATATTGATGCCACCATACTCTTTGACAATGTGATCGATGATTTCTTCGCAAGCATTCGGTGCAGTGACATTCAAAACCAAACCAGCGCCGCCGGAAGCTTTCAATCTCTCATCAATTGCTTTGGCACCGCTCTCCGAGGTTGCAGTACCAATCACCTTGGCCCCGCACTTGACTAACTCATCTGCAATCGCCTGACCAATACCGCGAGAGGCACCTGTAACCAAGGCAATTTGTCCACTTAAGTCGAGATTCATATTTATCTTCCGCTATATCGATAGTTTTATTTCAGGCTGGCGAGCACTTCATTCAAGCTAGCCTCATCAAATACTGGCACTCCAGTAACTTGATCATTAATACGCTTCGTAAGTCCAGCCAATACTTTGCCGGGACCACACTCCACCACTTGAGTCACACCTTGCGCAGCCATTGCTTGAATTGTTTCTTGCCAGCGCACAGGTTTAGATGCTTGACGCACTAATGCATCCTTAATGGCAATCGGGTCACTCAAGATTTCCACATCAACGTTGTTAATCACGGAAATTATTGGCGCTTTAAATTCGATATTCGCCAAGTAGCCCTTCAGCTTTTCAGAGGCTGGCTGTAATAAAGAAGAATGAAATGGTGCGGAAACTGGTAGTGGCAATGCCCGTTTTGCGCCAGCTACTTTTAAGAGTTCACAGGCTTTAGTGACCGCTTCACTTGCACCGGCAATCACCACTTGACCAGGCGCATTGAAATTGACTGCCTCAACTACTCCGCCCGATGCAAGGCTTGCTTCAGCACAGACCTGGATTACGGCTGCATCGTCTAGGCCAAGAATAGCCGCCATGCCACCAGTACCTACTGGTACTGCTGTTTGCATTGCCTCTGCACGAAAGCGCACTAAAGGAACGGCATCTTTAAATGAGATCACACCTGCTGCAACCAAAGCAGAATACTCGCCAAGACTATGGCCTGCCATGACTTTTGGAGCGCTACCGCCAGCTGCTAACCAAGCCCGATAAAAAGCGACTGCAGCAGTCAACATGACTGGCTGTGTATTGGTTGTCAAAGACAATGCCTCTGCAGGCCCTTCAGCAATCAGTTTTGCGACATCCTCACCTAAAGCATCAGAAGCCTCTTGCAAGGTTGCGAGAACTTCGGGGCGCTCAGAAATCGAATTGAGCATACCAACCGATTGAGAGCCTTGGCCTGGGAATACGAATGCAAATGTCATGAGATTAATTTACTAAAAATAAAAATAGGATGAATGCACATTGATACTGAATTAATACTTTAGAGCAACTGCTCCCCACGCAAAGCCGCCACCAACACCCTCTAACAAGAGATGCTGGCCTCGTTGAATTTGACCGGAACGAACACCCGCATCTAAAGCCAGTGGAATAGATGCGGCGGAAGTATTGCCATGCTCATGCACAGTAACGATGACCTTATCCATCGACATACCCATCTTTTTAGCGGTGCCTTCCATGATGCGGATATTTGCTTGATGTGGCACTAACCAATCAATTTGCTCTGGCTTGAGATTGGCTTTTTCCAAAACCTCATGCGCCACTTGCTCTAAGACCTTCACGGCCAACTTAAATACTGCCGGACCATCCATGGTCATAAACGGGGAGCCGTGTACTGAACCGTTACCAGCACGCCCAGGAACACATAAAATATCGCGTTGACTACCATCAGCATGTAATGCGGTAGACAAAATACCAGGCTCACTTGAAGCCTCTAGCACTACTGCTCCAGCACCATCACCGAACAGCACACAAGTGCCACGATCTTGAAAATCTAAGATACGAGAGAATGTTTCTGCGCCAATCACCAATACTTTTTTATACGACCCACAACGGATAAATGCGTCCGCTGTAGCAAGCGCATAAGTAAAACCTGCACAAACTGCTTGCACATCAAATGCAGCACAGTTAGTGTGGGCACCCAATTTATCTTGCACCACACAGGCGGTACTTGGAAAACCACCCAAGTGATCAGGTGTAGAGGTTGACAGAATGATGAGGTCCAAGTCTCCTGAAGTGATGCCAGCACTGCTTAAGGCTGATTGCGCTGCTTTCACAGCAAGATCACTGGTGAGTTCATTTTCTGCAGCAAAGTGACGCGCAGAAATACCGCTGCGAGTAGTAATCCACTCATCACTAGTCTCCAAACCCGATTTAGCGAGACGCTCAACTAAATCATGGTTGGTTAATCGTTGTGCAGGTAGGT
Organism: Polynucleobacter sp. QLW-P1DATA-2; assembly: GCF_001870365.1. Classification (NCBI taxonomy): domain Bacteria; kingdom Pseudomonadati; phylum Pseudomonadota; class Betaproteobacteria; order Burkholderiales; family Burkholderiaceae; genus Polynucleobacter; species Polynucleobacter sp. QLW-P1DATA-2. Next base: position 901,117 of record NZ_LZMQ01000003.1, on the reverse strand, counting down.
AGCTACCCGTTCCAGCCACTCTTGCAAAAATACTCATTCTTTTGTCTCCGCCACAAAGGCTGCGGCAATTCTTTCGACCATGCGGTTTTTCGCTGCTTCATACGCACGATCTAAGGCAAAGCCAAATCCAAAACGATCAGCAGAGCCATGGCTCTTAATTACGCAACCGCGTAAACCTAACAATACAGCACCGTTATAGCGACGATGATCAACGCGTTTGCGAACACGCAACAAAGGCACCATCGCACAAATAGCCATCAATTTGGTCAAGATGGAGCGATTAAATTCTTCACGAATGAGGCCGCTCATCATTTTTGCCAAACCTTCGCTAGCTTTCAAAACAACATTACCCACAAAACCATCACACACCACAATATCAGTAGTGCCTTTAAAGATGTCGTTACCTTCGACGTTGCCGTAAAAGTTTAAATTGGTCTGACGCAATAACTCACTTGTTTGCTTCACTACCTCGTTACCTTTGATCACCTCTTCACCAATATTGAGAAGGCCGATCGAAGGGTTTTGTTTACCATCCACCACCTGCACCATCACGTTTGCCATTTGTGCAAACTGAACCAAATGCATTGGCTCACAGTCGGCATTAGCACCAAGATCCAACATGGTTGTGCCACGTCCTAATTCATTGGGGATGGCAGTAGCAATCGCAGGGCGATCAACGCCTTCGAGAGTTTTTAAGATGTAGCGAGAGATCGCCATGAGCGCGCCAGTATTACCGGAAGAGATCACCGCATCAGCAGCGCCTTCTTTCACTTGCTCAATGGCAACCCGCATAGAAGAATCTTTTTTGCGACGCAAAGCAACCTCAATGGGGTCATCCATCAATACCACTTCGCTCGCTGCAATAATTTGAATGCGCTCCATCGGAGCTTTGGGGGATTTGCTCAAGACTTGCTTGATCAACTCGGGATCGCCTACTAGAGCAATCTTGACATCAGGATGTTTTTCCAGAAAATCGCAGGCGGCAGGAACCGTCACGACGACTCCATGATCTCCGCCCATGGCATCAATAGCAAGAGTTACGCTCATAAACTAATTGATTGCTGCAATTGATTTATCCAAGAAAAAAGCGGCCTTAACTTGAGCCGCTTCTATCTGTTTAGACTAAAAAATTAGTCGTTTTTAGTTTTAACAACTTTACGACCACGGTAGTAGCCGTTTGGTGAAATGTGGTGGCGCAAATGAGCCTCACCAGTTGTGGCTTCAACAGCCGTAGCAGGTGCGGTCAAAAAGTCGTGCGCACGGTGCATGCCACGTTTGGAAGGTGATTTTTTGTTTTGTTGAACGGCCATATTGAACTCCTAAGCAAGGCGATATTCTAGCATGGAAAAGCGTCTAAATGCTTGATTTATCGATCAAGGGTACTCTGAACAACAATCACTACAAAGGCTGACTTTTCAGTTTTTCTTCATATTTTTCAATATGTTAAAGGGATTTTCCCGCTCTACAGGCGCCTCTTCATCGTCCTCCACCCCAAAAACAGAGGCGTGGGGTTCGCAAAAGCCCTCAGGATGCTTTGGAATCAAGGGGATAGAGAGCAAAACCTCGTCCTCAATGGTTTCTAGAAGGTTAAATTGCTGGCTTACGACCAAAGGCTCCTGCTCTTCATCCTCAAGAGGAAAGTCCTCAGCCTCTTCCTCGGTGGTAACGAGGATAAAGCGGCGCTTTTCATCTAAATCGATCGCACAATCCTGTAAACAGCGCTGACAAATGAGGTGAAGACGCCCTTCTAGGCCCAAATTGAGGATTTGGCGAGGCTCCGCACCCGGGGAATCTTCAAAATGGGTCTCTAGCTCCCAATGAAATCCATCTCCCGAAACAACCGTTGATGCTTCTTCAGCCAATCTAGGAAGGTCTGAGATGCTTAAAAAACCAGCACCCTTATAGGATTGTGGGGCACAGAAATCGACTCGCTTTAAAGCGCTCGGATCCGCCGATAACTGAACTTGAGGTAAAACTTGATTACGATTCATGGCATCAGTCTAAATCAAGGCATCCAAGAAAGTCAGCATCAATGAGTAACTCAACCAATTCGCCTCAAAACCCAATTTTGATATTGGGGTCTACTTCGGTATATCGAAGAAAGCTGCTAAAGCGTCTGCGCATTCCGTTTGAAGTGATCTCCCCAAAAGTAGATGAGACACCTCTCACCGGCGAGAGCACTTTCGATTTAGCGCTACGACTTGCACACGCAAAAGCGACTGCTGTTGCTAAACAGCACCCGAATGCTTGGGTGATTGGCTCCGATCAAGTGGCCGATCTTTGCGGTGCTGCAATTGGTAAGCCCGGTAATTTTGAAAGAGCGATGGCACAACTTCAACTCATGCGCGGCCAAACAGTCACCTTCCATACAGCGCTATGTTTAATGAAGGGTGATGTACAAACTACCTTGAGCGTGCCGACCGAAGTCACATTTCGCAAACTCTCAGATGAAGTATTGGAAAGCTATTTGCTTACTGAAGAGCCTTACGACTGTGCAGGTAGCGCTAAGTCAGAAGGTCTCGGCATCAGCCTACTTGAATCCATCAAGAGCGATGACCCAACTGCTCTTATCGGCTTGCCACTCATTGCTCTAACGGGCTTGCTGCGTGATGCTGGTTTTGTAATTCCATCAAAGAAATAATTTATGGCAAAGCTCGGCACACTCTATTTAGTTCCCAATACCTTAGGTGATGATGCCCGGACCGAGCAGCTACCTTGGGTCTTGCCAAGTGAAACGATTACTTGCACAGCCAAGCTCAAACACTGGATTGTGGAAGATGCAAAAACGGCACGCGCTTTATTAAAAGCGGTTGATAGCATCTCACCATTGGCTTGCACGATTCAAGAAATGAAAATGAGCGAGTGGCGTGGTGCTGCGCGTAATGCGAAGTATGGCGACTCGGTGAAGCCAGCCGATTTATTAAAACCATTACTTGCTGGAAATGACATGGGCCTCATGTCTGAAGCAGGTGTTCCAGGCGTTGCCGATCCAGGCGCTGAATTGGTTCTTGCTGCGCACAAACTGGGGGCTCAGGTGAAGCCCTTGGTTGGTCCAAGCTCCATTTTATTGGGCCTGATGGCCAGCGGCCTCAATGGTCAACGCTTTGCTTTTCAGGGCTATTTACCGCATGACACGCATGAGCGCAGTGCCAAGCTCAAGCAAATAGAGCTTGAGTCTCGAAAATTACAGCAAACCCAAATTTGGATTGAGACTCCTTATCGCAACACCGCAATGCTAATGGCTTGCATGAATTCATTAGCACCTCAAACACTTTTATGTCTTGGCGTTGATCTCAGTCTTCAATCTGAAATGATTACCACCCTATCGATTGCAGACTGGCGCAAGCGCTATCCAAATGAAGCGGCCTGCGCGCCACTACAAAATAGGCCAACGGTATTTCTACTATTGGCCTAGATGAGGGACTCTTTTGAGTTTCTCGCTGATTTAATCTTCTTATTTAAGGTCTGGTGTCTTCACCAACGCTTTGCCAGCTGCCGCGCCCGCTTCTGCACCAAAGCGTTTAGCAACGCGCTCCGCAAAGTTTTCTTTCATGGTGTAGTCAAGTACTTCTGGCGCCTTAAAGATATCGCGCGCTACCGAATCGACGGTGCCGTAACCATCTACTAAGCCCAGTTTGACAGCTTGCTCACCATTCCAAATCCGGCCAGAGAAAAGATCTGGCACATCCTTTAAACGTGTACCACGACCTTCTTTAACCACCTGAATAAATTGCTGATGAATTTCATCAATCATGGTCTTGACCATTTCTACTTGCCTTGGCTCTTCCTTGCTAAAGGGATCTAGCATGCCCTTATTAGAGCCTGCTGTAATCATGCGACGAGTCACACCCAACTTATCCATCAAGCCAGTAAATCCAAAGCCTTCCATGATCACGCCAATAGATCCCACCAAGCTGGCTTTATCTACCAAAATTTGATCTGCTGCTACTGCAACGTAGTAGCCACCTGAAGCGCAAATATCTTCCACGACTACATAGAATGGTTTCTTGGGATAGAGTTTGCGCAAACGATGAATTTCATCATTAATCATTCCTGCCTGCACTGGTGAACCGCCTGGACTATTGATACGCAAGACTACCCCAGCACTATTTTCATTCTCAAACGCCGAGACCAATGATGAGTTAATGTCCATAGCATTAGCCATAGAGCTTGAAGAGATCTCGCCCTCCAAAGTCACCATGGCAGTATGTTTTTCAGTACTCATACCGTCGCCCAGGCAGATGAAAATCAAATACGGATAGAACGACTCCGACGATGACCAGCAAAGTCAAAACACGCAACACCGCTTTCCAGCGACGCGCTTTACGAGTCTCTTTTAGATTCTCTAGAAGTAAATGCTCTAGCGCTTGACGTTCCCAATTGGGGGTTGGATTATTTTCCATCTCGATTCCTCAGTATTGCTCATTAAATTGCTATTGAAATTTCAAATCAGGCTGATAAATTTTCTTTAAGCCATTGCGCAAGCTGCGGTACGTCATCCACATGCGCTAATGACGGTGAAGTCTTTAAGGCGTCTGGTGGATGCGCGCCATAAGTGACTGCGACCGCATCTACACCTGCGTTAGCGGCCATATCCAGATCATGAGTAGTATCACCAATCATCAGCATGCGACGCGTAGGAACTTGCGTAATATCGGATAACTCTAGCAGCATCCCTGGATGCGGCTTGGAAAAAGATTCGTCGGCCGTTTTCGTCTCATGAAAGAGATGGCCAATTTGATGATGCTTTAAGGAGCGATCCAGCCCCACTCTAGATTTTCCTGTTGCGACTCCCAACAGATATTGATCGGCTCTTAATTTTTCTAAGAGCTCCCGAATGCCTACAAATAAATCGAGTTCGTGATCTTTTGCTAAATAGTGATATCGAAAGCGGTCCGTCAATTTAGGAAAGTGGGCGGGCTCAATCCAAGGCACCGCTCTTCGTAAAGAGTCCTGTATCCCCAAGCCAATAACGGAACTAGCCAAAGTGTCATCAGGCTCTTTGAATCCTAAGTCTCGGCAAGCCTGTTGAATGCAATACACGATCGTTGGCGTGGAATCCATGATGGTTCCATCCCAATCCCACACAATCAGGTCATAACGGCGATCTGCTTTATCTATTTGAGTCATGGATATTACGATTCAGTTTTTTCAAAGCCCTTCATCATCGCTGCAAACTCAGCTGGCAGCGGTGACTCAATGCGTATCTTCTCGCCAGTGCGGGGATGGGTAAAGCCTGCTAAGTGGGCATGCAGATAAAGTCTTTTAGACTTAATGAGCTTATCTTGATCTTCAAAGCCATATTTATCATCGCCCAAAATGGCATGCCCTAATTTTTGCAGATGTACCCGAATCTGATGAGTGCGCCCCGTTTTAAGTTGAGCCTCAGCCAAAGTAATTGCAACATCATCGCGCTTCATCGTTTGTGTGACGCGCAAAGCAGTGTGGCTGGGCAAGCCTTCTGGGTCAACGCGTACACGGCGCTCCCCATTAGCCAATAAGTATTTATGTAATGGGTATTTGAGCTGCATCACTTGCGCACCTTGTTGAATTTCACCATGGGCAAGTAAGTAGTAACGCTTATCGGTTTGACCTTCGCGGATTTGGCGATGCAACTCCACCAAGGCGCTGCGCTTTTTAGCAAGGAGCAATACCCCAGAAGTATCGCGATCCAAACGATGCACTAATTCTAAGAATTTGAGCTCTGGACGCGTAATGCGCAATGTTTCGATAACCCCCAAGGCAATTCCAGATCCGCCATGGACTGCTAAGCCAGGAGGTTTATCTACTATTAATAAGGCCTCATCTTCAAAAAGAATGGGCATTTTGTCGGAATAGCCCCTGGCACGGGATTTGGTCTGGGCAGTATTGACCGCTGCCATTTGAGCTGGCTCAGCAATTCGGACCGGGGGAACTCGGACAACATCACCCTCAATTAGGCGGGTGGTTGGTTCGGCCCGCTTTTTATTCACCCGCACCTCACCAGAGCGAATAATTCGGTAAACGTGGCTTTTGGGGACGCCTTTGGCCCAACGCAGCAAGTAGTTATCCAGACGCTGGCCAGCCTCTTCCGGACCAATCGTCTGCAAATGGACTGCTGGCGGTGTGGGCGTTTTTACCGTTAAGGGCTTGGATACTGGGTCTGATTTCATGATTTATCTCTCTTATCGCCTCGTTCTGGGACGACAAGGGACTCAACAATACCCCATTGTCATTCAACTTGTGCCGTATAATCAACGCTCTAGCCAATTTATTGGCCCGAGACCAACCTGAAGTCAGGTTTGAATCGTGGAGCTTGGAGTCGCCCTTTAAAAGACTCCCGGGGTTGCCCCTCCCCCGTTGTAATGAGGCGCAGGGTTGGTGTGCCGTATGCCGCGACCCGCGATTAGAAGACAGTTTTCAGGCGCGCGCCTGCATTGATGACCTAAAGGAGGTCTCTGCGGCGATCGTCAAGTGTGGCACCGATTTAACCAACAGTTAACTGGGTGAACTAGGCAAAAAGTGCTTAGATTTGCATGATCCACACTCAAATTCCGCTATAGGCACCGTCCTGTGCGGTATCGAACTGATCCCTAACGCAGCGCGCAACGACAACCTCCCCCATAGGAGAGTGTTATGAAACGCATGTTGTTTAATGCAACTCAACAAGAAGAGTTGCGAGTTGCCATCGTTGATGGTCAAAAACTCATTGATATCGATATCGAAGCTGCCGGCCGTGAACAACGCAAAGGCAATATCTACAAAGGTGTTATCACCCGTATTGAGCCTTCACTAGAGGCTTGCTTTGTCAACTACGGTGAAGAGCGTCATGGCTTCTTGCCATTTAAAGAAGTTGCCAGAACTTATTTCAAAGAAGGTATCGATGTTCGCAACGCTTCCATTAAGGATGCCCTGCGCGAAGGTCAAGAAATCATTGTTCAGGTAGAAAAAGAAGAGCGTGGCCAAAAAGGCGCTGCCCTTACCTCTTTCGTCTCCCTGGCTGGCCGTTATTTGGTATTGATGCCAAATAACCCACGCGGAGGAGGCGTTTCCCGCCGCATTGAGGGCGAAGACCGTCAAGAGCTGCGTGAAGCTATGTCCCAATTAGAAGTGCCTGACGGTATGAGCATCATTGCTCGCACCGCTGGTATTGGTCGTGACGCTACTGAATTGCAATGGGATTTAAGTTATCTGATGCAATTGTGGAAAGCGATTGACGAAGCTGCTAAAGGTAATTCAGCTCCACTCTTAATTTATCTCGAATCTAGTTTAGTGATCCGCGCAATCCGCGATTACTTCCAACCCGATATCGGCGAGATTCTCATCGATACCGATGACATCTATGAACAAGCTGCTGCATTTATGTCAGTAGTGATGCCAGATAATTTGCCACGAGTAAAGCGCTATCAAGATGATGTGCCTTTGTTCTCTCGTTTCCAAATTGAGCACCAAATTGAAACCGCGTACTCACGTACTGTGCCATTGCCATCTGGCGGCGCCATCGTGATTGACCACACTGAAGCCTTAGTTTCTGTGGACGTCAACTCTGCTCGCGCTACCCGTGGTTCTGACATTGAAGAGACTGCTACCCGCACTAACTTAGAAGCTGCTGATGAAATCGCCCGTCAAGCACGTTTACGTGACTTGGGTGGCTTAATCGTGATCGACTTCATTGATATGGAATCGAGCAAGGCTCAGAAAGATGTTGAGAATCGTTTGCGCGATGCTTTGCGTCATGACCGTGCTCGCGTTCAAATGGGCAAGATCTCCAAGTTTGGCCTGATGGAAATGTCACGCCAACGTTTACGCCCTGCCTTATCTGAAGGTAGCCATGTGACTTGCCCACGCTGTAACGGCACAGGTCACATTCGCGATACCGAGTCTTCTGCATTGCAAGTTCTGCGCATTATTCAAGAAGAGGCAATGAAAGAGAACACAGCCGCGATTCATACACAGGTTCCAGTCGAAGTGGCTGCATTCCTCTTGAATGAAAAGCGTGCTGAAGTAATCAAGATTGAGACTCGCTTCAAGGTGAATGTCTTGATGGTTCCAAATAAGCATTTAGAAACTCCACATTACAAGCTGGAGCGTTTGCGTCATGACGATCCTCGTTTGGACGATCAAAAAGCAAGCTACGTTATGGCTGAAGAGGCTGCGCGTGAATTGGAAACCGACACCACTGTAAGTAAAAAAGATGCTGATGTGAGGGTTCGCCCAGAAGCTGCAGTGAAAGGCATTACGCCAACTCAGCCTGCGCCAGTCAGCCAGCCACGCCCTGCACGCACTGAAAAAGTAGCGACCGAAAGCTCCGGTGGTTTCTTTGGATTTATTAAGAAACTCTTCTCATCTTCTCCAGCAGTAGAAGAGAAGCCAGCGCCTAACAACAACCGTGGTCGTAACCAAGGCCGCAATGGCAATGGTGGTGATCGCAATCGTGGCCGCAATCGCCGCGGTGAACGTAACGGTGAGCGTACAGAACGTCCGGTAGCTAATGCAGCCGAAGGTACAACCACTGAAGGCAACAACAATCGCAACGGTAACCGTAACAACCGTAACGGCAATCGCAATCAAGGCAACCAAAATGGTCCAAAGCCTGAACGTCAAGCCAATCCTGCTGCTGTAACACCGGCAACTGAGGCGTCTCCTGGTAGCGAAGCAGCGCCAAGCGCGGAAGGCGAAGAGCGTCGTGGTCGTGGTCGCAATCGTCGTGGTCGTGGTCGCAATAGAAACGAACGTGGTGAGCGTACTGAAAACGGCGATGTAACTTCTGTAGCTACTGCCGCCCCTTCAGCTAGCCCTTTTGCTGGACCTCCTGTAGGCATGGGTGGTGCATCTGCATCGATGCCGATTCAAAACATTGTGAATAGTTTTGGTAATGCAAAACCTGTTGCTGAGAAACAGGAAAGGCAAGAAAGAGCACCACGCGCTCCACGCCAGTCAAATCGTCCTGCACAAACTGCTACTCCTGCAGCACAAACGTCAGCGCCTGTCGCTGTAGTTGCCGCTGCTACGGTTGAAGTCATTACTAAACCTGCACCAGAACTTCCTAAGGTTGCCTTCCAAGCGCTTGAAGAAACTCCATTGCATAGCGTTGTGCAATCTGCTGGAATGATTTGGGTTGCAACCGATGCTTCCAAACATGCAGAAGCGCAAACCCAAATTCAGGCTGAGCCTGTTGCGCATAACTTGGGTAGAACACCTAAGCCAGCCGCAACCCTACCTGAAGGCCCAATGGTGTTAGTAGAAACCGGCGGCCAAGAAAAAACGGTTTAAGCCTTACAGCTTTTTCTCCAGACCGCCTTTTATCCCAAAAGGATATTGGGCGGTTTGGCAGAAACCCCGTTTCACAGCCATAATTGCAAATATGGTTGAAAAAGCAATCCCCAAAGTGATTCCCATTCGTATCGATGAAGGCAAAGGCCTTACGCCGTCTATTCACGAGCAACTGCTTGCGCCCCATGATCGCACTCAAGATCAGCGCGGTCGCTCTTTACGAGATCTACGCATCTCTGTAACGGACCGTTGCAATTTCCGCTGCACCTATTGCATGCCCAAGGAAGTATTCAATCAAGACTATCCTTATCTTGCTCATAAAGAATTATTGAGCTTTGAAGAAATTACTCGCCTCACCACCATCTTCTCCACGCTAGGTGTTGAGAAAATTCGTCTCACCGGTGGCGAACCGTTGTTGCGAAAAAACTTAGAAGTTCTCATCGAGATGCTGGCAGCAGTGCGCACTCCGACAGGGCAGCCCTTAGACCTAACTCTAACTACCAACGGCAGCATTCTGCGCAAGAAAGCGAGCGCACTCAAAGCGGCTGGCTTACATAGACTCACTGTCAGTCTTGATGGATTGAATGATGAAATCTTCAAGAAAATGAATGATGTTGATTTTCCAGTAAGCGATGTCCTTGATGGCATCGTTGCCGCTCAAGAGGCAGGCTTTGAGAACATCAAAGTGAATATGGTTGTTAAAAAAGGAACGAACGATCACGAGATTGTTTCCATGGCCAAGCACTTTAAAGGTAGTGGCATCATTCTGCGTTTTATCGAATTTATGGATGTTGGTAGCTCTAACGGCTGGAACATGTCTGAGGTTCTTCCCTCCAAAGAAGTGATTGCCCAAATCAATGCCGTGTTTCCACTGGAGTCAATGGAGCCAAACTACGCAGGAGAGGTTGCTCAGCGCTGGCGCTATGCGGATGGATCCGGTGAAATTGGTGTGATCTCTAGCGTTACACAAACTTTCTGCCATGAATGTACTCGTGCTCGCATCTCAACCGATGGTCAGATGTATCTCTGCCTTTTTGCAAATGAAGGTTTTGATTTCAAAACCTTACTTCGCTCGGGCAATAGTGATTTGGAAATTGCTAATGCGATTATGAATACCTGGTCCGGACGTGATGATCATTACTCCGAAATTCGGGGCTCTCATACCGCCAATCCTTCGACAGGCAACCGGAAGGTCGAAATGTCTTACATCGGTGGCTAATGATTTCAGCTGAGCAAATTACCGGACTAATACTGGCAGGCGGTCGTGCACAACGCATGGGCGGCATCGACAAAGGTCTTATCCCCTTTCATCAAAAACCCTTGATTGAATCAACCATCTCCAGACTTCAAGCTCAAGTAGGCTCGATTGTGATCAATGCCAATCGGAACATTACGAAATATGCAGCCTATGGCTATCCCGTCATGATGGATGAAACCCCAGACTTCTCAGGACCATTGGCAGGCTTTGCAGTGGGCTTAAAGGCTTGCAAGACCCCTTATCTCTTAACCACCCCATGTGATTCACCATTACTACCAACCGATCTTGGCCTAAAGCTTGCTGGCGAACTGGAGCGCGGTGACTTTCAGTTGGTTTACGCCTCCAGCAAAGAAGCGGATGGCAAGATTTGGTCTCAACCTGTTTTCTCTCTCATGCGTACTGACGTCCAAGATTCATTAAATGCCTTTCTGTTGAAGGGTGACTTCAAGATTGATCGCTGGTTTAAAGAATTAAAAAGTAGCACCGTTGTATTTGATGAAGACAATGCATTTGCGAACGTCAATACACCGGAAGAATTGCAATCTTTAGAGGCGCTCTCAGCATGAAGCACTCACCCAATAGCCCCATCTTATTAACCTCCTCATTGCATGTGGATGAGGCGCGTCAAGCAATTGCAAATTTAGTTAGCGAACTTCTGCAAGAATCTTCAGCTATTCATGATCCAGCAGATATTGAAATTGTTTCTCTAGACCAAGCGATTAATCGCGTTCTAGCTGAAGATCTGCTCTCCCCAATCGATGTACCCGCTGCCGATAACTCTGCAATGGATGGTTATGCGTTTCATGGGAGTTGCCTAGATTTAAGCACTCCAGTGATTCATTTGGATGTGGTCGGCACCGCCCTTGCTGGCAAGCCCTACGAGGGTAAGATCGGCCCTGGACAGTGTCTGAAGATCATGACTGGCGCAGTAATGCCCACCGCTTGTGACACCGTTATTCCGCAAGAGCTCACCACCATTGATGATGACTCAATCCATTTTCCATCTGATCAACTCAAGGCCGGTGAGAACCGCCGTTTGAAGGGTGAAGATTTACAAAAAGGCAAACCAGCCATTACTGCTGGTCGATTACTGCGTCCCTCCGATTTAGGTTTAGCAGCTTCACTTGGTATTGCCACTCTCAAGGTGCAACGTAAACTCAAAGTGGCTATTTTGTCTTCTGGTGACGAGCTTCGCTCTCTGGGGGAATCTCTAGATGCGGGTAGCATTTATGACAGCAATCGCTATAGCCTAACTGGTCTACTGAACCGACTGGATCTAGAAATTATTGATTGCGGCATTGTGCGTGATGACCCGGAATCTTTGAAGCAAGCATTTATTGAGGCAGCCAGCAAAGCAGACGTCTTGATCTCTTCTGGTGGCGTTTCAGTTGGCGAAGCAGATTACACCAAGCAAATCATGCAAGAGTTAGGTGATGTAGGCTTCTGGAAAATTGCAATGCGCCCTGGGCGCCCTATGGCTTTTGGCATCCTAAAACCAGTTCCCGGAAAATCTCCAGCTCGCAAAACCCTTTTCTTTGGTCTACCAGGCAACCCTGTTGCTGTTATGGTGACCTTCTATCAATTTGTTCGTAGCGCCCTTTTGCAGCTCAATGGAGCAAACCAAACTGAGCTCCCACTAGTTCAGGCTGTTTCTGAAACCGCCATTCGGAAAAAACCCGGTCGTACAGAATTCCAGCGCGCTATTTTGGGTCGCGACTCACAGGGCAGGCCAAGCGTGAGACTGACCGGCAGCCAAGGAGCTGGAATTTTGCGCTCAATGAGTGAAGCAAATTGCTTTGTTATCTTGGGTCACGAACAAGGAAATATAGCTGCTGGCGAGTTAGTAGATATAGCGCTTTTTGATGGACTGCTTTAAGATTGCGTCATCATGAAACTTACCAAAAAAGAACTCGTCTTTCTAGACCCAACACATACAGCTAAAACCTTAGTCTTGGTCTACTTGTGTTTTTCTGTACCCATCGTTTTGCTGGCTTTATTTGTAGCCTTTATTCGGGATGGTGCTATTCCAGGATTTACCGTCCTATCCGCTCTGATTCTGAACGCACTGCTAGGCTTTGGCTTACTTTGGCTCGCCTGCAAAGTGTATAACTGGGTGGCAGAAAAATTTGGTGGAATTGAATTAGCACTGCGTGAGCTTCCAGAAGAAATTGACGCCGAATAAGTTAATACTTCATGCTGTAGAAAAAATTAAAGCCGAGAAATTCTCGGCTTTTTTAATTCCTGCAGATATGCCTTACATCAAGATCTAAGGCTTAAATACTTCTACATTAATCAGACTTGGTGGTTTCTTACCATCGAGCGCTGCTCTTAAATTAGCAATTGCCAAGTCAACCATAGCCCTGCGAGTCTTTTCAGTTGCGCTAGCAATATGTGGGGCTAGCACCACATTACTTAATTTAAGCAACTCCGGATTAACCTTGGGCTCGCCTTCAAAGACATCCAATCCGGCAGCAAAAATTCTCTTCTCTTTAAGTGCTTGAGCTAAGGCAAGATCATCCACAATACCACCGCGCGCAATATTGACAAGGGTTGCAGAGGGTTTCATCAAGGCAATTTCTTTTGCACCAATGGTATGGTGGCTCTCAGCACTATAGGGTAAGACGAGCACAATATGATCAGCAGTTCGTAACAACTCTTCTTTTGAAACATAGCTTGCACCACACGATTGTTCATCAGCCTCTGATAGACGACTGCGATTGTGATAAATCACGTTCATACCAAAACCAAGCGCACGCTTCGCAATGCCTTGACCAATTCGACCCATACCAATAATGCCGATAGTACTGTGATGTAAATCCATCCCAAGAGGATTGTTCACAATCGACCACTTATCCCAATGGCCATTTCTTACCCAATGCTCTGACTCAGTAATACGCCTTGCAGTAGCCATGAGCAATGCAAATCCAAAATCTGCAGTGGTGTCAGTAAGAACATCTGGTGTATTGCTAGCCATCACACCAGCAGCTGTAATCGCTGGCACATCAAAGTTGTTATAGCCCACCGAAATATTGGCGACAATTTTTAGATCTTTCGCATTGGCCAAGGCAGCGCTATCAATTCGTTCGCTACCAGTTACTAGGGCTCCAGCAACTCCAGAGAGGGCCTTTTGCAATTGCTCAGGAGTAAAGATTTCATCCGCCTGGTTTGAGTGAACCTCAAAGGATTGCTCCAATCTGGCCAAGGCCTCAGGAAAAATGGCTCTAGCGACGAAGATTTTGGGCTTTTGGCCCTGAGTTTGGGTATTTGTCTGGATATTCATAGGGGGAACTTTACCTCAAGTAAATCGAGCTATTTCAGCTAAAATTGAGCTTTTATAACTTAGCAACCCCAAATTTGGGGTTCTTTAGATTAAACATCATGACTTACGTTGTTACCGAATCCTGCATCCGCTGCAAATACACTGACTGCGTTGATGTTTGCCCAGTTGATTGTTTTCGCGAAGGTCCTAATTTCCTGGTCATCGATCCTGATGAGTGTATCGACTGCGCAGTATGCGTACCAGAATGCCCAGTCAATGCGATTTATGCAGAAGATGACGTACCAGGAGATCAACAAGCTTTCATCAAACTCAATGCTGAGTTGTCTCCCTCATGGACATCGATCACCAAATCTAAGGCAGCACTTCCAGATGCTGACGAATGGAAAGATGTCAAAAACAAACTTGATCAGCTTGTAAAGTAATTTGTTCGGTCGCCATCTAGACCAACACTACTAAAGAGGATTTGTGTTTCACTCACCCACACTTGCCGACGCAGTCATTATTGGCGCCGGCCCAGTGGGTCTATTCCAAGTATTTGAGCTAGGTCTTTTAGATATCAAAGCACATGTCATTGATTCGCTACCTGAAGCAGGCGGTCAATGTATTGAGCTTTATCCAGATAAGCCCATCTACGACATTCCAGCGATTCCAGTCTGTACTGGGCGCGAACTCACCAACAATCTCCTCAAGCAAATTGCACCATTTAGCCCGCAATTTCATTTAGGGCAAGAGGTCACAGGGCTTGAGCAGCAAGCCGATGGGCGCTTTCTAATCAGCACCTCACAAGATCTGCATTTCCTAGCTAAAACAGTATTTATTGCGGCTGGCGTTGGCGCCTTTCAGCCCCGCTTACTCGATTTAGAAGGCATTGAAGCCTTTGTAGATAAACAAGTGTTCTATCGCATCAAACATCCAGAGCAATTTTCTGGAAAGCGTATTGTCATTTGTGGTGGCGGAGATTCTGCGCTCGATTGGACTCTATATTTTGCAGACAAAGCAGCTAGCGTTACCTTGATTCATCGCCGCGATGACTTTAAAGCAGCGCCGCAATCAATCACCAAGATGCGAGAACTTTGCGCGACTGGAAAAATTCAGCTAGTGATCGGACAAATTACTGGCTACGAAAGTAAAGACAATAGATTATCTGAAATCCTTGTAAGCGATATTGATGGTAATACCAATCTATTACCGCTAGATGATCTTTTGATCTTCTTTGGACTTTCACCTAAATTAGGTCCGATTACCAATTGGGGTTTAGATCTTGATCGCAAGCAAATTGTGGTCGATACCGAAAAATTTCAGACTAGCATTCCGGGGATTTATGCCGTAGGTGATATTAATGCCTACCCAGGCAAAAAGAAGCTCATTTTGTCTGGCTTTCATGAGGCGGCTTTGGCTGCCTTTGCTGCTGCTGCATACCTCAATCCAGAGAAGCAAATTCAATTGCAGTACACCACCACCTCCCCCAAGCTTCATCAAGCGCTTGGGGTAAAGCCAGCCTCACCCGAGTAAGTTATCCTTACAGAAGTTCATTTACTTTTAGCCAATTTTCTATGCGCCAATATCACGATCTCATGAAAGAAGTCCTTGCAAAAGGCGTTCAAAAGTCCGATAGGACAGGAACTGGCACGATCTCCGTGTTTGGGCACCAGATGCGCTTTAACTTGGCGGATGGCTTTCCGATGGTCACCACTAAAAAGCTGCACCTCAAGTCCATCATCTATGAATTGCTATGGTTCCTCAAAGGCAGTACCGATAACAATTGGCTCAAAGATCGTGGTGTTTCCATTTGGAATGAATGGGCTGCTCCCGATGGCGATTTAGGTCCAATTTATGGATACCAGTGGCGCTCATGGCCAGCACCTAACGGTCAGCACATTGATCAGATAAGTGAAGTTGTAGAAACCATTAAAAAGAATCCGGACTCACGTCGCATTATCGTTTCTGCATGGAACGTAGCCGATATTCCGCGCATGGCTTTAGCGCCTTGTCATGCCTTCTTCCAGTTTTATGTTGCCGATGGCAAATTGTCTTGCCAACTCTATCAACGTAGCGCTGATATTTTCTTAGGCGTGCCATTTAATATTGCCAGCTATGCCTTATTGACTCATATGATGGCGCAACAATGTAATTTAGAAGTGGGTGACTTTATTTGGACTGGTGGTGACTGTCACTTGTATAGCAATCACCTAGAGCAAGTTGATCTCCAGCTCTCTAGAGAGTTCTTCCCGCTGCCTAAGCTCAATATTTTGCGCAAACCCGATTCTATTTTTGATTATGAATTTGAAGACTTTGAAATCGTGGGCTACGAATCCCATCCCCACATTAAAGCTCCGGTAGCTATTTAAGAAATTATCTAGACATGACACAACCTGCTATCTCGATGATCGTTGCGCGGTCGCGCAATCACGTTATTGGTCGAGACAATCAAATGCCTTGGAAGATCTCGGCAGACCTACAGTTCTTTAAGCGCGTCACCATGGGCTACCCAGTCATTATGGGTCGCAAGACTTGGGAATCGATTGGTCGCCCACTTCCTGGTCGTCGCAATATCGTTGTGAGCCGAAACGCTAGCTATGAGCTTGCAGGTGCAGAACTTGCGAGCTCTCTTGATGAGGCACTCAATCGCTTAAGTGAAGCCCCTCGAGTGTTTGTGATTGGTGGCGAGCAACTATTTAAACAAGCCTTTGATAGGGCTGACAAACTCTTTATCACTGAAATCGAGATGGATATTGATGGTGGTGACACCTTCTTTGAAGTACCTAAGGAATCAGACTGGCAAGAAGTGGAGCGGACTCCGGGATCTGAAAATGGTATCGACTTTCACTTTGTCACACTTGAGCGTAAATAAAAAGGACTCCTAGGAGTCCTTTTTATTTGGGGAAGCGACTAAACACTCGGGCCTTAATGCCATTGATTACTGAACGACAATCTTTGAGTTCTTTGCAATTTGGGATACAAATTCAAGCTGCCTCTTTTGGATTAGTCCAGCACGCACAGCTTGCTTAGCTTGCTCAAAGGAAGGTGGCTTGCTAGATTTTTTATCTTCCACTTTGAGCAAATACCAGCCCTGCTGAAGATCGATTGGGGATGAAGTTTGGCCTTTTTCAAGATTCACTAAAGCAGCTGAAATCTGGGGTGGCACTTGACCTGCCTGAACCCATCCTGCAGCGCCGCCTTGAGCCTTATTGGGGGCCAATGAAACGCTTTTAGCAACCTTATCAAACGGCTCACCTTTTTTAATTCTATTTAATGCCGCTTGCGCATCTGCCTCAGTAGCAACAGCAATGTCGCTAATCTTGTATTCCACAATCATGCCCTGCGGTCCAAGGGAAGAAACTTGTTTGTTGTACTCCGCCTGCACATCGGCATCGGTAATAGGATTTTGCGTCATGAAATTAGAAAGCTCTAGGTCAGCTAAATAGTTTTGACGAATCATCATCAATTGCGTATTTGCCTTATCAGAATTTGCTAAACCATCTTTTTCCGCTTGTTGTGATAAAAGCAATACTTCGATGAATTTTTCTAGTACAGCCTTACGTAACTCGGGAGAATCTTTTTGCCCTTGTGCAAGTGCCGCACGAATACCTTGCTCAACCATATCGTTGGTGATGATGGCGCCATTAACGGAGGCAGCAGCATTTACCGGTAAACCGCTTTGCTGAGCATGGGCAGATCCGCAAGCAGCGGCAGTCAAAAAACTAGCAGCAATAAATTGCATGGCCAGGGGCTTAAATTGAGGGCTAAAAAGTTTCATTCAGGTTAATCTTTCTATATGAGAACCTCAATACTACCAGTAGCCATCACAGTAAAATGGCCTTATGTGTGTTCAATACCTTACAACCACTAATACCGATTGGGTCAAGACCCACTTTGATCTTGATCTGCCAGTAACTAGCGCACAGGACGTATTTCCTACCTACCCAGGCCCAATTGTTTTAAAAAGTCACAATACACAGCGCACAGCGCTTGGCCCTGCCCGCTTTGGATTAATTCCCTCATGGGCTAAGGATGAGGCCTTTGGTAGAAAGACTTATAACGCTAGACTAGAGACCGTCAGCGAAAAGCCGTCCTACAAACATGCATGGACCAAGCGCCACTATGCATTGGCTTTGGCAGATGCGTTTTATGAGCCCTGCTACGAATCTGGCAAAGCTGTTCGCACCAAGATTACCCAAGTCAATTGTGAGCCAATGGCCATTGCATCTATTTGGGATACTTGGACCGAACCTGAAACTGGGGAATTAATTGTGTCATTTTCAATGCTCACTATTGAGGCAGGTAGGCACCCTCTCATGAATCGTTGCCATAAACCTGAAGATGAAAAACGTACTGTTGTACCTCTACGGCCGGAACTATTTCAGAAATGGTTAAATGCCACTCCCGAATCGGCAATGGCTCTTTTAAGTCTTTCTTCAATTCCCGAACTCACCTTCTCTGAATAAATTCTGAGCCTAAAAGGAAATGGCTGGGGTCATTGCTTCATAAGGATCAGTAGACTCTGTCTCAATCGCCTCTGCCTCCTGCTCACCAGCAGGTACATTAAAAAATTGGGAATCGACTGGTGGTCTTTTTTGTAAATTCATTTGCTGCTGATTTGGATCTACTGAACCAAAAGGGCCTTCAGCCGGAGAAATCTTCTGATCATTAAATGCCTTTAATTGCTCAGGAGTATATGGCGAAAAGGTCTGAACCCCTTGATTTGACTGGGCTTGAGCCATTGCTGAAGAACATAGGATCAAGAGCAAAATAGTCAACTTCATACGAATAAGGTTCATTTAGCTCTTTAGTTGTTGACGAAAATACTGACTGACCAATGGTAGTCTGAAAACTAAAAGCACTAGCACCACTCCAGCATAGATCCATACCGTTTGTAAATCATTCTTACCAGCCTTGTGCCACCAATAATGAGCAATAGCAGTGATCGCAATGATGTAAATCAGTTTATGCAATAAGGTCCAGCGTTTTCCTAGCTGCCTCACAGACCATCGATTTGATGTGAGTGCCAATGGAAGCAATAACACCAAACTTACAAAGCCCATCGTAATGAATGGCCTTTTGATCACATCGTGAAACATCGCTTGCAGATCAAGACTCTGGTCTAAGAAAAGCCAAATACTGAAATGGATGCTGGCATAGAAAAAACAGAATAGCCCAAGCATGCGACGCAGCTTAATCCAGATAACCGAGCCGGTAACAAGACGCAATGGCGTCATGGTCAGCGTGCAGCATAGAAATACTAAAGCCCATGTACCAGTTGAGCGGGTAATGAATTCTATAGGATTAGCGCCCAATCCATCCTCATATCCAAGCCATACCAAGCGCCCCAAAGGAATTAGGGAGAGTAGGAATACGGCGCTTTTCAGAAACATCATCCTATGATGTTAAACGACCCTATCTGGCAATGCTAAATAGGGTCGTTTTATTTGAGCTACAAAGGGAATTTGCCTTATGCTAAGCTCAAGCCTTCCTTATAGAGGGGGAAGTTGCGCACAGGTCTACCAATAGCAGCAGAAATCGCATTGGCAACAGCAGGACCAACAACGCAGATGGTTGGTTCGCCTACCCCACCCCAGAAATCATAGGTTGGCACCAAGACTGTTTCTATTCGTGGAGTAGATGCTAACTTGATCATTGGATAAGAATCCAAATTCTGCTGTTTGATGCGACCATTTTCAACTGTAATTTCTGGGTTGAAGATCGCACCTAAAGCCATTGCTACAGAGCCTTCGATTTGCTCGCGAGTTAGATAGGGATTTACAACATGACCAGAGTTCAATGCAAATACTAAACGTTTGACATGAACCACATTGCCATCCACAGAGACTTCAGCAACACATGCAGAGTAGCTTGCGTAACCCATGAACTGCGCTACACCACGATACGTTCCGGCAGGCAAAGGCTTATCCCAATTGGCTTTTTGAGCAGCTGCATTCAAAACACCTAAATGTTTGGGATGACTTTGCATTACGGCCTGTCTAAATTTGACAGGATCCTTACCAGCAGCTTTTGCACATTCGTCCATAAAGCATTCCATAAAGATGCCATTCTGGTTCGTGTTTACGCCACGCCATGGTCCGACAGGCACATGGGTATTCTTCATGACATATTCGGTTAAGAGCGCTGGAAATGTATAACCGAGCTGTGCGTCAGGGCCTTTTTCATACAACCCTTGCAACTGACGCTCATCTTTACCGTCTTTAATTGCCGAGGGTGCGAGAGTTGCGTTAATAGATTGGCCGGCTACTTTAATGTGCATACCAGTCACATTGCCGCCTGCATCCAAGCCAGCACTCATTTTTGCCATCGCAATTGGGTGATAGTAGTCGTGTGTCATATCCTCTTCACGACTCCAAAGTACCTTCACGGGCACTCCAGGGAACTTCATGGCAACCTTGGCTGCATAGGTCACAAAATCCTGCGTAGAGCCGCGACGACCCAAACCACAACCAGAATCTAATTTATAGACTTCACAATTGGCCAATGGAATCCCGGTAGCTTCAGATAAAGCTGCATGCGATCCCTCCCCATTTTGAGTAGGCACCCAAGCTTCTGCGCGATCACCACTAATTTTTACAGTAGCGTTCATCGGCTCCATAGTGACGTGAGCGCGATATGGAGTGTAATAAATCGCCTCTACTTTTTTAGCGGAGCTATTAATCACTTCAGGAGCATCTCCCACCTTTCGCTGCCAGAAGTCGCCTTGCTCATCTAAGCCAGCACGCAACATCTGATCAATGTCACCCTGAGAAACGTTGGAGGCTTTGCCCTCATTCCAGACAATCGGCAATGCATTCAAGGCAGTGTTTGCACGCCACCAAGTATCTGCCACTACAGCAACAGTCGCATCATTAATTTGGACTACGCCTTTAACACCACGCAAGTTCTTTACCTTTGCCTCGTCATAACTGACAATCTTCCCCCCAAATACCGGGCAAGACTTCACTGATGCACATAACATACCAGGCATTTGCAGATCTGCACCATAGACTTTTGTACCATTTACCTTATTGGCAGTATCTATGCGTGCATAAGGCTGACCAGCCACCGTCCACTTACGCGGGTCTTTTAAGGTAATTGACTGTGGATCTGGAGGAGTCAGAGTAGATGCTAGCTCTGCGACTTTTCCATAAGTCGTTTTGCGACCAGTTGGCACATGAGTAATGACACCCTTATCGACTTTTAATTCCTTAACGGGAACATTCCACTGATTCGCGGCAGCCTGAACCAACATGATGCGGGCAGCAGCAGCGCCACGTCGCACATAGTCCTCAGAGATGCGAATACCTCGGCTACCGCCAGTACCGTGCTCACCCCATACACGCTTACGCGCCAAACTCTGGCCTGGAGTTGCAGACTGGGTTTTTACTTTTTTCCAATTGCATTCCAACTCTTCAGTAACTAGTTGAGCCAAACCAGTGCGAGTGCCCTGCCCCATCTCTGAACGGGCGATCCTGATGTAGACAGTGTCATCAGGCTTGATGCTGACCCAAGCATTAACTTCTGGCTCGCCGGTTTTCATTGGTGAGTTCTGATCATATGAACCACCAGATTGCGCCAAAGCAAACTCAGGTAGAGCGCCAATGCCTAACATTAAGCCGCCACCAGCAATACTGCCCTTGATAATAAAGTCGCGACGCGAAGTATTTTGGATTGTCATCTGACTCCCCCTTAACCACGAGTCGCAGGAGAAGCTTGGTATTGCGCCAATACTTCTGCTAATGTTTTCTGACCGGATGCAACATGAATGCCATCACGAATTTTTTGATACGTGCCACAGCGGCAAATATTCGACATGGCGTTATCAATATCTGCATCAGTAGGCTTTGGTGTTCTTTTTAGTAAGGCAGCGGCAGCCATGACCTGACCAGATTGGCAATAGCCGCACTGGGGGACGTCTAGTGCAATCCAGGCTTTTTGTACCGGATGGGAGTTGTCTTTAGACAAAGATTCAATTGTCGTAATCTTAGTGGCACCAACAGCGGATACCGGAACCGAGCATGAGCGAACAGGTTCGCCATTCATATAGACGGTACAGGCGCCGCATTGGGCTATTCCACAGCCATACTTGGTACCTGTCAGTCCTATTACCTCACGAATAGCCCATAGCAGGGGCATATTGGGCTCTACGTCGACATTGTGGATTTGCCCATTGATGTTTAGCTGCATGTTGTCTCCTCTGTTTTATTTTCAAATGACTATAAATCATTCTGGAATTTTTGCAGGCGCACATCAATTCCTGAGGCTAGGGCTAGAAGCGCCTTCCAATGGCATTTATTCCTATCGAAGTTGGGCCTAATTTGCTATTCTGAGGGTTCAAATTAAGGATATTTATGACAAACGAAAATCAACCCTCAAACGACGAAGATTTTGACTATGGTTGCGAATGTGCCATGACTCTATTAAACGAGCCCACAGAGGACTGTCTGAATGACTTAATTGATGAGCTTGACGAGGACGGCATGATTTCTACCGAAGTGGTCTATGGCTTATTGGCAACAATTTTGATGAGCCTTAATGAAGAAGATCACGAAGGCGAAGAGCACTAATTTTTAGGGCTACACCTGCAAGGCGTAAGCATCCATTGCTTTAGCCATCTGAATATCTAGAGTAGTCAATGCTTTAGCTGAATGGGTGCTTAACTGCACCACCACTCTATTCCAAGAATTTTTCCAATCTGGGTGGTGATCAATTTCATCAGCATATTGTGCGCACAGCGTCATGAATGCAAATGCCTGCTTGAAATCTTGGAAAATAAATTCACGGGTAATGTGAATACCTGATGGCTCCACTCTCCACAGGGGAATGGCTTCTTGATAATTGAAATCCCGAGATAGAACTATTGCACTCATTTTGACTCTACGCTTTGGGATAACTGTTTTAAATCCTCTGGATATAACCAGCGCCATTGGCCCTCAGCCAAATCGATAGGCATCACATATGAACCAATTTCAACCCGATGTAGCTTAGCAACATGATTCCCTACTGCAGCCATCATGCGCTTTACTTGGTGATACCGACCCTCAACTATAGTCATAGCTAAGGTGGTTTCAGAAAGCTGTTTGCACGCGGTGGCATAACATGGCCGAGGGTCATCATCTAAAACAACCCCATTGAGCAAATGATCTATTTGAGACGAAGTAATTGGGTCAGGTGTTGTGATCTCATACACCTTACCAATGTTCTTTTTAGGCGTTGTCATCTTATGAATAAATTGCCCATCATCTGAAATTAACAACAGGCCAGTGGTATCAAAGTCCAAGCGCCCAACGCATTGCAAGCCGCGCTCTACGAAAGGGGTGGGCAATAAGCTATAGACACTCGGATGATGTGTTGTTTTATGCGAGCACTCATAGTTTGCCGGCTTATTAAAAGCGATATAGGCTTTTTCGTGGAACTCCCAATCCTTGCCTTCAACATTGAGCACAAGTCCTTCTGTTGGAATGCGCTCTTCAGGATCTTCAGCAAGAACACCGTTCACCTTGACCAAGTCGGCATACACCAAATCACTACAATAGCGACGTGTGCCAAAGCCCTGGCTAAAGAGAATTTTTTCGAGGGAAATCGGTTTTGCCATATGCTGCAGAGAATACTACAGAGCACCTTTACCTGTTATTGGATCAATTGATTATCATTGATAGACCCAGCAAAGATTTGAATTGATTCCGAATGCTTTCAACACCAAAACCACGTACCCCAATCCATACCCGAGAAATTACCTTCTGCGGCTTTGCCAGAGAAGATGGTCTATGGGATATCGAGGGCCATCTCAAGGACTACAAACCTACGCCATTTGTAACTGGCAATACCACTTGGAAGCCGGGCGAGGCCTTTCATGATATGTGGGTTCGCCTAACAATCAATAACGAGCTAGTCATTCAGGATATTGAGGTGTCGATGGATGCACATCCACACCCAGAATGCCCACAAGTAATTCCACCAATGGATGCACTTGTTGGTGCACGCATTGGAAAAGGTTGGCGCAAAACAATTCAAACGCATTTAGGCGGCATTGCGGGCTGCACCCATTTACGCGAATTACTGAATAGTCTTGCTACTGCTGCCTTCCAATCCATTCCGGGCGCATTATTTGATCCCGATACAAACAAGCCGCCACTTTACCTAGGCACATGTAAGTCTTGGGATTTCAATGGTCCTGTAGTGCTACGCATTTATCCCAAGTTTTATCGCTGGCAAGACCAGAGCTCTTAAAACTCTCCGCGGTATACATTAAACGCATTAGAAGCCTGCTGAACTGGCATGACTTCGAGCACGTTAATATTCATGTGGCTTGGTAGAGTCGCAGACCAGTAAATAGCTTCGGCTACATCGTCAGCACTCAAAGCCTTTACTCCGGTGTAAACCTGACCTGCCTTATCGTCATCCCCCTTAAAACGAACATTAGAGAACTCTGTACCAGCACACATACCTGGCTCAATACAAGTCACGCGCACAGGGGTTCCGATTAAATCAGCACGCAAATTCAAACTAAATTGCTTCACAAATGCTTTCGTCCCGCCATATACGTTGCCACCTGGATAAGGGTAATTAGCTGCGACTGATCCCAAGTTGATCACATGCCCCCGTTTACGCTCCACCATGCCAGGCAAGAATGCGCGACTCATATGTACGAGACCTTTAATATTGGTATCAATCATTTGATCCCAATCACTCAAGATGGCTTTTTGAGCGGGCTCAAGACCCAAGGCTAAGCCTGCGTTATTGACTAGTACCGTCACATTAGTAAATTCAGCAGGTAAAGCAGCTGCCAAAGCATCTACTTTTGCGCTATCGCAAACGTCTACTACTAAGGTTAATAATTTTTTCTGTTGATCAGCAGGTAGAGATGCCTTGAGAGCATCTAAACGCTCTGCCCTTCTTCCGACAGCAATGACCTTGTTCCCATGAGCTAAAAAACGGCGGGCAGTTGCCTCACCAAATCCAGCAGTAGCGCCAGTAACTAAAACGGTATGTTCCATATTTCCTCTTTTGATATTCAAGCTTGATCTATTAAATATTTTCCATCTACAGTGGCTGCTCTAGACTTCACTAAAGCCTGCGGCAACCATGCTGAAAATTCCTCCATACCCATATTCAGCTGATTAGCAGCACTCCTAAGTGCAGGTGTATTGATTATCCAATCATTTACTTCTAACAAGCTCTTGGCACGCCATTCCAATAACTTGTACTTCAATAAGACTTTGGCCCCATGGCGCGCATTGCGATCGGGATCAGATGCCAAATAATCTAGTCTCGAACGTGCCGTAGCAATTGCTTTAATGACGCCTATAAAAGGCATGCCATGCCCCGGTATTACCAGGGATACCGGCAAGCTTTCAATCAAATCTAGGGTTTGTGCAACCTCCTCAAATCCAGACTCGCCCCAAAGCTCAGGAAAGATGACGCCAAAGCCCTCCTCCCATAGAGCATCTGCCGAAATGAGGATGCCGTGTTTTTCCTGATACAGCATGATTGAATGAGGATCATGGCCGGGTGCAGACAGGATCTTCCAAAGATATCTGCCCAAGAGGATTTCTTGCCCCGGAATCAGTAATCCGGAATGCTTAAAGCGAGGGCATTCTTGACCCAAATTGTCATAGCTTAGTAAATCAGTATTCCAATCGTTAACAGCCAACTCTTCTGCAGCGGGAATATAAACCTCACAATCATAAGCATTCATGAGGGCAGCATTACCACCACAGTGATCTGAATGCAGATGAGTATTGACTACCTTAGTTAAGGTAGATAAGTGATGTTTAGCCAATGCATTGTGTACCAAATTCAGCGTCATATTTTGGTGAGCACAATATCCTGTATCCACCAGAGAGACATCTTCTTCACCAAAGTGAAAAATATTATTAGCCGATAGCCAGCCCCTCTCAAATACCTCAATGCCAGGCGGTAAAACATACTGATTCATTTAATTCTTCTGTGGCTGAGTCGTTTGTTGCGTTAACTCTAGCTTACGCACGTCAAATTTCTGGGTCTCTAGACGTTGTAGCAATTCGTCATAAGTCTTTTTATCGGGCTGTGGTGTTCTAGAGAGAACCCAAAGGTATTCTCTTTTGGGATCGCTCACAGCGGCGACTTGATATTGAGGATCTAAATCGATCACCCAGTAATCGCCCCACACCATTGGAATAAAAGAGAGCCATGCGGGAGCGAAGCGTACTTCTAACTTAGGTGAATCTTTAGCGCCGACTTGTCTAGCCTCACCCTCTGCTTGGGTCACTGCACCATCTGCTGTTTTGCAGCTATTAAGCACCTTGAGATTTCCATCTGGCTTAGCTGAGTAAACTGCCTGAGTGTTACTAGCGCATTTTCTTTGAAACCAATTCGGAAATTTAGCAATCTCATACCAAGTTCCCAGGTAACGAGGAACATCAAGAGATGCAATTGTTTTCACCGGCACATCCACTTGTCCATAGCTTGGGAAGCTGATAAACAAAAAGCAAGCGCTAAAAACTGCTGAATAGATTTTGTTCATTGACTAATAGTATTTTTTCAAATCCATGCCGGCATACATGCTAGCGACCTGATCAGCATACCCATTAAACATTTGGGTTTTGATCTTCGGAGCAAACATGCCTTTAGGATCACCAATTCGGCGTTCTGTTGCCTGACTCCAGCGCGGATGATCCACTTGAGGGTTCACATTAGAGTAAAAGCCATATTCGCGGGCATCAAATTGATTCCAACTGGTTTTAGGCATCTCCTCAGTGAACCGAATTTTGACAATCGACTTGGCACTTTTGAAACCATATTTCCAGGGCACCACAATCCGAACAGGTGCGCCATTTTGTTTTGGTAATACTTCGCCATACAATCCAAACGCAAGCAAGGTAAGCGGGTTCATTGCCTCATCCATGCGCAAGCCCTCGCGGTAGGGCCAATCAATAATGTTGCTACTCACACCAGGCATTTGTTTGCGATCTGCTAAAGAAATAAATTCCACGTACTTAGCTGAACCCAGTGGCTCTACTTTATTGATTAACTTAGATAGCGAGTAGCCATCCCAAGGAATCACCATAGACCAACCCTCTACGCAACGCATACGGTAAATACGCTCTTCCATGGGTGCCAACTTCAATAAGGCATCGATATCTAGCGTCATTGGCTTTTTAATCAAGCCCTCAATAGAGATAGTCCAAGGTCGGGTTTGCAAAGTATCCGCGTGGGCAGCTGGATCTGACTTATCCGTCCCGAACTCATAGAAATTGTTATAGCTCGTGACGTATTTATAAGGCGTCATCTCATCTTTAGTGCTGTAGGCTGGGTTTAGAGTGGAGCTCAATTTATCCGGGGTAGCAGCAAGTGCCTGCCTTGAAAACCAAGGTGAGAGTGCCGCACCAAAGCTGCCTGCGGCGGCCGCCTTAATCAGGGCTCGGCGATTCTCAAAAACGGCCTGCGGTGTGATGTCACTTGTCAAAATGGTTTTATCGATATAAGGCATGGCGAACCCCGTTGATGTATTACGACCATTTTGCTACCGATAAGGATTTATTGCTAGGCAGGCGAATTAAATCAGTGCTTCACGCATTTTGTTCAGTAAGGCAAGGCTATGCTTATCCATTCCGCCTACCATTCCAGCTAATACTGGATGGTCCCCAACAAGAGTCTCTCCGCCATAAAACCGCAATAACCAGTCAGGAAAGCTACGCTCAGAAATTTCTCTGATTTCTAAAAGCTCGATTCGGTGGTGGCGCTTATCTTCTTGAATGCGCTTCCATACTTTCATAATGTTAGCGCGCTCACCTTCAATAATTTGACCGAACTGTTGGTTGTCATAAAACAAAATTCCCGTCACACCAAGCTCAAGATTAAAAGCTCTTGCAGATTCCAACAGGCGCATGAGATCCAGAAAGGACATATCAGACACCGCTTCACTCAGGTATGTCAGCTCTACGAGGTCTGTTGGTTTTGGCATGGATCTATCGAATGGGGTATCTAACAACAAAAAGGCAAACTCTCGGGTTTGCCTTTTTATATTAAGCCTAATTCACGTATTAGGCTATCGCTTCTACCTATTAAGCCCTCATTGCCTTTAAAGCTGCATTGAAAGTAGGGCTCGGACGCATCACTGCTTTGCACTTCTCAGAATCGACAACAAAGTAACCGCCAATATCGGCCGGCTTGCCTTGGACAGCCTTTAGCTCTGTCGTAATCTTTTGCTCATTTTCAGCGAGTGATTTAGCCAAAGGTGCAAAGTAGGCCTGCAACTCTTTATCCTCAGTTTGGGCAGCCAAGGCTTCAGCCCAGTACATAGCCAAGTAAAACTGGCTACCACGGTTATCCAGCTCACCTGTTCGCGGAGAAGGCGACTTATTGTTATCCAATAACTTACCAGTAGCTTCATCCAAGGTACGAGCCAAGATCTTCACTTTTTGGTTGCCAGTCTTGTCGCCGATATCCTCTAGAGAGACAGCTAAGGCCAGGAACTCGCCCAAAGAATCCCAACGTAAATGGTTTTCTTCTACGAGCTGTTGAACGTGCTTAGGAGCAGAGCCACCTGCACCTGTCTCGAACAAGCCGCCACCGGCCATCAAAGGCACGATAGAGAGCATCTTCGCGCTGGTACCCAATTCCATAATCGGGAACAAGTCAGTGAGGTAATCACGCAAGATATTGCCAGTAACAGAAATAGTGTCCTTGCCACGAATGACGCGCTCTAAGGTGTAACGCATTGCACGGGTTTGAGACATGATCTGAATATCAACGCCTTCAAGGTCATAGTCCTTAAGATAGGTTTTAACTTTCTTAATCAACTCTGCCTCATGTGGGCGGTACTCATCCAACCAAAATACGGCCGGAGTATTGGAGAGACGTGCACGATTAACTGCCAACTTGACCCAATCACGAATTGGGGCATCTTTACATTGGCACATACGCCAGATGTCACCTTCTTCTACATGTTGCTCAAGCAACACCGTACCATCCTCAGCAACGATACGCGCTACACCCGCCTCTGGAATCTCAAATGTCTTGTCATGTGAGCCGTACTCTTCAGCTTGTTGAGCCATCAAGCCCACGTTAGGCACAGTGCCCATAGTGGTTGGATCAAAGTTACCGTGAGTCTTACAGAAATTAATCATTTCTTGATAGATGCGGGCAAAGGTACTCTCTGGGATCACTGCTTTAGTGTCATGCAAACGACCATCCGCGCCCCACATCTTGCCGCCAACACGAATCATGGCAGGCATCGATGCATCAACGATGACGTCGCTAGGAGAGTGCAAGTTGGTAATGCCTTTAGCTGAATCAACCATCGCTAATGCTGGACGGTGCTCGTGACAAGCATGCAAGTCCTGAATAATTTCTTCACGCTTGGATTCTGGCAAGGTTTTGATCTTCTCGTAGAGACTGCTCATGCCGTTATTGGCATTCACACCTAACTCTTCAAACAACTTAGCGTGTTTCTCAAAAGCATCTTTATAGAAAATCTTCACGGCATGCCCGAATACGATCGGATGAGAAACCTTCATCATGGTTGCCTTCACGTGCAAGGACAACATCATGCCGGTTTTATAAGCATCGTCGATTTCTTTTTCATAGAACTCGCACAAGGCTTTCTTGCTCATATACATACTGTCGATAATTTCACCAGCCAGCAAAGCAGTCTTTGGCTTGAGGACAATCGTTTTACCGCTCTTGGTCACTAAATCCATGGCGACATTACAGGCCTTTGTCATCGTCATTGACTTCTCACTCGAGTAGAAGTCGCCACCATGCATATGAGAAACGTGCGTACGAGAAGCTTGGCTCCACTCGCCCATAGAGTGTGGGTTCTTACGCGCATAACGCTTGACAGCGGGCGGTGCTCGGCGGTCAGAGTTACCCTCACGCAACACTGGGTTTACTGAGCTACCTAAGCACTTGGAATAACGGGCGCGGATCGATTTTTCTTCATCCGTTTTAGGATCATCTGGAAAATTCGGGATCTTGTATCCCTTAGCTTGCAATTCTTTAATGGCTGCGAGCAACTGTGGAACAGATGCGCTGATGTTTGGCAACTTAATAATATTAGTGTCTGGCAACAAAGTCATTTTGCCCAGCTCAGCCAAATTATCTGGAACTTTTTGCTCAGCAGATAAACAATCAGAAAACTCGGCCAAGATACGTGCAGCAACAGAAATGTCGCTCTTCACAATCTCTACTCCAGCAGGCGCTGTAAAAGTGCGGATGATTGGCAAAAATGCGCAAGTCGCCAAAAGCGGCGCTTCATCTGTCAGCGTGTAAATAATCTTTGATTTCTCTGAAGCCATTAACGTTTCCTCGATATTGATAAATTTACAGAGTCAGGTTTTTACCCTGCCACTCTCATATTCCGCATTTTGCAAATCGCTTTTAGCAGGTCTGTTTTATAGGCCTTTTTGCCAATGAGGCGAGTCTTCAATTTTAAATCATCGAGATTGCCAAAAAGGGGGGATTTGCACCCCAAACCCGCAGATGTTGCCCAATTTAAGGGAATCCCCCGAGATAGCGGGGATGACAAATTCACCTTAAACTGCATGTCATGTCCAGCAAGCACCCTTTACTCAATAAAAACCTAGTGCTACTGATTATTTGCCAAGGTCTATTTCTAACCAATAACGTTACCTTTATCGCCATTAATGGCCTAGTGGGGTTCAGCTTAGCGCCACTGAGCTGGATGGCCACCCTACCCGTCATGGGCTATGTTGTTGGGGCTGCTTTTTCCACCTCTATTGTTGCCAAATCCCAAAACCGATTTGGGCGCAAGACCTCTTTCCAGCTAGGGCTCTTAGTGGCGATGCTATCCGCCCTGGTGTGCGCTTATGCAGCGTTTAGCAGAAACTTTTGGCTCTTGGTAGCTGGCACTTTTATCGCCGGCTATTACAGCGCCAACGGACAGCTTTATCGGTTTGCAGCTGCGGAGCTAACCGAAGTCAGCCAGCGTGACAAGGCAGTCTCATGGGTGCTTGCTGGAGGCATTCTGGGAGCAGTTATTGGACCTAATTTAGCCTCCTGGACTCGCAACCTCTTCGATACCGCCTTCTTGGGCGCCTACCTCACACTCTCGATTGCCGCTTTGATTGGAATTTTGCTTATGCAGTGCATCCATTTTCCAGAAGAATTTAAAACCCAACATTCCCTTTCGGATGGGCGCCCCCTCAAGAGCATTCTTCAACAGCCCGTCTTTATGGTTGCCGTTATTGGTGCTGCATTGGGCTACGGGGTGATGAATCTTCTCATGGCAGCAACCCCCTTAGCCATGCAAATCTGTGGCTTACCCTTCTCAGATACCGCCCTCGTTCTGGAGTGGCACGTCATTGGCATGTTTGCTCCAGGATTTTTTACAGGCGCCCTTATTCAACGTTTTGGCGCTCTCAAAATGATGGGTGTTGGCGTAAGCCTTAACTTTCTCTGCATATGCATTGCACTCACCGGTACCGATCTTCACCAGTTCTTCATTGCACTATTCATGCTAGGAGTGGGATGGAACTTTTTGTTCACTGGTTCAACATCTTTAGCAATGACAGCCTACAAACCAAATGAGCGAGATAAAGCGCAGGCGTCTATCAACTTCTTTGTATTTGGGACCATGGCATTTACCTCATTTGGATCTGGCGCACTCATAACTTCACAAGGCTGGAATATCCTCAATCTAGGATCACTTATTCCAGTCATCATTACTGCTGCAGCACTAATTTGGCTGGCAGGCGTAAACAAGAAAACCCAAACAGCTTAAGAAACTTTTGCGAGTGGTAAATTAAATAATAAGTTTTGCGGCTTTAACTTTAACTGCTGCTGCTCATTTGCAGCAATTGCCATGTAGACTGGCTTGCCTTGCTGAGCTTTGGTAACCGCAGCTTCATCGATAAAGTCCAATCGAAATAAACAAATCACTTTCTCAAGCTCATCAGACTCAAC
Source organism: Polynucleobacter sp. QLW-P1DATA-2 (assembly GCF_001870365.1). Lineage (NCBI taxonomy): Bacteria > Pseudomonadati > Pseudomonadota > Betaproteobacteria > Burkholderiales > Burkholderiaceae > Polynucleobacter > Polynucleobacter sp. QLW-P1DATA-2. Next base: position 869,438 of record NZ_LZMQ01000003.1, on the reverse strand, counting down.
AGACTCCTTGTTGTAGAGCTTATTTAATATTGCTGTCGCTGATGCGTCTAAGCCTACATGCCATGACCATTTAGGATCGCTGATTTGCTGCATCGGCGTAATGCGCACTGCAATCCCGAGGAAATGTGCAATCCATTTTTCTAACACGCGGCAAAAATGACTAATAGGCTCATGCCCAAAATTAAGTTGGACAGCAAAATCAAATCCTTCATTACGCGCCCAATATTCAGCAGCATTTTCTTCATATAAAACATCGAGATCAGCCGAGCGAGTCAACATCGATTTGCCTTTGAGCAAGTCCATAATATTTCCAGACTCACCTGCCTGCGCATTACGCGAGACCACCTCTTCATCCGCACCCATAACAATACTGTCCTCAAGGACGGTAATTTTCTGAGTCCGAAAGAATAGTTCTCCCATGCGCACTTCAAGTGGATGTGCATTCTCACCCAAAATGTGTCGTACAAACATCTGCGCTAATTGCATCACAAATAAAGGCGGCACATCAACACCATCGCCTTTAAAAAGACTCATGTAGAAAGCTTCTAAGGAGCTCGCTGCTAATAGACGTGAGCGATAGCGCAACCAGACCCGATAGTTTTCCTGAATATCCAGATCAGCCATAGCCGCAATATCCTGATCGGCAATTTGAGCACGGGGGTTTTCGGTAAGGCGCTGGTGGAGTAAATGTTCAGCCTCGCATGATTCAGCGACTAAGCTAAGCTCAGGCCTCAATAAATAGGTGCGCAAAAAGTCGTCTGTTACCAATAGCTGTCCATCTGGGCTTGGTAGTAGGGTTTGATAGGCAGAATTGAGCCAGTAATTGGTCATGTTGTAAGCTTGAAGTAAGAATCTAAAGCTCAGAATATACTAGCCGATCAATTTGTACCCAATAGGAAAACATCATGACTGAACTCAAAAAAATCGACACCGTTGTTGGTGAAGGCAAGGAAGCTACCGCCGGCAATCACGTTGACGTGCATTACACCGGCTGGCTTTTTGACGAAAAAGCGCCCGACCATAAAGGTCAAAAGTTTGATAGCTCACTCGATCGCGGCCAGCTTTTTAGCTTTCCTTTGGGCGCTGGTCACGTGATTAAGGGTTGGGATGAAGGCGTTGCTGGAATGAAGATCGGCGGTAAGCGTACTCTCATCATTCCCTCTGAAATGGGCTATGGCGCACGTGGCGCTGGTGGAGTGATACCCCCAAATGCCACACTCGTATTTGATGTTGAGTTACATGGGGTGAACTAAGTAAGGTCGCCTTCCGCTAAATAAAAAGCCACCCAAGGGTGGCTTTTTTAATCCGTCATTATTAATTCAATTAGGAGCGTAAATCTTTGCCATTTAAGGTCAAGCGGTTTATAGAACGCGTCTGGCAAAGGCCAATTAAGCGACTGCGTTCTGCCATGACCTTATCAGCGTAACCACCATCATCTTCCGCATTAGCAGCGCCCACGTAGAACTTGAGGCCATTACGTAAAGAGCCTGCAGTAGCAATGAGGTACTTCAAGATATAGGCGCCCACCCGAATATTTACTTCAGGCTTAACTGCTTGTTGTGTACCACCATAAAGCGCATATTTTTCACGGTGCACTGAAGTCATTACCTGCATGAGGCCTTCAGCACCAGCTTGACTCTTGGTATTGGGATTGAAGTTGGACTCTACAGAGATCACCGCCAATAACAATACCGGATCAATATTCACTTCTTTGGCAATCAAAATCGTGTTTGACACATACTCTTCAATCTTGGCGCGATCGAGGCTGTATTTCTTTTCAAAGAAATCAGCAACAGCACGTTGATTCTGAATAGAGCCCATCAAATTGCTATCCAAGGCTTGTGGATCAATCTTGGAGGTTGGAATGCGGTCAGCCAAATGAGAGATAGACTTCACCGGCACTTGAGCGACGGAGGGCATCAATAGTGCTACGGTTTGTTGCTTCGCAGATGCCAAGCCGGAATTATTGGGTTTTGACTTGTTATAGATAACAGCCGCAATCTCGGTCTCAGGCGCAGATGAAGAGGCTACTTCATTGCCGCTCTTGTATTGATCGAGCATGCCAAAACCGTTGCTCCAAACAATGTTACGAGCTTCATCAGGGACTAGTACACGAGCTAAGTCAAATGGACCTGCATTAGTACCGTTACCCGAAAGCCAAAGACCTACCACCATGAATACAGTCACAACGAGTAAGCCATTGATGACTCGATACACTGGAGCCATAGCGTGGGCTAGCAGTTCTTTAGCAGCCAGCATTGCTGATTGCTCCCCCTGCATCTCACTCAAATTGTTAGATAAACATTTACTCATTCAATTTTTACGACACCTTCAAAACCGCTGAACTTACTGTCCTGCTGATTTATGCTGCATCGCAATATATAAAAAACATGGGTCATCCTAAAAAGGTTCTTATATCAAGTCAAGAATAAAGAATGGCATTTCAATAACTTTTAGGTCTTGAAATACGGGAGATCCCGAATATATCCTGAAAAATAGATAATTTATCTATATATTTCAATAGCTTAGCTATGTTAGGGCGCACTAATTTCATTTTATAAAAAATTGTCTAAATTCTGACTTTTTTACTATTTGGAATGAAAAATCATCCCTAAAAACCATACATCTAGTATTTTCAAGTCCGCAAATTTCTACCCATAGTGACAGCTAGTAAATGTTGCAAGGCATTATTTTTAAAGGCCATTGCTGGTTTAGAGGAGCACGCCAGCCCAGCTACCGAGCAAATTAGTACTCGCTGAAGGGCTAATAAGTCAGCGAGCTAAGAAAAAAGATTTAGGCTACTTAAAGCCAGCCCCTACACTGATAAACAATGAAATTGAAACGCAAACTCCTGACTCTTGCAGCCCTTCTTGCTTGCTTGCTAGCTCCTATCAGGGCTTTTGCTCTCTTTGAAGCATGTAATGAGCTCTTTCCAAACCAACAGGTGCCTATAACTACCCAGGCTGGACGGGATCTTTGCTTTGATAGCTTTGCGGTTTATTACTCATCGCAAGATAAGAAACCAATCTACACAGTTGAGAAGCTGAGTCGCGAGCAACTGCTGGCTCCGCACCCCCGCAGAAGTAACCAGTTCTATGAGGAGGCAAGGCTGCCATATTCAGAACGCGCCCTACTTTCTGACTATCGAGGTAGCGGCTACGACCGTGGCCATAATGCCCCAGCGGGTGATATGAGCAACGAGCGAGCCATGGCACAGTCATTCTCGCTAGCCAATATGATGCCCCAGGCTAGGCAGAATAATCAGGGCATCTGGGCCAAGAATGTAGAGGAACCGACCCGGCTTTATGCCAAAAGAGCGGCTGGCGATATATATGTTTTTACTGGCTCCACTGGAAATCAAGGAAGCATTGGTAGAGGTCAGGTAACGATTCCAAGCCATCTGTATAAATTGGTTTACGACCCGAATAAAAATTTGGCGTGGGCTTATTGGATTGAAAACACCAATGAGGCTCGAATGTCCCCGCCGATCTCTTATGCAGATTTAATAGAGAAGACGGGAATCGATTTTCAATTGCCGTTGAATAAGGACCCTTCGCAGACCCAAGCAATCGCCCCCAATGCCAAGCCAAATAAGGCCGTTCTTGGCGGGTGGTACCCCGTATTTTTTGATGTGTACTCGCCAGAAAAGGTCAATGGCATCGTTACCCGCATTCGGGAGGGAAAAGTGGCAAGCATTCAGATTCAATATGACCGCAATGAAGAGCTAGCCAAACGGATCGCCTCGCAAATTGAATCGCAAACCGCCTTATTCATCAGTCCTATTCAAAGCAGCCCACCAGATATCCCTGGTGTTACCTACGAACGCAATCGCGTTACTGCCATCATTCGCTCAAAGTAGTTTTGATTTAGCTTGCAGGCCATGCGCCCGCTGAATGGGTGCAAGCAATCCGCGCAATCCATTGTGATCTAGGGTGTGCATTAACTCTAGCAACTCGCCTATTTCACCCTTCGGAAATCCTTCGCGTGCAAACCACGCTAAATAATTTCCTGGCAAATCTGCCAAAGCTCTCCCTGCATGCTTACCGTAAGGCATTTTCATGAGTACGAGTTTTTCTAGTGCTTGTGAATCCATTGAAGTGAAATCTTACAAGGGAATACAAATCACCCTACAAATTTAGCCATTTATTCAGAGAAGGTCTTTTAACCACTTGAGAATCATTCTCATTTGATTTGCTATATTGAGAACCGTTCTCATTTAAGTTTTAGCCACTTCTTTCAACCCCTTCTCTCGAATAAATATGAAACTGACCATTCAAAAACTGATTGCCTTTAGTCTCGTCCTCGCTGCCACCTTACATTTCTCATTAGCTCATGCTGGTGAAGGTGTCTTTGGATGGATCTATACCTTAGATCTTCAACCAAAAGATAAATTGGAGTTTGAACAACGACTGCAACTAAACCAAACACAAGCATCTGGTACTTATGATGCTTGGACAGCAAGAACCGAGCTGGAATATGGCGTAACCAATGATTTGCAAATTGCAGGCTATATCAATTCGTACTACACCGATGCCAATCAAAATTACACCAATCCAGAGGCATGCGGTGATACACCCACCTGCACAGGCGGCTATGGGGTACCTTCATCTCATGATCCCTCAACTGCTTATAGAAAGAGTGGCATTGAAGGCGGGTCTCTTGAGGCGATTTACCGCATTACCAATCCAGTGACTTCACCTGTTGGTATTGGTCTTTATTTAGAGCCAAGCTGGGGTAGGAATAAGGATGAAATTGAAGCTCGCTTATTACTGCAATCTAACTTTATCGATGATCGTTTAGTAGTAGCAAGTAACGTTGTTGTTGCTAATGAACGATTAAAGTTTATCGAGAATGGCAATGTTCCTGAATCGATGCTCGATATCTTAGTTGGAGCTAGCTATCGCTTTGCTCCCAAATGGTCAGCTGGCGTAGAAGCCCGTTTCCATAATGACTACTCAGAGCTCAATTTACGCAATCAAGTACAGCGCGCCACCTTTGTCGGCCCCAATTTGCACTATGCCGCAAAGGATTGGTGGGTAACTGGTGCCTGGCGCTATCAGCTTGCTGGTGGGACTTGCATGGGTGGCGGCGAAGCGGAATGCTCCAATGCCCGGGTATGGGATAGCCACTCGGTTAATGAATACATCCTCAAAGTGGGCTTTCCACTCAACTAAGCCATAGAGTAGAAATCAATCCAATGAACTGGAAACCATCTCCCTGTGCCCTAGCTGGGTTAGCGCTATTGACGGCCCCCATCATTGTTCAAGCGAAGATTTATATCTCCAGCGAGCAAGCCCAGCAAATTCTGTTCCCAAATGCATTATTGAGTAAATCTCCCCTCATCATTACTGATGACCTACAAGAAAGAATGCGGGCGGCATCTAGTATTCGCCACCCCTTTCGGGGAGATCGCATTTGGCAATCATCTAATGGCGGCTGGTTCGTGATCGACGAGGTCGTAGGCAAGCATGAAATGATTACTTACGCTGTCGCTCTCAATGCCAAAGGAAGCATTACTGGCGTTGAGATATTGGAATACCTTGAGTCCTATGGCTATGAGGTGGCAGAGGCTCAGTGGCGCAAACAATTTGTAGGTAAAACTTCAGTAGACCCCATCAAGCTCAATCAAGATATTCAGAATATTGGTGGGGCGACTTTGTCATGCAAACATTTGACTGATGGCGTTAAGCGAGTAACTGTGCTTTATGAGCTGGCTCTCAAGAATATTCCAGTACAAACCAAATGATGATGCGTTGTAAACCACTATTGGGTACTTTTGTTGAAATCGTGGTCGATCAGGAGGATTGCCAAATACCAATTGATCGTGCGTTCTCTGTCATTCAAAAGATTCAAGAGCTCATGGGTTTTCATAACCCCAATAGCGAACTGAATCGCATCAATCATCTTGCTCACCAAAAAGCAGTAGATATTCATCCTTGGACAGCACAAGTCTTATGTATTGCCAAAAAGATATATCGCCATTCTGGTGGCTTGTTTAATTGTGGAATTGGTCACCGACTAGTGGCGGCTGGTTTGCTGCCTCGCCATATCACCTTTAGCAACCATGATCTTGGTGGCATCGAAGATATCAGTTTTCTCGCGCCAGAGCTCATTATCTCTAGGCGTCCAGTATGTTTAGATCTTGGGGGTATTGCCAAAGGGTTTGCAGTAGATATGGCAGTCAAGATACTCATCTCTGAAGGCGTCTTTTCTGGTTCAGTCAATGCCGGAGGAGATCTGCGAGTGTTTGGTGAATCTTCTTGGCCTATTCATATCCGCAATCCAAGACAGCCCTCGGAGTTACTCGAAATTGGCACCCTGCAAAATGCAGCACTAGCTACCAGTGGTTTGTATTTTGCAAAACGAGATGAACAACATAGTCACCTCATTAATCCTTTATCACAAGAAGAATCAACTCTTCAATCAAGAGACTCCTATTCAGTATTGGCAAAAGAATGTATCTATGCAGATGCTCTAACAAAAGTCCTGGCCCTATCTCAAAATCAACATCATCCCTGCTTTAAGAAATTCTCAGCTCAGGCCATCAGGATTGCTACATGAGTCGCCTAGGGAAAATGCCGGTATGGCAAAAGTGGTTTGTCACTTCTGGGATGATGATTTGCTCTCTTACTGGGGTCATCTACCTCCTCGGACATGAACTACAGATTAATCGAGTATTGCTAGGCAACCATAATGTATTAGCAATACATGGGATTGCTGCAATATTTGCAACACTGGCACTTGGATCAATACTGCCTTTTCACCTTAAGGCAGGTCTCAAGTCAGGACGAAAATGGCATAGTGGATTTAGCCAACTAAGCCTCTTAAGTGCATTAATCATTTCTGGAGCGCTACTCTATTACGGCCCAGAATGGATGCGAGATACGGTGATTGATGTGCACTCGGTTATTGGCTTGCTATTCTTTGCCATCTTTCTTATGCACCAACCCATCAGACTTCGAGAATAGGGAGTGGTACAGCCGCTAATTAAGGCATAAAAGAATTCATTCCCCTATAAAATCTAGTGGAATGGATAACTCAATCATCAGCCCATTGCTGGGCGTATTAGTAGGCCTATTGATGGGTCTTACTGGCGCTGGAGGCGGAATTCTGTCCGTACCGCTCTTGGTATTTGCCCTGCACATGAATATGGTGGATGCCAGCCCTATTGCTCTTTGTGCAATTGCACTTGCAGCAAGTGTGGGCGCCCTTCTGGGACTAAAAAATAATCTCTTGCGCTATAAAGCAGCGATCTTCATGGCTAGCTTTGGGGTGATATTAGCCCCTCTGGGTTTTTGGCTTGCTAATCACATTCCCAATGGCCCATTGCTATTAATTTTTAGTGCCGCTCTTTTTTATTCTGCATTGAGTCAATATGTAAAAGCACGTCAATCTATTCTCGGAATTCCAGATTCTTTGCGGCAAGCACCACCTTGCTTAATAGATCCTGCTATTGGTAAATTTAATTGGAATGTCCCCTGCGCAAAAGCACTTCTTATGACGGGCGGCCTAGCAGGATTTTTATCTGGACTGCTTGGAGTCGGTGGTGGCTTCATCATCATTCCCGCTCTAAAACGGTATACCAATTTATCTGCACAATCTATTATCGTCACCTCATTAGGGGTGCAAGCCTTGGTATCTGGCGGAAGCGTCGCCTACTCCGCAGCATCCGGTAATGTGAATTTTCTGATTGCCGCCCCGTTTTCTCTGGGGGCACTAGCAGGACTACTCATAGGGATGATGATAAGTAAAAAACTGAGTGGGCCTCGTTTGCAGCAAGTATTTGCAGTGATGGTTTTTGCTGTTGCAATCAGCCTCACTATTAAGGGCCTTCGTGTCTTTTGAAAAACCAGTTTGTATTGCTTACTACTAAAGAAAAAGCCCTTATTTCTAAGGGCTTTTTTCTATAACTACTAAGGTAATTTCTTAGTGGCCACCTGCTCCACCCAAGTATGCCGCCTTAACTGCCGGGTCATCCTTGAGCTTACTTGCTGGACCATGCGTAGCAATCTTGCCATTCTCTAATACATAGCCGTAGTCAGCCACGTTCAGAGCTGCAGCAGCAAACTGCTCGACCAGTAGCATCGTTACACCTTGTGATTTGAGATTAGAAATAATCTTAAAAACCTCTTCTACCAAAATTGGCGCAAGGCCCATTGAAGGCTCATCCAACAGAATGATCTCTGGGTTCAGCATCACGGCACGAGCCATAGCCAACATTTGCTGTTCTCCACCGGACAAAGTACCAGCCAACTGATTGCGACGCTCTTTGAGGCGCGGGAACATCTCTAAGGCCTTATCTAAATCATGCTTGATATCACCCTTTGGGCGGCTACCAGTAAAGCGTGGAAATGCGCCCAGCAATAAATTGTCAGTGACTGACATGGTAGTAAAGACACGACGGCCTTCAGGACTATGAGCCAAACCTAGGCGAGCAATTTTATGAGAGTCATAACCATCAATTTTTTCACCACCTAAAGTAACTTCACCTGCAGTTGGCTTAATCATGCCGGTAATAGCACGCATTGTGGTGGTTTTGCCGGCACCGTTAGAGCCAATCAAAGTAATTACTTGACCCTTAGGTACATCAATATTGATGCCATGGAGGACTTTAACTTTACCGTAGCCTGCTTCAAGATTCTTAATAGATAACATGGTATTTACCGATTCAATAGGTTCTAGTGATTAAGCGCCCAAGTAGGCATGAATCACCTTCTCGTCTGCCTGAACTTCAGCTGGCTTACCTTCTGCAATCTTCTGACCGAAGTCCAACACAGAAACGGTATCGCAAACTGACATCACTACGTCCATGTGATGCTCAATCAGGATGAAAGTAATGCCGTTATCACGAATCTTACGAATGATGCGCAAGAGTTCCTGAATATCGGGAGCAGTCAAACCAGCGGCTGGCTCATCCAAGAGGAGTAATTCTGGGTCAAGGGCTAATGCACGGGCAATCTCAAGCAAGCGCTGCTTACCGTAAGGCAAATTGCGCGCCTCTTCGTTTGCTAAATCATCCAAGCCAACAAACTTGAGCAGAGCCATAGCGCGAGCATGCGCTTCAGCTTCTTCACGCTTGTAACGTGGGAGGTGCAAAGCAATTTCCACCATATTAGATTTGAAGGTGTGATGCAAACCGACCAAAATATTTTGGATGGCAGTCATTTCACCAAAGAGCTGAACGTTCTGGAAGGTACGGGCAATACCAGACAAGGCGATGTCAGAGGAAGTTTTGCCAACAACGCTCTCACCTGCATACAAAACGTTACCCGCTGTCGGAACATAAATACCAGTCAATACGTTCATCATCGTGCTCTTACCGGAACCGTTTGGTCCGATCAAACCATGAATGGTGCCGCGCTTAATGCTGAGATCCACTTTGTTCAAGGCCTTCAAACCACCAAACTGCATTAATACAGAATCTACCTTTAAGAGTTCTGCACCGGCATTTTGATTACCAACAGCGCTGATGAAGCTAATGGAGTCATCCACTACTTCAGCATCACCGCCACGAACAGTTTTTGCCTTACCCGCAATAGATTGATAGAAGCTCTTTGCAAAACCAACGATACCATTTTGCAAGTAGTACACCACCAACAAAATCATGAAGCCAAAAATACTTAGGCGCCAGTCTGCAATACTATTGAGCCAAAAAGAAAATACTGCTAAGCCAACTACGCCAGCAACCGGGACTACCACACGCCTTGGAGTTGTGACCTTCTTGGACAGAGCCATTGCAGCACCAATCACCACCACGACTGCAATGATCGATGCCACGATGCGGAATAGATTGATGTCATCGAGCAGTTTTGGCAACAGAACAATAATCGCTGCACCAATCGCTGCACCTAAGCGTGACTTACGTCCACCCATGATGATGCCAAGCAAAAAGAGGACGGCCAGTTCATTGTTGTAGGTGTTGGGCGAGATGTATTGCTCAGAATAGGCATACAAGCAACCAGCCAAGCCTGCAAAGCCTGCGCTAATGACAAATGCAATCACTTTAAAGCGGTATACAGAAACGCCCATACAGTCACAAGCAATCGGGCTATCACGCAAAGCTTCAAAAGCACGACCCATTTGTGATTTTACCAAGCGGTCAATGACAATGAGGGCTAGGATGCAGAATACCGCTACCAACCAGAAGTATTCGGTAACGTTCATTGGCGCTCCCATCAGCTCTGGCAAGGTTAACTTAATACCCAACGGCCCCTCAGTTAACCAAGTCATTTCATTAATGAGAATTTGGGCAATCGTTCCGAATGCCAAAGTCACCATCGCCAAATAAGGACCTACGACTTTCAATGCTGGTAATGCCAGGATCCCGCCAAAGAAGGCAGTAACAACAATCGATGCTGGAATGGTTATCCAAATTGGCCAGCCCAGCTGGAAAAACAAGATGCCAGCAGTATATGAACCAATACCAAACAATGCAGCGTGACCCAAAGATACTTGACCTACATAGCCGACCACAATATCCAAACCAAACAAAAGAATGGTGTAGATCAGAATTGTTTCTGCTAAATGGATGTAATAGGGATTCTGCAGAACTAATGGCAAGCAAAATAAGCCAGCTATCGCAATTAATAGAGGAATGGAGGACTTCAATTTCATCATTAAACTTTCTTAATTGCAGATTTGCCGAAGAGACCAGATGGTTTGTATGCCAATACAAGCAACAGCAAAATCAAACCTGGAACATCTTTGTAACCAGTAGAGATATAAAAGCCAGTAGCTGTTTCAACAATACCCAGAATCAAACCACCCACAATGATTCCGAGGCCGCTTGATAATCCGCCAATGATCGCAACCGCGAAAGCCTTTAAACCTAGGGCGCCGCCCATGGTTGCGCCAGTTAATGTCAAAGGCGCAATCAAGACGCCAGCAAACGCTGCGGTCAATGAGGACAAGGCGTATGAGAAGGTGATCACCATGCTGGTGTTGATGCCCATTAAGCCAGCAGCATCACGATCATTTGCAGTAGCAACTACTGCTTTACCGTAAATTGTTTTACGGTTAAAGAATTCAACCAATAACATCATCACCAACGCACCCACCACAACTAATATTTCCATTGGCAAAATATTAGCGCCCAAGAAGCTCATCGGCTCCATTGGCAAAGGAGATGGGAATGGCAATGCATCACGACCCCAAATATTTTCAGCAACGTTCTTGAAAATAATACCGAGTGCAATTGTGGACATAATCCAGCCGAACTCAGACTTTATTTTGATTGCAGGACGCACACCAATCAACTCAACAAAGCTACCTTGGATCATGCCGAAGATACAAACAATGGGAATCATGGCCCAGTAGTTCATGCCAAAGGTATCGACGCAGGTCAAACCTACCAGTGCACCTAACATCAAGGCTTCACCCTGACCGAAGTTCAATGTGCCCGATGTGGCAAAAGTAAGCTGGAAACCGAAAGCGATCACCGCATAGATCATCCCCACCGCGATACCGCTTGAGAGGATTTGTGCAAGCATGTCCATTGTTATTGGCCTAAAAGATACTTAAAACTGTTTTATTGACGAATCCGACATTGTAAGCAAAACGCCGCTCTGACGGCGGCGCTTTGCATTCAAAAATGTTGCAGTGCAAAAAGTACTGACTTGCACATGAACTACAAGAATTACTTCTTCTATTACTTCTTCTTAGCCGTTGCATCCTCAGCATTCAAGAACTGAACACGGCCGCTCTCAACCACGCCCATAACAACGTCTTTTGCCTTGATTGCTTCATGGTCGGTTGCAGAGTATGGCTTGTTATAGGTAATTACAACGCCATCAACCGGGGTCTTGAGATCTTGCAATGCCGCCAAAATCTTTGGCCCTTCAGTGCTGTTTGCTTGCTTGATTGCAGCAGCCAAAAGGTAAACAGAGTCATAACCTTGAGCAGCAGAAACAGGTGATGCGATGATGCCATTCTTAGGCTTGAAATCTTTTAAGTACGCATCAACGAAAGCTTTACGCTTAGGCGTTGTTGCTGGTTGTTGAATAAAAGTTTCTGGCATTGTTGCGCCATCACCATTCTTACCCGCAGTATCAATAAAGCTAGCCATAGACAATGTCCAGCTACCAATAATTGGCTTCTTCCAACCTAACTTTGCCATACCGTTGGCAATTTGTGCTAACTCAGGTCCAATTGCATAAGTCAATACTACATCTGCACCAGCATTTTTTGCCTTCAGTAACTGTGAAGTCATATCGACGTCGCCAATATTGAACTTTTCAGTTGCCACTGGGGTTATGCCGTAACCCTTCAGCGCTTTCTCTAAGTCCTCGCGACCCAATTGACCGTAGTTTGTTGAGTCAGCCAAAATCGCCACCTTCTTTAGGCCACGCTTTTCAACTGCTTCCTTTGCAATCATCGGTGCTTGAATATTGTCAGCAGCTGCTGTCCGGAAAACATAGTTCTCCTGAGCATTTGGGAACTGATGAGTGATCAATGAACCCGTTGCTACGTTATTAATTACAGGGATCTTTGCTTCTTGATAAAAGCGCTGTGAAGCCAAAGCAACACCAGTGTTGATATAACCGAGAGTAGCAACTACTTTCTCGTTGTTAATAAATTCCTGAGTAATTTGTACGCCGCGCTCGTTCTTGGCTTCGTCGTCACGCTCAACTAAAACGAGTTTATTGCCGTTAACACCACCGGCAGCGTTAATTTCTTTAGCTGCCAAACGCACGCCATCACGCATACTTACACCCATTGAGGATGAGCCGCCTGTGAATGGACCAATAACACCTACTTTGATATCAGCGGCGTAAGCGCCAGTTGCGAGCAGCGCAGTAGCAGCTACTGCAAAAATGTGATGACGAATCTTCATAAAGTCTCCATGACTAAAAGTGCTATTGAATAAATAATTTTTATAGGTAGTACAAATAACGAATTGTTATCTTACTGTTAATGCATGGCCAAAAAAAGGGTTTTGTATTAGGGTTTTACACTAGCTCTCAGGGCCAGTGAGGCGCGATCAACAGTAGCGTGTAAGGCGGTTCCGCAGACTTGGCCAAAATAAATTGACCACCAAACCAGCGATTACCAAACTCGCCGCCAATACTTTCCACGCCGGCAATGGCTCAGCCAGGAAAAAGGCTGATGCCCCCATCCCAAATATGGGCACTAATAATGGTGCTGGTGCGACTACGGCGGCAGGATGCTTAGAGAGCAACCAGGCCCAGGCACCGTAGCCAAACAGGGTATTGCCCCAGGACTGCCAAAACACTCCAAGCCAAGCACTCAAAGGCGCAGAAGTCAGTGAGCTACTCATGGATCCCCACCCTCCTTCGAATATGAGGGCAATAGCAAAAAGGGGTGGAATGGCATAAACGCTAGCCCACACCACATAAGAAAGCATGTTGATGGCTCCTGCACGCCGGCTGGCAGTATTAGCGATACCCCAAGAAAAGCCGCAAAATACCACTAGGGCCAATCCTAGAACGGTTGTGGTGGCATCGGTATGCACTGCAATAATTCCCAGACCAATCATGGCGATACCTACTGCCACCGCTTGATAGAGCTTCAGTCGCTCTTTAGCAAACAGCATGGCAAAACCAATCGTGAAAAATACCTGGGTCTGAATGACCAAAGAAGCCAAACCAGGAGAAATATACCCATCGATCGCGTAGTAGAGCACTCCGAATTGACCTACCCCTACAGCCAAGCCATAAACACAAAGGTTGATCCAAGACACCTTTGGCCTTGGTAACAAAAGTGCAGCCGGCAGAAATGCAAAAACATAACGAAGTGCGGCAAATAAAAATGGTGGAAAGCTCGCCAAGGAGATTTTGATACAACTACAAAATTGGTGCCCCATACGGCTACGATTGCTAAAGCCAGGAGCAGATGACTTGCTGGCAACTGGTAATTCAGCTGAGGCTTGCGTGGACTATTCACGCGTGAGCAATTCTGCTGCGCGCTGCGCAATCATCATGGTTGGTGCCGCAGTGTTGCCCGAAGTAATCGTTGGCATCGCAGAAGCATCCACTACTCGCAGATGATGAATGCCCCTCACGCGCAACTCTGAATCGAGCACTGCCATCGAATCATCGGCGCGCCCCATCTTGCATGTTCCTACAGGATGAAAAATCGTTGTTCCAATATCGCCTGCTGCTTTAGCCAACTCTTCATCACTTTGATACTGCGCACCAGGCTTATATTCTTCCGGGGCATAAGGTCTAAGTGCCTGGCTTTGCACAATACTGCGCGTCAAGCGTAAAGATTCTGCTGCGACTTTACGATCGTCATCCGTCGATAAATAATTGGGGTGAATTGCTGGTGGCGCTTCAGGATCCGTTGAAGTGATGTGCACACTTCCGCGTGATGTTGGGCGTAAGTTGCATACGCTTGCAGTGAAAGCATTAAAGGAATGCAAATCTTCACCGAAGCGCTCAAGCGACAAAGGTTGTACGTGATATTCCAAGTTGGCACTCTTTTGTGCAGGCGAGCTATAAGCAAAAGCACCGAGCTGTGATGGCGCCATAGACATGGGGCCTGAGCGCTTAAGGAGATATTCCAAACCAATCATCATCTTGCCAAACAAAGAATTGGCTTTGGTGTTTAAGGTCTTAATGCCGCTGACTTTATAGATCATGCGTAATTGCAAATGGTCCTGCAGGTTCTCGCCAACACCAGGCAAGTCTGCAATGACTGGAATACCTAGTTTATGAAGATGCGCAGCAGAACCTACGCCTGAACGCTCCAGTATTTGTACGCTACCAATCGCACCAGCACACAGAAGCACTTCGCCACTTGGGTTAATGCGCGCTTCACTAGCTATCCCATTCTTCTGGTACTCAAGGCCAAGACAGTTTTTAGTCATTGGATCAATTTTGAGTTTAGTAACAACTGCCTCAGTAAGTACAGTTAAGTTGCTGCGCTTAACCGCCTCTTTTAAAAATGCTTTTGAAGTATTCAGCCTCCAGCCCTTACGTTGACTGACATCAAAGTAACCCACGCCAAAGTTATCGCCTCGATTAAAGTCATCTGACGCAGAAATGCCAGCCTCAACTGCTGCATCTCTAAACCGATCCATGATCGGCCAACGCAGGCGTTGCTTAGATACAGTCCACTCGCCACCCTTGCCATGCCATTGGTCAGCATCGCTGTGATAGTCCTCAAATGCTTTGTAGCGCTTGAGCGCATTCTCCCAAGACCAAGCATCATCTCCTGTGGCCTGCACCCAAGATTCATAATCGCCCGCTTGACCGCGCATATAGATCATGCCGTTAATGGAGGAGCATCCTCCAAGCACTCGGCCACGGGGATATAGCAATGAGCGGCCATTCAGCCCTTTTTCAGCAACGGTTTTAAAGCGCCAATCCGCTCTTGGGTTATCGATGCAATAGAGATAGCCAACCGGAATGTGAATCCAAATATAGTTATCGCTCTTACCTGCCTCAATCAGCAAAACCCTCTTTTGAGGATTTTCGGTCAAACGCTTGGCCAACATGCAGCCTGCACTGCCCGCCCCAATAATGATGTAGTCGTAAGTATTTGCTTGAGTCATGTTTTCATTGCAACAAAAAAGTTCATCCTATTATTTACCAATCCAAAAAATCAGGTATTTTTTGGTATTTTTGTTGATTTGTTATAGAATCATATTTGATCTAATATTAGATCATAAGAACTAGCTATAAAAAAGCATTTGCCCAATTTGTAAAAAAGTCTCGGAGACCACTGCAGTTGGCAATAGAAGATGAGGTAATAAGGGTCTGCAACAACCCCAAAATAGGTCAACAGAAAACTGGCAACCTTCAAGGAGTTTTTGCGCATAAGTTTCACTTTAATAAACAAGAATATTTAATGGCATATGAGTTTGATCAAAGCCTTGATCAACCGAGTATTACCTGGATTAAGTTCTATCAAATTGGATCTCATGAAAACTTTTATACCCAGCTAAAAAGATCAATTCGATTGAACTAAAAGTTCATAACCATGCAAAGAAAGTGAGGTGCAAACATGATTCAATCTATTACTGCAGAGGATTTGTTTGCTCAAGTGAAGCAAATGCCAGCAAAAGAACGAATTAAATTTTTCTCTTTAATTGCAATAAATGCCTTTAAAGAGACTGACTACAGCCATGATCAAGTATTTGGAGATCTCAGAAATGCGAGTTTTTCAGCAGAAGAGGCTGCGGAATTTTTAGAAATTTCCCTCCCTACTTTGCGCAGATACGTTCAGGCAGGCAGATTAAAGCCGTCAACCATTATTGGGAGAAGTCAGCTATTTTCCAGTTCCGATTTACGACTTCTAAAGCAAAAAATGAGTAAAGAATAGTTAGAGCCCAATACCCGTCTAAAATAGCCATATGCATATCAATGAGAAAAATCGTACGCCCAAGCTTCCCGAGGAAGATGAAGGCCCGAGCAAATCGGAGTTAAAGCGCCAAATGACCGAGCGCCAGAAATTGGCGGAAGTATTAGCGGCTTTAAGTAGCGATGCCCTTAAAACCATCCCTATGGATGAGGCGATCAAAGTAGCAATTGCAGAGACCAACAAGATTAAAAGTTTTGAAGCCATTCGTCGTCACAAGCAATACTTAGGTAAGCTCATGCGCTTCTTGGACGAAGAAGAGCTTGATGCAATCCAAAAACGACTTGATGCTATTCAAGGGGTAAGCAAAGCAGAAACGGCTAAATTGCACTTCTTAGAAAGCTATCGTGACAGGCTGATTTCGAATGACGAAACGTTTACTAAGATGATTGAAAAGTATCCCGATATGGATATTCAGAATATGCGTACTCTGATTCGGAATGCACGTAGAGAGAAAGAGCAAAACAAACCGCCAAAGGCTTATCGAGAAATCTTTCGCGTCTTAAAAGAGATGGGTCTTTAGAGTTTGATTCTGCGAGCTGGCACTTCAACCCAGCGATACAGATATGTTGCTGTCATCCAGCTAGCGGCAATAGCAATCATCATTAGGGCTAGCGCCATAACGCCATCGTGGCGCTGATTCATGCCCCAGGCAATATACAAAGTATTGGCCAGCAAGATAAATGAGAAATGAATTAAGAAAGCGCAATACGATCTTCTACTACCCCAGAGAATCACGTTAACTAACTTGTGGGTTTTAGATTGATGTTGAGGTCGCTTATGAACCTGCCTCTGATCTTTATAGGCCCAGTCACCCCAGAAGATCAATGCAATAGTAACGACATACGCCAAAATATTGCGTAGCCAGAATTCATGAAAGCTTGATACCGCAATCACCAAGCCAATCACAATAATCCACATTTGAGCAAAGCGATTGACTGCTTTATCAGGAAAGTTTTTGCAAAGCTGCGCCAGCACCCCTAAGCCGTAGGCACCCATGAAGTAAATGAAATAGTTTTCATAATCCCCATGACGATTGAAATACAGCAGAGATGCAACACAGAGAACTAGCAACACCCAAACAACGGATCGATAGCCCGGAAACATACCAAGCATGATGGCCAGAATTGCATACAACTGCCAATCAATCGCAACATACCAAACACCAGCCGAGATTGAATCTAGGCCTAAGATACCTTGCAAGAAAAATAAATGTGCCAAGAACTGGCCAAGCGTTTCCGATTCGCCCACAAATTCATCCTGCACCCAGAAGCGCGCAACCCAGGCACAAGCTATTGTGATGAGCAAAGCAATAACATAAGGTGCAAATAATCGTAGGTAGCGATTAAAGATTGTCTTTAAGACATTGCGCGGATTTTTAAGATCACTTGTGCGCGTGAGGGATTGGGCGGCCAGGTAGCCGCCCATTACCAAAAAGATCTGTACAGCGTAACGACCATACTCAAACAACCAAGTCATGATTCCCGGCAGAAGTTGCCTAACATCTTCAGCAATCTGACCATAACTCGAAAAATGATGAAGAATGATCGTTAGAGAGGCAAAGGTCTTTAAAAAATCGACAAGAAGAAAATGGTTTTTTGACTGCAAAGAGGAATCTGACGCAAGTTAATTAAGGGAGGCGGCATAAGCAGCTAGAGCTTCGATATCGTCATCACTCAAGCCGCGTGCTGCACTACCCATTGTGCCATCCATATCAATGCGCGTGCCAGATCGAATGTTTTTCAGTTGAGTCATTACATATTCTGGCGATTGACCTGCTAAGCGTGCAATGTGTTTTTGTCCCTGCAGCTGGGCCCCATGACAAGAATTGCAATATTGCGTACTGGAGATCTGTTGACCCTTGGCAATTTTTTCTGCATTGCCAGGTTTTGCAGGTGGCGGTGGCAAGGCCGCATAGTAAGCAGCAATATCACGCATATCTTGATCACTTAATCCGGCCGCAAGCGCTGCCATTGCCCCGCCATTACGCTGTTGCCCTCTAAATTGAATCAGTTGATAGGTAATCGAAAGTGGGGGTTGTGCAGCAAGATTGGGGATCTCTGGGGAGATACCAATGCCATTTTCACCATGACAAGCAAAACAGCTTTGTGCCTTGACTTTGCCAGCAGCAGCATCTGGTGGTGCTGCACCAGCATTGAATGACAGAAAGGGAATATTAAAAAAGGCCACCACGAGGATGGCCTTAGTACTAGTCATTAATTTCATTTGCCGTATGACACGCGGAAGATTGCACCAGTCTCATCATCGGACACCAACATCGATCCATCTTTGAGAACTTGAACATCTACTGGACGACCCCAGAAGTTTTCACCTTCAACCCAGCCAGTAATGAATGGTTCTAGCTTAACTGGTTTGTTCTTACCATCCAAGACAACGCGTACAACTTGATAACCGGATTTCTTAGTTTTATTCCATGAACCATGTTCTGCGATGAAAATATTGCCTTTGTATTCTGCTGGGAACATATTGCCGTTATAAAAACGCATACCCAGAGCAGCCACGTGAGCACCTAGCTTCATTTCTGGTTTATCAAACTCATCACATGAACGGCCCTTACCAAACTCAGGATCCAAGAAGTCACCTTGATGACAGAATGGGTAGCCAAAGTTCATGCCTTTTGGACGAGATAAACGATTCAAGGTGTCGTTTGGTAGATTTTCATCTGCCCAGTCACGACCATTATTGGTGAACCAAAGTTCCTTAGTCCCTTTTTGGAAATCCATGCCGACACTATTGCGAACTCCAGTAGCTACGTATTCCAAAATATTAGTCTTCAAATTCAAGCGCACGATCGCAGCATGAGTGTATGGAGGTACCACGATATTGGCTGGCGTGCCAATTTGGAAATACAAGTACTGACCATCAGGACTTAAAGTCATGAACTTCCAACCATGCGGCTCATCTTTTGGAAGTGCATCAAACACCACTACTGGCGCAGGTGGATTGTCTAAATTTTTCTCAATATTGTCGTAACGAATAATGCGAGACAGTTCGGCAACATAGAGTGAGCCGTTTGCAAACGCCACACCGTTAGGGCGATGCAAGCCCTTAGCAATCGTTTTTACTTCACGTTTACCGTCTTTCGTTACCACGGCATAGACATTACCGGTAAAGCGAGTGCCCACATACACTGTGCCACTTGGAGATTCTGTCATTGAGCGGCCATTAGGCATACCTGATGCCCAGAGCTCAATTTTGAAGCCTGCCGGTACTTTTAACTTGCTTACTGGAATTTCATCTGCAGGCAATGCAGAGATGCCAGGAGGGTTTGGGGCTAAGGATGGATTCATGCCATCAGCAGTTCTACCTTGCGCCCATGTTGGCGGAATAGCAGGCACTGCAGACGGCGCTGCCGCTGGAGCCTGAGCACTTGCTAAAGTAGCAACTGCCATTCCTGCAGCAAACATCAAAGAATGAATGGTTTTTAATTTCATAGATACGTCTCCTGATTTCTTTTATTTTTTTACTAACGTCTTTACTGCTTTGAACTACATTTTGCTAAATCCTAAAGCATTTTGAATACATTCACATTAAACAGCAACTACTGCAGTGCACCAAATTACTAAAAGATGACTCTTGCGCCCACGGTAATTGCCTGCGGCATACCAGCCTGATACGAGGATGCTTGTGAAGCTATGTTGAAAGTGACATATTGGCGATTAAATAGGTTCACTACCGAGGCAAATACGGAGGCTTGAGGGGTTACCTGGTAATTTGCCTTTAATCCAAGCACGGCATATGCAGGCACTGGTAGCGATCCTGTTGCCATCCAAGAATTACCGACATAACGAACCGTAGTCGTCAAGCTCGCCTCTGGAATAGGAAAATAGCTAACACCGGCATTAGCCATATTTTTAGGAACGCCGCCAACCTGAGTATTAATGGGATCAGTTGTTGCACTCCAGGTCAGGATGGTATTGGTATAGCTATAGCCCCCATCCAATGCCCAATGCGCATTTACATCCTGGTGATATTGCAATTCAATACCGCGACTTAAGAGGTTTTGTTGGTTGGTGTAGTAACTCACGTTGGTGTAGCCACCCCCGGCATTTTGAACGCAACCTGAAATCCCCGAAGAAGTGCAAAGACTGTTTGCAAGGGCCCAGTTGGCACTTGTAATTTTGTAGCTGGTAATCGCATTCTGAATATAGTTATTAAAAGCAGTAAGCTGGGCAAAGCCACTCTTCCATCGATAGTCTGTACCCACCTCATAACCCGTCATCGTCTCAGGAGTGAGATTAGGGTTAGCCAATGAATAGCCACTGACATTATTGCCATAACTGCGCAAAGTGTTATTCATGCTAGGCGCATGAAAGGCTTGATAGGCAGCGCTTCGTAAATTCCAATCGCTATTGACCTTATAGACCAGACCTAAAGATGGGCTTAACTGAGTCTTGCTTTGATTAGGGATGCTTTGGTAAACAGGATTAACGCCATTGGCGCCTGCGTTATAGGACGTTGGCGTTTGACTATTCCATGAATCGACTCGTGCACCCAATGTCGTTTCGAGAGGGATGGCGCTAGCATTGGATTTAATTTGGCCGAGGAGGCCATAAAAATTTTGCTGACCCTGCGCATAACTAACGGAGTTCACAGCACCCGCACTACTCAAATTATTGGTCAAGTTTGAAGCTGAGATATTTCTGGCGTCAACCCCAATAATGTATTGATCAATACCTGCAGCCTTGAGGTCATGCGTGTACTGCGCGGAAGCGCCTAGCGTTGAATAAGGATCTGTGTAATTAGCATTTACGTAAGGCTTATAGGGTGCAGTAGTGAGGTTGTTAGCAGTCTGTTTATAAAAATTGGTGTTTTGATAAAAAACATTCACTTGAACTTTTTTATCGATATCCAGATTCGTGGTTGAGCCACCCGCTACATCGGCTGTCTGAATTAAATTAGGCGCAATGGCATAGTTATTACTTAAATCAGCCATAGTGCTGTAGCCCAACCTCAAGAAGGCATTGGTGTCTGAGCTAGGCTTGAAATAATTTTGCAGACGGATATTAGAATTCTTAACCGCATCTGTACCCATACCGTTTTTAATATTGCTAGGTGACCCCGGAGAAATCGTGGCGTAGTTCTGGAAACCTTCGCTGGAGAAGTAATCTGCAGAAAGTCGCATCTGCATGGCATCAGAAACAATTAAATCTTTTGAAGCGGCGATATTACCCGTGCCAAATGATCCAATGCTCGCAGAAACATCTTGCGAGCTATTTTTAGGCGTCTTGGTATTAATGTTAATCACGCCGCCCATGCCGTAGTTCCCATACAGGCTTGATACGCCACCACGCACAAACTCGACAGACTCAATCGAAGACATGGGTACTAGATTCCACTGCACCGTTCCATAAAAAGCATCGTTTGCCGGAAGACCGTCAATCAATACTAGGGTGCGACCATAACCTAAGCCGCGCACGTTGATGCTTTGGCCTGTCGGGTCTTTTTGGTAATAAGGGACATCATTCAAAAAGACGCCAGGCACATTCTTGAGGACCTGATCAATGGTTTGGTCAGGAGAAGACTCCAATACATCTTTTGTCAGAATGGTGGTGTTAAGTGACATCTCGTCCAAGGGTGTTCCTGAACGGGTGGCATTCACCACCATATCGTTTAACTTTTGATCGTAGTTTGGAGGTGGCGCAATTTGCGCCCAACTGACTACTGTGTGACTAATGAAGTAGAGGGCAACGGTATGCCGACTAAACCCCAATATCTTGCACATACATTGATTAAAAATGCACTACTTAGATCTGGGCTTACTCTTGCCCATCAAAGAAGCTAGCATCGGATTTGCCTCTGCTAACTCTTTTTTGGTTTTTGCTACTGCATCAGCAGCTCCAGGCTTAGGAGTCTTAGCCGCGTTCTTCATACGCTGAGCAGTGGTCAAGGCTAAGTTTTTGTATAAGTCTGTTTTTTCATTGCCATGATCGCTGCTCTTTGTATTGAATGAGTAAATTACTTCGTGAGTGACTTGGCAGCAAAGCCCAAGAACAATAATGACCAGCCTTGCAATAGCAATTCAATGGCAATCAAGAGACCTGGCAGCCACAGGCTTGAGGATGGGAAGTTATTCATGATGAGTACGCCCATCAAGATTGAAATCGCTGCAGATAGTGCGAGCCAGAACCACTCTGCAAAATGACGATGCTGAAATGCAGAGATTAAGCGCAAGAAGCCGGTGATGAAGAAGATCGCAGCGAGCCACAAGGTGATTGCCTCTAGTGCTGGGATTGGGAAGGCCCAAACATAAATAGCGGCACCAATATACAAAACAGCAAAGATGAGCTGAACGCTGACACTTTTCCAGCCAGCAGATTTGAATGCATGTATACCTTGAAGTACTCCGCCAGCAAACAAGAAAATGCCAAGCACGTTAACAGATACCAAGGAGAAAAGAACCTGACCAGCAACGCCAATCATGCCAAGGATGATGAACAAAATGCCTAGCCCAATTAGCGCTCCAGGAACTTTTGCCGCTGCACCCAATACATTGGCGCGGATTGCTTTAATTTGATCTACAGATAAATCGGTCATATAAAACCCCTCTTTGTTATTAGTGCTTATTTAGAAATACACCTTCATACAAACCTTACAGACGATCATCTACTGAATCGATAAACTCTCGCACCGCTTTATTGAATCTAGCGGGCTGCTCGATATTCGATAAATGGGCTGCATCTTCAATAATAACCATTCTCGATCCATCAATCAGGCGATTGAGCACAATGCCTTGATCTACTGTGCAAGCTGGATCATGACGACCAGATAACACTAGGGTAGGCGCTTTAATCTTGAGAAGCATGGTGCTTTGCGCCATATCGCGCACTGCGCTGCCACAAGCAATATATCCATCGACATTGGTTGCCAAAATCATTTGACGAACCTTTTCAATATCTTGTGGAGCTCGCTCGATAAATGGAGCAGTGAACCAGCGGTTAATAGTTCCATCCACCAAGCCTGTAAGACCTTGAGTGCGCGCAGTTTGAAAACGATCTTCCCACAAGCTGCGTGGCGGCATTTCGCTTGCGGTATTACAAAGTGATAGTGAAAGAATGCGCTCAGGGTAACGAGCGCCTAATTGTTGGCCAATCATGCCGCCAATAGAGAGCCCCATAAAATGGGCTTTCTCAATCTTTAAGGCGTCTAGTAAACCAGCAGCATCGTCAGCCAGTTGTGCGATGGTGTATGGGCCAGGCGCAACACCAGACTTTCCATGCCCGCGTTTGTCGTAACGTAGTACGCGATAACGATCTGTAAATGCAGGCATATTCCAATCCCACATACTGCCATTCGCCATCAGACTATTTGCCACTAAAAGCACCGGTCCATCTTCGGGACCATCAAATCGATAAGCAATATCAACGCCATTGACGTTAACGGTTTGGGTGTCTTGCAATTGAGTCATTTGTCTCTACCTTTTTAATATCTGATGGCCTCTGTTTATCTCTATTTATATATTGCCGAGACCATGGTAGATTATCCAATGAAATACCTAAGAAGGTATAAAGACAAAACTATAAAACGCTTATAAAAGCATAGGAGACAAGATGTTTAGATCGTTTATTCAGAAAAAGCTCATTCTCATTCTGAGCCTCGCACTTGGAACCAGCCTGGCGCTCGCCCAAAGCTACCCTAACCGTACAGTCAAAATGATTGTGCCCTTGACTACTGGCTCGGGCGCAGATATTGCTGGCCGCGTGGTAGCTAAAAGCCTTACCGAAACCTGGAAACAACCCGTCATTGTTGAGAACCGTCCCGGTGCAGGCGGACTTATTGGGACAGGTGTTGTGGTGAACTCTGATCCTGATGGCTATACCTTATTAGTGCAATCGGCATCCTATGCAGCCAACCCAGCAATTTATAAAAAGCTGCCTTACGACCCGCTTAAGAGTTTGATTGATGTCGCCATTCTTGGGCAAACTCCTTACGTCATGATTACCGCTGCTGATGGCCCATATCAAACCATTCGTGATTTAGTGATTGCAGCCAAATCCAAGCCTGGTGAAATTACCTTTGCCTCTGCAGGTGTTGGTAGCTCCACTCACTTGGCTGCCGAATACTTCAATCAAATGATGGGTGTGAAATTGATTCACGTACCGTATAAAGGATCTCCTGAAGCGATTCAGGATACGATGTCTGGCCGCACCGCTTTCTACATGGCACCACTCGATACTGCAATCGGTCAACTTAAGGGCGGTAAGTTACGCGCTCTTGGTGTAACCAGCAAAACCCGCAATGCTGCCGTGCCTGATATCCCTAGTATTGCTGAACAAGGCTATTCTAATTTTGAGATCGCATTGTGGTTTGGCGTCTGGGCACCAACTGGCACACCTGCTGCTGTTGTGAAAAAGATCAATGCCGATATCAATCAATCAATGCAAGATCCTGAAGTCAAGAATGCATATGACAGCAAAGGAATCAAAGCTACCCCTATGAGTCCAACAGAATTTAGTAAATTTGTTCGCGAAGAAATGGCAAAGTATCAAAAGATTGCCAAAGATGCCAATATCGAACCGCAATAACGAATACGATCAATTCAGCTTTGACTTCTCACACTCACGCACCATTGTGCCAAGCACCAGATCCAGAGATTCGATCACCCAAGATTGAATTTCCGGCTGGGGCTGTTGACTGTCATGCACACGTTTGTGGACCAGCATCCCAGTTCCCGTACGCAAAGGAGCGTATCTACACTCCGCCAGACGCCACATTAGAGAGCTATCAATCTCTACAGGGCATGTTAGGCATTGATAGAGCGGTCCTCGTTCAGCCAAGCGTTTATGGAATCGATAACCGAGCCATGCTTGCGGCATTGAGAGCACACCCCCAGAAATTTCGGGGTGTTGCAGTTGTTTCCAATAATGTGAACGATATTCGAGATCAAGAATTAGAGCAATTGCATGCCGCTGGAGTGCGCGGCATTCGTTGCAATATCGTCGATGTAGCCGATAAGTCTGCTGGATTGCCGATACAGAATCTCAAATCATTAGCCGAACGTATCAAACCATTCGGGTGGCATCTTGAGCTTCTGATGCATGTCAATGAGTATCCTAACCTTGCCAAGGTCTTTGAAAACTTTCCTGTAGATTTAGTATTTGGACATTTTGGTTATAGCCATGCAAAACATGGGACCCATGATGAGGGATTTCAGGGTTTATTAGATTTACTCAAAAATCAGCAGGCTTGGGTCAAGATGACGGGGCCTTATCGTATTTGCGATGGTGATCTTCCCTACTCTGATATGCGCCCATTCAATGATGCAGTGATTAGGGCAAATCCCAAGCAACTGATTTGGGGAAGTGATTGGCCACATGTGATGGTCAAGAAGAAAATGCCTCATGATGCAGATCTATGCGACCTTTATGGAGACTGGGTTACAGACCTGGCTTTAAGAAAATCCATCTTGGTAGATAACCCTTGTATTCTGTATGACTTCCCAGCGTTTCATGCTGAACAAAATTAAGTGAAAAGAATAGGTTTATATGGACACCACCCTTACTGTCATTTTGGGCATTGTTGCGATGCTGCTGCCACTGGTAGTTGGCCGCCTAGTTTGGAAACGTTTTAACCAATGGTTTGGTCGCAATGATGAAGCCTATATGGATACTCTTGAATTCTTTCTTAAGAAAATTGGCTTTACTGTATTAGTTGCTTTTATTCTTCTCTGGCTAGGAATGAGCCTAGTCTTTAATGGTAATGGCGCTGCGTTAACTTAAGCAATATGAACGATCAATTCAAAGCGATTCTGACTAATGCAAAGCTGAACTTTGCCATACTGGCTAGCATTCTAGCGATTGCTATTTTGGGTAAATTCACAAACCCTGAATTAACGAATTCTATTTTTGTGACTGCAGATCAATTGGTATCTGCTCTCTACTTGGTGTTTATTGCCATTACCTTGGGTGCATTCATACCCAACTTCAAACTAGTGGCATTTGGATCTACTGGCATCTTTATTGCCGCAGCCGTTCTTATACAGCTCAAAGTCTTCAACTACCTTACTACTGAGTACTTGTTTGCAGTGCTCATTGTGACTTTGGGATTTGCATCGATTGCCAATCTCTATAGGCACTATCGGGAGTTTAATCTCTAAGACAATCCAGCAAATATGGCAGAGAAAAAGATCCCCAATCGACCTCCAAATATCAGCCCGACCAAACGGGATGAGATGCTTTATCAAAAAATCTCAGGGGCTAATTTTAATAAACAAATAGTTGAAGATCATTTTCTCCAAAGTCTTAAAGAATTCCATTGGCTCTACAAGAAGATAGCAAAGTAGTACTTTATTTATCTTTCAAGTACGCTAGGGTATGGTCGATGTTTTTTAACTTTTGATCCATTAATTTTTTTACTTCATCATCGTTTGCTATATTAAGTTTTAAGGCTATATAACTTTTCATTAGTTGTGTGGTCACGCATTAAATCATTTAGCTTTTGCCATAAAAGTGCCTTTGGAATGTCAATTTTTAGCATCTTCATACACTCCTCCAACCACCCATCATGAGCCAATAATTTATTACTAGCTTTTTGTAAATCCCGGTGAATACTGTTACCGTAGGCTAGATGGGCTTTTTTTAATGAAGCATTTAATTCAATTTTGCTTGGGGCTAACATTACGTAGTCGATAATATCTCTGTTATAAATTGCAGCATCATTCCAACGATCGGAATTAGCCAGCAATTTACTTGTTAACAAATCAAGCTTGGTTAACGTGGCAATATTTTCAACGAAATTGCTCGGACCCGGCCCATCAAATACGATGCGACCTTCTAAGACAATTTCAAATTTGACAACTACATCGCCCGACTGGATCATTGTACGGATACCATACTGATCCGCCTTAATATCCCGAGCTAAAACCAATTTAGCGCCCTTTTTAGCAATTGAATAAATACCCGCCGTATCCGTTAATAAACTGCGTAATTCACGGTAATGCTCTTTATCAGAAATCAGGAAATCGATATCAACAGACTCTCGATATTCATCCTTCATCAGCGCTATGGCAGTTCCTCCGCCAAAGTAACAACGATGCTCTCTCAATAGGTCGCCATTCAACTGCTGAAGAATATTTCCAATAGCTTGGTGATGTTTTCGTCTAAACAAGTATTTGCTCCATTCCTCTTGTATCTATCAATCTTTGCATCAATGCTCTCTCGCGCTCTTCAAGATGACTGAAATCTAAAAAGCGTTTGTTTCTCTCATAAATAGACATAGCTGCTGCATCCGTTAAATACTCGTCATCCTTCAGTTGCCAAGATAAAGCCTTTAATTGGGGGTATTCTTTAATGCGGATATGGGGCATTTCGGGATCGTGCAAATTGATATCTGCCTTTTCGCCAGCCATTGGTAATAGAGTCAAATGCAAACCCAATGCTTCGCATACCTGCAAATAAGCTCCAATGCTTACTGTGGGCTCTCCTTTTTCAATGCGATGTAATGTCACCCTTGAAATACCCGCGACTTGAGCACAAACCTGGGCACGAACCTTCAAAACCTTTCTTCTAGCCGTAATTTGGGCACCTAAACGAGCCAATAAAGGTACATCATGGGCCTGGGGTAGATTAATCTTTTCTCTCATAATGTTTCTTATTATATACAATTTATATTATTTGTATATAATAAGAAACATTTTATAAAAAAGATAATGAAATATCTACTCACCACCATGACCAGTTGGCATCATGCTTATGGCTAGCCTCAAAAACGGGATCAAATTCCCGATCCACAAGCCATTGCCTCATCATCCTGTCATTTCTGGTGCGTCGACGCCGATCAAATACCTTGCGATACCAGCGCGGTGCGCTACTCCTCATAGTGACTTCTTTATCAGAATGAAATAGTGCGATTACTTTTTTACCCAATAGCGAATGTTGGTCATGACGAACACTTGGACCCCCATGAATGAATAAATGCCAATCTTTTAAAACCCATGCATATTCATGCTTTTGATTTTTACGTCTCACTGTGCGTGACATAACAGATTCCTTAAATGCTTGTTAATAAGTTATGTCATGTCGATCTCCAGGAACAAATGAATTGGGTAAAAAAATAAGCGCAACCATTTTTAGTGGCTGCGCTTATTTTAAAGAACAGAAAAACCACTGTATTAGAGTGGCATGTTTTTATTTAATGCATTTTTGTTACTTTTCTAGCGCTCCATAAATCACTGCATTAAGTTCCTCACGATGCACTTTACGAATCTCCCCGGGTGCTACGGCCATCATCACCACAACCATTTGCTCTTTTGGGTCTACCCAGAAAATAGTTCCATTGGCGCCATTCCAAGTGAAGTCTCCAATATTGCCGTTAATCGCTGAGAGACCGCGCTCCATGCGTACTGCTACGCCTAGGCCAAAGCCATAGCCAACACGACCTGGCTCAGTACCGCCCACATTGTTTTTAATATCTTTATTCAAATGATTCGAGGTCATGAATGCCACAGTTTGAGGGCCGAGGACTCTCTTGCCATCTAAGCTACCGCCGTTGAGCAGCATTTGACCAAAACGAACATAGTCACCCGCAGTTGAGAACGCACATGAACCACCACAATCAAACTTTACTGTTTGATTCAGAATCTCTACTTTCTGGGGCTTGCCAGTGAGCGGATCAATTGGTAATGGCTGAGCTAAACGAGCCCGATCTTTTTCTGCCACCTGAAAAGTAGTATTGGGCATGCCCACCTTATTCCAAATGCGCTCTTGTAGTACGCCGCCTAAAGACTTCCCTGAAATTTTTTCTTCAATGATGCCCAGCACATCAATACCAAAGCCATAATCCCAGGCGGTACCTGGCTCATATAGCAATGGATTGCTAGCTAACTTATCAATAAATTCTGAAGATGTATATTGCACTGCCGCTGGAGCAGAGCCTGCTGGGAATAATTTATGTACTGGCGTTGTACCACGACCACCATACGTTAAGCCGTTGGTATGACGCATGAGATCTTGTACGGTTATCGGATTTTTTGCTGGCACGGTTGTGAGGTTGCCATCCGCATCCACCTTGCCTACTTTCATCTCTTTAAATTGGGGGAGCCAATTGGAAATGGGAGCATTGAGCGGCAACTTGCCCTCTTCATAAAATGTAAGGCCGCCAACAGTCGCCATCACTTTTGTCATGGATGCCAAATTAAATATAGCGTCCGTAGTCATTGGCTTGTTAATTGTCTTATCTGCATAACCATAGGGCTTGAAAATAACTAACTTGCCATTTTTAGCGACAGCCAAAACTGCTCCTGGCAATTGATTGTTAGCAATCTGATCTGCAAAGAAAGTGTCGATTTTCTTCAGGCCGTCTGGACTGAAACCTTTACCGGGAGTGCTACTCAATGGCAAGGGTGCCTTTGAATAATCGGCAGCAAGCAAAGTTGTGCTGCTCAATAAGCCAGCGCCTAGGGTCAGCGCAAGGCCAATAGCCTGTAATTTCTTCATCTTGTCTCCATTTTTTGGGTTTTTGGGGCTTTGGTTGCCCTCTGTTTTGATTCTTCCGAACCTATTGAAGCAGACTTTTAATAGCTTAGGGTTTTCTCACATCTATATAGCTATGGGTTATATAGAATGGATTTTTAAGTATTTGAAAGAATATTGAATAACCCTGACAATCGTGGGCTATGTACAAATACGACCACATTGATCAAACCCTTGTAAATCAACGGGTTGCACAATTTCGAGACCAGGTAGCTAGACGTCTTGATGGCAGCCTTGCTGAAGAAGAGTTTCGCCCCCTACGATTACAGAATGGCCTCTATCACCAGCGTCATGCATACATGCTGCGCGTTGCAATTCCATATGGCTTATTTAATTCCAAACAATTGCGCACGATGGCCTTGATTGCTGAGAAGTATGACCGCGGTTATGGTCATTTCACTACTCGTCAAAATATCCAGTACAACTGGGTCACATTAGAAGATACACCCGATATTTTGGCTGAGCTTGCCAAAGTAGAAATGCATGCGATTCAAACTTCAGGAAACTGTATACGCAATATTACAAGCGATGCCTTTGCTGGCGTTGCTGGTGATGAGTATGTAGACCCACGCCCTGTATGTGAGTTGTTACGCCAATGGTCAACACTGCATCCTGAGTTTGCTCACTTGCCACGCAAATTTAAGTTTGCGATTAATGGCGCTAAAGAAGACCGCACGATCCTCCTTTGCCATGATGTTGGCATTGAATTGAAGAAAAATACAAATGGCGAACTCATTGCTGACATCTATGCTGGTGGCGGCATGGGTCGCACACCAATCTTAGGTTCACTCATTAAGACTGGATTGCCATGGCAGCTATTGCCGAGCTACCTCACTGCCCTATTGCGCGTATACAACCGCTTTGGCCGCAGAGACAATCTTTACAAGGCTCGCATCAAGATCTTAGTGAAAGCCTTAAGCCCAGAAGAATTTGCCCGCCAAGTTGAAGGTGAATGGCTATTTAATAAAGATAGCGATGTCAACTTTACCCAGGCAGAGTGGGATCGTGTTGCTAAGCATTTCACCAAACCTGCATATCTGTCTCTAGCAAAGCTATCCGATCAACAAGTGATCAATACAGCGAGCGAAGCAGAAAGAGCGTCTTTCGCAAGATGGCTAGAGCGTAATGTGAAACCGCATCAGGTGCCTGGTTATGCGAGCGTGATTTTGTCGCTTAAGCCACATGGCTCAGTAGCACCTGGTGACGCCACCACTGCACAAATGTTGGCAATCGCTGATTTAGCAGATCAATATAGTTTTGGTGAACTACGCGCGACGCATGAACAGAACTTAGTCCTGGCTGATGTAGAGCAATCCAAACTGTATGAGCTCTGGCAAGAAGCCAAGAAGCAAAAAGTGGCTCTACCGAACGTTGGTCTACTAACTGACATCATTGCCTGCCCTGGCGGTGACTTCTGCTCTTTAGCCAATGCCAAGTCTCTACCGATTGCTAAAGCCATTCAGGAGCGCTTTGATGATCTCGATTACTTATTTGATTTAGGTGATATCTCCCTCAACATTTCGGGCTGTATTAACTCTTGTGGGCACCATCACGTTGGCAATATTGGCGTTTTAGGCGTCGATAAAGACGGTGAGGAGTGGTATCAAATTACCCTTGGGGGCGAACAAGGGAACGATGCTGCAATCGGTAAAGTCATCGGGCCATCTTTTTACGCAGATGAAATCCCAGACGTCATCACTAATATGATCAACACTTATGTAAATCATCGCAGCGAAGATGAGTCTTTCATAGATGCCTATCGCAGAATTGGGGTGACCCCATTCAAAGAAGCTGCCTACAAGAATGCCAAGAAGAAAGAGAAGGCAGAAGTTGCGGGAGATGCTTCATGAGCCAAGCTAATCTAAGTAATAGCACTGTAATTGCTGCACATGATCAGATTTTGCATTTTCCTAAAGGTGGCAAACCTAACTTAGCTCCTAATGAATGGCTTATCTGGAATGGTAGCCAGGATGAAGGCGGCCTTCCTGATTTAGAGCACGGCAAGCAGAATGTTTTGGTGCCTTTTGCTTGGTGGGTACAACATCACCAAGAATCCGACATTCAGAGCAAAACAAAAGCAGGTCATATTGGCGTGTGGTTTGCTGCTGATGACGATATCTTGAAGCATGCTGAGCTGATTGAAGAAGGCAAAAAGGTATGGCCGCTAGTAGCAGCATACTTCCCGATTTTTAGAGATGGTAGAAGCTTTAGTACCGCTGCACTTCTGCGTGATCGCTTTCAGTGGACTGGTGAAGTTCGTGCAATTGGTGATGTGCTGATTGATCAACTCTTACAAGGTGCCCGCGTTGGTTTTGATAGTTTTGCATTACGCCCAGACCAAAAGACGGATGTTGCTCTCAAGCAATTTGATTTGTTCTCAGTGACGACTCAGAATAGCTGGCGTGATAAGCGCGCAACTTTAAGCGAACTAAGCATCTAACTAAGATTATAGAAAAACGATTCATCCAAACATGAGCAAAGAACTGAGCAACACCTTAAACCAAAGCGCTTCTGGCGAATTGGGAAAAGTGTATCTAGTCGGTGCGGGACCTGGTGCAGCAGATCTGATTACTGTGCGGGGAGCAAAACTATTGGCACAAGCTGATATTGTTTTCTATGACGCACTTGTTGATCCTGAGGTGATGGCTCTTTGTCCTCAGGCAGAGCAAGTAGCAGTCGGTAAACGCTGTGGCAAGCTCTCTTCTGCGCAGCAGTTTATTAATAAACGCTTAGTAGATGCCGCTCAAAAGTACAAAATCATCGTGCGTCTAAAGGGTGGTGATCCCATGCTCTTTGGTAGGGCTGATGAAGAAATCACCGCCCTCAAGGAGGCAGGCGTTATTGTTGAGGTGGTCCCTGGCATTACTGCAGCCCTAGCTGGTGCAGCAAGCTTGCAGCAGTCACTTACTTTACGAGGCATCAGCAGAAGTGTTGCCTTTATTACCTTAGCTCAAGGCACCGATCACTCGCTTTTAAATCAAGATAAAACCCTACAACCCATCACATACCCAAACGCAGATACCTTGGTTTATTACATGGGGCGTAAAGATGCTGCCAAAATTGCAACGCAACTCATTGAGCAAAGTCCCAATCAAACTGCTAGTACACCAGTGCAAATTTTGGAGGCAGTATCTACCACTCGTGAGCGCCTGTGGTCTAGCACTCTTGGTGAATTAGCGCTTGGCAAAGCGAATGATTGGTTTGATAGTCATTCACCAGCATTGATTATGGTTGGTGAAGCTCTAAGAAATACAAATAGTAATGCCACAGGCTCTAAAGAAAATTTAGAGGGCTCTAGCTCCGAAATCAACAATAGCTTGCAAGACACTCAAGTCCTCGCCAACGGCAGGCGTCGCGCTTAAATTAACCCTCGGAAATTTTTCCCGACAAGCATCTAGCAATACAGGAAAGTCATTACGTAAATGCCCACCCTGGCCAAAAAAGATGGGCACTATAGTAATTTGAGTGGCGCCTCCACTAACCAATGAAGTCACAGCCTCTTCTAGTGATGGTTGCATCATTTCCAAGAAAGCGAGTTCTACCGGAGTGTCGGCATGCTGGGCACGCCATAGACTAGCAAGTCGATCAAAGGGCTCGCGCCAACGGATATCTCTAGCGCCATGACCAAAAAGAATGATTGCTTTCATAAATTACTTTTAAACTCTAACTATTAGCGGTTTTACTAGATGAATCACTTTTAACCCAGATTTATCTGTAAGCTTAACTCTTATTTTGTAATTGTGAATTTTAATTAATTCGATAAGGCTAATTCATGGAACTTCTTCACTCTCTGGCTTCTCAAACTTGGTTTATAGCCCTAATGGCCGTCCTGCTCATTGGCGGGGTACTCTCAGCCGTACATCATGCAGAGGTGATTGCTCATAAGACAGGTGAACCCTATGGCGCCCTAGTATTGGCGATTAGCGTCACCATTATTGAAGTATCGCTGATTATCTCTATGATGCTAACTGGGCACGAGGGTTCTGAATTCATCGCACGCGATGCCGTATTTGCAACAGTGATGATCGTTCTCAATGGTGTTATTGGCTTATGTATTTTTATTGGCGGCCTGCACCATCATGAAATGAGCTTTCGCAATGAAGGCACCAACTCTGCATTAGCAGTTTTGACAGCGCTCGCTACATTTATTTTAGTAATGCCAATCGTGACTACCAGCACCCCAGGCCCAGACTTCACTAAAAGCCAGCTTGCCTTTGCAGGCATAGCCTCCTTTGCTCTCTATGCTGCTTTTTTATTCTTCCAAACAGTCAGCCACCGTGACTACTACTTGCCGAAGGTGGAGGATAAGAAAAACGATATTAATTTTCATGCACCCAAGCCAAGCAACGTCAAAACTACTGTAAGCGTAGTGCTACTAATTGCCTCTCTCATTGTGGTGGTGGGATTAGCAGAATTGCTCAGCCCCGCCATTGAGGCTGGGGTTAAGGCTGCTGGAGCACCCAAAACGATTGTTGGTATTGCAATTGCAATGCTGGTCCTTTTGCCCGAAGGTTTTGCAGCAGTCAGGGCAGCCAAAGCCAATCGCTTACAAAGTAGCTTGAACTTAGCCCTGGGGTCTGCACTTGCTAGTATTGGGCTCTCAATCCCCACTATTGCAGCCATTGCAATTTACTTCAATCTTCCATTGAGCCTGGGTATCAGCGACCTGAATATGACTTTGATGTATCTAACATTCTTTATTGGCGCCTTAACACTGGCTATCGGTAGAACTACCCTATTACAAGGCGTTGTGCACTTAATTATCTTCTTTGAGTATCTATTTTTGAGTTTGGTGCCGTAATCTATTAGGACTGATAAGAGGTATTAGCGTTCTTACCCCACTCCCCACCCCTCCAATTGAGAATTAGTCCGTTTTGTAAAAAGTTACTTTTTACGCGTTTTTGATACCGGCAAAGTTGAGGCTTTAGTAGCAACCTCAATTAAGCCCTTCTGATAACGCCATTCTTGTTGCTTACGCAACTCCGCCAACACTTTAAAGAAAGAACGCGATAGTTCTTGATAAGGCCTGGCAACTCCCGATGTTTCCATGAAATTTTTTAAACGTCGGTCCCGAATCAAATCTTTCAATTGCATCAGCTTTTCTAAATGCTCAGCAATATATAGAACAGCCTCGGATTGCTCAATAATAGAGTTTAAGATTTTATCGACCGCCGAGACTGTAACTTTCTCAGCATCCTCGCGATATCCCGGCAAACCGTTATGGATCACAATATATCGAACACCATCACCCTCTTTTCTTGGGGGATTTCGAATCGTCTCTTTAAGTCGCTCGTAAAACTCGAAATGTTTTTCTTGTGCAGTTTTCAGAAATTCAGCCAAAACCTCAGGCTTGCGAATACTTTTTGCCAATTCCAATTCCTCGCGATGTTTAGAAATAAATTCATGAGTAAAAATAGATAAATCCCTTAGGAGCCAATCGATTTGATCTCGCCTTGGAAAGCCGGCGGCATAAAACTCCTCTGGCGTCTCTACTGCCTGAAGCAAGCCATGCAAAAAATTGTTTTCGATCTTCTCTAATCGGAGTTTTTTTCCAGGCAAGAACTGTGAGCTCATGAACTAGAGAAAGCTCAGTAACCCCATTTGGCTTGAAATCTTGAATAAATAATTGTTTGAGCCCATCAAAATCCTGCTCGCTTTCAAATGGGAGGATTTCTTGCTTTGAGTAAACACCGGTCTTTAGGGCATTTTTGGAAGATGTTAGTTTTCCTTGATCTGTCTTTGGGCCACCTGAACGACGCGATTTAGGCAGCAAAGTCATAATTATTTCTCAGCATTAACTAAGCGAACGCCTGGTCGATCGTCTGGGGTGCCGACAAATTCAATACCGCCTGCCTCAAGCGCCACCTTAATTGAAAGCAAAGTCTTCAGGTTTTGCCCCTCTGGAATTCCTTCGGCAGACTCAACCCTTCGTATAGAGGAGAGGCTAACACCCGATTTTTGAGCCAAATCTTCTCCCGACCATCGCAAAAAGGCTTTTGCAGCACGTACTTGATCGGAAGTAATTATTGACATTATTAAATTCTTATGTGACACTATTAGTGTCTTTTATGGAGGTTAATATTGATATGAATACTACAGCAAAAGAACTGTTAACAGAAACCATGCGGAGGATAGATGGCGCATATTCACCTTCAACAATTCGCGCATATAAAGCCAACTTTGAACGATTTATTGAGT
This sequence comes from Polynucleobacter sp. QLW-P1DATA-2, assembly GCF_001870365.1. NCBI lineage: Bacteria > Pseudomonadati > Pseudomonadota > Betaproteobacteria > Burkholderiales > Burkholderiaceae > Polynucleobacter > Polynucleobacter sp. QLW-P1DATA-2. Next base: position 833,430 of record NZ_LZMQ01000003.1, on the reverse strand, counting down.
TTTGTGAAAGCATACAAGCGAGCTCTATTCCAGCCAATTCTAAAGATATTGCAACTTACATAGCACTGCTCTCAAAAAGCAGGCTGAAATCTGCAAGCATCCGAATTGCTATAGCAGCCATCTCTAGTATTCATAAACTCAATCAATTCAATGACCCAACCCAGCACCCAGATGTTGCTATTGAAATGCGAAGAATGCACCGCACTCTTGGGCGAGCCAGCAAACAAGCATATGGAATAACCGAAGATGTTCTTGAAAAAATGATTTCAACAACCAAAAATGACTTACGAGGCTTAAGGGATAGGGCGCTATTACACCTTGCATACATTTCGTTGTGCAGACGCACCGAGCTGGTCTCACTAAGAATGGAAGATATAGTAAGTGACGATAGAAATTTCCCCACTCAAATTCGCCTAAGGAGAAGCAAAACCGATCAAGAAGCAATTGGGAAAGTAATTAGAATTAGCGCCAAGGCACAAGCATCGCTTAAAGATTGGATTGATGGCGCCAACATTAGTGAAGGATTTATATTTAGGGGCATCAAAAATAATAGGCATAAATCTGAATCTTTAAGTCCCGGACAAATAAATCGCATCTATAAAAGAATGGCGATATTAGCAAAAATACCTAAGGATCAAGTTAAAAATATTAGCGGGCACTCCACTAGAGTAGGTGCGGCCCAAGATCTCATTAATTCTGGAGCAAGCCTGCCAACCCTAATGAAGCGAGGAAGATGGACAAAGCCGGACACAGCAATGCGCTATGCTGGAGGAACAGGCCTTTAAAGACAAAAAACCTCATAAATCATATAAAATATAAATAAATACTTCTACAAACTTCAAATTATTTTTAATTGAAGTGTTAAATAGGCGCTAATAAATTTTGATAATTACTCAACCATTAATAGTGGATTTAGATGGTACGTTAATTCATTCCGATACTTTGCATGAAGCATTATTAAAAGTTATTCGACATAAGCCATATTTATTAGCCCTCATCCCATTTTGGCTACTACAAGGAAAGGCCAAATTTAAAAAAAAATATTTAGCTATGTGGATATTAATGTTGCTCTACTACCCTATAACCTTTGTTTAATTAATTGGCTTAAATCACAGAAAGAATTGGGTAGAAAATTAGTACTTTGCACCGCAACTGACGAATCAATCGCCAGCGCAATCGCAACCCATCTAGGTTTTTTTGATGCCACTATAGCTAGTAATGGACGAATTAATTTAGCCGGGAGAAGTAAAGCTTGTGCGTTGGCTAAAGCTTATGGAGAGAATGGCTTTGACTACGTTGGCAATTCGTCGGCAGATTTAGCTGTTTGGAAAAAATCTAGGCGTGCAGTTGTAGTTAATGGGTCAAATGATTTGCCCCGAAAAGCAGGCTTACTCACAGAGGTCCAGCATGTTTTTCCCAAAGAAAAAAATACCGTTAGAACTTGGATAAAAGTCTTTCGACTTCATCAATGGATTAAAAATATCCTTATATTCGTGCCAGTTTTAGCCGCCCACGAACTCATTTCAGGAGAAATTGGCACTCAGCTTCTGCTTGCGTTTTTATCTTTTAGCTTATGCGCTTCATCGGTATACATTGCAAACGATTTATTGGATTTGGAAAGCGACCGAAAACATCCTCGGAAAAAATTTCGCCCCTTTGCCTCTGGAGTCGCGCCGATTTGGAAGGGCATAGTACTTGCCCCAATAACCCTTTTCTTAAGCCTGCTAATTACAAGCTATGTTGGTGCAAATTTCCTACAATGGCTATTAGTTTATTTTGGACTGACGTGTGCATACTCATGGGGTCTAAAACGCTTAGCTTTAATCGACTGCTTACTCCTGGCAATCCTATACACCTTAAGAATTGTGGCTGGTGCGGCCGCAGCAAGCGTGCAACTGTCATTTTGGCTCCTTGCTTTTTCGGTATTCCTATTTCTATCCCTAGCATTCATCAAACGCTGCGCGGAGCTAAAAATACATCTAAATACTAGCGTTGAAAAGTCTGATGGGAGGGGGTATTACACGGCAGATCTTTTCCTAGTGCAGCAATTAGGAGTGACCTCTGGATATGCAGCAATACTTGTTTTGGCGCTTTATCTCAATAGCGATAACGTAGCCAGGCTATACCGCACCCCTGAAATTATTTGGGGTGCCATTCCACTAATGATTCTATGGGTAAGCAGGATGTGGCTCAAAGTAGATAGGGGCTTAATGAACGATGACCCTATAGTGTTCGCCATAAAAGATAAAACAAGCGTGTTAATTGGCATGTTTTTCCTTGCCACTTTTGCGCTAGCAAGGATATGGTGATGATCAAATTAGCACCCAGGCTTGTTGTCTTATATATTTTATTTGCCGGATTATCGACTCTCGTTAATATTGGCAGTCAAATGATATCGATGATGGCCTACAGTGGAAGTTACGCGATTACAATTTCCATTTTAATTGGGACTCTCGCCGGGCTGCCGCTCCGCTACGTGCTAGAAAAGCGCTTCATATTTTCTTTTCAATCGAATGGCATGGCGCATGATGGTCATTTATTTCTTTTGTATAGCCTTATGGGGATATTTACTACCGCTATTTTTTGGATTACTGAATATGTTTTTCACTTGATATTCATTACCAGTTTCATGCGTTACATTGGCGGAATTCTGGGGCTTTCAATTGGATACTTTATTAAATACTGGCTAGATAAGCGCTTTGTATTTATTAACAAAAATAGAAAATTTTTAGCATGAAAATTCATGGCTGGGGAAGATATCCCATTACTGATGCAAAAATTTTACAGCCCAAAACACGGGTAGATTGCGTTGAATCAATAAAAGGGCTTGAAACCCTTATTCCAAGGGGACTTGGCAGAAGCTACGGCGATAGCGCTAATAGCACCACAGCTCTTCAATCTACATTTCTTAATCACTTCATTGAATTTAATGAGCAATCAGGCGTCTTAACTTGTGAAGCTGGGGTTTCAATACGCACAATTCTTGAGCTAGCTGTTCCAAAGGGCTGGTTTATACCCGTAACCCCGGGGACTGGATATGTCACGCTGGGCGGCGCAATTGCAAGCGATGTGCATGGCAAAAATCATCATATAAACGGAACATTTTCAGAGCATGTCATCTCATTTAACATCATTCTTGGCACAGGAGAAATGTGCCATGTATCAAGAATGAATTTTCCGGACTTGTTTATAGCGACCTGTGGTGGAATGGGTCTAACAGGCATGATAATTTCCGCCACAATTCAATTAAAGAAAATTCAATCCAGCCAGATTACACAAACCACAATAAAGGCAAACTGCCTCGAGGAGGTATGCCAACAATTTGAAGATAATAGTGCAAGCACCTATTCTGTAGCTTGGATTGATTGCCTGGCAAAAGGGGCGCAACTAGGGCGATCCCTCTTAATGCTTGGTGAACACGCACAAAATAATGTTCTAGAAATGGCCAAGTCTAAAAGGTTTAATATCCCATTTGAGATGCCATCTGGACTCTTGAACCAACACTCCATCAAATGCTTCAATTCATTTTATTACCATAAAGCATCTGCATTAAATAAAATAACCCTCCCATTTGAACCCTACTTCTATCCACTAGACTCCATTAGGAACTGGAATCGCCTTTATGGCGCAGGAGGGTTTGTGCAATATCAATTTGTATTGCCAAAAGCTGTTGGATTGCAGGGCCTAAAAAAAATCCTGACTAAAATTGTAGATAGTGGAAAAGGATCTTTTTTAGCGGTGTTAAAAGTATTTGGGAAATCCAATCAAAACCTACTATCCTTTCCAATTGAAGGTTACACATTGGCATTAGATTTTAAAATATCAAAAGAAACGTTTGCGCTACTTAAAGAATTAGACAGCATGGTGCTAGATATGGGGGGTAGAATTTATTTAACAAAAGATGCGCTGCTATCTGAAAGTACTTTTAAGAAAATATATCCCAATTGGGTGGAATTCGAGCAGGTGCGCTCCAAATATGGGGCTCATGGCAAATTTTCATCCGACCAATCCAAAAGACTAGGCTTACAGTGAAAAAAATACTCGTCATAGGCGCAACTTCATCAATTGCCCAGGCAACCTCCAAAATATGGGCAACCGAAGGGGCTGAGCTTTTCCTTGTTGGCAGGAATGCGGAGCAATTAGATGTTATATCCAAAGATATGAAGATTAGAGGTGCATCTAAGGCTTTAATTTACCCCATGGATGCGAATGATTTTGACTTGCATCTGCCCATGCTTAATGCAGCGTTTAAATCGCTACAGAAGATTGATGTTGTGCTTATTGCGCATGGAACGTTATCAGACCAGAAAAAATGCGAGCAATTGGTCGGCTTAACGATAAATGAAATAAAAACAAATGGGTTATCAGTAATTGCACTCCTTACTCAATTGGCTAATAGACTCGAATCTCAGGGCAGCGGAACTATTGCCGTATTAAGCTCAGTAGCCGGAGATCGAGGAAGGCAAAGCAACTACGTCTATGGATCAGCAAAATCAATGGTTTCTACTTTTTTATCGGGGCTGAGGCAAAGACTCAATAAATCAGGTGTAAATATATTAACAGTGAAACCGGGGTTTGTAGATACACCCATGACTGCTAGCTTTAAAAAGGGGGTTGCCTGGGTAACACCAGATCGCGTTGCACAGGATATCCATAAAGCAATATTACGAAAAAAATCTGTGTTGTATACACCGCAATTCTGGCTTTATATCATGCTTATAGTGAACCACATTCCAGAAATGATATTCAAGAAATTAAAAATATGAAAAGAATTTTAGTCTCCAGATGGGAAGTTGTAGTCTTATTAGTTGCATCGCTATTTTCGACGCAACTGGGTAGAAAGGGATTTGCAGGCTTCGACTTATCACCAATGATTTCTGCGAATAATATCCTAATATCTGGGATGGGCAATGAATACTCAATTGATAATCCAATGTCACCAGGATTTAGCTTCATTGTACATATTTTTACACGCCCATTTTCGAACAATTATCTTTCCTATTTTTATGGAAATCAATTATTTGTAGCGGCAATTTTCTTAATATCTACATATCTAATAAATTATTATGCAAAAAATAATTGTATTAATAAGTCAACAGTTTTTATATCTAAAATTTCACTAACTCTAATTTGCATCCCAACTTTGATTACTGATGGTCATTTTTATATTTCAGATACTTCTGATATTTTTTGCTGTGTATTAATTTTTTTAACATCGATATATTTCATATCGAGAAATTCTGAAAATATGGCTAGACCGAATTTATCTAGCCCCTTAAAAAATATTATTTTAATTATTTCCACCTTTCCCTTATTATTAAAGCCGAATATAGGATTACCTACCTTTCTATTTGTCAATGGGCTGATTTTGCTAAGCGAAATTAAGGCCTATAAAAATGTCAAAGCATTGACTTTTGAGGTTATAAAAAATATTTTTTTTATAACCTCAGGTGGATTTATTTGGATTAATTTATTGAACTGGTCTATTGGATTAAATATAAATAACTATCTTAATACTATAAAACTGATTAGCCAAAATAGAGCATCGCTGAATCTAAGCCTTATAGATGTAAAGGTATTATTTCCACTGACAATACTATCTGGCGAAGGCCTTCATCACCTCATAAATTTTGGCATTCTTACCAGCGTATTAATTTTTACGCTAATATTTTTTTCCAAGAATATCTTAAAAATTGAACGGATTGAGACAGGAATACTATGTGTAATAGTAGTAATCTATTCAGTATTGAACAACCAATATGATCTCTCTGGATATAATTTATTAGTACTAATCTTAATAATATTTTATTCCTCAGTATTCATTGCGCTTAAGCGCTCCAATAACTACAAGTTTACAAATTTTATATTTGCAGTCTTAGCGCTGTGCGTTGGCATCCTATCAATAATATGTCTCGCGACAAACTTTGACGTAAAGAGTAGCGACTTCCCAATACTTTTCACATCGCTAGGAATTGGCATGATAATTCAATCCAGCCTCTGCAACTACCAATTACAAAATAAAAAATTGGGCATTTTAATTGCACTGGTAATTTTGTTGATATTTAGTGCTGAAGGATACCAAAGAGTAAAAATCATTTTAGCTGGGCCACCATCTGGATTTAGAGATTTTGGTTTCGAAATTAACAATAAGTTTTTTATTCATCTGAAAACAACAAAATTTCATCAAGAGGTTGATAGTGAAATACAGAATTTTATGGCCACAACAACAACAACAAAAAAAAAATGCCATTATGTTTGGGCCACGATTAGAGTACTTATATAGCCAATATAACCTCATTCCGCCTGAAAATCTCCCACTTTGGTGGCACGTAGGAACCTCTTATTCTCATTCACGCATTCCCGAAATAAGAAAAACTCTTTCTAGCCCAGCAGTTAAATTTATAGTTTTTGAAAAATTTGGCGATAATATTGATTCCGCCCTAATGGATCAGGAAACATTTAAATTCATTACTGATTCAACTAATTACACCATTTTTCAAAATAATAAAAATACCATTATTTTTATGAATAAAAAAATACATCCATAAAATTAAATACAAACAATTATCGATCCACTCTCTTGTAAATTGAAAATATCGGGTAATTCGAATTTATGATAGTTGGGTTGTAATTATCTACAAAATTAATAAATTTAAAGCCATTTGCAAATTCAATCTCATAAATTTTCTTCGTAGAGTTCATTAACTTTACAGAACTAATTGAATAATTAGCAATCAGGTCATCAAAGTTGATAGCGCTACATTTTTGGCATTCAATGACTGCAAGGATCGGTGAGTCAATATCACTGCTTTTTGAATCGACGGTTCCCATGGGTCGAGACCATATCAATTTTAGCTTTCCAGCATTTATTCTACTTAATATATGCTGATCCACTAAAGTCATAACTGATTCAGATTGCTTAAGTTTGTAATGCCCATCATAGGTCGATTTCATAGGCTTAAGCCATAAAACGTATTCTGGATTAATTTTTTCAAATTCAGAAACTGCCTCGCTTTTATATTTATTTGGCACTACGTCAAACCATAGAACCGGAAATTTAGACTTTAAATCAATATTAAAAATATAATAAAATAATGGAATATTCGGATAAATATAAAAACTATTATTTTTTAAATTTAATTCACTAACTTTTGATATAACATCATAAGAATCGGATGTTAAATTTAATCCAGCTAGATATTTGTTATCCAAATGGTAATTAGCTTGCGCAATTGAGTCCAATCGATAACCCCACCAATTGTAGGAGGCAGTCATGTATTTGGTGCTATAAAAATTTATTCCAATAATGATAAAGAAAATTGCTGATACAAGATTTCTTAAATTAATACTTATAGAACCTATTAAAGATAGCAATAGACAAAACAAAACTGCTACCCCAACCTGGAATCCTGAGAAGTTATACCCTGCAGTTAAAGTATTGCAATATAGTATTGCTATTAATGGGATGGAAAGAATACCAAAATCAATATAATCTATTCCTTTTTTTGACATGCCCCAGTATTTTATAATTCCAGATAGTAAATAAAAATACACTATCAATATACACAAATTGAAATCTTTGTTACTACATACTCTCACTCCAAGGTATATAGCCAACATAAAAATAATAATTTTTATGATTTTTACGTAGTTAAATTTGGTCGATATACGATCAAAATCTGATTCTTTAATGAAATTTAACCACCCGCCATCTTTTATAGAAAAGCAGGCATAAAATGCAAGCAGCGATAGAATTATTTGTATTGTTGATTTTTCAGACAATACTCTGGATATAATTGTTATTATTCCGCCCTTGGCATCATTACCTATGTAAGTAGATAACCACCCCAATCCATTTGCATTTGTATATAAAAATAAAAATGCAAATACATAAATTGTAAATAATGCTGCGCTTATTAGTTTATTTTTGAAATTTCCTTTGATTGTAAAAAATATGAAGTAGTTAGCGATAAATAATATAACTCCATAATTTTGCTTGGTTAATAATATTCCCGACGTAAATAAACCTAGTGCAATTATTGAATAAAACTTTTTTGTTTTATAAAAATAAAAGCAAGATAATAAATACAGGTTAATTAATAATTGTAAAAATAAGTGGTAGTCTTTTGTTAGATAGGTAGTAATATAGGTTGAAATTAATAGCTCGGAAATAATTACAGCTACCATACTAACAGTGAAATTGAAGAATTTTGAGAAAAAATATGCTAATGTAAAGGCTTCTAAAAAATGAATGCCAATAAATATTAGTCTGAGTATATATATATTTTCAGTAAACCCTTGAAGAAATGCAATAAAATTTATATACAAAGGTGGCAAACCTATATACAAATCTTTATATAGCTCCATGCTATTCGATTCTTTTGCAATAACCTCCCACCATCCCTCAGTTAATGGCAGGGTATTTTTAGCAATCAATAAATCAGTGCATAATAAAATTGTAATACCTATTAACACACTAATAAATTCTATATAAATATTATTATATTTACTTAATTTCAAAGTTTATTCTTTCTTTTTCTACAACTACAGGTCTTTTTTGAACATAAGAATGAATAGAGCTGATGTATTCCCCTAGAATTCCCATAAAAAATAATTGAACTCCAAATAGAAAAAATAGTGTTATGACTATTGGGGCTGAACCTAGCGGAAATGAATTCCAAAAGACTAGCTTTAATATTAAAAATATAAAAGCTGTCACGATACTAAGAAATCCCATTAGGATTCCAGAAAATGCAGCAATTCTAATCGGAACTTTGGAGTGACTGACTACTCCCAGCATTGCGATATCGAAGAGGCTATAAAAATTATTTTTAGTAATCCCACGCGATCTTCTGGGCTGCACAAATGGTAATGTTTTTACAGTGTACCCAAGCTCGCATATCAACCCTCTTAAGAATGGATATGGATCATTAATTTCTCTTAGCTGATCAAGGACTTCTTTATCGTACAGCCCAAACCCTGTAGAGTCCTTGATAATTTCTACCTCAGAAATTGCATCAAGAAATCGGTAATACACCTTCCTAAAAAAATGCATAAGTCGACTACTCTGACTAAAAGGCTTAATAGCCATAACTAACTTGTAACCCCCCTCCCATTGAGCTATAAATTCTGGGATTATCTCGGGCGGGTCCTGCAAGTCAGATGCCAAGTAGATCGCTGCCGATCCTCGACTCTGCAATATCCCATAATATGGTGATCGAATATGCCCAAAATTTCTAACATTTAGAATTACTTTAATTCTTGAGTCTTTACGGGCCAACTCTTTAAGCTTCTCCTGCGTTCCATCTACTGAACTATTATCAATAACTATAAATTCGAAGTCATAATCCAGCCCAACAATAGACTTTTTAACGCGATCTAATAGCTCCTCAATATTCTCAATTTCGTTATAGGTAGGCGTAACTATTGAAATTAATTTTTTACTCATTATCCACTTTCTCAAATTGGCTTAAATGTAATAAAGTTATGCCAAAAAAAACTAGTCACTATGGTCAATGCCACAAATAGTGTTTGAGAAATAATAGGACTTACTCCAAAAATCTCTACTAAGATTGGCAGAAAGATTAAATTTATTAATAAAATTACTGCATAAAATACCGTAAATTTTAAATACTCTTTTTTTAAATTCCCCTTCGTTCTAAAAACAAAGTATTTATTTGTAGCAAATGAAAAAGTAATACATGGGATTTGAGCTGCAAGAAGTATCTGAATATACCCGAAACCCACTGGTGATAATGCTAAATAGAGCAAAGGGTAGACCAAAAAGCCTACTAAAGTATTGACGCCTCCCGCGATCAAAAAAACGTATTTTTTTTTCATGGTCAGAGGCCATTTTCAAAATTAAAAATTTAATTTTCATGTAGTCAATGACTTATTCTTCTGGCGGCGAATCAATAATCATATTTTCACGTAAAACCTCTCTCGTCAAGAAAGGCGATAGATCCTCCAATGGGGGCGAAGTAATGCGCCCATCAGGGTGCTGCTTTGCTCCCAACTTTGGCGCAAACGAAACATTTTCATCAATCATGATTTCGCAAACACACGGCCCATTTTCCAACATAGTCTGTTCGATGACCTCTTTCATTTGGGAGTGTTTTGTTGCTTTTCTATAAGGCAAATCAAAAGCTCTGCTGACCTTTTCAAAGTTTGGAAAGGTCACCCCGCTTTTAGGGCCTCCGCCAACTTCTACACCATTAAAAAAATTACGATGGGTTTGAAAAATTGATACATACCCGCTGTTATTTAGGATAAATATTTTGATTGGGTACCTATTTCCTGATATTGTTTGAAGCTCCTGCAAATTCATCATAATGCTACCGTCACCCGCCAAACAAACGATTGACTTTCCTCCAGAGCCTTTATGAGCTCCGATAGATGCGGGCAAGTCATATCCCATGGTCGCACACCCCGAATTAGTCCAAAGCCTTTGCCCGTGCTTAAGGTTTGCAGCTTGAAAACTAACCACGCAAGCACTGCCATTGCCGGCAACAATAATTTGGTCCTCGTTCAATTCATTAAATAAGGCCTCAACAAAGCAATATGGATTTATTTTTTCACTCTGCCAATACTCTGGGAGCACAATTGGGAACCTAGCGTTTCTCTCCTTACTCCACTTTAACCACTCTTCATGCTCTTTAGTTTTTCCGGGGTAAGAAGTGCTTACCAATATTGGCAGAAAATCTTTTAAGTCCGCATGAATCGGCATTTCAGGTCTAACAGTAGGTTTTTGCAGCTCAATTGCATCAACATCAACCCAGATTTTGTAGGCCTCCCTTGCAAAGGAATTCCAGTTATAACTAACTTGGCGAATATTTAATCTACTTCCCAGAATTAGAAGCAAGTCAGCATTCTGAGCAACGAAATTACCCGCTCGATCTCCAACAGTTCCAGGGCGACCAGCATAATTTGGATGATCATTCCAGATGACATCATGCGCATTCCAGCCAGTTACCACTGGAATATCTAGTTTTTTAACTAAATTCAAAAAGGTTTCATACTGCCTACTAAGGCGCACACCACTTCCCGCAAAAATTACCGGTCTCTTTGCATTTTGAATTTTTTGCAAAACATCCTTGCAAATTATTTCCAACCCATCTCGCAAGCATAAATCATTAAGCTCAGAAGGATCAAAACTTCGCAGCGTTTCTGGATCAATTTTGGCGCCCTGAACATTCAACGGGATATCCAACCAACAGGGGCCTGGGCGCCCAGAAGACGCTAAATAGAAGGCTTTTTCTAATTCATAACGAATATCTTGCGGATCAGTCACCATCTTGCAGTATTTGGTCACAGGCCTGACTAGCTCCTCGATATCCAGCTCCTGATCCCCATACTGACGCAGAGGAAGGTTGGTACTACGAACTGTAGTTTCCCACTTAACCTGCCCAGAAATAACCACCATTCCAATTGAATCTACATAAGCCCCATACACTCCTGTAATGGCATTCGTGCCGCCAGGGCCGGAGGTTACATTTACTATGGGTAGCTGATTTGTCAACCTGTAATAAGATTCGGCCGCAATTGCGCATGCCTGCTCATGGTGATTAAATATGCAATCCAAACCTTTGTGGGTACCAAGAGAGTGATTCAAGTGCATTGCACCCCCTCCGGTAACCATAAACACATGCTTTACTCCCAGCTCTACTACTTTATTTGCTACATAATCTGATAGCTTCATTTTTAATGGTTTCTTTTATATCGAAATTTTGAAAAGCTTGTCTCAAAAAATATATTGAGAACATATGCACACGGAATAATAATTAAAGTGCTAACTAGTAGGGCTAGCAGTGAATTCTCTAAAGTTAATTCACCTGGAAAAAGCCCTCTAGTGAGTCTCTGAATTGGATCATGAAGCAAATAAATCTCATAAGTAATCAAACCAAAAAAACTAGATTTTTTTATGAATATGATCAAGTAATTTTTTAATTTTTCAGAAATATTTGTTTCAAAAATAGTGATAATCAAAAGAACACTTAAACCAGTTAAGGTTGGACCAAAATATCCAATTTTCCACAACCAATTCTTCCCTATAAATATTGAAGATACAACATAGGCGCCGAAAATATAAAACATAAAACTCAATATCAAGCCAATAAATACACTAAAAATATTCTTTCTATCTCTTGTCAAGATATAGGAAAGAATCATCCCACCAAAAAATAAATCCAAATTTCCAACGACTGGAGTCATTACAGCAGTCTTCCAGTAGTACCCCCCATCAATAAAATTTATAAGTCTGTACACCATCATGATGCCAAAAAGCAGAACCAAAAAAATAAAATTTTTAGCAAGGCTGTATTTTTTAAAGTTTAAGGTTGCAATAAGCAATGCAACTATCGGGCATATAACATAGAACTGCATCTCCGTTGCTATAGACCATAATGCCCCTACCGGGTTTAAAGGAAGAGCGCCATCATAGTCAAATAAAGCTGTGCTAGCCAGAATCCATAAATTTTTATAGTCAAATATTTCTGGTTCCAGTAAAAGGCCCCCTAAAGCTAATACCAAAAAGTAACCGGGCACGATCTTAATTAACCTATTCTTATAAAATCCTAAGATACCCTCTTTGTTGATTGGGTAGACTCCAGTAAAAAACTTTTACCCATTAAGTAGCCAGAAAGGACAAAAAATCCCCAGACTCCCATCCAAGCCGAGGGCAGTAACAGCCATACCCACTCAGAGAAAAGATGCTGCCCAAGGCTTTCTGCTTGGAAAGTTATTCCAAATCCATGCTGCAAGAGAACTAGCAAACAAAATAATGCCCTTAAAAATAAAAGTGGATCACCATTAACATATTGATGCCTCTGACCGCTAACTAGAATTGGACTTTTGTGGATTTTTTTAAGCACTACAAAAACTGATATTACAGTGAGGGCGAAAAATAATGCATGTAGACTAAAATAAAAACTCCACCCGCCAAAAGCAACAATAATTTGCCTCCACGCACCAATTAAGGAAAATACAAGAAATAGGAAAATTGGTGAATATTTATTAGCCATCATTTTTTCTCCAACCATTCCAGATCGCAGTTTGTACAATTGCATCGGCCAATGAAACCGTTCTTCTAACGCCCAACTCTTTGTAGGCCAGATCTGTATTTGGCACATAAATACCTGGATTCCAGCCAATATCTGGCTTAGCCAGAATTTCATACTCTCCAGTCCCCACCAAAGAGGATACTTTTTCCGCCAATTCACCTACAGAAATTGACTCGTCTGAGCCAACATTTAATGGGGGAAGCTGTCGTTTATCTGCCAGCATCTTAAATAACCATACAGCTAAATCTGAGGCATACAAATAAGACCGGCAAGGCAAACCATCTCCATTAACGATTACCTTCTTCATAACCATTGCATCTCGAATGAAATTGCCTGCTGCAAAATGAATATCCAAAGATAAATACGGGCCTAGCAAAGCAAAGATTCTTGCTATTGAAACTTTCAATCCAAATTGCTTCATATAGATAGCGCAGAGCATTTCAGCGGCTCTTTTGGCCTCGGCGTAAGTTGCCCTTGCATCAACGCAATTTGGACCGCCAAGCCAACTCTCGGGCACATTTTTCATTTCCCATGGCTGTTGCCCATATACCGCCCCGGAACTTAAAAATAAAACATTTTTTACATTCTTCTCTACTGCAAAATCTAACGCTCTCTTAGTGCCCTGTAGGACGGTATTAAACATCTGCAACGGATCATTCTCATTTAAGTCTGCGCTGGCGTCGGTGGCAGCATGAATAAGATGGGAATAATTTTCCGCGGGTGAGATGAAGCCCGATACATCACCCTCGATAAAATTAAATAACTCATAGTCAGCTAAATACGGCACCTTGTTTTTGAAATTAACAACACTTCTAGTCAAAATAGATGCACGAATATTTGTTTTTAGAGTTAAATTTGAATGCCTAATTGCCTCAAGCATCCAGCAACCAATAAATCCCGTTCCACCCGTTATAAATATATTTGCCGAAGATAGCTCTTTGAGCTCTCTTTCGCACAAGTCGACTATATTTTGCAGATCTTGCTGAAGACTCCAATCTTTACCCATTAATTTTTCCTTGAGAAATTAAATCCGAGACGAAAAGATCGTGAGTGCTAAATGAAATATCACTTGGCCCTAGGGTAATTTTTGGATCATACCCACCAGCAAAAAAAGCAAAGTCAATCCCTGCTGATCTAGCGGTATTCTGATCTATCAAGCTATCGCCAACATAAAGAATTTGGTTGGGATTAATTCTTATCTCATTAATGACATGTATCAGTGGCAATGGATCTGGCTTTCTTTTAGTCAGCGTATCTCCGCCCAACACAATATCAAAATAAGAATCTAAGTTAACTTCGTTGAGTACTTTTTTGCAAAGATTTTCAGGTTTATTACTACAAATTGCTAAGCGAATATTTCGTGATTTGAATACTCTTAGCATTTCAATAACGCCAGGATAGATACTATTGAATGGGGTTGGATAATCAAAATAACGCCTCCGAAATTCCGGAACAAATTGCTCCGCATCTTTTGGCGGGATATCCAATGCATTTCCCACCAAAACAGTACCCCCCTCACTGCTCCAAGATCTATAACAATCAATACCTAAAGCGTCCTTAGAGTGCTGTTGGCGCATTCCATTCAAAACGTCTGCGACGACAGGGGCGCTATCAATCAGCGTCCCATCAAGATCAAACACTATTCCACAATAAGTTGAGGTCATATACAAATAGGATTATTCGAAAGTAATCGTAGATTACTTTCGAATGTTGGTGGCCTAGACTACAAACCTCTTTTATTAAAGGCCTCAAGCATTGAGGGATCACCTGAATAAGGTGTATCCAAAATACTCACAGTGATCGGCTCATCCTTTTTGCATGATGTTAATAATTTATGTCCATATTTACCCAACATCAATTCACGACTAGATATTTGGCCTTTTTGCAAAGGAATTGCCATGTAATAGTCCTCCTCGCTCAACGTCTGCCCAGCCGCTAAGTCACGTTTTGCATAAACACCGCGCACATATGAATCCAAGTAAGCAATTTCTCGGTCAATAAAGTTTCTTCTATGGCTACCGGAGGTGCCACACATTTCTTGAGCCTTATGCCACGCTTTAAACCAAGTATCGATCTGCGCAGGCAAAGAAGAGTATGTGGCCACTTTGAAGCCGTCATCATCAATATCAATATGGCGCTCAAATGTACGAGCACCTTTGCCGTAAGCGATGTACATTGATGCTGACCAATCGTGGTATTCATGGCATGAGTATCCAATCACTAAATCTGGATACCGATGACGCAAGTAGTCAATTTGATTTAGCTCGCACTCATTATCCTCATGGGGATATGCGGCAATACAGTGGTTCAAAGATAGGGTGATGTTGCGAGACGTAAAGAAATGAACCACATCGTCCATATCTTTTTGAGTCATACCACCAGTAGAAATAATGACTGGCTTTTTAGTTGTAGCAATTTTTTCCAGCAAGGTCCAATCATTGTTATCTGCGCTAGCCACTTTAATAATTGGCATCTCAAACTCTACACACCAATCAACTGATTTCTCATCAAAGGGAGTAGACATTGGAATGCAGCCACTCTTACGAATAGCCTCTACCAAAATACCAAAATCCTCTTTTGACATTTTGGTATCCGCTAGGCGCTTAACGTAGCGAATATCGTCACGACCAACGAAATCTTTATGAACGAAATTATCGATATCTCTGAACTGCAATTTAATGGCTGTGCGCACATTATTAAAACGAGCTACCTTGGAAAAAGCGCTAATAATTTGTAATCCACGCTCTACGCTTCCCTGATGGTTACTCGCCATCTCCAGCACAAATAAATCTTCAAATATTTCGTTATTAACCATTTTTAATGCCTTAACTTTATTTAAATCACTTCATTCAATATATAAACCAACTACTTTTAACCCTTCAAATACATCTTGATTTGCTCTTGAGACAATTTTTTCACATCCACTTGATTTTGAAAGCCGCGCTGCCACTCTGTAATTTTTTGAATCGCCTGCTCAAGGCTCCACTTTGGAGTCCAATTTAAATACTGGCGAGCTTTAGAGCAATCCAGCTTTAATGAATGCGCTTCGTGAGGCTGCTCACTTTTGTCTTGAGTCCAGCTTGCTGTAGAGCCCCAATTTTTAATTAAGAGATTAATTACATCCTGCACTGATCTTGCATCATCATCACGTGGCCCAAAGTTCCAACCGCCATCAAACTTGGCACCCTCTTGATAAAGAGATTGGGCTAATACTAAGTAGCCAGATAATGGTTCTAAGACATGCTGCCAAGGACGAATAGCCAAGGGGTTGCGAATCATCAATGATTCTTTCGCTTCAAATGCTTTAATGGCATCCGGTATCAAACGATCCTCAGACCAATCGCCACCGCCAATCACATTACCTGCGCGCGCTGACGCAATAGCTACTTTATGTTGAGTATATTTATCTGGTGAAAAATATGACTGGCGGTAAGCGCTAGTGACTAACTCAGCGCAGCCTTTGCTATTGCTATAGGGGTCATGACCACCCATCGGCTCATTCTCGCGATAACCCCAAGCCCACTCTTGATTCTCATAACACTTGTCGGTAGTAACAATCACAGCGGCACGAACACAATCTAACGTACGAATGGATTCGAGCACGTGGACTGTACCCATGACATTGGTGGCATAGGTTTCTACCGGATTGGCATATGAGTAGCGCACTAAAGGTTGGGCTGCCATATGAATCACAATCTCCGGCTTGGAATCGGCCATTGCTTTTTGCAATTTATCCAAATCACGAATATCAGCAATATGAGATTGCTCAAGATCACCTTGAACCCCGGCAACTTCAAAAAAGTTGGGGGTTGTATTTGGCGCCAATGCGTAACCCGTCACCTTGGCACCCATTGAAGCGAGCCACAGAGACAACCAGCCGCCCTTAAAACCAGTGTGCCCAGTTAAAAATACCCGCCTACCATTCCAAAAGGATGGATTGACTGCAGCAATAGAAGCTCGGCTCGCAACCTCGGGGTTGGGCTGTGCGGACATTTTTATGCCCAAACTTTCCATGGAGCTTTACCACTTGCCCACAACTCTTCGAGATGTTGTTTATCACGCAGGGTGTCCATCGGCTGCCAAAAACCATTATGCGTAAATGCTTGTAGCTGACCGGAGGTTGCTAAATTTTCCAAAGGCTTACGCTCCCAAATTGTGGAGTCATCCTCAATCAGATCAATGACTTTGGGAGAAAGTACAAAGAAACCACCATTGATGTACATACCATCGCCATGCGGTTTTTCTACAAAACTATTTACGGCAGTACCGCTCATATCCAACGCACCAAAACGACCGGGGGGCTGAACTGCAGTCACGGTAGCTTGCTTACCATGCGCTTTATGAAAAGCGATTAATTTAGTGAGGTCTACATCGCCCACACCATCGCCGTAGGTAAAACAAAAATCCTCATCGCCCAGATATTGGCGCACACGCTTAAGGCGACCACCCGTTAGGGTATTTTCACCAGTATCAATTAAGGTGATTTTCCAGGGCTCTGCATATTGCTGGTGAATTTGCATGGCATTGTTGTTTGCCATATCAAAAGTGACATCGGACATATGCAAGAAGTAATTCGCAAAGTACTCCTTGATCATGTAGCCCTTATAGCCACAGCAGATGACAAATTCATTCACTCCATGAGCAGAGTACATCTTCATGATGTGCCACAAAATCGGTTTTCCACCCACTTCGACCATAGGTTTTGGGCGAGAAGAGGTTTCCTCTGCAATTCGGGTTCCTAGACCCCCAGCCAATATGACAGCCTTCATTACAACCTTTAAGCGATTAAAACCTTGATTTTACAAGAAAAAAGGGCTTTTTGACCCTATTGACGACATAATTTGGTGCATTGCAATAAATTAGTCTTTGTTCTCGAAATTATAACCAATTTTGGGGTTTGCCCCCCCTAAAACCTCAAGGTAAGACCGCTAACGCCGTTTATCGCCATCACACTTCTTGGGTCCACCCTAAACAGGTAGGATTTTCTAGTGCAACCACATAATTGAGTCAAAATAAGCTTTTCACCCATTAAATCACACCATTTCCATGCTTCACAGACCTTTTTACCGACTCATGGGGAAGCTCCTCAAAAAGTACGACCGCCGCAAAATAGCGACCAAAATCTTATTGGGTGATAGTTTTAACTACTCCATCAGGAATGCCACCTTTGTAAATAGTCGCTCCATTCTATTTGCCTGTGATGTCCATCCTGCCGATCCTCGATCAAGTCATGCCAATACCGACTATCTTGATAGCATCATCTCCAAAATAAATACCTGTACCGCCTTACAGTCCGACAATCTCATACCCTCTGTTTACGTCTCAAGCGATGGGTTAACTTACTTCGCCAAAGAAGTCCTACCAAAAATTGATCAGCCTTTTATTTTGGTGAGCGGGGATAGTGATTTACCAATTAACCACAGCATCCTTGGTATTCATTTAGAAACCTTGCTTAAGAATCCCTATTTAGTAAGATGGTTTGCGCAGAACAGGGATGTCGATGCCCCTAAAATTTTTTCTCTCCCCATTGGTATCAATATTCACAATTTGTGGGCTGATCCTCTGCAATGGGGTGGTGGCTTTATTTTGCCGGCCTTACAAGAGTTGCAGCTCAAAACGATTGCTGAGCAATCTCAGCCCTTGGCCGATCGAGAGACAAAAATATTTTGTAACTGGCACTTCTCTATTGACCGAGCCGATCGCAAGGCATGCCTGGATGTAATTGATAAAACAGTTTGTTACTTTCAGCCAGAGCCTGCACCCATGACAAACACCTGGGCGCTGCAATCTAAGTATCAATTTGTATTGAGCCCTCACGGGGCTGGCCTAGATTGCCACCGTACTTGGGAGGCTTTATTGTTAGGGTGCATTCCAATTGTGAAATCGGCAAAGATCAATGACCTGTTTAATGAGCTTCCAGTCATTTCGGTAAGCGAGTGGTCGGAAGTTAACCCAACCTTCTTAAAAAATGCCTTGCGCGAGATTGAAGCCAGGCCAGTCAATGCCGAGAGACTACTAATGCGTTATTGGATCTCTGAAATAAAACATCCTAATGAAAAACTCAATAGCTAGGACTTGCTATCCTCGGTAAAGGCAGACTGCCGTGACTAAGATATAAAAATACGTCGCCACCAAAAACCGAATATCAAAGAGCGTTCTTTCTGAACTCAGCCCTATCGCCCAGAAGCCCAGCTTTGATCCATCACTCTTTCGAGCAATCATGGGATCAAATCGCTCCAAAACCATCATCAACAGCGGCGCATAAAGTAATCCATAGAATAAAGTTCTTGATAGTGCCATCCATTTATGCCCGATAACATCGCTTGCCAAGGTATGCATTTGTGGCAGGATGCCGCCAAAAACTCCGCCATAGATCATGGTGTTATCCACGTTACCTACCCAATTATTCATGCAATAAATGGCAAATCCTAGATAGCCGAGGATTTCAATGCAAAGCATTGTTTTTTGATTGCGGGTGAAGGAATAAGAAAGGCAAATAAAGGGGGTAATTAAAATAATCCACTGAGGATGCCAGAGCACCCAACTAAAGAACAATGCATAGGAAAGAATGCAAGCAAAAATAGTGCGCCGATACCATGCTTGCGGATCAGCAGTGATGTCGAGTTTAGAAAAATATAAATATAAGCACATGGCGCCATAAGCTATGTTGGCTATGACGAAGCGTATGCTCACTGCATGGCCTGTAGCCTTAGCGCTCACCAAGCCAAAAATTTCCCCAAGAAAGATATCGCTATGCCAATACAAGGCGAACTGGATAGCGGTAATGGAAACACCTAATAGGCCATATAGCACCAAATAGATCAGACGTTTTTCTATTAACAGAACGAGTGGCAAGTAGATCAATACTGCAAAATACTTAAAAGAAATTGCCACTGAAAACCACAAAGCAAACCAATTAAAGTTTTTTGCAAAATAGGCGCGCACTCCCAAAAGCATAAAAAAGACAGCAAAAATATCGTAGCCGCTAAAGATAAATACAGCAAAAATCGCAATCGGTGAGGTGGCGAAGAGGTAGCGTGGTGGCAAGCCATCTTGATTTATTTTATTAGGGAGAGCGGTAGCGCTAATTTGCTCTGAGATTTTTCCAACCAAGCTAACGGAGCAAAAGAAAAAAACAGCCAAAAGAAGCTTGGACCAGATAGTTTGGATGGGGGTAGCCAGCATCCAAGTCTCACCCGTCACTTCAGGAAGAAGCCCTAATAATTTAAGCGGGATATTCCATAGCGCAAAGAACCAATAAAAAATCGGGAGGTAATTGTTATCCCCCATACGCGATTTGTTGTAATCATAAAAATCCCAAAAATGCCCATAAAGGAAAGCAAATGAGGAGCTATTGGTATGCGTGAGGTCAGACTGCTTAAACAGCAAAAAACAAAGACATAAAGAAATTGCATACACCGCATAATCAAACTTGGAAAGTTGAGAGGGCAATTTCATTGGGGGATGTAAAAACTATTGCCCATCAAATGCTAAATACGCTTGGACAAGACCCTCTTCTAGGTTGACCTTTGGCGTCCAGCCTAGTTCATTTAATCGCTCAGAGCTCATCCACTTTCTAGGAGCGCCATCAGGTTTGGTGGAATCAAAAACAATATTGCCTCTATAGCCCGTTGCCTTTGCCACTGCTTGCGCAAGCTCATTGATAGTCACATCGCTGCCATAACCTACATTGATATGACTTTGCATTGGCTGCGTTTGACTATCGTATGTTGCTTTATCTAGATGCATGACAAACACGGATGCAGCTGCCATGTCATCAACATAGAGAAATTCTCTTCTGGGTTTGCCTGTACCCCAAATAACAACCTCTGGAGCATTATTGATCTTTGACTCATGAAATCTTCTAATTAAGGCTGGTATTACATGGCTGTTTTCTGGATGATAGTTATCTCCGGGACCATACAAGTTAGTTGGCATGACTGATCGGTAGTCCACACCATGGCTTTGGCCATATTGACGGTTATAGCTTTCACACATCTTGATACCAGCAATCTTTGCAACGGCATAAGGCTCATTGGTGGATTCAAGCTTGCCAGTGAGAAGGGCATCCTCACTCATTGGCTGTGCAGCCAGCTTAGGGTAAATACAACTAGATCCTAAAAATAAGAGTTTTTTGACGCCAGCTTTAAACGCCTGATGGATGACGTTATTTTGTACCATCAAGTTGTCATAGATAAATTCAGCAGGGAAAGTATTGTTCGCATGAATACCCCCTACTTTAGCTGCAGCTAAGTAGACTTGATCAGGCTTTTCTTGTTCAAAGAATGCTTTTACCGCTGCCTGATCTGTAAGATCCATTTCTGCATGCGTGCGAGTCACAATATTATTAAAGCCCTTGGCTTGCAGATTTCGGACGATGGCTGAGCCAACCATACCGCGATGGCCGGCAATATAAATCTTTTGGTTCAGATCCTTACTCACGTATTTACTTGCCAGGGTTTATCTTAATTTTTTAGATTGAGTTTTTGAGATTAATTCTCTTTACCGACAGCCACAGAGTAGCCATGCTTTTCCAGGAGAGCATGCTGCTTAGCCTTCTCTAGATCGCTAGCCACCATTTCGACGATCATTTGATCGAGAGTGATTTCTGGAACCCATCCCAACTTTGTTTTTGCTTTAGTTGGATCACCCAAGAGTGTCTCAACTTCAGTTGGTCGATAGTAGCGTGGATCAATTTGGACAACCACATCACCGACTTTTAGAGCTGGGGCTTTATCGCCTTCAATGGCTGCAACAATTGCTTTTTCATTTTCTTCTTTACCCTCAAATTTGAGGGTGATACCGAGTTGTTTAGCACTACGGATAATAAATTCACGAACAGTGAACTGCACACCAGTTGCAATCACGAAGTCTTCCGGCTTATCTTGTTGAAGCATCAACCACTGCATACGCACATAGTCTTTAGCATGACCCCAATCACGCAAGGCATCAATGTTGCCCATAAATAAACATTTCTCAAGGCCTTGGGCAATGTTTGCCAATCCACGGGTCACTTTACGAGTAACAAACGTTTCACCACGACGCTTAGACTCATGGTTAAACAAAATACCGTTGCAAGCGTAAATGCCATAAGCTTCACGGTAGTTCACGGTAATCCAATAGGCGTACATCTTTGCAACCGCGTAAGGGCTTCTTGGGTAAAACGGGGTGGTTTCTTTTTGTGGTATTTCTTGCACCAAACCATAGAGCTCAGAAGTAGAAGCTTGATAAAAGCGGGTTTTCTTTTCTAAGCCCAAAATGCGGATAGCCTCCAACATACGCAGTGGACCAATTGCATCTACGTCTGCTGTGTACTCAGGAGACTCAAATGAAACTGCCACATGAGATTGAGCGCCTAAGTTGTAGATCTCATCAGGCTGACATTCTTGAATAATGCGCACCAAATTGCTGGTATCAGTTAAATCGCCATAGTGAAGAATGAGATCAGGGTGGTTGATATGAGGATCTTGATAAATATGATCAATACGCTCAGTATTAAAAGAGGAGGCGCGGCGCTTAATGCCATGAACAATGTAGCCTTTTTCTAACAAGAACTCAGCTAGATAAGAGCCATCTTGTCCGGTAATACCAGTAATTAACGCTACTTTTTGCGTGGTCATTTTTCTAGCCCCGTTTACTTTTCTATTCTTATTACTTGTTTTACTTCAATTATTGCTTAATTAAAGTCATTATAAATTTAATACCAATGATTCTTAGCTTTCTAACTTCTGCCGTAAGTATCTTCAAACCGCACAATATCATCTTCACCCAAATAGCTGCCCGATTGCACCTCGATAATCTCTAGCGGTGTCTTACCAGGGTTAGCCAAGCGATGTGTTTGGCCTTGTGGAATATAAGTACTTTGATTTTCAGTCAGAATCAGCACCTTATCGCCATTGGTGATTTCTGCTGTTCCTTTGACTACGATCCAATGCTCAGCGCGGTGATGATGCATTTGCAACGACAAACTGGCACCTGGCTTTACCTGAATACGCTTGACCTTAAATCGCTCGCCTTCATCTACGCTGTCATACCAACCCCAAGGTCGTGATACCTTGCGATGGAGATTTTTCTCTTCACGCTTTTGTTGCTCTAGCTGAGTTACGATACTTTTGACATCTTGACTATTCCTACGATCAGCCACCAAAACAGCATCTGCAGTCTCAACAATGATGAGATTTTCTACTCCAACAGCGCTCACTAAACGCGTGCTGGCATGCACTAGAGAATTTTTTGTATTGCTTAGCAAGGTATCGCCGCTAGTCACATTGCCATCTTTATCATGCGCACCGACCTGCCATACTGCATCCCAAGCACCAAGATCATTCCAGCCTGCATCGAGCGCGACCATCTTGATTGGATATTTTGAATTTGGGCACTTCTCAATCACGGCATAGTCAATCGACTCACTCGGAATTTGATTAAATAATTTGGGATCTGGCCTTACAAATAGTGCATCTCCAGACGTGTCGGCGGTTTTGTCTTGCCAAGCTTTTTTGCTTGACTCAAGGATGTCTGGACGAAACTCAGTCAAGGCAGCCAACCAAACGCTGGCCTTGAGAACAAACATGCCGCCATTCCAAAAATAGCCGCCCTCTTTGAGATATTGAGCGGCTGTATTGGCATCAGGCTTTTCGACAAAGCGCTCCACCACAAATCCTGAGGGATCTTTGTTAAGCTCGCCAGATGATTGAGCTTTAGTTTTGATATATCCATACCCAGTTTCTGGCGCGGTAGGCGTTACACCTAAAATAGCAATGGCTCCACTTTGCGCAATGCTGACTGCTTGATGCAAAGCGCTGACAAAAGCATTTTTGTCCGTTACCGTTTGGTCCGCAGGAGTAACCACCAAAATAGGATCGTTACCCATTTCTTGAGCTTGAAGCGCTGCAATGGTTAATGCAGGTGCGGTATTTCTGCCAGAGGGCTCTAACAATAAAGTTGCTTGTAAGTTTTTGAGTTCACGCAACTGGTCTAGAGCCAAGAAGCGATGTTCCTCGTTGGTGACTATTAATGCCTTGGCAAGAGAAATGTCTAATGCCCCAACTGAGCGGACACGCTCAATAGCCTGCTGAAACAGACTTTGCTTAGATTCATCAGCAGAAAGTACTAAAAACTGCTTAGGAAAACCTGCTCTTGATAGAGGCCAAAGACGAGTACCAGAGCCACCACATAAAATCACGGGGATTATGGGGGTGTTTTGGGTGTTTGTCGTAATATCAGTCACAGATTATGTATTTTGACGAAATAACCCTTATTGTAAGGCCCATTGGGTCTCATTTACCCCAATCTACCCCCTTCAGCTAGCTTCTTTATAAATCCCTAGAAATGCCCTCCACCCCTCACCAGCGCTATGTGACAGCGGTTCCTGTTTACAAGACCATACCCACCAAAACTGAGACTCTTTCCCTGCTCCAGTTGCGGGAACTAGATATTGCGAATGTGACCCTGGTTTGCCCTGAGGGTCTGAATATTCAGTATTACCTGGATTTATGGCCTGATCTACAGGTGCAGCGCTATTCACCAGAACATTTTGTCAGCGTGCAAAGCTATAACGATTTAGTGATCAGTAGCGCTTTTTATCAAGCATTTGCAAGCCAATACGAATATCTACTCATTTATCAGCTCGATGCATTTTTGTTGAGCAATCAAATTCTCACATTTTGTAATCAAGGTTACGACTACTATGGCGCCCCTTGGAAAATTGGTTTTCCACAATATCGCTTCCTATTCAATCGCTGGCCAATAAAAGTAAATACAAAACGTTTTCATGTTGGAAACGGCGGCTTATCCCTACGCAAGATTTCTTCTACGATGGATTTACTCCAGCGCAAAGAAGGTCACATTAGCAAAACCTTCTTCATGGAAGATGCGTTTTTTGGCTACTGGGGCTCGGTAGATCAATATTTTCATGCATGTCCAATACTCACAGCCGCCCAGTTTTCCCTAGAAATGGATCCAAGCTACTGGGTCGAAAAGACTGGCATGCTGCCGATGGGCTTTCATGGTTTTGAAGTATGGCATCAAGATTTTTATAATAGCCTTCTTCAAGAAAGCTATGCAAAGCTTTATGAAAAATACCCGCAATTAAAAAATAGCTAGGAGCTAAAAATGACAACAAGTAATACACCAAAAATTAATGTACGCAATTCGGTAATCGAATGCGCCCAATCCTTGAAAAAAGAAAATGCCGGCAAGTATCACAACTATGGCATTAAAGACTGCATCGCATCAATCGCTGCAACCAAAACTAAATAAGCTTTATTACAGTAAAGAGTTAGCCCAGAAAATAGGCCTCATTACTGAGGTCTATTTGGGTAGCGCTTACCAGTCAGGTTGCTATAAACTGCACCTGCAAGTACTAGCAAGATGGAATCGATCATCACCGGGAAAAAAGCGTAGCGATAGTGTGTTACATGACCTAGGATTGCGATGAGTGCAACTGCGGCAGCTGGCGGATGAAGGCATCGTAATACGAACATCCCCAAGATGGATAAGCTAGCCGCAATTGGCATCGCCAATAATGGCTCGCGTATGAGTATGGCTGCGCTAATCCCAATAAATGCAGATAAGGTATTGCCCGCTATAACTGCCCAGGGTTGCGCCATCGGACTGCCTGGCAAAGCAAACACCAATAAAGCACTTGCACCCAGCGAAGCCATTAACCATTCATCTATGCCTGTGAGCTCGCCTAGTAATTTGGCGATGGTAAAGACCAATATCAACCCAACAAATGCACCGGCACAGGATCGCAGGCGTTCGGCCCAACTTACCTCAGGCTGATCTCCGCCAAAGTAGAACGAATAATGTTTGATGAGGTATTTAGCTGTATGTCTCATATTTATAACCTCAAAGAGGTTTTTATTATTTATTGCATTCCACCATAAACCTGAGATCTTGGATAGCCTCGATATTTTCAGGAAATAAAAAGACCGCTGTAGCGGTCTTTTTATTAGTCAAAGCAGTGAACTGCTTCTCGGTACCTAGGCGATGCTTAAGCTTTTTTAGCATAAGCAGAGCACCAACCTTTAGCAGAAACTTGCTTGCCTGCAAATAATGGACAGCCGCCACTTGCTGCAGCACCACCCTGAAAAAGTGCACAGTTACTGCATGCTTGACCAGCGGCATACTTGGCATACTTTGCTTTATCTACTTTGGTGGCATCAGATTTGTAACCCAATGCAGCAGCTTGTGGATCAGTATCAGCAACCATTGCTTGAGCTTGAACTTTGCCGTTCAAAGCTAAAGTACAGGCACCGGCAGCAGACAAAATCATAAATTGGCGACGACTATTTTTCATGGGTTCTCCAAAAAGTAAGACAACAAAAAGTTACACAGTTACAAAACTTTGTTGATCATAGTGGAGAAGATTTGCACTTGCTAGCAAGCTTGTAAGCTACTGATTTATATACAAATATAGATGAGAATTGTTCTCACCAAAACTTCAGCCAAAAGAAGTTATTTCCAGCCCTTCAAATTCATGCAACCTGCACGCTGTCGTAGATAAACCCCGCTACCTGTTTCTGGGTAGTCTTCTTGACACTCTCTGAGATCCTTCCGGTAAGTAACTTGATTATTTTTTGAGGCATCTTCGTTTTTACTAGGCTCACTAATACAATCCGTGAGAAGAAGCAAGGTAATCAGAAAACACGAAAATCTC
This sequence comes from Polynucleobacter sp. QLW-P1DATA-2, assembly GCF_001870365.1. Lineage (NCBI taxonomy): Bacteria > Pseudomonadati > Pseudomonadota > Betaproteobacteria > Burkholderiales > Burkholderiaceae > Polynucleobacter > Polynucleobacter sp. QLW-P1DATA-2. Next base: position 806,712 of record NZ_LZMQ01000003.1, on the reverse strand, counting down.
ATTTCAATTATTTTCGATCAATCAAAGCTAAAAATTCACGGCGTAGATTGGAGTCCTTCAAGAAAGCACCGCGCATCACACTATTAATCATCTTAGAGTCGCGATCTTTTACACCTCGCCATTGCATACAGAAGTGATCGGCATCCATCACAACCGCTACACCAATCGGCTTAATTTTCTTTTCCAACATATCTGCCAATTCGACGACAGCTTCTTCTTGAATCTGCGGTCTACACATGACCCATTCTGTTAGACGTGAGTATTTAGACAAGCCAATTAAGGCAGACTCCTTGCTTGGTAATACTCCAATCCAAATACGGCCCATGATCGGGCAAAGGTGATGCGAGCATGCACTCCGTACGGTAATTGGCCCAATAATCATGAGCTCATTAAGGCGACTCACATTGGGGAATTTCGTAAGTGTTGGCTGCTCTACGTAACGACCATTGAAGACTTCTTGCACATACATCTTAGCCACACGCTGGCTTGTATTACGGGTGTTATGATCGTTTTCAGTATCGATCACTAAGCTCTCCAAGACAGCCTGCATCTTTTGTGACACCTCTTCAACCAGCCCCTCTAACTCGCCCGGTTTAATAAATGCAGCAATATTGTCATTGGCATGAAAGCGTGCTTTTTGTGCTTCGATACGACGGCGTATCACAACCGAAAGTGGAAGACCGGACTCATCTTCCTTGGTGGTAACTTTTTTCGTCGCTGATTTAGTTGGCACAGACTTCTTAGCATCAACCTTAGCGGCTACTTGTTTAGATGTTTTTTTGACTGTCATATTAGTGGTTGTTCTATTTAGATCTGAAAGAAGATGGAGATGACACAAATAAGCCCTAGCAACCAAACAATCGATCTAGTAGTGGGCCAATTTGCGATGTAGCAAACGAGATATGCAATCCGAGCAATAACAAAACCAATAGCAAGAAGATCAACTCTGGCCTGAGGTGCATTAGCGATACCGGCAATAATCACTGCCGCAAAAAAGAGTGGCAGTGATTCAAAGAGATTAGCTTGGGCAGCATTAGCGCGCGCCCTAAAGCCTATTTGCTTAGCTAACCATTGCCTTGGCATACTGTTGTCATATTGCTCAAAGCCCTTCTTGGCAATGCCAGCGGCAACATATGGGAATAATCCCATAAATAGAATGCAGGCATAAGCGATTGTCATGGAGATACTTTCTTTACTGTTGAGCTACTTTAGCAATCACCTCAGGTCTTACTCTTCTTAGAACCGATACGACTCTCGGTGCCATTAAGTAAGTTTTTAATATTGCTACGATGACGCCAAATCAAGAGAATACAAACTAACAAGAGTGCAATTCCCAACGGCTGAAAGCCAAATAGGAATACAAAATAGATAGGTCCAAAAACGGCTGCAGCCAATGCAGCTAAAGATGAATATCTCAGGAATACAGCCACAATAATCCAGGTGCTTAAGGTAGCGGCGCCAAGGATTACATTGACGCCAAATAAAATTCCGCAAGCTGTAGCGACTCCTTTGCCACCTTTAAAGCCATGAAATATCGGAAATAAATGTCCCAGAAAAACGGCAAGCACTACGCCACACAAGACCCAAGATCCTATAGTGCTCGTTAACGACTGATCACCCAATAAGACTCGCGCAAGCATGACTGCAAAGTAACCTTTGAGTGCATCACCCAGAAAAGTGAGCGCGGCCGCTAATTTATTGCCAGTACGCAACACATTGGTAGCACCAGGATTACCGGAACCATAAGAATGGGGATCGGGTAAGTTCATACACTTACTCACCACAACTGCAAATGAAATAGAGCCAATGAGATAGGCAATTGGAATGAATAAAAAATCTAAGGTCAGAGTCATAGCATCATCTTAATCACTTTTGCTACTCCAATTATGATCCACGAGGGTGATGCTGCTGATGGATCGATTTAAGACGCTCCCTTGCTACATGGGTATAAATCTGGGTAGTAGAGATATCTGCATGGCCTAACAGCAACTGCACTACCCGAAGATCAGCCCCATGATTGAGCAAATGGGTTGCAAAAGCGTGACGCAGTGTATGGGGTGAGAGAGCTACTGGGATATTGGCTACCGTGGCGTAACGCTTAATCAACGCCCAAAATGCCTGCCTTGTCAGCCCCGTACCAGTATGACGCCCCACAAAAACGGCATCCGTTGTTTTACCCTCTAACAAGGGAGTGCGGGCCTCTGCCAAATATCGACGAAGCCACTGACCTGCCTCACCACCAAATGGCACTAATCGCTCTTTACCACCCTTGCCATTCACCACCCTAACAACACCCTCATTTAAACCCAGCGCAACGGTTTTCAGGGAGACGATTTCTGAGACGCGCAAGCCACTCGCATACATGAGTTCTAGCATCGTACGATCACGTAAACCTAAAGGTGTTTCGATATCTGGCGCATTGAGCAAAGCGCTTACTTGATCTTCACTCAATGTTTTTGGAAAACGTAATGCCTGTTTTGCAGCGCGTAATCCAATACATGGATCGTTCTTGACTAAATTAATACGCAAAGCATGTCGATAAAAACGTTTAAATACCGTCAGACGACGATTAGCAGTAGTAGCCTTGTCTGCACGGCGATGTGCAATATAAGCAGTGAGATCTTTTTCTTGGACTGAATATAAATCAGCGCCAGACTCCTTATAGAGCCACTGAGCCAATAACAATAGATCTCTGCGATATGCCGATAGACTATTCTTGGCCAACCCATCCTCTAGCCAGCAAGCATCACAAAAACGTTCGATTGCTGCTTCGCTTGCAGGATGTATTTGACCTTTAGGGGTCATAGTAGTTGAGATTTTGTGGCAAAAAACAAAGAGTTATTCACCGCTTACTTAACAGCCTCTTCCAACTTCTCAGCCAGCCAAATTTTCATCAGAGACTGATAAGGGACATCCAACTTATTGGCCTGTATTTTAATATTCTCTAGGAAGCTTTGGGAAAGGCGCAAAGAAATTGACGCCGTTGAAGGCTTAAGATTTGGCATCGTCACTTTTGCTGCCTTGGACAGATCAAAATAATCTGAGGCATCATTTCTTTCCCAAAAAGCACGCTCTTCTTTTTCGTTCTTGAATTTGGGAATCATCTTGTTAGGCTTTTTCATAAAATGCCCTTTCTTTTTTGCTCATTGGTCTTGCAGAAACCACTCTAATTAAGCTTGCCTTTTTACGTAAAGTAAACACTACAGATAACATCACTTTTGCGCCAGTGATTCCAAGCGCAAGATAGCGCCGTTCTTCCTCACTATGCTTCTCATCGCCAGAAATCAATAAAGGCTGATTAAAAAATATTTCCTCAGCCTCACCCTGAGTAACTCCATGCTTATCCTGGCTCTTATAGGCGTTTCCTGCATCCCACTGAAACCCTACTATTTGATGAAGATCGATCATTTATGTATATTATCATAATATACATAAGCTTCATAAGCAAATGGTTTTTAGGAACCCGTTAGCCCAGCATTAGTCACGGAAATTATTAAAGCCCAATGGCGCTTCGGTAACGTCTTTTTTCAATAAAGCCATCGTTGCTTGAAGATCATCACGCTTGGCACCAGTGACACGTACTGCATCACCCTGAATGCTTGCCTGGACTTTAATCTTGCTGTCCTTGATGATACGGACAACTTTTTTAGCAAGATCTGAAGTTATTCCTTTTTGGATCTTCATAGTTTGCTTGCGTTTATCGCTACCAATAGTCTCTTTTTTGTCATCTTTCAGATAACGAACATCCACGTTACGTTTGGCCATCTTGCCAAAAAGCACATCACGCACTTGACCTAATTTAAAATCGTCGTCACCAAACAAGATCAGAGTTTCGTCTTTTTGCTCTACTCGACTATCTGAACCCTTGAAATCAAAACGATTACTAATTTCTTTATTAGATTGCTCAATCGCATTTTTAAGCTCAACCATATCCGGTTCGCAAACTACGTCAAATGAGGGCATTTTTTACTCCTTAGTTAATCTCTTGGTTAATCTATTTAATATTGATTTGAGTTATCTTGCAATTATCTGCGCACTTAGCAGACATTCGAATAAGATTGTGGCATGAACTTTGCATCAAATGCCCATCCAAGCCCAAAATCGAGCCCAAACCTTGGTCTTAAGCATCGCAATACCTTTGGGTTTGAGGCAAGCGCAGAGCTCGCCTATGAAATTACCGCTCCCGAGCAAATTCCAGCAGTGATGACGCAAATAGCCGAGAAGAAATTGTCTTGGCGCGTTCTAGGCGGTGGCAGCAACGTCATTTTGCCAACGGTTTTACCCGGTGCAACCTTGCTTATGAATATCGCCGGGCAAGAAATTATTTCCTCCGATACCAATTCGACTCTGATAGCCGTTGGTGGTGGCGTCAATTGGCATGACTTTGTTGCATGGGCCTTAGAGAATAATTTGCCAGGCCTAGAGAACTTAGCTCTTATTCCAGGTACGGTAGGTGCCGCACCTATTCAGAATATTGGCGCCTATGGGGTTGAAATCGGTGAGTACATTGATTCTGTTGATGCCTATGATGCCAATAGTCATGCCTTTGTCACCCTTACAAATGAAGAGTGCTGCTTTGCTTACCGCGATAGCTACTTTAAGAAAAATCCCCAACGCTTTATTGTGACAAAGGTCGTCTTTAGACTTCCCAAGCAATGGCAAGCACGCGTTCATTACGCAGATTTGGCAAAACAGTTTTCCGAACAATCTAGCCCAAGCCCTGAAGAAATCTTTTTAGCGGTTTGTAAAATTCGCACTCATAAACTGCCAGATCCGAAAGTCATCGGTAATGCAGGCAGCTTCTTTCAGAATCCCATCGTACCTAATGAGCAATACGAAACCCTGCTTCATAAATTTCCAGGACTGGCTTCTTACCCTGATGCTGCCGGCAAGCGCAAGCTAGCGGCTGGCTGGTTAATTGACCAATGTGGCTTCAAAGGCCAACGCATGGGAAATGTTGGTGTCTATGAAAACCAAGCTCTAGTCCTGGTTAATCACGGCAATGGCACAGCCCAAGATATTTTGGGGCTTGCTAAATGCATCCAGGAGAAGGTTAAAAAAGAATTTGGCGTGCACTTAGAGATCGAGCCAAATATTTTGTAATTTGCATTTCCCTTGAGTCCTTATGGGCTAAAAATCTTTCAGATTAATTATTGCAAATTGCAATATAATGGTTTTATGAGAGTCATCACCAATCGTCGTCTATTAGATTTTTCTAGCCCTCACAAAGATGCTCTTGAGCCTCTTCAGTCATGGAGAAAGCTGATGGAATTCGGATCTTATAAAAATTCTGCAGAAGTAAAGCAAGTTTTTAGATCTGCTGACAAGGATGGGTGGAAAAAATGAACCTTAACGACCTCAAAAAGGCTTGGGAAAACCTATCCAAGACTGTTGATCTCAGCCCTATTCGCACCGAAAAGCAATACAAAAAAATGGTGCAATTAGCAGACATGCTGTCCGATGTTGTCGCGTCGTCAAAAAAACATCCCTTGATTGATCTCTTTGAGCTTGTAAGCGAGTTAATTCGCACTTATGAACACGAGCACTTCAAAATAGATGATCCAAAGCCTGAAGCGGTATTGGCTTTTTTAATGGAAGAGCATCAACTCAAACAATCTGACTTGCCAGAGGTTGGCAATCAAAGCGTTATCTCCCAAATCTTGTCTGGAGCCAGACAACTAAATGTAAGACAAATTAACGCTCTAGCAAAAAGATTCAAAGTCCCAGCGGGAGTGTTTTTTGAGCGGGCTTAAAAAATCAGCTGCCTACTTTGATTAGCTCAATCTCAACCTGGCCTTCAGCTAAACGAACCTGATAGCTAGTTTTTACCGATAACTCATTAGGATTACGTACTGCCCGAAGTAACTCTTTTTCCTTTTTTAGAATCACTGCATAGCCCCGCTCTAAAGTTCTTTGCGGGTTCAGCATTTCTAATTGTGATTGGTAATGAGTTTGATTGCGTTTCCAATTTTCCATTCTCACCGACCAAGCTTGATTGAGGCGCTGCTGCCAACTCACAATTTGCTCACGCATGCGGTCTGGGTTCGGTAAAGCATGGCTTAGTCTTAAGGCAAGCTGGTCCAGTGTTTGTGCCTCACGCTCTACCCGTTGATTAATGCGCTGGAGTAGGGCCTGCATGATGGCATCGAGCTCCTGCAACATTTGATCTCTGCGGGGAGCGGCTAACTCTGCAGCCCCGGTTGGTGTTGGTGCACGTAGATCAGAAACAAAGTCAGCAATTGTGAAATCGGTTTCATGACCAACACCGCTTACCACTGGAATAGGTGAGCTTGCAATGGCATATGCCAATTGCTCATCATTAAATGCCCACAAATCTTCAATACTTCCTCCACCACGTACTAGCAAAATCACATCCACCGCTTGTTCTTTTGCTGCAGCTTTCAGTGCAGCAATGATTCCTGCGGGAGCATCAGAGCCCTGCACTAGCGTTGGATAAATCACAACTGGAATATGTGGCGCACGCCTGGCTAAAGTACTGAGCACATCTTTTAATGCTGCAGCTTGGGGTGAAGTGATGATGCCGATTGATCGCGGATGCGTTGGTATTGCTCTTTTACGATCTTCATCAAACAATCCTTCTTTTGCCAACTTGGCTTTGAGCTTTAAAAAAGCTTCGTATAGACCACCCATACCAGCGCGTCGCAAAGTTTGAATCGTGAGCTGAATGTCACCTCTTGGAACATACATTCCCAAGCTCGCGCTGACTTCAACCAAATCACCGGATTGCGGCATAAAGCCAACCTGGCCATTGCGGCCACGAAACATCACACAGCGAATTTGACCTTCTTCATCCTTGAGCGAGAAATACCAGTGTCCACTGTCATAGGCCTTAAAGTTCGAAATCTCCCCGCTAACCCAGACAGTATCGAAACGATCCTCCAAAGATTGAGCAATGGCGCGGTTTAGATCGCCGACAGACAGAATTTCTCTTGATATTTCAGACATTTTTTCTCTTTGCTCCCCAAGCCTTCTCGCTTAGACGGTAATAAATATCCACAGAAGCCTATTGGCCCTTGGTTTAATGCTCATAAGTAAGTAGTTACTGACCCGAAACGTCTCATAAATACTACAGTTAAAATGTAAGCCTTTGATTTATTTACTAAATTTATCCCAGTATGAGACGGTGCTTTTTAGGGTTTTTCACTACTCCGACCATCAATCAAGGACTTAGAGCATCCTCAGAAAAAAGTTTTGCACAGAGTTATCCACAGGCAAGCTTTCTGAAAGAGGCTTCTTAATTCAGCTAAAGTACTGAGCTTATGTACCCTATCTTACTATCTGCCGGCTGGCCTATTTGGCCCCTTTTAATCATTTCGATCATTGGCTTAGCCATTGTTATAGAGCGCAGCTGGTATCTGCGCCAAGTTCATATTTTTCCTAAAGGCAGTCTAGAAGCGGTTTTTTCCTCTGCCAATCAGTTGCTTAGCCAAAAAACATTACCCAATGAGCAAATGGCACAGCTAGCCCAACTATCCCCGGCAAGCCCTTTGCTTACCTGCGCTTTGCGTGAGAAATCTGCAGGCAATCATGCTCAATCGACATTAGAAGAACTGCAAGCAGTAGCACAAGCAACTTGGCTCAAGTTTGATCGCTATCTAGGAGCGCTGGCGACGATTGCCACCATAGCCCCATTGCTAGGTTTATTTGGCACTGTAGTGGGCATGATTGAAATCTTTGGTAGTCAAGGAGCCATCAATGGTGCCGGTAGCCCTCAACAACTTGCGCACGGCATCTCTGTTGCGCTTTACAACACTGCATTTGGTTTGATGATTGCGATTCCTGCACTGGCCGCTTGGCGCGCATTACGTGCAATTGCAAACCAACGTCAGCGTGAGTGCGAAGAGTTCACGCGCCAGTTATTTAAAAAACTATACCCAACCGAATCAACGCAATGAGTTGGTTAGATACACACTCACAAGCAAGAGGAAGATTTTCTCTAGGGACTACAGCAGTTTCTGCTGAGCCAGAAATTAATCTCATTCCATTTATTGATGTCTTATTGGTAGTGCTCATCTTTTTGATGATCTCCACTACCTTTACACGCTATCAAGAATTAGCAATTACTTTACCAACTGCTAATGGTAGTGAGACTCAGACAGAGAGCAAACAAGTACACGTTGCTGTGAGTCGTGATGGCCGCTTTGCAATTAACGGCAAAGTGACAGATCCACCTCAATTGAGTAATGCCTTAGCGCAACTGAGCAGCAAGGACAGCAGCCTTCAAGTCAATATCGATGCAGATGCTAAGGCTCCACATCAAGCGGTGATGACTGCCTTAGAGGCGGCACGTGATGCCAATCTGAGCAATATTGTTTTTAGTAGCCAAAACAAAAAAATAGGCAACTGGAAAAGAATATGGCGCTATCTTTTTTTCGTAAAGCTCCTCAATTTTGGGAAAGACGTGGCCCAACCAGCCTCTTACTGTGGCCACTCTCATGGCTTTATGGTGTTGCCTTGCGTATTCGCAAACTGATTCATGATTTAGATCTTTCGAAGGTCAAGCCCACTCCAGTACCCATCATTATTGTTGGCAATATTCGGGTTGGCGGCACAGGTAAAACGCCCATCGTGATTGCACTTGCACAACAACTATCGCAACTGGGCTGGAAACCTGGAATTATTAGCAGGGGTTATGGAGCATCAAGCCAAACCTCTCCCCTGCAAGTAAGCAGTAGCTCCGACCCCGCTTTAGTAGGCGACGAACCTGCATTGATCGCAAAACGAACTGGGGATCAATTTCCGATTTGGGTTTTTCCCAAGCGTCAACAAAGCATTAAGGCTCTACTCAAACATACTCCTGAGGTCAACGTCATCATTAGCGATGATGGCCTTCAGCACCGCGGACTTATTCGCTGGCCAGCTCGTGAAGGTGGTCGCGATATTGAGTTTGTAGTCCGTGATGATCGAGGTGAAGGCAATCACTTCCTACTTCCTGCGGGTCCACTCCGCGAGCCTGCCACACGTGAGCGAGATGCGACGCTATTTACTGGCACGCCTAAGAATCAAAAAAGCGGCATTTTGGATGAGTATTTCTTAGGCCGTCGATTGTTTAACTTAGTAAGTCGCCTAGGTACTCCATATCAACTCATCAACACCTCTAACACGCTATCGTTCGAGCAAATTGCTGAGCAATTTTTGCCAAAGAACATGACTGCGATTGCAGGTCTTGGTAATCCAAAGCGCTTTTTTAATGATTTAGCAAAGCAAGGTATTACCGGTAAACAAATTCCGCTTCCGGACCACGCCACCTACACACCAGAATTCTTTGCTGCCATCAAAGCGCAATGCATCCTCATTACTGAGAAGGATGCGGTTAAATGTTCAGGCATCCTAGATGAACGCATTTGGGTTGTGCCAATGTCACTGCATTTGCCAGATAATCTGATGGATTGGCTGCAATCCATTTTGCAAAGGCCAGACCCCCGTCGCTACACTTTATAAGCCTTGGAACTCTATTTAACTGTCCACTTAATACGTTAAGCGCTACACTCTTTTCTTATACCCTTTATTTGAAATAATTATGGACAAACGCCTACTTGATATCTTGGTTTGCCCTTTATGCAAAAGCCAACTGCATTTAGATGCAGAAAAACATGAACTGATTTGTAAGGCTGATCGTTTAGCCTATCCAATTCGGGATGATGTCCCAGTGATGCTAGTTGAAGAAGCGCGCAGCATGACCGCTGACGAAGTTCTCTAAGCAACTCCAAATGAGTGCAACCCAATCTCTAGACTTTTTGGTTGTCATACCTGCAAGGCTAGGCTCTACTCGGTTGCCGCGTAAACCGCTGGCTGATATTGGCGGCAAACCCATGGTAGTGCGTGTTGCAGAGCAAGCTAAAAAATCTTTAGCCCAGAGCGTAATCGTTGCAACCGATTCAGCAGAAATTCAAGCAGTGTGTGATGAGCATCGTATTGAATGTTTATTGACTAGTGAGAACCACCCAACTGGTACTGATCGCCTTGCAGAAGTAGCGCAATTATTAAAACTCCCTAGCAATACTTTAGTGGTCAATGTTCAAGGTGATGAACCGCTCATACCCCCTGAATTAATTAATCAAGTGGCTCAAACTTTGGCTGATCATGTGGAATGCGCCATCTCAACAGTAGCCGTACCAATTCATGATGATGGTGAAATTCAAAATCCCAACGTCGTTAAAGTAGTCCTCGATCGAGCGGGTGAAGCCCTTTACTTTTCAAGAGCTCCCATTCCTTTTGTAAGAGATGCAAAGCCAGAACGAAAGGTAATGCATTTGAGGCACCTGGGCATTTACGCTTATCGAGCTGATTTTTTACAGGCCTACTCTCGCTTAGAGCCTGCACCCCCAGAACAAGCAGAAGCCTTAGAGCAGCTTCGCGCCCTCTGGAATGGCTATCGTATTGCGGTTCATACAGCCACTGAGACCCCACCAGCAGGGGTTGACACCCTCGAAGACCTCGAACGCGTTAGAAGCCTCCTGGCTAACTCCTAGCAATTGTGGGGTGAATTGCTGTTTCTCGGGGATAATCCTAGGCATTAGATATAAAGGATCCCGACAAAATACGGGACAATTACAAATCTTATAAGGGGAAAACAATGCGGTTAATTCTGCTCGGTGCACCTGGTGCTGGAAAAGGCACACAAGCTCAGTTCATTTGTGAAAAATTTGCTATTCCACAAATCTCCACTGGCGACATGTTGCGTGCTGCTGTGAAAGCCGGAACTGAACTCGGTGTTGCTGCTAAAAAAATTATGGATGCCGGCGGGCTAGTCTCTGACGACATCATTATTGGCTTAGTTAAAGATCGCTTGACTCAACCAGATTGCAGCAAGGGCTATTTGTTTGATGGTTTCCCTAGAACCATTCCTCAGGCACAAGCCATGAAAGATGCTGGTGTGCCAATCGATTACGTTTTAGAAATCGATGTTCCATTTGATGCCATCATCGATCGCATGAGCGGTCGTCGTGTTCACCCAGCCTCCGGCCGTACTTATCACATTAAGTTCAATCCCCCTAAGGTTGAGGGCAAGGATGATGTAACTGGCGATGCTTTAATCCAGCGTGATGACGATAAAGAAGAAACAGTTCGTAAGCGCCTGCAGGTATATAACGACCAAACTCGCCCTTTGGTGGAGTACTACTCCTCATGGGCAACGCAAGCCAGCGCAAGCGATAAAGTCAAGGCACCTGCTTACCGTAAGGTCAGCGGCACCGGAAACGTAGAGGACATCACTGCCTCAATCTTTGTTGCACTGAAGTAAATTGGCATCTAAAAAAGCACTCATTATTGGCATTACCGGGCAAGACGGTGCTTATTTAGCAAAGCACCTCTTATCCAAAGGATATGAAGTAACGGGGTCTTCACGCGATGTGATGGCCTCATCTTTTAATAACCTCAATATTCTTGGCATTCGCTCACAAGTCAAATTAATTTCCGTATCGATTAATGACTTTAGAAGCGTCTTTAATGCCATCCAGGAATCCAGCCCAGATGAAATCTATAACCTGGCTGGTCAAACTTCTGTAGGACTCTCGTTTGATCAACCAGTGGAAGCCATCGAAAGCATTGCCATTGGCACTTTGAATATTTTGGAAGTGATTCGTCTTCTCAACAAGCCTGTGCGTTTCTACAATGCAGGCTCAAGTGAGTGCTTTGGAGATACTGGCGATACACCAGCAAATGAACAAACGCCATTTGCACCACGTAGCCCTTATGCAGTCGCCAAATCTACAGCCAAATGGCTGATTAATAGTTACCGTGAATCTTATGGCCTATATGCCTGCACAGGTATCTTGTTTAACCATGAATCTCCATTGCGTCCCGAGCGCTTTGTGACGCAAAAAATTATTGCCGGCGCTGCCAAGATCAAAGCTGGTCAACTGAATAAATTACAACTGGGTAATTTAGATATTTCCCGTGACTGGGGTTGGGCTCCTGAGTACGTCCAGGCGATGTGGCTCATGATGCAACTCGATCAGCCTGACGACTTTGTGATTGCCACTGGCAGAAAAGAATCTCTCAAATACTTTGTAGCTAAATCCTTTGAATACTTTGATCTGGATTGGCAAAAATATGTTGAGATCGAACCAAACTTCTTTCGCCCTAATGAAATCATTTCTAGTGTTGGCAACCCTGAGAAAGCCATTAAGGCATTGGGCTGGAGTAAGCCAACCGATATTGATGGCGTTATTAAGATGATGTGCGCTGAAAAAGCGAAGTTAATCTAAGTCTTACTTAGGCATGCACGCTTAGCTTCATGCCAAGCGCATGAACTACTTTTGCCACCGTCTCAAAACGCGGTCTAGCCTCTATCTTTAATGCTCTATACAAAGATTCGCGGGTGACACCACTTTTTTTGGCAATTTCAGTCATGCCCTTTGCTTTAGCAATATCGCCAATTGCAGCAACAAATAAGGCAGGATCACCATCTTCAAGTACAGCGGAAAGATATCCTGCAATATCTTTTTCTGTTTTCAAATAATCCACTACATCAAACTTTGAAAAATCTTTGTTTTTTATCTTTTTGCTACTTTTCATTTAATCCTCTAAGCTTAGAAGTAATTTCTTAACCCTCTTAATATCAGTAGCTTGGGTAGATTTACACCCTCCACCCAGCATCAAAATGATAGTTTTTCTATGTTGTACGTAATACATTCTCCAACCAGCGCCAAAATGCTCACGCATCTCCCATACCCCAGCACCTACTGGCGCTATATCTCCCAAGCTACCAAGCGACACCTTACGAAGCCTTGAAAGCAATCGGCCGCGTGTTATGGGATCTCGAATACCACTAAACCACGCATCAAACTCATCTGTTTTATTGATTTCATACATGCATCAATTGTAATCAATTGGTTACAGTATATAACAAGTAACCTCAAGAATGTCGTGGACTTTGAAATACTTAAAAGGGGGTTTTGAGAATTGCTACTACTTCAGCTCTTTGAGCGCACTTTCAAAAGACTCGATATCTGCAAAGCTTCGGTAGACTGAGGCAAACCGAATATAGGCCACCTTATCGAGACGTTTGAGTTCACGCATCACCAGCTCACCTACGCGCTCACTAGGGATCTCTTTTTCGCCTAAGCTCAGAAGCTTTTCTTCGATACGCGCAATCGATTCATCCACTGAATCGGATGATACGGGGCGTTTACGAAGAGCTAACTTGAGTGAACTCGCCAACTTATCGTGACTGTATTCCACCCGGCTACCGTTCTTTTTAACGATTGCAGGCAATACCAGTTCAACCCGCTCATAGGTTGTAAAACGCTTATCGCATTTGGCACAACGGCGACGACGACGAATCGTATCGCCCTCATCCGATACCCGGGTATCTAAAACCTGGGTATCGTCGTTATGGCAAAAAGGGCAGCGCAATCTGAGCTTCTTTCTCTACTGACTTAACCGTAAACAGGAAAGCGCTTTGTTAACTCAGAAACTTGAGCACGAACCTTAGCGATATTTTCTGCATCATTTGGATTATCTAAAACATCCGCAATGAAGTTGCCCACTTGACGGGCTTCAGCCTCTTTAAAGCCACGCGTCGTCATTGCTGGTGAACCCAAACGAATACCGCTGGTCACCATTGGCTTTTCTGGATCATTCGGAATGCCGTTCTTGTTACAAGTAATGTGAGCTTCACCCAAGACACGCTCAGCTTCTTTACCAGTCATCTTCTTCGCGCGCAGATCTACCAACATGACATGTGAGTCTGTACCACCAGAAACAATCCGTAGACCACGTGAGATTAAGGTCTCTGCTAATGCTTTAGCGTTGGCAACTACCTGCTTTTGATAATCAATAAAGCCAGGCTCTTGCGCCTCTTTAAACGCTGCAGCCTTACCAGCGATCACATGCATCAAAGGTCCGCCCTGTAAGCCTGGGAAGACTGCAGAGTTAATGGCCTTCTCATGCTCAGCTTTCATCAAAATGATGCCGCCACGTGGACCACGCAAACTCTTGTGTGTAGTGGAAGTAACAATGTCGGCATGCGGTACTGGATTTGGATAAACACCTGCCGCAATGAGACCAGCATAGTGCGCCATGTCGACCATAAAAATAGCGCCCACCTCTTTTGCTAATTTAGCAATACGCTCAAAATCAATTTTCTTTGAGTAGGCAGAAGCACCAGCAATAATCAACTTTGGCTTGTGCTCGCGAGCTAAACGTTCCATTTGCTCGTAATCAATTTCTTCATTTTTGTCTAAACCGTAAGCAATCGGGTTGAACCACTTACCGCTCATGTTCAATGCCATGCCGTGGGTCAAGTGACCCCCTTCAGCCAAGCTCATACCCATAAAGGTATCGCCAGGTTTTAAGAAGGCCAAGAAAACCGCTTGGTTTGCAGATGCGCCGCAATGGGGCTGCACGTTAGCTGCCTCAGCACCAAACAAGGCTTTGACGCGATCAATTGCGAGTTGCTCAGCAACATCAACAAATTCACAGCCGCCGTAATAACGCTTGCCTGGATAGCCTTCGGCATACTTATTCGTCAATTGGGAGCCCTGAGCCTGCATAACCGCTGGAGAGGTGTAGTTCTCAGAGGCAATGAGCTCAATATGGTCTTCTTGACGCTTGTTTTCGTTCTGAATGGCTGCCCATAACTGGGGATCGGTTTTGGCTAAGGTGTTCTGACGGTCAAACATGGTAATAATCCTGAAGAATTTGGATTGCTGCGTTAATTAACTTAGTAAAATCAACCTACATCATACAAAATCCACCATGACCACCACACAAGACCTCTCATTCCTCTCCCTCGTCCTCAATGCCAGCCTATTAGTCCAGTTAGTAATGTTGTTATTACTAGGGATGTCCGTTGCCTCCTGGACCATTATTTTCAAGAAAACTGCCGTTTTAAGAGGGGTTAGGCAAGATACCGAGCGCTTTGAGCGAGATTTCTGGTCGGGTGGCGATCTCAACATCCTCTTAGAGGCTGCCCAGCGCAATACCCGCAGCGATGCTGTCCTAGAACACATCTTTGAGGCAGGGATGCAAGAGTTCATGAAAGTTCGTGAAATTGATGCTGCCCGCCGCGCCATGAAAGCAACCTACCAACGTGAAATGGATGCTCTAGAAGCCAATCTTCCATTCCTGGCATCCGTCGGATCTGTATCCCCCTATATTGGTCTTTTTGGAACTGTGTGGGGAATCATGCATTCCTTCCGCGGATTAGCCAACGTGCAGAACGCAACACTTTCTGCGGTTGCCCCTGGTATTGCTGAAGCATTGATCGCAACAGCGATTGGTTTGTTTGCGGCGATTCCTGCCGTAGTCGCTTATAACCGCGCAGCAACGGATGTTGATCGCCTCGCCATTCGTTTTGAAACTTTTATTGAAGAGTTCACGAATATTCTGCAACGTCAAACTGCAGGTCGTTAATTAGTCATGGCTGCCTCTTCTTTGCGTAAATCAAAACGTCGGGCAATGTCCGACATTAATGTTGTGCCATATATCGACGTGATGTTGGTGCTATTAGTCATCTTTATGGTTACCGCACCTATGGTGAATCCGGGCGTAGTCAATCTACCAACTGTTGGTGGAGCTAAAGTGCAATCCTTACCCCCTATCTTTTTAACCATCGATGCCAATGAGAATGTCATTGTTCGTAAAGATGGTGAGCCCACTCAAACCTTAACTCCATTTGAGCTTGGTGCGTTTGCAAGAAGCCAGGCTGAAAAATCAGCCGATCAGCCAGTAGTAGTTGCGGCAGATAAAACAATCAAATACGAAACCGTGATGAATGTCATGTCTAAGCTGAAGGAAAATGGCGTCAAACGGGTTGGCCTAGCAGTCAAAAGTCAATAAACGCTGATGCAAGATACTGATCCAGCCTCTTTTGATTAATGAATAGCGCATCCACCTTTCAATCTCCTGTCACTCCTTTTAAGCGAGGACGCTTTACCAAACAGGAAAGCACTAAGCGTGCATTTACTTTTTCTTTAATTGCGCATTTAGGATTGCTCGCTTTTTTAGTCATTGGTATTAGCTGGAATAACTCCACTCCTGCTGGAGTTGAAGTAGAGCTTTGGGATTCAACTCCTCAGGTTGAAGTGCCGCCCGAACCAGAACTCAAAACAGTTGTGAAAGAAGAGGCTGCTGATATTGCGGTTAAGAAAAAGAAAGTAGAAAAAGAGCCACCCAAAAAGGAAGTAGTCAAAGAGGCGCCGAAAGCAGTGAAACCTCCTCCACCAAAAGAGAAGGAAAAGCCAAAGAAAGAAGAGCCTAAAAAAGTAGAGGCTCCTAAAGCGCTATCCCCAGCCGAAACCAAAGCAAATGCTGCAGCAGCGAAAGTACGCGCCGATCAATTAGCAAGACTACGAGCTGCCGCAGGTGCTGAAGGTGGCAGCGGGGGTACTGTTGGCAATGGTGTCGGTGGTGGTGGCAATGCGCCCCCAGGCTGGACAGATAAAGTAATTAAAAAAGTGAAGCCGCTTATCGTCTTTAATCCAGAATCCGTTAGCGGTAACCCTGCAGCAGTCATCCAAGTGAACCTTGCGCCCGACGGGGCTATTCTGAGTACCAGCGTCTTAACTTCTAGCGGCAACCCCAGCTGGGATCGAGCTGTGCTCTTAGCGCTTTCACGTGCAGAAAGTCTGCCTAAAGATGACAATGGCAAGATTCCACAACGCGAAGTGAAGTTGACCTTTAAACCCAAGGACTAAAGCATGTTGCAGTTAATGAAAAAAATGGCTTTTAAATCGCAATTCTTCAATATTGCACTTGCTACTTTAGTCATCAGTATTGCGAGTC
Organism: Polynucleobacter sp. QLW-P1DATA-2; assembly: GCF_001870365.1. Classification (NCBI taxonomy): domain Bacteria; kingdom Pseudomonadati; phylum Pseudomonadota; class Betaproteobacteria; order Burkholderiales; family Burkholderiaceae; genus Polynucleobacter; species Polynucleobacter sp. QLW-P1DATA-2. The sequence goes on along the minus strand of NZ_LZMQ01000003.1, from coordinate 789,960 downwards.
CAGCATTCGCGCAGATGAATATTGAAATCACTGGCGTTGGTCAATCGCTTTATCCGATCGCAGTCATGCGTTTTAAAGATGAAAACAAACTGCCCACTAGTGTTACTGAAATCATTCGGCAAGACCTAGCACGCAGCGGTTACTTTAAAAATACTGAGAACGGTAATGCCGTTGAGAGTGATGACGGTACTCCAAATTACAAATCATGGGCAGCACGTGGTGCAGATGCTTTAGCTGTTGGTTCGGTTGTTCAGACTGGCTCCAGCCAATTTGAAATTCATTACAAATTATTTGATATTCGTACATCCCAAAGCCTTGGCGGTTTAAATCTCAACTCCAGCGCCGATAATTTGCGTGCAGTAGCCCACAAAATTGCCGATGACATCATCTTCAAACTCTTAGGTGAGCGCGGCGTCTTCTCTACCCGTCTATCTTATGTAATCAAGGATGGCAAGCGCTATTGCCTCGTGATCTCTGACGCTGATGGTCAAAATATTCGCAATGCGATGAATAGCGGAGAACCAATCATTTCTCCATCATGGTCGCCCGATGGAAAAAAAGTGGCTTACGTTTCATTTGAAGATCGCAAGCCTGTAATTTATGTTCATGAATTAGCAACTGGTCGTCGTATTTCTCTTTCCAACCAAAAAGGGAACAACAGTGCACCAGCATGGTCACCCGATGGGAAACAGCTCGCCATCTCACTTTCGAAAGATGGCAATACTCAGATCTACGGTATTAATGCGGATGGGACTGGATTGCATCGCTTAACTCGTGGCAGCACGATTGATACAGAACCACAATACTCAGCTGATGGTCGTTACATTTACTTCACAAGTGATCGTGGGGGCAATCCACAGATCTATCGCATGAGTGCAGATGGCGAGCAGGTCGAAGGTGCAAAACGCGTTACCTTTAAGCAAGGCTTTGTGACATCGCCACGAATTTCTCCAGATGGGAAATATTTGGCCTACATCGCCAACATTGGTGGTGCATATCGACTCTACATCCTCAATCTCGCAACTGGTGATGCCCAAGCATTAACTGACGGTACAAGCGATGAATCACCCTCCTTTGCTGCTAATGGCCGCTATGTTCTCTACTCAACTAAAGTGAACGGGAAGCGTGTCTTGGCGGCAGTTTCCGTTGACGGCAACTCGAAGCAGGTACTTAGCATCCCAGGATCCGATGTACGTCAGCCTTCTTGGGGCCCCTTCATGGACTAAGCACCTTTTTTCGGGGTGAAATAAGCACTTTTGAGACGCTTGGGGGCATAATATTGCTATAGGCATAGGGCCTAATTCAATTACTTATAGAGTTTGCAGGAAAAGGAAAATCATGAAAGTTTCTATCGCACGTCGTGCCGCTACATTTGCCCTGATTGGTGCAACGGCATTTTTGATGGCAGCTTGTTCAAGCGTGAAATTGGATGACACTGACGGTGCCAATGGCAGCGGTAGTGGTAGTGGCAGCTTTGGCTCACAGCCATGGAATGATCCTAAGAGCCCACTCTTTGAGAAAAGTGTTTATTTCGGATTTGATGAGTACACCGTTCAGACTAAATACCAAAAAATGTTGTCTGCTCATGCGGGCTACTTAAAAGCAAATCCAAAACAGAAGATCATCATTCAAGGTAACACTGACGAACGTGGCACTGCTGAATACAACTTGGCATTGGGTCAACGTCGTTCAGATGCTGTGCGTAAATCATTGAACCTGATGGGCGTTTCTGACGATCAAATGGAAGCAGTAAGTTTTGGTAAAGAAAAGCCAAAGGCGGAAGGTGATACAGAATCTGCTTGGGCAGAAAATCGCCGCGCTGATATTGTTTACATTACGAACTAAATGAAGAGCTCCTCACACGCTTTCAAACAAACGCTCTCACGAGCGTTTTGTTTAAGTGCCGCACTCGTTTGCTTAAGCGCCTCCAATAGCGCTTGGGCCCTATTCTCAGATGACGAGGCGCGTAAGGCTATTTTGGATTTGCGTAAATCTTTGGCTACCACCCAGCTTGAATTGCAGGGTGAAATTGAGAAGCTCAAAGCAGACAATGCTGAGCTACGCGGAAAGATCGAAAACCTGGAGAAACAAGGTGAGGATATTTCTTCTAGTCAGAAGACTTATTACCAAGATCTAGATACTCGTTTAGGTAATTTTGAACCTCGTACAGTAACGATTGAAGGCGTTAGTGGCACTGTGCAGCCTGGCGAGAAAAAAGCTTACGACGATGCACTCAAATCGTTCCAAGCTGGCAATCTGAAAAAGGCAGATGAAGGATTTTCTGCATTTACCGCAAAGTATCCTAAGAGCCCCTACCTGCCGCTTGCGCTTTACTGGGGTGGCAATAGCAAATACGCCAACAAAGATTACGCTGGTGCTATCAACCAGCTACAAAGTCTCATCAAAAAATATCCGACTCATCCACGGATTCCAGGAGCGATGTTGACATTGGGAAATTCTCAACTAGAGAGTGGTAATAAAGCGGCAGCTAAGAAAACATTTAGCGAGATCATTGCTAAATATCCAGATACTGATGCAGCTAAAGATGCGCAGCAATTCATCGCCGCTACTAAGTAATCTTCATGTCTAAGCTGTCTGCAGCCTTTCAGAATATCGCGCCACGCAAGCCTGGAGCACCTGCAGTCATATTATTTTCGGGTGGCTTAGATTCCACTACCGTGCTTGCGCTAGCAAAAGACTTGGGCTATTCGCCTTATGCCCTATCAGTAGGCTATGGTCAACGCCACTCCTCTGAATTAGCTGCTGCGAAACATATTGCCAAGCAAATTGGCGTTGCGCGTCATGAAGTTGTCAATCTCGACTTAACGCGTTTTGGTGGCTCAGCATTAACGGACTCATCGATTGATGTGCCTATCATTCCAGGCAAAGATCAAGAAATCCCGGTGACTTACGTCCCAGCACGCAACACGATTCTGCTATCTCTAGCCTTAGGTTGGGCTGAATCACTCGGTGGTTTAGATGTGTTCTATGGTGCAAACTCTGTAGACTACTCGGGCTACCCTGACTGCCGCCCAGAGTACGTATCCTCTTTTGAAGCCATGGCTAACCTAGCCACTAAAGCTGGTGTAGAAGCAGTCAATAATGACAATCGCTTCCGTGTTCATGCGCCCATTATCCAACTCACCAAAGCTGAAATTATTCAGTTGGGTAGCACTCTTGGTGTGGATTACTCACAGACAGTGTCTTGCTATCAAGCCAATGATTTAGGTGAAGCCTGTGGCGAGTGCGAATCTTGCCGCCTAAGACAAGCAGGCTTTAAGCAGGCTAATGTAAGCGATCCAACACGCTATCGAAAAAATAAATAAGGCAGTGAGTCAGCTCTTCTGACGCTTATTTAACCTGAGTTTCAAGCATACGCGCTACATAACGCGCAATCAAATCAATCTCTAAATTTACGGCATCACCCTGCTTGAGATTACCTAGCGTTGTATTTTGTAAGGTATGCGGGATGATATTGATATCAACGACACAGGCCTTATTACTATCCTCTGTTTTATTGACGGTCAGAGATACGCCATTGACCACGATTGAACCTTTATAGGCTAAGAATGGGGCTAATTCTTTAGGCGCCTCAATGCGTAATAGCCAAGACCCGTAGGCATCTTGAGCAATCTGGGAAAAGTGGGCAACCTTACCTACTCCATCAACGTGACCACTCACCAAGTGACCGCCAAGTCGATCATTTAATCGAAGTGCTTTTTCTAGATTCACTGGGCCAACTTGATCTAAGCCAACAGTCTTATTTAAAGACTCACGAGAAATATCCAAAGCAAAGGTATTGCCATCAAAGTCAGTTGCTGTCATGCAGGCACCCTGAATGGCAATACTGTCTCCAAGCGCCACATCATCCAAATAAGCCGAAGGAACTTCAACAACCAAGTGCAGGCCATCACCTTTTGCTTGAGCGCTTTTGATTTGACCTACGGCAGTAATGATTCCAGTGAACATAGCGTTAATTTTAATTCTTCTTGTTGAGATCTTTATGAGTGTTTAATTAGTCTGAGCCTGAAATCATTGCCAAGCAAGCTCTGGTCAATGATTTGCCAGTCATCTCGAGACTTTAAGGAAAGTAATGCTGGTACATTTGCCATACCAATACCTTCACCCATAAAAAATGGGGCGTAATAGAGCAAGAGCTCATCCACACACTCTTCTCTGAGCATTGAGCCGTTGAGCTTAAAGCCTGACTCCACATGAATCTCATTCATCTCTCGCTCTTGCGCAAGATAAGCAAAGAGTCCCGGTAAATCCACCTTACCAGATGCGTTAGCCATGGCAATTACTTCAATTCCTCTAGCCTCAAAGGCCTTGGCTTTTTCTTGTTGTTCTGCACTATCTATGCCGGCACAAACAATCATGGCACCAGACTGATCTAGATTATTCAAAATCTTGGCATTGGTCGGCGTCTCTAATTTAGAGTCCACAATAATTCGCCAAGGCTGACGTTGCGTTTCAACTTCTCGTACATTCAGAGAAGGATCATCCTCTTTAACAGTGCCAACACCAGTCACAATTGCACAGGCTTGAGCGCGCCAATGATGCCCATCAGCCCTAGCAAGAGGACCAGTAATCCACTGACTCTCGCCATTTGGTAAGGCGGTTTTTCCATCAAGACTTGCCGCTATCTTCAAGCGTACCCACGGTAGACCACGAGTCATTCTGGATATAAATCCACGATTGAATGCTTGCGCCTCCATTTCCATCAAGCCACATTGCACTTCAATCCCCGCTGCTCTCAGTTTCTCCAGACCATTTCCCGAGACGAGCGGGTTTGGATCCTTCATTGCCGCAATGACTTTAGCTGGCTTTGCGGCAATGAGTCCATCTACACATGGTGGAGTGCGGCCGGTATGACTGCATGGCTCCAGAGTGACATAGATCGTAGAGCCAGCAGGATCTTTTCCATTTGCTTTAGCATCTGCAAGCGCTTGCACTTCTGCATGAGAACCGCCAACGCGCTGGGTAAATCCTCGGCCGATGACTTGCCCATCTTTAACGATGACGCAACCTACCCGCGGATTAGGGTTCGCCAAATAAAGTGCTTTTTGAGCCTGGGCCAAAGCCTCGCTCATCCATTGGTGATCAACAGCGGTATACATGGGTCTATTAAACCATTCAATGGCATCGCTTAGCATCCCTGGCAGGGTCACAGATGCGCCAGCGTCCACCGCTACCCAATATCAGCTGGCGCTCTAGGTCGGGAACCTTCTGATGACCAAGGACTAGGCGATTGGCTACAAATCCACCTTGGGCTGTTTTAGCCGCCCCCGCAGCATTAAAAAGAATGCCTATCTTGCCTGTGTGAGGGTCAATAAAGTGTCTAGCTCCACCTTTAAAGAAAATGGGGTCAGTCTTACCCTGAGAAATCCATGTCTTGCTAACGCATGAGGGTTTGATTGCCTTACCAATACAAGCGCCATAGACAGCCCAACCACTTTCCCATTTGCCTGAGCTAGGCTCTAGCCTTACTGACTCCCCCAGGTGTAATGCTTGCTGACGAGCAAAGTGAGCATGTGCAATAAATCTTCTGGCAACAAATTCAATTTCACGAATGGCAATCTGCTCTTGCAAAAGTGGCATGGTGATTATTGCTGAAATAGCCACTATCAAAATCACTGCCATCATCTCTAGCAAGCTAGCACCGGTATCAGGCTGAAAATTTTTATTCAAATGCTTGACGCCAACTGAGTCGAGTAAGGAAACCGGATTTTTCATCTGCCAAGATATGGACCTGAATAGTTGGCTTCTCTTTACTAGTTATGAGCCATTGGTTTTTTCCTGCTGACTGAATAAGGCAATCATTCTCTGTTAACGCAGATAAGTTAAGGATGTGGTTCTCGCATTTGATCACTGCACTTTCTGCTGCCATAAATTGCTCTTGTGCAAGCTCGATTGTTTTCACTTCAACTAAACGCAACACTGTCAATCGCTCTAGATACACAATCAGAGATGAGCATAGAAGCAATAAGGACATAACCCACGCCAAAATCATGGGAGATTTCTCGTAGTAAAAGTGCGCTCAAACGCCTTTTGAATCATGGCTCCATCAGTCATTTCTAAGGTAATCCTAAAGGACCGCTGCCCCAAGCTTGATTGGGCTCCCAGCCCCTCAATCCTCAGGGCGTTGATGCCGTTCATCAAGGTCGTATTTTGTATGCGCCCCTGACGATCTAATGACTGACACATAAGCGAGCCTCCATTTACCTTAGCCCCTTTTGCTACGCCAGCCTGTTGGTTAACTAAAAACCCCTGAAGTGCCAAATCATTTTTAGTTCGTTCGCTAGTTAATACATTTCCAAGGCAATCAAAATCTATACCTTCAGATAACTGATGTCTAATCACTAAGGAGTCTGATCTTTGATAGCCATTTCCTTTTTGAATTTCGATTGGAGGATGCGAGCTATTTCTACCGAAGCTTGAGTTATTAGATTTGATATTTTGGTAACCAGCCATTCGAATCGCGCGTCCAATTAACTCTAATGCACGCTCTGCTTCTGTGGCTAAAGCTTGAGTTTTTTCATATTGGATTTGCTTAGCCATCAAATCACTACTTATTTTTAAGAGCGGGTTTAATAACAGGACGCACAGAGTGATTCCGACTAGACACTCGAGAAGACTCATTCTTTAAACCTATAGATGAAGTATTAGGGGTATTACGAAAATGGGCTTGATTGCTATTGACCCTAAGTTGCTCAGCGAGCTCATAAGTATCAAAATCCAGCCTAAGTTCTGATCGTCTTCCTTCTTGCTGAGCCAGCCGCAGAGCTAGACCTTGATAAGCACCAACAGAAGTCATCCAAACGCCCAAAATGAGGCTCATTGCCACTAAAACCTCTAGCAAAATGAATCCATTCGGGGTCTCTGAGCGCATAAGACATTTTCTAGGGCTTTGATAAGCTATAAAACAGGGGCTAGAGGCTCTTACTGTCAGAAAAAGGGAAGATTGCCTTAGGGGATCAACTACAAGGTTAACGACAATTGCCTGCTCAGCTTAAAATAGAGGGCTATGCCAAATACCCTTGCCTACACCGAAGAAATCATTGCCGAGCTCCGCGCTGGCCGGATGGTCATTCTTGTTGATGAAGAAGATCGTGAGAATGAAGGGGATTTAGTCTTGGCGGCAGATCACGTTAGTGCTGAGGCAGTCAATTTCATGGCCAAGCATGGCCGTGGACTTATTTGCCTGACCCTAACCCGTGAACGCTGTCAGCAACTGAATTTACCTTTGATGGTGCGGGATAACGGCACATCAATGGGCACCAACTTCACAGTCTCTATTGAAGCTGCCAGCGGTGTGACCACTGGTATATCTGCAGCAGATCGCGCCCTCACTATTAAAACTGCCGTAGCATCTAACGCTAAACCAGGCGACTTAGTTCAGCCAGGCCACGTGTTTCCTTTGATGGCTCAACCAGGCGGAGTATTGATTCGATCTGGCCACACTGAAGCAGGTTGTGATCTTGCTGCGATGGCAGGTTGCACACCGACATCAGTGATTTGCGAAATCATGAAGGATGATGGCAGCATGGCGCGCTTGCCAGACTTGCTAGAGTTTGCCAAAGAGCATCAACTCAAAATTGGTAGCATCGCTGACCTTATTCAATACCGCAGCCAACATGAAAGTATTGTGGTGCGTGAAGGTGTTCGTGAATTCATCACTCCCTGGGGTAAGTTTGAAGGCATCATTTACCGTGATACCCCAAGCTCATGCATTCATATTGCGCTTGTCAATGGCAAACCATCAGAAGCTGAAGAAACCCTGGTGCGCGTACATGAGCCCGTTACAGTCCTTGACTTTTTAGATGCCAATGTCAGCACCCATTCATGGCCACTAGCTCAGGCTCTTCAACAGTTAGCAGCTGCTCCAGCTGGAGTTGCCGTTTTACTCAATGCTGCAGGCATTGCTGCCCCTAATGATGCTGACTGGTTGGCACAATTTCAAAAGCTCAATCAATCGAAAGAGGAAGTAATAAAGCCTTTAGCTCGTAAAACTGATTTCCGTAGCTACGGTATAGGCGCCCAGATCCTGAAAGATATTGGTGTGGGTAAGATGCGTTTGCTAGCCAACCCAAGCCCCGTACCAAGCCTGTCTGGCTATAAGCTAGAAGTAACTGGCTACACCCCTTATCAGCCCAAGTAATTTTTACTTACCCCACAGAAAAATATCATGACCGATTCAAGCAATGACTTTGTAGGCGTTTTAGAGGCAGACCTCAACGGCCAAGATTTACGCATTGGCATCGTGCAAGCACGCTTTAATGAAGATCATTGTGTCGCACTCACACATGCTTGCATCAATGAATTGATTGCTTTAGGTGTATCGCAAGCAGACATCAAGTTAGTTACTGTTCCTGGCGCACTGGAAATTCCTTTTGCACTTCAAAAACTTGCTGAAACAGATGAATTTGATGGACTCGTAGCATTAGGCGCAGTGATTCGTGGTGAGACTTATCACTTCGAGCTAGTCTCGAATGAATCTGCTGCAGGCATTACTCGCATCTCAATCGATTCTGGTTTGCCAATTGCTAATGGCGTACTTACTTGCGATACGGATGAGCAAGCGCATGAGCGTGTGAACGTAAAGGGTGCTGATTGCGCCAAAGCCGTTGTAGAAATGGCCAATCTTGCTTTAGCCCTGACTCCCGATATTGATATCCAAATGAACACTGGTGAAGAGTAAATTATTGCTATGAGTAAATCCGGTATCAATCCCTCACAGTCACCAGCCTCCAAGGATGGGGCAGATGTTAAATCAGCTGCTCCAAAGCGCTCCCTGACACCACGTCGCCGCGCCCGTGAATATGCCCTCCAAGGCGTGTATCAAAGCTTAGTAGTGCGTCGCGCAGGAAGCCTTCCCAATAGCGCTGCGATTGCCAAGCAGCTCTCCGAAGATCCTGCCTTTAAGCGTTGCCAGCTGGATTTATTTACCGGAATTTTTGAGGGCGTCTTAGATCGCACGGATGAACTAGAAGCCATCATTACTCCCGCCCTTGACCGCCCCATTAATGAACTTTCTCCGGTAGAGCATGCCGCCCTTTTGATCGGTACTTACGAATTAGCTGTTGATCTTTCAGTGCCATATAAAGTCGCCATCAATGAAGCTGTTGAGCTTGCTAAGACCTTTGGGGGAACTGACGGGCACAAGTACGTTAATGGCGTTCTGGATTTACTGGCGCAAAAATTACGTACCGTAGAAATACAGGCTAATTAAATAAACACCCCTTTATTTGGATGTCAAAGCCCCTGAGCAATAGCTTGTGGGGCTTTTTTATTTCTGAGGATAAAATCATTTAAAGCCAGACGCACCAACCCACACCCCTCAGATCGGCAAAGTTCATTATGGAAAAAATCGATATTCGTAGTTTTCTAAAAGATCACAAACTCTTCAAAGAACAGGCCTTTATTAACGGCAAATGGATTGACTCTAAAGAGCGCTTTAATGTAACTAATCCAGCTACCGATGAAATCATTGCCTCCGTTAGTAACCTAGGTCCGCATGAGGCTGAGCAAGCTATCGCCGCAGCCGAGAAGGCATTACCAGCATGGCGCAATAAAACGGGCAAGGAACGTGCTCAAATCATGCGCCAATGGTTTGATCTGATTATTGAACATACCCAAGACTTAGCGACTTTGATGACCTTAGAGCAAGGCAAGCCGCTAGCAGAAGCTGCCGGAGAGGTTGTTTATGGCGCATCATTTGTTGAGTGGTTTGCAGAAGAGGCCAAACGTGTAGCTGGATCGATTCCAGCTACAACTTGGGGCGATAAACGCATGATGGTGCTCAAGCAAGCTATTGGCGTTTGCGTAGCCATTACACCTTGGAACTTTCCAATTGCAATGATCACTCGCAAAATTGCACCAGCTTTGGCTGCAGGTTGCACGATTGTCATTAAGCCTGCCGAGCTAACACCCTTATCTGCCCTAGCCCTGGCAGAACTTGCAATTCAAGCGGGCATTCCTGATGGCGTCATTAATATTTTGACTGCTGATGCGCAGCAATCTATCGCCATTGGTAAAACCTTGTGCACCTCACCAACTGTTCGCCATCTCTCCTTCACGGGTTCAACGGAAGTTGGGCGCATTTTGATGGAACAATGTGCGCCTACTGTTAAGAAGCTCGCCTTGGAATTAGGTGGGCATGCGCCCTTCATCGTATTTGAGGACGCAGATATAGACGCCGCTGTCAGTGGAGCGATCGCGTCAAAATTTAGAAACTCTGGTCAGACTTGTGTGTGTGCTAATCGCTTTTATGTCCACAAAAAAGTTCAAGATCAATTTGTAGAAAAGTTTGCAGTAGCCCTCACCAAAATTAAAGTGGGCAATGGAATGGATCCAGGCGTTACCCAGGGACCACTCATTGAAACGGCTGCCCTGGAAAAAGTAGAGAAACATGTGGCTGATGCCATTGCAAAAGGAGCTAAATTGATTGCTGGCGGCAAAAGAACTTTTGCCACAAAGAACTTCTATGAGCCCACCATCCTATCTAACGTGACAAGTGAGATGCTGATTACCTATGAAGAGACTTTTGGCCCTGTTGCACCCATCATTCCCTTTGAAACAGACGAGGAAGTGATCGCGTCAGCCAATAACAGTCAATTTGGTCTTGCCTCCTACTTCTACAGTCGTGACATTGGGCGCATCTGGAGAGTAGCAGAAGCCTTAGACTACGGAATTGTGGGGGTCAATACAGGCCTGATTTCGAACGAGGTTGCCCCTTTTGGAGGCGTCAAGCAGTCAGGCCTGGGTCGCGAAGGCAGCATCTATGGAATGGATGAATACCTAGAAATGAAGTACGTCTGTGTTGGCTTATAAAACTCAGTTCAACTTATTTTTTTGTATAGACTAAATCCCAGACGCCGTGGCCTAACTTAATGCCACGGTTTTCAAACTTTGTCACTGGACGATAAGCTGGTCGCTCAACATAACCTAGATGCTGTGCACTCAATTGCTCAGCGCTGGGCTTGAATTCATTTAATTCCTTTTCAAGCTCTTGTGGCTTGGCAATATCTTCATTGCCAAAGGTTTCCATACGGATGTGCTGGCTAGAAGTATTTTGCAGAGTTGGCTCTGCATTCAGCACTAATACCATTTGCTCTGCATAGTTATGCCAATCGGTTGCTAGATGCAAGTACCCGCCCACTTTTAAGCGGGATACCAGTAATCTGACAAATTGAGCCTGTATCAGACGACGCTTGTGATGGCGCTTTTTATGCCAAGGGTCTGCAAAGTAAATATGAATGCCATCCAGAGAATGAGGTGCAATCATATTCTGCAAGACTTCAACGGCATCATGACGAATGAGTCGTAAGTTGGTGAGATCATTTTCCCCAATCAACTTCAATAGGGCGCCTACTCCTGGGGTATGCACTTCAATTGCTAGAAAATCATCTTGGCTACGTAAGGCTGCAATCTTGGCAGTAGTCTCGCCCATACCAAAACCGATTTCTAAAATCTTGGGTTGCGTAGACCCGTTAAATGCATTCACTAAATCAAGTGGTTGAACTTGGTAAGAAATCAGAAATCGCGGGCCTAAATCATCAATAGCGCGCTGTTGCCCAGCGGTAGTTCTTCCTGCTCTGAGGACAAAAGAGCGAATTCGATCAAAACGCTTTACTTCTTTATCGCCTGCTTGATTGTGAGTCAAATTACGCTACAACCTTTTTAAAGTAGGCAATCGTTTCTTTCAGGCCATCCTCAAGATTCACTTTGGGCTGCCAACCTAACTTCGCTTTGGCTAATTCAATATTCGGTTGGCGCTGCTTTGGATCATCGGACGGCAAGGCTTGGTGGATGATCTTTGATTTGCTACCAGAGAGTCTGAGCACTGTTTCAGCCAACTGCAGCATGGTGAACTCACCTGGATTGCCAATATTGACTGGGCCAGTAAAGCCCTGCTCAGAGTTCATCATTCTAACCATGGCATCAATCAAATCATCGACATAGCAAAAGCTTCTGGTTTGCTGACCATCGCCATAAATCGTAATGTCCTTGCCTTGCAAGGCTTGCACGATAAAGTTACTCACTACACGACCATCATTCGGATGCATGCGGGGACCATAAGTATTGAAGATGCGCACGACCTTGATGTCTAAATTGTGTTGGCGGTTGTAATCAAAAAAGAGGGTCTCAGCACAACGCTTACCCTCGTCATAGCAAGAGCGAATACCAATCGGATTAACCTTACCCCAGTACTCCTCCGGCTGGGGATGCACCTCTGGGTCACCATACACTTCGCTCGTAGAGGCTTGCAAGATGCGAGCCCGAGTTCTTTTAGCAAGGCCCAACATATTAATCGCACCATGCACACTAGTCTTAGTCGTTTGCACTGGATCATATTGGTAATGTACTGGAGATGCTGGGCAAGCTAAGTTATAGATCTGATTGGTCTCTACATAGAGCGGAAAGGTCACATCATGACGCATGAGCTCTAGATTGGGATTTGGCAATAAGTGCGCTAAATTGGCTTTTGAGCCCGTAAAGTAGTTGTCAACCACCAATACATCATTACCTTCTTTGAGCAACTTTTCAGTAAGGTGTGAACCCAAGAAACCAGCACCACCAGTGATGAGAATTTTGTTCATATTTTTAAATGAGAGAGATGTATTAATAGTTTCTAGGGGCGCTCCAGCCGGCGGATCTATAGGCATAAACCACTTCAGCTAAAACAATCAACAAGGATGTCATGAAGGATATCAGACCCATAACAAAGGTCCAAATGACATAGCTAGTTTGCAAAGACCGTACCGCACCAGCCTGAAAGAAAAATAGCTCAAGAACTGTCAGGGAAATAAATACGCCACTTAACACGTCAAAAAAGATAGCGGCAGTACATAAGCGGCCACGGATCTTGGCTTCATTTGCTTCAACCTCCATATGCCTTAATGACTGCTCATCTTTGACGCCACCCTCATAAAGCATTTTTTGAATGGAGCGCATACGGTCTACTGTTCTGGCTAGACGGCCAGAAATTGCATTAATCAAAGTGGCAACAGCAGTCAATAAAAATACTGGCGCTAAGGCTAACTGGATATTGTTCGTGATTGCGTCAATTGATACATCCATACTGAACTTTCTAATCTATTAAATAATTAATGCGACCAGGCAATTAAGCCGGTATAGGATGTCAACAGCACCAACAAGCCAAAGGCGATACGGTACCAGGCGAATGGGGTGAAATTATGGTGTGCTACGTAATGAATTAACCAGCGCACACACACAAAGGCAGAAATAAACGCAGCTACAAATCCAATGACAATGGCAAGACTGAATTCACCAGAGATATTCACAGGATTTTTCCAAAGCTTTAATAACTCATAAGCAGTAGCGCCTCCAATCACAGGGATTGCGAGGAAGAAAGAAAATTCAGTAGCAACAGCGCGTGGTAAGCCAAACAACATTCCACCAATGATCGTTGCTCCAGATCGGGATGTACCTGGAATTAATGCGGCACATTGCGCAATACCAACTTTCAATGCATCTAAGTATGAGAGATCATCAACGGAATGGATATGACTATTACCGTTATTGATTTTCCCCTGGCGACGTTCTGCCCAGAAAATAATTAATGCACCGACGATGAAAGCGGTTGCAACCGGTACCGGCGAAAACAATACTGCTTTAATGTGCTTTCCGAATAGGAAACCAAGACCCATTGCTGGAGCCGAAGCAATCAATAGATTCAAAACAAAACGGCGGGAATTAGCGCTGGCAAAAATAGAATGGACAACCTTCAGGAGCTTTTCTCGAAACTCCCAGCACACAGCCAAAATTGCGCCGAATTGGATAATGACCTCGAAGGCTTTACCACGCTCATCATTAAAATTAAGCAAATCCCCAACCAAGATCAGGTGCCCAGTACTAGAGATCGGCAAAAACTCCGTGAAGCCCTCTACTACCCCCAGAATGACTGCTTTTAGCAACAATATTAGATCCATAGGGTAAATTTTATAGGTATATGAATACTCTGAGCACTTTTGGCAAAATTGAGCTCAAATACCCGTTTAAAGCAATTTAGCCTTAAACTTCATGCACTTTAAAAGTAGATGAATTTGATGACCCCAGCCCGCTTTCGCCTCTCTCGACTTGCCACCTTAGGCTTAGTCCTGACCCAAGCGCTCGGCCTAAGCTCTTGGAGTCCTACGGTCTTTGCCCAAAGCCCGAGCAGTGCGACTAAACCCGCCCTGCCTACCCCAATAAGTGCCTCTTCATTGATAGGGCTAGAGTTACCGCCTCAAATTGCACCAGCACCGACCAAAGCAGCCCTACCCAACACTTCAGCACCCTCAAGCGTAAATGGGGGCAATGCCAATGATCAGAAGGGTCAGCTGACTGACCTCATCCAACTTTATCAAGAGGCAGCTTTCAGTGACCCAGTATTAAATGCCGCGCGCTTTAACTATGTCGCTAGCAAAGAGCTGTACTGGCAAGGTTTATCGCTTTTGCTGCCACAAGCTAATGCCACACCCGGAGCTACCCGCTACTACCAGCATGGTGCTGGCCAAACGGTTGTAGCTACAGGCCCGGGGAACTCCCGCGTATTCGATCAGAAGAATTACACCGTTACTTTGACGCAGCCGCTATTTAATTTGGGCGCTCTCGAAGCATTTAAACAAGGCGATCTCAACACCAAGATTGCAGATATGCGTTTTTATTTAGCGCAACAGGATTTAATTATTCGAGTTTCACAAGCGTATTTTGATGCGCTCACTAGTCAAGATAATGTCGAGCTATATAGGAACAAAAAAGGTCTAATCAAGCAACAGCTCGATGCCGCTCAAGCAAAGTTTGATGCTGGTTTAGCAACGATAGTCGATGTCAATACTGCACAAGCAGCGCTTGATTTGGCAACCTCTCAAGAAATTGGTGCACAAGCAGATTTAGTAGTAAAGCGTGGTGTTTTAGAGCAATTGGTGGGTCACCCAGTTGGGCCACTAAGACCTCTCGTTAAGGAAGCCAAAATTGATGGTGTCTTAAAAGACCCACGCACCAAGATTAAAGACGGTAAAGGCAATCCGATTGCAGATAGTGTTAATCCGCAACTACCGCCTGGCCAAACTTTGGAAGATTGGATTAATCAGGCTGAAGCAGCCAACTTTAATGTTCTGGCAGGTCAACTAACAGTCAGTCTTGCTGAGAGCACTTATCGTGCCTCACAAGCATTGAACTATCCATCACTTAATTTCGTGGGTACAAGCGGCTATAACACTTCAAACGGAACGCCCAATAGCTATACGCCAGCCAATACCAATGTGTACAACAACACCATTGCACTACAACTTGCAATTCCTCTAGTTTCTGGCGGCTTTAATAACTCGGTGATTCGCCAAAATGCTGCATTGGTAGATCAAGCGAAAGCGAACTATGACAATGCACGTCGCACAGCCGCACAAAATACACGTGCAGCATTTACAGGTTTCTATGGTGGCTTGGCTAGCGTCAAGGCTTATGAAGCTGCTGAGCGCTCATCGAACTCTGCACTTGAATCTAGCAAGCTTGGGTTCCAAGTGGGTACCTTGATTAATATTGATGTCCTCATCGCGCTTGATACTTTAATTACCACTAGATCTCAATTACAGCAGGCTCGCTACAGCACCATTCTCAACGCCATCAAGCTGAAAGCGCATGCTGCCGCGCTAACTGATGAAGACTTAGTTTCGATTAACGCTTTGCTGCGCTAAGCAGATTAAGCAAGTAGATCTAAAGCCGCTTTTGTCACTTCTTCAGTAGTTGGTGGGTTTTGAATATCACCAACATTGCGAATCTTCTCTGACCAGTAACCCTCTGTCTTCCATCTAGGCGAGTCACAGTAAATCTCCACAGTAGGCTTATTCAGCACTGCAGACAAATGGGTCAAGCCGGTATCAACCCCAACTACCAATACTGAATTAGCGATTACTGAAAATGCCTCTTCAATAGAAAAAGCGTTCGGTACCAATGAACCTGAAATTTGCATAGCCAATTCCTCGCTAATAGCCTTCTCATCAGCACTTCCCCAGGGAAGCACGATTTGATATCCAAGACTTGAAAGCTTCTTACCTAGGAAAATCCAATTGATGTTATCCCAGCGCTTGGCTGCTCTTGCGGTGGAATGAAAGAACAAAATATAGGGTTTTTCTAGGGTTGCAACTGGCTGGGCGCCAATCGACTCAAGGTATGTGATGGGATAAAACTGCGCTTTTTCAGCCCTATCGATCAATTCCCAATCTAAAGCTGAGCAGGTGACATAGCGCGAGCGATCCACAGCATGACAGTGGAATGGAACTTGAACTAACTGGTTGTAAAACGCTCTTGATATTGGCTCATAACCAGAAAATTCCGTGGCATTGGCAAGTCCTGCAACTATTACATCTGCACTCTTCTTTGCTAACGCACAAACGAGAGCAGATTTTAATAGTCCCTGGGTTTCAATAATGACGTCATAGCTCACCTCTTGGAGCTCATCTTTGAAAGCAAAAAATTGCTTCCAGGAGTTTAGTGAGAATAGTGATTTCTTCCAGCGACGTAAACCAAACGGAATAATTCGATCAATACCTTTAAAGCCATCTCGACTAAGCAAAGGTTTCAAGAGGTGAACATATCCCTCTTCAACCACCCAATCGATATGGGCATGAGGCAGACGAGCGCGAATATCCCAAACAATGGGTAAGTTATGGAGAACATCCCCTAAAGAGGACAACTTAACCAATAATATTTTGGGGGATTCGCTTGAATTAACCATTAAAACTTCGGGATTTGCTCCCAAGAGAGACCCGCACAATCTTTAGCATTGAGATTAGGCTTCACTCCTGAACTTAAGGGCCATTGAATAGCAACTGAAGGGTCATCCCATGCCAAACAAACCTCGCTTTGTGGATGGTAATAGTCTGTGGTTTTATACAAGAACTCAGCTGTTGGTGACACTACTAAAAATCCATGCGCGAATCCAGCGGGAACCCAAAGCTGCTTATGATTTTCTGCGCTTAGTTCTACTCCAACCCATTTTCCAAAGGTGGACGAATTTTGTCGTAGATCTACAACTACATCGAAGACGCTACCTGACACCACACGCACTAATTTACCTTGTGTTTTTTCTAACTGATAGTGCATACCGCGCAAGGTAGACTGACGAGAAAACGAATGATTATCCTGTACAAAATTGACGTTTAAACCAGTTACCTCAGCAAAATTTTGCGCATTAAATGACTCAGTGAACCAGCCGCGCTCATCACCAAATAATTTGGGCTCAATAATAAGAACATCTGTAATTGCAGTGGATGTTGCTGAAATCTTAGGGTGCTGTTTCAAACCTGGCATTAACTAACCTTTTTAGATGATAAAGAAATAGGTTGCGCACCACTTTTCATCTCATTCAATATTTTGATTAGATACTGACCATAACTATTCTTACTCAGTTGGGAGGCCACCTTTTGTACTGCCTCAGCACCAATCCAACCCTGACGGTATGCAATCTCTTCCGGGCAAGCAACCATGAGACCTTGGCGCTTTTGCAAGGTAGCAATAAAGCCAGCCGCGTCTAGTAAGGAGTCATGTGTTCCGGTATCTAACCAAGCAAAACCACGCCCCATAATCTCTACACTCAATTGATCTTTTTCAAGATAGATGCGATTGACATCCGTAATCTCAAGTTCGCCACGGGCACTCGGCTTAATTGAGCTGGCGATATCGCACACTTGATTGTCGTAAAAATAGAGTCCAGTAACTGCGTAATTGCTCCTTGGTTGCGATGGCTTTTCTTGAATAGAGATTGCCTTATAGTTTTTATCAAACTCCACTACACCATAGCGCTCGGGATCGGTCACATGGTAGGCAAATACCGTTGCTCCACTTACGCGCTCATCTGCGCTTTCAAGATTAGCCACTAACTCATGGCCATAAAAAATATTGTCTCCTAGCACTAAAGCGCTTGGATGATTATTGATAAAGTTTTTGCCCAGCGTAAATGCTTGAGCCAAGCCATCAGGCGAAGGTTGAACGCAGTACTCAATATTTAAGCCCCACTGCGAACCATCACCTAGCAACTCAGCAAAACGAGGTGTGTCATGAGGGGTGGAGATTAGCAAAATATCTCGAATGCCAGCTAGCATGAGAGTAGTTAGCGGGTAGTAGACCATCGGCTTGTCATAAACCGGCATGAGTTGCTTAGAAACTGCTTGGGTAACAGGATAAAGACGGGTACCTGAACCACCGGCCAGAATAATTCCCTTACGATTTTTTGTATGACTATTTGCCATCTTTACCCTTATTTAATGGGATAAAGCAAACATCAATTTACAGGTAAATTCTTGACGTAAGTGGAAACTTGCTCATCCCATGGCGTATTCCAATGGGGTAATTTTGACACAAGACCCAAGCGTTTCAGCTCAATTTGAAGCTTATCTGTGGATAACCGAGAATTCATTGGCCGTGGAGCTGGTAATGGGTATTCAGAGGCTGGTATTGGCTTAATACTGGCTGGGCTTGCCTCAAGCCTTACACCAGCATCAATAGCAGACTGGACAGCCAACTTAGCCACGCCATACCAATTGACCTCCCCAGGCGGTACCGCATGATAAATACCCGACTTCCATTTTTTATGAGCTAGACTAAAAGCTAATTGCGTACCAAGCTCAGCCAACCACTGAGCACTTGTTGGTACACCAAACTGATCTTCAATCACACGCAACTCTGTTCGCTCTTTTGCCAAACGAAGAATCGTACGAATAAAATTACCGCCATCCCCGTATACCCAGCTAGTTCTCAAAATCGCGTACCGACCTTCGCCATTTACAAAAGCATTTACGATGGCGCGCTCACCCGCTTCCTTGGATTGTCCGTACACACCCAGAGGATTGGGTTGATCTAACTCCGTATACGAAGTCTGCTTTGATCCATCAAATACATAATCAGTTGAAAAGTGCAGTAGCGATACACCACGCCTAGCAGCATACTGAGCCATTAATTTAGGCGCCTCAGCGTTAATGGCAAATGCTAATTCTTCTTCTGATTCAGCCTTATCTACCGCGGTATATGCGGCAGCATTAATGATCACGTCAGGGTGAGACGAGTGTAATAAGCTTCTTAGAGAATCCAGATTGCTAAGGTCACAGTCGGCACGACCCACAAAATGAATAGCATTGTCCTGACTTGCTTGGAAAGCGTGAAGTTGATCCTGAAAAGCTCGACCTAATTGTCCATCTTTTCCGAAGACCAAAATATTCATTTATTGATATTGATTAGTTTTTATATTGCTTCTCAAGCCAGTCGCGATAAGAACCCGTGACTACCCCATCAACCCAGTCTGGGTTATCCAAATACCACTGCACCGTCTTTCGAATACCCGTATTAAACGTTTCCGCAGGACGCCACCCAAGCTCTTTTTCAAGCTTACTTGCATCAATCGCATAGCGACGATCATGCCCGGGACGATCTGTTACAAAAGTAATTTGCTCGGCATAAGGCCTGCCGTCAGAGCGTGGCCGAAGCTCATCCAAAATTGTGCAAATTGTTTTTACTACATCTAGATTGGCTTTTTCATTCCAGCCACCGATGTTGTAGGTATCTCCCAATCGCCCATTTGCCAGCACTTCACGTATTGCTGAACAATGATCTCCAACGTATAACCAATCCCGAATTTGTTGACCATCACCATAAATTGGTAAAGGCTTACCATTTAAGGCATTGAGAATGACCAATGGAATCAACTTCTCAGGGAAGTGATAAGGACCATAGTTGTTTGAACAATTCGTTGTCACCACTGGGAATCCATAGGTATGAAACCAGGCACGCACTAAATGATCTGAGGCAGCTTTAGATGCTGAATAGGGGCTATTGGGCTCATAGGGATTGGTTTCACTAAAAGCAGGATCTGTTGCCGATAATGATCCATATACCTCGTCAGTAGATACATGATGAAAACGAAACGCTTCTTTTTCAGAGCTCTTCAAATTCCCCCAATACTCGCGCGCGCATTCCAATAAATTGAAGGTACCAACAATATTGGTTTGAATAAACTCTGCAGGGCCATGAATAGAGCGGTCTACATGGCTTTCAGCAGCAAAGTTGACGATGGCTCGCGGTCGGTGCTCTATCAATAGTTTTGCAACTAGCTCTTTATCGCCAATATCGCCATGCACAAAAATATGCCTGGGATCATTTTCCAAAATTTGCAAGTTGGCAAGATTACCAGCATAGGTCAACTTATCCAAATTAACCACGCCCTCAGCACTAGAAGAAGAGAGCCAATCTAAAACAAAATTGGCCCCAATAAATCCTGCCCCACCAGTTACTAAAATCATTGCTCTATCTTTATTAATTTAGCCAATTTTAACTATGGCGTTTGTAGTATTTGCAGGTATTTATTAAAGCGCTTTTTCCCAAATAAAAAGATACCCAATTTTTGCACTAATTTTAGTCCACCCTTAGGCTTAGGCAGCTGAACTTTTTCTACTGAGCCACCGGGGGTCTTATCGCAGTTAATTAAGGCAGGATTAATAAAAATACGATAGCCTTTATTTCTTAAGTCACGATGAAAAGGGATATGGTCTGCAACATCTATGCCATTAGCTTGATCATCAGTCCCTGCATATCTACCTGCTAAAAAGGCTTCACGCGTATAGATGCCTAATCCACCAAATGCTGAATCCACCTCAATAAGATCAGCCCGCGGATCAATGGGGGACTGCTTGGATCCGACGGCAATATTTTCAGCCATGTCATTTCCCAAAATATTCTCTAATTGGCGCTTTTGTTCCCAGCAATCCATTGGATTCCAATAGGGATGACTTAAACCCCAAATATCATAGTACTCACCCAACTGATTGGCTGTAATCACATCCCATGGCTCCTCCACCTCCCAGCATTGGGCAATTTTTTCCGGCGTGACCAATGAATTCATGCCATCAAGATCAGCCATTGCAATGTAATCAATATCTGCAAATTGCGGATTTGAGGCTACAGCATCAATAATAATATTTCTACACAAGGCAATGCGATCAGTGCGCCTAGGATACTTATCACTTAAGTTGCCCACACTGATATAAGAGAAGTTTTTAATGACGCCCTGTAGTTCTTCTAATTTTTTCGCGGTATTATCACTAGAATCACTTTCCACTACAAAGCAATCAATTTCTTTGAAGTTCCCAAGACTCGCAACCAAGGTTTCAACCTCATTTTGAATCGTATGCGCTACATTTCTAATAGGGCCAGCCAGCAAAATTTTGGAATCTGCAATGGCTTTGTGTTTAGAGTTTTGAAGCTTAAATAGAGTCATATCAAATGTTATTTGCCAATTACTATCAACCAGATAGGGTAAAAAATGCCTCTTTTGAGGAAATTGATAAACATCATACCTATAACCCCACTTTTACCAATAGATTACTAAGATCAGAGTTTCTAAAGCACGGGGTTGAATTAAATAATCCGGATGTTAACCAAGGCCGCGAGATCGCTTTTAGCATTTTGCATGACGGCCAAGCCTTAGATCAAATTTCTGGCAAAAAATACCTCATTGCCACCGAAAATCCCTACATTTGCCCCCCTAACCAGAACAAAACCTACCTCAGACAATTTGATGGCGTATTTACTTGGAATACCAACTTTGCTGATTTGCCGAATGTCCGCCACGTATTCATACCCAACCAAATTAGAAGCAATATCACACCATCCTTTTCCGAGAGGTCCATCTTTTCTTGCATTATTAATGCCAATAAAGCTTTTCCGAAAGGCCTTGAAAATGATCTCTATAGAGAGCGCTTAGAGGTTATTCGCTGGTATGAGAAAAATGCCCCTCAATATTTCTCACTATTCGGCCTTGGATGGGGAAAGCCTGAACCCGCATTTAATGCCTCTGAAAAAATATTGCGGCGCCTAAAGCGTTTAGCAACTCAAATATTTGGATACAAACCTTTTCCAAGTTATGCGGGAGAAGTTGTTGATAAAGAATCCATTTACCGCAAAACAAAGTTTGCCTACTGCTATGAAAATGTAGCCAATCTTCCCGACTACATTAGCGAAAAAATATTCGATTGTTTTTTTGGGGGCTGCGTACCGGTTTATTGGGGATCACACACGATTAGCAAGCATATCCCAAGATCTTGCTTCATCGACAGAAGAAATTTTAAGAATACTGAAGAAGTTCATCGCCATTTGCTTAGCATCAATGAGCTTGAATATTTAAACTATCAAAATAACATTCGTGAATTTCTTTTGAGCCCTAAGGCGATGGAATTTGATACTACTGCTTACGTAGCAACCATCATGAATCAGATTCTTAAAGACTTAAATAATGGGTAATCGATTCCTGCTGGATTACGATAACCCCGATGCGGGTATTGGCCATTCTATGGGCATCATGAATCGAGCCCTCAAGATTGCAACTCGCAACCAATTACAATTTGCCTACTCAGAAAGCCAGCTTACTAAGTCTCACAGCAATTCTTTTAAATGGAAACTCAAACAATCTCTTCGGAAACTCAGAGGAAAGCGTGGGGACGAAACACATAACATTGGGAATGATCTCAATGAAATGCTGAATCCAAAAGCATGTTTACCTAGCCGCGAAGAGATTGAAAAGAGGATTCAATATGGTGAAATTAAGCTAATTGATTTACCGGATTTTGAGATTCATATTCCCTCAAATGAGCAAAGTGACGCAGTCATTTATAAGGTAATAGATCAATTTATTCAAAGCCATCCGGAGCCCAATACTGCATTTAGGATTCGAAACAATCGTTTTGGCGATTACGAGTATGCATCAACCAAGGATTGGTTTTTGAATCTCTATTTAAAAGCAAGAGAGTCTTACCCTATTCCGCTTTTGTTCAACCGGAATAAGTTAAATATTGCCGTTCACATCAGAAGAGGCGACTTATTGCCTGGCCGTCAATTTTCAGACTTGTCATCAAGAATGCTACCGGATGCCTGGTATTTGGAGATGATTAATTTAGTAACCCAGAATACACATAAGGATTTAGCAATCCATATTTTTAGCGAGGGGAAAGAAGGTCAATATCGCTCAGAAAATGGAGCCCCCTTCTCTTGGAGGGAGCACTTCAGGGATACTTCTTATGAAGTTCATGAGTATATTGATAGTAATTTTATGAGCACCTTCCATCATTTATTAAATGCAGATGTTTTCATAGGCTCAAAAAGTGGCATGAGCCATTTAGCAGGAATGCTTGGTAAACATGTGAAGATCATGCCAAAAATGTGGCATTCCTACAGAGGCGCCGATAGATTACTTGAGGTATCAGGATTGCAATCAGAGTTAAATCAAGATCAGATTACAAAACATTTACAGCAATATCTTTAAATTAACTTGCCAAAGTTGCCCAAAGTGCCAGCAATAGACGCTCTAAGCGCGTGAAGGGTGTCCACAAACCATTTTTCCGGTACTGGAAGCGCGCATAGATTTCAGAATTAGCCTGCAGAGAAATTCCAGGAAATTGTTTATTTAAAGCACGTAGCAAACCCGCTCCAGCAGCTACCCGCTTTGGCCATGGTAGCTGGTGCGGATAAAGCTCGGAGGATATTCCCAATAATTCTAAATACTTTTTTTTGCACCTCAATGGTGGTGAGCTTAAATTTATCCAGATGAATTGAGCTTGTTTGAGCTGGATATCGACGATAGGTAATAAGACGTTCTTTTAAATTCAAGAAACGATAACCTGCCGCAGCCATCTGTACCCATAGGTAATAATCTTCTGAAGTCAGAATAGAGGTGTCGTATTTAAAACGTTTAAATATTTCCGCCCTACCCATCATGGCAGAATTACAAAGTCCGCAGTAAACAGACAATAACGAGCGTAAATCAGAGTCTGTAAATTTATCTTTTGATTTTTTTAACTGGCCAGTGACCTCATCCAATACCCATTGCGCACTTCCACACAAATCAGACTCGCCGCTCTCCAAGCTTGCGAGCTGTTTTTCAAGGCGCGAAGGATCAGCAATATCATCCGCATCCATGAGCGCAATATATTGTCCCCGCGCCTTATCGATCATCTCATTGCGCGCTCTCACAACACCATAATTCTGATCCGAAAGAATTTTTATAATACGAGGATCACTAAAACTTTCAATCACTCGACGCGTTTTGTCTGAGGAGCCATCATCAAAAATAATTAACTCAATATTTTGATAGCTTTGATTAAGAATGCTTTTGATAGCCTCAGCTATGTATAACTCAGAGTTATAGGCGGGCATCAGCACGCTAATTAATGGCATCGCGATCATCAGATAAAACTTTGCAAGTATCGACCAAATCTTTTTACTTTTTTAAGTCGCTCTAGAGTAAATCGATTTTTGGCTAGCACCGTAATCCAGACTCAAATCCCAGCTTGACTGATATATCACGCCCAAATAATGCTCTTTTATTTTGGCAGGAGTCTCACCAATTCTGCGCAGTAAAAAGTAGTGCCAATCATAGTAATAGACTCGGAAAAGCTGCTCAATTGGATGCAATGGAATGGCTTGGAAATTTAGCAAAGCCTCCAAGTAAAGTAAGGTCTCCGGATGATTTGGAGTACACAGATCCCAAAACGTAATTTCTTTTGGCTTGAGATAAGACTGTTCTAGAGATTTCCATACCTTTGCCGACCAAATAAAGGGCGGACAAGGGCAGTAGTAATTAGGTCCTTGACGACCAAACAACTGCTTTACTCGATTGCCTTCAGCAATCAGTTGCAGAGGGGCTTTAGAGAATCCACGATCAATAGCGAACTGAAAATATTCCTTATTTTGATAAATAACCGTATAAGGATTGCCGTCTGGCGCTAAAAAATCAGCCTTGAAAAAATCTTTAATAAAAATACAGTCTGAATCTAAGCAAACATAGTTTTCACATAAACCTAGACGCCAAAATTCAGATTTAATAATTTGCTGCGTAAGACTGCCAGACTTATTTTCTTCAATACCTTTTTTTAGATTCAAATTGGCTTGAATAACCGACTCATCTGCTACCCAGTGATAGCCTTCTCTACCAATCAACTCAATGAGCAATTCCCGATCTGCATTAGGAGTTGAAATATAAAATGGAATTTGGTCAACGTTGAATTTTGATACGGACTGCAATAGCCGCTTTAAGCGCAGAAAATCTTTGCGATAGGATTTGCAGTAAAGAACGATGTCTTTCAAGATACGGCCTTTTATTGAGCAATATGGGAAAGAATACTGCTAACCGCCTGATCAACGCCAATTGGTCGCCAAATTGGCTGTAGAAGTTGCTTTTGCTGCCAGTCTAACCAAATTTTTTCAAGGGCCATGGCAATGCCTACTTCATCACCATCAGCGCTTAAGTACGATTTACGATCTAACAGCATTTGGTCCAACTGCGGATTGCGATGGGTGATGCCCCAAATAGGCCTTCCAGACCATAAGTAATCATAGAATTTTGATGGGATGTATTCTGCACACCACTCATCATTTCCATGGAGCAAAATTAACACGTCTGCTGCTTGCATTTTTTCTGCAACGCGCTCACGTCCAGACTTTCCAGTAAGGGGATCTTTCTCTAGTCGACCATGTGCAATCAGGACATCAGAAAAGTCATAACGACTAATAGCCTCATGAGATAGAGAATCCAAGGGGGCGCCATAAGCATGCACGCGAAGATATTTTCTAGCCTCTGGGTATTTTTCAAAGAGCTTAACAGCCGCATTCAGAACAATGGAGAGCGATCGATCATTCGCTAAAGAACCAAAATGGCATAAATTTAAGTAGTCTCCATACCGATGTTGGGGCTCACCCTGCATCTCACCCGGAGGATTGGCACCAGGCATGATTACAAAACCAACCGCATTATTGACGGTATTTAGATTTGGATTTCTTACTTTTGCATAATGAAGGGCGCCTTCCGTAAACCACCATACATAGTCTGAGTGCTTGCAGAGCTGCCCCTCTAAATAGTGGCGAAAGCGAGCATCACGATTCTTGGGCTTCTCAAAGCCTTGATCATTAGGATTCTTACGAATAACTAGAGGATCGTGCACCTCAGATATTAATGGCAGCCCAGTTGCACGCTTTAGCCACACCCCAGCTAAATGAGCCGACCACGCACTTCCAATAGAGTAAATAACATCAACCTTACCCTTTTTAATTAAAATATAGCCACGTACAAAAGCCGGAAGAGCCCAAGACCATTGACTTGAATAACCAAGAATAAGTTTCTCAATGGCAATCAGCGGAGCCAAAAGAATGGAAACAGTTCTGGTCAGAAGCTTATAAAGGACACCGCGCCCATATTGATTTGCGACCCAGTGCCGAAAATCAAATCGAAATGCTGCCGGTCCCCACGCTAAAAATTGCTTATGTGGAAAACGATCATCTTTTATACCGGTAATAGCGCTAAAAACGATTGGCTGAACGCCAGCTTTCAAGAAATAGGGAATCTTATCGGTAATAGTCAAGCTAGCCGCCCTACCGTCCATATTGAAAGCATGGGATAGAAGAAGCCAGTTTTTCTGTTGCGCAATAGATTTAACCTTCAATCGGCACCCTCAAATCACCACTTAAAATCACGATAGTGTCTAGAATTATAGTAGGCTTCCTCTTACACATCGAATATTAAAAATGCATGTACAAAATTAAAGACTTCTTCCAAAAATTACTATTTTCACTAGCAGGAAGCGCTGACTTCATTCTTTATAAGGAGCAGCTTTATACCAAGAAAAAGATTTTAGTAAAAAATGATCGCATTCGGTTTTTCAAGCGCCGGTCTTTATTGCCAATTAATTTAGTTACAAAAAATCTACAAGGTGAAGAATTTTATTTATTACTGATTCATACGGATAACATTGCCCATTTTTTTCATGATATTTTCTTTCCTTTTTATGTTGAGTGGAGAAAAAATAAAAAAAGGGTATGTGTTTCAATTAAAGAGAATTCATTCCAAAGAGAATTTTTAGAGTCCCTGATTCCCCCCAAAGATCTTGTCTTTTTGGATTACGACACGGCGTATATATTCTCGAACTTGATTGTGACGCCTGAAGGTAGGGATTTAAAAATATACCCCGACTATCGCGAAATTTGCCGTGAAATTAAAGCAATTTGCTTTGCAAGACATGGTATATCTGAGTTCCGAACCAAAAATTTAATCTATGGCAGGAATGAACTTAGCCGTAAAAACCTGCTGAATATTGATCAGGCGTTTTTAAAAGAAAACTCTATTGACCAAGTCTTTTTATCAAAGCTTAGCTTCAAAGACTATCTTCATACGCTAGCAAGCGCAGGTACCTTTACCTATATGGTGGGTGCAGGAGTTTTCAATCTATTATTTCTAGATGACAATGTGCAAGTTTTAGAAATCAACCCACATAGAAATAATTCCTGGGCTCAGCTGTTTGGCCTATCTGAGCTATGCAAGTTCAATGTGATTATTAGCAACAATCTCGAGCACTCTAGCGCTGCAGCACAAGACGAGCTGATATTAGACAGCCATGTCTATTTTGATCAACAAATTGAGACTGCAATAAAAGCTTTAATTGCCCGCCACGATTGACATTACCGCCATACGCACCGCAATGCCAAAAGTGACCTGATTCAGAATTACGGATTGAGGACCGTCTGCCACTATAGAGTCAATTTCAACACCACGATTCATTGGGCCCGGGTGCATCACGATTGCATCGGATTTAGCGATTGCTAGGCGTGAAGGCGTTAAACCATATTGCTTAAAGAATAAATCCCCTTCGGGCACTTGACCAACTTCCATACGCTCTTTTTGAATGCGCAAGGTCATCACTACATCAACATCTTTTAAACCCTCTTCCATGCTGTGGAAGACTTTCACGCCCAACATATCGAGATCACTCGGCAATAAGCTCTCCGGACCAATCGCACGAATATCTTCGCAACCTAAAGTGGTCAACGCATGAATATTGGATTTAGCAACGCGACTATGCACAATATCTCCAATAATCGCTACTTTTAAGCCTTTAAAATTCTGCTTAAAATGCCGCATCGTATACATATCCAACAAACCTTGCGTTGGATGTTGATTACTGCCATCACCGGCATTCACAACGTGTACATGGGCTGGTACATGATTAGCAATTTCGATTGGCGCCCTTGAGACGCTATGACGCACTACAAAAATATCCGCCTGCATCGCGACCAAGTTATCGATAGTGTCGAGAAGACTTTCACCCTTTGCGGTGGAAGAGGTCGAGATATCTAAGTTAATGACATCGGCCGATAAACGTTTGGCAGCAATCTCAAAAGTCGTTCTAGTACGCGTAGAATTTTCAAAGAAGAGATTAAATACACTCTTACCACGCAATAGAGGCACCTTCTTTACCTCTCTAGAGGGGTCCGTCACACTCACAAACTGTTGAGCGGTATCGAGAATATGCAGTATCTGCTCTTTAGGCAGGCCCTCTAAGGTTAAGAGGTGGGTGAGCTCTCCGGCGGCATTAAATTGATTCACTAAGTTAGCCCCAGAACCCATTATTCACGCTCCTCAAGCTGAAAACTAAATTTATTTTCTACATCTTTTTCTAAAACTAGGATTTGATTTTCAGGCACCTGAACTTGTTCGCCAACAAAATTTGCGCAAACTGGAAGCTCCCGATTGCCGCGATCTGCAAGGACCATCAACTCGACCTGCGCAGGACGACCAAAATCAAACAACTCATTCAAAGCCGCTCGCACTGTTCTACCAGTTAGTAAGACATCATCAATCAAAATAATGTTAGCGCCATTAACTTCATAAGGCAGATTGGTAGTCATGGTGCTTGCAGTGCGTAAAGCAGTCATGCCTTTTTCAGCATAGTCGTCACGATGAAAAGCAACATTAATCACGCCATAGTGAGGTAAATCTAAATCTTTGGCCAAGCGCTCTGCAATCCAAGCGCCGCCCATTGCTAAACCAGCAAGTTCAAAAGAGCCTGCCTGCGCTCTTTTGCGCAAGGCCTCAAGTAATTTTCCGTATAAGAGTTCAGCGTTCATTCGTTTACCAGTGATTCCATATTCCAATCAACTTAAGCCAGTGGTCGTTCTGCAAAATACTGCTCCAAAATCAAAGCTGCAGAATGTGCATCTAGATTGTCCCGCATCTTGGAGTCGCCCTCCAAAATAGCAGAGGTATAGCGCTCATCAACCCAAGTAACTGGCAAATTGAGCCTTCCATGCAATTGATTACCAAAGCGGGTCGCTTTAATAGTCATTTCATGCTCAACCCCATCAGGGTGAACTGGACGCCCCACAATTAATTGTTGAGGCTGCCACTCTTTTACAAGCGCCTGAATCTCCTGAAAAAGTACATCAATATTGGGCGCTGAAATAGTTTTTAATGCTTGCCCTGCTTTGGTTACTGAATTCCCCACCGCGATACCAACGCGACGTGTTCCATAATCAAAAGCCATAACCGTGATTGCAGTCATCTCAGGCATGCCCTGTTTCACCAGAGAGATGCGACAAATCAAAGCCGAGGTGGCTCATGGTCTTTTCATAACGCTGACTTGATGGTGTATTGAAAATAATCTCCATCATTTGATCGCGCGACAGAGGTACATTCATCCAACCATTTAAAGTAATCTCTTCCTCAAGTTGGCCAGCACCCCAACCTGCATAACCCAGAGTCATCAAAAATTTTCTAGGGCCATTGCCAATAGATACCGCCTCAAGGACATCTTTAGAGGTAGTCATAGTAAGACCCCCGGGAATAATTAAGGAGGAACTATAAGAAAGATGAGGGTTAGATTCATGAAGCACAAAGCCGCGCTCGATCTGAACCGGCCCCCCAAAATAGACAGGCTGCTCTAGCAAGGGTGCAATCTCCAACTTGAGTTCAATCTTGTCAAACAAATTTGCCAAATTGACTTCGGTAGGTTTATTCACCACCAGACCCATTGCACCTTGTTCATTGTGCTCAAACAAGTAAATAACCGAATTTGAAAAATTAGGATCTACCATGCCAGGCATAGCGATAAGAAATTGATTTGCTAGGTGATCGGCTGAATAGGAGATCAAAGACGCTGGGTCTGAATCGTGGGAGGCTTTGTTGGCCGTAGTCATATGGACTATTTTACCGAATATCTAGATTTTTCCGGTAATCCAATAGACAGAAATACCAATTACTTCATGAAGCAATTTATTCCAGTTTTGAATACCGTCCTCCAAGTCAAATGAAATCCAACTAAGGCGATGAGCCGTTTGATAATCCACAGGAACTGGAATAACAACAATGCCTTGTTTTTCAACCATCTTGACTGATCGATACATATGATTAGCAGAGGTAATCAGTAGCCAGGGCTTTAGTACCCCACTCTCATTTTTTAAGCCAAACTCCTCAATCATCGGCTTCATAAAGAGAACATTTTCATAGGTATTGCGGGACTGATTCTCGTAATGAGCCATTTTTTCACTCAATCCCTGCTCGGCAATCAATTGCTTGAATGCATCAGCCTCAGATAATCCCTTGGGATTAATGCGACCGGAGTAGCCGCTAAAAATAAAAGGGAGGTCAGGATGCTTTCGAATGAGCTCAAAAGCCTTGGTTACCCTTTCGGCGGATGAGTAAATGGAAATTTCGCCACGATCCATGGCTATTTGACCACCCTCAATAGCGCCGCCCAAGATGATGATTCCGCCAAAATCGTTTTCAGAGAAATTTTCTAATGACGTTTTTGGAATTGCATCCTCTAGTGCCCTTAAACCTAATTCAGATGTGGGCAGCCATCCCACGATTAGCAGATCAAGTAAAGCAAGCAGTAGAAAGTGTTTGCACAAATGCGATTTTCTGAGGGAAAGGAACACTAAGCTCAGAAGAACAAAAACAATCACCCAATTCAACGGTTCTATGCAGAACTGCACTACCTTCGACAGAATAAAAAAGATCGTATCCATAATGAATTACGATCTTAACCCTTTTGGGTAGGGTCTCCCTCAACAAATTCTCCCAATTAGCCCTAATATAGGGGCTATGGAAAAAGCTCTTGTTTGGCTCCGCCGAGACCTCCGCCTGTATGACAATGCAGCGCTTCACCACGCGCTAAAAGAAAGTAAGCAAGTCTGGCTGACTTTTATCTTTGATACTGACATTCTCAAACCCTTGATTCAGGGTGAACTCGATGCAAAAGGCCTGAAACATGACCGTCGAGTGGATTTCATCTGGCAAGGACTAAAGCAAATTGATGATGAGCTCCAGTTACTTGGGGGTGGACTAATTGTTCGCTTCGGCAAGCCGACTGAGTGCATTCCTCAAATCGCCAAAGAGCTGAGTGTTGAAACAGTCTTTACCAATCATGACTACGAGCCTTCCGCCATTGCCAGAGACGAGCTAGTCAAGACTTCATTAGAAAAGTTAGACATTCAGTTTGAAAGCTATAAAGACCAAGTCATTTTTGAGAAGAAAGAAATTCTCACTAATTCAAATACAGTCTTTTCTATTTTCACTCCCTACAAAAATAACTGGCTCAAGACGCTACAAGAAAAAGATCTCGCTGCTTATGAATGCAAACCTAAGGCAGGACAATTTGCCCCCATTCCCAAAAAGTTAGATTTGCCATTGCCCTCGCTAGAGTCTATGGGCTTTTGCCCTACGGGTATTGAAACCTACCTTCCCCCTGGGTCTGAAGGCGGGCAAGCGTTTTTGGAAGACTTTCTCTCACGTATTGACCAATACCAAATCGGTAGGGACTTTCCAGCAATCAAGGGGGTGAGCTATCTCTCAACCCATCTTCGCTTTGGCATGCTCTCCATTCGGGGTTTAGTGCGTGAAGCTCACCGTCGCATGCTTGCAGGGAGTATGGGTGCCACTATTTGGTTAAGCGAGCTGATTTGGCGAGATTTTTATTTCATGATTCTGTCTAACCATCCACGCTTGGCTAGCGGCGCTTCATTTAAACCGGACTACGACAATATCGCCTGGGAAAGTGGCGCCCTAGCTAAAAAACTATTTACAGCCTGGTGTGAAGGTAAGACAGGTTACCCATTGATAGATGCAGCTATGCATCAACTAAATCAAAGTGGTTATATGCATAACCGTCTACGTATGGTAGTGGCAAGCTTTCTGACCAAAGATCTGGGAATCGATTGGCGCTGGGGTGAGGCCTACTTTGCCGAGCACCTCAATGATTTTGAACTGTCATCCAATAATGGTGGCTGGCAGTGGGCATCCTCTTCAGGCTGCGATGCCCAGCCCTACTTCCGCATCTTCAATCCGATTACCCAATCAGAAAAATTTGATGCTGAGGGTAAATTCATTCGTCGCTATTTACCGCAATTAGAAAAGCTCTCCAAGAAGTCAATTCACGCACCCTGGAAGGCTGGTCATATCGAACTGGAAGCCGCTGGCCTTGTCTTGGGACGTGACTACCCACTACCCGTGGTTGATCACGATGAAGCTCGAAAAAAGACTTTGGTACGTTATAGCGTTGTGAAAAAAGTGAGCTAGGCACAGCGCACCCAACATCAATCCGTTTTAAGATAGAGTATGAGCAAGATCTACGCTGTTGGTGACATTCAAGGATGTGCGCCCTCACTCAAAGCCCTCGTTAAGAAGCTACCCAAGCAATCAAAAATGATTTTTTTGGGAGATTTAGTCAATCGCGGCCCGGACTCACTGGGAGCATTGCGCCAGCTAAAAAACCTACAAGAATCTGGTCGTGCAGAATGTATTCTGGGTAATCATGATCTGCATCTTCTGGCAATTGACGCTGGTATTCGCAAGACTAAGGGTTTAGATACAGTAGAGCCCATTCTGAAGGCCTCAGACCGTAGAGAGCTCATCGATTGGCTGCGCAAACGTCCGCTGGCTCTTAGCAATGGCAATGTATTGACTGTACATGCTGGCATTCTTCCACAATGGGATTTACAGCAAACAATAGAGTGTGCGCAGGAGGTTGAGAAGGCCCTACGCAACAAATCTTATAAAGAGTTTCTGGGAAATATGTATGGCAATATGCCGAATAAGTGGAGCAACTCTCTGAAAGGTTATGAGCGCTTAAGAGTCATCACTAACGCTTTAACCAGAATGCGCTTTTGTACACCCGGCGGTCAAATGGAATTTGAAAGCAAAGAAGGTTTAGAGGATGGTCCCAAGGGTTACATCCCTTGGTTCAAGGTACCCAAGCGAAAAACGCAAGATACTGTCGTTTACTTTGGTCACTGGTCAACCCTAGGATTATTGCGTCAGCATAATGTTGTTGGTCTAGATACTGGCTGCGTGTGGGGCGGAAAGCTCACTGCCATGCAAATCTCCGACACCAACAAAGATATGAAAAAGTCTGAGATTATTCAGGTGGATGGTTATGACCACCCCTTGAGGATGTAACGAATAGCGCTTTTATTTCAGTTTCTGAAATGACTTTTCTGCAGCAGAAATGATTTCATTAAGTACATCATTGTCATGCGCAATGGATGTGAAGCCTGCCTCATATGCTGATGGCGCAAGGTATACACCTTCATCTAGCATCGAGTGAAAAAACTTCTTAAAAGCTTCAATATCCGTTTTAGTCACAGCCTCATATGAGCTTGGGACTGTATTGGCAAAATAGAATCCAAACATGCCACCAACACTATCGACTGCAAATGGCACATTGGCTTTATCTGCAGCTTGCTTTAAGCCTGCCATGAGTTTTTGTGTTTGGCCAGTGAGGCACTCATAGAAACCTTCTCTTGAGATAATTTCTAGAGTCTTCAATCCGGCAGCCACAGCAACTGGATTGCCTGACAAGGTGCCCGCCTGATAAACATTACCCAAAGGGGCTAACTTAGACATGATTTCTTTTTTGCCGCCGAAGGCTGCCATTGGCATACCGCCGCCCATGACCTTTCCAAGACAAGTTAAATCAGGAGCGATACCTTGCAACGATTGAGCTCCGCCAAGCGCAACTCTAAAACCGGTCATGACTTCGTCATAGATTAAGACGCCACCATACTGACTTGTCAGATTGCGAATGGTACTCAAAAATTCTTTTGAAGGCTGAATCAAATTCATATTCCCAGCAATAGGCTCTATGATGACTGCTGCAATTTGGTCGCCCTGTTTTTTAAATACCTCTTCAATTGCCTCAACATCGTTATATGGGAGCACTAATGTGTGCTTGACCAAATCCTGGGGCACACCACCTGAAGATGGCGCATTCTGAGTAGAATCCGCAAAAGTTAATAAGCCCGAACCTGCTTTAACTAATAAGCTGTCAGCATGTCCGTGATAGCAACCTTCAAATTTAATAATAAGATCGCGACCGGTGTAGCCACGAGCTAAACGCAAAGCACTCATCGTCGCCTCAGTACCACTTGAGACCATACGGACTTGTTCAACGCTTGGCATCAAAGCACAAATCCGCTCCGCCAACTCAATCTCACCCTCGGTTGGAGCGCCGTAACTAAAGCTGGTTTCAGCAGCCTTTTGAACTGCCTCAACAACCTCTGGGTTTGCATGGCCTGCAATCATGGGACCCCAAGACATAATTAAATCGATATATCGTTTATTGTCAGCATCCCAAAAATAAGGTCCTTTGGCTTTAGTCACAAAACGAGGCGTTCCACCGACCTGACGAAATGCACGTACCGGTGAATTCACTCCGCCCGGAATCGTCTTTTGTGCCCGCTCAAATAAAACCTCGTTTTGACTCACATTTACCTCAATTTTTTATCTATTTCGAATTACTACTCAATACTGCTGGGCTATTAAATCGCCATCATTTCAAAATCTTCTTTGCGAGCACCGCACTCTGGGCATGTCCAATTCATCGGCACATCTTTCCAGAGCGTTCCGGGTGCGATACCTTCATCAGGTAAACCAGCAGCTTCGTCATAGACCCAGCCACAAATCAGGCACATGTAGGTTTTAAATTCCATTGATCTACTCTCCGTAATATTCTGTTACTGCGATTTATGACTCTATTTTAAAGCCCATCAATCATTTAAATCTTCATCTTGCTCTTTTGAGGCTGGGCGCTTCTGATGCATCTCAAACTTAAATAGACGACATTCGAGCGGACCGTTAAATAGAGGTGTACGCTTGGACTCTTTAATACGTAACTGTCCTGGCAGGGCCATGTCGGCAGTCAATACGAAGATATTCCAGCCGCCAAATGCATCCTTAAGATGTTGTCCAAACTGACGCAAGAACTCAACAAACTTAGGATCTTGCTCTTCTTGAGCCTGAAGTTTTTTAAGAGATTCACGACTTGAGCGCTTAGCGCTTTGACGCCCAGTTTCTAGATTCAGCTCGAAACGATTTTCAGGTTCCTCGGTTTCATAATCAGCATCGCGCACTCCTTTTTCCTGACCTCTACCGCCTTTGATAACCAAACGCTCTCCATAAGGAGGGTTTAATAACATGACCCCTCCTTGGCTACTTACTGGAGGCTTGCTAGCCATAGCATCGATTTGGCGCACAACGGGTTGGTCAGGCAACTGTGCTCTTTGCCAGTTACCTCTGAACATCGAAACCAACTTCTCATTAATATCACTACCGCTAATACCCAAAGATTGCGCATTCGGATATTGCTTGCGTCTTTCTAAAATTTCGTTAAGGCAGGACTCCTTCAAGCCGGCCCAACGTTTTTGTTCTGCCGCCTCATTAAATGGCTTTAATCTCTGAAAACCAAAACCATGAGCCGAAGTAATCAATGGGCGATAAGCCAGTCTGCTGGGTTTAGCATCATCACCATACATCCCCGCTCGAATTCCCCCAGGTGGAATTGCTAAGGCTATTTGGGCCGCTTCAATCAAGAAGGTGCCACTACCGCACATCGGGTCAAACAAAGTCTGCCCAGGCTTCCAGCCGGTAATCGACAAAATCCCTGCTGCTAAATTCTCTTTTAAGGGGGCATCACCCTTTTCATCTCGCCAGCCTCTTTTAAAGAGAGCTTCACCAGAGGCATCTAAATAAATCGTTACTTGAGTTGCTGTTAAATGTGCCTGAACCCGAATATCCGGAAAAGCTGTATCAATACTTGGGCGATCTCCTGTGACATCACGTAAACGATCAACAATCGCATCTTTAATTTTGAGCGTTGCAAAATTTAAACTCTTTAATGGCGAACGATGTGCTGTCACATCTACGCGCAAAGTTTGCTTCGAAGTAAACCAATCTTCCCAAGCTAAACCACTAGCCAGCTTATAAAGATCGTCTTCCTGTCTATAGGGCGCTTGGGCCATTTGCAATAGAACACGGCTAGCAATTCGAGAATGAAGATTTAATGCCATAGCAGCAGAAAGCGGACCCGCAAGTCCAATACCACCAGTAGGGCTGGTTGGGGTTGGGTCAATAACCCAGGTGCCCAATGCTTTGGAATCTGGGCGCTGAGCAATTTCTGCGAGCTCCTGTGCGAGCGGCACTTCTAAACCGCCTGGGCAAACAACAAAAAATCTCATGGGGCTAACAGTCTTATATAAAAAGGGGAATCAGGAAATTCAGAATAGCTAAGGGGTATTTATGGTTTAAAAATAACCAAGGCCACAATCACTAGCAACAAAATAACAGGAACTTCGTTAAACCAGCGATACCATACGCCAGACTTATTGTTCACGCCAGCACGAAACTTCTTTAGTAAGCTCCAGCAAGCATGGTGATAGCCAATGACTAGAATGACAAAAAATAATTTAGCGTGCATCCATGCATCACCAGCACCAATACCGAAAAGAAGCCAAAGCATTAAACCCAACAAAACGGCAGGTATAGCTAATATGGTCATAAACCGGAAGAGCCGATCTGACATTCCCAAAAGGCGAGCATAGGCCTCAGGATTTTTCTCATCAGCTAAGTTCACATAAATTCTTGGGAGATAAAATAACCCAGCAAACCAAGAGGTGATCAGCACAATATGTAAGGTTTTTACCCAAAGGTAGGCATTCATCATGGTGTATTTACTTTTAATTTTTGCCGTGGATTAACCACGAATTTCGCCATGACCCATGACGATATATTTCAGGGAAGTTAAGCCGTCCAAACCAACCGGACCGCGGGCATGAAGCTTATCGTTCGAAATACCAATTTCTGCTCCAAGTCCATATTCAAAGCCATCCGCAAAGCGCGTACTAGCATTGACCATGACGCTAGCGCTATCGACTTCACGCAAAAAACGATCTGCTTGGGCTTGGTTATTAGTAATGATGGCATCAGTATGCTTACTGCCATAGCGCTCAATATGATTCATAGCCTCATCAATATCTGCGACTGTCTTAATAGACAAAATTGGAGCCAAGTATTCCGTTTGCCAATCTTCTTCGGTGGCATCAACCAAGTGATTGAAGCCACTAGCTTCAAGAGTTGAGCGGGTCAAAGCATCTACACGCAACTCAACCCCTTTATCTTGATAAATTTTGCAAAGCTCAGGCAAAACCTTAGGCGCAATACTTTTGTTCACTAGTAGCGTTTCCATAGCATTACAAGGCGCGTAGCGCTGTGTCTTTGCGTTATCACATACTTTCACTGCCATTGCTACATCAGCATCTGCATCAATATAGGTATGGCAAATACCATCCAAATGCTTAATCATTGGGACGCGCGCTTCGGCCATGAGACGAGCAATGAGGCTCTTACCGCCACGAGGAACGATCACATCAATAAATTGCGTCATGGTAATCATTTCACCGACAGCACTACGATCAGTAGTGGTCACCACCTGTACAGCATCCTTAGGCAGACCCGCAGCTGCAAGACCCTCTTGGATGATTTGAGCCAACAAGGTATTCGAATCAATCGCCTCAGATCCACCGCGTAATATCACCGCATTACCTGACTTTAAGCACAATGCTGCTGCATCAATTGTCACATTAGGGCGTGACTCATAAATGATGCCAATCACGCCTAGTGGCACACGCATCTGACCAAGCTCAATACCAGAGGCCTGTTTTTTTAGAGCAGTCATTTTTCCGATTGGGTCCTCAAGAGAAACAATTTGCTCCAGACCCAATGCCATCGTTTCAATGGTCTTAGTTGTCATAGTTAAGCGATCGATAAAGGCAGCATCTTGGCCCTTTTCTTTTGCGCGTTCTACATCAACCAGATTGACCTTTTGAATCTCATCCGTTTTTTGACGAACTAACTTTGCAATGTGCAGTAATGCTTGGTTCTTTTGCTCACCCGATGCACGAGCTATAGCACGCGATGCACTTCGTGCTCGCTTACCAATATCCTGCATCATGTCTTGAATCTCTTTACTCATTTACATTGTTCTCTATGTATCAATTCTGCTCTTAGCGCAGTAAATTTCCAAGCAAACGTAAACCATCCCATGGGTCAGCTGGCAATTCTGCGGCAGAGAGACCTTTCACCTGACGATCGAGTCCTGCAGCAACCTGCATGGCTCTGCGCAACTTCAGCGGCTGAATCCGCCTCAGGGCTGTTGGGTACAAACGCTCTTTGTTGCCCCAGATACGATTCGCCCGCATCAGCTGCTGTACAGATTCACCAGCATCACTAGCCACCTTTAGTTTAGATAGTAGCCTAAGCTCTTCCGTCACGCTCCATAGAATGAGCACCAATGGCTCACCCTCACCTTTTAAACCATCTAGCATGCGGTTTAAGCGAGGTAAATCGCCTGCCAACATTGCCTCGGTTAATTCAAAAACGTTATAACGCGCTACCTTCAGAATGGAAGAGCGAATCTGCTCTTCAGTTAATACACCTGCGGGGTAAAGAAGGCCCAACTTCAAAATCTCTTGATGTGCAGCAATGAGGTTCCCCTCAACTTGATCAGCAATAAACTCCAAAGCGCGCTGGCCTTCAGGGCCACCCTCAACTTCTTGGTTTTGCAGCTTGAGTCGACCTGCAATCCATCTCGGCAAATGGCTACGATCTAAAGAATCAATCTGCACTGCCATACCAGCATCATCTAGCGCGCTAAACCAAGCTGAAGTCTTAGTCTTACCATCTAACCTTGGCAATACAATACAGACCACCGTATCAGGACCTTCAGGACCATTGGGCTGCGACTCTATTTGAGCGGCAAATTGCTTTAAGGCGTCAGCGCCATCGCGACCAGGTTTGCCCGTCGGAATACGCAACTCTACCCAACGCTTATCACCGAACAAAGACATAGTTTGGCCCGCGCTCATGAGCGCACTCCAATCAAATCCCCGTTCTTGTAGCATTACCTCGCGCTCAGTAAAGCCTAATTTCTTGGCGGCGAGGCGTAATTGGTCCATCGCCTCCATCATGAGAAGGGGTTCGTCACCACTAAAAACGTAAAGGGGCAGCATCCCACCCCCTGCACTCAAGGATTTGAGGTGCACTTGCAAGGCATCAACTTTGACCATGCGAGTCTTTATCTCTTTTTTAAAAAGATCTACTTCGTGGCGCTTTTGCAGCAGCGGCAACGCGGCGCAAGATCTGAACCGCCAAGTCTTTGCGCATCAATGACAAGAATTGTTGCTGCTGAACATCGGTTGCTAAAACAGTTGTGTTCGAGAAGTCCATATCTCGAGTCATATAAATTTCGCTATCGGGAATAATTTCTGCGCCAGAGGTGTCGTAGGCTCTAAAACCTACACGAATATTTAGGCGATATGCAGATACTTGACCAGCTGAGTTGTAGGCCAAGATCTCTCGCCCATTAATGTCGTTTGTGATCTCTAAAATTAAATCAGCATCTTTGGGGCTGATTGCAACCTTTACATCTGTGCCCTGCAAAATCGATGTCTGAATATCAGCACGCAAGGGAGGTGATGGATTACCAGTAATGGCGATTGCTTTAAAGGGCAAATCCACCATACCGCGGAGGCGATAGCCGCAAGCAAGCAAACCACTCAGTGGCGCGGTGACAATTAAGCCAAGCACGGCACGTCGAAATAGGTTGGCGCTCATATCCTCAGACTCTCTATCACTATGCAACGATATTGACTAAACGACCAGGTACAACGATGACTTTTTTAGGAACTCCGCCGTTAAGGGCTTTTACTGCAGGCTCACTCTGCAAAGCCAAGGCCTCAATTTCTTCCTTATTGGCTTCTGCTGGCACCTTAATATCACCTCGTAATTTGCCATTAATTTGCAACATCAAAGTAATCTCGGTTTGAATGAGGGCGGCCTCATCTACAGCGGGCCATGGGACATCTAGAATAGGCCCGAAAGTCTTGGCATATCCCAAATCCTTCCAGAGCACATGGGTCAAATGTGGCACAACTGGATAAAGCACACGCAACAAGATACTGAGACATTCACGGAGAACTGGCGCACTAATTGAAGCGCCTTGCTCTAATTTAATGGGCTCAAGCACATTGAGCATCTTCATTGCAGCAGATACAACCGTGTTGTATTGACGACGTTGATAGTCAAAATTTGCCTGCTTCAAAATTGAATGGACTTCGCGACGCAGTTCTTTCTCGGCATCATTTAAGTTGCCGGGAAGAGTACCCTGCGCATCACGAATAGTATTGGCTTGGCTACTCGAGTACATCCATACACGACGCAAGAAACGAGAGGCCCCATCAACACCAGCCCCAGACCACTCTAATTGTTGCTCAGGTGGCGCTGCAAACATCACAAATAAACGTGCAGTATCCGCGCCATATTGATCAATCAAAGCCTGCGGATCAACGCCATTATTCTTACTCTTGGACATCTTCTCTACACCACCGATGATGACTGGTGTGCCAGAGTTATCACCTTTTAACTTTGCACCTTGAGGGCGACCTTTTTCATCAAGATCTAACTCAACATCCAAAGGATTTAGCCAAGTCTTTTTACCTGAAGCCTCTTCAGAGTAATAAGTCTCATTGAGTACCATGCCTTGCGTCAAGAGATTCTGGAAAGGCTCATCAAACGTAATCAAATTCAGATCACGCATGACTTTAGTCCAAAAGCGCGCATAGAGTAAATGCAGGATCGCATGTTCAATACCGCCAATGTATTGATCCATTGGCATCCAATATTCATTACGCCCATCCACCATGGTCTGCGCATCAGGACCGGTATAGCGCATGAAATACCAAGAAGAATCTACAAAGGTATCCATCGTGTCAGTCTCGCGTCGTGCAGGCTTGCCACACTTGGGACACTTCACATTCAAAAAGTCTGACCGTTTATTTAAAGGGTTACCGCTGCCATCTGGTACACAATCTTCAGGCAATACCACTGGCAAGTCTGCCTCCGGCACAGGAACTGCACCACAACCAGGATTTGCTTCATCGCCACAATGAATAATCGGAATTGGCGTACCCCAATAACGCTGACGAGAAATACCCCAGTCACGCAAACGATAGGTAGTCTTGATTTGGCCAATACCCATCTTCTCTAGATCTTTAGCAACCGCACTCACAGCCTCTTCATGCGAAAGCCCGTTGTATTGATCACTATTAAAGCAAATGACGTCCTCTTTTTGGGCGTACCAATCTTCCCAGCGTGTTGCGTTAAACATGGGCGACTCGCCCTTAAGAGCAATGACTTGTTTAATCGGTAAGTCGTATTTGAGTGCAAAGGCAAAATCGCGCTCGTCATGAGCGGGAACGCCCATCACCGCACCATCACCATAGGACATCAGAACATAGTTGCCCACCCAGACCGGTACCGGCTCTTTAGTGAGCGGATGTGTGACATGTAAGCCGGTGAACATGCCCTCTTTTTCTTGAGTGGCTAAGTCGGCTTCTATCACGCTGCCAGTTTTGCACTTCTCAATAAAAGCAGCTAAGGCTGGATTATTGGCAGCAGCTTTAGTAGCCAAAGGATGTTCAGCCGCAACTGCACAGAAGGTTACGCCCATGATGGTGTCAGCACGGGTTGTAAAAACGTACAGCAAACCATCTTGAATAAAGTTACCGTGAGCATCTTCAATCTCATGCTTGAAGGCAAAACGCACACCCCGACTCTTACCGATCCAATTCTGCTGCATGGTTTTGACACGCTCTGGCCAACCCAAGCCATCTAAACCAGAAAGCAATT
The DNA here is from genome assembly GCF_001870365.1 of Polynucleobacter sp. QLW-P1DATA-2. NCBI lineage: Bacteria > Pseudomonadati > Pseudomonadota > Betaproteobacteria > Burkholderiales > Burkholderiaceae > Polynucleobacter > Polynucleobacter sp. QLW-P1DATA-2. Next base: position 748,133 of record NZ_LZMQ01000003.1, on the reverse strand, counting down.
GTTCCGCATATGCAGTGATGTTGAAGTAGTAACCAGGGATCTCACGCTTTTCAACCAATGCGCCTGAGCGCCAACCACGACCGTCAATGACTTGTTCATTTGCCAAAACAGTTTGATCAATCGGATCCCAGTTCACTACTTGAGTCTTACGATAGGCAATCCCTTTTTCCAGCATCTTTAAAAAGAGCCACTGGTTCCAGCGGTAGTAATCAGGGCTACAAGTTGCCACTTCTCTTGACCAGTCGATTGCCAAACCCATCGCCGCCATTTGCTTTTTCATATAAGCAATGTTGTCGTAGGTCCATTTGGCTGGAGGCACCTTATTCTGAATCGCCGCATTTTCTGCGGGCATACCGAAAGCGTCCCAACCCATTGGCATCAGGACGTTATAGCCTTGCATGCGCAATTGACGCGTCATCACATCATTGATGGTGTAGTTGCGCACATGCCCCATATGCAGCTTACCTGACGGGTAAGGCAACATAGAGCAAGCATAATATTTTGGTTTTTTCTTGCCGTCAGCATCGACAGCATTTTCGGCTACTTGATAGACTTGCGCAGCTTCCCAATCAGCTTGCGCTGCCGCTTCAATACTGCGGTAGTCGTAATCCTTACTCATTCAATACAACTCTTTTCTATTTTAGTTTTTAGTAGCGAAATTATTTGCGCAAGCCAAGAACGTCTTGCATGTCATAAAGTCCCGAGCTTTGCTTCTGCAAGAAACGTGCGGCACGCAAAGACCCCTGGGCATAAGATTGACGGCTTGAAGACTTGTGACTAATTTCAATACGCTCGCCATCACCAGCAAATAAAACGGTGTGATCACCCACAATGTCGCCGCCACGAATGGTTGCAAAACCAATGGATCCTTCTTTGCGTTCTCCGGTATGACCCTCGCGTGCGTAGACGGCAACATCATCGAGCTTTTCACCCAGAGCGTCTGCAATCACTTCACCCATCTTCAGCGCAGTTCCAGACGGCGCATCAACTTTATGACGATGATGGGCTTCAATAATTTCAATGTCGTAACCTTGATTGAGCATCTTGGCTGCAATCTCTAGTAATTTAAATGTGGCATTAACGCCCACACTCATATTGGGCGCAAACACAATAGCCAAGTTCGCTGAGGCCTTCTTGAGATTGGCAATTTGATCTGACGTTAGGCCGGTTGTACCAATAATCATCTTGGTGCCAGTCTTTTCTGCTACAGCCAAATGCGCCATTGTGCCCTCAGGCCTTGTGAAATCAATCAGATATTCAGCATTTGCCAATACTGCAGCAACATCAGCAGAAATAAGTACACCAGTTTTTTTACCTAAGAATGCACCAGCATCCTCACCTAATTGTGGGCAAGCTGAATGTTCAAGTGCGCCAATAAGCTGAGCATCTGATGTATTAAGAACGGCCTCAATCAACATCTTGCCCATACGGCCAGTTGCACCTGCAATTGCAATCTTCATCATGTATTTCTTCGCTTCAAATTAAAAGTTGCTTGGGGTAATTACTGCTTTGTTTCTGGAGTTGCTGGAGCATTCAAAGCACCTGGCCCCAAAGTTTCAGGCTGCACTACTTGACCATCTGCTGATTTTGAAAAACTAAAGAAATCCCAGAAAGAGCCTTTGCTTGCAGCTGGCACTGGCGCTCCAGCTGACAGGTTATCGGTTTTACTTGGCACCATAACCTCGGGTTGCTGTAATGATGGCGTCACTGGCGGCTTGTTTGAGCCAGTGACTGCATCCCAAAATGAGCGCTTTGTCTTGGCGTAGTTATCTATCTCAGCAACTAACTCGATTTCTGTTGGCAAGGCATCGCCTTCAAACTTCACCAATTTGTCGCCGTCAAAATAGACGGTGACATGACGCTCAGCGCCAACACGTTGACCGTTACGCTTAAATTCAAAAACGTAATCCCAGCGATTCGCATGAAAGTAACTCGCTAACAATGGGGTTCCTAAAATTTGACGCACTTGTTCGCGAGTCATGCCTAATTGCAATTTGGAATATTGCTCGCTTGAAATAAAGTTGCCCTGAACGATATCTGGAACATAGGGTCTAAAAACGGTATTCATCCAAGCGCGCTGAGTGTTGTCAACCGCAGTAGAGCAACCAGCAAGCCCTAGCATGCCGATCAAGGCAAACGCAAACAGCCCTCCTCGAATGGGGGTGAAAAAGCCCCTCAAAAGGGAGCTCAAAAAACGACTAAAAAATTCAAAGCAATTTTGCATGGCTGACCGTATCATTAAGTCATTGATTTTAGCTCCCAAAGCCATGAATACGAACCAAAACGCCACTCCTGAAAATTTGCGTGACATTGGCCTCAAAGCCACTGGTCCACGCATGAAAATCCTCGATTTTTTTCATCAAAATGGCGGAACCCACTTTAGCGCTGAAGACGTCTTTATGGCGCTTGCAAAAGACGATCAAGAAATTGGTCTGGCTACCGTTTATCGAGTGCTAACCCAGTTTGAGCAAGCAGGGCTCTTGCTCCGCAGCCACTTTGAGTCGAGTAAGGGTGATAGCAGAGCTATTTATGAGCTTAATGAGGGTCGCCACCATGATCACTTGGTTTGCCTTGATTGCGGGCATGTGGAAGAGTTTGTGGATGAGGCTATTGAGAAAAGACAGCGCGATATTGCTAAAAACCTCGGATTTAAGCTTCAAGAGCACTCTTTAGCCATGTATGGGCATTGTCAGAAGAAAAACTGCCGAAATAAGCAAAAATAGGCCACTTTTAAGGTCTTTTGCTCCCCTTTTAGACCTATAGATGTGAAAAAAGACCTCAAATTGAGGTCTTTTTAGTTTTTTAACAGCATTTAGATGCAGTTAGCGACTTTTAATTACTTTACGGCCATTAACGCTTCGGCTGCATTGAGCATTTGGACTGAATAACCCCATTCATTGTCATACCAAGCCAAAACCTTGACCAACTTACCATCTGCGGAGACCCGAGTTTGGGAAGCATCATAAATACTGGGGCGTGGATCATGATTAAAGTCGATCGAAACCAAAGGCAGAGTGTTGAACCCCAAAATACCTTTGAGCTCACCCTCACTGGCCTCCTTCAGAATCGTGTTCACCTCATCAACGCTAGTAGCGCGACTAGCCGCAAACGTCAGGTCAACCACTGAAACATTGATCACGGGCACGCGCATTGCGAAACCATCGAAACGACCTGCCAATGCTGGCAAGACCAAACCAACCGCTTTTGCAGCACCAGTCTTTGTTGGAATCATGCTGGTCACTGCAGAGCGCGCGCGACGCATATCCTTGTGATAAACATCTGTCAAAACCTGATCATTTGTAAATGCATGGATCGTAGTCATCAAGCCAGACTCAATACCAATTTTTTCTAGCAATGGCTTTACCAATGGAGCTAAACAATTTGTAGTGCAGCTTGCATTAGAAACAACAACATCGCCTGGCTTCAATACATTTTGATTTACTCCATACACAATGGTTGCATCCACATCCTTTTCGCCAGGAGCAGAAATCAATACTTTCTTAGCACCCTGCTCAATGTGAATCATTGCCTTCTCTTTAGAGGTGAACTTACCCGTGCACTCTAAAACCAAATCAACACCCAACTCACCCCAAGGAGTTTCTGCAGGGTTACGCGTACAAAACATCTTGATACGATCACCATTGACCACCATGCAATCGCCATCAACAGAAACTTCCGCGGGGAAGCGGCCATGAGCAGAGTCGTATTGGGTTAAATGGGCATTGATCGCAATATCACCCATCGCATTGATCGCAACGATCTTGATATCACGACGAGGTTTGCCATTTACTTGATCTTCATATAGGGCCCGCAACACCATGCGCCCAATACGACCATAACCATTAATTGCGACACGAATTGTCATTTATTTCCCCCCTTACTAATATTGAATGTATTTCGCATTACTTAGTTGTGATGCATTGCTGAACAGTCTTGGCAATTTGATCGACTGTTAAACCAAAGTATTCGTAGAGCACCGGTGCAGGCGCTGACTCACCAAAGGTATCGACACCATGCACTGCTGCACAACCGTACTTCCACCAAAAATCACTAACGCCAGCTTCAACTGCAATGCGTGGAATATTAGCCGGCAATACTTTTGCTTTATAAGCAGCGTGTTGTTGATCAAAAACAGTTGTTGATGGAATTGAAACTACACGAATACCGATTTTCCCTGCGCTGTCTTTTTCTAAACGCTCAGCTGTTTGCAATGCGAGGGCAATTTCTGAACCAGTGGCAATGATGACTGCATCAATCTTTCCAGACTGAGGATCACGCAAGACATAGCCACCACGAGCAATATCTTTAATCTGCTGACTGCTGCGAGAAACAAATGGGCAGTTTTGGCGACTAAAGATCAAAGCGCTTGGGCCATTCTTGCGCTCCACTGCTGAGCCCCAAGCCACGGCGCTCTCGGTCGTGTCACAAGGACGCCAGACCATCAGATTGGGGATCAAGCGCAAGCTGGCAACATGCTCAACTGATTGATGGGTTGGCCCATCTTCGCCCAGACCAATAGAGTCATGGGTGAAGACAAAAATACTGCGGAGCTTCATCAATGCCGCCATGCGAATCGCATTGCGACTGTAATCTGAGAAGGTTAAAAAGGTGCCACCAAATGGGATGTATCCACCATGCAAGGCAATACCATTCATGATGGCGCTCATACCAAACTCGCGCACACCATAATTAATGTGGTTGCCCCACTGGTCGCCACGCACTGCTTTGCATGCTGACCAATTGGTGAGGTTAGAGCCGGTTAAGTCTGCAGAACCCCCCATAAATTCTGGTAAGGCTGGCGCCAAAGCTTCAATTGCATTTTGACTCGCTTTACGAGTAGCAATGGTTTCTGCTTTGGATTGGCAAGTTTTTAAATACGCATTTAGGGTTGAAGCAAAGTCCTTTGATAGATCACCTTGCATACGACGCTGTAGTTCAGAAGCCAGTTCTGGAAATTTATTCTTGTATTTCTGAAACTCTTTATTCCACTCATGCTCAGCAGCTTGACCACGCTTTTTAAAATCCCAAGCAGCATAAATATCTTTTGGGACTTCAAATGGTGCGTATGGCCAGTTCAATGCCACACGAGTTGCAGCAATCTCATTAGCGCCCAGTGGGGAACCGTGAACCTTGTCGCTGCCAGCCATATTGGGTGAGCCTTGGCCGATTGCAGTCTTGCAGCAAATCAGCGTTGGTTTATCGCTCTTTTTGGCTTTAGCAATCGCCTTAGAAACCACTTCTGCATCATGACCATCTACGTCACGAATCACATTCCAACCGTAAGCCTCAAATCGCTTTGGCGTATCTTCGTTAAACCAAGAAACGACTTTGCCATCGATGGAGATGCCATTGTCATCCCAGAGTGCAATTAATTTATTTAACTTTAATGTGCCAGCCAAGGAACAGACTTCATGACTAATGCCCTCCATCAAGCAACCATCGCCTAAAAATACATAGGTGTAGTGATCGATGATGTTGAGGCCTGGGCGATTAAATTCTTCAGCGAGTAATTTTTCTGCAAGCGCCATTCCTACTGCGTTAGAAATGCCCTGACCGAGTGGTCCAGTAGTAGTTTCTACACCAGGTGTAATTCCATATTCAGGATGTCCTGGAGTTTTGCTATGGAGTTGACGGAAATTTTTTAACTCTTCAATTGGTAAGTCATAACCAGAAAGATGCAAGAGTGAATACAGCAACATAGAACCGTGACCATTAGATAAAACAAAACGATCACGATCAATCCAATGTGGATCAGTAGGATTATGTTTTAAATGTTCATTCCATAATCCAACTGCAATATCTGCCATCCCCATCGGCATACCAGGATGACCTGAATTTGCCTGCTGAACTGCATCCATGGATAAGGCGCGAATGGCATTGGCCATGCGAATTTGAAGGTTTGACATCGTAAAAGTGGTCTCGAGGAAAATAAATTGGCTATATTTCAGTAATGCCTCAATTTTATCTTCCCGGACCATGGGAATCCCAAAAGCCAACTCCCCTCACCCCAGAGGTAGCCCACCATTTGCGCGTGAGGCGCATCCAAACGGGAGAAACCTTCCCAGTATTTGATGGAAATGGCCAGGTAGCCCAGGCAGAACTGCTTTCTTTGGCCGGCAAAAGTGGTTTAGCCCAACTGAGCGATATCCGCAACGATACCCATCGTGAGACTCCATACGCCATTACTTTGGCCCAAGGATTGGCTGGAGGAGACAAAATGGATTGGATTATTGAAAAAGCGATCGAAACAGGGGCTCAAATCATTGCGCCATTACAGTGTGAACGCTCGATTCTCAAACTCACCCGCTCAAGTGATCAGGAGCGCGCCCAAAAACGCTTGGTACATTGGAAGGGCATCATTCAAGCAGCATGCGAGCAATGCGATAGAACTGTATTAGCAGAACTAGAACCCATTCAAACTTTTGACAGCTATTTGCAAGCAAGTCCAAAGCCAGCACTTAAATTACTGCTTAGCCCAGATGCTACGAAAAGCATATATTCCGTTTTAATGGAAACAGTTCCCCAAGACCTAGTATTAATGATTGGGCCTGAGGGGGGCCATACACCCGAGGAAGAGGCTCAAGCACAAGCTGCAGGCTATCAAATAATTTCTTTAGGGGAGCGGGTGCTGCGGACTGAGACAGCAGGCCTTGTAGCCATTGCAGCCGTCCATAGCATCTGGAACCCTGAAATGCAAAATCGCCTCAAGTAGAGGCGATTTCAAAGGCTAGTAAGGCTTTTGCGGTTAAGCGAAAGAGTAGAACACGCGATACGGTGTACGACGCTCAGCCCAATAATCAACTGCATCGCGGAAAACGTCTAAGAGAGTTTCGCGAGCTTCTTTGTCAAATTTTTGTGTGCAAGGTAAACCTTCAAGCACCACTACGAATCCAGGTTGTTGACCTGCCTTATCGGTAGTTGTAGTCAATGCATCCAATAAAGGATCAAAGTTTTTTGCTTGCTGCTTGGTAAAGGAATAGGCAATAGCAATCGCCTCAAGCACCTCACCTTTGGTCATTGCATTTGCACAATTGGCGTAAATAAAATGCTGACCTAACTCAGTTGCTGCTTCCTGAAGGTCTGGTGTACGAAAAGCACGAATAGATTGCACGATGTTCGTGCGCACACTGCGCAACATAGCCGGTGGTCCGGCATCGCGAACGGCCAAAGCGGCACGCCAAGAAGCTGTCACTTTTTTCCCCGAAACTTGATTTGCTGCATAGGTTTGTAAACGAGATAAACCACCCTGGGCGTAAACATTGGCAGCGGACGATTCGGTTTCTAGGCGATCATTGCTATCCCAACTTTCAGCGCGGCCATGTTCATCGAAGCTAGCTGTATTGGTGTTTTCAGAGCGATTATTCATGATGGGTGCTAGGTTACCCTTAACACGCCATCAAATCAAGCCCAAATACAGGGCATTTTATATAAACTATTGATTTATATAGGATTTATTTATGTAAGTTATTGCTAACTTACATAAATAAAGATCCTTAGGAAATACCTCTTGCATTGCTAGCGGCCTCTACAACAGCTAAGGTTGTCACATTGACAATACGGCGCACGGTAGCAGCTGGTGTGAGGATGTGAATTGGCTTAGCCACTCCCAACAAGAGAGGTCCAATGGCAATACCGTTACCAGCAGCGGTTTTTAGCAAATTGTAAGAAATATTTGCGGCATCAATATTTGGCAACACCAAAAGATTGGCATCGCCTTTTAATGATGAAGATGACACAGCGCCTTCACGAATGCTTGCATCAAGAGCGCTATCGCCATGCATTTCGCCATCGACTTCGAGAGTTGGGTCCGCTTTTTGGAGCAAAGCCAATACTTCTCGCATCTTCACCGCAGATGGCGCGTTGCTCGAACCAAAATTGGAGTGCGATAGCAGCGCAACCTTGGGGACCAATCCTAATTTACGCATTTCACTAGCGGCCATCAACGTTAAATCGGATAACTGTTGGGCGCTTGGATCGATATTAATATGGGTATCAACCAAGAAAACTTGGCGACCTGGAAGAATCAAGCCAGACATTGCACCATAAACATTAGCCCCTGGCTCATGTCCAATGACTTCATCAACATACTTCAAATGAGTTGCAATATTACCCACGGTGCCCGAGATCATGCCATCAGCCATACCCTTCTGAATCAGCAGGCTACCGATCAAACTATTGCGGCGACGCACTTCTAACTTAGCAAAGGACTGTGTAACGCCCTTGCGCTCAGTCAGAGCGAGATAGGTTTGCCAGAAATCACGGAAGCGGGAATCATTCTCCGGATTAACGATTTCAAAGTCTTCACCGGGTTTCATGCGTAAACCGAACTTCTCAAGGCGATGCTCGATCACAGCAGGACGACCAATGAGAATTGGGGTTGCCAGGTGCTCGTCAAGAATGATTTGTACAGCACGTAATACGCGCTCATCTTCGCCCTCAGCAAAAACAATACGTTTTTGATTGGCTGGAACTCGCTTCGCAATACTGAAGAGCGGCTTCATGAGAGTGCCGGAGTGGTAAACAAATTGCTGCAACTGATTACGATATGCATCGAAATCTTTGATTGGGCGAGAGGCAACACCATCGTCCATCGCTGCTTTAGCAACTGCTGGTGCGATTACTGTGATTAAGCGCGGATCAAATGGCTTAGGAATTAAATACTCTGGTCCAAAAGACAAATTCTCAATGCCATAAACCGAAGTCACCACTTCACTCTGCTCAGCTTGTGCCAGCTCTGCAACGGCCTTCACAGCAGCCACCTCCATACCGCGTGTGATTGTTGTTGCGCCAACGTCTAGTGCGCCACGGAAAATAAATGGGAAGCACAAAACGTTATTGACTTGGTTTGGATAGTCCGTGCGACCAGTAGCCATCACAGCATCAGGACGAACTGCTTTAACTTCTTCAGGCAAGATTTCTGGGGTTGGATTTGCCAAGGCATAGATCAATGGCTTATCTGCCATCTTCTTCACCATCTCTTGCTTCAATACGCCACCAGCAGAAAGGCCTAAGAAAATATCTGCACCTGCAATGACATCATCTAAAGTGCGCAAATCAGTTTCTTGGCAAAACGGCTCCTTCTCGGGATCCATCAATTCTTTACGACCTTTGTAAGCTACGCCCGCAAGGTCAGTTACCCAAATATTTTTACGGGGAATACCAAGATCAACTAAAAGATCTAAGCAAGCTAATGCTGCTGCACCAGCTCCAGAGGTCACTAGCTTCACTTCATTTACTTCTTTACCTACCACCTTCAAGCCATTGAGGATGGCGGCTGCAACCACAATCGCAGTACCGTGCTGATCGTCATGAAAGACTGGAATCTTCATACGAGCTTGCAACTTACGTTCTACAACAAAGCAATCTGGTGCTTTGATATCTTCTAAGTTAATACCGCCAAAAGTAGGCTCAAGTGCAGCAATAATTTCTACTAACTTATCAGGATCATTTTCATTGACCTCAATATCGAAGACATCAATGCCGGCAAATTTCTTGAACAGGACCGCTTTACCTTCCATCACCGGCTTACTTGCCAATGGTCCAATATTTCCTAGACCTAAAACTGCAGTGCCGTTCGTAATCACACCAACTAAATTTCCGCGCGCGGTGTATTTAAATGCGTTAGCTGGATCTTTAACAATCTCCTCACAGGGGGCAGCAACACCAGGCGTGTAAGCAAGCGCTAAATCACGTTGATTCGTCAACTGCTTAGTAGGAGCAATCTCAATCTTTCCAGGGACCGGAAACTCGTGATACTGAAGTGCAGCCTCTCTTAAGGCTGCAATTTGTTGTTCTTTGCTATTTTCTTTGCTCATTCACTAACTCGCTAACTCGTTTTGTCTTTTTATTGAATACTTATTAAGACATTAATTCTATTCCTCCCGAGCATTCCACTCCCAAGAGCCATAAAATGAGGCATGCATTCTCAATCTAGCCCTTTAGGTGAATTTGACCTGATCGAACGTTTTTTTAAAACGGGTGGCAGTTCGAATTCAACCCTGAGCTTGGGCATTGGTGATGACTGCGCCCTCATCAAACCCCTAGCAGGCGAAGAAATAGCGATTACCAGCGATATGCTGGTGGAAGGTAGGCATTTTTTTGCTGGTGCCGACCCCGAACAATTGGGCCGTAAGGCCCTTGCAGTCAACCTTTCTGACCTAGCAGCCATGGGGGCTAAGCCACTCGGATTTACATTGGCAATTGCGCTACCAAAAGTCGATACACAATGGTTGGAAGGCTTTTCCAGGGGCTTATTTGCAGTCGCCAATCACTTTGATTGCCCATTAATTGGTGGGGACACTACGGCAGGCCCACTCACCATCTCGATTACTGCAATGGGAAGCATTCCTCATGGAGAGGCTATTCGCAGGTCAGGGGCAAAGGTTGGGGATGATGTTTGGGTTTCTGGAACGGTGGGCGACGCACGTCTTGCTCTTGCTGCACTGCGTCATGAAATTACACTGCCCGAAAGCGATCTAAAAACAATTGAGCACCGCATGCACCAACCCACTCCCAGGATTGAACTGGGCATGCAATTAAGAGGTATTGCCAATGCAGCCTTAGATATTTCTGATGGCTTACTCGGTGATCTCAAGCATATCTTGAAACAGTCTCATGTCGATGCCGAAATCCTTTTAGATCTCCTTCCAAAATCAGAAACGCTTAGAAGGCAAAACCAAGAAGTACAAAATCAATTTGCTGCTAGCGGTGGAGATGATTATGAGTTGTGTTTCACAGCGTCTAGCTCACGGCGTGATGCCATTCTGAATATCGGCAAAGCACTCAACTTATCTATTACTCGTATTGGCCAAATTACAACGATGATCAATAGCGAGTCTGAGGTTCGCCTAATTGGTCCAGATGGGAAGATTCTTGATAATGCCAAGACTGCAACTCTAATTAAATCTTTTGATCATTTCTCAACATGAATCAGCCGGGTAAGCCAGAAGTTCAACCTAGCGGCCAATGGATGCTTCAAAGTGCTCCCCGCACCTTAGCCTTTGGCTTTGGTAGCGGTCTGAGCCCCTTTGCTCCTGGCACTGCGGGCACCCTATGGGCATGGGCCGCATTCTTAATCGCAGAGAATTTCCTTACCTTATCAGCATTCCTCTGGATTATTGGTGGCGGAATGCTATTGGGTTGTTGGATCTGCGGTCACGTTAGCGAAGAGTTGGGTAAGAAAGATTTTGGAGGCATTGTTTGGGATGAGATGGTTGCCTTTTGGCTTGTGTTGATATTGATCACTCCCTCCAGCATCTGGGTGCAAATGATTGCATTTGTTCTCTTTCGATTTTTTGATGCTGTTAAACCTGGTCCAATTGGCGTGATCGATCGTCACTTTAAACATCTGGAAAACTCAGATGCACCATCGAGCACAATGCAGCTACTTTGGCGTGGATTTGGAATCATGGTTGATGATCTTGCGGCTGCCTTATTCACGCTCCTGTTAATAGCGCTAATGCAAGTCCTCGCTCTTTATATGGGCTGGGTCTGAATATGAATTCACTTGATACCGTCAAAACCTTAGCAGAAATCTTGCGGTCCAGAAACTGGAAGATGGCCGCCGCTGAATCCTGCACGGGAGGTTTGGTCTGCGCCTCCCTAACTGCTTTAGCCGGCTCAAGCGATTGGTTCGAGCGAGGCTATATCACCTATAGCAATGAAGCTAAAGCAGAGTGTCTGGGGGTGCCATTAGATCTAATTGAGGATCATGGAGCGGTCAGCGAGCAAGTTGCCCATGCAATGGCTGAGGGTGCGCAACTCCAAGCGGGTACAAATGTTGCAATTTCGATCACTGGTATTGCAGGACCGAGTGGTGGCTCAGCAGAAAAACCTGTTGGGACAGTGTGCTTTGCTTGGGCGATTCGGAGCGACGCTGGTGAAAACAGAGTGCTGACAAAAACAATGCACTTTGATGGCGACCGCCAATCCATTCGTCAACAAGCTTGTGATTACGTTCTCAGCGAATTAGCAAAACTGCTCGAGAACTAGAGCTAAATTACTTCATCCATCCTTTGTGATGGAAATACCAAAGTGGGATGATGGCGGAAATAACCATGGCAACAATGGCCATTGGATAACCCCAAGTAGCATCTAACTCAGGCATATGCTTGTAGTTCATGCCCCAGATACTCGCAAGCAATGTTGGTGGCATCAAGGCAACCGATACCACCGAGAAGATCTTAATAATTTTGGATTGGTTCAAGTTAATGAAACCAACGGTCGCATCCATCAAGAAGTTGATCTTATCGAACAAGAAAGCAGTATGGTTCTCCAAAGAGTCAATATCGCGCAAAATTTGGCGCGCTTCCTCTTGCTGCTCATCAGAAAGTAACTTGCTACGCATTAAGAAGGACAAGGCCCTACGGGTATCCATCACGTTACGACGAATGCGTCCATTGGTATCTTCTTCTTTGGCAATGGTTTCTAAAACCTCAGCAGCATCAGCATCATTGATGCTGTCAGAAAGCACTCGTTTTCCAGCTTGCTCAAGGTTTTCATAAACCTCTTCCAAAGCATCAGCGGAATACTCGGCATCGGTTGAATACAAATCTAGCAACACATCTTTTGCATTGCTGACTGATCCAGGGCGCAAACGCGCACGCAAACGGACCAAACGGAATACCGGCAAATCTTCGTCATGAATTGAGAACAAGACCTGCTTGGTGAGAACGAACGCAACTCGCACGTTGCGAGAGGTCTCTTCTTCGTCCAGCAAGAAGTCTGTACGAATATGAAGGTGGCCATCGTCGGCCTCAAAATAACGAGCGGAAGCCTCTAAGTCACCCAAATCATCCAACTCAGGCAAAAGCACGCCAAAAGCCTCTTTAATCCAAACGAGCTCTTCCTCCTCTGGATCAACTACGTCAATCCAGATAGGATTAGCGTATTGCAATAATTCATTGCGATCTTCTACTTGCTCTTGAGAGAGGCGGCCATTTTGCAGGACGAACAAGTTGATCATGGTGAACTCCTAAGGAATGTGCGCTAGTTTATCCTATAGAACATGACAGTTTCACTAAAATAAGCCAAATCCAATGAACTCTCGCTCAAATACCTTTACCCAGCAACTCCAGTCTGCATGGGCTTCCCAAGGCAGCATGCTGTGTGTTGGTTTTGACCCCGATCCCAAGCGCTTACCCCCAGACCTCCAAGGAAAGCCTGAAGGGATCTTTGAGTTTTGTCGCGATATCGCTGATGCCACTGCGGATTTAGTGTGCGCCTTTAAGCCTCAATTTGCCTACTTTGCCTCACAAAGGGCCGAGGCTCAACTTGAAAAGCTCATTCGCCACCTCAAAGACAAATACCCCCATATCCCAGTCATCTTAGATTCTAAGCGCGGGGATATCGGTAGCACCGCAGACCACTATGCCCTTGAGGCTTTTGAGCGCTATGGTGCTGATGCAATAACCGTGAACCCATATATGGGCTTTGACACCATTGAGCCTTACCTTAAGCACACTGGCAAGGGCGTTATCGTGCTGTGTCGCACCTCCAACCCAGGGGGATCGGATTTACAGTTCTTAAACGTCTCACCAAGTGGTGAACCTTTGTATTTGCATGTAGCCAAACTCGCAGCTACTCAATGGAATAACTCAGGGCAAATTAGTCTTGTAGTAGGCGCAACCTTCCCCGAGGAGATCGCCAAGGTACGTGCCATTGTTGGTGAGATGCCCCTCCTCATTCCGGGCATTGGAGCTCAAGGCGGCGATATTAAGGCTACTGTCAACGCGGGTAGCATTGCCGGCAAACCAGGAGCCGGCATGATCATTAACTCCTCTAGAGCCATTTTGTATGCCAGCTCTGAAAATGATTTTGCACAAGCCGCCAGAAAAGTTGCACAAACGACACGCGACGCCTTAAGGGCCGCCACCGAGAACTAACTACTTGGGGCTCTTGGGCGAGGCCACGGGCGCCAGGGCAACTCGACTCATATTTTCCAGAATAAATTCTTGGCGGGCAGCGTAATTGATGCTCCCCCTACGGCAATATTGCGCCTTATCAAAGCATTTGGGTGCCGGCAACGCTGAAGCTAAAGCGGCGGCCTGATCCACATCTAACGCCCCTGGAGTGGTAGCGTAATAATGCGCAGCAGCGGCCCCAATGCCGAAAACTCCCTCTCCCCACTCTACTGAGTTCAGATAGATTTCAAATAATCTTTGCTTTGGCAGGATAAGTTCCAGAAGACCAGTAATGACAAGTTCTTGTCCTTTACGGAAATAATTTTGCTCTGAGGATAAAAACAAATTCTTAGCGAGCTGCTGAGTAATGGTTGATCCACCACGCAGTGCTGTTTTTGCTTTTCCACCAGCATGCTTTTTCTCTTGATTTTTTTGCCAGGCCTTTTCCATATCCTCTACACGCACACCTTTGTGCTGAAAAAAGATATCGTCTTCACTAACTAAAACTGCACGCTTAAGATTATTCGAAATCTTGTTGTAAGCCGTCCATTCAGAATGAACCGGGCACGACCAATGCCAAGTGCATAAACGCCAATGCTCTGCCCTTTGAAATGCCGTGCTGCTAGGGTCTAAGCTGGTCCACAAAGCTATCTGTACCGCGAAATACAGCTGCATAGCCACTAGGCCACAGAATAGACATTTGACTATGTAGGCAATCCAGCGCATGAGGAATTAGCTGCGCAGTTTTGCCAGTACGGCGCGCGGATCGATTAGCGTCCCAAGCTCAGCCCCACGCCATAGCAAGAATGCATCAGCAGCTTGCTCAACCAACATTCCTAGGCCATCGCTAATGCGAGCCCCACGCTGCAAGGCTTGTTGCATAAAAGCAGTAGTTTTTCCGTAGACCATGTCATAAGCGAATGAGCCAGGGGTAAAGATGTTCGCTACCGCAGAAGCGCTTAATGGTGACTCATCGGTTAGGCCAGCAGCAGTTGCATTAATTACCAAATCAAATGGATAAGGTGTTTTTTGCGGCGTCCTCAAGATCAGCCAAGACTCGGGATTCCAAGGCAACCTCTTGAACAGCGGCTTGGTTAGCAAATAATTTCACGAGCTCTACTGCTTTTGCGCTCGAACGATTGGCAATCACCAGGCACTTAGGTGATTGTTCTAGCAAAGGCCCCATCACTCCACGTGCAGCACCTCCAGCGCCTAAAAGCAAGATACGCGCCTCGTGAATCACTATGCCCTGAGCTAAGAGATCTCGCACTAAACCAGCGCCATCGGTATTGTCACCATAGATTTTGCCGCCCTCAATCCAGAGTGTATTCACCGCACCCGCTAATCGAGCGCGCGGCGTCAACTCATCCGCAAGCGCTTGAGCATCTAACTTAAATGGCACCGTGACATTCATACCTTTGCCGCCCGATGCAAAAAAGGTTTTGGCTGCCCTAGCAAAACCATCCAGGTCTGCTTGTAAACGGCCGTAATACATAGCCTGCTTTGCTTGCTCGGCAAACCTTGCATGAATAGCAGGTGACTTGCTATGAGCTATCGGATTACCAGCAACTGCATAGACGTCAAGCCCCGAGTAAAGACTTGGATCAGTGTGCAGATCGGTAGATATATTTGAGCTCATAGTGCTTACAGAATAAGCGAATTTGTGAATAATGAATGCCGCATCAATGCTTTAATTCCAAACGATCATTGCCCTCTCGGGTGAATTCAAAGGTAGAAATCCAATCTAGCACATCGATTTGATTGCGCATTTCTGAAGGGAAGGGGCCAAAGGGGGCAGATGCACGAACGATGGCTAATGCCTGTCGATCTAGCTCTGGATTGCCAGAGCTGCGCCCTATTGAAACGCCCTCTTTTCCTTGCGCATTAGTAGTGATCCGCCCCTGCGCATCAACACTCACCACGATCACCAAGCTGCCATATAAGGGCCTGCCATTAGCACGCGGGAAAAAAGCGCTTCCATATGCCTCGATTTTTTGGCGCATCGCATCAAAATAATGGGCAAATGAGACCGCCTTTGTATTAGCGCCAGTGAGAACCTTGCGACGCGGCTCACGACCATCAGCCTGTAAACGCTTTGCTAGCTCTGCTTCCAAAGAATTGAGTTGGGGAGCAATTCGTTGATCATCCCCGCTCTTGCGTCCTCCGGAATTCACACGTTGCTCGTCTAACTTGGCCAACATTTGCTTCTGCTGTTTTTCCAAGACCTCTAGACGGGCCTCAGCTCCTAGTCTTGCTCGATGTAACGCTGTTGCATCTTGATTTTCGGTTTTTCCTCCACCCTGTAAATCCGCCTGCGCCAATTTATTAGCTTGCTTAGGGGGCGTCTTATTACTGGCATTAACCAAAACCACACTTAATGGCGTATTTAAACGGCGATTCTGAATTTCACCCATACCCCAGCGAAACGATAAGAAAAGGATATGAATGATGAGAGATACAAGAAGTGCCAGTCGAAGAGGGTAACGGCGCCAAGCATTTAGGAAGTCAGCCCATGCTCGACCTAGCCTCTCAGAGAAGGGGAACTGGACAGACTTAATCTGGACCAACATTTTCTTCAACGCCATCAGGCAAAGCATCCGAAGCTTCTTCAGCAACTTTTTCTACTGACTCCGCCTTTGCTTCAATCTCAAGAACTCTCACAGCAGCAGTCAATTGCAAAAGATCAATATTTGCCACTGCAACTTCAGCACGCGTCATACGTGGATAACTGGCTAATTCTGGAATCGGCAAATGCAGTGGTACTAACTCCACTCTCGACATGCCTTCTTTTAAATGACGTACGTGGAGATTTTTTGAATCTCCGTCCTGCGCAATCCAACGTAAACACCAATATTTTTCCAGGCGATCCTGATATTCCCCATAGGTTTGATAAGAAGATTCAAAATCGGCTGCAATACCCATTAGCGTTGCATCTCGTGGCGGGAATGGCGCAACCATCTTGGCCATCACACCATTTTTTGCTAAGGCAATGAGCTGCCACTGATTGACTAGATCGGAATAGCGGCGCAATGGCGATGTACACCACGCGTAGTAATCCAAACCCAGACCTTCATGAGGACCAGGTGTTGTTTGCATGCGTGTTCGCAATGGACCCCAGCCCTTCTGAGTTCTAAATAAACCAGGCAAACCATGATCTGCCAATAATTGACCAGAAGCACTATTACAAAAGATCATCCACTCAGCAACGATCGTATCCAAAATAGAGCCTCGTTGACGCGGGAGGATCTCTACGCGCTCCACCCCATCTACATCCTTGATCTGAAAATGAAAATCCCTTGCCAAGGCATTCGGATCAATGACCCCCAACTGCTCTGCACGCAAGCCATTGGCGATACGCTTTTCTTGGCGGCCCGCATGCAAAAGTTTTGCCGCACGCCAGAGCACTGCCAATTCTTTTCGATAAGGATAACTAGAGTCCTCATCGACTAAACTTTCTTCGCTTACTAGATGCTCGATATTTTCCAGGCGAAGATTGGCCACCATCGGCACCATTTCTGCACGCATTTGTAAGGAATCGCGATTTGCAATGCCCTCTGTATCAATATCGACATAAATTGATAGCGCAGGGCGAGATGCGCCCTCATCTAAAGAAAATTGCTCAATGACTGAATCGGGCAACATCGTGATTTTGTCGCCCGGAAAATATACGGTAGACATTCGATTGCGTGCCACTTGATCCAATGGATCATCTTTTGCAATTACTAAACCTGGTGCTGCAATGTGGATACCAATTCGATGCGCACCATTAGGTAACTCGGTCACCGATAAAGCATCATCAATTTCAGTAGTTCCCGAGTCATCAATCGAGAAAGCCTTAACTTCAGCCAAAGGAAGCTCTGCAACTGCTGCAGCATAGGCAGCTTGATCAACACTGAGATTGGGATTATGAGTAGCACCATTGGGGAAATGAGCCTTCAAGAACATACCCTGGTGATAGGCCAAAGGAGAATCAATTGCAGCACACCGAATCATTAATTGCGCAGGAGACTCGCCGGTTTCAGTGCAAGCTGCAATCAAGGCTTTATATGCAGCAGTATTTTTGTCAGGTGAAAATAGTAACTGCTTAGCCAAAGGCTTCAACGCCTCAGGACATGATCCTGAAACTAATTCTTGTTGCCAAAGTAATTGTTGCTCTAGTTCTTTTTGCTTACGCTCAAGCGCAGCTAAACCGGCCTGCAATTGCTCTAGGGGTGCACGCTGAAAGCGTCCTCGCCCCTTGCGACGGAAAAATACTGGGGCCCCTTGCAAGGCAATAGCTAAAGCAGTTTGTTGAGGAATCGTTGCTTGAGCACCAAAATATTCAAGAGAAACATCTACGAGGCCAAACTCTTCCTCGGGAGCGCAGTCCCAAAGTAGTTGCAGATCAATATCTTTGGATAAAGTATTTGCCGCATCCATAACCGATTGCGCTTCAGGTTTATCAAAGCGCAGCCAGACTTCTTTAGCTTTGAGTTTGATCTTTTTTCCCGAAAGGCTTGTCGCTTGCCAAGACTCGGTATCGCCAGCGCCTGAAGCAGACTGTACTGTGGCGATTTTGATATCGCCGCCCTCTTCATATACAAGATTCATGCTTAGAGGGAAATCCCGCCGCTAGCCTCTAATGCAACACCATTAACGTAACTCGCTTCATCGCTGGCTAGAAATAAGTACACATTAGCCATTTCTTCTGGCGTACCCAGACGCCCAAGCCAACTACGACGCTCAATGTCCTGCAGGATATTTTCTGGCATGGCTTTCACCATCTCTGTAGCAATAAATCCAGGACACACTGCATTGACCCGAATACCTTTGGGACCTAGCTCGCGGGCCCATGTCTTAGTGAAACCAATGACACCAAACTTGGTAGCCGAGTAATTAGTTTGGCCAAAGTTGCCATACAGACCAACCACACTAGATGCGTTGACTACTGCGCCAGAACCTGCTTCCAACATATGCGGTACAACTAATTGGGTGCAGTTAAACACCCCCTTTAAATTGACATCAATCACAGTATCAAACTGAGCCTCTGTCATCTTCACCAAACGGGCATCTTGAGTAATCCCAGCGTTATTAATCAAAATATCGATACGGCCATATTTCTGCATTACTTGATCCACTACTGCTTGGATGCTCCCGCGATCTGTGACGTTCATTACATAGGCCTCAGCATTCGTGATTTGTGCCGCAGCGCCATTAACCGCTTCAAGATTCATATCTGCAATGATCACAATAGCGCCCTCTTGCGCAAAGCGTTGCGCCGTTGCAAAGCCAATACCCTTTGCTGCACCAGTAATGATTGCCACTTTATCTTTTAAGCGATTACCCATGATGTACCTTCAATGTTGATTTGTTAAGCCGCCTTAAACGGATACCGCTGTTAATATTTTTTGATGAACGCCACCGAAGCCCCCGTTACTCATAACCAAAATGTGATCACCCGGCTTTGCCTCTTTGGCGACTGCACTGACTAATGCTTCCAGAGCATCGAAAGCCTGTGCTTTGCCGGCTTCTTTGACATTGAGCGGGGACAAAACTTCCTTTAAGTCCCAACCTAATGAGTCTTTGCCGCTATTGGCACCATAAGCAAAGACCTTGTCAGCCTGTTGCAAGCTAGCGGGAAGCTGTGCTTTCATGACGCCTAACTTCATGGTGTTCGAACGAGGCTCTAATACCGCCAAGATGCGTGCTGCACCAACTCGACGACGCAACCCATCCAGCGTTGTCGTGATTGCCGTTGGATGATGAGCAAAATCGTCATATACCGTGATGTCATTTGCAACACCAATGGTTTCGAGGCGACGCTTCACATTCTTAAATTGGGCCAAAGCACGCGCAGAATCCGCGGGGGAAATACCAATATGATTTGCAGAAGCGATTGCAGCTAATGCATTCAATTGATTATGTGTGCCCATCACTCCAGAATTAGGCGCCCATTTCACAACAGCTACTTCTTTGCCAGATTGCCGAACAACAAAGCCATCTGCTGCTTGCGAAATCAGAGACCATTCATTCGCTACCGCTTGTCCAAAGCGCTCGACTGGAGCCCAAGCACCCCGGGCTACAACACGCTCTAGTGCCGGCTCTTCGCCGTTCACCACCAGCAAACCCTCGCCTGGCACGGTACGCACTAAATGATGAAACTGAGTTTCGATCGCCGCAAGATCAGCAAATATATCTGCGTGATCAAATTCCAAATTATTCAATAAAGCAGTACGCGGTCTGTAGTGGACAAACTTACTGCGCTTATCAAAAAAGGCAGTGTCATATTCATCGGCCTCAATCACAAAATATTGACTCTCACCTAAGCGTGCTGATACCGTGAAATTCAGTGGCACCCCGCCAATCAAATAACCAGGTTTGTAGCCGTTAAATTCTAAAATCCAAGTCAGCATGGCTGAGGTAGTAGTTTTACCGTGCGTACCAGCAACTGCTAAAACATGTCTACCGTATAAAACTTGTTCACCAAGCCATTGAGGACCAGAGATATATGGAAGCCCTTGATTCAGAATTGCTTCCATCAGTGGATTGCCCCGAGAAACCACATTGCCGATAACAAATAAATCGGGCATCGTCTCAAACTGCAATAATTGATCTGGTGAGAATCCTTCAATCAACTCAATACCCTGAGATTCAAGCTGAGTGCTCATTGGTGGATACACGTTAGCGTCACAACCCGTAACACGATGTCCGGCTTGCCGAGCGATTGCGGCGATGCCGCCCATGAAAGTACCGCAGATGCCCAAGATATGTATATGCATCTGCGAATTTTAGCGAAGGAGTTGAAGTGAACCGAAGACAATGGATCATGATCGGCGGAATTAGTCTTTTGGCAGCCGCTGCGGGCGCCCTGACTTCGCAATGGTTATCAAAGATGGACTTAGCGAGCGAGGCCGGTGTTAAGGCCTTTTTTAACAACCCCTGGTCAAGCCCCGAGGGAAAAGAAATTAACATCCAAGATTGGCAAGGAAAGTTACTCGTAGTTAACTTTTGGGCCTCCTGGTGCCCCCCTTGCGTTGAAGAAATGCCTGAACTAGAGAAGTTGCAAGGGGAGTTTCTGCAGCAAAATGTCTTATTTGTTGGCATCGCAATTGATTCTCCATCTAACGTACGCGAATTTCTGAAAAAGACCTCTGTTTCCTATCCCATTGCCATGGGTGGAATGAATGGCAGCCAAATCTATAAGGCCCTAGGCAACACTCAATCCGCGCTTCCATATACCGTCGTAATCAATTCAAGTGGAAAGGCAATCTACAGCAAATTAGGGAAAATAGATGAAGAAGAGCTCAGAAAAGCTATAAAAGCTGCTTTATGACCTTTTTTATCAACACTTGAATAAATATCTCCAGACTATGATTGCTTAATAAATAGGCAATTTAGTGAATAATTCTGCTGAATTACCTCTAAAACTATTGAAAATTTCGTCTAAGGAGGCTTGCTTTTTGATCTCCCTAAGCGTCCAAGAAGGTATACTTCCTTCCATAGCAAGTGAAGCATGAGTTATCTGGGTGGCCAAAAGCCAAAACAAACAATTGACACCTAACTGCCTCTAAAAACAGGGATCTATGTCTAAAAAAGCTTCAATTCTCGTCATTCAGGGTCCAAACCTCAATCTCTTAGGTACCCGTGAACCAGAGGTTTATGGGAAAACTACCTTAGAAGATATCCATTCAAGACTGGGGAATCTCGCAAAAGCTCAGTCAGTCGACTTAAGCACCTATCAAAGCAATCATGAAGGCGAGTTAATTGACCGCATTCAGAAAGCAAAATTAGATGGGGTAGATTTCATCATCATTAATCCAGGCGCATTTACCCATACAAGCGTTGCCCTCCGGGATGCTTTAGCTGGAGTTGCCATTCCGTTTACTGAAGTCCATTTATCCAATATTCATCAGCGCGAAGAGTTCCGTAAGCATTCTTACCTATCCGATATCGCTACTGGTGTGATTTGCGGCCTTGGCGCCATAGGCTACGAGTTAGCCCTCCAAGCAGCAATTGCCCGTTTACAAAATAAGCTCATTTAAAGAATTTCAAGAGAGGACACACTCAAATGGATCTAAGAAAACTCAAAACCTTGATCGATCTCGTTTCTGAGTCAGGCATTTCTGAATTAGAGGTAAACGAGGGCGAAGACCGTGTTCGTATTGTGAATGCCGGCTCTCCAGCTCCGACAGGTCATCTGGTCTACGCCAATCCTGCTCCTACACAAACAATGCAGGCTGCTCCTGCTGCCGCACCAACACCAGCTACTGCTCCCGTTGCTGAAGCGCCGCCTGCTGAAACTGGCTTCATTGCACGCTCACCAATGGTAGGAACCTTCTACCGTGCCCCAAATCCAGAATCACCAAACTTCGTCAACATTGGCGATACCGTCAAAGTGGGTCAAACACTTTGCATCATTGAGGCTATGAAATTGCTCAATGAAATCGAATCAGAGCAAGCGGGTGTGATCAAAGAAATTCTTTGTGAAAACGGCCAAGGTGTTGAGTTTGATCAACCCTTATTTGTCATTGCTTAATTTCCCCGCCATCCTTACCAATCCTTTTTACCTAACTCAGAGCCGACATGTTCGATAAGATTCTGATTGCCAATCGGGGAGAAATTGCTCTCCGCATCCAACGCGCATGCCGTGAGTTGGGAATTAAAACTGTAGTGGTCTACTCCACTGCTGACAAAGAAGCAAAGTATGTGAAGCTTGCGGACGAAGCTGTTTGCATTGGTCCAGCACCTTCTCCTCTGAGCTATCTCAACATGCCAGCAATCATTTCTGCAGCAGAAGTAACCGATGCTGAAGCGATCCACCCTGGTTATGGCTTTCTTTCTGAGAATGCAGACTTTGCAGAGCGCGTAGAAAAATCCGGCTTTGCCTTTATTGGCCCGACTGCTGCTTCTATTCGCCTCATGGGTGACAAAGTTTCTGCCAAGCGCGCCATGATTAAAGCGGGCGTTCCCTGCGTTCCTGGCTCTGAGGGTGCATTAGCAGATGACCCAAAAGAAATTATTGCTACCGCCAAAAAAGTGGGCTATCCAGTCATTATTAAAGCGGCAGGTGGTGGCGGTGGGCGTGGTATGCGCGTAGTTCACACTGAAGCTGCACTGATTAATGCAGTCAATATGACTCGTGAAGAGGCAGGTCGTGCCTTTGGCAATCCCGAAGTCTATATGGAGAAGTTTTTAGAAAAACCTCGCCACGTAGAAATTCAGATTTTGGCTGACACTCATGGCAATGCAATATGGCTAGGCGAACGTGACTGCTCAATGCAGCGTCGTCACCAAAAGGTGATTGAAGAAGCTCCAGCGCCTGGCATTGATCGCCGCTTGATCGCCAAAATTGGTGAACGTTGTGCAGAAGCTTGCAGAAAAATTGGATATCGCGGTGCAGGCACCTTCGAATTTCTCTATGAAAACGGTGAATTCTTCTTTATTGAGATGAACACCCGTGTTCAAGTAGAGCACCCTGTCACCGAGATGATTACTGGCGTAGATATTGTTCAGGAGCAGATTCGAATTGCTGCTGGCCTCAAGCTGAGTTATCGCCAAAAAGACATCGTATTTCGTGGTCACGCTATCGAATGCCGCCTGAATGCTGAAGATCCATTTAAGTTCACACCAAGTCCAGGCAAAATTGGTTCATTCCATATGCCCGGTGGTCCCGGCATTCGCGTAGATTCTCATGCCTACAGCGGCTATGTCGTTCCATCGAACTACGACTCTATGATTGGCAAGCTCATTGCCTACGGCAATACACGTGAGCAAGCGATCCGTCGCATGCAGATCGCACTTTCTGAGATGGTTATTGACGGCATTACAACCAATGTACCTCTTCACCGCGAATTGATGCTAGATCCCAACTTCATGGAAGGCGGCACAAGCATTCATTACTTGGAGCATCGCTTAGAAGAGCAAGCTGCAAGTCGCGGTAAATCCTAGTTTATGAAAGCATCCCATGTCTTATCGTGAACTCGTTTTCACGGTAGCTGCAGAAACTGCCGAGCCATTAGGCGACACCTTGCTCGAGCTGGGCGCACTATCTGTCACCGTGGAGGACGACGCTGCAGGTGGTTACGATGAGAATCCACTTTATGGCGAACCCGGTCTCTCTCCTGAAGTGCAAGCATGGGATCGATCATCTGTCACCGCCCTCTTTAATCCAGATATCGATGATTCTGGCAGCGCAGAATTCATTCCTGAGCTACTTGCCTCCTTAAAAGAGGCTGGATTTAGATTGGCTCCGCCTCAAGAAAAAACTGTTGAAGAGCAAGATTGGGTCAGATTGACGCAAAGTCAATTCACCCCGATTCAAATTGGTAAACGTATTTGGGTAGTTCCCTCATGGCACGACGCTCCAACCGATCCAAATGCGATTTGTTTGGCAGTGGATCCCGGGCTTGCGTTTGGCACCGGTAGTCATCCGACAACCCACCTGTGTTTGCTTTGGCTCGAAGAGCACTCGAATTTAAAAAATCAAAGTCTGCTTGATTACGGCTGCGGCTCTGGAATTTTGGCAATCGCTGCTGCAAAACTAGGTTGTAATCCAGTCATTGGTACGGATATTGATCCTCAGGCGATGGTTGCAGCCCGCAGCAACGCTGAGATTAACCAAACTACCATTCGCTTTGTTCTTCCAACCGAAGGTGCTCCGGAGCTTGCTGCAGAAACCAAATACGACATCGTGATGGCCAATATTTTGGCCAATCCACTGCAAGTGCTTGCTCCAGCATTAGTGAATAAGATGCGTGAAGGCGGTCAAATTGTTCTGTCTGGCGTCCTGGCTAGACAAGCTGATGAGGTAATTGCTACTTACAGCCAATGGCTGACGCTTTCCGTCTGGAAGGAAAACGAAGGTTGGGTTTGCTTGCATGGCACCCTCAATTCAGGCAAACAAAAGACCTCATCCGCTATTTTTGCTGCACCTGCTCAAAAAAAAAGTCTTAAGTTAGCCCTACTGTCAGGCTTATTTCTTTTGCTTCTCATTTTTGGCGAGCATCTTTCCAGAAATTCTTTGCTCCCATTACTGGCACCTCGAGTAGATGGGACATCAAATTCATTTTCAGTCGGTGCCTTTTCAATTTTGCAGACTCTTGACGAAAAATTATGTCGCGCACTAGGATGCTTTAATCGGCCTGTAAGCGATTTTGCTGCTTGGAAAATAACTTCAGCTGCGCTATCGCCTGAAAACGCGCGCGAGAGCCTTAAAATCCCTGCAAATCAATCTATGTTGCAAGTTGAAATACAAAATCGTCTCGCAATTCCAATTTTGCTACCAATTTTAGAAATCTCTCTCACTGATGCAGAAGAATCTGAATTGAATTCAATTCAACTCTCTCCAAAAGAATGGTTACCACCCTCTTGGCAAGAATCGCATCCTGATTTTTCTAAAACTGGTGCGCCTGCAGGTGCAATCATTCAAACAGAGGTGCCGCTAACCCTGCCGCAAAATGCTGCGGGATATCGAGTGCGCATTCTTTACCCCCAATAACCCAACTTTTATTACTCCATCACCTACAGAAAGTAATTTATGGCTAGCTTGATCTGCGGCTCTATCGCCTTCGACACCATCATGAACTTTGAGGGCAAATTTGCCGATCAAATTCTGCCTGAGCAGATTCATATTCTGAATGTGGCTTTTTTGGTTCCAACCATGCGCCGTGAATTTGGTGGATGCGCAGGAAATATTGCTTATAACCTAAGCCTGTTGGGTGGAGACCCCATCATTATGGCAACGGTTGGTGGTGATGCCGCGCCCTACCTCAGCCGCTTAAAACAACTCAATATCGATGCGAGTCATATTCGCCAGATTGATAGTGCATTCACAGCGCAAGCCATGATCACTACCGATCAAGCCAATAACCAAATTACTGCCTTCCACCCTGGCGCCATGGGAGAGTCACACCTCAATCAAGTCTCTGCAGTGGTTGCCGAAAGAAACAAGAACTCCAAACGAGCGGCCAAATTTGGCATCGTTGCCCCAGATGGCCGCCAAGGCATGTGGGAACACTGCCACCAACTGGCCGAAGCACAGATTCCATTTATCTTTGATCCAGGCCAGGGCCTGCCAATGTTCAACGGTCCAGAACTCTTGGAGCTGGTTGATATTGCTAGTTACTTGGCCGTAAACGACTATGAAGGCGAAATGCTTTCACAGAGAACCGGCCTGAGCTTTGCAACCGTGGCTGAACGAGTCAAGGCCTTAATTGTGACCAAGGGTGCAGAAGGTGCAGATATTTACACCAATGGCAAATGCATCTCAATTCCCCCAGTACCAGCAGCTCAAGTGGTTGACCCCACTGGATGCGGTGATGCATTCCGCGGGGGATTGCTATTTGGACTTGAAAATGGAATGGATTGGGAAACTACCGGTCGCCTGGCCAGCTTGATGGGTTCAATCAAAATTACTCATCAAGGACCACAAAATCACCAACTCAGCAAAGAACAGATAGCCGAACAATTTAAATCCGCTTTTGGCTTTAGCCTCTAAGGCTCGCCCAGGCACAATCAAAATCTGAGCGATAAAAAAAGGGGTCTCGTGAGAGACCCCTTCTAGTAACACCCGTCTGTTTAAGGACGTGTGCCAGTTGGGAAGGGCCAAGCAGCGGCGGATGTTGCTAGTGCAGCTTTCTTAGCCGCGGGCTTTTTTACAGCAGCGCCCGCTTTCTTCGCAGCAGGCTTACTTACTTTTTTTTTGCTACGCGTTTTTTTGCAGCTGGACGCTTAGCAGCAGCTTTTTTAGCAGCAGGCTTCTTAGCAGCTAGCTTTTTTAGCAGCAGGCTTCTTAGCAGCTAGCTTTTTTAGCAGCAGGACGCTTCTTAGCTACTTTTTTAGCAGCAGGCTTCTTAGCAGCAGCTTTTTTAGCAGCAGGACGCTTCTTAGCTACTTTTTTAGCAGCTGGTTTCTTAGCAGCTACTTTTTTCTTAGCAGCTGGTTTCTTTGCAGCAGGTTTTTTCTTGGCGATTGCCATAGTCATACTCCTTCACGTGAGGATTGATACAAACTACCGATTAAGAAGACCCGACCACTCATTTCCGCCTGGTTTTGCAACCATTTAGAGCTGACGAGCGAGCCATTCATCGGCGCGCGGCTTGATGCTAAGTGCTGCACGCTAATGAATCTTGGAAAAAAAGCCGTGGCCCCAAAGGACAACGGCTTCTTAAATGTGCTGGAAAAAATAGAGAGAATAGCCCAGGCACCCTTGAGCAAGGGTTTTCGGATTTGAGTCTGTTTTTGCTGACTTCTTAAACTATCCAACCGTCTAATCTCCTATTTAGCCGGCTATGCGCTTACTTACTGCTGACTACTCCCAACTTAGCGCACCGCCAGTTTGATACTCAATAACGCGTGTCTCAAAAAAGTTTCGTTCTTTCTTAAGATCAATCATTTCTGACATCCATGGAAATGGATTCTCTTCATTTGGGAACATCGCGTCAAGTCCTATTTGCAAACATCTGCGATTACAAATGTATCTTAGGTACCCTTTGAACATCGGCGCGTTCAATCCGAGCACTCCACGAGGCATCGTATCTTCGGCATAACGGTACTCTAATTCGACTGCTTTTTCAAAGATAGATTTGATCTCATCTTTGAACGCGGAAGTCCATAACTGCGGGTTCTCCAGCTTGATTTGGTTAATCAAATCGATACCAAAATTGCAGTGCATTGACTCGTCACGAAGGATGTATTGATACTGCTCAGCAGCACCCGTCATTTTGTTTTGACGACCCATTGCAAGTATTTGCGTAAAACCAACATAAAAGAACAATCCTTCCATTACGCAAGCAAAAACGATGAGCGAACGGAGTAACTTTTGATCGTTTTCTAGTGTGCCAGTCTGAAAATTCGGATCAGTTAAGACATCAATAAACGGAATTAAGAATTGATCTTTAGCGCGGATCGATTCAATTTCGTTATACGCATTGAAGATTTCAGCCTGATCTAAGCCCAAAGATTCCACAATATATTGGTAGGCATGGGTATGAATTGCCTCTTCGAAAGCCTGGCGCAATAGGTATTGGCGGCACTCTGGAGCAGTAATGTGGCGATAAGTACCCAAAACAATGTTGTTGGCAGCCAAAGAGTCTGCAGTTGTAAAGAAACCAAGATTGCGCTTAATAATGCGACGCTCATCTTCTGTCAGACCGTTAGGATCTTTCCAGAGCGCAATATCGCGGTTCATATTGATCTCTTGTGGCATCCAGTGGTTTGCACAGCCAGCTAAATACTTTTCCCAAGCCCATTTGTACTTGAAAGGCACTAACTGATTGACGTCAGTCTTAGCATTAATCACGCGCTTATCAGCAGCATTTACACGTAAAGCGGCACCGCCAGACAAATTAGCTGCTGCTACAGGCGCAGCAGCTTGCGGCGCCATTGCAACTTGATCTGGCTGTGGGCGTTGTGGCTCCACCGCAACTGGCTGCGGTGCAAGACCAGCTTTCGCTAGTGCTGGAGCAACTTCTTCTTCCCAATTCAACATAACTATCTCCTAAATTCTTCTATTTCTGACCAATAAGTAAATGGCTTATTGGCATGCTTCACATTCTTCAAATCCAGCATCGCCTGGGCGCATTGTGCAAACTGGACCATCGGCTTCTACTGCACCAGCAGTATTTGCTGCAGCCGCATCTGTCCCATTTACCCCACCGCCACTGGATACCGAGTTCAACTGACCGCTAGCAACGGTTGATTTCTCAACGTGGGTTGCAGCCATAGTACGGAGGTAATAGGTGGTTTTCAAGCCACGCAACCATGCCAACTTGTAAGTGTCATCCAATTTCTTGCCGGATGCACCACCCATGTAGATGTTCAATGACTGAGCTTGGTCAATCCACTTCTGACGACGGGAGGCCGCCTCAACCAACCAGCTTGGCTCCACTTCAAAAGCGGTTGCATACAAATCACGCAAATCTTGAGGAATGCGATCGATCTTAGACAAAGTGCCATCAAAGTACTTCAAGTCAGCAATCATCACTTCGTCCCACAAGCCGCGGTCTTTCAAATCACGCACCAAGTACTCATTTACTACTGTGAACTCGCCTGAAAGGTTGGATTTCACGAATAAGTTCTGGAATGTTGGCTCGATACAGGCTGAAACACCAATAATGTTTGAAATAGTTGCGGTTGGGGCAATTGCTACGCAATTGGAGTTACGCATACCGTGTTGCTTGATACGAGCACGCAAACCACTCCAATCCATGGCGGATGAATTATCTACTTCTACATAGCCGCCACGCTCCTGAGCCAACAATGCTACTGAGTCCTGCGGGAGGATGCCGCGATCCCATAAGGAACCTTTATAGGTGCTGTAAACACCACGCTCTTCAGCTAGCTCAGAAGAAGCCTGGTAAGCGTAGTAGCAAACCGCTTCCATTGAGGTGTCAGCAAACTTCACAGCCTCATCGCTAGCGTAAGGAATACGTTGCATGTGCAAGCAATCCTGGAAGCCCATGATGCCCATGCCGACTGGACGGTGCTTAAGGTTGGAGTTGCGAGCTTTAGCAACAGCATAGTAGTTGATGTCAATCACGTTATCGAGCATACGCATTGCAGTACGTACAGTTCTTTGAAGCTTCTCGTGATCTAAGACCAATTTACCGTTTGCATCAGTAGTCATGTGCGCAGTTAAGTTCACAGAGCCCAAGTTACAAACTGCAATTTCGTCCTCATTGGTATTGAGAGTGATCTCAGTACATAAGTTAGAAGAGTGAACTACGCCAATATGTTGCTGCGGGCTACGAATATTGCAAGGATCTTTGAAAGTGATCCATGGGTGGCCAGTTTCAAACAACATGCCGAGCATCTTGCGCCACAATTGCTGCGCCGGAATTCTGCGGAATGGCTTCAACTCACCACGATCGGCTTTTTGCTCGTAAGCAACATAAGCCTCTTCGAAGGCTTTGCCGAACTTGTCATGCAAGTCAGGTGTATTAGAAGGTGAGAACAGAGTCCAGTCACCATTTTCCATCACGCGCTTCATGAATAAGTCAGGAATCCAGTTAGAAGTATTCATGTCGTGCGTACGGCGACGATCATCACCAGTGTTTTTACGCAATTCCAAGAACTCTTCAATATCCAAGTGCCAAGTTTCTAAGTAGGCGCAAACCGCACCTTTTCGCTTGCCACCTTGGTTCACAGCAACTGCAGTGTCGTTCACTACTTTAAGGAATGGCACAACACCTTGTGATTTACCGTTAGTACCTTTGATATGGCTACCTAATGCACGAACGTTGGTCCAGTCATTACCCAAGCCGCCAGCAAACTTAGACAGCAAAGCATTTTCTTTCAATGCTTCATAAATACCGTCAAGATCATCTTCAACAGTAGTCAAATAGCAGCTTGAGAGCTGTGGACGAGTAGTCGCCGAG
This sequence comes from Polynucleobacter sp. QLW-P1DATA-2, assembly GCF_001870365.1. NCBI lineage: Bacteria > Pseudomonadati > Pseudomonadota > Betaproteobacteria > Burkholderiales > Burkholderiaceae > Polynucleobacter > Polynucleobacter sp. QLW-P1DATA-2. The sequence continues at coordinate 717,877 of NZ_LZMQ01000003.1, read as the reverse complement.
TTGAACAAGGTTGGTGTGCTGGACATGAAATCAAATGTCGAGAGGATTTCATAGAACTCAATCGCACGACGCTCACGGTCCATCTCATTCAAAGCCAAGCCCATCGCAACACGCATAAAGAAGGCCTGCGGCATTTCAATGCGGCGCTCTTCAATGTGCAAGAAGTAGCGGTCATACAAAGTTTGCAAACCAAGGTAGTTGAACTGCAAGTCACGACTAGCGTTCAAGGCAGCAGCTAGGCGTGGCAAGTCAAACTCACGCATACGTGGGTCCAGCAATTCTGCAGAAATACCTTCATTGATGTACTTCGCAAAATAGGTGCTGTACTCGGCCTGGGTATCGCCTTGCAATACTTCCTTACCAAAGATCTCTTTACGGATCACATGCATCAAGATACGCGCAGTTACCTGGCTATAAGCAGGATCTTTTTCAATCAAAGTACGGGAAGCCAAAATTGCAGAGTCATAGACTTGTGCCATTGGTACGCCATCATACAAATTTTTGATTGTTTCAGTAATGATTGGGGATGCGTCAATATGATTACCTAGGCCTTCACAAGCAGCTTCAATGACAGTACGTAAAGCAGCCATGTCAAGCCACTTCTCAACGCCATTGTCGGTAACCTTAATCCCTGACTCACCAGCCTGATTGGCCGATTGAGCGTCTTGAGAAACTTCCTGCTGAGCAGCGCGTTCTTGATTGCGCTTTTCACGATAAAGAACATAGGCACGTGCAACGTTGTGCTCGCCACTACGCATCAAAGCTAATTCAACCTGGTCTTGAATATCTTCAATGTGAAATGTGCCGCCATTAGGGCGACTACGCAAGAGCGCACGTACGACTGAATGGGTGAGTTGCTCTACTTGCTCGCGTACTCGTGCAGATGCTGCACCTTGACCACCATTTACCGCCAAGAAAGCTTTTGTTACTGCAATGGCAATTTTGGATGGCTCAAAAGCCACCACTGAGCCATTGCGGCGAATAATTTTGTAATCAGACAATTGGGTTGCTTGGGCACCACCAACACCGCCAGCCACAAAACTGGCAGAAGGAGCCTGATTCATTGCTCCTGCAGGACTCAATCCTGGGTTATTCGCTCCAGTAGGTTGACCTGCTGTCTGTGGATTAGCGTATGTCATGTTGCTCCTGCTCTTATATATAGTTATTTGGACAAAAAATCGTTAAAAAACAATGGTGTATTGCTAGATTCAAACACTAGATGTAGTGTTTCGAAGCGCATTAGGCACTAAGTATAGGGAAATATTGGGGCTTTTGTAAGTTTTTTATGACAAAAACTTATTAGTATTTTTACTAATTAATTGAATAATTTGGGAGCATTTTGGTGCGTGATTTTTAGCCCTTTTTAGCTAAAGGCTAAAAAAGTAAGCGTATGCTCACATACAACAATGAGTCTATCGAGAAATCAGCCCATAGGGCATCTTTTCCTCTGAAATTCCTGTCTCTTTTTGGAACTTTTTCCAATCGAAATATATTCCAGGATCGGTTTTTCTGTCGGGCGCAATGTCACTGTGCCCAGCAAATTGGAGATTGGGATAACTTGCCTGTAGCTTCTTGACCAAACTCGTCAAAGTTTTGTACTGATATTCTTCGAACGGTGAATCTCCATCGCCCTCTAGCTCTATTCCAATAGAGAAGTCATTGCATTTTTGTCTTCCCATAAAGGAGGAGATGCCAGCATGCCATGCCCTATCTTGAGTTGAAACAAGCTGCACTAACTCACCAGAGCGCGTAATTAGAAAATGGCTAGACACCTTTTGTCCGGAGATCTCTGCAAAATAAGGATGTGCACTGGAATCTAGCTTGTTCTGAAAAAAATCGATGATGTATTGGCTTGATTCTTTTAACCGAAATTGTCCCGGAGGCAAACTGATGTGATGAATCACCACTAAATCAGGTTGAATATTTTCCGGTCTCTCATCGAAGTTAGGTGAGACACGCCAATTCGCAGAGCCAATCCATCCCCGTTCATTAAGGACATTGAGATGGTCTTGCGAACAATAAAAACGCTGCTCATAAACTCTAGCTTCAGATCTAGGTAGATGCACTTTGCAATGCTGGCATTGAACCATCGGCTCTGGCTCCAGAGCCTTTGTAGGAGTGGGATCAGAGGATTTTTTCAAACCCTCTTTGACCTGCTTTTGTTTCTTCAACCAAAGGTAGAAAAAATAGCCAACTGCAAAAAATAAAAGCCACTTAAACAAGGGTCATACTCTTTGAAGAATCACTTCTAATACAAAACGGCTACCGACATAAGCGAGCAGTAGCGCAGTGTACGCACTTAGGACCCAACGCACTGCAGCACGGCCACGCAACCCAACACGCCAACGCGCCAAGAGCAACCCAGCGAATAAGAACCAGGAAATCAGAGCAAAAATAGTCTTATGATCAAAGACAAGGGGTTTTCCAAACAAGGTTTGTGAAAATAGCAAACCAGAAAATACCGTCAGACTTAAAAGTGCAAAACCAACATACAGCAAGTTAAACAACAAACTCTCCATAGTCATGAGTGGCGGCAAATCTTCCAGCCAGTGTGAGAGGCGGCTATCAGGAACAATCGCAAGTTGACGGTGTAGTGCACGATCTTGAACGCTCATGAGCATGGCATGCATTGCGGCCAAGCTGAGCAAGCCAACAGAAATCGTCGCCACGATAAAGTGCCCCTTAAACCAAGGATCAGAAACCGCCTTTGGCGAAATCAATGTGCCAGGGAAAAGGTTGGGAAGCAGAGAGCAGACCAAGGCAAATAAAATTGCCAACCAACGCAAGCTCGAAATAGGCAAAAACCATGACTGAAACCAGTAAAAAGCCAGCCCAACCCAAGCAATGAGAGATAAGTCTTGAGCAAAGCCAAATATGAACCCTTGAGGCGTAAAGACGGAATCATGTAATTCCATTCCGTGAACTACCAAAATTACAAAAATAAAGGTTTGCACAAGTCCTGCCGAGAGCGCAGACTCCTCGCCCCGCTTTGCTTTGACGCTCAAAAAGAGCAATAGCAGTAAATAAAGTACGGGAGCAAGCATTCCGTAAGCTGGGTGACCTAAAATATCCATCTGGAAAGTCTAATCGATAAATGCTAGAAAACCTCACCGATCGTCTATCTCGCGTTGTTAAAACAATGCGGGGGCAAGCCCGCCTTACCGAGGCGAATACCGCAGAAATGCTGCGGGAGATTCGTTTGGCCCTGCTGGAGGCCGATGTAGCGCTCCCCGTTGTTAAATCTCTCCTAGAGCAAATTAAATTTAAAGCCCTAGGCGAAGAGGTTGTAGGTAGCCTCAGCCCAGGCCAAGCCCTTGTTGGTGTGGTGCAGCGCGAACTAGCTCAAGTGATGACGGGCGAGAGCAAGCAAAGCGGTGAGCTCAACCTAGCAACCCAGCCACCCGCAGTGCTTCTGATGGCAGGTTTACAGGGTGCCGGTAAAACCACCTCAGTCGGTAAATTGGCTAAGTGGTTACAGGAAAAAAAGAAAAAGAAAGTGCTCACAGTTTCTTGTGACGTTTATCGCCCTGCCGCTATTGAGCAGCTAGAGACGGTGACCAAACAGGTTGGTGCAGAGTTTTTCCCAAGCAACATTAATCAAAAGCCTAACGATATTGCAACCGCCGCCTTAGATTGGGCACGTCGTCATTATTTTGATGTGGTGATTGTTGACACAGCAGGTCGCTTAGGTATTGATGAAGTGCTCATGCAAGAAATCAAAACTTTGCATGCCAGCTTAAACCCAATCGAGACTTTATTCGTAGTAGATGCAATGCTTGGTCAAGATGCCGTTAATACCGCCAAAGCCTTCCATGAAGCACTCCCCCTAACTGGCGTCATCCTCACTAAGCTAGATGGGGATTCACGCGGGGGTGCCGCTTTATCTGTTCGTCAAGTTACGGGTGTGCCACTCAAATTTATTGGTGTGGCCGAGAAGATGGATGGCTTGGAAGCGTTCGATGCAGAGCGTATGGCTAACCGCATCTTGGGTATGGGCGATATTCTGGCTTTGGTTGAACAAGCACAACAACATGTAGATGTTGCTAAAGCAGAAAAATTAGCTAGCAAGATTTCTAAGGGCGGATTTGATCTGGAAGACTTTCGGGATCAACTCATGCAAATGCAACAAATGGGTGGCATGGCAAGTTTGATGGACAAGCTACCTAGCCAGGTGGCTCAAGCTGCGTCCAAAGCAAATCTGAGCAACGCAGACAAACAAACTAAACGCATGCGTGGAATCATTGATAGCATGACACCACGTGAGCGGACGAAACCTGAGTTGCTAAAGGCAAGTCGCAAACGTCGCATCGCTGCCGGCGCTGGCGTAGAGGTACAAGAAGTCAATCGCCTACTCGCTCAATTTGAGCAAATGCAAACCATGATGAAGCAATTCAAAGGCGGAAAAATGGCGCGCACTATGGCTGCAATGGCTGCCAAAGGAGCCGCCAAAGGCATTGGCGGACTCTTTAAAAATAACCGAATAATTGTTGTAAAGCGCTTAAGCCAGTGAATTAACTCACTGTGGTCTTTGCTGCTTGAACGGCCGCAATCACTTTTTCTTTAATTTGTGTCAGAGCAATATTTTGTGACTCGGTATCGGTGCGGCCTTTAAATTCCACTTGAGAATCAGCCAAGCCACGATCACCAATAACAACGCGGAATGGGGCGCCAATCAGCTCCCAGTCAGCAAACATTGCACCCGGACGCTCATTGCGATCATCCAAAATCACATCAATGCCAGCAGCCAATAACTCAGCATGCAATTGATCGCATGCTGCTTTGACCTGTTCTGACTTCTCGTAACCCATTGGACAGATGACTACTTCAAATGGCGCCATAGAGATTGGCCAAATAATGCCCTTCTCATCGTGCCCTTGTTCAATTGCCGCTCCAAGTAAACGCGTAACGCCAATGCCATAGCAACCCATCACCATCGGCTGCGCTTTACCTTGTTGATCCAAGTAAGTACATCCCATTGCTTCTGAATAGCGCGTACCTAATTGAAAAACATGACCCACTTCAATTCCACGGCAGATATCAACGATACCTTTACCGTCCGGCGAAGGGTCACCAACTACCGCATTACGAATATCCAAAACAAGTGGCTCTGGCAAATCGCGCCCCCAGCTCACACCAGTCAGATGATGACCAGCATCATTAGCACCACAAACAAAGTCAGACATATTCGCAACGGTACGATCCGCCACGACAGTAACATCAGTGCTCACGCCAACGGGGCCTAAATAGCCAGCAGGTGCGTTACAGGCTTGCTTGATTTCAGCCTCAGTAGCAAAGCGAGACTCTGCCATTCCAGGGATCTTGCTAGCCTTAACCTCATTAAGCTCATGATCACCACGAACTAACAACATGAAGAGTTTTGCCGGGCCTTTTTCTTGATCAGCAGCGAATAACAAAGACTTCACTGTTTTTTCTAATGGGATGTTTAAAAACTTTGCAACCTCTGTGCAATTTGTCTTATCAGGTGTTGGTACTTTTGCCATCGCTTGAGTTGCAGCAGCGCGCCCCGCAAGCAATGACAAAGACTCAGCAGCCTCTAGATTGGCGGCGTAATCAGAGTTCGGGCAATACACAATGGCATCTTCGCCGGTATCTGCAATCACATGAAACTCTTGGCTGCCTGATCCACCGATGGCACCATTATCAGCGGTCACTGCGCGGAACTTCAGCCCCATGCGCTTAAAGATGCGGGTATAGGCATCAAACATGATTTGGTAAGACTTCTTCAAGCCTTCGATGTCACGATCGAATGAGTAGGCATCTTTCATGCTGAACTCGCGACCGCGCATGATTCCAAAACGAGGGCGACGCTCATCGCGAAACTTAGTCTGAATTTGATAAAAATTAATTGGTAACTGTTTATAGCTCTTAATTTCATTACGAGCTAAATCAGTAATCACCTCTTCTGAAGTTGGCTGAATCAAAAAATCACGATCATGGCGATCTTTGATACGCAGCAACTCTGGACCCATTTTTTCCCAACGACCAGTCTCTTGCCACAATTCGGCTGGCTGAATCATTGGCATGAGTAATTCAACTGCACCAGCACGATTCATTTCTTCGCGAATGATGTTTTCAACCTTGCGAATCACCTTTAATCCGAGCGGCAAGTAGTTATAAATACCAGCACTCAGTTTGCGAATTAAACCTGCACGAACCATGAGCTTGTGCGAGACCACCTCAGCGTCAGAAGGGGCTTCTTTTAGCGTGGCGAGAAATGATTGTGATGCTTTCATGTATGGATATAATCAAATCATTGATTTTAAAGGATTTGGGGCACGATCATGCTTGACCGTGAAGGATATAGACCCAATGTCGGCATTGTCCTCCTTAACAGCCGTAACGAGGTTTTCTGGGGAAAACGCGTTGGGCAGCATTCGTGGCAGTTCCCGCAGGGCGGGATAGCTCATGGCGAAAGCCCTGAACAAGCAATGTACCGCGAATTGCATGAAGAGGTTGGCTTGCTGCCGGAACATGTCCAGATTATTGGACGAACCAGGGACTGGCTCCGCTACGATGTCCCTGAGGAATACCTACGCCGCCAACATGCAACTAGGATTCATCGCGCAGCCTATCGAGGTNCAAAAACAAATCTGGTTTTTACTGCGCTTCGTAGGGCTAGATAGCGATATCCAATTGCGAGCTACCGAGCATCCAGAATTTGATGCATGGCGTTGGGTTCCATTTTGGATCCAACTTGATGCCGTTATTGGCTTTAAGCGAGAAGTCTATCAACTGGCTTTATCCGAACTGGCTCGCTACCTTGCAAAAGGCGTGCGGTTGCAGCAACTTGCGTGGGGAACTCCTCTAGACTTACTGCAGTCCTTTTATTTAAAAGGTGAAGATAGCTCCCATGAATCCACTAAATCGGACAAAGAACAAGAATGAACTCATACTTGCGCAAGCTTAGCCTATATATCTGCTGTATCTGTGCAGCTACTGTTTTATCTGGATGTGCCAGTGATCCCATGGAAAGCGGTCTAGATCCATTTGCGCCGATGGTATTCAAGGAGGGGTCAACAAAAATGCCTCTCAGCCCACCCAATCCCTCAAGCCTGGTACCTTTTTACGTCTCCCCGCAGACTATATTTAAGTTTGCAGTTGATACCGATTCCATCATGATTGGCGCAGATGGCGTCACTCGGTATATCGTTGTTCTTACCAGCCCAAATGGTAATCAACAAACACAATACGAAGGTATTCGTTGTGACTCATATCAGTGGAAACTTTACGGCACACTTGAGAACAACACCTGGAAAGAGAATCTCCTTGGTGCCTGGAGAGATATTAAGCTCCATGACCCAAATCGCTACCAAGCTGCTTTAGCACAAGGCGCATTTTGCAGTTTTAACACACAAGAAAAAAGTTTGAGAGCGGTAGTTCAAGCACTTAATCCAAGCGCATTTACAGGTGGTACAAAACCAACAAACTCATTTGGAGTTGTAGATTAACTAGGTTTTTGAGTAAGGAGACTGCCGATTTTCTCGCCAGCTAAAAGGCGAGTTAAGACTTCTGGCTCACGTCCCGAGGCAATGATCGTGGATGCGCCTGTTTGTACTGCAATCTTGGCTGCCAATACCTTGGTAAGCATTCCGCCCTTACTCAACTCGCTTGCCGCTCCGCCCGCCATCTTTTCTAGAGCAGGATCGCCGGCAATGGCATCAGTCAACAAGATTGCATCTGGATTCTGGCGCGGATCGGCAGTAAATAAGCCACCTTGATCGGTCAGTATTACCAGTAGATCTGCATGAACCAGGTTTGTTACCAAAGCAGCCAAGCTATCGTTATCACCAAATTTAATTTCATCGGTAACCACTGTGTCATTCTCGTTAATGATGGGCACTACACCCAACTTCAACAACGTTTCTAAGGTCCCTTTTGCATTGGCATTGCGCTCAGAATTGGCCAGATCAGCATTTGTCAGCAAAACCTGTGCACTGCGCAAATTAAATCGCGCAAAACAACTCTCATACACCTGCACTAAACCCATCTGCCCAACTGCAGCTGCAGCCTGAAGCTGATGAATTTCTTGTGGGCGCTTTACCCAACCTAATCGCTGCATACCTTCTGCAATAGCGCCTGAGCTCACCATCAGCACCTCGTGACCAACCTTTAGTAAGCCTGCAATTTGCTCGGCCCACATGGCAATAGCGGCATGATCTAAGCCCTCACCATTATTGGTAACCAGGCTTGAGCCCACTTTAACAACGATACGTTTGGTTTGTTTCAGGTTCATGGCAAATGAAGGTGCTTAATCACACTTTAATCTAGTGTCTTATCTTGGTTTTTTACTTCATCTTGATCTTGATAACGAGGATCGGCTGCGCGCTCCTCGGCATCATCGCGATCACGGCGTACAGAATCCAAATAGTCTTGCAAGGAATAGCAGAGCTTATCGCAACCCAAGCCAGTTAAGGCCGAGATTTCAAATACGGGGCCTTTCCACTTGAACTGTTTCACAAAGTCAGCCACCACTTTTTTACGATCCTCTTCAGGAATCATGTCGACCTTGTTTAAAACTAGCCAACGTGGCTTTTCGACCAAAGCTTCATCATATTTACGTAATTCATTCACGATCGCTTTAGCATCGGCCACCGGGTCCACATTCTCATCAAATGGTGCCAAATCAACTAAGTGCAAGAGAACACCCGTGCGTTGCAAGTGACGCAAGAAACGATGGCCTAAGCCAGCACCTTCTGCAGCACCCTCAATCAGTCCTGGGATATCAGCAATTACAAAGCTACGCTCATTACCTACCCGCACCACACCTAAATTAGGGTGGAGTGTTGTAAACGGATAGTCGGCAATCTTTGGTCGCGCATTAGAAACTGCGGTAATCAAAGTAGACTTACCGGCATTAGGCATACCGAGCAAACCAACATCAGCCAATACCTTTAGCTCCAATTTAAGCTTACGACGCTCACCAGGTTTGCCGTTTGTTTTTTGTCTGGGCGCTCTATTTGTAGAGCTCTTAAAGTGAATATTGCCCCAACCTCCAACACCGCCTTGAGCCAAACATAAGCGCTCACCGTGAGTGGTTAAGTCAGCAATTGGCTCACCCGTTTCGTAGTCAGAAATAATCGTACCAACCGGCATACGCAACTCAATATCATCGCCTGCGCGGCCATAGCAATCTGCGCCACGCCCTGGTTCACCATTTTTAGCAGTATGCGTTTTAGCGTAGCGGTAATCGATCAGCGTATTGATGTTGCGATCAGCAGTTGCCCATACGCTTCCACCCTTACCGCCATCCCCGCCATCAGGGCCGCCAAATTCAATAAACTTTTCGCGGCGCATAGATGCGCTCCCGGCGCCACCCTGGCCGGCTATGACTTCAATGCGTGCTTCGTCTATAAATTTCATGAATAAAAAAGGCCTCGCTTAGCGAGGCCTGTTCCTAAGAGTTAAATTCGGAATAAATCTGAATCAAACGAGTCTCAGTCAGGCGCCTTATGGACGAGGCAAGACTGAAACTTGGGCCTTCTTCAAAGCACCCTTAACGCCAAATTCCACTTGACCGTCAATTAAGGCGAACAAAGTGTGATCTTTACCAATACCAACGTTAGCACCTGGATGAACACGTGTGCCACGTTGACGAATGATGATGCTGCCAGCATTAATATGCTCGCCGCCAAATACCTTAACGCCTAAGCGTTTCGATTCTGAGTCGCGGCCATTTCGTGTTGAGCCGCCGCCTTTTTTCTGTGCCATATCTTTCTCCTACCCTGAATTAGGCTTTAATCGTGTTGATCAAAATTTCAGTGAAATTCTGACGATGGCCTTGGTGCTTTTGATAATGCTTGCGACGGCGCATCTTAAAGATTGTCACTTTATCGTGACGTCCCTGGGAGACGACAGTGGCCATCACAGCTGCACCATTAACCAATGGATCACCTAATTTCAGTGAAGCGCCTTCGCCAACGGCGAGGACTTGGTCAAGAGTGATTTCGCTGCCGATTTCCGCTGGTATCTGTTCTATTTTCAATTTTTCGCCTGCAGCAACTTTATATTGTTTGCCACCGGTTTTTATGACCGCGTACATGGTTTGAAACCTCAATTAATATCTACATTTAAGCTAATCCACCCTGGATGAGCTAAGCCCATTATTATATCTTGCATGCCGAGCACTGTCAAAACCAATGACTTAAGCCAAATTCTGGCCCCTATTGCTATAGATTTCAAGGGCTTAGACGAGGTGATTCGCCTCAAATTGGCCTCAAAAGTCGCCTTAATTGACCAAATCTCAACTTATATCATCCAGGCCGGCGGAAAACGGGTAAGACCAGCCCTCTTGATGCTTGTAGCCAAGGCCTTAGCAAATGGCAAAGCAACCCCTCACACCCTAGAAATGGCTGCTGTAGTGGAATTTATCCACACGGCCACCCTGCTCCATGACGATGTAGTCGATGAATCTACCCTCAGAAGGGGGCGTGAGACTGCAAATGCCGCCTTTGGTAACGCTGCAAGCGTTTTAGTCGGCGACTTCCTCTATTCAAGGGCATTTCAGATGATGGTCGGCCCAAATGATCTTCGGGTAATGCAAATACTGTCAGATGCCACTAATACGATTGCTGAGGGTGAGGTTTTGCAACTTCTCAATATGAACGACCCAGAGGTTGATGAAGCAAGCTACCTACAAGTGATTCGCTACAAAACTGCCAAATTGTTTGAAGCCTCTACTGAGCTTGGAGCAATTTTGGCAAACAGTACCGATTCACAACGTGAACAAGCTGGTGCCTTTGGTCGTCACATCGGAACGGCATTTCAATTGATGGATGATCTTTTGGACTACACAGCAAGCGCTGCTCAAATGGGAAAAAATGCTGGTGATGATTTACGTGAGGGTAAGCCGACCTTACCTCTTATCTACCTGCTAGAAAATGGCAGCAATGAAGAGCGCTTATTAGTGCGTGCTGCTATTGAACAAAATCAGGATTTACCGGATGATGTCTTTGCGCAGATTTTGGCCGCAGTGCAAAGCTCTGGTGCTCTTGATTACACCCAAGCTGCTGCAAAACGCGAAGCAGACCTAGCATTGGAATGCATCAACGACTTTCCAAGCAATGAGGCAACCACTGCATTACAGGCCTTATGCCAATACTCACTCGCACGACAGACTTAAAAAATTAATTTCCCACACTTTTCATTCTGAGTTCGCGGGCTGTAATGCGAGCCTGCTCAGCTTCTTCGCGAAGTCTTTCCACCTCTTGCTTAGACAATTTTTCGAGATTGGAATAATCCGACTTCCAAGACGGATCTGCAGCCCAAATCAGTGGCGACTGTAAGGTGGTTCGGGGCGCTGGAGCCGACTCGAGCAAACGCAAAGCCAATTCAAAATTGAGACTTTGGGAGTCAGAATCATTTGGTCTCGCTGCAGCATTTCCCAATGGAAAATCGCTAAATAAAAATCTAGGTACCCCACAGTACTCAACGATATCTTTTGCAGTGCCCATTACCAATGTGGGAATACCCTCTGCCTCAAGATATCTCGCCAATAAGCTTTGGCTCTGATGGCAGATGGGGCAATTTGGAATTAAAACCGCAACATCTACCTTATCTGCACGAAGCATTTCTAAAATAATTGGTGCATCAATATCTAATGTGTGACGCTGACTGCGATTGGTAGGCAGACCATAAAAATGGGGTGACAGCGCCTGAATTCTCTGCGCATTAATAGTCTGCCTTGCAGCCGCCAACGGAAACCAGCAGTTGCTATCTTCCATATTGGCATTTTTGCGATCGATACCAACATGAGCAATTCTCAAGTCAATTTCAGCATCAATCCTCATTTGATAAGGCTGATAAAACTTAGCAGCGGCATTATAGGATGCACCAGGGCCCTGATTTCCCTTTGCGGAATCAAAAGGTACTGCTGTAGTAATTAAACCTAAAACAGACTGATTGAGTGGTTTCTTTAGCGGAGTAAATGGCACATCAATGTAATGCGCCCAAACATAGGGGTTGTCATATCCCAAACCCAAGTAATAACTTCGGGTACGTTCGATATAGCGAACTGGCTGATCCAATTCTGGTGCAAAAACAAGTTCGGAAGTCTGAGACATCAACCCACCCCTGTAAGATATTGACTATCAAATATTTAAATTTATAGGAACTCATTATGGCTCAATGGCTCAGATTTCATCATCAGGGAATAAGTAGCTTGGGACTGTTGCAAGGCGATCAAATTGCCGTATATTCAGGCGATTTATTCAATCAACCCAAGGCAACTGGCGAGCTGCTTAAACTTGCGGATGTCACTCTGGATATTCCTTGTGTTCCATCAAAGATGGTGGCGATGGTGGATAACTTCCATGCCCTAGTGACTAAGCTCGAACATTCAGTGCCGCCTGAACCCCTATACTTTCTCAAAGGAAATAACTCTTTCTTAGCTGCTAACCAAGTGATTCGGACACCCAAATCGTATTCAGGGAAAGTCGTCTACGAGGGTGAATTGGGGATCGTGGTTGGCAAGCACATCTACGAGGCAGATGAATCTGAGGCTGCAAAAGCTATTTTTGGATATACCTGCATCAACGATGTGACTGCAATTGAAATTCTTAACCGTGATCCTGGGTATGCTCAGTGGACTCGGTCAAAAAGTTTTAATACTTTTGGCGTCTTTGGTCCCTACATCACTACCGATGTTGACCCGAGCAAGCTAACCATCAAAACGATTCTGAACGATCAAGAGCGTCAGAATTACCCGGTGGCAGATATGATCTTCCCACCAGCTAAATTGGTAAGCTTGATTTCTCAAGATGTGCCTCTGGAAGCGGGCGACATCATTGCTTGCGGCACCTCGGTGGGTGTTGGCTCCATGAAATCTGGCAGCAACGTCAGCATCATCATTGAAGGTGTTGGGCAGTTGGATAATCGCTTCGAATAAATTGATCACCCTTAAAACAAAAACCCTTGCCATGTTCAATAGCAAGGGTTTTTTAATGCCGAAGATAACTGCTAATCTTTTTGCTTTTAATAGCCAGAAACTGATGGTAAAGCCAAGCTGCCTTTAGAAGCTTGTACGTTTTCATCTAAGTATTTTGTTAAAGCAAATACGGTATTTAAACAAGGAGTTGGTGTCTGAGTAATCTTACCCAGCTCAATCACTGAACCCAAGAGTGCATCGATTTCTAAACTACGGCCAGCCTCCAGGTCTTGCAGCATTGAGGTCTTATGCTTACCCACTTTTTCTGCACCAGCAATGCGACGCTCAATATCGACGCGGAATGTTACGCCTAGTTTCTCAGCAATCGTTTGTGCTTCAGCCATCATGCTGCGCGCCAATTCTTTCGTCAGCGGGTACTGGCAAATACCCTCCAGAGTCCCATGAGTCAAAGAACTAATTGGATTGAAGGTCATATTGCCCCACAGCTTGAGCCAAATCTCAGAACGGATATCGTCCAAGATTGGTGACTTAAAGCCAGCGGCGCTCATCATCTCTGAGATCTTTTGAATACGCTCCGTTGTCTTGCCGTCCAACTCACCTAAGGGAAAGCGATTACCCTCAACGTGACGAATCACACCGGGAGCTTGGGTGAACGTAGCTGGATACACAACGCACCCAATAATGTTGTTTGGATTAATTGCTTTCTTAGCGAGTCCGCCAGCATCCACTGTTTCAACAGCGTGGTCTTGATACTCGCCACCTAATTTTTGGAAATACCACCAAGGAATACCGTTTTGCATTGGAATCAAAATCGTTTCAGGGTCCATGATGGCAGCCAAGTCATCAATGATGGGCTCCACTTGATGCGCTTTCACTGCCAAGATAACCACATCCGGCGTTTCAGCATCTCTCATTTTTTCTACTGCTTTGACTTGCGCAACTAATGGCTCTGGCTGATCATCCATGATCAGTGCCAGACCACGTTCTTTAATGGCGGCTAAAGTTGCGCCACGAGCAACCACAGTGACGTCGTTGCCTGCTCTGGCCAGTATGACAGCTAGATAGCCGCCAATGGCACCACCCCCACCAATCACACAGATTTTCATAGGAACCCCATAAGAATTAAAATTTTTGTATTAACTCCATATTAGAGGAGAATATTTTGCAGTGCAACAATTTTGATTGCCTAATTTATAGGCAAATAAGGCTTTAAACTGCCTTTAAAGAGTCTTTTGGCACTAGGCTACCCAAAATCATGCCGGCAATACTGGCCAATAAGCCTGCCAATTGCGGCGGCAAGATGGCATTGGGAGCCAAAATTTCAGAGCTAATCCAGATTGTCAGACCCCCAACTACCGCCAACAGGCCACCTAAGGAGTTTGCTCTAGGCCAGTAGACTCCGAAAGCGAGTGGTACAAAAGCAGCCACTAAGGTGACCTTATAGGCACTCTCCACCATCTTAAAAATAGATAACTCAGAGTTCACAGCAAAAAAGGTAACAACTATTGCAAAACACAAGACTGTAATCCGCATGATTTTCAGCAAATGACGATCTGACAGATGCTTGAAAAAACCTCTCACAATGTTTTCTGCAAAAGTCACCGAGGGCGCTAGTAAGGTGGCACTTGCGCAACTCTTAATTGCAGATAGCAAAGCGCCAAAGAACATCACCTGAGCAATGAGCGGAGCATGGTTCAAGATGAGCTTTGGCAGAATCATTTGAGGATCCGTATTCAAATATTGGTTCACCAAATCAGGACTAATTAAAGTTGCCGAATAAGCTAAATACATCGGTACAAAAGCAAAGATAAAGTACAGCACGCCGCCCAGAATGGCAGCATTGACCGCAATATTCACATTTTTGCTCGACGTAATTCGCTGGAAAACGTCCTGCTGCGGAATGGAGCCAAGCATCATCGTACAAAGTGCTGCAACAAATCCTAAGATTGATGCCAGATTCATTTCAGGCCAGAAATTACTAAATTGCCCAGCAGCTGCAGCGTGCTGGACGACTACCCCAATGCCACCAGTCTGCACGGTCATCTCGCCACCAATGTAGAGCATGCCAATCACAATAATGATCATCTGAATGAAGTCAGTAACCGCTACTGACCACATGCCGCCAAATAGGGTGTAGATCAAGACACTAGCGGCACCAATCATCATGCCACCAGTCTGAGAGATGCTGCCTTCAGAAACAACATTAAACACGAGACCCAAAGCTTTGATCTGAGCAGCTACCCACCCTAAATATGAAACAACAATACATAGCGTCACTAAAACTTCAACGGTACGTCCATACTTCTCGCGAAAGAAATCACCGATGGTAAGCATGCGACGGTTGTACAGGTGCCGCGCAAAAAAGAGACCCACCAAGATGAGGCAAAGGGAGGAGCCAAATGGGTCTGCAACGACACCTCCTAAACCTTCTTTTAAGAAGGTTGCTGGAATACCTAAAACCGTTTCTGAACCAAACCAAGTTGCAAAAACCGTAGCTGTCACGATAGGCATTGGAAGACTATGCCCTGCTGCTGCGAAATCAGCAGTGCTCTTGACGCGCAAAGCAGCCCATAGGCCGATGCCAACTGAGACTACCCAGTAAATGATGACGAACCAAATCAGCACGCCCGATTTCTCCTTCCAGAATTTGGTGAAATTATATGGCTATGTCACTTTTGTTAGTAAGGAAATAAGCGCCAATTTAGAGCACGCTGGTCTGACATAATTGATAGGTGCCTTCAGCCAAATTAAACCTACTCGAAAGCCTTGATGCCGATCTAGCCTATCAAAAGGCTATTTTGAGCTCAGTATCCCGCACCTTTGCGCTCACCATTCCCTTATTGCCACCCGCTATTGAAAAAGTAGTTGGCAATACTTACTTGCTTTGCAGAATTGTTGACACCGTTGAAGATGCAGTCGATGTAAAACCGGAAGCCAAGCAAGCACTCTCTAAGCTATTTCTAGATGCTGTTTTAGAGACCGCACCAGTACAGTCCTTTGTTGAGCCTTGCCTGGTAGAGCTCAAGAATTATGGCAATCAAGATGAGCTTGATTTAATAGCTCATACTCCAACTGTTTTGCGAATATTGCATACCTGCTCTAGCCAAGATCAAGCCGCCGTTAGTCGATGTGTTTCTATCATGTCTGAAGGGATGTCCCGATTTCATGGCAAGCAAACTGAAACGGGCCTACAGGATCTAAAAGAATTTGAAGAGTACTGCTATGTCGTAGCTGGTGTAGTTGGAGAGCTTCTTACCAGTATTTTCAGTAATCACTCAGCTTCATTTGCAAAGAACATGAAAGGGCATGAAGCTCTAGCGATCGACTTTGGTCAAGCCTTGCAGATGACTAACATCCTCAAAGATTCACCTGAAGATAAAGCCCGGGGTGTTTCTTGGAAGCCAATCAATACCAGCCAGCCTGAGCTCTTAAGGATTGCCTATCAAAAGCTTCAAGCCTCCATGGACTACATCCTGCTAATTCCAAAGGAAGAGTTAGGGATGAGACGTTTTTGCTTCTTAGCATTTGGTCTTGCAGTAATGACGCTATCCAAAATTGCCAATCGCAATCAATTTAATAGTAAAACGGAAGTTAAGCTCTCTCGCAAAACTGTCATGATGTTTTATAGCTTTACCAAAGTTGCAGTTCATAGTGATGCACTCATGAAGATCTTCTTTTATGCATCATCCAAGTCACTTAGAAAATAAATCAGGACTTAGAGCACCCCCTCGTGCCTTAGAAGCCAAGTCTTAATCTCTCGATAAAGGCCTGGAACATTTTCTTTCATGAATCCGCCTATACCCTGAGCGGATAACACGCGATGGCATGGAGTGATCAAGGGGTAGGGATTGGCGCCGCAGGCTGTACCCACTGCCCTTGGACCACTTTTAATGGCTTTTGCTACCTCACCATAGGTCCGTGATTGACCAAGAGGTATCTCCCGAATACGCTTCCAGACTTTTTGCTGATGGGCAGTGCCTAGCGGCTTCATCGGCAAATCAAATTGATAATGTGGATCCTTAAAGTAAGCCTTGCATTGCTTAGCCACTTCTTTAGCCAGTTGATTCTGAGGTGGTGAAAGAGGGGTGTTTGCAGAAAGATAGTCAACCTTTGAGAGCATGAGGCTCCCATCGACTATCTCAGTCAGAATACCTAGCCTTCCAAAAGGGGCCTCAATGACACAGTAATCAGCACTTTTAGCCAAGGAAGATTTTTTTGATGGGGCCATAGGAATGATTCTCACATAATTTAAATAAAGAATATGACAAGCATTTCTACCCTAGCTATGGCTTATGAATATGGCTAGTGAAAGCTTACTTTGCTATATTGAATCATCATTCATTTTTGCAGGCAAGCTTGATGGACAACTTTTTTGACGATTGGCCCCTTTACAGCCAGGCTGCTTTAGTCCTATTTTTACTCGCACTATCGGGCTTCTTTTCGATGGCTGAGACGAGCATGCTTTCATCAAACCGTCATCGCCTTCGAGCGATGGCCAATAGCGGAAACTCAGGTGCGGCCCTAGCTGAAAGGCTTCTCAAACGAATTGACTCACTACTCTCAGTACTGTTGATTTCAAATAATCTCATCAACACCATCCTACCCATCTTGGTTACTGGGATTGCCCTGCATCTATTTGGCGAAAGCGGACTCGTTCTTTCTATCGCAACTTTAGTGGTTGCTTTACTCATCATCATCTTTAGTGAGATCACCCCCAAGGTAATTGGTGCTGCTTTCCCGGAAAAGATTGCATCTAACGTTGGATGGCTTATCTTGCCGCTAACCTTTTTACTTAAACCTTTGCTTTGGCTAATTAACAATTTTGTTTCCGGCTTAATGAAGGCGTCAGGCTTGCAATCCTCCTCAGATAGCAAGGCAATGAGTAAAGAAGAGTTGCGTAGCCTAGTTCTAGAATCCAATCGCTTTGTTTCAACTCACCATCGTAATATTTTGCTCAACTTATTTAACCTGGAGAACATTACTGTTGATGATGTAATGACCCCAAGGTCAAAAATTGAAGTTTTGGATCTTGCTAGACCGATTGACGAGGTAGTTCAGCAACTGGAGACCTGTTATCACAATAAATTACCAGTATGTGATGGTGATTCTGAGAGGATTGTGGGGATCTTATCGGTCAAAAAAGCCCTATCTTTATTAGGCGACTCTGACTTACAGCATCAAGACTTCAGATCTCTCATCAATGAGCCTTATTTCATTCCTACTGGCACACCTGTTCTGCAACAGATGCAATTCTTTCAAGACAATCAACAGCGCTTAAGTTTGGTAGTCAATGAATATGGTGAGGTGCTAGGCCTTGTCACATTCGAAGATATCGTAGAAGAGCTGATTGGTGAATTCACAACCTCTTTCTCCAATCTGTCGACTGATCCTCACTGGCTGGCTGACGGAACCTATCTCGCCAGTGGTGGAGCCTCTTTAAGGGACCTGAATCGACTCCTAAATTTGGATCTGCCCTTAGATGGCCCTCGAACTTTAAACGGTCTTATCCTAGAAAAACTTGAAGCCATACCCGGCCATGATGTGAGCGTCAAAATTGCCGGCATCGTCATGGATATCGTGCAGTTTGATGACCAAGGTGTGAAGACCGTCAAACTCTATCGCCCAAGCCCCAGCCTAGACCAAGCTTGAGCGTTTCTCATGATGACTCACTCATAATTCGCACCTGGTATGAGATCGCAACTGATGCGCTTCATGCCAGAGCTAGCGATATCCATATTGAGGCTGGAACCCTAAATAGCCTTGTCCGTATTAGAGTAGATGGCTTATTACAATTAGCGTCCCAATATCCCGTTGATCTGCATGAGCGACTGATTACACGCATCAAAGTATTAGCACGCTTAGACATTGCCGAGAAACGCATCCCACAAGATGGACGTCTTTGTATTGGTTTGGATTTTTCAAAACCCGATATTGATTGCCGTGTTTCGATACTGCCAACTCTGTATGGTGAAAAAGCAGTGATTCGAATCTTGCCTAACAAACTAGATGGGCTTGCACTAAATCAAATCGGGTTACTCCCTGAACAACTTTGCATTCTTCAAAAGGCAATTGCGCAACCCAATGGCTTAATTCTGGTCACAGGGCCCACGGGGAGCGGTAAAACCCGCACGCTCTATAGCTGCTTGAACACACTCAATCAAACTCATCGCAATTTGTGCTCAATTGAAGATCCTGTTGAAATCCGCTTACCTGGCGTTAATCAAGTGGCCTATCACCCTCGTGCAGGCCTTGATTTTGGAACAATCATTAAGGCGCTTCTGAGGCAGGATCCCGATGTCATCATGATCGGAGAAATTCGAGATGGTGCTACAGCACAACTGGCGATTCAAGCTGCACAGACCGGCCATCTTGTCTTAAGTACCTTGCATACTCGGGATGCTAGAGGAGCACTGGCTAGACTGAAAAATCTCGGGGCAGATGAAGAGTCATTGGTATCTTGTTTGCGAAGTGTTAGCTCCCAAAGATTGATTCGCAAACTATGCTCTGAATGTAAAAAATCTGTCGCGAAAGCTATGAGTAGTTGCTCAAAATGTAAAGGCAGCGGTTACTTTGGGCGCATTGGTGTTCATGAGGTTTTAAGTAGCCGACATTTATTTGATTCTTTCTTGCCCTCTCTGAGTATGAGTGAAGCGGGAGCACAATACGTCAAAGCTGGTCTTATTGATCAAGCCAGTCTAGATGCCGAGGTTAGCCAATGGCACTAAGTAAACAATCTCAATGGGATTTTGCGCAGCAATTGCTGACTCTGTTTCATGCTGGATTAGCGCTTCTCAATGCTATCGAACTCATTCAATCCTCGGCTCCAAAAGACTGGCAACCCTGGTTAAAGGCAATCCAAACTCATCTGAAGCAAGGCAATAGCTTTTCTCAAAGTCTAATGGCACAAGACAATCTATTTTCCATGGAGTTTATTAACTTGATTCGAGTAAGTGAGCGCACTGGCGATATTTCTCTCGCTCTCAAAACGATATGCCAGCAACTAGAAGCTCAAATTGAATTAAGACGTAAAGTGCAACAAGCCCTGAGCTACCCCCTTATTACCTTAGGCAGCTCATTTCTATTGGTGATCGTCATGATGATTTGGGTTGTTCCTGTTTTTAAGGATGTTTTTGGGCATTTTCAGGCAGAACTGCCACCGCCCACAAAAGTGCTCATTCAAGCTTCATCACTCTTAAACAACTTTGCCCTAGAAATCAGTATTTGTCTTATCACCAGTATTTTCATTTTCTTGGGTGCCTGGTTCAAATCCTCCGCCTTCCAAAAGAAGTGTGATGAATGGAGTTTTCGTATTCCCCTAATAGGAAAATTGCTGCGCCTAGCAGCCTTAACTTACTGGTGCCGAACCCTAAGCCACCTTCTAGAATCAGGATTACCACTTCCAGATGCATTGCGAGTGACCGCACAATCATCCAACCATTGGCTGAGCCATGACTTGAGTGCAGAAGTTTTTAAACAATTAACCCGAGGCTGGCCCTTAGGAGATGCCTTGAAGAAAGCCGATCCAAAATATGGCTTTTTTGATCCCGAGACCTTGCAATTACTTCATATCGCATCTGAAAGTGGCCTTCTTGCGCAAATGCTTAGCAAGCGTGCCCACACCTTAGGATCACAACTAAGTAACAGACTGAATAACTTGAGTCAAACTTTGGAGCCTTTGCTCATTATTATTGTTGGTGTAATTATTGGTAGTCTAGTCATCATCTTGTATCTACCGATATTTAATTTAGGGCAAATCGTTTAATGCATTTTTTCACCATCATCGATCTAGTGCGAGCCTTCCTCATCATGACCTTGCTATGCTTGGCCTATATTGATCTACGCACGTTTCGACTGCCTGATTTCATGACCATTCCCATGATTTGTTTTGGACTGATATTTAACGGTATTGGATGGGGTTTTACTAACGTTGAAAATGCCATTACAGGTGCAATTATTGGATATGCTTTTTTGTGGGCTCTCAACCTAGTCTATCTTTGGATTAAAAAACAAAATGGCATCGGCATGGGGGATGCGAAACTATTGGCCGCTCTGGGGGCTTGGCTAGGTGCGAGGGCTTTACCAGAGATTCTCTTATTAGCCTCAATCACCGGTCTATTGGGAGGGCTTCTTTGGCTTCGACTCCATAAGCAAGGTATGCGGTCAGCATTTCCTTTTGGACCATTTCTTGCTATTGCTGGCATTATTGAGCTGTTATGGCCACAGCTTCTCCAATCTTGGTTTCTGAGCAATCCGATTTAAGCGGATTAAAGGGGCGCATTCCCTTGATCGGCTTAACTGGAGGCATTGGTTCGGGCAAAACAGCAGTCAGCGATTTATTGGGGAAATTAGGCGCCGGAATTATTGATACCGATCTGATTGCCCATCAGATCACCGCTCCAAATGGAGTGGCAATTTCAGCCATCGAGAAGCAGTTTGGCACCGAGTTTATTGACCTCAATGGAGCTCTAGATAGAAGCAAGATGCGCACCCTGGTGTTCGCCAAACCTGAAGCCAGAAAAGCGTTGGAGGAGATTACCCACCCCCTTATTCGACAAGAAACCTTGAAACAGGCTAATCAGCTAGCGACTGCAAACGCACCCTATCTCGTATTTGTGGTGCCGCTTTTGATTGAATCAGGCACATGGGAAGGTCTAATTGACGATTTAGTAGTGGTGGACTGCCCTGAGGAGCTCCAAATTGCTAGGGTGATGCGCCGCAGCAATTTAGCCCGGGCTGAAGTGGAAAGAATTCTTCAGGCTCAAGTATCCAGGAAAGATCGTCTTGCTCGCGCGGATTTCGTTCTTGAGAATCAAGGCGACTTTGCGGAACTCGATGCCGAGGTTAATCAATTGCACCAAAAAATTCTACAGATTAAGAAAGATCAGCTCAGTTCGTCATAGAATATGGGCTTGTGATTGTCTACGAATACCCCTTCAATGAATTAGTTCGAAGCATGCTTCGACTGGAGTATTTGTTCGCCCGTTTCAATCATTTCTTACGATCTGATGACCCAGAACTTCATCACAATGCAATCTCAATTCTGTTTGATCTTGGTGACATTGGTGCACGTGGTGATATTAAGTCGCTACTATTAAAAGAATTTGAGCGTCAAAAATATGCGCTTAATGGACTCAAGTCTTCTCAAAAAGTAGACCAAGAAGCACTGTCTCAAACACTCGCAGAAATTGATTCTGTTGCCAGCAAAATAAATCAATCGGCAGGTCGCCCCAATTTAATCATTTCTGAGAGCGAGTGGCTCAATGGCATACGCACTCGCTTGAACATTCCTGGTGGCACAAGTCCAATTGATTTGCCAAGTTATCACGCATGGAAAAATAGTCCATCACCTGAGCGTCGCAAGCTATTAGAAAATTTTGTTAGCCCACTATTGCCATGGCAAGATGCTTGCCAATTATTTTTGCGCCTATTACGCCAATCTGGTGAAGCAAAAGATGTAGTGGCGCACAATGGATCATTTCAACAGGCACCATCTGGAAAAGTCTATCAATTGATGCGCATTGCAGTCGAGGACGATACCCTCTTCTCTGAAATTAGTGCCAATAAATATTTGTTGTCCGTACGCTTTATGCAATCGGATCGAGACAAAAAAGCGCAGCCTGCTGCTACGGATGTACCATTCAAGCTAACGCTCTGCCAGTTCTAGGGCAATAAGGCGCGCAGCCTCTCCAGCATTGGCCAAGCGGCCGGTAATAGCGGTTCAACACTGGGCTTTTCTGAGCCCAATAATTCCCAAGATAAAGCCTGACCTTCGCAGCCCTTTGGAATGCCGGACCATTCGCGAATAATGCTGACATGTAGTCGTACATAAGCATGTGGATAGTCATGCTCGAGAACTGTTAATTCTTCACTAGATTGAATATCAATACCGAGCTCTTCTTGCAGTTCGCGCTTAAGCGCCTGGAAAACAGTTTCACCTTTTTCAATCTTGCCACCTGGAACTTCCCAATAACCAGCATAAGGCTTGCCTTCTGGTCTTTGCCCCAAGAGATAGTGACCGGCCTTATCTAGCAATATGCCAGCAGCCACTTCAGTAACGGGTCGATTGATATCACTCATGAAAATAAAGCTGTATTAGGCCTGTGAACCAGCCCAATGCTTTGCAAACTGCCAAGCAACACGACCAGAACGAGAGCCACGCTCTAGCGCCCATACGAGTGCCTCTGAGCGAGCTGCCTCGATCTGTGAGGCACTCAAACCAAAATGTTGCAACCAATGGGCAACAATCGCCAAGTACTCATCTTGTTTTGGGGGATAAAACGAGAGCCACAGACCAAAACGCTCTGATAGAGAAATCTTCTCTTCAACTACTTCACCTGGATGAATCTCGCCATCATCGCCATGAACATAGCCCTCGTTATCTTTCATATACTCAGGCAATAAATGACGGCGATTTGATGTCGCATAAATCAAAACATTGTCTACCTGGGCCGAAACGGAGCCGTCTAGCGCTGACTTCATCGCCTTGTATCCTGACTCACCGTCCTCAAAAGAGAGGTCGTCAACAAAAAACAATAAAGCGCTCAGGGCGATCTGCCAATAACTCAGTGATATCTGCCAAGTCGGCTAGATGCTCTTTTTCAACCTCCACTAAGCGTAGTCCTTGATTAGCAAATTCATGCAAGCTTGCCTTAATCAGAGATGATTTACCTGTTCCCCGAGCACCGGTTAGGAGAATATTGTTCGCCGGTTTTTTCTGTATAAAGTTTTTAGTATTGTCTCGAATGGCATCTCTCTGACGATCGATGTTTTGCAGATCCTCAAAGGTGATATCGGAAACATGCTTTACGGGTTGCAAGAAACCAATACTGCCAAAGATGCTATCTCTACGACGCCATCTAAATGCAGGGGAGGATTTCCATTGCTCATCCGTTAACGGCTTAGGTAAAAAAGTGTCAAGGTGGTCTAAAAGACGGTTTAATTTTTCATTCATCTGATTTCAGTCTTTTAAGAGCGATAGTCTGCATTGATTGATACGTAGTCATGCGAGAGATCACAGGTCCACGTGGTTTGTGAAGCTGTACCGCGCCCTAAATCAATCTTCACAGTAATTTCTGGGGCTTGCATCACTCTTTGACCATCCGCCTCTTGATAACTTGGATTGCGTCCGCCATCTTTTGCAACCCAAACATCGCCAAGCCACATTTGGACATGATTAACATCTAAGTCTTGAATGCCCGCATAGCCAATGGCTGCAAGGATACGACCTAGATTGGGGTCGCTAGCAAAGAAGGCCGTTTTTACTAATGGAGAGTGCGCTACAGCCTTAGCCACTAGACGACATTCTTCAGCAGTTTTGCCGCCAAGGACTTCAATAGTCATAAACTTCGTAGCGCCTTCGCCATCACGCACAATCATTTGCGCTAACTTTCTAGCTAACCCAATCAATGCTTCGCGCACGACAACATAACTTGGATCGCTAACTGATTTGATTTGTACTGACGACTGCCCCGTGGCCATAATGATGAAAGAATCATTGGTAGAAGTATCGCCATCAATCGTAATCGCATTAAACGAAAGATCAGCAACTTCTCGAGTGAGATTGCCCAATAAACCAGGTGCAAAACCAGCATCAGTTGCAATGAAGCCCAACATCGTTGCCATATTGGGATGAATCATTCCCGCGCCCTTACAAATACCCGTGAGCACAACCTGACCTGCAGATGTTTGAATGGTGACAGAACTCGCTTTTGGCTGAGTATCTGTAGTCATAATGGCTTCAGCAGCATCAAACCAATGATCTTCCCCTAAATTAGCTACTGCTTTTGGAAGTGCATTAGTAATTTTCTGAATGGGCAAAGGCTCAAGAATGACCCCGGTTGAAAATGGCAAGATTTGCTCAGGCTTAAGCTTAAGCTCTCTAGCTAAGGCGTCACAGGTCTCTAAAGCATGCCTCATACCCTGCTCGCCTGTGCCAGCATTTGCATTGCCGGTATTGACTACCAACGCCCGAATTTCTCCATTGCGCCCCTCTTGTGCCAAATGCTCTCGGCAAACCTGAACAGGAGCAGCGCAGAAGCGGTTCAGAGTAAAAACACCAGCAACCTGAGATCCAGGTGCAAGAGTCATTACCAATAGATCTTTGCGATTCGCTTTCTTAATTCCGGCTTCAGCAATACCCATCTCAAAACCTTTAACAGGCTTGAGGTCGGCTTTTATGGGGAGGGGTAGATTAACTGTCATAGTCTGATAATTGTAGATGAGGCTCAAAAACAAAGCGCGCCATTATCTGGCGCGCTTTATCTTCTACTGAAGGCCTAAATCTAGGCTTTTACCGGCAACTCTCGAACTCGCTTACCAGTAGCAGCAGCAATGGCATTGGCCAAGGCAGGGGCCACCAAAGGAACCCCGACCTCACCTAATCCACCTGGCTTCTCTTGACTAGGGATCAAATGAACCTCAATTACCGGAACCTGGTTTTGACGCAAGCTTGGATAGTTATTAAAGTTGTTCTGCTGAACACGGCCATTTTCAATCGTGATGGCGTTACCTAAGGCAGCACTTAAACCATAAATTACTCCGCCCATGAGCTGTGCCCTCGCTTGATCTGGATGTACTGCAATTCCGCAATCAGAAACGAAAGTGATCTTCTTCACCTTTGTTTCAGGTGCCGAGGTATCCAACTCCAAAATACAGGCTGAATAGGTGTCATAGCATTCCATTTGGGCCACACCAAATCGTTTGCTACCAGAGGTATAACCAGACTTTTTCACGGCAGTTTCAAGAACATGCTTTGCTCTTGGGTGCTTACCTAAAGAGGCGAGACGGAAAGCTACCGGATCTTTACCGGCAGCGCTTGCTGCTTCATCCACAAAACTCTCAATTGCAAAAGCGTTTAATGCATTACTCACTGAGCGCCAGTACCCGACGCGAAGGCCAGTATCTGTAATGACATTAGTAATTTCAAGATTGGGAATGTCATAAGTAATGTTATTGGAGCCTTCCACCATAAAAGGATCAAAACCATCCTTAACAAATCCTGGGAATGCGCGAGCTGTAACAGACTGGGAGACCATCTTCGCTTTCATGCTTGCCAGTTGACCATTGGGGCCTAGAACTCCATCAACCCGATGAATACTCATTGGACGATAAAAGTCATGGGTGATGTCGTCTTCTTTGGTCCACAGCATCTTCACTGGCATACCAGCTGCTTTCGAAATTTCTGCAGCCTGGCGAATAAAGTCAAGCTCTAGCTTTCTTCCAAAGCCTCCACCAAGAAATGTAGTTTGAATCGTGACATCCTCTGGCTTTACACCTGCCGCTGCAGCTGCAACTGCTTCACCACCTTGCTGAAATTGAATGGGTCCGATGATTCTGCACTTACCATTAGAAACATCTGCAGAGCAATTGACTGGCTCCATAGTAGAGTGGGCCAAGTATGGCAGGAAGTACTGCGCACTGATGGTCTTGCCATTAGGAACTGCAGTATTGGTATCGCCCACCGTTTTGATAACAGCGCCCTTCTTAGATAGGCCATCTTCTAATGACTTACGAACCACTGCATTATTTAAGTTCGCGTTGGGACCTTCATTCCAAGTAATCTTTAGAGCATCTCTACCTTTGCGTGCAGCATAGAAATCTTTGGCCAACACCGCCACACCATCGGAGATCTGCACGACTTTAATCACACCGGACACCTTGAGGGCAGCTGATGCGTCATAGGAGGTCGGGGTGCCGCCAATCACAGGGCATTGAGCCAATGATGCAATTGCCATTCCGGGAATCTTCACATCAATTCCATACACTGCTTTGCCAGCTACCTTGGCAGGAGTATCCAGACGACGCATCGTCTCTTTGCCAATCACCATAAAGCTTGCCGGTGACTTCAGGGCTGGCTTTTCTGGTAGCGGTAACTTAGCAGCATCAGCAGCTAACTCACCATAAGTAGCCGACTTACCACTGGAGTGACTTACTTTGCCATTCATTGCCTTGCAGTCTGCAGCTGTGACATTCCAACGTTGAGCTGCAGCTTGAATCAAGACCGAGCGTGTAGCAGCGCCTGCTGTTCTTAGCTTGTCAAAAGCTTCGCGAACCGAAGTAGAGCCGCCAGTGATTTGACCTCCCAACATCGCATTGATATAAACAGGGGCAACGCCGGCAATTTCTACTTTGATCATTGACAGCGGGAGATTTAACTCCTCAGCAAGCAAAGCCGGCATAGAGGTGTAAACATCTTGGCCCATTTCAGAGCGAGCGCAAATTAAAGTAATTTGATTGCTAGGCGTAATTCGAACCCAGGCATTTGCTAAGGCTGGCTGATCATTGCCAGCCGTTGCAGCCTCACTAGATAAAGGCAAATACATGCCGAGCACGAAGGCACCACTAGCAGCAGCACTTTGTTGAATAAACTGACGGCGACTTTGATTCTTTAACGAATTATTTTTCATGTATTTATCCCCTTAGGCCAATTTATCAGCAGCACGTTTAACTGCTTTTTCTATACGGGAATACGTTCCACATCGACAAATATTGCCACTCATGGCATTTTTAATGTCGTCACTGCTAGGTTGTTTTTTCTTAGCTAAGAGATCGGCTGCAGACATCATTTGCCCAGTCTGACAGTAGCCACACTGAGGCACATCGAATTCGATCCAAGCGTCTTGTAGGGCTTTGCCAACTTTGGCAGACAAACCCTCGAGAGTGGTCACTTTTTTACCATTCGCCGCAGACACAGGAGTCGAACAAGAACGAATGGCGGCGCCTTCAAGATGAACCGTACAGGCCCCACACAATCCAGCACCACAACCATACTTAGGGCTAGTGACATCTAAATGATCGCGTAAGACCCAAAGAATTGGGGTTTCTGGATCTCCATCAAAATTAACCGCACTACCATTGAGAGTAAAAGATAAGGCCATAAGATCCCCTTAGTGGAATTCAATATTCATAAATAAACTGCCTGTGTTGGCACTCACAAATCATGACAGATATGTCAGATTTTCGCTTGGATAAGAAATTAGGGATTCCACCAAGAAAAATGGCCCAGAGAAATCTGAGCCTTAAAAAATAACAAATTTTTTATATGGGCTAAGTCAACGCCCCATGACAATTTTTATATTTCTTACCACTGCCACACGAACAAGGATCATTACGACCAATCTTGGGTCCTGCGCGAACTGGTGCTGGCTGAATATCAATGGCAGCACCACGGTCACCAGTAGAGCCAGCAACCTCTAGGTCAGCATCTGCATGTTGGTACTGAAGATCTTTTAGTTTCGCTAAATCTTCATTCATCGACTCGGAAGCACGATCTAGTTCACTAGCGCTACGAATTTGCACTGTCGTAATGCTCTTAACAACATCATTCTTGATGACATTCAAGAGTTCGCCATAAAGTTCAAACGCTTCACGGCGATATTCTTGCTTTGGATCTTTTTGTGCATAGCCACGCAGGTGGATGCCTTGACGCAAATGATCAAGAGCAGCTAAATGCTCACGCCAATGGGTATCAACACTATAGAGAAGAACGGAACGCTCGAAGCCTGCAAAAGATTCGCGGCCAGAGAGCTCAACCTTCGCGTCATAAGCCTCTTTAGCAGCAGACAATACACGCTCTACGATTTCTGAATCGTCAATGCTATCGGCGCCCTCAACCCACTTCTGGAGATCAACCGTCAGACCCCATTCATTGGCCAATACATGCTCAAGACCAGGTAGGTCCCACTGCTCTTCCATAGATTCGAGAGGAACATAGAAGGAGCACACAGTACGTAATACATCTTCGCGCAAATTAGCGATGAGATCACCAATATCAGCACTCTCAAGCACTTCATTGCGAAGGCGATAAGTTTCTTTCCGCTGATCATTTGCAACGTCATCGTACTCAAGCAACTGCTTACGCATATCAAAGTTACGGCCCTCAACTTTGCGCTGTGCAGACTCAATAGACCGCGTCACCATACCAGCTTCAATCGGCTCGCCATCAGGCATCTTGAGACGCTCCATAACGGCGCGTAAACGATCACCCGCAAAAATACGCAGGAGAGGATCATCTAAGGAAAGGTAGAAACGTGAGGACCCTGGGTCGCCCTGGCGACCAGAACGGCCTCTTAATTGATTATCAATACGACGACTCTCATGGCGCTCTGTACCAATGATGTGTAAGCCACCCGCATTTAACACTTGATCGTGGATGTCTTGCCATTCGTCATGCAGTTGCTTAATCTTGGCAGCTTTTTCTGCATCAGAAAGCGCTTCATCAGCTTCAATCAAAGCAGACTGTTTACCAACATTGCCGCCAAGCACGATGTCAGTACCGCGACCAGCCATATTGGTAGCAATCGTGATCATTTTTGGACGGCCAGCCTGAGCAATAATCTCTGCTTCGCGAGCATGCTGCTTTGCATTTAAGACCTGATGCGGCAATTTACGTTTATCAAGTAAGCCGGCAATTAACTCCGAGTTTTCAATCGAGGTAGTGCCAACTAATACTGGTTGACCGCGCTCGAAACAATCTTCAATATCTTTAATCACAGCGTCATAGCGTTCGCGTGATGACTTATAGATTTGATCTTGTTTATCTTTTCTTTGGCTGATGCGATTTGGAGGAATCACCACCGTTTCAAGGTTGTAAATTTCCTTGAACTCATACGCCTCTGTATCTGCTGTACCAGTCATACCAGCCAGCTTGCCGTACATCCGGAAATAATTTTGGAAGGTAATCGTTGCTAATGTCTGATTCTCATTCTGAATCGGCACACCTTCTTTAGCTTCAACTGCTTGATGCAGGCCATCAGACCAGCGACGACCTTGCATCAGTCGGCCTGTGAACTCATCAACAATGATGACTTCATTATTCTGAACAACGTACTGCTGGTCACGGTTATATAAGGTATGCGCACGTAAGGCTGCATACACGTGATGCATCAAAGTAATATTTTGCGGAGCATAGAGAGAGTCGCCATCATTTAAGGCGCCAATCTGAACTAAAACTTGCTCTGCCTTATCGTGGCCCTGCTCAGTTAAATAAACCTGCTGAGACTTTTCATCTACCCAGTAATCGCCCGGCTTTTCAACCCCAGTGCCATCGGCTTTCTCTTCACCAATTTGACGCCCCAAATAAGATGGAAGGGCGTTAATCTTGACATATAAATCGGTGTGATCATCTGCCTGACCAGAAATGATGAGTGGCGTACGCGCCTCATCAATCAGAATAGAGTCAACTTCATCAACGATGGCATAAGCTAAGCCACGCTGTACACGCTGATCCACATCTTGGACCATGTTGTCACGCAAATAATCAAAACCGAATTCGTTATTAGTGCCGTAAGTAATGTCCGCAGCATAGGCATCTTGCTTAGTCTTGTGATCCATCTGTGACAGATTCACACCAACGGTCATACCTAAGAAGTTGTATAGCTTGGACATCCATTCAGCATCGCGTTGTGCCAAATAATCATTCACGGTAACAACATGAACACCCTTGCCAGTCAATGCATTCAAATAAACGGGTAGCGTTGCAGTTAAGGTCTTTCCTTCACCAGTACCCATCTCAGCAATCTTGCCTTGATGAAGTGCGAGGCCACCCATTAGCTGGGCATCAAAGTGACGCATTTTCATAACGCGCACACTGGCTTCGCGAACTACCGCAAAAGCTTCGGGTGCAATGTCATCTAAAGCCTCGCCGCCAGCCAAGCGAGACTTGAACTCTGCAGTTTTAGCAGCAAGTGCGGCATCATCCAAAGATTGCAAGCTTGGCTCGAAAGCGCCAACCTTGGCAACAACTTTGCGATACTGTTTTAAGAGGCGGTCGTTACGACTGCCGACCAGGGTTTTAAGAAGACCGATTACCATGGGATATTGAAGAAAATTAAGACCTTGAGTTTATCACCCGCACCCCCATTTTTTTATGAACTTCACCCCTAAATCATCCCGCAAGCAAACAGCTCATGACTGGCTTGATTACCTGCGCGAGTCCAATGGACTTGGGGGGATTTTGGCTAAAACCGAAGATTTAGCCAAACTCAAATCCATTCTAGGGCTAGCCTTAGAAAAACTGGGGTTAGAGCACCTAAACCCCAAGATTGAGGCTGGCTGGCGCTCCGGGAACCAAAATGAACTCTTTTTGCTCGTCAGTAGTGCCAGCATTGCTAGCCGCCTACAACAAACTTTACCTAGTCTAATCAATGAGTTAGGAAAGCTTGGGCTGACTTGCAGCGCCATAAAGGTAAAAGTTAAGCCTGCCCCAGCCCAATGGGAAGTAAAACCACGCGCAGGTGACAAAGAGCAGCATAAACCTCAAGGATTTAATGCGATTGCCAAAAAATCGTGGGAAGAATTGCTTGATAAGTTAGCGCCAGATTCTGATCTTCGCAAAACAGTTGAACGACTACTTCGGCATAAACCGAAATAATTCGCAGCAAATCTTAAAAAGTCCAGCTAGAAAAAGATTGGTTGGTTTTCTTGCGAATAGGCTTCAGGAGCCTTGTTTTCGGCAAAAGAGCTAATTTCATAAGAACTTGGGTCTTCCAAGAGCTTACGTAAAAGAGCATTGTTTAGGGCATGACCTGATTTTTCAGCTACATAGGCCCCAACAATTGGGTGGCCCACCAAGAAGAGATCCCCAATCGCATCCAAAATTTTATGACGTACGAACTCATCCTCATAACGCAACTCTTCGTTATTCAAGATGCGATGCTCATCTAAAACAATTGCATTATCTAGACTTCCGCCACGGGCCAATCCCATTTCTCGCAGCGCCTCTACTTCATGAGCAAATCCAAATGTACGAGCGCGACCAATTTCACTGCGATAGGCATGCTCTGCAAAATCGACTACAAATCGTTGCCCTGTCTTATCTACTGCAGGATGCTTAAAGTCAATTGTGAAATCCAACTTAAAACCAAAGAAAGGTTCTAGTCGAGCTAGCTTATCGCCCTCTCGCACTTCCACAGGTTTTTTAATAACTACAAATTGGCGCGGTGCATCTTGCTCAACAATGCCGGCAGATTCAATTAAGAATAAGAATGAAGCGGCACTACCATCCATGATGGGCACTTCTTCGCCGTCAAGTTCGATCAATAGATTATCTAATCCCAGGCCAGCACAAGCAGACAGTAAATGCTCAACCGTTGATACCCGCACACCGTCTTTTTGAATAACTGATGCTAGCCTTGTATCACATACAGCTAGAGCAGTTGCAGGCACTACTGACTGCTCTGGTGTATCGACGCGCACAAACTGAACTCCTGAATTCACGGGCGCAGGCTTAATAGAGATCGTCACCTTGCGGCCAGAATGCAAACCAATTCCCACAGTTTTCACCGGAGTGGCTATGGTTCTTTGCTTCATCATGATGACGTCTCTAAATTCAGTAGATATTTGTTATTGAATTACAGTTTTTTCAAAATTGAAGCAGCATCACTTACTTCAAATTTACCTGGAGCTTCACGATCTAAAGTTTTAATCACGCCATCTTCAACAATCATGGCATAGCGGTCTGAGCGAACTCCTAAACCACGGGCTATCAAATCTAATTCCAGGCCCATTTTCTTAGTGAACTCAGCACTACCATCACCCATCATGCGAATTTTGTTACCTACTTTTTGATCACGTCCCCATGCACCCATTACAAATGGGTCGTTCACAGAAATACACCAAATCTCATCAACACCCTTTGCTTTAATTGCATCGTAATGTTCAACATATCCCGGGACATGCTTAGCAGAGCAAGTTGGCGTAAATGCACCAGGCAATGCAAAGATCACAATTTTTTTGCCTGCTACAAGCTTCTCAACTTCAAAAGCATTAGGTCCCAAGGTACAGCCTTCTGTCTCTTCATTCAAAAATTCATAAAGAGTGGCATTTGGTAGTTTTTGTCCAACAGCAATCATGGTGTCTCCAATAAGTGATTGTTAGTAAGCATGCCAACGCAAGCGCGGGATTCGTCGTCCGGAGGGGCGCCGCGCTGGCATTTCGCAATAACCTATTGTATTAAGCAGTCAATTAATCTGCTTGTTTACGTAAAAACGCAGGGATTTCATAGTAATCAGCCCCTTTATCAAGCAAGGTCTTTGCTTGAGGTGAGCTGTCTGCACCTAAAGTCGGCGCAGGAGTCGCCTCACGAGAGCTACGAAATACACGCGGTAAATCATACTGACTGTAATCAACCCCAGTGCTTGCTGCTTGCGCTGCTGCTGGTGCACTTGCAGAGCCAGTCAAGGCCATACCTGCACTAGTACTCAATGCAGAATCCAAACTCACCTTGCTAATAGCTGCAGATGCGCTAGCCGGAGCAAAGCTATTGAGATCAGCCATAGTTGGCATTGCATCATGAGTACCAGTAGCCTGTCTCCATACTACTTCTGGTTGATGATTTTGACGCGCTTGTGGATTATTTAAACCAGTAGCAACAACAGTGACACGCAAGGCATCGCCCAAGCTCTCGTCGTACACGGTACCAAAGATGACAGTTGCATCATCAGCAGCATAACCACGAATAGCAGCCATCACTTCACGCGTTTCAGAAAGCTTCAATGAACGGCTAGCAGTAATATTGACTAATACGCCACGTGCACCTGATAAATCTACACCTTCGAGCAATGGTGAAGCAACTGCGGCTTCGGCAGCCAAGCGGGCGCGATCCATACCAGAAACTGTTGCAGTTCCCATCATCGCCTTACCTTGCTCGCCCATTACAGTCTTCACGTCCTCAAAGTCAACGTTAATCAAACCTTGAACATTGATAATTTCTGCAATACCAGAAACCGCGTTATGCAATACATCATCAGCGCATGCAAAAGCTTTATCAAATTCTGCATCTTCGCCCATGACTTCAAAGAGCTTCTCATTGAGAACCACAATCAATGAATCCACATAAGACTCGAGCTCGGCTGCGCCATTCTCCGCAACTTTCAAGCGCTTCACACCCTCAAAGTCGAAAGGCTTGCTGATAACGCCAACTGTCAAAATACCCATTTCTTTTGCGACTTGAGCAACGATTGGAGCAGCGCCAGTGCCTGTACCACCACCCATACCAGCAGTGATGAATACCATATGCGCACCTTGCAATGTATCGGCAATACGAGCACGAGCTTCTTCAGCAGAAGCAGCGCCGATTTCTGGTTTAGCACCAGCACCTAATCCGCTAGAGCCCAGTTGCAAATTCACAGATGCCTCAGAACGCTGTAAAGCGCCAGCATCGGTGTTCATGCAAATAAACTCTACGCCATTAACTCCGCGACGGATCATGTGTTGAACAGCATTACCACCAGCGCCACCGACTCCAACCACTTTGATGATGGTCTTACCAGCTGTTTCTTGATCTAACATTTCAAATTCCATATACCCTCCTAGGTAAAAAACGTACTACATTGACGACGACGAAAAAAACTTAAAAATTTCCTGCAAACCATTCCTTCATGCGCGAGATCACACCTTGTAACGCGCCTGACTGAGAAACACGACGACCACGCAACAATTGCGCCTGGCCTTCCATTAACAAACCAATGCTGGTAGCAAAACGAGGGCTGCGAAGGACCTCATGTAAATGACCGCGATATTCAGGTGTACCAATTCGCGCAGGTCGCAAGAAGACTTGCTCGGCCAACTCAACCATGCCTGGCATTAAAGCTGTGCCACCAGTCAAAACTATTCCTGAAGAGACCATATCTTCATAGCCAGAGTCTCGTACTACCCCTCTTACTAAAGTAAATAGCTCTTCAACACGCGGTTCGATCACTGCCGCTAAGGCTTGTTTAGACATTGGACGTGGCTCACGATCCCCCACTCCAGGCACATCGATCATGGCAGTTGGATCTGCCATTTCTTGACGGGCGATACCGTGCGCAATCTTCAAATCTTCCGCATCAATTGTTGGGGTACGCAATGCCATCGCAATGTCATTGGTAATTTGATCGCCCGCAATTGGGATTACTGCTGTATGACGAATAGAACCTTGGCAATAAATGGCAATATCGGTAGTGCCGCCACCAATATCAACCAAGACCACGCCTAATTCTTTTTCATCTTCAGTTAGTACAGCAAGACTGGATGCCAGCGGTTGCAAAATAAGGTCATTTACCTCGAGACCACAGCGACGCACACATTTCACAATATTTTGTGCAGCACTAACAGCGCCAGTAACAATGTGTACCTTTACCTCAAGGCGCAGACCACTCATCCCAATCGGCTCACGCACATCTTCTTGACCATCAATGATGAATTCTTGAACGAGAATGTGCAAAATCTGTTGATCAGTAGGAATATTGATTGCTTTTGCAGTCTCTAGTACACGCTCAACATCCCCAGAGCTCACTTCTTTATCGCGAATCGCAACCATGCCACTCGAGTTAAAACTCACAATGTGATTACCAGCAATACCGGTAAAAACTTGAACGATTTGGCGATCAGCCATGATCTCAGCTTCTTCTAAGGCCTTCTGAATCGACTGAACCGTTGCTTCAATATTGACAACTACGCCCTTCTTCAGGCCTTTAGAAGCAGTTTGACCAACACCAACCACATTGAATTGGCCATCAGGTGCTAATTCAGCAACCAAAGCAACTACCTTGGATGTTCCAATATCTAATCCAACTAATAGATCGCGATTATCTTTACTCATACCCGTTCCTTCATTGCTTCAGCTCGCTTTTCTTACCATCGACATCATTCTTTTTCATACTTGCAGCAGCAAGATGAACCGCAAAACCATTTGCATAACGCAAATCCACTGCATCAATTCTGTTCGACCACTTCTCTTGAACTTGTGGCCAATACTTGAAGAGACGCGCAACACGCTCTTCCGTTAATGTTTTGTCAGAACTTTCTTCATCCCGGCCAAACTCCACCTTCATGCCATTTGAAAGTTTGATATGCCAGGCATAACGTTCAGTTAACGCCAAGCTAGTGACTTCTGCGCCCCAGGGTTTGAACCAGTTATTCGCTTTTTCATAAAGACTCATCACTTCTTGACCCGAATCCTCGGGGCCATAGAAATCAATTAAATGCACATCGTCACCAACCTCAGAAACACGGCCGGCAAAGATTTCTCCATGAGTATTCATTAAAGCGCGGCTATCAGCACCGCCCCAAGTACCAAATGGCTTTTGTTCTTCAATGCTTACTATCAAGCCATTAGGCCAAACTCGTCGCACATTGGCGTGACGAACCCACGGCATCGTTTCAAATCCACGCTTGACATCTTCTAAGCGAACACTAAAGAAGTTCCCTTGCACTGTCTCTGAGACTTCCTGCTTCACGAGTGATTTATTGATGTGCTTTAAGGTTTGGCCTGCGACTGGTTCAATCTGAATTTGCTTTAGGGCAAATACTGGACGCTGACTTAACCAGACCAATACCCCAATCACAAGCATGGCTACAAAACAACGTATCAAGAAACGGCTAAGCTTCTGCATCCGCTCTGGATGATTCCAAAGTGGAGACATCAGCATGGCGAAGATTTCGCCGAACCGGTCCATGAAATTACTCATGCAGTGGCAACCTCTTTATCTTGGAGGGTTTGACTTAATAACCACAGTACTAAATCAGCATATTCAACCCCAGCAGCTTTTGCAGCCATAGGTACCAATGAATGTGAAGTCATACCAGGAGAAGTATTCATCTCTAGTAAATAAGGCTTACCTGTTTTTTGATCGAGCATCACATCAGCGCGACCCCAAGTTTGACAGCCAAGCGCTTTATACGCAGCTAAAGCCAACTCTTGAACTCGCTCATTCACTTCAGCAGTAAGGCCTGTAGGGCACAAATACTGAGTCTCATCAGAGAAATATTTATTATGGAAGTCGTAATTGGCCTGTGGTGGAATAATTTTGATGACAGGTAATGCTTCAGCAGTCTCACCTTGACCAACTAATGGGCAAGTTAATTCATCGCCTACGATGCATGTTTCTGCAATCACTTTTTTATCCAGCCCAGCAGCTAATTGATATGCAGCAGGTAACTCCTCAACAGACTTCACCTTAGTTAAGCCTAATGAAGATCCTTCATGCGCAGGCTTCACAATTAAGGGCAAGCCAAGATGTTTAACAACTGCATTCCAGTCACTGTTTGCAGTTAACTCTTCAAATTCAGGGGTAGAGAGTCCATTACTAATCCAAACTTGCTTAGTAACAATCTTGTCAATTGCCAACGCGGAAGCTAATACACCGCTACCGGTGTAAGGCACTTCAAGTAACTCCAGTAAGCCTTGTATCGTGCC
Source organism: Polynucleobacter sp. QLW-P1DATA-2 (assembly GCF_001870365.1). Classification (NCBI taxonomy): domain Bacteria; kingdom Pseudomonadati; phylum Pseudomonadota; class Betaproteobacteria; order Burkholderiales; family Burkholderiaceae; genus Polynucleobacter; species Polynucleobacter sp. QLW-P1DATA-2. The sequence goes on along the minus strand of NZ_LZMQ01000003.1, from coordinate 680,798 downwards.
ATCTTCACCATAGCGACCATGTAATGAAATGAAGATCCGATCGAATTTTTCAGCAGCTAATTCAGTTAGGCTCCGTAAACCTGTATCAAAGCTATAGGCATCGACTCCTTTGGATAGAAGGGCCTGCAACACACCATTACCCGACATCAAAGAAATCTCACGCTCACCAGAGCGGCCACCCAGTAAAACACCTACCCGACCAAATGTTTTCACATCTAAGTTCGCTAAGCGCACTTTGACGCGGTCACCCCATAAAGTAAGGTCTTGCTTAGACATTCTTTGCCTCCGACAAGGTGTGAGGCAAAGCAGAAATTGAACCTGCGCCCATCGTAATCAATACATCTCCATCTTTTAATACTTGACTTAACTTTTCAGGCATCTCAGTAACATTAGCCGCAAAAACTACAGCGTCAGCATTAAGCAATCCTTTGAAATTTTTATCCTCTACTAAGGCCGCCTTCATTAGACTTTTTCCATCTGCCCCAGGAATCTTTGCTTCACCCGCTGGATAAACCTCGGTTAATACCAAAGCATCAAAATTTCTGAGAACTTGAACAAATTCACCGAAACAATCGCGAGTTCTTGTAAAGCGATGAGGTTGGAATGCCAACACTAAACGGCGATCAGGGAAAGCGCCACGTGCAGCAGCCAAGGTTGCTGCCATCTCTACTGGGTGATGACCATAGTCATCAATCAAGGTGTAACTACCGCCTGCTGCCAGTGGAATTTCGCCATAGCGTTGAAAGCGACGGCCCACACCATCAAACTCAGATAAGGCTTTAGCAATCGCTTCATCGCCGACACCTAACTCAGTTGCAATACCAATTGCAGCCAGCGCATTACGAACGTTATGTAAGCCAGGAAGATTTAATGTCACATTGAGTGGGCCTGGCTTATTGCCATGCCGACGAACAGTACGACGCTCAACAGTAAAGTGCATACGCGTTCCATCGGCACGGATATTGCTTGCCCGAATATCAGCATCTTCAGAGAGGCCATAACATAATACTGGTTGAGATACAAAAGGAATGATGTCACGTACGTTTGCATCATCAATACACAAAACTGCTACACCATAGAAAGGCATACGCTGGATAAATTGCACAAAGGCTTGCTTTAATCTCGCCATATCATGCTGATACGTATCCATATGATCAGCATCAATATTGGTCACTACTTCCATAGCTGGGAAGAGTTGCAAGAATGATGCATCAGACTCGTCGGCCTCAACCACAATGAAATCGCCGCGACCTAAACGCGCATTTGCGCCAGCTGAATTGAGCTTACCGCCAATAACAAAGGTAGGATCTAGACCGCCTTCCGCTAAAACTGAAGCCACTAGACTGGTAGTGGTTGTTTTACCGTGAGTTCCAGCGATAGCAATGCCTTGCTTTAAACGCATTAGTTCACCAAGCATCACAGCGCGTTGGATTACTGGAATTTTTGCAGCACGAGCAGCCAATACTTCAGGATTGTTGCCTGCAACTGCGGTAGAAATCACAACTGCTTCTGCAGTACCTACATTTTTAGGATCATGCCCAATATGAATGACTGCGCCTAAGTCTTTTAAGCGCTTAGTAGTCACGCTCTCGGCCAAATCAGAGCCAGAGACTTGATAGCCTAAGTTCAAAAGTACCTCTGCGATGCCGCTCATGCCTGCGCCACCGATACCAATAAAGTGAATCTGCTGAACAATATGTTTCATACGCCTACTCCTGCACAATCAGCACACACTTCAGCTACTCGCTGAGTTGCATTTGGCTTGGCTAACGCGTGTGCACGCACAGCCATATCTTTAAGATCACCCCGATTAAAGTTTTGAATCATCAAGGCTAAATGGTGAGGGTTAAGAGATTGCTGAGGTAATAGAACTGCTGCATCCGCATCCGATAAGAATTTGGCATTCGCTGTTTGATGATCATCAATCGCATAGGGAAATGGAATCAAGCAAGAGGCAACACCACATGCAGCCAATTCAGATACAGTCATTGCACCTGCACGGCAAATGACTAGATCTGCCTGTGAATAAGCCGTTGGCATATCGTCAATAAACGGACGAATATCTGCTTCAACCCCTAGATCGGCATAGCGTTTCTGTAAATCTGCTAAATGCTTATCTCCGGCCTGATGAATTACTTTGGGTCGCATATCCTGGGGTATCAAAGCTAAAGCAGCGGGAATGTTTTCATTCAGTGCCGCGGCACCTAAGCTACCACCGACAACCAAAATGGATAAAAGGCCTTGACGCTGTTCGTAACGCAAAGCAGGTGCCGGCATATTCTCGAACTCTTGACGAATAGGATTACCAACCCACTCTGCATTTGCCATCGTGTTAGGAAAGCCAGTTAAGGTACGCATCGCAATCTTGGCAAGCGCACGATTTGCACTGCCAGCTACAGAATTAGATTCATGAAGCACTAATGGGCGCTTTAAGAATTTAGTCACCAGGCCGCCAGGAAAAGTAATGTATCCGCCCATACCCAGAACAACGCTTGGTTTTAAACGACGCATGATCTTCCAGCTCTGAAAGCATGCTCGCGCCAAATTGATTGGCAGCATGAGTTTTGCCTTTAGGCCTTTTCCACGCAAGCCCCCAAACTCAACGGCCTCAAAAGGAAAGTTACAAGATTTAACTAAGCGATATTCCATACCGCTTTGATTGCCCAACCAAGAGACATTCCAACCGCAAAGTCGTAAATATTCGGCGACGGCAAGTCCTGGGAAGATATGCCCACCAGTACCGCCAGCCATTACTAATATTGAGGGTTTTGTCACAACTTCCCTCCGCGCATCAGAATACGATTTTCGTAATCAATACGAAGCAGCATTGCAATCGCAACGGCATTCATCAAAATACCTGACCCACCATAACTCACCAATGGAAGAGTTAAGCCTTTTGTTGGTAACAGACCCAGGTTTACGCCCATATTGATAAATGCTTGCCAGCCAATCCAGATGGCAACGCCTTTTGCTGCCAAACCTGCAAAACTTCGATCCAATTGCAAAGCGGTACGACCGATGATGAATGCACGACGCACAATCCAGTAAAACAAAAAGATCATCACAACAACACCAACGAAGCCAAGCTCTTCACCAATCACGGCCATGATGAAATCGGTATGGGCTTCAGGCAAGTAGTGTAGCTTTTCGACACTCCCGCCAAGACCGGTACCAAACCACTCGCCACGACCAAAGGCCATTAGAGAATGCGTTAATTGATAGCCTTTGTTAGCTGCGTTATCTACTTGCCATGGATCCATGAATGCCAACATACGACCACGTCGGAATGGTGAAAGCGCAATCATGGCGGCACCACTGAGCAAGCCAACCACAATCAATCCACCAAATAATTTGGCGTTAATGCCGCCTAAAAACAAGATACCGAATGCAATCAAAGCAACCACTACGAATGCACCCATATCAGGCTCTTTCATTAAGAGACCCCCAACGAGAGCAACCGCAATACCCATTGGTAACATTCCTTTAGAGAAGGAATGCAAATACTCTTGACGTTGCACTGTATAGCTTGCTGCAAAAATAACGGCGGCAAATTTCATTAACTCAGAAGGCTGAAAGTTCATTAAGCCTAGTGGAATCCATCTTTTAGCACCATTCACACCCTTACCAATACCCGGAATTAATACGGCAATCAGCAATAGAACAGTGAAACCAAAAATAACCGGTGAATAGCGATCCCATACTTTAGTGGGAATCTTAAAAGCCCAAAAACCTGCGGCAATTGCAATTGCTAATGAAATCAGGTGGCGAATCAAGAAAAAGTTGCTACTGTAGTTAGCATACTTAGGGCCATCGGCCAAAGTAATTGAGGCTGAATACACCATCACCAAGCCAATTAAGGCCAAAGATAAAACTGCCCATACTAATAACTGGTCATATTCCATCATGCGCGAACGAGTCTGCTCTACACCAGAAACAGCATCTCTTAATCCACTACGGAAGTTATCAATCCCACCTCTTGAGAAATTCCAAAAGCGATCAAAGCCGAGGCGGTTTTGCGGGAATAGTTTATCTTTTAAGCTCACGCTTGAACTCCCTCAAAACGCATTCCCAGCTCTTCCACTTCCGCAACGAATACCTGCGCTCGCTCTTTGTAATCTCGGAACTGATCAAGGCTTGCGCAAGCAGGTGACAATAAAACTAAGTCACCTGATACCGCCTTTGAAGCAGCGGCTTGGACGGCCGCTGATAGGGTGCCACTAATTACGCAAGGGACATCTCCCATTGATTCGGCTATTTTTTCACCGTCTTTGCCAATTAAGAAAACACCTTTAACAAAACGTAATGCAGGTTCGCGTAATGGACTAAAGTCTTGTCCTTTTCCATCTCCACCAGCAATCAACCAAATTCTTTTACCTGATTCATTGCTACCTAGGCCATTCAAGGCAGCTACTGTCGCACCAACATTAGTGCCTTTGCTGTCATCTACATACTCAACATCATTCACAATCGCAATGCTTTGTACACGATGAGGTTCGCCATGGTAATCACGTAAACCATGGAGTAAAGCATTCATTGGTAAACCAGCAGCACGGGCTAATGCAAGTGCTGCTAAAGCATTTAACGCATTGTGACGACCACGAATACGCAGCGCATCAGCTGGAATCAAGCGCTTCAAGCGCAATGGCTCATCTTCTTCAATTGCCATAGACTTACGGCGACGCTTAGGTTTGGGTTCAAGATCTTCATCTACTTCCGCCCATACCAACCAATCAATCCCACCTGCGCGTAAATCATGCTCAATACCAAATGCGCCTTGCTCATCTGGCCGATTAGAGCCAAAGGTAACGATTGCCTTTTCTGCTTTTTGTTCATCGCTTAGCAAACCCATGACCAAAGGATCATCGCGATTTAAAACACAAATCGTCTCACTTCCAAAGATCTTCGATTTCGCCTCAACATATGCAGACATGTCACCATGCCAATCCAAGTGATCCTGAGTGATATTTAAAACTGTAGCTGCTGTTGCATTTAAAGAATAGGTATAAACCAATTGGAAGCTAGATAACTCTAATACCCAAACATCTGGCATATCTTCTATTTGATCTGCACTATCCAAACACGTCATAAGTTTGTCGAGAGCTGCGGGGCTGATGTTCCCGGCAACCGCCACTTTCTTTCCAGCGCGTTCACATAACTGTCCAGTTAAGGCAGTTGTAGTCGTTTTTCCATTAGTCCCAGTAATTGCCAATACTGTAGAGTTATAGACAGATTCTTTTGTCGCTGACATACGAGTCAAAGCATCTACAGCACGAGCGAAGAACTCAATTTCACTCCAAACATCTACTCTCGACTTGCGAGCCGCAATCAAAAATGATTCCGTTGGCTCTTGGAATGGCGATAAACCAGGGCTAATACCAATCACATCAATATCATTCAGCAACTGATCGTTTAGAGGTCCAAACTGAACGTCTTTTAAGCCAGCAAATTCCAACTCTGCGAGTGAAGCTAGCTGATGCTCTGAGAATTTGGAGCGATCGCGAGTATCTACTAAGCGGACTGCTGCGCCATTGCGTAAGCACCACTTTGCCATAGCTATACCAGACTCACCCAATCCTAATATCAAAAAGCGATGAGGAGCTTCATAGCCTAAATCAGCTACAGAGCTAGGATTGGCAAAAGTATTTTCTAAAGTCAGCATATTTATTCTTCGGCTTACCGTAATTTCAAGCTTGATAAACCAACTAAAACTAATAAGATGGTGATAATCCAGAAACGAACAACGACCTGTGTTTCTTTCCAACCACCCAATTCAAAGTGGTGATGCAAGGGTGCCATCCGGAAAATGCGACGCCCCTCACCAAAATGCTTTTTAGTGAACTTGAACCAAAACACTTGCAACATCACAGAAACCGTTTCAGCCACAAAGATTCCACCCATCACAAAGAGCACAATCTCTTGACGCACAATTACGGCAATCGTTCCAAGTGCGCCACCTAGAGCAAGAGCGCCAACATCACCCATAAATACTTGGGCTGGATGCGTGTTGTACCAAAGGAAAGCAAGGCCGGCGCCACCCATAGCTCCACAGAAAATCATGAGCTCACCAGCACCGGGAATGTAGGGAAACAGTAAGTACTTGGCGTAAATAGCATTACCCATCACATAAGCAAAAGCACCTAAAGCCGCACCCACCAAAATCACTGGCATGATCACTAAACCATCAAGACCATCCGTTAAATTCACAGCATTACTGCTACCAACAATCACCAAGTAGCTCAAAATGATGAAGCCCATCATTCCCAATGGGTAACTGACCTCTTTAATAAATGGCAGAAGCAAATTGGTCTTAGCAGGAAGGTCTAATGCAAAGCCGCTCTTTAGCCACTCATAGAACAATTGCAAGACCTTAAGATTATTCACTTCAGACACCGAGAATGCCAAGTAAATAGCAGCAAACAAACCAATCAAGGTTTGCCAGAAGAATTTTTCTCGTGAAGGCATACCCTTTGGATCCTTGTATGCCACCTTACGATAGTCATCGACCCAACCTACTGCACCGAACCCAAAGGTCACAATCATCACAATCCAAATAAAGCGATTACTCAAATCAGCCCAGAGCATGCAAGACACAAAAATGCCAATCAATATCAGGATGCCACCCATTGTTGGGGTGCCCGATTTAACCAAATGGCTTTGAGGCCCATCCGTACGAACAGCCTGCCCCATCTTGAGTTCAGCCAGCTTACGAATCACCCAAGGGCCGGCGGCCAATCCAATCAATAAGGCGGTGACCGTTGCCATCACTGCCCTAAAAGTGATGTAGTTAAAGACGCGGAAGAATCCGAAATCATCTTGCAGCCATTGGGCTAACATTAAGAGCATGTTTTAGCCTCCTCTAACAAGGCTTGCACTACACGCTCCATGCGCATAAATCGTGAACCCTTCACTAAAATATTCAAATGCTGATTGCTCCCCGTTGATTGCGCATGCAAAGCATCTCGCAATTGGGAAATCAAACTATCCATATCCGAAAAATGAATTCCTTGTGATGAAGTATTGGCTTGCTTAACCCCATCAAAACCTTGAATTGCAAATTGGCATTGCTCGCCAAGCGCAAATAATTTTGTAACACCCTGCTCAGCTGCATAAGCGCCTACTTCGTGGTGAAACTCAGGCCCTTGATTGCCAACCTCGCCCATGTCCCCCAAAATTAACCAAGAACTATTGCCAGACTGCTTTAATGCATCGATTGCAGCCCGCACAGAATCAGGATTTGCGTTGTAACTATCATCAATTAAGGTGTGATTGGAGTCGATCTTTTTAGCTTGCATACGTCCGTTAACGGGAGCAAATGCCTCCAGACCTTGTTTAATCTTTTCTAGGCTAATGCCTGCAGCTACAGCAACTGCACTCGCTGCCAATGCATTGCGTACATTGTGACTACCTAATGTATTCAATTGAATCTCAACAGAGCCAATTTCAGTACTTACTACTACTCGTCCGGTATTTGAAAGATGCCCTTTTACTGCAGCAGATGAGTTGGCTTGACTAGTCATTAATGCAAAGTCAACTACTTTGCGCTGCTCTGCTGCTTCACGCCAAACATTAGTGAACTCTGAGTCCGCAGGGAAAACTGCAATACCGTCTTTTGACAAGGAGCGAATCACATCAGCATGCTCTTGGGCAACTGCAGCAACAGTTGCCATGAACTCTTGGTGCTCTCGTTGAGCATTATTAATCAAGGCAATATTTGCTTGTGCGATCGCCGCCAATTGTGCAGTTTCGCCTGGGTGATTCATGCCTAATTCGACCACTGCCAGCTGATCCGAGGGCCGTAATTTCAATATAGTCAGCGGCAAGCCAATCTCATTATTGAGATTACCTTTGGTCACCAAGGTATGCGCCTCACCAGCTGCTGCTTTAAATATGGCAGCAATCATTTCCTTGACTGTGGTCTTGCCATTACTACCAGTTACCAAAGCTAATGGGATATCATGATTTGCACGCCAGGCCTTTGCGAGCTGGCCTAAGCCAATACGAGTATCTTCAATACAAATTGCGGGTAAATTTGCTGGGCACTTCTCTTTCTTACTGACTAATGCGGCTCCTGCACCATTCTTAGCGACATCCACTAAGAAGTCATGCGCATCAAATCTCTCGCCAGACAAAGCAACAAATAGTTCGCCAGCATCAATTTGACGACTATCCGTTCCAACCCTAGAGAGCATTAAGGTTTTTGCTGCCTCTGCTGTGACATTAAGCAAAGTACTTCCAGGCAACATTGCGTTTACTTGGGCGAGTGTTGTCATTGCAGACATCAGACCAAACCTCCAGCGGCCAGACGAATATGCTCTTGATCAGAAAAATCATAACTTTTACCGCTAATTTCTTGCGAAGTTTCATGACCCTTACCAGCTACCAACACAACATCTTGGGCATTTGCATGACGAACTGCCGCCATAATTGCTGAAGCACGGTCAACAATCATCTGCACTTTTTCTGATGAGTTCATACCGCTGTGAATCATTTCCATGATTTGCTGAGGATCTTCTGATCTTGGGTTATCGCTGGTGATGATGACTTGGTCAGCACATTTCTCGGCTACTGCACCCATTTGTGGGCGCTTACCGCTATCGCGATCTCCGCCACAACCAAATACGCACCACAACATTCCGCCACGCTGCTCCGCAATTGGGCGTAAAGCCTGCAAAGTCTTTTGCAATGCATCTGGAGTGTGTGCGTAATCGACGACTGCTAAAGGACCAGCTAACTTTGGGTTATGTCCAAGGGGAATGAGTTCCATACGACCAAGCACTGGCTGTAATTGACTTACTCGCTTACTTGCCTCATCACCAGTAAGTCCCTGTGTGAGCAACACCGTCCAAACGGCGAGCGCATTACTTAAATTAAATTCACCCAACAAAGGAATATGCAAGGAATTTGCACCTACCCCTTCATAAGTAAATGCAGAATCATATCCAGAGCTATTGAAAGCATTACCTACTGCATAAATGCGCTGCAGACGATCGCCAAATTTTTCAAAGCCTTTAAAGGCGGATTGATTTAATGCGTATGCCCAAACCTTAACTTCATCCTTAGCCAGTAGATTCATAACTAGCTCACGACCAAAAGGATCATCCAAGTTAATGACAGCATGCTCAAGGCCCGGCTGACTAAACAGACTCGCCTTTGCTTCTGCGTAGTTCGCCATACTACCGTGATAGTCCAAATGATCTTGCGTGAGGTTGGTGAAGACTGCGCAATTGATCCATGTTCCAGAAATGCGGTATTGATGAAGCGCATGGGAAGACACTTCCATTGCAATTTGTTTTGCGCCAGCATCTAATAACTCTTTTAACTGAGTCTGTAGTTTGGGTGCATCTGGAGTGGTGTATCCCGTCTTTTCTAAAGCACTAGGAAAGCCAGTACCCAAGGTACCCAATACTGCTGTGCGATGGTTAGACTGATCTAGGGCTTTAGCTAACCACTGGGTAATACTGGTTTTACCGTTCGTACCAGTAACACCAATTATTTGTAATTGCTTACTTGGTTCGCCATACCATTGAGCGCAGAGTTTGCCAGCTTTTTCTGCAAGCTTTTCAACTGGAATACATTGAGCATGATCCAAGTAACGAGCATCTACTCCGGCAGGATCAAATACCACTACTGCTGCTCCATTTTGTAAAGCAGCATCAATAAATTGACGGCCATCACGCAATGCATTGCCGTGTCCGACTGGATATGCAAAAAAGATATCCCCAGGTTGGATCTGACGACTATCTGCACTCACCTTTGCAGATGGGTTTACTAAGGTTTGTAAGTGGTCAATCAAATGATTGGGGTCCAGATTCATCGTCACCCTCATCTTTTTGAAACCACATGCTGCGTCTGTACACTGGCCGTATGGATTTCTGCAGGGCCCTTGTCATCAAGAGCCATTTGCTTTCCATTGCTATCAGGCAAGACATTTAATGTGCGTAAAGTTTCTCCAACTATCGCCGAAAAAACTGGTGCTGCAACATCACCACCGTAATAACTTCCGCCAGTAGGCTCATCTATCATTACTGCCACTGATATACGTGGTGCACTAATAGGAGCAATACCAGCAAAATATGCCAAGTATTTATTTCCGTATCCCTTACCCACTAACTTATGGGCCGTACCAGTCTTGCCGCCGACACGATAGCCGTCTGCCTGTGCTTTAACGGCCGTACCACCTGGCTGAGTAACTGTCTCTAACATTTGGCGCATATCAAGCGCTGTCTTTGCCGAAATCACTCTTGTGCCAGGCTTAAATTCTGGACTGCGCTCAATTGTGATTGGCACCAACTCCCCATCACGAGCAAAAATGGTGTAAGCCCGAGCCACCTGAAATAAGGAACCTGAAAGTCCGTAGCCAAATGCAATACGAGCCTGATCACTGGCTACCCACTTCTCGTATGGATGTAGCGTACCAGCGACTGCCCCACGAAAACCAATCTTTGGAGCTTGACCGAACCCTACTGCGCTATACATATCCCACATTTCTTCCGGAGAGAGATAGTTCATCGCAATCTTTGCCGCACCAATATTGCTAGACTTTTGAATAACTTGGGCTATTGTTAATACACCATTTGGATGCGTATCGGTAATTGGTTTTTTCCCAACCAAATAACTCGCTCCAATCGTCATGCTGGTGCTTGGTGTGATAGAACCCTTCTCAAGAGCAGCAGACACAGTAAAAGGTTTGATAGTAGAGCCCGGTTCAAACATATCGGTTAATGCTCGATTACGTAATTGCTCGCCCGTGAGATATCTGCGGTCATTTGGGTTGTAGCTTGGGAAATTTGCAAGCGCCAAAATCTCGCCTGTTTGCGTATCAATAACCACTGCGCTACCAGCTTTTGCATGATGATCTTCAACTGCATTCTTTACAGCGTTATAGGCAATGTATTGAATTTTGCTGTCTACAGAGAGTTGTAGGTCTTTACCGTTTTGAGGCAAGCGATCAATGCCCACCTCTTCGACTACACGCCCCAAGCGATCCACAACTACTCGACGTTGTCCAGCGTGACCGGCTAACTGATCTTCCCTGGAGTATTCGATACCCTCTTGACCAATATCATTCACATTAGTAAAGCCAACAACGTGAGCCATTGCCTCGCCTTCAGGATAAAAGCGGCGATATTCATTGTTTAGGCCGATGCCAGGAATCTCTAGCTGTTTAATCTGTTGGGCAACTTCTGGATCCACTTGGCGCTTCAAGAAAATTTGTTTGCGCTCTTCCTTTAACTTTCTACGCAAATCAGACTCGCTAATTTGTAACAAGCTGGCGAGCTTTTGGACTTTATCGGTAGCTAAGTCATCTGGGACAGTATCGTTATAGGCAATAACAGACTTGGCCTCAAGACTGGTAGCAATGACCTGGCCATTGCGATCTAAAATTTTTCCACGACTTGCAGGTAACTCCAACTCACGCTGTGTACCACGCACACCCTTGGCTTCATAGAATGCATTACCTGGACCCTGAATCCAGAATGCACGTAATAGCAACATCATGAAGACAAAGAACAAAAGGAATAGCATTAAGCGCGACCGCCACATTGGCAAGCGCAAGACTAAATTCGGCGTTGTAGAAAACCCAACCGGCCTCATTGAGCCTCCTTCAAGTACAAAGTACGTTCGGGAGAAATTGGCACCATGCGCAATTGGTTGCGCGCTACATCACGAATACGTGCAGACTTAGAGAGATTGCGTTGTTCATACTCTAGACGTAACCAGTCCTGATTCAACTTGCGCTCCTCAATCTGAGCACGCTCTTGGGCAACAAATAATTTACGGGCACGCTGCTGTGCAGCTACAAGCGATAGAGCACATATTAATAACAGGGCCAATAAGGTCAAGGTGGCACGATTCATACCAATGCCCCCATTCGCTTTTCTGCTACTCGCATAATCGCTGAACGTGCACGAGGATTTTCTGCAACCTCTAAATCACTAGGCTTAACACGACCAATAATTTCAAGTGCACTTTGTGGCAAATCTTTTTCACGTACAGGCAAGCCCCGAGGAATTTCAACTTTTGCATGTGCTTGCAAAAATTGCTTAACAATACGATCTTCCAGCGAGTGAAAACTAATAACTGCCAACCTGGCGCCTGGCTTTAATAATCCCAGCGCCGCTTTAAGGCCTAGCTCTAAATCTTCCAATTCACGATTGATAAAAATACGGAGTGCTTGAAAGGTTCTTGTGGCCGGGTCTTGCCCTACTTCACGGGTGCGCACTACGCTAGCAACCAAACTGGCCAATTGCATAGTTGTTTTTGGGGGCAATCCTTCTTCTCGCTTAGCCACAATAGCTTTAGCGATTTGAAATGCAAAACGCTCTTCTCCGTAAGTCTTAATCACGTGCGTGATTTCCTCCTGGGGCGCTTGCTCTAACCACTCTGCTGCTGTTTGACCTTGATCCGTATTCATCCGCATATCTAGTGGACCATCGCGACGAAATGAAAATCCCCGATGAGCTTCGTCCACCTGCGGCGAGCTGATACCAAGGTCCAACAAAATTCCATCGACTGATTCTGCTTGTGCGTACTGATCCATTTGCGCAAAACTGTCGTGCACAATCGATAAACGTGGATCGTTGATTTTTTCTGCTACGGCTATCGCATCCAAATCTTTGTCGAAGGAAATCATGCGCGCAGAAGTCGGCAGCTCTTTGAGCAGCGCCTGTGTATGGCCACCACGCCCAAAGGTTCCATCGATGACTAAAATATTTTTTGCCGCGTTTTGATTCTGAATGAGCGGGCCATTGGTTAGCGCCGTCACCGCCTCGGCCAGTAACACTGGGCGATGAGTTATGTTCATAGCACCCTGTCATCAAAAATTAAATTGCTTGAGTGCTTCAGGCATGCCTTGCGCAATCGCAGCCTGTTCTTTTGCAGCGTATGTTGCCGCATCCCACAACTCCAAGTGACTACCCATACCAAGCAAGATCACTGTTTTTTCTATTCCTGCTGCAGCACGTAATTCTGGACCCACCAAAACACGGCCCGCACTATCAAGATCCATCTCCGCTGCATTGCCAAGAAAAATTCTGCGCCACCAATGGGCGTCCATTGGGAGTTGCGCAACTCTGGCTCGAAAGCTCTCCCACTCAGGTCTTGGGAACAATAAAAGGCAGCCATCAGGGTGTTTTGTCAGCGTGACTCGCCCCTCACCCTGAACTAACAGGGCGTCACGATGCTTTGCCGGAATCGACATCCGACCTTTTGCATCTAAATTGAGAGCTGACGCACCTTGAAACACCATTTACCCCACTTTTTCACACTTCCTCCCACTTTAGAGGATCGCAATAGGAGGGTCAAGTGTTTTTGGGTATTTTTTTGGGAATTTCTCTAGTGTTTACAAACACTTAGCGTCATGTGTTCACAAAATGGTGATAATAAAATAGCTACTTGAAACAATGGCTTGGAAAATACACTTAAGAATAGATCTTAGCTATAGGGCCAGATAATGGGTAAATATACTGTATTTAAAACCAGTATTTACAGAAATAAAACCAAAAAATATTTACATATCTTCAGGAAACGATCAAAAGCTTAGATTTTGTAAGCAGTACTCGTCATCACCTTAGATAAGCCCTTCATCACTTTCTGAATTGGCTCTGGCAATGTCACTCCACCTGCATGCAAAGCTGCTCGTCCATGCCCTATTTCATCGATACGCATTTGATCAACAATGGCTCGCGAACGATGGTCTTCTTGCGGCAATTTTTCTAGATGACTCTCAAGATGATTTTCAACTTGCTTTTCTGTTTCTGCAACAAAGCCTAAGCTCCACTTGTCACCCGCTAGGCCCGCAGCCAATCCAATTGCAAAAGAACCTGCATACCATAATGGATTGAGATAACTGGTATGAGAGCCCAGCTCTTGAAGGCGTGTTTCACACCATGCTAGGTGATCCATTTCTTCTTGGCCAGAGTGCTCCAACATCTCTTGAATTTGTGCATTTCTAGCGACCAATTTTTGAGACTGATAAAGCGCTTGCGCGCACACTTCGCCAACGTGATTAACACGCATCAATCCAGCAGCATGATTACGTTCCGCTGCATCTAAAGAGTCATTTGATGATGTCGAGCCTGGCGTTGGTCTTGTAGCATTTGCCCCGCCAACAACAGATCGAAGCGCAGTATCAAACTCAGTGATGAGACGATCAATGGGTGACATAAGAACTAAAAAAGGCCTAAACCAAAACCTCAGCTTTACAGCTTTGCTTGGTCTTTAAGCCCAGCTCAGCTAAGAGCTCACGGTCTTGTTCTGCCTCGGGATTACCGGTAGTGAGTAGTTGCTCACCATAGAAAATTGAATTGGCGCCAGCCAAGAAGCACATGGCTTGTACGGCCCTTCCGAGCTCTTGTCGACCAGCAGATAAACGCACGCGTGCTTTTGGCATCGTGATGCGTGCAACTGCAATTGTTCTCACAAATTCAAGGGGATCTAAAGGCTTTTGATCTGCTAATGGAGTGCCAGCAACAGGCACCAAATGATTGATTGGAACAGATTCAGGATAAGGACTTAAGTTTGCTAAGCGCGCCAAAAATGCTGCTCGTTGTTCGCGTGATTCACCCATGCCAACAATTCCACCACAGCAAACTGACATGCCTGCTGAGCGAACATTAGAAATCGTATCCAAACGATCTTGATATCCACGGGTAGAAATTACTGAGCGATAAAAATCTTCACTGGTATCGAGATTGTGGTTATAAAAATCTAAGCCTGCATCCGATAAGGCCTGCGCCTGATCCGCTTCTAGCATTCCTAATGTTGCACAAGTCTCTAGACCCAGAGCTTTAACACCCTTAATCATGGCGGTGACTTTTTCAATATCACGGTCCTTAGGTTCGCGCCATGCAGCACCCATACAGAAACGGTTAGAGCCTGCTGCTTTAGCTGCTTTCGCAGCCTCTAAAACCTCTTCGAGACCCATTAACTTCTCGGCCTTGACATCTGTGTCATACCGAGCAGCTTGAGGACAATATCCACAGTCTTCAGGGCACCCACCGGTCTTGATAGACAACAAAGTAGCTAGCTCGACATCACCCTCAGGGAAATTCAGCTTATGGGACTCTTGGGCCTTGAGCATGAGCTCATTGAAAGGAAGGGCAAATAGAGCCTCAATCTGAGACACGGTCCACTCACCAGAGGCATCCACCTCTTTGCGCAAATTAGCCTTAGATTTGACTAAGGTAAGGGGTTTTTCAGTGGTTTGGGCGTCCAACATAGGCAAATTCCAGAAAATAAGTGAATTCAAGGCATAAACATAACAGATACACGCCGAAATTAGGAAAAACTAGTGGTCAAATATCAAACATGAAGGTTATTTCTGATCTAAATCAACCCACCCTCGTTGATCGCAGCTTGGCTGCCGTTTGGCACCCCTGTACTCAGATGAAACACCATGAATCACTCCCCTTGATTGCCATAGCTAAAGGCAAGGGTGCCTGGCTATACGATGAACAGGGAAATGCACTACTTGATTGCATCAGCTCTTGGTGGACAAATCTATTTGGCCACTCCAATGAGCGCATCAATCAAGCTATTACAGCTCAACTAGACCAAATTGAGCATGTGATGCTCGCTGGATTTACACATGCGCCAGTAGTTCAACTCTCTGAAAAACTCTCTGCCCTTACCAATGGAAATCTAGGGCATGTGTTTTATGCATCAGATGGTGCTTCTGCAGTTGAGATCGCCTTGAAAATGAGTCATCACTTTTGGCAACTCCACAACAAACCCAAGAAGAAAAAGTTTGTTTGTCTTGAAAATGGCTATCACGGTGAAACACTTGGTGCGCTTGCAGTAACTGACGTTGCAATTTTTCGTGAAGCCTACGGATCCCTCTTACAAGATGTTCATACAGTAATGTCACCCGATGCACGCAATGCTGAAAATGGTGAAAGCGCAGAAGATGTTGCAAGACGAGCAGCCGGCGAACTTGAGAAGCTATTTATCAGAGAGCATGAACAGATTGCCGCGATGATTGTTGAGCCCTTAGTTCAGTGCGCTGGTCAAATGGCAATGTATTCACCTGTCTATTTGCGCCTGGTAAGGGAACTATGCACTCGTTATGAAATCCACCTTATTGCCGATGAGATTGCAGTGGGATGCGGGCGCAGCGGCAAATTCTTTGCCTGTGAACACGCTGAAATCTGGCCTGATTTTCTGACGCTCTCTAAAGGAATTAGTGGCGGCTATCTACCCCTCTCCCTTTGCATGACTACTGACAAAATTTATCGCACGTTTTATAGCGATCAAACCAAGCAAGGTTTTTTGCATTCACATTCATATACTGGCAATCCGCTTGCTTGCGCAGCGGCATTAGCTTGTCTAGATATTTTTGAAACAGAAAATATTCTTGAAAAAAATATTGCTCGCTCACAAGATTTAAAACATGCTTTTGCATGGGCAGGAACGGATTCTCGTATTGAACACCTGCGTCAACAAGGGATGATTCTTGCGTTTGATGTCAGACAATCCGCATTAAGAAATGCCAGCGTATTTCCTCGTGAGATGTTTTCCAAGAGTTTGGATGAAGGTATTTTGATTCGCCCGATTGGCAATACGATTTATGTCATGCCTCCATATATTTTGACTATGCAAGAGACCGAAAAAATGGGTCAAGCCGTACAACGGGCATTGAATCAGGCTTTGCATGACTAAGTCTTTCAGCGCACTCAAACTAGCAGAAGACCAAATTGCAGATTTAGACTTGCAATTACTCAAGCGCAAGCTACGCGTTACCCAATCTCCTTGCGACACTAGGGCCTTAGTGGAGAATCGTGAGCTAAAAGCATTTTGTAGCAATGATTACTTAGGCCTTGCCAGTCATCCCGAGATTGCCAGTGCCCTAGCTGAGGGTGCGAGAAAATATGGGGCTGGAAGCGGCGCTTCGCACCTTATCAGTGGTCATAGTATTGCGCACGAGCTACTGGAAAAACGTTTAGCCTCTTTTCAGAGTTCTCACATCCCAAATGCTCAAGCGCTATTTTTTAGCACTGGTTACCTTGCAAACTTAACTGCGATTACTGGTTTGACTAGGCTAGCGCCAAAAAGCAATGCCAGCCTCTATTCAGCGAAACTCAATCATGCCTCTCTCATAGATGGCATACGCTTAGCGAGCGCCCAAACTAATGCAACAGTGACACTCTTTGATCACAAGCAACTAGAGTCATTAGTTGAAGCGTTAAAACAAGATACCAAACCTTTAAAACTGATTGTGATTGACGGTGTTTTCAGTATGGATGGCGATATAGCCCCCATTAAAGAATTGCTTGAGATTGCCGAACAATACGATGCACTGCTCCTAATTGATGATGCCCATGGTTTTGGTGTCTTAGGCGAACGAGGTCATGGGTTATTAGAGCAAGAAAATATTTACTCTAATCGAATCATCTACATTGGTACTTTGGGTAAAGCAGCTGGAGTAAGTGGCGCCTTTATCTGTGCCCAAAATACTTTCATTGAGTGGCTGATACAAAAGGGGCGTCCTTATATTTACAGTACAGCGACACCTCCTGCTATTGCACATGCCCTACTTAAAAGTCTGGACATTATTGAATCTAATGAAGGCAAGAAACGTCGCACCCAATTAAAGAGCTTGATTGATATCTGGCAAAAAGAAATGAACTTCTCAAGCTGGGAAAAATTTTCCTCAAATACACCCATTCAACCAGTCATTTTGGGTAGTAATGCCCATGCCTTGTTAGCAGCTAAATTACTTGATGAGGCGGGGTATTGGATTCCGGCGATTCGGCCGCCCACCGTCCCTGTCGGAAGCTCTCGTTTACGCATTACTTTGTCAGCAAATCATAGCGAAGAGGACCTGCGCGGACTCATCGCAATACTGCAGTCAATTGAAGAACTAGCAATGAAGAATGTGTACGATGAGTAAAACCTCTGGATTTTTTGTTACCGGAACAGATACTGAAGTTGGCAAAACTTTAGTCAGCGGTGCCTTGATTCTCAAACTTCGAGAACAAGGTAAACAAGCGCTTGGTTTTAAGCCTGTGGTTGCTGGTACTTACCACAGCAAAGATGGTCAATCACTCAACGAAGATTTAGAAACTCTACGTATTGCCTCAAATTTAGCCCCTGGACAATTGAATTTATGTCCTTATGTTTTAGATAGCCCTGCAGCACCTCACTTAGTGGCTAAAGCCAAAAGTCTTCGCCTTGAACTAAGCACCATGCTGTTAGCCTACGACGCTATTCTTAGAGAAAGTGATGATGTTGTAGTCGAAGGCGCTGGTGGTTTTTTAACCCCCATCAATGAACAAGAAAATTTGAGTGACTTTGCGCAAGAAATTAACTTACCTGTCATTCTGGTTGTGGGTATGAAATTAGGCTGCATTAATCATGCGCTTCTCACAATAGAGGCCCTGAAAATGCGCAAGCTAAACATTGCTGGCTGGATCGGCAATACCCTGTCCCAAGAGATGCCCTTACTGACGGAAAACATTCAGACGCTTCAATCTAAAATTGCTGCACCTTTTTTAGGCCTCATTCCTGAGCTAACGCAGGCACTTAAAAAGTCCGAAAACAGTCCTTATTCACTTGAAGCACTTCAATTTGCTGCAAAGCACATTCAACTACCTAGTAATAACACTTAATTCATCACTGTAATTCCCCTGTAAACGCCAACTAGAGTGCGTCTCAGGTTACTTTCAGATAAGATGAAGGTATGCATTTACTTCCAGAAATTATTGAATCCACAGAAGCGATCCAAGATATTCGACGCAATATTCATGCTCATCCTGAATTGCGTTTCGAAGAAAACCGTACGGCTGATTTAGTTGCGGAAGCACTATCAAGCTGGGGGATCTCTGTTTTTCGTGGCATGGGTAAAACGGGAGTTGTTGGTCGCCTAGATGGAGATTTAGGACCAGGCAAGATGATTGGCTTGCGGGCTGACATGGATGCACTACCACTTCAAGAACACAATAACTTCGCACACGCATCACTTAATCCAGGAAAAATGCATGCTTGCGGGCATGATGGTCACACCGCAATGCTCTTGGGAGCTGCGCAGTATTTATCAAATAATCGTGACTTTAAGGGTACGGTGATTTTTATTTTTCAACCAGCTGAAGAAGGTGGTGCTGGCGCTCGCGAAATGATTAAAGATGGCCTCTTCACACAGTTTCCTTGCGATGCCGTATTTGGGCTCCATAACTGGCCAGGCTTAGGAGAGGGTCATTTTGGTGTGACAGCAGGCCCGATGATGGCATCGAGCAATGCTTTTGAAATCACCATTACCGGTAGAGGTGGTCACGCCGCCCTTCCCCACAACAGTGCTGATCCCGTATTAACTGGAGCACAAGTGGTGCTGGCGCTGCAGAGCATCATTACACGCAATAAGCGCCCAGTAGATGCAGCTGTTCTATCTGTTACTCAATTTCATGCGGGGGAGACCAGCAATGTTATCCCCGATAGCGCTTTTATTGGCGGCACCGTACGTACATTTACGCTTGAAGTATTAGACTTGATTGAGCAACGCTTAAGAGAAATTGCCCATAGTGTTGCCAGTGCATTTGATTGCCAAGCGGAAATTCGCTTTTCCAGAAACTATCCACCATTAATCAATCATGAAATTGAAGTTGAATTTGCCAGTGAAGTAATGAGTGAATTAGTTGGCAAGCAAAATGTTGACACCTCTATTGATCCAACTATGGGTGCGGAAGACTTTGCATTCATGTTGCTTGAAAAGCCTGGTTGTTATGTCTTTTTAGGCAATGGGGATGGAGATCATCGCTCGGTAGGTCACGGTATGGGGCCATGCCACCTACACAACCCCTCCTATGACTTCAATGACGCCTTGATACCGGTAGGCGTGAGTTACTGGGTCAAACTAGCTCAACGCTACCTAGAAAAAAATTAGGCAAATTAAGAGTTCGTAAATTTGGCAGGGCGTTTTTCCATAAACGCTGCCATACCCTCTTTTTGATCATTTGTAGCAAAGCAAGCATGAAACAAACGACGCTCGAAATGAATTCCTTCTGAAAGCGTAGTTTCGTAAGCGGTATTTACCGCTTCTTTTGTCATCATGGCAGTCAGTAAAGGCATATCTGCAATGTCCTTAGCAATTGCTTTTACTTCCTTCAATAAATCTGCCTTTGGAAATATTCGCGCCACCAAGCCTGCGCGCTCTGCTTCTACAGCATCCATCATGCGGCCCGTTAAAGCCAAATCCATTGCCTTCGCTTTCGATACTGCACGTGGCAAACGTTGGGTGCCTCCCGCTCCGGGAATAATGCCTAACTTTATTTCTGGTTGCGCAAACTTTGCGTTATCAGCCGCCATGATGGTGTCACACATCATTGCCAACTCACAGCCACCACCCAACGCATATCCTGACACCGCAGCAATCACGGGCTTACGAACTTGCCGCATATGCTCCCAATTGCGAGAAATAAAATTATGGCGATATACATCTTGCAAGCTACGCTTTGCCATTGATGCTATGTCAGCGCCTGCTGCAAATGCTTTCTCACTGCCAGTAACGATGATGCAACCAATATTGTCATCAGCATCAAACGCTAGCAAGGCCGCACCGAGCTCATCCATTAATTCATCATTAAGCGCATTGAGCACCTCAGGACGATTCAAAGTGATAGTGGCAACCTTGCCCTCAACTTCAGTCAAAATTGTTCTGTAGCTCATAGATTTCTTTCTAATGTATCGTTCATCAACGGGGCAGCAATAGCCACATCTTGCCATTTTGTTTCATGCGCCCGGCCATTTCCCCGGCAGCCTCACCTGATCCCCAATAGTAATCAGCTCTGACACCCCCCACAATGGCCTTGCCAGTATCTTGCGCCATAACGAGTTTCTGTAATGGCTGAGTACTTAATGGCTTAGTTGTAGCTAAAAATACTGGGGCGCCCAAGGGCATTGCCTGTAGATCAATTGCAATACTGCGCTCAGCAGTCAAGGGCACGCCTAGTGCACCATTAGGACCTAAATCTGCCTCCATATTACCCGGCAGCTCTTTAAAAAATACAAAGCGAGGGTTGGCATTGAGCATCTCGTTGACGCGATCGGGATTACGCCTTGCCCATTGCGAAATACCTTGCATCGTAGCTTCACTGCGGGTGATCTCTTTATGATCTAGAAGCCACTGAGCAAATGATTTAAATGGTTGATCATTAGTTCCCGCAAAGCCTAAACGCATTACGCGCCCATCTTCAAGACGAATTTTTCCTGAGCCTTGTATTTGCATAAATGCAGCAGCTACAGGGTCTTGCACCCAGGCGATTTCAGACCCTTTCAGTATGCCCGAAGCTATTAAGTCAGCTCGGGTTGGGCTTGGGTTCGGTTTCATTTTTTTCCAAGCGTTTGGATAAGCGTAAAGCGGTACGCTATAAACGCTTGAACGCATTAATGATCCATTCATCACAGGCTCGTAATAACCAGTGACCAGTCCTGTCTCACTTCCAGAGTTATTTCGAATTTCATATGCCTGAAAATAATTCTCAAAATATCGGCGAATAGCCTGCTCATCACGGCCTGAGAGGCTTGTAGCCTGCGCGCAGACCTGACGCCAATTCACTTCGCTACTACGCCTACGCAAGGCATCGCAACTCTTGAGCCATGCTGGCCATGCTTGGGTTAGATCATCCTCCTGCCAACCAGGTAGCGCCTGCCATGAGACGGCACTAAAACTGGCAATCGATGAGCTATAGGTAGAAGGTGCAGCGCCCGAGCTATTAGATCGATACCCTGTTCCGCGCGTGGGAGGAGTGGAACAGGCAACAAGCAAGCTGGCAAAGACAATAGCGAATACACTTACTTGAAACAATTTAAATTTAGAAATCATGATTGCCAATTTACTCGATGAATACCCAATGCTACTGTTTGTCATTGAAGGCGCTATTGCCTTGGGGCTCCTATTGTTTATTGTCTTGTGGACCGGTAAAGGCAAAAAATAATTTCCAGCGCTTAGTCCACCACGCTTAGTGCAGCGTGCGCGGCATGACCAAGGCAAATTCTGGAATTGGGGCCTGAAAGAACTGCGCCTCTTCCGTGACACAAAAATACTCACCACGCATCGTGCCAGCCGGCGTTGGGAGGGTAGCCCAACTGGTGTACTCAAAATGCTCCCCGGAGCGCAATAGGGGCTGCTGTCCAACCACCCCCAGACCTTTTACCTCTTGGACATCGTTATCCCCATCCGTAATGAACCAATGGCGGGCAATCAGCTGAATGCTGGCCGATCCTGTATTGCGGATCGTTACCGTATAGGCAAAGGCAAATTGGCGATTATCTGGGTCAGATTGGTCTGGAAGATACTGGGTCTTAACCGTAATGCTGATTTCATGGGGGTTCATGCTCGAATTCTGCTCCATCCTAAGGTCAACTGCAAGCTAGAATCTAGGGATGGAAAGCCAAAAAACACCATCAAATCATCAATTTTTGATTGCCCCCTCTATTTTGTCAGCTGACTTTGCCTGTTTAGGCAAGGAAGTGCAGGATGTTTTAGTAGCCGGCGCAGACTGGATTCACTTCGATGTGATGGATAACCATTACGTCCCTAACCTCACAATTGGCCCCTTGGTTTGTGAGGCTATTCGCCCTTACGCGAGTAAAGACGGAAAACCTGCCGTCATCGATGTTCACTTAATGATTGAACCAGTGGATCGCATCGTTCCTGACTTTGCAAAAGCTGGCGCTAATCTCATTAGCTTTCATCCAGAGGCGAGTCCTCACGTGAATCGCACATTAAATTTAATTCGTGATCAAGGCTGTCAAGCCGGGTTAGTTTTTAATCCAGCAACCCCACTTGATCATTTAGATCACACTCTTGAGTTGCTTGATTTAGTTCTGCTGATGTCTGTCAATCCTGGCTTTGGTGGTCAATCATTTATTCCTAGCACCTTGCAAAAGATTGCTCAAGTACGCGCCCGCTTAGATCGCTATGAAGCTGAAACTGGCCGTCATATTCGTCTTGAAGTTGATGGTGGAATTAAGGTCGATAACATTGCACAAGTTGCTCAAGCAGGTGCAGATACTTTTGTTGCAGGCTCGGCTATTTTCGGAAAAGAAAATTACGCTCAAGTCATTGACGCAATGCGCACAGAATTGGGAAGGTCAGGAAAAGCCTAATGCAGCGCGAAGAATTTAATGCACTAGCCAAACAAGGTTTCAATCGCATTCCTTTAGTGAAAGAGGTATTGGCCGATTTAGAAACCCCGCTGTCCCTCTATGTGAAGTTAAGTCAAGCTTTTGGCAAAAAAAATACCTACCTTTTGGAATCAGTTCTTGGAGGCGAGCGGTTTGGGCGCTTCTCCTTTATTGGCCTGCCCGCCAGAACCATTATTCGTACCGTAGGGACTCCTACCAACCCCATCAATGAAGTGGTAACGGATGAAAAAGTAGTTGAGACTAACAACGATAATCCGCTCGACTTTGTAGATGCCTATTTCAAGCGTTTTAAGGTTGCAGTTGAGTCTGGTCTACCGCGTTTTTGTGGTGGCTTAGCTGGTTATTTTGGCTACGATACCGTTCGCTATATCGAATCGCGTCTTGCTAAACATGATTTACCAGATGAACTAGGTGTACCTGATATTCAGCTCATGCTCACTGAAGAGTTAGCCGTCATTGATAACGTTGCAGGCAAAATTTATTTTATTGTCTATGCTGATCCAAGCATCTCTGATGGCTTTGAAAAAGCGCAGGCACGCTTAAAAGAATTACTCACCTGCCTTAGTAAACCAGTCAGCGTGCCGCCTTCATTGGCTAGCACTAAGACAGAGCTGATTCGTAAGTTTAAATCGGTAGATTTTGAGGATGCAGTTCGCAGAACCAAGGAATACATTTTGGCTGGCGATTGTATGCAGGTAGTCATAGGGCAGCGCATTAGCAAGCCGTTTACTGATTCACCGCTCGCCTTATACCGGGCTTTACGATCTTTGAATCCATCGCCCTATATGTACTTCTATGATTTTGGCGACCTACAGATTGTGGGCTCCTCCCCAGAAATCTTAGTGCGCCAAGAAAAACGGGCTGCTGAGAAAATTGTGACTATTCGTCCGCTGGCTGGCACGCGTCCCCGCGGTAGCAACCCAGAGGAAGATGAGCGTCTAGCTAAAGAACTCTTAGCAGACCCGAAAGAGATTGCTGAACACGTGATGCTGATTGACCTTGCCCGTAATGATGTAGGGCGCATCGCTAAAACAGGATCTGTCAAAGTGACTGACTCAATGTCCATTGAGAAATACTCTCACGTGCAGCACATCGTGAGTTCAGTAGAGGGCGATCTTTTAGATAATATGAGCAATATGGACGTGCTACGCGCCACCTTCCCTGCAGGAACCCTCTCCGGAGCCCCAAAAATTCGGGCAATGGAAATCATTGATGAGATGGAAATTGTGAAGCGTGGCGTCTATGGTGGTGCAGTAGGCTACCTCTCTTTCTCAGGCGACATGGATGTGGCGATTGCAATTCGCACTGGTGTAATACGTAATGGCATATTGCACTCTCAGGCTGGTGCTGGTGTTGTTGCAGACTCAGATCCGACAGCAGAATGGAAGGAGACTGAGGTAAAAGCACGTGCAGTCTTAACCGCAGCTGAGTTAGTACAAGGAGGACTCGATGCTCCTAATGATTGATAACTACGACTCCTTTACCTATAACCTCGTGCAATACTTTGCAGAACTAGGTGAAGAGGTCAAAGTATTCCGAAATGATGAAATTACAGTTGCAGAAATTGCAAAATTGAATCCTGCGCGCATTTGCATTTCACCAGGTCCATGTAGCCCAGCTGAAGCAGGAATTTCTGTAGCAACTATTAAACAATATGCTGGCAAGATTCCAATCCTAGGTGTGTGTCTTGGACATCAAGCTATTGGTGAGGCCTTTGGCGGTAAAGTCATTCGAGCCCAGAAAGTAATGCATGGCAAGACAGATAGCATTCATCACACTGGCGTCGGCGTATTTAAAAGCTTGCCCTGACCCATTTAAGGTTACGCGCTATCACTCTCTAGCCATTGAGAAAAGCTCTTTGCCAGATTGCTTGGAAGTCACTGCGACCTCCTCTGATGGTGAAATCATGGGCGTGCGCCATAAAGAGCTGGCAGTTGAAGGTGTTCAGTTCCACCCCGAATCGATTCTCTCCGAGCATGGCCATGCCTTACTCAAGAATTTTTTACAAAATAAGTAGTCAAGCTACCTAAAGCCACATGTCAATCACTCCTCAAGAAGCGCTACAGCGCTGCATAGAACATCGCGAACTCTTTCATGATGAAATGACAGCTATGATGCGCCTCATCATGAGCGGTGAAATGTCGCCTGAATTGGTAGCAGGTCTCTTGGTGGCATTGCGCACCAAGAAAGAAACTGTTGGCGAAATCGCAGCTGCCGCACAAGTGATGCGTGAGTTCGCAACCTCCGTAGACGTCGAAGACCGTACTCATTTAGTTGATGTAGTAGGCACCGGTGGCGATGGCGCCCATACCTTTAATATCTCGACTGCGGCGATGTTTGTTGCTGCAGCAGCTGGCGCAAAAATTGCCAAACATGGTAATCGCAGCGTTAGCAGCAAGTCCGGAAGTGCTGACGTACTGGAAGCGTTAGGCGTCAATCTTGCGCTTTCTGCAGAACAAGTTGCCCAGTGCATCTCTACAGTGGGTGCTGGCTTCATGTTTGCCCCTAACCACCACCCGGCAATGAAAAATGTTGTGCCTATACGCAAGCAACTGGGTGTGCGCACTATTTTTAATATCTTGGGACCACTAACCAATCCGGCTGACGCTAAACGTATTTTAATGGGCGTATTTCATCCTGATTTAGTTGGCATTCAGGCCCGTGTATTACAAGCGCTAGGCATGGAGCATGCTTTAGTGGTTTATGGGCGTGACGGCCTCGATGAAATTTCACTCGAAGGCTCCACGCTCGTAGGGGAACTCAAGTACGGCACTGTTCGTGAGTATGAAATTCATCCGAAAGACTTTGGTTTAAATACTGCTCCGACCATCAGCTTTAAGGTTGCCAATGCGGAAGAATCCAAGCAGATTGTTTTAGATGTGATTGATAACAAGCCCAGCGCTGCAAGTGACATTGTCTGTTTAAATGCAGGCGCTACCCTATACGTAGCAGGCGTTACCCCCGATATTGCCAGTGGTATTGCTAAAGCTAAAGCAGCTATTGCATCTGGGGCTGCCCGTCAAAAATTAAACGCCTTTGTCACTGCAACACAAGCTAAATAAATTACTATTCATGAGCGATATTCTCGAAAAAATTGTTGCGACCAAAAAGATTGAGATTGCGCATAACCTGAAACAACTTTCTCTTGCAAATCAACGTGAGAAAGCGCAAGCAAACAACCAAGATTCCGCTCTAAAGCCGAGAGGCTTCATTCGCTCGATTGAGCAAAAAATTGCGGAAGGTAAACCGGGCGTTATTACCGAAATCAAAAAAGCTAGTCCAAGCAAGGGCATTCTGCGCGAGAATTTCATTCCCGCAGAAATTGCACGGTCCTATGAAAAACATGGCGCTGCTTGCTTATCGGTTCTAACTGACGTCGATTACTTTCAAGGTAGCAATACCTACCTGCAACAAGCACGTGCTGCTTGCAGCATTCCTGTTTTACGTAAAGATTTCACCATAGACCCTTATCAAATCTATGAAGCACGTGCCATTGGTGCGGATGCAATTTTATTAATCGTAGCCTGCCTAGAGCTCAATCAAATGAAAGAGCTTGAGGCTTGTGCTCACGAACTGGGCCTAGATGTATTGGTAGAAGTACATGATGGTACTGAGTTAGAGCAAGCACTCGAACTCAAAACATCATTACTAGGTATTAATAATCGTAATCTCAAGACGTTTGAGGTGACATTACAAACAACTCTTTCACTTCTATCTGCGGCGCCAAATAATAAAACTTTGGTTACCGAATCTGGAATATTGAATCGTGCCGATGTTCAACTCATGCGAGACAATCAGATCAATGCGTTCCTAGTTGGTGAGGCGTTCATGCGCTCTGCTGACCCTGGTGCCGCTCTTGGTCAGCTGTTTTTCTAAAGTAATTTGAAATTTACCAATAAAAAAGCTCTTGAAAAAGAGCTTTTTTATTGAGTCGCTAGCGAATGTTTGCTTTGTTAAACGTTGAATAAGAAATTCAACACATCCCCGTCCTTCACTATATACTCTTTGCCTTCGGCGCGCATCTTGCCAGCTTCTTTAGCGCCTGACTCACCCTTAAATTGAATGAAGTCATCATAAGAAATGGTTTGCGCACGAATAAAGCCGCGCTCAAAGTCTGTATGAATTACACCAGCTGCCTGTGGAGCTGTATCACCTTGGTGGATAGTCCAAGCACGAACCTCTTTTACACCTGCAGTGAAATAAGTATGCAAGCCTAGTAAGGCGTAACCCGCTCTAATCACGCGATCTAATCCTGGCTCAGCCATCCCTAGATCGGCCAAGAATTCTGTTTTATCAGCATCATCTAAATCTGCAATTTCCGCTTCAATGGCGGCACATACTGCAACTACAGGCGCATTCTCTTTGGCAGCATGCTGCTTAACTGCATCAAGATGAGGATTATTTTCAAAACCATCTTCTTTAACATTGGCTACGTACATTGCAGGCTTGGCAGTAATTAAGCAAAGAGGCTTAATTAGCAATTTTTCATCGTCACTTAAATTTAAGCTTCGCACTGGTAGGGCTGAATCTAGATGGGCTTGCACTTTAGTCAATACCGCAACTAATGCAGCAGCCTCTTTATCGTTTCCAGACTTTGCGGCCTTGCTAGAACGATTAAGCGTTTTCTCAACTGTCGCTAAATCCGATAAAGCCAACTCGGTGTCAATAACACCAATATCTGCAATAGGATCAATCTTCCCAGCAACGTGGATCACGTTCGGATCCTCAAAACAGCGTACCACATGGGTAATTGCGTCCGTTTCCCGAATATTGGCTAGGAATTGGTTTCCAAGCCCCTCTCCTTTGGAGGCGCCAGCTACCAAGCCCGCAATATCGACAAATTCGACTGCAGCTGGCAGGATGCGCTCAGGCCTCACAATCTCAGCCAAGGCGGCTAGACGGGGGTCAGGAACCTCAACAACGCCCACATTAGGCTCGATCGTGCAGAAAGGATAGTTTTCTGCTGCGATCCCAGCCTTGGTAAGCGCATTAAAGAGGGTAGATTTGCCGACGTTAGGCAGGCCGACGATGCCACATTTCAAAGACATAACGATATTGTAAAGGGGCTGGTTTCGATATCATCGAGTTATGGCAGAAGCTCATTCAAACCCCCGCCCCATAAACCCCAGAAATCCCTCGCAAACTCGTCCTGTGGATGTCGTTGTTGTAGGGGGAGGCATTGTTGGCAAGGCTTGCGCGCTTGGTTTAGCCCAGCTAGGCTTAAACACGGTTGAGATCGCCCCCGATTTAGGTCTGGCAGTTCCTAACCCTCAAGGCTATCAATGGGGTCAAAGAATTTATGCTTTTTCACCAAGTACCCAAAAACTACTGGCCCATTTGCAAATTTGGGATGCTCTTGACCACGGCCGTCTTCAGGCGGTGCGAGACATGCGTATCTATGGGGATCGCGGCGAAAAAAATGATCAGCTCCATCTATCTGCATTCGAGGCTGGTACACCTCAACTTGCGTGGATTGGAGAGTCGAATTTAATTGAACATACACTTGACCAAGCTGCACGCTTCCAAAATAAATTGGAGCGTATTGCCGATGCTGTTGAAAAAATTGATATTGATGCCAATGGAAATACTCTGCACTTAAAAAGTGGTGGTGCTATTCACGCGCAGCTTGTGATTGCTGCTGATGGTGCGAACTCACCAATCCGCGATTCGATTGGGGTTTCTTTTAGCGAAGAGAGTTATTCACAAAGCGCAGTAGTAGCTAACTGGATGTGTACTTACCCTCACCTTGAAACTGCCTTCCAGTGGTTTCTGCCAGGCGGAGATATTGTTGCAATGCTCCCTTTACCAAACAAGCAAGTCTCGATGGTATGGTCAACTTCGACTGAGCATGCAGCAGAACTATTAAAGCTTAATCAGTCGCAGTGGTTAGACCGCTTCTCATCTATTGCCAATGGCGCAATAGAAAAGCAACTTGGCGAGCTCACACTGAACTCCACTCCTGCTGCATTTCCTTTAAGAAAAATTCGAGCTGCTCGCTTCATTGGTCCCGAGGCTAACCCAAAGGTTGCACTGATTGGGGATGCGGCCCATGTAATGCATCCCTTAGCAGGGCAAGGCCTGAACTTGGGTCTTCGGGATGTGGCTGTGCTACTCAATATCTTGAGTAAGCGTGAATCCTTTCGCTCATTAAATGATCTCGCCTTATTGCGCCGCTATGAACGCCAGCGACAAGGCGACACTAGTGCGCTTTTATGGGTCACTGATAAGCTGAAGAAATTATTTTCAGGCGGTAGCAACACAGAAAAACAGTTGCGTAATTGGGGGCTTGGACTGGTTAATAAAAGTCACTTCATTAAACAGCGCCTTATTGAACGGGCATTAGGAGAAATTGATTTTGACTAAATTTTTATCGGCAGCCTCATTTGTTGTTGGATTACTCTGCACTACCCTTCTTTTTACAGAAGTCGCGCAAGCGCAAGTAGATCAACAACTCAAATTAGATATACAGAAAAAATTAGGTGGCAGCGCAAAAGTACGCAGCGTTACTCCGGCGCCGGTATCGGGGCTATATGAGGTGCTAGTTGGCAATGAAATTTTCTACACCGATAGTTCAGCAAAATACTTATTTCAAGGCGAAATTATTGAGCTTGCTACCGGTAAAAACATGACTGAACAAAGGCAGGCAGATCTCAACCGAATTAAATGGAGCGACCTTAATCAAGCTAATGCTTTCAAGACTGTCCGTGGCAATGGCAATCGTCAATTAGCCATCTTTTCTGATCCGAACTGCGGCTACTGCAAGCGCCTCGAGAAATCGCTTCAGCAATTGGATAATGTCACCATTTATACCTATCTCATCCCCATACTGTCTGCCGACTCAAGCCTCAAAGCGAAACAAATTTGGTGCTCCTCCGACCCCAATAAAACCTATATAGACTGGATGGTCAACGGTGTAGCCCCTAGCGGAAAAACTGACTGCAGCACTCCCTTAGATAAAAACCTAGCATTTGCAAAAAGCTATGGCATTACTGGCACCCCTACTCTCTTTTTTACTGACGGTAGCCGCTTTCCTGGCGCCGCTCAGATCACCGATATTGAAAAGAAATTTGCCTCACTGAAATAAGCCTATGAACACTACAGACCTGCCAGCAATCCAATACACCGTATGGCCTGCAGACTTGCATGGTCATCGCTTTGAAGTAAAGCTGCATATTGCCAATCCAGATCCTAAGGGGCAGATTGTTCAAATGCCGGCGTGGATACCTGGTAGCTATCTGATTCGCGACTTTTCAAAACAGATTGAAAAGATTGAGGCCTTTACTGCAGGATCAACAAAGAAAAAAATTGCTTTAGATCGAATTGATAACGATCACTGGCAACTACCGCCACTAGAAGGTGGTGTGGAAATCCTCACAACAATTTATGCTTTTGATAACTCTGTGCGTGCGGCCTATCTCGATACTGAGCGCGCATTCTTTAATGCAACTAGTCTTTGCCTCATCGTTAAGGGTCAAGAAGCTCTTCCATGCTCTCTAGCAATTACTGCGCCAGAAACGGCATACTCAGATCACTGGTCAGTGCAAACTAGTCTAAGAGTAGTCAAAACAGACACGCGCGGTTTTGGGTTTTATCTTGCTCAAAACTATGATGACCTCATTGACCATCCAGTAGCAATGGGGGAGTTTCAGGTGGTGCGCTGGACATCAAACAATACGGCGCACAGCATGGCAGTTCAAGGATGTCTGCATCCAATCGATGCAGCACGTTTAGCCGCTGACTTACAGGCTATTTGTTCTTGCACCATCAACCTTTTTGAACCTAAAACAAAACAGGCGCCATTTACCAGCTATCTCTTCTTAGTGAATACCGTTTTAAATGGATATGGTGGTCTTGAACACCGCAATAGCACCGCATTGCTATGCCGTCGCGATCAAATTCCACAGAAAAATATCCCTTTAGATGAATCTAGCTATCGCGAATTCTTAGGCTTATGTAGCCATGAGTATTTCCACGCATGGTTGGTAAAGCGTATTCAACCAAAGGCTTTCCAGCCATATGATCTGGGCAATAGAAATCACACACGCTTGCTATGGATCTTTGAA
The DNA here is from genome assembly GCF_001870365.1 of Polynucleobacter sp. QLW-P1DATA-2. Lineage (NCBI taxonomy): Bacteria > Pseudomonadati > Pseudomonadota > Betaproteobacteria > Burkholderiales > Burkholderiaceae > Polynucleobacter > Polynucleobacter sp. QLW-P1DATA-2. Next base: position 649,596 of record NZ_LZMQ01000003.1, on the reverse strand, counting down.
GGTTTCACCAGTTACTACGATGATCTACAACTCTTGCGCAGCAAACGGATTGATTTGAGCGCCTATCTCAAATTACTTGCTGATAATTGGAATGGTGTCTTGCGTGGGCCAGGAAGATTAAAGCAGAGCATAGCTGATAGCTCTTTTGATGCCTGGACCAAGTATTACCAAGCCGATGAAAATACTCCCAATGCAGTCGTAAGCTATTACGGCAAAGGCGCCCTTATCGCCTTGGGTCTAGACCTACAAATCCGCACCTACTCAAAGAATAAAAAATCTTTAGACGATCTGATGCGCTTGATTTGGCAAAAGCATGGGGTAACGCTTGATGGCATTACCGAGAACGGCTTAGACATTTTGATTAAGGATTTACTTGGGGATGGCTTTAGCAAAATATGGAACGACTTCAAGTCTCGCTATATCTTTGGTATTGAAGATATTCCAGTCCAAAAATGGATTACTTCCAAACTCATTTCAGTAAAGCCAAAAATACAAACTAAACTTGAAAGAATCAAGCTGCAGTTAGGTTTGCGCCATACAGAAACCAATGGCTGGCTCAAAGTTACTCATGTATTGGATGGTGGAGCAGCACAAGCAGCAGGTCTCGCAGCAGGTGATTTACTTGCTAGCATCAATGGCCAACGCGTGACAAGCAATCGCTGGGATAAGGTCCTCGGCACCCTCTCAGAGGGTCAATCAATCAACCTCTCTTTCTATCGCGATGATCTTGAGCATGAGCGTATTTTGGTATTAGAGTCGGCTCAGCTACCAATACAATATGAGCTTACTGCAGTGGGCAGTAACTACAAGTAAATGCCCTCTTTTTCTAAAGACGATATCCCACAAGATTGGCGCAAACTATTAGGCGACTATTTTGATTCTCCTGCCTGGGGTAAATTAGAGAACAATATTCAAGCTGTCTTAAATTCTGACTTCGAAAGTGTCCGCCCTGAGCCACAGAATTTTTTCAAAGCACTTGCGTTAACCCCGGTTGATTCAGTGAAGGTGGTGATTATTGGGCAAGACCCGTATCACTCTCCAGGACTTGCGCAGGGCCTTGCATTTTCCATCCCCGCAAGCATTCCAATAAATTCTCGTGAGTTTCCAAGCTCTCTCCGCAACATCAGCAAAGCATTAGCTCTTGAGGGTTTTGGCCCCCTACCCCATGGTGACTTACATGATTGGGCCAATCAAGGAGCACTCCTACTTAACACTGCTCTCAGCGTCAGGTTAGGACAGGCTGGTAGTCATACCAATCTGGGGTGGAAAACCTTCATTGATCACCTTATCTCTAAGCTAGCGTTCAAGAAGCCATCCTTAGTTTGGCTACTTTGGGGAGGGCATGCTCAATCTAAGAAAGACCTGATAGAGCCGGGACAAGACCAACTGATCTTGCAATCCTCACATCCATCTGGCTTAGGAGTCTATAAGACAGATAGGCCCTTTTTAGAACCCGGTACAGCGCGCAGTTGCATGCACTTCACGAAAACAAATCATTGGCTGCAAGCGCATGGCCTTGAACCCATTCAATGGGTTCGATCTTCTGAAAAGACCCCTATAAAAAACTCACAAGATGATTTATTTAGCTAAACCGGTATAGATCCACCCTATAGTGCAGGCAGCGAAGATGGCTACCAGCCACTCCAACATTTGGCCCGATTGAAAGAACCCCATATATTGGCCTAAATACGAGCCTCCAGCTGCTGCGGCAAAGCCCAGTAATACGCTGATGAGCAATCCCCTGACGCTTGAGCTCTGAGAGCCCTTGGCTAACCCAGGGTAAAAGATCCAGGCAAAAGCCCCGGATGCACCCCCAATTAGCAGAAAAGCCAAAAACCCCATTCTCACCCCCATTAATGATGTCATCAAATCTATAATCACCATTATGAAGTTGTTGACACTCGGCATCAATCATCACACAGCGCCGGTCGCCATTCGGGAAAAGGTCGCCTTTGACCCTGAATTTCTTCAAGAAGCGTTGCACGATCTCCGCCAACATTTGCTGGGGGCGAATCAATCCGGCCTGCCTGAAGCGACCATCCTGTCAACCTGCAACCGCACCGAAGTCTACTGCGCAGCTAACGATGCTGATGCGGCCAGCATTTTGCATGAAGCGACTTTTGATTGGCTAGCAAAAACCCAGCAACTCGCTCCAAGCAGTCTTGAGCCACACATTTACTCCCTCCCACAATCGGATGCTGTTCGTCACGCCTTCAGAGTTGCGTGCGGTTTAGATTCAATGGTGATTGGTGAAACCCAAATCTTGGGACAAATGAAAGATGCAGTTCGCACCGCAAATGATGCAGGTGTTTTAGGAACCTACCTTAATCAGTTATTTCAGAAAACATTTGCAGTTGCGAAAGAAGTTCGCGGATCAACTGAAATTGGCGCGCATTCGATTTCCATGGCCGCAGCATCGGTGCGACTTTCTGAACGTATTTTTGAAAAAATTTCTAATCAAAAAATTCTGTTCATTGGCGCAGGTGAAATGATCGCCTTGTGTGCAACGCACTTTGTTGCCCGTAAACCAAAAAATGTTGCCATTGCTAATCGTACAATCGAGCGTGGCCAAGAGTTGGCAGATGCTATTGCTGATCAAGGAACTCAAGCAGAATCATTCAAGCTTTCTGAGCTTCCTGGCCGCTTACATGAATTTGACATCATCGTGTCGAGCACCGCCTCGTCCTTGCCGATCATTGGTCTTGGCATGGTGGAGAGCGCTCTGAAGCAGCGTCGACATAAACCGATGGTGATGATTGATTTAGCAGTCCCACGCGACTTCGAACCAGAAATTTCCAGGCTTGATGACGTGTATCTCTATACTGTTGACGATCTTGGCGTGATGATTCAAACAGGCGCAAGTTTGCGCCAAGCTGCTGTAAGTCAAGCTGAAGCAATCATTGAAGATCGAGTTGGTAATTTTATGCATTGGATGCAAGGTCGCAATGCGGTTCCGTTGATTCAGGATATTCAGCAACAAGGTGAACGCTTAAGACAACTTGAGTTAGAACGTGCGATGAAACGTTTGATGCGTGGCGATGATCCACAGGAAGTTCTAAATGCCATGGCACAAGGTCTTACCAATAAATTCTTACATGGCTCGCTCCATGCATTACAGCACTCCAACGGCGCAGAGCGCGATGCCTTAATCAAGTTATTACCTAAACTATTTGCCTCACACTCAAAATCAGAAGACCATTAGATGAAGCCCAGCATGCGGGCTAAGCTAGATCATCTAGACACGCGCTTAGCCGAACTTAATTCCCTTTTAACATCTGAAGAAGCAACCAAAGATATGGATGCTTATCGGAAACTCACGCGTGAGCACTCTGATATCGCTACCGTCGTTGAGCAATTTGGCTTGTATAAGCAGGCTGAGGCAGATGCACAAGCCGCAGAAGAGATGCGTAAAGATCCTGAAATGAAGGATTTTGCAGATGAAGAGCAAAAGCAGGCTCAGGCAACTATGGAAGAGCTTGAGAGTACTCTACAGAAACTGCTTCTACCCAAAGATGAAAACGACGAGCGCAATGTGTTCTTAGAGATTCGGGCGGGTACTGGTGGGGATGAAAGCGCGCTCTTTGCCGGCGATCTTCTACGCATGTATACCCGCTTTGCAGAGCGTCAAGGCTGGAAAGTAGAAATAGTCAGCGCTGCTGAATCAGACTTAGGGGGATACAAAGAGATTGTCCTTCGCCTAGTGGGTCAATCTGTTTATTCACGCCTGAAATTTGAGTCTGGGGGCCATCGCGTGCAACGCGTCCCTCAGACCGAAACCCAAGGTCGTATTCATACGTCAGCCTGCACTGTTGCAGTCATGCCGGAAGCAGATGAACTGGAGGCGGTGAAAATCAATCCCGCTGAATTACGTATCGACACCTTCCGTGCATCTGGTGCAGGGGGGCAGCATATCAATAAGACTGACTCTGCAGTACGCATCACCCACTTGCCAACCGGCACTGTAGTGGAATGTCAGGATGATCGCAGCCAACATCGGAACCGTGAACAGGCAATGAAAGTATTGGTCTCGCGAATCATGGACGCACGCGAACGTGAAAAACACCAGCTCGAAGCGCAAACTAGAAAATCTCTCATTGGTTCGGGCGATCGTAGCGACCGTATTCGAACGTACAACTTTCCACAGGGTCGCATCACTGATCACCGAATTAATCTCACACTCTATAAGATCGATGCCATGATGGATGGTGATATTAATGACCTCTGCAATGCCCTTGCATCCGAGCACCAAGCTGAATTACTCGCCGCTCTTGGCGATAATTAAGCAAGAAGTAAAATCTTCATGGGAATAGATGCAACTCTGCGCTCGTTAATGAGCGCCACCCTACTTCCACCCAATGAAGCTCGAATACTCATGGCTCAGGTACTCGATCAACACTACCAACTACCACGCTCTGCCCTGCTATCGCGTGACGATATGGAGCTTCATGCTCAAGCACTTGAGGAGTGGAAAACACTAGAATCCAGGCGACTTCAAGGTGAGCCGATTGCCTATCTCATTGGGAAACGTGGTTTTCATAATATTGAGCTGCAAGTTGCGCCGGGTGTTTTAATCCCGCGCCCAGAAACTGAACTACTTGTTGAAATTGGACTGCGTGAGATTAAGCAAATTGAAAAAGAGGTTATTACTCCCAAGGTCCTTGATCTAGGAACCGGCTCTGGAGCAATTGCACTAGCGATTGCAAATGAGGCTCCAAGTTCAATAGTGACCGCAACAGATCAATCTGCTGAAGCATTAGTCATTGCTAAGGCGAATGCCAAACAGCTAAACCTTGAGTCTTGTGTGCAATTTTTGCAAGGTAGTTGGTATGAGGCTTTGCACGAGAAGGCTTTATTTGACGTGATCCTAAGCAATCCCCCTTATATTGCTAGCCAAGATCCTCATCTGACTCAAGGTGACCTGCGTTTTGAACCCATTTCTGCCCTAACGGATCATGCCAGCGGGCTTACCTGCCTCAAAGTCATCATTCAAGGGGCTTTAAACCACCTAAAACCCATGGGCCTGATTGCAGTCGAGCATGGCTTTGATCAGTCAGAGGCTGTAGTCTGCCTGATGAAAGCAGGGGGATTTAGCGACGTTCAGGCCCATCAGGATTTGGCCGGCCATAACCGCGTGGTGTCCGCTAGGAAATAAGGCGTCAAGCCCCCCTTTGTTGCATAAAGTCTTAAAATCGAAACAATAGTATTTCTAAACCATTTTTACCGCTTTATTGCTTTTCTAGAAAGAATTTATGGACACTCAAGCTCAAATTAAAGAAATCGTTACTAGCCACCCCGTTGTATTGTTTATGAAGGGAACTGCGCAGTTTCCTCAGTGCGGCTTCTCTGGCAATGCAGTCAATATTCTGCGCGCTAGTGGCGTTGAAAAACTCCATACCGTGAACGTATTAGAAGATGCAGGAATTCGCCAAGGTATTAAAGAATTTGCTAATTGGCCAACCATTCCTCAGCTTTATATCAATGGTGAATTCATTGGCGGCTCAGACATCATGACTGAAATGTTTCAGTCTGGCGAGCTGCAAAAATTAGTTAAAGCATAATCAGCCTTACCTTAGTGACTTTTGATCTAAGCTCTCTTCTGTTGTTTGGCTTGCCGCTGGGATTGTGTGCTGGCCTCTTGGTTTATGCCCTCAATTTACGCTCGAGCCTCGCACGGGCAGAACTTCAAGTTGAAGCTGAGAGCGCATTAACCCTAGGTCTTAGGGCTGAACGTGATCAAGCACTTCAAAATGCCATTCGTCTTGAAGCGGAACTCGATTCAGAACGCAAGCAAGGACTCGGGCGTATTGAGTCGCTCAATGAAGCTAAAGAGGCGCTCACTAGCCAATTCAAAAACTTGGCCAATGAAATTCTGGAGGATAAATCCAAGCGCTTTACAGAACAAAATGCAGCGAGCCTCGATGCTCTTTTAAAGCCATTACAATCCAAGCTCACCGAATTCAAAGAGCAGGTCAATAACTCTTATGGGAATGAAGCGCGTGAGCGCTTTGCACTTAAAAGCGAAATTGAGCGCCTAGCCAATCTCAACCTACGCATGTCAGATGAAACACGCTCTTTAACCCAAGCATTAAAGGGCGACTCCAAAGTCCAAGGTAATTGGGGTGAGCTAGTACTCGAGTCTATTCTTGAGTCATCAGGCCTGCGTAAAGGCGAGGAATATGTTGTACAGGACAGCCATACGCAAACTGATGGTTCGCGCTTACAGCCTGACGTAGTCATTAAACTTCCCGAGGGCAGAAGTTTGGTGGTTGATAGCAAGGTGTCCATAACAGCTTATGCCAGACACGCTGAAACAAGCGACTCGGACATTGCTGAGCGTGAGTTAGCCGCCCATATCCAATCACTACGTCAACATATCCAAGGGTTATCAAGCAAGAACTACAGCTCTCTCTATGGCGTAGGTTCCGTGGACTTTGTTCTCATGTTCGTTCCGATTGAGCCCGCTTTCTTATTGGCCCTGAAAACTGCTCCGAATTTGTATCAAGAGGCGCTTGCTAAAAATATTGTGTTGGTTTGCCCAAGTACCTTGATGGCAACATTACGAACTGTCGCTCATTTATGGAGGCAGGATCACCAAAATCGGAATGCTTTAGAGATCGCAAAACAATGTGGCAATCTCTACGATAAATTTGTAGGTTTTGTAGATGATCTTGAAAAATTGGGTCAACGTTTAGATCAAGCCCAGACTAGCTATCACGATGCCTTTAGCAAACTGAAGACTGGCAAAGGCAATCTCATTCGCTCTGCTGAGAAGGTGCGTGAGCTTGGCGTTAAACCAAGTAAGAATTTATCTACTCCATTAATTGAGTCTTCTACAGATTTCGAATAAAAGGGCTCATTTGAAGCCCAAGAATGATGCGCAGGCCTATCGCAAAATAGCTATTGCTACTTGCTTTGGGACCTTCTTGGAGTGGTATGACTTTCTTACTTTCGCAAGCTTAGCGGTTGTTCTTGGTCCATTATTTTTTCCTTCAAGTGATCCCAATACAGGTCTTTTAGCAAGTCTTGCAACCTTTGGCGTTGGAATGGTGGTTAGGCCCATCGGATCGGCCCTATTTGGATCATTAGGTGACCATATAGGCCGCAAGCCCGTCTTTATGATCACGATTGCCTTAATGGGTCTGGCAACTGTCAGCGTAGGATTTTTGCCAACCCATGCACAGGTCGGCATCTGGGCTCCCATTCTTTTGCTTGCTTTACGCTTGATCCAAGGCCTCTCTGCTGGAGGTGAAATTGGTGGTGGCGCAGTATATCTAACAGAGAATGCTGGTAACGAAAATAGAGGGCTCAAAACAAGCTTTCTTCAGCTAATGGGGCCGCTAGGAATTTTGGCATCGACTTTGCAAATCGCCTTCTTACGGCAATGGCTTTCGCCAGAAGAATTTCAATCCTGGGGCTGGCGTGTTCCATTTTGGATTTCCCTACTGCTTCTAATAATTGCCTTCCACATACGTAGGTCATTAGAAGAGACCCCCGTCTTTCTTGAACTCACCAAGCAAAATGGCAGCACAGAGTCACAGTTAATTAATAATTTTCGTGATCCAGAAATTCGTAAAAGAATGTTTCTTTTATTTTTCTGCGTATCCTCAAGCGGAGCGATACTATTCTTTTGCGTCCAAGTTTATGCGGCAATTTTTCTCAAAACTACCGTCAAGCTTGATAGTGAGATAGTCGATAAACTCAGCATTTTTTCAACGATTGCGCTATTTCCACTCACCATCTTTGCGGGTTGGGCCTCAGACAAAATTGGCAGAAAACGCATTGTGGTGGGAGGCATCATTCTTGGGGCCATATTCACCTACCCCGCATTTGAATTGCTACTTTACTTAGGCAATATCTACGCTCAAGATAATCAATCAAATGCTATATTGGGTATTGGAGCGATACTAATCATGCTGTCTTGGACTCTCGCCCTAGTTGTTGGACCCCAGACCGCTCTTTTAGCAGAATTATTCCCAGCTAGAAATCGAAGTAGTGCCGCAACACTCCCACATAATTTAGCTGCCGGCTGGATTGGGGGGTTATTACCATTAGCAGTCGCTTGGTTAAACCAACAATCGGGAAGTGGCCTTGCTGGACTCTGGTACCCAACCATATTCCTCGGATGCGCAGGGATACTGGCAATATTAACGCTTCCAGAAACCAGAACAGCAAACCTACTGAAGTGATCTTATAAAGCCTGAATTTGGTTAGCAATTTTTTCTGAATTGCGTTCTTAAAATCAGACCACCAATTGATACAGGATTGCTGAAGATCCAATATTTCCAGGGGATTTGATATAGCCTTAGCTTTCATAGCCTCAAGAAATTGGGGTAATTCTGCCCATGAGCCCAGTATCGGAAATGGGATTGGGCCAATCATTCCCAATGCGTCTTTAGACAACAAAAACTCATGGGAAAGTGAAATAGGAATACATCCCAGTTCCAGCGCATCATAAAGACGAATCGTTTCGGGATTGTTGCCTGAAGGACATGGCGCGAAAATACTGTCTTCCATAATGGCAGAGTACAAACCAACGTTATAGCCCCCAGCAAAACCATTGGATGGCATCACATATAAATTCTCTCCACAAGCAGCTGCTGGGCCAGCAAAGCTTGCACGCTCATTGTTATAAGATGCCGAGTTATTAATCCATCCTAAAAATGCAGAGAGGCACTGACGCTGCGAAGCCTTCTTCAGAACAGTTTTATTTCGTGGGCCAACTCCAGTCCTAAATCCGTTGGGTGCCCATACAACTTTTCCCCCAAGCTCAGCATCGCCAATAATGCTTGAGAAATAATAATTACGAATCACAAGATCACATTCGGAATATGCTGAAATATCCTTATCAAGCCTTTCTCCGCCCATGTGATAAAGAATGACTTTATTACCCAAGGATTTAAGATGACGAATCAGATCTACGTTTATTTGATTGAGCTCCAAATAAACAACGGCTGAATCTTTTAATTTCTCGGGATCAACGCCAAGAATATATGGCGCTCCACCAAATAATTCATTCTGAACAAACCAAGTTTCCAGTGCTGCATTTAGAGAATCAGGTGTGCTAATGATTTGCAAGCTATCCATAGGATTAATTAACCTTGGTGATACTGAATGATGGAGTCTTTATTTGAATAGTAAATATTTAACTCTTCAAAAAAAGGTGGCGGGTCTGAATAGTCATGCCAAATTTTGATTGGCCCGAAAAAACTACGATGCCACATGGGCCTGAAATTCCAATTCAAGGGCAAGATGAATGGATTGAAGCCTGTTTTCTCGACAGCCAAAGCAAAAGAGCCTTGGTCATTTGCTGGCATCGTATACACACCCTGATCGCTAAGGGCAATGATGGATGAATCAATTGTTTGGGCAAGCTCTAGCCATTCATCAAATACAGGCTTAGCTTGCTTTGTAAAAAAGATAACGCCCGTATTGTATTCAATCTCATCGCCAGTAAAAATTTTAGGGTAACGCCTACCCCATGGTGCCTCACAAATTGCCAGCGCCATTCCGAATTGTTTTGCTTTTTCAAAACCGAAATCTAATCGACCCATGACAACAGTGTCTAGATCAAGAAATAGTGTTTCATCAAATGGCGACAAATCAAGCATTGCGGCTTTTTTATTAAGGCTGCTTGCATCACCACTAGGCGCCTCTACCTTAATAATTTCATGAGGCAACTCAGGATGAAATTTTCTTACAGATTGCTTGAGACGATCAACAGGCAACTTAGATTCATCGCCCCAGTAAATAGAAATAATACCTCTAGACATTTAGCACCCAAATGGTTGATGGCAAAGTTACCAAGCCAAGACAATAGTGCTAATTGTAGATGAACTACCATACCTTACTAATCGTTTCTTAGTTAAAATTTAAACAATTAGACTTCACTGTAAAAATGAAAAAATTAGCCGCCGTAATTATCGATACCTATCAAAATAAGCATTTAGCCTCAATTGCAATCCATATGGCTCTGCAGTTACCAAGCATTCAAAAAATTTACACTTTTTCTGATGAGCCATTTTTCCCTGGCGCGACCTTTATAGAGATTCCAAAGCTAGTAAGCAATAATGACTATGGCTCAATTGTCCTTGATGAAATTCCAAAGTACGTTAGGGAGGATCATTTCTTAATTATTCAATGGGATGGATTTCCTCTTTTCCCCCAAAATTGGAGTGATGAATTTCTAAAATATGACTATATTGGCGCCCCCTTGCTGGATGGCTGGGTTGGTAATGGGGGCTTTAGCTTAAGATCGCAGAGACTTATTCAAGCGTTAACAAGACTGGGAGTGGGGATTGATAAAAGCATATGCCGGGATCAACCTGAGGATGAGATTATTTGTACAAAATATAGAGCTCAACTAGAAGCTGAAGGTATTAAATTTGCACCGCTTGAAGTCGCAGAAAAATTCTCGTTTCAAATTGGCGCAGTAAGAACCAACATGCTAGGATTTCATAGCGCAGATAATCTTCCGCTTTTTATACCTGAGGCTGAGTTAACTAAATTTTCAGATCAGATTGTAGAGAGAATTTTTCAACCAATAATGATGTTACGTTACCTACAAGCCTGTATAAATGTAGGCTACAGAGAGCTATTTCTCTCGACCATTTCGGGTTACGAGAATAAACCAAATTTGTTAAAAGCAATTAATTGGGAGTTAAAACAAAACCCACAAAGCGACCTGCCCTTCATGATTCAAAAATTAAATAAATAAAATTAATTCTGAAAAATAAGTTTTCTCATTACCACTTTTAAGTGCTCACCCTCCCATGTTTGACTTTCAATACGAAAATAACCATTAAAACCGTACATTGATGCCAATCGGTTTTGATCATCAAAGTATCTTGGGAAGGTCTGCTCTGTGATGATATTTACATGGGTTGGATCCCGCCAAGCTGACTCTTGTGGGAACGCAGGTGTTAGCGATAAAAATAATCCGCCAGGAACTAAGACCCTATAAATCTCATTCATTAATTCTACAAAACTAAATCTACGATGAGGAGCGTATATCACACGAGGAATATGCTCAATAAAGTCAAATGCGCTGACACATTCAAAGTAATTATCTGCAAACGGTATCGCCTCAACTGCTAAATCTGCCTTATAAATTTTTGCCTCTTTATCATCGCGAATATCGACACCATATATCTCATCTAAGTTGAGGGGATTCTTTGGGCTAGGGCCGCAGCCAAGGTCTAATGTTCGTGTCATCTCTTTAGCAGTCTAAGGTCAAAATTCTAATTAACTATTTATGCAGAAAACTATTGCCTATAGATTTCAAGCAATGCTTTAAGAGTCGCAATATTTGGGGCATCAGAAAGAATTGGCATCACAACTTTAATATTCTCTAGGGGCAAATCCCACCAACTGAGCTTAAGAAGAAGTTCAATGATTTTTTCATTAAAACGCTTTTTAATTAAACTTGCTGGGTTCCCACCCGCAATTGAGTAATGATCTACATTTTTTGTAACAGTAGCATTCGCAGCAATTATTGCACCATTACCAATCTTGATACCAGACATAATTGTTGCGCCTTCACCAATCCACACATCGTTTCCGATTTCTACCCCACCCTTGCTTGCTGGATGCCCAGTGATATTTTGGCCGCCTAAGTCATGCTGATAAATATGTCCAAACGGGAATGTAGTTATCCAATCAGATCGATGATTACCGCCTAAAAAAATTTTTATTGAAGAGCCGATAGAGCAAAAGGCGCCTATACTCAGTGGGGCGCCCTCGCCCCACTCTCTAATATTGATGTTGTCATAACCATATGTAAATCTACCAACACTTACTGGACTATTGCCCACAACTGTTGAGCGCTGGTGCTTATGCGGCATAAGAAAATTTAACCTTAGCTAACATTAATAAAGCTTAGCATTTTTAGCGATTCACTTAATTACAAGCCAGGGAGTTATGAAGAATGGTGCCCCTTGTCCGACTCGAACAGACCACCTACTGATTACAAATCAGTTGCTCTACCAGATGAGCTAAAGGGGCACGGATGTTATTTTAGCCTATTTCACAATAGTTAAGGATGGTCTACTAGTTTTAGGTTTTTCAGAAGCTTCATCTTGGGAATCGGCTATATGTAAATCTCGAATCTGAGTCGGATCAAATGGGAATGACATACCCTGACCGTTTTCCCTGGCGTAGATAGCCAATACATGGCTCACCGGAACCGTGATTTTCCTAGGAACCCCTCCAAACCTAGCCTGAAAACTGATCCAATCATTGCCCAGGTCAAGCTGATGACATGCCTCCAATGACAGATTAAGAACGATCTCATCATTCTTAACAAACTCCATGGGCACTTCGACCCTTAAATCCACAAAAACAGCGATAAAGGGCGTAAAACCAAAATCCGTGCACCACTGATGTAGAGCACGGATTAGGTAGGGTTTATTGCTTGGGACGTCAGACATGCCGACTATGAATGAACCGCTAGGATTGCTTAGCGGCGCATCACCTTCTCGGAAGGAGTTAACGCTTCGATATAAGCTGGTCTGCTGAAAATACGCTCAGCGTACTTCAAAAGAGCAGCAGCATTGCGTGAAAGATCGATGCCGTAATGCTCAAGACGCCATAACAATGGGGCAATTGCCACATCTAGCATCGAGAACTCATCGCCTAACATGTACTTGTTCTTAACGAAAATAGGGGCCAACTGAGTTAGACGATCGCGAATAGCCAAGCGCGCTTTCTCATGAACCTTCTCTGCAGCCTTGCCTTTTTCGTTCTCAAGAGCGGCTACGTGCACAAAGAGTTCTTTCTCAAAGTTAAAGAGGAACAAACGTGCGCGTGCGCGTGCAACTGGATCAGGCGGCATCAACTGTGGATGAGGAAAACGCTCATCAATGTATTCATTGATGATGTTGGATTCATACAAAATCAAATCACGCTCAACCAAGATGGGAACTTGACCATAAGGATTCATCACGGAGATGTCTTCTGGCTTATTAAACAAGTCAACATCGCGGATTTCAAAGTCCATGCCTTTTTCAAAAAGCACCAGACGGCAGCGTTGCGAGAATGGGCAATTAGTACCCGAGTACAACACCATCATAAATTTATTTCCTTAAATTTCTACTTCAATACAACAAACGCTAAACAGCGGCATTAAATCTTTTGCTAAATGAAGTCCTTCGCATGAAAGACCTCATTTGATACAAATTAGTGGATATCTTTCCAGTAGGCTTTATTCAAGCGCCAAGCTAAGAGTGTGAAGATAGCCAAGAATAAGAGAACCACAACACCAAGGCGCTTACGCTCTAACTGGACTGGCTCAGCCATCCAAGAGAGAAATGAAACGAGGTCAGCAATATTGTCGTCATATTCTTCTGGCTTCATGGTGCCTGGAGTGAGTTGCTCAAAGCCTACGAATACTTTTTCTGTTCTACCTTCTTCATGTGGATCTTTGCGTTCCTCAAATTTTGCAGCACGCTCCCCCTGGAGCTGCCATAAAACATGAGGCATGCCAACGTTTGGATATACCAAGTTATTCCAACCGGTTGGACGGTCATCATCCTTATAAAACGTGCGGAAGTAGGTATAAAGCCAATCCGTTCCACGGGCGCGAGCTTCAACTGATAGATCTGGAGGTACCTTACCAAACCATGTCTTAGCATCCTTAGGTGACATTGAGATCGTCATCAAATCACCGACCTTAGCGTCATTCAAGATCAGGTTGTCTTTGATTTGTTGATCAGTCAAACCGATATCGCGCAAGCGGTTGTAGCGCATGCTAGAAGCTGCGTGGCAATTTAAGCAATAGTTCACAAAAATCTTAGCGCCATTTTGCAAGGAAGCATTTTTACTTACGCGATCAGGGGCTTTATCCAATGGAAAGCCGCCTTCATTTGCACTGGCATTCATACCAACACCAAGCGCAGCAACCACTGCTATTGCTTGGCATAGGCCCATCAAAGTTTGCAGAATTCGTTTCATACTAGTTCCTAATTTCTCTTTACTGATATCTCAGACTTAAATTAATGGGACTCAAAAGTAACGCGGCTTGGAACTGGCTTGAATGTACCAAGCTTGCTCCAGAACGGCATGGCCAAGAAAAAGCCCAGATAGTAAATAGTGCAAACCTGAGAAATCTTTTCAAATATTGGTGATGGTGGCTGAATACCCAAGTAACCCAAGATGATGAATGTCACCACGAATATTCCATAAATATATTTATGGAATTGTGGGCGATAGCGAATCGATTTCACTGGAGAATTATCAAGCCAAGGCAAGAAGAACATGATCACAACTGAACCACCCATGATCACAACACCCCAGAACTTCGCATCAAACAAATAAAATCCACCGGCCAACACTAGAGCGATAGCCACACATAGACCTTTAATCTTGAAATCTTTAGCACTCTTGACAAACAAACCTAAAATCACCGCCAAGAAGATCCACAAAGGCAACAAGAAGCTAGAGGTTGTAGCACGCAACATCGAGTAGAACGGCGTGAAATACCAAACAGGTGCGATATGTGGCGGCGTCTGGAATGGGTTGGCAGGTACGAAGTTATTCGCTTCGAGGAAGTATCCACCCATTTCTGGGGCAAAGAATACGATGCAAGCAAAAACCATCAAAAAGCCACCCAAATACATCACATCGTGCACTGAGTAAAAAGGGTGAAATGGTATGCCATCAACCGGATGGCCTTGCGCATCTAAGTTTTCTTTAATCTCAACGCCATCTGGATTGTTAGAGCCTACTTCGTGCAATGCAAGAATATGAGCTGCCACTAAACCAACCAATACCAATGGAATTGCGATCACGTGGAACGCGAAGAAGCGATTGAGGGTGGCATCACCCACAACATAATCACCGCGCAACCATAAGGAGAGATCTGGCCCAATGAATGGAATTGCAGAGAACAAGTTCACAATAACTTGGGCACCCCAGTAAGACATTTGACCCCATGGCAGCAAGTAACCAAAGAATGCCTCACCCATTAAGCACAAGAAAATCGCGCAACCAAAGATCCAGATCAACTCACGTGGCTTGCGATAAGAGCCATAGATCAAGCCACGGAACATGTGCATGTAAACCACCACAAAGAATAAAGAGGCTCCCGTGGAGTGCATGTAGCGAATCACCCAACCCCAGGGTACTTCACGCATGATGTACTCAACGGACTCAAAAGCCTTAGCAGCATCAGGCTTGTAATTCATGGTCAAGAAAATACCAGTAACTATCTGGTTTACCAACACAACGATAGCTAATGCGCCAAAAATATAGAAAAAATTGAGGTTTTTTGGTGCGTAATACTCACTCATATGCCTCTTAAAGGCCTCAGTAACGGGCAAACGTGAGTCAACCCATGCCATAAGTTTTTGAGCTGCCGAAGCGTCCGCTGGGACTTCTTTTTCGTGGAATGCCATTTATCTCTCCTTAGGCCTTCTTATCATCGCCAATCAGAATCTTGGTATCGCTCAAATACATATGTGGCGGTACTTCAAGGTTATCTGGGGCTGGTTTATTTTTGTATACACGGCCTGCCATATCAAAAGTGGAACCATGGCATGGGCAAAGGAAGCCACCTGGCCAAGTATTTGGCAATGACGGCTGAGGTCCTGCCTCAAACTTGGCATTAGGAGAGCAGCCTAGATGAGTACAAATACCCACTACAACTAAATACTCAGGTTTAATCGAGCGCCATTGATTCTGGGCATAAGGAGGGGTGAATTGAGATGGATCACGCAAAGAATTCGGATCAGCCAATTCATTATCAATTTTGGATAATTCAGCAACTTGCTCAGGCGTGCGACGCACTACCCAAACTGGCTTTCCACGCCACTCAGCGGTTCTCATTTCATCTGGCTTCATGCCAGAAATATCAATCTCAACAGGTGCACCTGCGGCCTTAGCACGCTCAGAAGGCTCGAAACTGTCTATAAAAGGATAAAGGGCTGCGGCAGCACCTACGCCACCAACTGCCGATGTGGCGATCAACCAATTACGGCGATCCTTGTCCATACAGGGCTTGTCACTCATTTACAAAATTCCTAGAAAGGGTATTTATGGGTGGAAATTGCTTAAAGGTAGGATTTTAAAGTAAAAAGTGGGGTAAGCAAGAAAGTTATGGGGTTAATCTTGAGTTAATCAGGATTTGAACAAAAAAGGGGGGAATTATGGCCGTTTTAAAGGAATTTCGGGACTTTGCAGTCAAGGGCAACGTCATTGATCTAGCGGTTGGCGTGATTATTGGGGGTGCTTTTGGAAAAATCGTGGATTCCTTAGTGAATGACATTGTGATGCCAGTAATTTCGACTCTTTTTGGGGGTCATATCGACTTCACCAATCTCTTTATTGTCCTCGGCCACATTCCGGATGGGGTGCCAAGAACTTTTGATGCCCTGAAAAAAGCAGGGGTACCTATTTTTGCTTATGGTAATTTCATTACGATTTCGATCAATTTCGTTCTCCTGGCTTTTGTTATCTTCCAAATGGTTAAAGTGGTGAACAAGATCCGCATTATGGATGCGCCTCCCGCACCACCAACTCCAGAGGATATTGTGCTGCTGAGAGAAATTAGAGATAGCCTAAAGAAATAAGCAATGCATCCACAAATTACATCCATATTGCAACAAGCGATTCAATACTTTCAGTCCGGAAATCTAAATAATGCCGAGCAATTATTAGGGCAAGCGCTTAAATTTGACTCTACGAATCCTGTCGCCTTACAAGTTCTTGGGTTAATTCATGCAACCAAAGGGGACTTTAAAGAAGCAACGAAACTTTTAAAAAAAGCGGCAACCGTAAACCCTAATGACCCATCCTTAATCTATAACTTTGCCAAAGTATTATCTGATTCAGGTAATGATGTAGAAGCAATCGCCCACTTCAAAAAAGCAACGGCACTAGCTCCACTCAATATTGATGCGTGGCTAAATTTAAGCAAGAGTCAAGCTTCAGAAAAGCAATTCCTCGAAGCGCTAGCCTCTATCGAGAGAGTTTTGGAGCTAAATAAAAATAATGCACTTGCTTGGAATAATCGCGGGGCAATTCTAAAAGAAATGGATCGTTATTTAGAAGCGCTTGAGTCCTATGACGTGGCTATTCAACTAAACCCATCTTTTGCGGAAGTCTTTTATAACAAAGGGATTGCATTTTCTGCCTTAGAGAAATTTTCTGATGCAATTAGCTGCTTTGATAAAGCCTTAGAGCTTCATCCCAATTACTTTGCAGCGCTGAACAACAAAGGTATTGCGCTATCTAATCTGATGTTGAATGAAGAGGCTTTGAAATGCTATAACCATAGCCTAGAAATTAATCCAAATTACATAGAAGCATTCATTAACAAAGCCGTAACACTTACGGCCCTTAAAAAATATGATGAATCTCTTAGTATTCTTGGCACGATTACAGCTGAGCAACCTTCCAACACCACTGCATTAGTTAACCAAGGAATTAACTATTTCCAGCTAAAGCAGCTTGAAAGAGCGCTAGCTGACTTTGATCGAGCAACTTCACTTAGCCCAAATAATGTAGAGGCTTGGTGTAACAAAGGAATAGCCTTAAATGATCTTAAGCGATTTGTAGAGGCGGTATTGGCCTATGAAAGAGCTCTGAAAATAAAACCTAATCGCGAGTTTTTGTTAGGTATTTTTTTGAGCGCAAAAATGCACATTTGCGATTGGGGTAACCTTTCTAATAACCTTCAAAAGGTTAACGAACTTGTAGAGGCAGGCCAAAAGGCAATCATCCCATTTCCTTATTTGGCACTCACGGACTCGGAGAGCCTTCACCAGAAGGCGGCTGAAATATGGATTAACGCCAAACATCCAATACGTCCTGAATTGCCCTCACCCCCCAAAAGGGTTACAAAGGGTAAGGTTCGACTAGGATATTTTTCTGCAGATTTTAGAAATCATCCTGTTGCAAACTTAATAGTAGAGTTATTTGAAACCCACGATAAGAGTAAGTTTGAATTAATTGGGTTTTCATTTGGAGCTGATGACCAAAGCGAAATGAGGCAGAGAATTATCAACTCATTTGATCAATTTTTAGATGTGCGGGAGAAATCCGACAAAGAAGTTGCTTTAGCTGCTCGGGAAATCGGTATTGATATTGCAATTGATCTAACAGGTCTTACGGCGGATGCTCGTACTGACATTTTTGCATATCGAGCAGCACCAATTCAAATAAATTATTTGGGATACCCAGGAACAACTGGTGCAAAATACATGGACTATATTGTTGCTGATAAAACGATTATTCCTGAAAAGGCCCAAAAATATTACACAGAAAAAGTTTTATATTTACCCGACTGCTATCAGCCAAATGATAAGAAAAGAAGAATCTCCTCTACTGTTTTTAATAGGGCTGAGCTAGGCCTGCCAGACGATGGTTTTGTATTTTGCAGCTTTAACAATAACTACAAAACAATGCCCGATACCTTCTCGGGATGGATGCGCATTCTCCACCAAGTAGAGGGAAGCGTCTTATGGCTCTTTGAAGATACGCCCGAGGCAACCCAAAATCTCATAAAAGAAGCCCAGACACGTGGAATTGACTCAGGCCGTTTAATTTTTGCAAAGCGCTTGCCACTACCAGAGCACTTAGCCCGACATAGGTTAGCCGATCTATTTTTGGATACCCTCCCATACAATGCACACACGACCGCCAGTGATGCTCTGTGGGCTGGCCTTCCCGTACTCACCCAGTCTGGGCAAAGCTTTGCTGGGAGAGTGGCAGCAAGCCTACTGAATGCAATCGATTTGCCTGAGTTAATCACTCATTCACAAGATGAGTACGAATCTCGAGCCATTGAATTAGCTCTTAATCCCGATAAATTGAACACAATAAAAAAGAAGCTTATAGAAAGTAGAGATACTTCAGCTCTTTTTAATACAGCGCTATTTACAAAAAATATCGAAGATCTTTATTTGAGTATTCTTTAAATATTCGTATTTTATTGCCATTACAACATGTGTTATTTCCAATCCTTTCCTAATCCAAAATAATGGATAACCTAGAAGAAGCTAAGCAATTTTTCTTAGCAGGATTATCTTGCCTTGAATCAAAAAATTACGATGAGGCTGAACTTAATTTTGAAAAATCTTTAAAAATTTCACCTAATAGAGTATCCGTTCTAACCAATTTATCTGCCGTAAAAATTAAACTTAAAAAAATTAATGCGGCCAAAGAATTTGCACTTAGATCAATCGCGTTAGATCCAATGAATGGTCCGGGATATCTAAATATGGGCCTTGCGAACAAAGAGGAAAAGGACTTTGACTCTGCCCTCACCTATTTCGATAAAGCTATTGAGATTTCGCCTAGCTATGCCGAGGCCTGGTGCAATAAAGGGTCCACACTAAATGCGCTAAAACGCTATGAAGAGGCCTTGACGTATTTTGATAAAGCTATTGAGATTTCGCCTAGCTATGCCGAGGCCTGGTGCAATAAAGGGTCCACACTAAATGCGCTAAAACGCTATGAAGAGGCCTTGACGTATTTTGATAAAGCTATTGAGTGTGCTCCAAACAATGCAGAGGCCTGGTGCAATAAAGGAGCATCTTTAACTTACTTAAGTCGCATCAACGAAGCCTTAAGCCATTTTGATAAAGCTATTGAAATCGATTCTGATTATGTAGAAGCCTGGTGCAATAAAGGAGCGGCTTACATGGACCAAGATCAGGCAAATGAAGCTTTAGTTTGCGTAAACAAAGCCTTGGATTTGAATCCACTTTATGCCGAGGCCTGGAATAACAAAGGAATAATCCTAAATAAATTAAAACGCTTAGGAGAGGGACTTGACGCCTTTGAAAAAGCCCTATCACTCAACCCAAATTTAGAATTTTTAGCCGGCACGCTCTTGCAATCGAGACTCCAAGTTTGTGAATGGAAGTCTTTCTTGATGCAGCGTGACAATTTGTGCGATCAAATAAAACTGGGCTTAAAAAGTGTCCACCCATTCCCTTCGCTGGCTATCTGCCCCACAGAAGATAACCACCTGCAGGCAGCAAAAATCTGGTCACGGGATAAATGCCCACCCAATTTTTCTCTTGGGCCCATAAAAAAAAGGGATAAAAATTCTAAGATTCGCTTAGGCTACTTTTCTGCTGACTTTATCAATCACCCAGTAGCAGCTCTCACTGTGGAGTTATTTGAACTACATAATAAATTTCAATTTGAAATTTTTGCTTTTGCACTAAAACCTTCTGATGGAAGCGCCCTACGTCACCGCTTAGACTCTGCATTTGATCGGGTCATCGATGTTCACGGAATGAACGATAAAGCTATTGCCGAACTATCAAGAGAGCTCAATATTGATATTGCAATTGATCTGGGCGGGTTTACCGCTGAATCAAGACCAGGCATATTTGCTTATCGGGCCGCCCCAATCCAGCTGAGCTATATAGGCTATCTTGGTTCAATGGGGGTTGAATATATGGACTATCTAATTGCAGATCCAACAATAATTCCACCGGAATCACTTCAATACTATTCAGAAAAAATTATCTATCTGCCAAGTTATCAGGCCAACGATCGAAAGCGGGAAATAAGCAAAAAGAAATTTACTAGGGCAGACTTAGGACTGCCAAAAGAAGGATTTATATTTTGCTGCTTTAATCATAATTATAAATTTAATCCAATAATTTTTGACTCTTGGATGCGAATCCTCAATGCCGTAGATAAAAGTGTTTTATTTCTATATGCAGATAATCTATTGGCAAAAGAAAATCTTAGGAGTGAAGCTGTTACACGCGGCATCAACCCTGAGCGATTGATATTTGGGGCTCGTATCCCTGCAGCAGAGTATCTTGCTCGCTACCAAGTATGCGATTTGTTTTTAGATACGCTCCCGTATAACGCAGGAACTACAGCTAGTGATGCATTATGGGCTGGCCTTCCTGTCATCACGCGAGTGGGGCAAAGTTTTGCTGGAAGAATGGCTGCCAGCCTACTTAATGCAATCGACATGGCCGAGCTAATCACCTATTCCCAGGAGGAATATGAAACCTTAGCAATTGAACTGGCAACAAGACCGGATAAGATAAAAGAAATAAATGAAAAATTAAAGAAGAATCGCCTTACTACACCCCTGTTTAACGCGCCTCTTTTTACTGAAAAACTTGAGACGGCCTACCTTAATATTTATAGAAGATATCAGAGCGACCTAGCGCTGGAACATATTCATATTTCCTAAAAATGCTAATGGTTGGGTGCCGCATACCGAATGCCCTCCCTAATCTTCCAATAGAGCCTTAGCGCTTCAGCATCATTTGCTTCTCTATATCTTTTCTTTAGTAGATCACAGGCAATAAGCCCCCTTCTCGTGCTAATGTCATTTGCAAATAACTTCGAAAAAATAGGGCCCGATATGCTTTGATCCGGCATGATCACCTTATATTTTTCTTTTGCCAAAATTAAAGATGCGAACCTCTCCTGAATAAAGGTTTTAATTGGATATTGTCTTTCCTTGGATCCATAATCAGCATTCTGATTACTTAAACTATTTCCAAATAGCCCCTCTTCCACATAGTTAAAAAATAGTTCTGCAAGCGCCCTCCACTCGCTCCAAAAAACCTTTTTTGCAATGATGTAGTTACAAAAAACGGAGGTTGTAGTGTCGGTCACCAAACCATCTATTTCGATCGAAACCCCTTGGCATTTAAAAAAAGATTGGGAGGCACTCTTAATGCCAGGGTGCCAGATCTCTCCTTGCTCCCAAGGGTTTAGAAAATAGGACAGTTGATCCCAGTCTGGGGAAAACAATGCGACGTTTGCTATATCGCCGTACTTTTCTAGTAAGTTAATGACATAGGCTGAAGAATATCCAGTTTTTGAGGTAAATTTAGGTGACAAAAACCCATACCATGCATCTTCGTCCAACTGATTATTTCTTAAGAAATTTAGAATGGGCAAGAACTCAAACCAATCAGGCCGGGGATTTTTTGAATTATCCAAAGGAATGAATCCGGGCGCTATCGAGACCCTAGAGATCTCATCATAAAAGATCTGATATATATGAATATTTTGTTCCAATTATCGAGCCTAGAAAGTAATTAACTTAGATGGGTTAAAAATTAGAATTTTGACAAAGTAAAAACCCATCGCGTTTCCACGATGGGTTTAATTTACAGCTAATTCCAAATTGAATGCTAGCCTAAGCTAGCGTCAAATTAGAAAGTGTGACGAATACCAACAGCGTAGTTGCTGATGTTTGAGCTAAGAGTAGCAGTTGAGCTGCCACCAGTAGAGTTCAAAGTTGAAATTGCAGAGTTGGATGTTGATGCATAACCATAGATTGCATACAAGTTAGTACGCTTGCTCAACCAGTAGTTAGAACCCAACTGCCAGCCGCTGAAGTTGGCAGTAGGATTACCTGCGCCAGCTGCTGTGTAACGACCTAAACCAGCACTTGCCCAACCTTCAACTGTTGGAGTAATGAAACTACGTACACCGATCTGCTCAGCTTGACGCTTAACATAGAGGCCAGTGTTAGATGCATCAGAAGCTTTTCTAGATACCCAGTTTGCATAAGCCTTCAAAATACCGAAGTCATATGTAGCACCAATGTAAGCTTGGTTGTCTTGAACGTTCAAAGGAGCAGCCAATACCGCACCAGAAGTTGCACCTGTAGTGCCAGCCGTACCCAATACAGCAGTACCACCAGCTTGTTGCCATGCATTCCAACCTGATACATAAGCTAAACCGTTAAGGTTATAACCGTATGCTTGGTTAGAAGAGTTAGTAGCAACAGTGTTGGATTGCTTTAATTGTTGTGCGTTAGCAGTAATAAACAATTTTTTCCATGTGTAATCCAAGCCTAAGCCCCAACCATTTGCATTGGTGTTACCGCCTGATGAAGAGCTCAATACAGTAGCGTTTGAGTTATTCATGGTGTACATACCATTTAACTTGAAGCCAGCAAATGTATCTGTAGAAGCTGTCAAGGTATTTGCTGTACGAACAGTGTATGCAATACCGTTTGTGCTAGATTGCTGTGATGATGGGTCACCGTTAGTAGTTGCTGATGGGCCAGTAGACGCTGTATAGATTACGTTACCAGCGATGTTGTTTTGTTGGCCTGGATCAGTTGCACCAACTGCATTGTGGATTGGTGTGTACTGTGTACCAATTGCGAATTGACCGATGCCATTTTGCTTCAAACCAACGAATGTTTGACGGTTCAACAAACCAGTGTTGCTGTTACCAGACAAAGTTTGGTCAGTTGGGTAGAGTTGGAATTCAGCTGTGAAGAATGCAGACTTACCGTTGCCCAAATCTTCGGTGCCTTTGAAACCTAAACGGCTAGTCTGCTCAGCAGAAGTACCGAACTGGCTAACTTGGTTCTTCTTGTCACCACCAGTAACTGCGGAAGAATTCAAAGTTGTATTTGAACCAACATAACCAGCATCCAAGATACCGTATACGGTTACGCTTGACTGTGCTTGCGCTGCGCCAGCAACTGCTGTCATAGCTGCTACTGCAAATAGCGTATTTTTTCATTCTGTAAATCTCCATAAATTGAAAGTAATGCCCAAATAAAGCTGGGACCCATGAATTTTCCGTCCTTTGCCTTGCTAGACTGGGGGTCAGGTTATCTATGACCTCTTTTTGCTTGTCAAAAGGTAGTTTTTTGGTTTTCTTCGTTGTATCTCGGCAACAAGAAGGCTGTTTTCTGTCTTTTTACCCCTTTGAATGCCAAAATTGTCAGATGGCAAGTCGCGAATTCTTAAAAATCCTTAGTTCAGCCCGTTTGGGTGATGCATTTTCACAACAGAAGCTAGGGGAGGCCTACCTTACTGGAGCCTTCAAAACCCCAATTCAACCTTCTAACGCATTGATTTGGCTAGAAAAATCCTATTTATCCCTTAAAAATCAGTCGACTGAAGAAGAAACCTCGAATAGCCCTCAAATTTTCAGCATTTTGAGTCAATTAGCAAACATCCCCTTGGCTCAGACTGTAGATACCCCTGCTTTTCAGTTTGGTTGGGAGTCCTTTTGGCGACTTGCTCAATCCAATACAGAATCTGACACAACTATTGCAGCTAAATGGCAGTTGGTAGATTTGCTGATCAATCCGAGTAACCTGGAAACTCAAACGAAGCTCACAGATTGGTTAAAGAAAAATCCACCAATTTCTCTAAGCGAAAAAACATTCGCCACGGATTTAAATGGTTTGCAAAAAGTTGCCCGGCAATATTTACAGGATCTTGCGGATGGAAGCTCTCTCTTTGCCAACCAAGCAAAAGAACTTTTGATTAAGCTGCAACCCAAAAATGAAGCGCTCTCGTCGCTTTGGAATGTTTGGCTCACAGATCAAAATGAAGAAGCGCTTATTCAAGCAGCTGAATTAGGCCTCACTCTTGCAAAGCTGACATTAGGTTTACGTTTGGCACAGCTTGACGGCAATGCAGAAAGTAAATCCAATGCATCCCTCAAAAAAGCCGCTCACTGGCTAGAGCTTGCCGCCAAAGATGGTGATCGCGATGCTTGGTATGCACTGGGTGAAATTTATCGTCGCCCACAATTTTCTGGATATAGCGCCTCTGAAAGTGATCGTTGTTTTGATCGCGCCGCTGATCTTGGTCATGCCCACGCACAATTACGTAAAGGCGCAAATCTCTGGCGCAAGCGTGAAAAGATCGAAGAAAAAGTGCGTGGCCTGCAAGCATCCTACTGGGTTTGGCAGGCTCATCAGCAAGGCGTTTCTGAAGCCACTGAATTGCTCAGCAAAATATTGGCTAGCTGTCCTGATCCCAAGAAAAATGAATGGTACGAGCTTGCCCAGAGCGCAGACAAAGCTATTAACCATCATGCCGAATATAAATTAGATGAAGACTGGCTACTACTTTGTCATCGCATCATCATCGCAAATCAATTTAACTTTAGTAAAGCAGAGTTACTACTTTCTGAAGTCGGACAACTGCAACATGAGCATTGTGTTGCAGTGGATATTCGTTGGGAGCTACCGAAGATTTTGCCAAGACTAATTCAGATAGAGACTATTCAACAACGCCGAGCGCTTTTGGCGGCAGGAAAAGTTTTCGCAGGCACTGATATTGGGATTGAGGGAAATTTACGTCAAAGACGCTATCGCTTTGACCAAGTGACTCATTGGCTAATGTCTACTTTTTCGAAGAGCCTGAACCAGGCCGATGCAGAACCAGCTTAGGTGGTAGAGCCACTCTCTTCGGCTTCGGATGACTTTGGCACATAAAGTCGTGCTACTAATAGCCCCAACTCATATAGCAAAGTCATTGGCACAGCCAAAAGAAGTTGAGATAAGACGTCTGGTGGGGTGACAACCGCAGAGACAACAAAGGCGCCCACAATGACATATGGTCGTATCTCTTTTAGCTTGGCTAAGGAAACCATACCCATGCGCACCAGCACAACTACGACCACTGGCACTTCAAATGTAATGCCGAAAGCCAAGAAGGTAGTCATTGCAAAGCTTAAGTAGTTATCGATGTCAGTGGACATCTCTGCACCTAATGGCGCGTTATAGCTCGCCATGAACTTAAAGACTGTTGGGAAAACTAAGAAATAAGCAAAGGCCATACCAATGATGAATAAGGTATAGCTACTCACTACCAGCGGCAGAATCAACTTACGCTCATGAAGATAGAGTCCTGGAGCAATAAATGCCCAGAGCTGATACATCACTACTGGAAGGGCGATGATGAAGGCAACCAACATGGTGACTTTCATCGGCACAAAGAAGGAGCCTGTGACATCGGTCACAATCATTTTTCCACCCGCAGGCAAGGCACTGAGTAGCGGTTGCGCAAAGAGGTGAAAAATATCTGGGGCCCAGTAAACCAAACCTACAAAGACGATGATGATCGCCAGAGATGCCTTGATGATGCGATCACGCAACTCAAATAGATGAGAAAGAAAAGATTCTTGTAGTCCCGAATCTTCAGTGGAGTTATTTTCTGTCATGCCAGTCTATTTTTATTTAGGAGCGCTGTGATGAAAACGTTTCATTCTGGCAGCACCAGATTGCACTCGAGTACGTAGGCCAGAAGAACGCTTAAACCAAATTGGTCTAGCAGCACGTCTGACGCCCCAGCTATTTCGACCCTGGCGTTTAGTCTTGCGTAACACTTCTTTTTCATCAAGGGGTGGCTTTTCAAAACTCGTTTCGAAAATATCCGCTTGATCAGTTAGATTGGCACTTGCTTCGCTGGCAACAGAGTGAATGCTGTTTTCAACCTCCTTGAGGGCGGAAACACTCTCTTCTCGGAACTTTTTAAATTCCTCAATCTCCATTTGACGATTGACTTCAGATTTAACGTCAGCCATGTAGCGCTGCGCACGACCAAATAAGTTACCAGCCATGCGGGCTACTTTAGGCAAGCGCTCTGGACCAACTACGACCAAAGCAACAACTGCAATCAGCGCAAGTTTTGAAACCCCTAAATCAATCATCTCAGGGAACTAAGTGAGGACCGCACGAGTTTCAATTGCGCCTTGTACAAATTATTTATTAAGGTCTTTAGCCTGGACATCGACCGTTTTGTCTGTAGTAGTAGTAGAGCTTTGCGGAATTTGATCTTTTGGCGCTTCAGCAGCCTTCATGCCGTCCTTAAAACCCTTAACAGCACCGCCCAAGTCCTCACCAATATTACGCAATTTCTTGGTACCGAATACCAACATCACGATGACCAAAACAATTAACCAATGCCAAATGCTAAATGAACCCATCTTTAATCTCCTTGGATTATTTTTTCCAGGGGCGCGGACCGCCCATCACATGCAGGTGCAAGTGATAAACCTCCTGCCCACCATCTACCCCGTTGTTTACCATCAACCTAAAGCCGCCATCTCTTCCGGGACGACAGCCTTGCTCTTTGGCAAGACGGGGTGCTAATTCCATCATTCTACCTAGCAAAGGCGTATCTTCGCTTTCTGCTGACTCCAGCATGGGAATGTGCTTCTTTGGGATTACCAAGAAATGCACTGGTGCAGCTGGATTGATATCTTTAAAGGCGTAGATTTCTTCATCCTCATAAACCTTTTGGGATGGGATCAAACCTTGAGAAATCTTACAAAACAAGCAATTAGGATCGTGTGACATCACTTTTGAGACTTATTCTTTATTGGCTGCTTTTCTGGCAGCTTTTTCTTCAATCCCCGAGGTACCCAAACGACGGTCGAGTTCCGCAATGACATCTTCTGGCCGCAAATTAAATTGAGAGAGCGCAATCAAGCAGTGAAACCAAAGATCCGCCATCTCACCAATCAAGAGCTTTTTTTGCTCAGGGGCTAAATTAGAGCTTCGTACATCTTTGGCTGCCATTACGGCCTCAGTTGCTTCTTCGCCAATCTTTTTCAAGATGCCATCATCACCCTTAGAGAATAGCAAAGCGGTATAGGAGGTCTTTGGGTCAGCATTGCCCGCTTTAAAGGCGTCCCGGCGCTGATCCACTACATCAGCCAAATGGGCCAATCCAGAATCTAAATGAGAAGGTTTATTTGCTGAGTTACTCATGGGATCATTTTATGTCTTTTATTTCTTTGACAAGGACTCATCTACCCAAGTCGACTTGCTTGAATCCCATTGCTGGAAAAAACAGCTGTGTTCGCCAGTGTGGCAAGCAATCCCATCTTTTTGCTCGACGATAAGCAAAATCGTATCCCCATCGCAATCCAAACGAATTTCTTTCACCTTCTGGATATGACCTGATTCTTCACCCTTATGCCAAAGCTTTTGCCGCGAGCGAGTCCAATACACCGCCTCACCTAAACGTAAAGTTGCCAATAAGGCATCACGATTCATCCAAGCCATCATCAGGATGTCCTGGCTACCAAACTCTTGGGCAATGACTGGAACTAAGCCCTGCTCATTCCAAGAAACTGCATCAAGCCAAGGGCCTGCTTGAATCGACTCTATTGGGGTAAAAGTGCTCTGGGCTTTGCTCATACCTAAACTTTACAGCGAATCCTAGAAATTTTGAAAAAGTTGCTGTGCAGCTTAGATGCGAACTGGAATTCCTTGGGCTGCCATATATTCTTTTGCCTGCTGCACAGTGTATTCACCATAGTGAAAGATGCTGGCAGCTAATACAGCGTCAGCATGTCCTTTGGTGATGCCATCAACCAAGTGCTGCAAATTACCCACGCCACCTGAGGCAATCACTGGGACTGAAACGGCATCACTCACAGCAGCAGTAAGCGCTAAATCAAAGCCATCTTTGCTGCCATCACGGTTCATACTAGTTAAAAGAATCTCGCCTGCACCCCGCTTAGCAACCTCAGTAGCCCAGGTAACCACATCCATTCCGGTCGCAGTTCTGCCGCCATGGGTGAACACTTCCCAATTACCAGTCTCAGTTTGCTTAGCATCAATCGCCACCACAATGCATTGAGAGCCGTAATAGGCGGCTGCATCAGAAACCAAATCTGGATTAGCGACTGCAGAAGAATTCATACTTACTTTGTCGGCGCCAGCATTGAGCAAGCGACGTACGTCAGCAACTGCACGCACACCACCACCAACAGTTAAGGGAATAAATACTTGTGACGCCACATCCTCAATGATGTGCAGAATCAAGTCACGTCCATCAGATGTTGCGGTGATGTCTAAGAAAGTTAGTTCGTCGGCGCCTTGACCGTCATAACGTTTAGCGATTTCTACGGGGTCGCCAGCATCGCGCAAACCTACAAAGTTCACACCCTTAACAACGCGCCCTGCCGTAACATCCAAACAAGGAATAATTCGCTTCGTTAACACTAGATAATTTTCTTTGCGTACTTGAGAGTTAAATCATCAGCATATTTTTGAGCGGCAGCAAGATCAAGGTCGCCAGCGTAAATAGAGCGTCCTGCAATCACGCCCATGACACCCTCTTCTTCAGCTTTACAAAGTGCTTCAATATCTTGATTATTAGAGAGGCCACCACTAGCAATAACCGGAATGCGAATGGCTTGAGCCAGCTTAATCGTGGCTTCAATATTAACGCCCTTGAGCATGCCGTCACGACCGATGTCTGTATAGATAATGGCTTCTACGCCCCAATCTTCAAACTTCTTAGCGAGATCAATCACTTCATGGCCGGTAATCTTGCTCCAACCATCAGTAGCTACTTTGCCATCACGTGCATCCAGGCCAACCATCACATGACCAGGAAATGCTGTGCAGGCATCTTGCACAAAGCCAGGATTTTTCACTGCTGCAGTACCAATAATGACGGTACTGATGCCATCATCTAATAAACGTTCAATTGTTTCTAGATCACGAATACCACCACCGAGCTGAACAGGGATTTCATCTCCAACTGCCTTCAAAATAGATTTGATCGCCGATTCGTTTTTCAGCTTCCCTGCAAACGCACCATTGAGATCTACCAAATGCAATCGGCGTGCGCCCTTGCTAATCCAATGCGCAGCCATAGCGCCCGGGTCTTCAGAAAACACGGTAGCCTTGTCCATATCACCTTGTTCAAGTCGAACACAGTGACCGTCTTTAAGATCAATTGCAGGAATGAGCAGCATAGTGAGGCGCTAATAAATATTTAAGGTTGCCAAGAAACAAAATTTTGATAAAGCTTTAATCCGTATTCTGCACTTTTTTCTGGATGAAATTGAGTTGCAAAAATATTATCCCGTGCAACTGCAGAAGTAAACCAATCGCCATATTCCGTAGATCCCGAAGTATCTTCTTTGCGTTGCGGCACTGCATAGTAGCTATGCACAAAGTAAAAACTCGTTAAATCTGGAATTCCATCCCAAATTGGATGCCGACAGTCTTGGCGTACTTGGTTCCAGCCCATATGCGGAACTTTATAAGCTGAGCCGTCAGCCTGCTTTTTGCCAGCCAATTCAAAACGACGTACTTCACCTGGAATAAGGCCTAAGCAAGAAGTCCATTGCTCATTGGGGCGAACTTCAGCGCTTTTATCGAATAGTATTTGCTCGCCCACACAAACCCCTAATAAAGGTTTATTTTTGGAAGCTTCTAGCAATGCCTCCAAAAGGCCAGACTCTTCGAGGTGTTTCATGCAATCTGGCATAGCACCCTGGCCAGGTAGCACTACCCTGTCAGCAGAACGA
The DNA here is from genome assembly GCF_001870365.1 of Polynucleobacter sp. QLW-P1DATA-2. Taxonomy (NCBI): domain Bacteria; kingdom Pseudomonadati; phylum Pseudomonadota; class Betaproteobacteria; order Burkholderiales; family Burkholderiaceae; genus Polynucleobacter; species Polynucleobacter sp. QLW-P1DATA-2. The sequence goes on along the minus strand of NZ_LZMQ01000003.1, from coordinate 619,572 downwards.
ATTTCTTCTGGCTTATGCGCAATCAATACATTGTCATCAGGCGCAACATGATGAAATGCCTGATACACGGAACGAAGGTTACCCATTCCATAATCCACGATCGCAATGGTTTGCGCCAAAATTTAGCCTATCTTTGCTTTTATCGAACGGGCAACTAGAAGATCTAGATTAGAGGCTGCCTTTGGTTGAAGGAACGACACCTGAGGCGCGTGGATCAATTGCCAGAGCCATGCGCAAAGCACGACCAAAGGCCTTGAATACCGTTTCAATCTGGTGGTGCGCATTAATGCCGCGCAGATTATCAATATGCAAAGTCACTCCCGCATGGTTTACAAAACCACGGAAGAACTCAATACTGAGATCAACATCAAAGTCGCCTACACGAGCGCGAGTAAAAGGAACATTGAATTCCAGGCCTGGGCGACCAGAAAAATCGATCACTACACGGGAAAGGGTTTCATCCAAAGGAACATAAGAATGGCCGTAACGAGTGATACCCGCCTTGTCACCAACCGCCTTTGAAAATGCCTGCCCCAATGTAATGCCCACATCCTCAACAGTGTGATGATCATCAATGTGGGTATCGCCTTGAGCAACGACCTTGAGATCAATCATACCGTGACGGGCTATCTGATCGAGCATATGGTCCAAGAAAGGCACACCTGAGGCTAGCTCAGCCTTACCAGTGCCATCTAAATTGATGGAAATTTGAATTTTGGTTTCCGAAGTGTTTCGGGTAACGTCGGCTTGCCGCATGCTTCATTGCGCCGCGAGGCGAAGTGTTGATTGAAGCCTCATAATATCATTCCTAGAAGATACATAAATGCTGAAATTGCTTCACTTTCTTTCTGTTTTTTGACCCGAGTACCCTCATGAGCCGTTTTTGGAGCCCTGTTGTTCAAACTTTGACCCCCTATGTTCCTGGGGAGCAACCGCAAATGCAGCGGTTGGTTAAGCTCAACACCAACGAGAGCCCCTATGGCCCATCGCCTAAAGCGCTCGCAGCTATCAGTAGCCAAACCAACGAGGATTTACGCCTGTATCCAGATCCAGAGGGTGCAGCCTTAAAACAAGCGATTGCGAAATTACATGGCCTAAACCCAAACCAAGTATTTTTAGGAAACGGTTCTGATGAAGTTCTGGCCCATGTCTTTGCTGGATTGTTGAAACAAAGTAAGCCAGTACATTTTCCAGATATCACCTACAGTTTCTATCCGGTCTACTGCAAGCTCTTTGGTATCGAATACAAAACTATCCCGCTAGGAACAGAGTTCGAAATCAACACGATTGATTACTTCGCACCAAACGGTGGAATTATTTTCCCCAATCCCAATGCCCCAACTGGCAGATCAATTCCTCGCTCAGAAATTGAAAAACTTCTCGCAAAAAATACAGATTCAGTAGTTGTCATTGATGAAGCGTACGTTGATTACGGAACAGAATCTTGCATTCCACTATTGCGCGGTAGCAGCTGCCCAGAGAATCTCTTAGTAGTACATACGCTTTCTAAATCCAGGGCGCTGGCCGGTCTACGTGTTGGCTTTGCAGTTGGTCACCCCGCCTTGATTGAAGGCCTGGAGCGTGTCAAGAATAGCTTCAACTCTTATCCATTGGGGCGTCTTGCCCAAGCGGGTGCCATTGCTGCGATTGAAGATCAAGCGCACTTAGAGGCAACAAGCGCCAAGGTAATCAAGACGCGCTCAAAACTAATTGAAGAACTAAAAACTTTAGGTTTTGAGACATTGCCTTCAACGGCAAACTTTATTTTCACTCGCCACCCAAAACATGCTGGTGCAAAAATTTATCAAGCCTTGAGAGATCGCGGCATCATCGTGCGCCACTTCAAGTCACCACGTATTGAAGAATTCTTACGCATTACGATCGGCACAGATGAACAAAGCAGCGAACTCGTCGCCGCTCTAAAAGAAATACTAGCTTAAGTTCGTTTTCGTTTATTTCTTTAGACGCATCTCAGCAGCACGTGCATGCGCTTGCAAGCCTTCACCACGAGCCAGGGTGCTAGCTACAGCACCTAAACTCTGTGCACCGGCCTCGCTCACCTCAATCATGCTCGAACGCTTGATGAAATCATAAACACCCAAGGGTGATGAAAAACGAGCTGTTCGAGCTGTAGGCAGGACATGGTTTGGGCCAGCGCAATAATCACCTAAGGACTCGCTGGTGTAATTGCCCATAAAAATAGCGCCGGCATGACGAATCTGATCTGCCCACTTCCGCGGATCTTCGGCACAGATTTCTAAGTGTTCTGCGGCAATGGCATTCGCTATCTCACAGGCCTCAGTCATGTCTTTAACCTGAATCAGCAGCGCGCGATTGGTCAAGGAAGCTTCAATTACTTTTGCCCTTGGCATCTCAGGTAGCAACTTGTTGATACTTATCTGAACTTGCTCAATAAAGGCCGCATCAGGACACAATAGAATCGATTGCGCTTGCTCATCATGTTCCGCTTGAGAGAACAGGTCCATGGCAATCCAATCTGGATTGGTAGTGCCATCACATAAAACCAAAATTTCTGAAGGGCCGGCGATCATATCGATGCCCACTCTGCCAAATACTCTGCGCTTTGCAGCAGCTACATATGCATTGCCTGGACCAACAATCTTATCTACCGATGGGATAGTCTTAGTGCCATAAGCCAATGCACCTACAGCTTGAGCGCCGCCAATCGTAAACACGCGATCTACACCCGATAAATAAGCAGCAGCCAATACCAAAGGATTCCGTGCGCCATCTGGAGTAGGCACCACCATAATGACTTCAGTCACGCCAGCAACCTTTGCAGGAATCGCGTTCATCAATACAGAGGATGGGTAGGCTGCCTTACCGCCAGGCACATAAATGCCCACCCGGTCTAAAGCGGTAACTTTTTGTCCAAGACGTGTGCCATCTGCCTCTTCATATTCCCAAGAGTGGCAGCCCGCTTCAATTTTTTGTTTCTCGTGATATGCACGTACTCTTTTTGCTGCAATATCTAAAGCATTCTTTTGCTCGGCAGATAAGGAGCTGTAGGCTTGCTCTAGTTCCTGATGAGGAATTTCCAGTTCAGAAACATTGGAGATATTCAGACGATCAAATTGCTTAGTAAAGGAGATTACTGCTTCGTCACCCTGCTTTTGAACAGCTGACAAAATTTCGACAACTGCAGCATCAATCGCAACATCATCGGCAGCAGGCAAGGAAAGACTGGAAAGCAGGGTTTCTTTGAAACCTGCATCTTTACTGTTGAGACGCTTAAGCTGTACTTGTGCAGACATTGATTGATTATTTCAACAAATCAAAAATAGGTTGCAACTGTGCACGCTTACGTTTGTACGAAGCTTGATTGACTACCAAACGGGCACTGATATCGGCAATGGGCTCAACTTCCACCAAGCCGTTCGCTTTGAGCGTATTTCCGGTAGAGACTAAGTCCACAATGGCATCGGCCAAACCTACCAAAGGTGCAAGCTCCATGGAGCCATAGAGCTGAATCGTATCGATATGTACACCTTTATTAGCAAAGTGCTCGCGCGCGCAATTGACATATTTGGTTGCGACTTTTAAACGAGAGCCTTGCTTGACAGCCGCAGCGTAATCAAACCCTTCTCGAACCGCAACGGACATGCGGCACTTAGCAATATTCAAATCAAAAGGCACATATAAACCATCCGTGCCTTTTTCCATCAATACGTCTAAACCTGCAACACCAAAATCAGCACCGCCAAATTGAACATAGGTTGGCACATCCGAGGCACGCACAATAATCAAACGAACATCTGGATTAGATGTCTCAATAATGAGTTTTCGAGACTTCTCAGGATCCTCTTTCGGCACAATACCGACCTTAGATAGGATCTCTGCGGTTTCTTCGAAGATGCGGCCCTTAGAGAGGGCTAAAGTCAATTTCATGACTCAATTATCTCTCAGCCTTACTTGATGCGCTCGATCTTGGCACCCAGGAGGGTCAACTTTTGCTCCATACGGTCATATCCGCGGTCTAAGTGATAAATCCGATCCACCTGGGTTTCACCTTGAGCGGCCAGCCCAGCAATGACTAAGCTGGCAGAAGCGCGCAGGTCAGTTGCCATGACAATCGCGCCCGAGAGCTTATCTACACCTTGTGCAATGGCAGTATTCCCTTCAATCGCAATATCAGCACCTAAGCGATTGAGCTCTTGAACGTGCATAAAGCGATTCTCAAAAATAGTTTCGGTAATCATTGCACTGCCACTAGCCACTGCATTTACAGCCATCAATTGGGCCTGCATATCCGTTGGAAATGCTGGGTACTCTGAGGTACGGAAACTCACTGCCTTTGGGCGCTCATGCATAGAGGCTTTGATCCAATCAGGGCCCACTTCCATTTGCAAGCCAGCTTCTTTGAGCTTGACCATCACCGCATCTAAAGTGTCGGGACGACAGTGCTTTACTAGCACTTCACCGCCAACAGCAGCTACAGCACAAAGAAAGGTACCTGCCTCAATCCGATCTGAAATCACAGAGTGCTCGGCACCATGAAGTTTCTCAACCCCTTCAATCACCAAGCGATCGCTGCCAATGCCCGAAATTTTGGCGCCCATTTTCACGAGCAATTCTGCTAAATCGCCTACCTCAGGTTCACGTGCAGCGTTTTCTAAAATAGTTGTGCCAGATGCCAATGTGGCAGCCATCAATAAATTTTCTGTACCGGTCACGGTAATCATGTCGGTCAAAATCGAAGCACCCTTGAGGCGATCGGTTTGTGGCTTTGTTTCGGCTTGGATATAACCACTCTTAATTTTAATATTGGCACCCATGGCCTTTAGGCCCTTGATGTGCTGATCAACTGGTCTTGCGCCAATTGCACAACCGCCTGGCAATGAAACCTTGGCGCTATGCATTCTAGCCAATAGAGGGCCAAGCACCAAGATAGAGGCGCGCATGGTTTTCACCATCTCATAGGTAGCTTCTGAACTCTTAATCACGGCGGCATTGAGAACTACATGATTGCGATCGCTAGCATTGGGAAAACTCACAACCACGCCAATTTCCTGTAGAAGCTTGAGCATTGTGCGCACATCTTGCAGGTCTGGAAGATTGCGCAAAACTACTGGTTGATCGGTCAAGAGACAAGCACACAAAATGGGTAGGGCAGCGTTCTTTGCACCAGCGATAACGACCTCACCCTTGAGTGGGGTTCCGCCAACCATTCGTAATTTATCCATGAAACGATTCCAGTAAAAACTTTTTAATGTGATTTAAATCTTGCTGTTATGCGCCTGAGTTCTGAGCAAATTCTTCGGGCGTAAATGCCTTGATAGATAAAGCATGAACTTCCGCCTTCATACGATCACCCATCGCACCGTAAACCAATTGATGGCGCTGTACGAGACGCTTGCCATCAAACTCTGGACTGACAATCGTTGCAAAGAAATGCTGTCCATCACCCTCTACCTCAATATGGGTACAGTTAATTCCCTGCTTGATATAGCCCTCAATTTGCTCGGGGGTTGGCAACATACTTCTCTCCTAATAAGACTAGATAGTGCAAATCATTAGTGCCGCAGCTTATAGCCCTTTTGCAATAGGCGTAAAGCAATAGCTGAAACAATTACAAAGAAACAGAGCACGATTGCAAGGCTGCTCCACGGGGACGCATCAGAAACCCCAAAGAAGCCATAACGGAAACCGTCAATCATGTAAAAGAATGGGTTGAAATGCGATACAACTTGCCAGGCAGGAGGCAAAGAGTGAATCGAATAAAAGACTCCCGATAACATTGTGGCAGGCATCACGATGAAGTTTTGGAAAGCAGCCAACTGATCATATTTATCTGCCCAGATACCCGCTATTAATCCCAAGCTACCGAGTATGGCAGCGCCTAAAAAGGCAAACGCCAAAATCCAAAGTGGGTACTCTAAGGCCGGCATTCCGAACCAAAGGGTAATTAAAAATACGCCCAGGCCAACAACGATGCCGCGAAAGACTGCAGCCAAAATATAGGCTGCATAAAACTCAACATGACTTAATGGAGCAAGCAATACAAACACCAGATTGCCAGTGACTTTTGACTGAATGAGTGACGAAGAGGTATTTGCAAATGCGTTTTGTAATACGCTCATCATGACCAAGCCTGGGATGAGGAAGGCCGTATAGCTCAAGCGCCCATATACTTCCCGACCCTCCAATACATGGCCAAAAATCATCAGATAAAGGACGGCCGTTAAGACGGGGGCTGCAACCGTCTGAAAGGCCACCTTATAGAAACGCTTCACCTCTTTTAATAAGAGTGTTGGAAAGCCACTGCCATATTCAAGTGTGGACTTATTCAGAGCTTTACTTGTAGCTTTGCTCACAGTCCACCCCCAGACATAATGTTGACAAACACCTCTTCTAAATCAGTCTTGCCTTCGCCATCTTTTTTCACTGAACCATAACGACTGAGCAGATTGGCGGTGGTATCTAGTGCAACAATCTTGCCCTGCTTGAGCATCGCAATACGCTGACACAATGCTTCGGCCTCTTCTAAGTAATGGGTAGTCAACACAATCGTGTGGCCATCTTGATTGAGTCTGCTAATGAATTGCCACAAAGACTGACGCAACTCGACATCAACGCCAGCGGTTGGCTCATCTAAAATAATAACAGGCGGACGATGCACTAAAGCTTGGGCAACCAATACCCGACGCTTCATCCCACCAGACAAAGAGCGCATATTGCTATCCGCTTTTGAAGTGAGATCTAGATTAGCCATGATCTCGTCAATCCAAGCATCGTTATTGCGAATGCCGAAGTAGCCCGACTGAAATTGCAAGGTCTCACGAACAGTAAAGAAGGGGTCGAAGACCAGCTCTTGTGGAACAACGCCCAACATGCGACGTGCATCACGGAATGAGTTTTGAACATCTGCACCTAAGATAGCAGCATGTCCCCTATCGGCCCTGACCAAACCAGCCAAGATAGAGATCAGCGTGGTCTTACCAGCCCCATTGGGACCTAGAAGTCCAAAAAATTCACCTGGCTCAATAGCTAATGAAACATCATTAAGGGCTTGCAGGGCTCCATAATGCTTTGAAATATTTTTAATTGAAATTGCTGAGTGCATGCGCTTATAAACCCAGCAATGCGGAGACGCCATAGACGTTAGCTAGTACTTTGAGTTTATCTGGGGAATGCTCAATAGATAAGACTTTTCCATCTGCCTGTAACTTTTTTTGCCAAGCCAATAAAATAGTCAACACGGTAGAGTCAAAATCTTTAAGCGCAGAGCAATCTACTGTTTGCAACGTGGCAGCATTTAACAAACCCTCTTTGTGCAACTGAAGAGCATTTTCTTGTGTAACTGTCTTAGGTAAAAGAAAGGGCATGGTCTAAAGGCTTAAATTAATTTGCTGGTTTAGCAGTAGCCAATTGCTTATTACGGTCTTGTAAGAATTTTACGAGGCCCTCAACACCATTTTGACTTATCTGATTAGCGAACTGATTGCGATAAGCTTCTACCAACCAAACACCCATGATGTTCATGTCGTAAACCTTCCAGCCCTTATCAGTACTCTCCAGGCGGTAATCTAGGGGGACTGGATCGCCGCGACCAAGCACGACAGTTTTCACAATCACTTCTTTGTCATCGGGCGCAGCTCGTAAGGCTTTAAATTGCAGAGTTTGATCACGCAACTGACTTAATGCACCAGAGTAAGTGCGAATCAGCAGATTCTTAAATTCAGAAGTGAGCTGAGCCTGTTGTTCGGGGGTCGCTTTTTTCCAATTCGGGCCCATAGCCATTTCGGTAGTACGGCGCATATCGGTATAAGGAACAATTTTCTTGTCGACCAAGTCGACGATTTTAGGAATATTTCCCTTTTGAATTTCTGGATCCGCTTTCACGGAGGCCATTACGTCTGTAACAACCATTTTGATCAAAGCGTCTGGCGGGGTAGATTGATCAGGCACTTGAGCAAACAAGGCGCTGGAAAACAGAAACAGACCCATTGCTAGGTATTTAGAAATCGTTTTGCAACTTGTCATATGTCCGTCCGCTTTTATTTACTACATTGATTTCAACTGAGAGCTAATTTTAGCCCTCTAAGCCTTACTCATAGCCATTCTCATAAGCTGGCATCAAAGGCTCTTCATCATTATGACCCTCATTAATTTGATACGCACGCCTTTGAATATAAGCATCACGCATAAAACTGTACTTATCGATGGCGGCACCATCTAATAAGTCACCCGCTTCGTAATAAGTATTACGTGTATTGACTACACGTAAGCCAGTAATACTATTTCGGAGGGCAACGTCGGGCAGCAACCTAAATAAGTAATCAGACTCCAAGTCGGCAACCGTACCAAAGGAATCGCGCACATTGCTAGGGCCAAAGAAAGGTAGCACCACATATGGCCCTGCAGGCACGCCCCACACGCCAAGTGTTTGACCCCAATCCTCTTTGTGCTTTTCAAGGCCGCCTGGCGTTGCTAGATCTAGGAAACCACCCAAACCCATGGTGGTATTCACAACCACTCGCATGAAGTCATTAAATGCAAAGTCTGGCTTGCCCTGTAACAAGTTATACAAAGCGGTATAGATATCGTTGTAGTTACTAAAGAAGTTGTAAATGCCTTCGCGGACAAACTCGGGCAACACAAACCGATATCCCGCCACTACTGGCTTCAGTAAATAAGCATCTAAACCTTCATTGAACTCAAATACTGAGCGATTGAATGGCTCCCACGGATCATTAGGGGAGCGCTCAACCCCTGCAGGAATAGACGCGCAGCCCACTAACGCAACAGCCACACAAAGCAAGATGCATTGCTTCATCTTGCCAATGAAATTGACTGCAAAAAACATTATTTTGCTGCGCCTTTTTCTTGACCGCTATCAGCCGCCTTGTTATACAAGAACTGACTAATTAAATTTTCAAGAACAATGGCAGACTGGGTTTGAGAAATCTTTTCACCATTGGTCAACATCTCGTCCGAACCACCAGCCTCTAGGCCAATGTACTGTTCACCCAATAAGCCTGAAGTCAAAATCTTTGCAGATGAATCTTTAGGGAACTTATAAGAATCCTCAATAGTCATCACTACTGTGGCTTGATACGTTTTGTCATCAAAAGAAATGTTGGCAATACGTCCAACCACTACGCCTGCACTCTTTACCGGAGCTCGGGGCTTCAACCCACCAATATTGTCAAAGCGCGCAGAAATTTTGTAGGTTGGCGCAAAAGACACGGCGTTCATATTGCCAACCTTCAATGCAAGAAATAATGCTGCCAACAAACCTATGGCAACAAAAATTCCTACCCAGATATCAATTGCACTTTTTCTCATAAGAGCCTCAGTTTATTCTTTCTAATTCGAGAACATCATTGCGGTTAGCAGGAAATCTAAGGCTAATACCGACAAAGAAGAAATCACCACAGTACGTGTAGTTGCCTGTGATACCCCTTCAGGCGTTGGTTTGGCTTCATAACCTTGATAGAGAGCAATAAAAGTCACCGCCACACCGAAAACTACGCTTTTTATTAGGCCATTACCGATATCAGAAAACAGATCGACGCCACCTTGCATTTGAGACCAAAAAGCCCCGGAATCGACTCCAATTAAGGGGACTCCGACAAAGTAGCCACCCATGACGCCTACTGCCGTAAAAATCGTTGCCAAAATTGGCATGGAAATAATGCCGGCCCAAAGTCGAGGAGCAATCACGCGACTCAGTGGGTCTACAGCCATCATCTCCATAGCGCTTAGCTGCTCACCAGCCTTCATCAGGCCAATTTCTGCAGTCAAAGAAGTGCCGGCACGACCCGCAAACAACAAGGCGGTAATGACCGGGCCTAATTCACGAGTAAGAGATAAAGCAACCAAGAGACCTAAAGCTTGTTCTGAGCCATAACGATTTAAGGTGTAGTAACCCTGCAGCCCCAAAACAAATCCAACAAACAAACCAGAGACCGCAATAATCACAAAAGAGTGATTGCCTACAAATAAAATTTGATCCATGACCAAGCGCGGTCTTTTTAGCAAAAAACCTGAGCGCCAAATAACCGCAGCAAACATACGTGCAGCAAGACCAAGGCTAGCTAAATTGCGGCGAATAAAAAATCCAAGGTCGCCCAATAAATCTAATAACTTGTGAAGCGCAGTCATTAAGCTCTCACTCCAAAATCTTCTTCCAAGCTTTGACCTGGGTAATTGAATGGCACAGGACCATCTGGGGCAGCATCTAAAAACTGTCTTACGAAAGGATCAGTAGAGCGACTCAGCTCTTCAGGAGTGCCTTGTGCGCCAATCTTTCCATTTGCAATGAAATACACGTAATCCGCGATTTCAAATGTTTCCTCGACATCGTGAGTCACCAATAAACTCGTGGCTCCCAAGGCGTTATTCAGATCACGAATCAACCTTGCAGTAATTCCTAATGAGATTGGGTCTAGACCAGCAAAGGGCTCGTCGTACATGATGAGAGGAGGGTCTAGTGCAATCGCTCTAGCCAAGGCAACACGTCTTGCCATGCCGCCAGAAATTTGTGAAGGCGTTAAATCACGTGCACCACGCAAGCCTACAGCATTCAATTTCATAAGTACGAGTGAGCGCAAAAGCTCTTCGCTCAAATGAGTATGTTCACGCAATGGGAATGCAACGTTTTCAAAAACGCTCAAGTCAGTAAATAAAGCACCGAACTGAAAAAGCATGCCCATGCGACGCCGAGCGGCCATCAATTGTTCGCCGCTCATCTTGCCAATATCTTGGCCCTCGAATAAGACTTGTCCCGCTTGAGCAGTAAATTGACCGCCGATTAAACGCAGGATAGTTGTTTTTCCACAGCCAGATCCACCCATCACCGCAACTACTTGACCGCGACGAAACTCCATATTGAGTCCCGACAAAATTTGTCGCTCACCAGGCGCATAGGAAAAGGTGACGTCTTTGATAGAGACGACAACTTCACCTAGGGGTTTTTGGACATCCAATGAGCTTGGCTGAGGACTATTCATATCCCCGATATTATCGGGGTAAAACAGATGACCCCATTAAATACTGGTCTACTGCTTGGGCGCATTGGCGACCTTCACGAATTGCCCAAACCACCAAAGACTGTCCACGACGCACATCACCTGCTGCAAACACCTTAGGAACATTGGTTTGGTAGGCATTCTGACCCTCAACAGTAGCTTTAGCATTGCCCCGTGCATCTTTTTCAACTCCAAAGGCACTCAGCATTTGCTGAACTGGGGATACAAAGCCCATAGCCAAGAGCACCAAATCTGCCTTGATCTCAAATTCAGAATTAGGGACTTCCGCCATCTTGCCGTCTTTCCACTCCAAACGAACGCCGATTAGCTTCTCAACTTTGCCATTTTTGCCTTCAAAACGCTTGGTTCCAACAGACCAGTCGCGATCACAACCTTCTTCATGTGAAGAGGAAGTACGCAACTTTGTTGGCCAATAAGGCCAAACCAAAGGTTTGTTTTCTACTTCTGGTGGCTGTGGGAGCAATTCAAACTGGGTAATCTTGGTAGCACCATGACGGTTTGAGGTGCCTACGCAATCAGAGCCTGTATCACCACCACCAATTACAACAACATGCTTATCTGTTGCGCGAATTTCATTTTTGAAATCGCCAGCATTTTCTTTGTTTTGTGGAATTAAAAATTCCAATGCAAAATGCACGCCCGCCAACTCACGGCCCGGAACAGGTAAATCACGTGGCTGCTCTGCACCGCCAGTAACTACTACCGCATCAAAATCTTTCATCAACTGTTCTGGCGCAACGGTTTTGGTGGAGTAATTTTTTACTTCAGGACCAAAAGCTTCTTTACCAACAAAAACGCCCGTTTCAAATTTCACACCTTCTGCTTGCATTTGCTCAACCCGGCGGTCGATCAACCACTTTTCCATCTTGAAATCAGGAATGCCGTAGCGGAGTAATCCGCCAACGCGATCGTTCTTTTCAAATACAGTCACATCGTGACCAACGCGAGCCAATTGCTGTGCAGCTGCCATGCCTGCTGGGCCACCACCAACTACTGCTACTTTTTTCCCAGTCTTAGTCTTGGATGGTTGCGGCTTAACCCAGCCATTTTCCCATCCCTTATCAATGATGGCGTGCTCAATGGACTTAATGCCAACCGCTTCACTATTAATACCTAAAGTACAAGCAGCCTCACAAGGAGCAGGGCAAATCCGGCCGGTGAATTCTGGGAAGTTATTGGTCGATTGCAAAACATCCAATGCATTCTTCCAGTCACTATGAAATACCAAATCATTAAAGTCGGGGATGATGTTGTTTACTGGGCAACCGCTATTACAAAACGGGATACCGCAATCCATGCAACGTGCACCTTGAACCTTGGCCTCTTCATCAGTTAAAACGGCAACGAACTCTTTGTAATGATGGAGGCGTTTAACTGGCACTTCGTATGTTTCATCGACGCGCTCAAACTCCATAAATCCAGTGACCTTACCCATATCTAATCCTTAGTATCTTTTCTTAATGTCTTTATTAATTAAGCAGCAACAGTTTTGTTTTGAGCTTTTTCCCACAACTCACCGAGTGCACGTTTGTACTCAGTTGGAAGCACCTTCACAAAATGACCGCGGGCATTTTCCCAGTCAGCCAAAATTGCCTTAGCGCGCTCAGAGCCGGTATGACGGAAGTGCCGCTCAATCAAGCCCTTTAAGATTTGCTCATCCGTTAAACGCTCGCCACCATCTTTTACATCGACAGGGGCATGCCATTGAGACTGCGGCATCTTGGCAACCTGTTCAGAAGAAGGCAATACTTTTTCCAAGCTTGCCATCGTCGTATTGCAACGCTTGTCGAACAAGCCATCCTCGTCATAAACATAAGCAATACCGCCGCTCATGCCTGCTGCAAAGTTGCGGCCTGTAGCACCCAAGACAACAACAGTTCCACCAGTCATGTATTCACAACCATGGTCGCCAGTGCCCTCTACAACAGTAGTTGCGCCAGAATTACGAACCGCGAAACGTTCGCCAGCTACGCCATTAAAGAATGCTTCACCAGCAATCGCACCATAGAGAACGGTATTGCCAACAATAATGTTCTTAGCCGTATCACCACGGAACTCGTGTGGGGCACGAACAATAACGCGGCCGCCCGATAAACCTTTGCCAACGTAGTCATTACCATCACCCACCAAATCCAAGGTGATGCCGCGTGCCAAGAAGGCAGCAAAGCTTTGGCCAGCCGTACCATTCAACTGAATATGAATGGTGTCATCGGGCAAACCTGCATGACCATAACGTTGAGCAACTTCACCTGAAAGCATTGCGCCGACAGTACGGTTGACGTTTTTCACAGGAACAATAAAGGAGACTTTTTCACCACGCTCTAATGCAGGCTCACTCTTCTCAATCAAAATATTGTCGAGTGCGCTAGCTAGGCCATGATCTTGTGTCAAGACTTGATAACGTGGAACTTCAGCGGCAACTTCTGGCTCAGCAAAGATCTTACTGAAATCCAAGCCATGAACTTTCCAATTTTCAATCCCTTTACGGGTATCTAACAAATCAACGCGTCCAATTAAGTCATCAAACTTACGAATACCTAATTGCGCCATGAGTTCGCGGGCTTCTTCAGCAATAAAGAAGAAGAAGTTCACAACATGCTCTGGCTTGCCAGAAAATTTCTTACGCAGTTCTGGGTCTTGGGTAGCTACGCCAACTGGGCAAGTGTTCAAATGACACTTACGCATCATGATGCAACCCTCAACCACTAGTGGGGCGGTTGCAAAACCAAACTCATCTGCACCCAACAAAGCGCCGATCACGACGTCACGGCCGGTTTTCATTTGGCCGTCAGCCTGAACTCGAATACGGCTACGCAGGCCATTGAGGACCAATGTCTGCTGTGTTTCAGCCAAACCAAGCTCCCATGGGGATCCAGCGTGCTTGATAGAAGAAAGCGGGGATGCGCCAGTACCGCCATCATGTCCAGCGATCACCACATGGTCTGCTTTTGCTTTTGCGACACCAGCAGCAACCGTACCAACACCGACTTCAGAAACCAATTTCACAGAAACGTCAGCTTTTGGATTGACGTTCTTGAGGTCATGAATCAACTGAGCAATGTCTTCAATCGAGTAAATATCATGGTGCGGAGGAGGTGAAATCAAACCTACGCCTGGAACTGAGAAGCGTAACTTACCAATGTAGTCAGAAACCTTGCCACCAGGCAATTGACCGCCTTCACCAGGCTTAGCACCTTGCGCCATCTTGATCTGAATCTGATCAGCAGAGCGCAAATACTCTGTTGTTACACCAAAACGGCCAGAGGCAACCTGCTTAATCTTGGATCGTAATGAGTCCCCATCTTGCAATGGAATATTAGCCTCGACTACATCGCTACCCAAGATGCTGGCTAAAGTCTCACCCTTCTTGATTGGAATGCCTTTGAGCTCATTCACATAACGATTTGGATCTTCGCCACCTTCACCAGTATTTGATTTGCCGCCAATACGATTCATTGCAATCGCTAAAGTGGCATGAGCCTCAGTAGAGATGGAACCCAAAGACATCGCGCCAGTAGCAAAACGCTTGACGATTTCTTTTGCAGATTCAACCTCATCCAATGGAATTGCCTTGGCCGGATCGATCTTAAATTCGAACAAACCACGCAAAGTCATTTGACGCTTGGTTTGATCATTGATGATGTTTGCGTACTCTTTATAAGTCTGATAGCCCTTATCAGCACCGATACGCGTGGAATGCTGAAGCTTCGCAATCGTGTCTGGAGTCCACATATGATTCTCGCCACGAATACGGAATGCATATTCACCGCCAGCATCGAGCATATTAGTTAAGACTGGGTCATTGCTAAATGCAGCTGTATGCATACGCAATGCTTCTTCAGCCACTTCAAACACGCCAATACCGCCCACATTTGATGGAGTGCCCTTGAAGTATTGGTCAATGATGTCGTGATTTAAACCAATTGCTTCAAAAATCTGCGAACCGGTGTAGGACATGTAAGTGGAAATGCCCATTTTGGACATGACTTTTTGCAGACCCTTACCAACGGCTTTAACAAAGTTTTTCACTGCTTTTTCAGCAGATAAATCGCCTGACAATCCTTTGGCCATTTCCGCCAAAGTTTCCATCGCGAGGTATGGATGAACGGCTTCTGCGCCGTAACCTGCCAAGAGTGCAAAGTGATGAGTCTCACGAGCACTGCCGGTCTCAACTACTAATCCAACGCTGGTGCGCAACCCTTTTTGCACCAAGTGTTGATGAATTGCTGAAGTAGCTAGCAATGCAGGAATTGCTACATGATTCTCATCAACTTGACGATCGCTCACGATCAAGATGTTGTAACCAGAACGAACTGCATCAGCAGCCTCAGCGCACAAAGAAGCTAAGCGCGCTTCAATACCGGCCTTGCCCCATGATGCTGGATAGCAGATATCTAACTCATAAGAGCGGAACTTGCCGTTGGTGTAGTGGCCAATATGACGAATCTTAGTCATGTCATCAAAATCCAAAATTGGCTGACTTACTTCCAGACGCATTGGTGGATTGATGTTATTGGTATCTAACAAGTTCGGCTTAGGTCCAATGAATGAAACCAAGGACATCACCATGTTTTCACGAATTGGATCAATCGGAGGATTGGTCACTTGAGCAAACAACTGCTTGAAGTAGTTATAAAGCGGCTTATTCTTGTTGGAAAGAACTGCCAACGGACTATCGTTGCCCATTGAGCCAATCGCCTCTTCACCATTCATGGCCATTGGAGCCATCAAGAATTTAATGTCTTCCTGGGTATAACCAAACGCTTGTTGGCGATCTAACAATTTTGCTACTGGGCGAATATTGGTTTTCTCATCGATCAAGTCCGCTTTGCTAGCGTCGACTTCATCCAACTTCACGCGCACTGCATCAATCCAGCTCTTATATGGCTTGGCCTTAGATACAGCATTCTTGAGCTCAACGTCGTCAATGATGCGGCCTTGCTCCATATCAATCATGAACATCTTGCCTGGCTGCAAACGCCATTTTTGAACAATCTTGCTCTCAGGAATTGGCAATACACCAGCCTCTGAGCCCATAATGACAAGGTCATCATCGGTAACGTAATAACGCGCTGGACGCAAACCGTTACGGTCTAAGGTAGCGCCAATTTGGCGACCGTCTGTAAATGCCATAGCAGCTGGACCATCCCATGGCTCCATCATTGCTGCATGATATTCATAGAAAGCGCGGCGATTGTCATCCATCAATGCATGCTGTTCCCATGCCTCAGGAATCATCATCATCATTGCTTGGGCTAGCGGATAACCCGCCATTACTAATAACTCTAAACAGTTATCAAAACAGGCAGTGTCTGACTGACCTGGATAAATCAATGGCCACAGTTTTTGTAAATCATCTCCAAGTACTGGAGAGCTAATTGCACCTTCACGAGCATTCACCCAATTCACGTTGCCTTTAACAGTGTTGATCTCACCGTTGTGCGCAATCATTCGATATGGGTGAGCTAATTCCCAAGCTGGGAATGTGTTGGTGGAGAATCGTTGGTGCACTAAAGCAAGGGCGGACACAGTGCGCTTATCTTGCAAATCTTGGTAATAAGCACCTACCTGGTTCGCTAACAGCAAACCCTTGTAGACAATGGTTCTAGCAGACATCGAGGCAACGAAATATTCTTTGCCATGCTTGAGATGCAAATCTTGAATTGCATGACTTGCTGTCTTACGAATCACATACAACTTGCGCTCCAGCGCATCGGTTGTCATGATGTCGCGCCCACGGCCGATAAAAATCTGGCGAATGAATGGCTCTGTCATTTGTACTGTCGGAGACATTGGCAATTTCACATCTACCGGAACATCTCTCCAACCCAAAACAACTTGACCTTCTAAACGTACGGTGCGCTCTAATTCTTGTTCGCAAGCCAAACGTGAAGCATGCTCTTTTGGCAAGAAAATCATACCAACGCCATATTCACCCAATGGTGGCAATGTGATTCCTTGCTTGGCCATTTCTTCGCGATACAAAGTATCGGGGATCTGAATCAAAATTCCAGCGCCGTCACCCATCAGTGGATCGGCACCAACGGCACCCCGGTGATCTAGGTTCTCTAGGATCTTCAATCCTTGAGAAACGATCTCGTGAGATTTCTTACCCTTGATATGCGCAACGAATCCTACGCCGCAAGCGTCATGCTCATTACGTGGGTCATATAGACCTTGAGCGATAGGGCGAAGATCTGAATTTAATTGTGTAGTCATAGTATTTCCGAGGGGCAACAAAGGCCCGATAACTTTTGGAAGATCAAATATAGGTGAATACCCATACCGTTGCAATAGAAATAAAATGAGTCTGTCCCATTTATTTAACAGTCGCACCAAATTGAATTTTGAAATTGGGGACAGAGTCATTGTATACAGCACTCTGAATAAAGCTAAATGATGCTTATCTTATTGAATTTAAAGTATTTATTTTCTTTGGGCGCCCTCGATGGCGTATTTGTGCCAGCTCAGGCGTATCTTTGAATAACTTTTTGGCGTAGATATCACTTACCCAAGGCTTAGAGCGAATCAAAGATTCTGTGATTTGGCGGTCCTCCCAATGGGGGGAGCCCTCTTTCACAAAATCTGCCCACCTCATTTGTCGCTCAAAGGGGGTATTACCTAACTCCCAAAAATGCTGGTGATCAACCAACCAAGGCTCAGCATTCCCACCAATATGAGTCGCAAAGCTAGTCCACCGAGACTCTTGAGGACTCGACTCATAGCCAGCCCGCACTGGATTTAACTCAATATAGCGCTGGCAGCGTAAAAAATAATCAGGATCGATGAGGGATGAACGATAGCGCCCTTCCCATATAGTTCCCGAGCGATGATGTTGTTGGTTGAAGTATTGGGCATAACGTCTGCCCAAAGATTGCATTGTTTTTGCAAGTGAATCATTGTTTTGCGGCGTCAATAGTATGTGAACATGATTAGGCATTAATGCAAATGCATGGACGGCGCAGCCAAATTGCCTTGCTGCTTCGCGTAACCACTCCAGATAAACACGACGGTCTTCATCACTAAAGAAAAGTGTTTCGCGATTATTTCCGCGAACCATGACATGCATTACTTGGCCAGGTATAACAGTGCGCGCTTGCCGAGCCATGTTGATTACGAACTACTGCAGTTCGCGAACTCCACCATTGGGCGCAAATTCTGGAATAAACCAGTCGCCATCGACTTGCGTTACTCCACTAGGCACTTCACGGGAGATCTGTGGGCTATCTTTTAGAGCGGTCATCATGTATGAAATCCACATAGGCAAAGCAAGACCGCCACCAGTCTCGCGATCACCCAAGCTGGTTGGTTTATCAAAGCCAATCCAGGCAATTGCTACCACCTTAGGGTTGTAACCAGCAAACCAGGCATCATGAGATTCATTAGTAGTGCCGGTCTTACCAGCAATGTCATTGCGTCCGAGCTTAGCCCGCGCAGAGGCTGCGGTGCCTGTCTTGGTCACTTCTTGCAAGAGACTATCCATGACAAATGCAGTACGCGCATCCAATACCCTAGGGGCCCCATCACCAACAGTAGCAGGCTTAGCTTCAAAAAGAACAGCCCCTTTTGAATCAATCATCTTCTCAATTAAGAAAGGATCGACTCGATAACCGCCATTTGCAAAGACACTATATGCGGATGCCATTTGCAATGGGGTTACAGATCCTGCGCCCAAGGCCATTGTGAGATAAGGCGGATGCTTCTCTGGCTCAAATCCAAAGCGTTGAATATATTCCTGGGCATAAGACGGGCCGATGGCACGAATAATACGAACCGAGACTAAGTTCTTAGACTTAGCTAGGGCATTACGCAAACGCATCATGCCGTCATATTTGCCGTCATAGTTTTTAGGTTCCCATGCTTGGCTGCCTGTTTCCATGCTGCCAATAGACAATGGTGCATCGTTCACCATGGTGCTTGGGGTAAAGCCTTTTTCAATAGCAGCTGCATATATAAAGGGCTTGAATGAGGAGCCAGGCTGACGCAAGGCTTGGGTCACGTGATTAAATTGATTGCGACGGAAGTCAAATCCACCAACTAAGGACAAAATCGCGCCTGTTTCCGGATTCATAGAAACAAAGGCAGCCTCTACTTGTGGCAATTGAGCGAGCTTCCATGCGCCACCATCTGACAGCAGTCGCACAATGGCGCCAGGGCGTAAACGCTTCTTGGGTTGGGTGCTATCCGTTAAGGAAGCGGCAGCCAACTTCATACCATCACCTTTAATGGTGATGGTGTCGCCAGTAGAAATCATGACCTGCATTTCTTTGGGTTTAACGTCAAGCACCACACCAGACTGCAAGTCATCTAATTGAGGATATGCGAGCAATGCCTCATCTATAGCGCGCTGACGTTTGACATGATCTTCTGGTAGATCAATAAATCCCTCTGGTCCACGATAAGCGTGACGCAAATCATATTCAAAAATGCCACGACGCACAGCCTTATAAGCAGCATCTTGGTCAGCTTTCAAAATAGTTGTATAGACCTCGATTCCTTGAGAATAGATGGCTTCACCATACTGAGCAAACAGCAGCTGCCGCACCATCTCAGCAGGAAAATCTGCGCGCACAGCAAATTCATTACCTAGGCCACGTATATGCAACTCCTCCGCTTTGGCTTTTTGGTACTCTTCAGCATTGATATAACCAAGATCTAACATGCGCTGCAGAATATATTCCTGACGAATCTTGGCGCGTCGATAGTTAGTAACTGGGTTGTAGGCAGACGGTGCTTTTGGTAGGCCAGCCAACATCGCGGCTTGAGCAACTGATATATCTTTTAATTCAATTCCGAAATAGATTTGCGCTGCACTGGCAAATCCAAATGCGCGTTGACCTAGGAAAATCTGGTTCATATAAATTTCCAGAATTTTGTCTTTACTTAATTCAGACTCAATTTCCCAGGCCAGCAAAATTTCATAAATCTTTCTGCTAAATGTTTTTTCATTGCTCAAAAAGAAATTACGCGCCACTTGCATCGTAATTGTGGATGCGCCCTGAGCTAAGTGTCCACGAAGGTTGGCCATGCCTGCCCTGAGCACGCCAATATAGTCAACACCACCATGGGAATAAAAGCGGTCATCTTCAGTTGCAATGACTGCATTGCGCATTACCAAGGGAATGTCATTTAAGGGGATGACTTTGCGACGCTCTTCGCCAAACTCACCGATCAGCACCTTATCGGCTGAATAAATACGTAAAGGCGTTTTTGGGTTGTAATCAGTTAAAGCCGAAATCTTTGGCAAATTCGGTTTCGCAATCAAGAAGGCATAGCCCAATAAAAGCGTCACCACCAAAGCAACTGCTACTCCAATAATGAGTAATGCCTTGATTAGGGGGCCGCCTGAAGACTGATGAGACGAGCCTGGGTCGACTCGAGGTTGACGAGGACGTCTGTCGGGCTGACGAATTGGACGCTGATTAAACGTCGGCTTATCTTTTGGGGGGAGCGCCATATATTCAAATTATAGGGTGCTTAGGTAATTTCACCGAAAGCTCCAAAACCCTTGTTTTCCCATTTTTAGAGAGGCCTTTCTTACAGCAGCATCTATTTTTGCTGATGGCTTTTGCTTCTGTGTATTTTCAAAATAATGGGATGCCATCTCGCCAAATCTCCCCACAGTCTTTCGATGACATTTTGAGTGAACTGGGTGATGATCCCGCCATCCCAGACCCACATGGAATTCGAAAAAAACACCCTCAAAAGCACCCCTCCTTCAGCGAACAAAATAACTCAGGATCTCAGCCCAAAGTGAACGCTTTGAAGCCAATTCTTCAGATGAGTGAACTCAAGCAATTAGGGTTATTTCTTGGATTAGCTATTGGCTTTATTGGTATTGCGATAGTTGGATTGATGGCGTTTGAGCATCTAAATGCAGCTCAGCAAACCAAGTTAGAAAGTTCAGATAGGCATATTGCTGAGCTCAAAAAGGAGGTGTCACTTCTAAGAGAGGAGATGCTAGATATTGAAGAGTCCTTATATGGATCAATTGATTTAATAGAAGTGAGTATTCACTCTTTAAAGAAAAATAAGCCTTCTTTTGGCAACAAACCAAGGTCTCAAGAGCTTCCTTTTGAATCAGAGCTTCGCCACTGGCGATATTTGGGGGTCAGTCAAATAGGTGGGCTGCAGCGTGCTTTTTTTCATAACGGCAAAAGTGCTGTGATGTTTGAAAAGGGTGGGATTTTGCTGGGTGATTGGAGGCTTGGCAATGCCGATAAAGAAGTAGCGACCCTCACCCATCCCAATGGCAAATCGATGATTCTCAAACCATCAAAATCCGAATGATCCTTGACCCCAAAAATCTCTTGAAATGGCTTGTCATATTTGCTGTTTTTTTATCCATTCCAACTAAAGCTACAAACTCAATTAATGCCCATTTAGACGCGTCTATTAGTTTGCAATTTACTGAGATTGAAGTGTCGGAACTTTTGCAAATTCTTGCAAAACTGGGAGGCACTAACTTTTTATTGAGCGAATCTATCAAAGGCAAGATCACAGTCGATTTAAACAATACCCCATGGCAAACTGCGCTGCATTCTATTTTGGCCAGCCGAGGTTTACGTCTGGTCAGAAATGGGGATATCTACTGGATTGGCCCTCATGCAGAAATTGCTGCATTTCAAAAGCACCGTCGCGAAGATGCTGCACTTCCCTTTGGTGGGGATCACATCAATAGCCCAAGACAAGTCTTGATAGAGGCCAGAATTGTTGAGGCAGATGAACGATTTGCACGAGAGCTTGGAGTCAAGCTAAGCCATCAAGCAAAGAATATTGGTGGAATTCCAGATAGAAACGTGAGTAGCAACCTTGATTTAGGAGGGGCCGGTCTGAATGGGTTTAGCCCTGCCACCGTGGCCGCAACTCTGGTTTCCAGGAGTGCCAGTCGCCTCTTGCAAATCGAACTTTCTGCGCTTGAGTCAGAAGGGCAAGGCAAAATTCTCTCGAATCCACGCATTATGACGGGAGACCAAGTTAAAGCCACCATTGAACAGGGAACTGAGCTACCGTATCAAACGACTACGCAAAATGGCAGCAAACTGCAGTTTAGAAAAGCCAATCTCCGTTTGGAGGTTTTGCCAAAAATTCATCCAGATGGGAAGATTTCGATGCTGGTGGGGATCAATAAAGACACCATTGGCATGAAAACAGAGCAGGGATACGCCATTGATACTAAGAGCCTTAGCTCCGAAGTCACGGTTGAAAATGGTGGCACAGCGATTATTGGTGGCATCTTTCAAACTACCGAGCGAGAAGATGAGGTCAAAGTTCCTTTATTTGGGGATATCCCCCTAATTGGCCATTTATTTCGCCATAAATCCAAATTACAAGATAAAACTGAACTCTTAGTCTTCTTAACCCCAACCGTTCTAGATAAACCCTAATAAAATCGAAGGGTGAACTCTTCGACAAACAATATCTTTCTGATCGGCCTGATGGGCGCTGGGAAGTCGACCGTCGGTAAAGTTCTAGCCAAGAAATTGGGTCGTCGGTTTTTAGATGCCGATCATGTCATTGAAGAACGGTGTGGCGTAAAAATTCCCGTTATCTTTGAAATGGAAGGTGAAGACGGATTTCGCAAACGGGAAGCACAAGCCATTCGCGAAGTCACTAGCGAGCACAACATTGTCCTAGCTACTGGCGGTGGCGCGGTACTGCTTCCGGAGAATCGGAATGCGCTAAGTGAACAAGGCACCGTTATTTACCTGCACGCCAACCCAACCGAGCTTTGGCATCGGACTAAAGGTGGTGAAGGACGCCCACTACTTCGCAATGGTGATGCCAAAAAAATTCTAGAAAATTTATATGCAGTTCGCGACCCTCTTTATCGCGAGATTGCCGATCATGTGATTGAAACTGGTAAACCCAGCGTTAATCAACTGGTTAATACTTTAATCATGCAGCTTGAACTCTCCGCTTGAAAACTATGATGAAAACACTTGAAGTTGATCTTGGCAATCGCAGCTACCCTATTTATATTGGCACTGACTTAATCGATCAGCCCAAGCTGTTTAATGCCTGCGAAAAATCAACTTCGATTTATATCGTTACAAACACCACGGTAGCACCGCTATATGCGCAGCGCCTAACTAAAACTTTAGAAACTTTTGGCAAACCAGTCAGAGTCATTGTTCTTCCCGATGGTGAATCTTATAAAGATTGGAAAAATCTACAACTCATCTTTGATGATCTCTTGAAATTTGGCGCTGATCGTCAAACCATGTTGGTTGCTCTTGGTGGTGGCGTTATTGGTGATATGACTGGCTTTGCAGCTGCTAGCTTCATGCGGGGCATTCACTTTATCCAAGTTCCAACTACGCTTTTAGCTCAAGTCGATTCTTCTGTAGGCGGCAAAACGGGTATCAATCATCCGCTAGGCAAGAATATGATCGGGGCCTTTCATCAGCCCCTTGCTGTGATTGCCGATCTCAATACATTAAAGACCTTGCCTTCGCGCGAACTCTCAGCTGGCCTTGCTGAAGTAGTGAAACACGGCGCTATTGCTGACTCTCAGTTCTTAGATTGGATTGAAGCAAATGCTCAGCCTTTATTGGCGTGCGACACAGATGCGATGGGTCATGCAGTATTGCGCTCTTGCGAAATTAAGTCAGCAGTAGTTTCTGCTGATGAAAGAGAAGGCGGCATTCGCGCTACCTTGAACTTTGGTCACACCTTTGGTCATGCTATTGAGGCTGGTATGGGCTATGGAGAGTGGTTGCATGGTGAAGCGGTGGGGTGCGGAATGGTGCTTGGCGCTGATTTATCTTGTCGACTCAATCAGATCACAAGAGCCGAAGCAGAGCGATTAACTAGCATCATTCAGTCTATGAACCTTCCCATAGTTCCACCAAAATTTGGTGCGGCACGCTACATGGAGCTGATGCAGGTAGATAAGAAAACTGAGGGCGGTCAAATCCGCTACGTGATCTTAGAAAAAATAGGGAAGGCCCAAATTAAGAGCGTTCCCGATGCCCAGGTGATCGAAACCTTAATTGCTACTGGCGCAGCTTAAGCAGCGCATTAGGATTTGATCAACCCGATCTTCAATGGCTGCCCAGCTTGGGCACTAGCAAATTCTGATAAGTCACTTAAGAGCTCTTTACCAGTTTTGGTATCAAGCCACAGGGGCTGAGCTACTGTGCCAGCCCAGCGATAGTGGTAACCGCCTGATTTAGCAGCCACCCAAATTTCATGAAGTGGTGGTTGGGTATTGACCACAATGACGCTTTTATCCCGAAAGCGAATATTGATGACATTTCCGCCCTGGCGCTCCACATCCAAATCAAGATCTAATGCGTCGTCTGCAGCTTCCAGCGCAACTTCAATCGACTGCAACAGATTGCTACCCAATTGGTAGAACTGCTTGTCATCAATGGTTTCTACGCCTGAATTATTTGGATTCATAACAGAGTCCTGCATGCTATATTCAATCATTCGTTTTAGAGACATTCATGATAGCGATTCTTAATAGAGCCCTCGGTATTAGCCTCCTAATATCCCTTGTAGGATGTGGGGTTAGGGGGCCTCTATATATGCCAAATGTGCCTCCTGTTCCTACAGCACCTAGTGATCCTGAGCCTAAGGGTAAGTTGTATCCGCCCCAGACTCCTGCTAGCACCAACCCCTCTTCCCCGGCCAATTAATGACTAGTAAAGCAATTCCTATTCCTCACTTATCTGGCTTTACTGAACGCAACGGCAATTGGTATGCCGAAGAAATTCCATTAGCAGATTTGGCAAAAGAGTTTGGTACGCCACTTTATGTCTACAGTAAAAAAGCGTTGACTGAGGCTTACCGGGCCTATGACAAAGCTTGTATTGATTCCAAAGCTAAGCGTCGTGCGCGTGTGCACTACGCCATGAAAGCCAATAGCAATTTAGCAGTGATCGATTGCTTTAAAAATTTGGGCGCTGGTTTTGACTTAGTTAGCGGCGGTGAATTAGCCCGTGCTCTAGCTATTGGCGCTGATCCCAAAAGCCTTGTGTTTGCTGGCGTTGGTAAATCTTCTGCAGAAATCGCAGCCGCTTTGCAGGCTCGCGTTAAATGCATCAATGTTGAATCAATTGCTGAACTACACAACATTAATCGTGTTGCTACGAAATTAAACTGCCGCGCCCCAATTTCTTTACGCGTGAATCCTGATGTAGATGCACAAACTCACCCCTATATTTCTACGGGTTTAAAAGGAAATAAATTTGGTATCGCGTATCACGAAGTTTTAAAAACCTATCGTGAAGCATCACAACTTTCACAGATTGATGTAGTCGGAATTGACTGTCATATTGGGTCGCAGATCACTACTACCGCACCTTACTTAGATGCCCTGGATAAGGTATTAGATCTAGTAGAACGCCTCAAAAGAGAAGGTATTGTGATTCATCATCTGGATCTTGGCGGCGGACTCGGTATTTCTTATAGTGATGAAACCCCACCTGACATTACTGAGTTCACCAATACCCTGCTAAACCATGTAGCAGAGCGCGGCTTTGGCCATCTGGACGTAGTACTCGAGCCTGGGCGCTCACTAGTAGGCAATGCTGGCGTGCTTTTGACAACCGTCGAATATCTTAAGCCAGGCGCCGAGAAAAACTTCTGCATTGTCGATGCCGCGATGACTGAGCTCATGCGTCCAGCTCTTTATGAAGCTCACCATGGCATCGTGCCGGTGCAGGCCAAACAAACAAAGAGTCTGACCTATGACATCGTTGGTCCAGTTTGCGAATCAGGCGACTGGCTTGGAAGAGATCGTCATCTTGCCGTTGAAGAAGGCGATCTATTAGCAATCCTCTCGGCTGGCGCCTATGGATTTGTGATGGCATCGAACTACAATACTCGCCCAAAGCCGGCAGAGATTATGGTTGATGGAAAAAATGCGTATGTTATTCGTGCGCGTGAAAAAACAGCTGACTTGTTCGCGACTGAAACAGTTTTGCCAAAATAATCTCAATCAGATTTAGGCAAATAAAAACCCCGCTTCTTGAGCGGGGTTTTTATTTGAAGATCTAATGAATACTTAATGTAATCCAGCCATGTAGTCAGAAACGGCTTTCATTTCTGCATCTGACAGCTTGCCAGCAATGGTAGTCATCATTGGGCCATTCTTACGCGTACCGTTACCAAATGCCACTAACTGTGCGTATGTGTAATCAGCCCACTGACCACCTAAGCGTGGATATTGAGCAGGAATGCCAGCGCCGTTTGGACTATGACAAGCAGCGCAAGCAGGAACGCCTTTAGCAGCGATACCGCCGCGATAGATGCTTTGACCCAACTCAATAGTGTCTTTATTTTGAGCAACACCTTGTGAGACTGGTTGCTTAGCCAAGAACGCTGAAATATTAATCATGTCTTGCTCTGTCAAAGTAGTAGCCATACCCATCATGATTGCATTAGCACGAGTACCTTCTTTGAAGTTTTTCAATTGCTTAGTGAGGTAAGCGGCATGCTGAGCAGAAAGTTTCGGCCATGTACCCACTGCACTTTGTCCTTTTGGACCGTGGCAGGTAATACAAGCAGTTACACCCCGAGTTGCATCACCAGCTGAATACAATGTTTCACCAGCGGCTGGATCAGCCTTTGGCTTACCTGGAACTGCCGCCTTTACTTCGGCAGCAGGTGCTGCCTCTGCTGCAGGCGCCATAGGAGCAGCATCAGCCGCATTAGCTAGACCAGAGACACCGATCAGGGCGAAAATAGAGAGGGCTGCAAATCCAGCACGCAAGCTAGTGAATTTGGAGATTTGAGAGGTTTGACGCATTATGTTTACCTTGGCAAAAATTCCTAAAAGTGTTTGGGCCCTACATTTACAACCTTTTACCCAACACCATGAGATATTTCATGATTTTGCGTGATTTTACAATAGCTTCAGGACATGTCTAAACTCTTTCAAGCCCGATTCGCCACCACAGTCAATGACACCCATTGCCTGCCTGCTACCCCCTTGCGGGAGGTGGCCTTTGCTGGTCGCTCAAATGCGGGTAAATCCAGCGCCCTGAATGTCCTTTGCAACCAAAAAAGACTCGCTTTTGCTAGTAAAACCCCAGGCCGCACCCAACACATCAATTATTTTGGAATCTTTGCAAAAGATGACCTGTTGGCTTACTTAGTCGATTTACCAGGTTATGGCTACGCTGCGGTCAATCATGAGACCAAATATCACTGGAATGCCCTTCTAAGCGATTATTTACAGGAGCGCGAGCAATTGGTCGGCATGGTACTGATCGTGGACTCTCGCCGGGGAATAACCGATCTGGATGAACAAATGATTCAATGGTTCGTGCCAACCGGTAAGCCGATCCATATTTTGCTCAGCAAATGCGACAAACTCAATAAGAGTGAATGTAAACATGCTCTTGAAGCTGTGCGTAAGCAACTTCAACAATATGACCCTGCTTTGCCTGATGGCACGGGAGAATCCAAGCAACTTACGGCACAATTATTCTCAAGCACCAAACGCATTGGTCTTGAAGAGGCAGATAATTTAATTATTAAATGGCTATTTGAAGCAGAAACCCATGAAGATGAAATCACCAGTTAACGCTTTGCTCAACTTTCCAAGTCATCGCCCGCGTCGCATGCGACGTGATGATTGGTCGCGTCGTCTAATGCAGGAAAACTCGGTTTCAGCAAGCGATCTCATTTATCCAGTTTTTCTTCTAGAGGGTCAAGGCAAGTCGGAGGCTGTTGCCTCAATGCCTGGCGTCAATCGTGTTTCATTAGATCTTCTCATTCCAGTTGCAAAAGAATGTGTCGAGCTCGGAATCCCAGTCCTAGCACTCTTTCCGGTCATCGATGCATCATTAAAGACCCCCGATGGGAAAGAAGCCTTTAATCCATCCGGGCTTATTCCAACAGCTGTTCGTGAACTCAAAAAACGCTTTCCAACTTTAGGCATCATGACCGACGTTGCGCTCGATCCGTATACAAGCCATGGCCAAGATGGCGTACTAGATGATCAAAGTCGCATTCTCAATGATGAGACCACTGCAATCCTAGTGAAGCAAGCTCTTGTACAGGCAGAAGCTGGGGTTGATATCGTTGCGCCATCAGACATGATGGATGGTCGTATTGGAAAAATTCGGGAAGCGCTTGAGCAGAAGAATTTAATTCATACTCGCATCATGGCTTATTCCGCCAAATATGCATCTGCTTTTTATGGTCCATTTAGAGACGCGGTTGGCTCGGCAAAAAACTTAGGCAAGGCAGATAAAAAAACTTACCAGATGGATTGCGCCAATGGTGACGAGGCTTTGCGAGAGGTTGCACTTGATATCAGCGAAGGTGCTGATATGGTCATGGTGAAGCCTGGCATGCCCTATTTAGACATCGTGCGCCGTGTCAGAGAAGAATTTAATTACCCCACTTACGCTTATCAAGTAAGCGGAGAATATGCCATGCTCAAAGCTGCCACCCAAAATGGTTGGCTTGATCATGACGCCGTCATGATGGAATCTTTACTCGGATTTAAACGTGCCGGCGCTAATGGTGTTCTCACTTACTTTGCTCTAGAGGCGGCTAGACTCATTCAGTCAAATCAATAATATTCAGTAAGTAGGTCGCCAAGCTTGATCTCGCCTGCCTCTAATATTTGAGCTCTGATTCCGCCTCTACCCTCAAACGCCTTAAGAAAATCTTTTTTCTTGGAGAGTTTGGATGGACGCTCGCATGGAATGCATAACTCAGTAGCCCTGAGTTTAAGCTTGCCCAAATAAAATTCTTTGCCGACTAAGTTATTTAAGAGTTGCGAGCTTAAGCCCTCAATAATAATATTTCTTCTGGTTTCATAGTCTAGAAATGGATCTAGGCCCAGCAACTTTAATTCCTGATTTGCCGCATCGATTCCCGCTCGCGTAATCAGCGAGATGTCTCTCGTCTTTGTTGGCAATCCCTTTGAATATGCCCCCAAGCCAAGCGCATACCGATCACTCTCAATCCCAACATTGGGAAGCATCCTCACAAAACTCTTTTGAAGCATTGGCTCACCAGCGCTCGATGCAATGAAAATACCGGAGACTTTTGCCATCGCTTTAGTGGCGGACTATTCTGCGCAATTGCTCTAGAAAGCGCTGTGGCGGCATATAACCAATCACGCGTTGATCTTTTTGTTCACCCGAGCTTAGACCAAAGAACAAAATACCGGGCGGGCCATACAAACCAAAGCGCTTCAATAGTGCTTGATTCTCAGCACTATTTGCTGTCACATCGGCTTGCAATAAAACAAATTGTTTTAGCTCTTTGCTCACTTCAGTGTTTGTAAAAGTATTCACTTCCATTTCTTTGCAACTGATACACCAATCGGCATAAAAATCGAGTAATACTATTTTTTGCTCTTGCTTTGCTTTTGTGAGTTGAGCGTCTAACTCTGCCGGCGAATGAATGACGACAAAAGATAAATCCCCTACTTGATGAATACTCCGCCCATTAATGGTCTTCACAGAGCCAATAGGCTCATTTTTTTGAATTAAAGGAGAGGCAATCCAGGCAGCGGTGGCAACCAATAAAACACCTAAGGTACGCTGCAACCAAACCATCCAAATACCGGTAGATGGAATTAATATGCGTGCCTCAATTGCAATGAAGAGGAGCGGTAAGCCCATTCCCAGGGCCATGACAAAGAGCAATCCTGCGCCCAGACTGATAGAGCCTGTTTGAGCAATAAAAGCTAAAACACCTGCCAATGGAGCGGTAATACAAGGGCTAGCTACCAAAGTAGAAATGCCCCCCAAGGCAAAGGCCCCAAAGACGCTACCGCCCTTTTGACGACCAGCAAGCCGGTCTACATGCTGATGCCATGCTTGGGGTAAGCGTAAGTCATACAAGCCGAATAAGCTGCCAGATAAGGCCAACAGTAATAGCGCAAAAGTAGCCAGCGCAAATGGGCTTTGTAATGCTCTTTGTACGCTCCCTCCAAGGGCTGCCATGAGTACGCCAGCCATAGCATAGACCAGCGCCATGCCCAAGACATAGGACGCCGCCAAGACACTGGCACGCCTCTTGGATACAGCTTGCCCGCCCTGAGTGCCAAAGATCACACTAGAGAGAATTGGCAACATTGGTAAAACGCAAGGCGTAAATGCCAATGCTAAGCCTAAGACAAAGAAGGCCAAGAATAAATAAGCTGTGGAGGTACTTTGTAGAAACCTGCCAATGGCATTGACGTCATCACGCTCACGCCATAAATCCGTCAAGCTAAATTCTGCTTGAGAACCTGATGAAACTTGTGCAGCGTCCAGAACCTCGGGTATTGGTGCAGCCCTAACGCCAGGCGCAGCTAATAAGAATTTCAGCGTCATAGGTGGATAGCAAATGCCCGCCTCGGCACAACCCTGCAAAGTGACTTCAACATAAGTCGGTTTTCCAGCAACGGGTTTGATATCCAGCAAAACCATAAAGGGCTGCTTATAGATCTGTAGTTTTTTCTGAAAAGTTTCATCAAACTTTTCAACACCATTAGGTAATTGAGGTCTGATGTTATATAGCTTCCCAGCTTGCGTGCCAGCATCAAATTTCAGCGATTCTTGGTAGATGTAGTAACCCTTGGCAGGCAAGAACTCAAGCTCTACTTGATTTGAATTTTCTAACCAAGTAGCTTCTAGTCGGAACGCTTTTTCTGGTGACAAGAAATCTGTAGTCGCAAATACTTGTGCCGATAGCAGCACAATGAAGGCAAAAACGATTTTCAGAAACGATGGAATTCTCATGCCTTTGAATTTACCTCAGCTTGAACCCATTCGCCGTATTGCTGCGCATATTGCTCGGGTGAAAAAGCCAGAATCTCTGGAACATCATATGGATGCTCTGCTTGAATAAAGCGGGAGATTCCTGGCCACTTGCTTGCAGTAGTTTTTGCGGACAATAGAACCTCATACTCCTCGCAAAGCTTGCCTTCCCAGCGATAAACCGACTTCATACCATCCATCAATTGAACGCAGGCAGCCATTTTCCCCTCTACCAGAGCATGAGCTAAGCCTTTAGCAGCCTCCATATTGGGAAGGCTAGTAATGACCATCAGGAGCCGATCGGGATTGACTGAGGGGTTTTGAGACATACCGTATTTATAAACCTATAAATAAAAAAGCCAGACCGAAGCCTGGCTTTTAGATGCAACTGGGAGACTTAAGCCTCTTCAGCCACTGTTGTTTCTTCAACTTCTGGACGATCAACCAACTCAACCAATGCCATTGGGGCATTGTCGCCATGACGGAAGCCGAACTTCAAAATACGAAGGTAGCCACCTGGACGGGTTGCGTAACGTGGGCCGAGCTCTGTAAAGAGCTTGGTCACGATATCGCGATCACGAGTGCGATTGAATGCCAAGCGACGGTTTGCCAAGTTGTCTTTTTTACCAAGGGTAATCAAGGGCTCAACAACCATGCGCAATTCTTTTGCTTTTGGCAAAGTGGTTTTAATCACTTCGTGCTCCAAAAGAGAATTGGACATGTTGCGCAGCATCGCCAAGCGATGTGAAGATGTTCTGTTTAGTTTGCGTAAGCCGTTTCCGTGACGCATGATGCTTCCTTTCTAATTATTTCTCGAGGTTAGCTGGAGGCCAGCTTTCGAGTTTCATGCCAAGACTTAAACCACGAGCAGCCAATACATCTTTGATTTCATTCAAAGACTTACGACCCAAATTAGGCGTCTTCAACAATTCATTCTCTGTACGTTGAATCAAGTCACCGATGTAGTAAATGTTCTCAGCCTTCAAGCAGTTTGCAGAGCGAACTGTGAGCTCGAGATCATCAACCGGACGCATCAACATAGGATCAACCATTGAAGAGCGACTTGGTGCGAGATCACCAGAAACTTCGCTGCTCTCAAGAGCTGCGAATACTACTAACTGATCAACCAAGATGCTAGCAGCCTGGCGAATTGCCTCTTCAGGAGACAACACACCGTTAGTTTCGATTGTCATTACGAGACGATCAAGGTCGGTACGTTGCTCAACACGAGCAGACTCAACGGCATAGCTAACACGGCTAACCGGGCTAAATGAAGCATCCAATACGATGCGGCCAATGATCTTAGTAGTTTCGTCGTTGTATTGACGAACGTTACCTGGAACGTAGCCACGACCTTTTTCAACCTTGATCTGCATGTCTAACTTGCCACCAGCGGACAAGTGAGCGATCACGTGATCAGGATTGATGATTTCTACATCGTGTGGCAAATCGATATCTTTTGCAGTAACAACGCCTGGGCCTTCTTTACGCAAATTGATAGTGACTTCATCACGGGACTGCAATTTAAATACGATACCTTTGAGGTTCAACAAGAGATTGACAACATCTTCTTGCACGCCATCTAAAGTGGAATATTCATGAACTACACCTGCAATAGCTACTTCAGTTGGTGCATAACCAACCATCGAGGACAAGAGTACGCGACGTAATGCATTTCCGAGTGTGTGGCCATAGCCACGCTCGAACGGCTCCATAACAACCTTAGCTTGGTTGGCGGTAAGCGCTTCAACAGAAATAATCTTTGGCTTGAGCAAATTTGTTTGCATATTTTTTCCTTGAGAGTGCCTAATTAGCGTGAATACAATTCGACGATCAAACTTTCATTAATTTCACCGCTGATGTCTTCACGGTCAGGCACTTGCTTAAATGTTCCCTCGAGCTTAGCTGCGTCAACTGAAACCCAGGTAACAGCTGCCATTTGCCCAACTAAATTGAGTGATTCGGTAATACGCGCTTGCTTCTTCGCTTTTTCACGAATCGCAACTACATCACCAGGTTTAACCTGAATAGATGGAATATTTACAGGGTTGCCATTGAGCAAAATTGCACAGTGAGAAACCAACTGACGCGCTTCTGCGCGAGTAGAGCCAAAGCCCATGCGATAAACCACGTTATCGAGACGTGACTCTAACAACTGGAGCAATGTTTCACCAGTATTGCCCTTACGACGCTCAGCTTCTGCGAAGTAACGACGGAACTGACGTTCTAATACGCCATAAATACGCTTAACCTTTTGCTTTTCACGCAATTGATTACCGTAATCAGATGTTCTTGAGCCAGATGTACGACCATGTTGACCAGGCTTAGTATCTAACTTGCACTTGTCTGACAGGGCGCGACGAGCGCTCTTTAAAAATAAGTCGGTACCTTCCCGACGTGCTAATTTGGCCTTAGGCCCTAAGTAACGTGCCACGATGCTTTCCTTTCTTTGCCGCAGTCTTACGACCGGCGGTGAGTTCGCCCTTTAAATCAGGCGAACAGTGGGCTTTAATAAAAAACTACTAAACTTGTACTGCCAACTTCCTAGCTTAGATACGACGACGCTTAGGAGGACGGCAACCATTGTGTGGAACTGGAGTTACGTCTTGAATCTCAGTGATCTTGATGCCCAATGAGTTCAATGCACGAACTGCTGATTCACGACCTGGGCCTGGACCCTTGATCTGAACTTCTAAATTCTTGATACCGCATTCAATAGCTGTCTTACCAGCAACTTCTGCAGCTACCTGAGCAGCAAAAGGTGTTGATTTACGTGAGCCCTTGAAGCCCTGGCCGCCAGAAGTTGCCCATGAAAGCGCATTTCCTTGACGATCAGTGATCGTAATAATGGTGTTATTAAAAGAAGCGTGAACGTGTGCAATACCGTCAGCAACGTTCTTTTTAACCTTCTTACGAGCGCGCTGTGAGGCGGCGGAAGCGGATTGTTGTTTTGCCATGTCAATAAACTTTCTTGATTATTTCTTCAGTTGCACGCCAGACTTACGCGGGCCCTTACGGGTACGAGCGTTAGTCTTAGTACGTTGACCACGTACAGGCAAGCCCTTGCGATGACGTACGCCACGGTAGCAACCTAAGTCCATCAAACGCTTGATGCTCATAGTTACTTCACGACGAAGGTCACCTTCGGTAATGAACTTACCTACTTCATCACGTAACTTTTCCAAGTCAGCGTCAGTAAGATCTTTAACTTTTTTATTGATTGCAACACCTGTTGTTTGGCAAATTTTGTTAGCACGAGTTGTGCCAATGCCAAAAATTGCTGTTAAACCGATAACAGTATGTTGATGATTTGGGATATTTACCCCAGCGATACGTGCCATGAGATTTCCTCTTAATTAACCAGATCAGCCTTGACGCTGCTTATGACGTGCGTCTGAAGAACAGATCACGCGCACAACGCGTTTGCGCTTAATGATCTTGCAATTTCTGCAAATACACTTTACGGATGCTAAAACTTTCATAACTCACCTCTTAAAAATAGGTACAACTTAATCTTTACTTCGCCCGGAATATGATTCTGGCGCGCGTCAGGTCGTAAGGAGTCATCTCCACCGTCACCTTATCTCCCGGCAAAATACGGATGTAGTGCATCCGCATCTTTCCGGAAATGTGCCCTAAAACCACATGTCCGTTTTCTAGCTTCACGCGAAACATCGCATTCGGCAAATTCTCTACAACTTCTCCCGCCATCTGAATTACATCGTCTTTAGACATTCAGTTAAGCGCCCATCTTAAAGTTAGCTTTTTTCATCAAAGAGCCGTACTGCTGCTGCATGACATATGACTGAACTTGAGCCATAAAATCCATTGCAACAACAACAATAATCAACAATGAAGTACCACCGAAATAGAACGGCACGTTGTACTTCAACACTAAAAATTCTGGCAACAAGCAAACCAAAA
Source organism: Polynucleobacter sp. QLW-P1DATA-2 (assembly GCF_001870365.1). Lineage (NCBI taxonomy): Bacteria > Pseudomonadati > Pseudomonadota > Betaproteobacteria > Burkholderiales > Burkholderiaceae > Polynucleobacter > Polynucleobacter sp. QLW-P1DATA-2. The sequence continues at coordinate 584,912 of NZ_LZMQ01000003.1, read as the reverse complement.
CCATATAAATTGCACCGGCCAAAGTTAAGCGCACCAAGATCTTATCGATGTAACGCGCTGTTTGGTCACCCGGACGGATGCCGGGAACAAATGCGCCACTCTTCTTCAAATTCTCAGCAGTCTCGCGGCTGTTAAATACCAGAGCGGTATAGAAGAAACAGAAGAAAATGATCGCAGCTGCATACAAAATTGTGTAGACAGGTTGGCCCGGAGCTAAGGTTGCAGCCAAGTCTTTAATGATTCTGCTGAACATGTTGGTGGGTTCACCGGATGTAAACCAGCCAGCAATCGTTGCAGGGAACAAAATAATTGATGATGCAAAGATTGGAGGGATTACACCTGCCATGTTTAACTTCAATGGGAAGTATGAAGACTGGCCACCATAAACTTTGTTGCCAACTTGACGTTTAGCGTAGTTCACCAAAATACGGCGTTGGCCACGCTCTACAAACACCACAAAGTAAGTAACTGCTGCAACGATCACTACGATCAAAAGTGCAGAAATAATATTCATTGAGCCAGTGCGAACCAACTCTAACAAACTAGCTAAAGCATTTGGCAAGCCAGAAACAATACCGCCAAAAATGATGATGGAGATACCATTACCCAAGCCACGCTCAGTAATTTGCTCACCCAACCACATTAAGAACATTGTGCCTGTTACCAAAGTAACTACTGTATTCAATTCAAACATCAAACCTGGGTTAATCACTAAACCTGGTTGAGCCTGCAAAGCAACGGAAATACCTAATGCTTGGAATGTAGCCAAGAATACAGTGCCGTAGCGCGTGTACTGAGTAATCTTCCGTTGACCTGCTTGGCCTTCTTTTTTCAAAGACTCTAGAGAAGGCACAACAATCGTCATTAACTGCATGATGATCGATGCAGAAATGTACGGCATGATTCCCAAAGCAAATACCGTGAAGCGAGATAAGGCGCCACCAGAGAACAAGTTGAACATTCCCAAGATGCCGTCTTTTTGACCAGAAAACAACTGTGCCAATTGATCTGGATCGATTCCAGGGACTGGAATATGAGCACCCAAACGGAACACGAGCAAAGCCAACACCAGAAAGACTAAGCGTTGGCGTAATTCGCCAAACTTACCACCTGTTGCTGCAGTGCTTGCGTTATTGGTAGGTGCTAATGCCATATCTACTAAAAGACCTATTAAACTAATTCAACCAATTTGCCGCCGGCTGCTTCGATAGCTGCTTTTGCGCCGGCAGTTGCTGTAATACCCTTGAGGGTTACAGCAATCTTGAGTTCGCCAGTCTTGATAACCTTAACTGCATTGATTTGCTCACCAGCAAAGCCGTGTGCCTTCAATACCAATAAGTCCACTTCTGGCAAATTGATTTTTGCTAAATCGTTCAATGTAATTTGACCAACGTGACGACGTGTCAAAGACACGAAACCGCGTTTAGGCAAACGACGATACATAGGCATCTGACCGCCTTCAAATCCAACCTTGTGGAAACCACCAGAACGGGATTTTTGACCTTTGTGACCACGGCCAGCAGTTTTACCAAGACCAGAACCAATGCCGCGTCCAACGCGACGACGGTTTTTCTTGGAGCCTTCTGCAGGTTTAATTGTGTTGAGTTGCATATTCTTCGCCTATTTACTTGCTAGTTATTAGCCAACGACTTTAACTAGATAAGAAACTTTATTAATCATGCCGCGAACAGCTGGAGTGTCTTCCAATTCAGAAACTGAATTGATGCGACGAAGGCCTAAGCCTCGTACAGTTGCACGGTGGCTTTCGCGTGTACCGATCAAGCTGCGTACTAATTGCAGTTTGACTTTGGAGTTAGTTGTTGTCATTTGTAGATTCCTAATTTTTGGTCTTAGCCGAGAATCTCTTCAACTGACTTACCGCGCTTAGCAGCAATCTCAGCAGGAGTACTCATTTTGCTCAAACCATCAATGGTTGCACGAACCAAGTTGTATGGGTTTGTAGAGCCAAGTGACTTAGCAACCACGTTTGTTACGCCCATTACGTCGAAAATTGCGCGCATTGGGCCACCAGCGATAATTCCAGTACCGTCTTTAGCTGGAGAAATCAAAACGCGTGATGCGCCATGTTGGCCAGTAACAGTGTGCTGCAAAGTACCTTTACGCAAAGTTACCTTGATCATCTTGCGACGAGCTTCGTCCATTGCTTTTTGAACTGCAACTGGAACTTCTTTTGATTTGCCTTTACCCATGCCGATGCGGCCATCGCCATCGCCAACTACAGTGAGTGCAGCGAAGCCGAGAATACGACCACCCTTTACCACTTTAGTTACACGATTAACAGCAATCATCTTCTCGCGAAGACCATCATCACGCTCTTCGTTTTGCATCTTAGTTTGCATTTTTGCCATGTTTTTTCCTAAACCCTATTAGAACTTCAGGCCGGCTTCACGCGCAGCTTCAGCTAAGGCCTTAATACGGCCGTGGTAACGATGACCGGAGCGATCAAATGCAACATCAACAATGCCTGCCTTAACAGCACGCTCAGCAACTAACTTGCCGATTTGTTTTGCCGCTTCAGCGTTGCCGCCGTTTTTGATTGCTTGGCGCAAATCTTTTTCCATTGTTGAAGCAGCTGCTACAACTTTGGTTCCGCATGGGCTATAAACCTGAGCAGAAATATGAGTATTGCTACGGATAACTGTTAAGCGATTTGCCAAAGCTTCGGCAATGCGAATACGAGTCTGCCTAGCGCGTCTTTGTCTGGATTCGTCTTTATTCATTTTTTAATCTCGCTTACTTCTTCTTAGTTTCTTTCAGATGCACAACCTCATCCACGTAGCGAACGCCTTTGCCTTTGTATGGCTCTGGTGAACGGTATGCGCGAACTTCAGCTGCGACCTGGCCAACTTGCTGCTTGTTGGAACCTTTGATAATGATTTCAGTTTGAGTTGGAGTCTCAGCCTTCACACCCTTTGGCAGGTTGTAAATAATGTCGTGTGAGAAACCTAACTGCAATTTCAATGTTTCACCTTGAGCAGCAGCACGGTAACCAACGCCTACCAAGCTGAGCTTGCGCTCAAAGCCAGCAGTTACGCCAACAACCATGTTGTTAACCAAAGCACGTGCAGTACCTGATTGTGCACCAGCTTCTGGTGAGTCGTTATTTAAAACAACTGTCAATACGCCATCTTCTTGTTTCAAACCAACAGAAGGATGCAAGTTGTGTGTCAAAGTGCCCAAAGGACCTTTAACTGTAACGTTTGCACCGTTGATGCTGATTTCAGCGCCTTTAGGAACTGTAATTGGTGATTTACCTACGCGGGACATATTTCGCTCCTTAAGCTACGTAGCAAATAACTTCGCCGCCCACGCCTGTTGCACGTGCTTTACGGTCTGTCATTACGCCTTGAGGGGTTGAAATAATTGCAATGCCTAAGCCATTCATTACTTCTGGAATGTCATGGCGGCCTTTATAGATACGTAGACTTGGTGTTGAAACACGGTCAATACGTTCGATAACAGGACGACCTGCATAGTATTTGAGATCAATGTGTAGCACTGGCTTAGCTGCCTCACCTTTGATTTCGAAATTCTCGATGTAGCCTTCATCTTGCAAAACTTTTGCGATAGCTACTTTTACTTTTGACGACGGCATAGTGACTAGTGGTTTCTGCACTGCTTGCGCATTGCGGATCCGGGTCAACATGTCGGCGATTGGATCGCTGATACTCATGAGTTCTCCTAATTCTTTCGCCGCTTACCAGCTGGCCTTGGTTAAACCGGGGATTTCGCCACGGAAGGCGATTTCACGAATCTTGCTACGAGCCAAACCGAATTTACGGAATGTGCCACGTGGTCGACCGGTTAATGAACAACGATTTCTTTGACGAATCGGGCTTGCGTTACGTGGAAGTGCCTGTAGCTTCAAGCGAGCTTCATAGCGCTCTTCATCGCTGCGTGATTGATCAGCAATGATCGCTTTGAGTTCAGCACGCTTTGCAGCGTACTTCTCTACAGTTTTTGCGCGCTTATTCTCGCGCTCAATTAGGGATAGTTTTGCCACGTTAGCCTCTTAATTGCGGAAAGGGAATTTGAATGCTGCCAACAAAGCTTTTGCTTCTTCGTCAGTTTTAGCAGTCGTCGTAATACTGATATTGAGACCACGGAGGGCATCAATCTTGTCGTATTCGATTTCAGGGAAAATGATCTGTTCTTTAACGCCGATGTTGTAGTTACCACGGCCATCAAATGCCTTACCAGAGATACCGCGGAAATCACGTACGCGTGGTAATGCAACAGTAACGAAACGATCTAAGAATTCGTACATGCGTGCACCACGCAATGTCACCATGGCGCCGATTGGGTAGCCTTGACGAATCTTGAAACCTGCAATCGCTTTTTTAGCTTTAGTTACAACTGGCTTTTGGCCTGCAACTTTAGTTAAATCACCAACTGCATTTTCGATAATCTTCTTGTCGTTCACTGCATCACCTAAGCCCATGTTCAGGGTTACCTTAGTGATACGTGGAACTTCCATTACAGACTTGTAACCAAACTTGGCGATCAAATCTGCAACAACTTTAGCTTGATAGTGTTCTTGAAAACGTGTGCTCATAATTTCTCCGTGCCCCTTATGCGCTTAAAGTTGCGCCAGTGGTTTTGAGGAAACGTTGCTTTTTACCGTCTACGAGTTTGATACCAACACGTGATGGTTTGCCGTTACCGTCAACCACAGCCACATTAGAAATGTGAACAGGCATAGTCTTGTCAATCATGCCGCCGGTTACACCAGCAGCTGGATTTGGCTTAACGCTCTTTTTATAAATATTTACGCCCTCGATAACCAATTTGTTCTCGAGAACAGCCGTTACAGTTCCTTGCTTGCCTTTATCTCGGCCAGTCAACAAAACTACGGAATCACCTTTACGAATCTTTTTCATGTCAGCCTCTTAAATAACTTCGGGGGCGAGAGAAACGATCTTCATGAACTTCTCAGTACGCAATTCGCGTGTGACAGGTCCAAAGATACGTGTGCCAATTGGCTCTAACTTAGCGTTGAGCAATACCGCAGCGTTTGCATCGAACTTAATCAATGAACCGTCTGGACGGCGAACACCCTTAGCTGTTCTTACTACAACAGCGTTATAAATATCACCTTTTTTTACACGGCCACGTGGAGCAGCTGACTTAACGCTGACTTTGATGACATCACCGATACTGGCGTAACGACGCTTAGAGCCGCCCAATACCTTGATGCACAAAACTTCACTGGCGCCTGTGTTATCGGCGACCTGTAATCTACTTTCGGTTTGTATCATTTCTAATCCCCAACTTATTGGCCAAAGGCAAACAGTCTTGGTTCCGTCTATGGGCTTTAACGAAAGTTAAAACCCGGAATTAATGAAAAACACTGCTTCTCCAATAAAACCAGAGAAGCCTTCTATTCTACTACGTAAAACTGGGATTTGGGAAGATATTTCACCAAAATCCCATAAAAATAACTTAAATACCCTTTGAAGCCTCAACTAAACGGGTCACAACCCAAGATTTAGTACGTGAAATTGGCTTAGATTCAGCAATTTCAACGGTATCACCCATCTTGTATGTGCCAGCTTCATCATGGGCATGGTATTTTTTGGACTGGCCAACGTACTTACCAATCACTGGATGCTTTACTTGACGCTCAACCAAGACCGTCACAGTTTTTTGCATTTTGTCGCTAACAACGCGGCCCACCAGGGTGCGGCGCAAGGGTTTAGATAATTCTGTCATATCCCTTTTTCCTTATTTCTGTGCAGTCTTTTGGGCGATAAAAGTCTTTACACGAGCGATGTCGCGCTTATTTTTACCCAATTGGCTGGTATTTGTGAGTTGCTGAGTGCCCTTTTGCATACGGAGCTTGAAACCGGTCTTAAGTAACTCGGTTAACTCTGTATTCAAAGCATTCAGATCTTTTGAGGCTAATTCTGTATTTTTCATAATCTCTATCCCAATCAACCTAAGTGGCGAATCACGAAAGTGGTCTGTAAAGGCAACTTAGCAGCAGCAAGCTTGAAAGCTTCGCGCGCCAATGTCTCATCAACACCATCCATCTCGTAAAGCACTTTGCCTGGTTGAATTTCAGCTACGTAGTACTCTGGATTACCTTTACCGTTACCCATACGTACTTCAGCAGGTTTTTGTGAAATTGGCTTATCTGGGAAAATGCGAATCCAAATACGACCACCACGTTTAATGTGACGAGTCATCGCACGACGTGCTGACTCGATTTGGCGAGCAGTCAAACGACCACGGCCAACGGCCTTCAATCCAAAGTCCCCAAAGGCTACTGAACTACCGCGTGTTGCCACGCCAGTGTTACGACCTTTTTGTTCTTTGCGATACTTGCGACGCTTTGGTTGTAGCATGCTTACTCTCCTGACTTCTGCGTATCTGCGGCCGGTGTTTCAACCTTACGCACACGCTTTACTGCTGGCTTAGCAGCAACTAATGGCTTGTCAGCACCAGCAGCTGGCTTACGAGCAGCTGTTTTGCTTGGAGCACGACGAGTTTTCTTTTCTTCGGCAGCTGGTTCAGCGGATGGAGCAGCTACTTGAGCTTCTGCACCACGACCTAGTGTGTCGCCTTTGTAAACCCAAACTTTTACGCCAATAATGCCGTATGTTGTTTCAGCTTCTGATGTTGCGTAATCAATATCAGCCTTCAATGTATGAAGTGGAACGCGACCTTCACGATACCATTCGCGACGAGCAATCTCTGCACCATTCAAACGACCGGAAGACATGATCTTGATACCTTGAGCGCCGAGACGCATTGCGTTTTGCATTGCGCGCTTCATTGCACGACGGAACATGATTCGCTTTTCGAGCTGCTGAGTAATAGAGTCAGCAATCAATTGCGCATCAACTTCTGGCTTACGAATTTCTTCAATATTCACGTGCACTGGAACACCCATGCGCTTTTGCAATTCGCGGCGGAGAACTTCAATGTCTTCACCTTTTTTACCAATTACAACGCCTGGGCGTGAGCTATAGATTGTGATGCGTGCGTTCTTAGCAGGACGCTCGATCACGACTTTGCTTACGGATGCATTCTTCAACTTCTTCTTCAAGTAGATGCGGACATCTACGTCCTCTTTCAGCATCTTTGCAAAATCAGTATTGTTTGCATACCAACGTGATGTCCAATTCTTCGTTACCGCGAGTCGGAATCCGGTTGGGTTTATCTTTTGTCCCATATCTTTCCTTAGTTACTCAAGGTCACGGTAATGTGACATGTTTGTTTTTCGATTTGATTTCCACGACCCTTGGCGCGTGCTGTGAAGCGCTTCAAGGAAGTACCTTTATCAACAATAATTGTTGATACCTTGAGCTCATCAATATCAGCACCTTTATTGTGTTCAGCGTTGGCCATTGCAGACTCAACCACTTTCTTCACAATGAAGGCAGCTTTTTTGGGGCTGAAATTCAAAATGTTCATTGCGCGTGCAATCGGCAAACCACGGATCTGGTCAGCGACCAAACGTGTTTTTTGCGCAGAAATGCGGGCGCTCTTGTGAATAGCTTTAACTTCCATCATCATCCCCTTACTTCTTCGTTACTTTCTTGTCAGCAGCGTGACCTTTGAAAGTACGGGTCAAGGCAAATTCGCCTAACTTATGACCCACCATGTTTTCTGATACATAAACCGGAACGTGTTGACGACCGTTGTGTACAGCAATTGTCAGACCAATAAAGTCTGGAAGAATTGTTGAACGGCGTGACCAAGTTTTGATCGGCTTTTTGTCCTTGTTGGCTTGTGCGACTTCAACCTTGTTTACCAAGCTGGCTTCGCAAAATGGGCCTTTTTTAGCTGAACGTGTCATATCTATTTTTCCTTAATCGCTTAACGCTTTTGACGACGTTGAACGATCATCGATGTTGTACGCTTATTACGACGTGTACGATAACCTTTGGTTGGAGTGCCCCATGGAGATACTGGTACACGGCCTTCGCCAGTCTTACCTTCACCACCGCCATGTGGGTGATCTACTGGGTTCATTGCCACACCGCGAACGGTTGGGCGAATACCACGCCAGCGATTTGCACCTGCTTTACCAATAACGCGCAAGCTGTGCTCTTCATTACCAACTTCACCGATAGTTGCACGGCATTCAATCAGAACACGGCGAACTTCGCCAGAGCGCAAACGCACCTGAGCATATACGCCTTCACGTGCTAGCAATACTGCTGAACCACCAGCCGAACGGGCTACTTGAGCACCTTTGCCAGGCATGATTTCTACACAGTGAATTGTGCTACCAACAGGAATATTACGAATTGGCAAATTGTTACCAGATTTGATTGGGGCTTCTGAGCCACTCATCAAAGATTGGCCAACAGTCATGCCCTTAGCAGCAGGAATATAGCGACGCTCGCCATCCGCAAACACGATCAATGCAATATTTGCACTGCGGTTTGGATCGTATTCCAAGCGTTCAACTTTTGCTGGAATACCATCTTTGTCGTTGCGCTTAAAGTCAACAACACGGTAATGATGCTTGTGACCACCACCTTTATGACGGGTAGTGATGTGGCCGTTATTATTACGTCAGCACAATGTGCCGTCGCCGTTTTTCCAGTTTAGGGCGCCGTCGCCGTTTTGCCAGTTATCAGAAGCCATCGCTGCAGAAGCAGAAACGGTAATAACAGAAGCGAGCAACACTTTTAGGGTTTTGTTCATTTTTAGTCCTCAAAAATCTCTTTTTTTAATTAAAGTCAAACTTAAATGTAATTCGCCCTACCTTGAAACAAATACTGCAAAGCGACACATCTCAATTTCGTACAAACTGACAGAATCTTAGCATAGCGCCCCTCTGTCATCAAAATGATATTATTTCTAGATGGAACAAGCCGCTAAAGAAACACTACCAATATCCCTCGAAGACGAAATGCGGCGGTCCTATTTGGACTACGCAATGAGCGTCATCGTCGGCAGAGCCCTGCCAGACGTGCGTGATGGCCTCAAACCGGTTCACCGCCGGGTCTTATTCGCGATGTATGAATTAAACAACGATTGGAACCGAGCTTACAAAAAATCTGCCCGTATAGTTGGCGATGTAATCGGTAAATACCACCCGCACGGCGATTCTGCGGTGTATGACACGATCGTTCGGATGGCCCAGGACTTCTCCCTGCGCTATATGCTGGTTGACGGACAGGGTAACTTTGGCTCCGTAGACGGCGATAACGCTGCTGCGATGCGGTACACGGAGATCCGCCTGCGGAAGATAGCTCATGAGCTATTGGCCGATTTGGACAAGGAAACCGTTGATTTCGGGCCCAATTACGACGGTAGCGAGAAAGAGCCCCTGATTTTGCCGGCCAAAGTGCCGAATTTGCTGATTAATGGCAGTTCTGGCATTGCTGTAGGCATGGCAACCAATATCCCTCCTCATAACCTGGACGAGGTGATTTCAGCCTGTTTGCATGTGTTGCATAACCCAGAATGCACAATTGATGAGCTGATTGAGATCATCCCGGCCCCGGATTTCCCGACCGCCGGCATTATTTATGGCGTTCAAGGCGTTCGTGAGGGCTATCGCACTGGCCGTGGCCGCGTAGTGATGCGTGCCAAGACCCACTTTGAAGATATTGACAAGGGTTCACGTCAAGCCATCATCGTTGATGAGTTGCCATATCAAGTTAACAAAAAGAACTTGCTCGAGCGCATTGCTGAGTTAGTGAATGAGAAAAAAGTTGAAGGCATTTCTGATTTGCGTGATGAGTCAGATAAATCCGGTATGCGCGTTGTCATTGAACTCAAGCGCGGTGAAGTGCCTGAAGTCGTTCTGAATAATTTATATAAGAGCACTCAGCTACAAGATAACTTTGGTATGAATATGGTGGCGCTGGTAGATAACCAACCACGCTTGTTGAACCTGAAGCAGATGTTGGAGTACTTCTTACAGCATCGTCGTGAAGTAGTTACACGTCGCACGATTTTTGAATTACGCAAAGCGCGTGAGCGTGGTCACGTTTTAGAAGGTTTGGCAGTTGCGTTAGCAAATATCGACGAGTTCATCGCGATTATCAAAGCCGCTGCTAACCCAGTTATTGCCAAACAAGAATTGATGGGTAAAGCTTGGGATTCATCGATGGTGCGTGAGATGTTGGCACGCGCTGAGACTGATACGCCAGGTGGTCGCAACGCCTATCGTCCAGAAGGTTTGTTGCCTGAGTACGGCATGCAAACTACTGGCTTGTATCGACTCTCCGATAGCCAAGCGCAAGAAATTTTGCAGATGCGTTTGCAACGCTTGACTGGCCTTGAGCAAGACAAGATTGTGAATGAATATAAAGAAGTGATGGCAGAAATTTCTGACTTGCTTGATTTATTGGCTAAGCCAGAGCGCGTTACTTCTGTTATTGAAAGTGAACTCAAAGAAGTTCAGTCTGAGTTTGGTGCTGCTGGTAGTGATAACGGTCGTCGTTCATTTATTGAAATGAATGCAACCGAACTCTTCACGGAAGATTTGATCACACCTCAAGATATGGTGGTCACGCTTTCTCATACTGGTTACATGAAGAGTCAGCCGCTCAGTGAATACCGCGCACAAAAACGCGGTGGTCGTGGCAAGCAAGCAGCGGCAACTAAAGACGAAGACTGGATTGACACCTTATTCGTAGCGAATACGCATGATGCAATTTTGTNNTTCTCTAAGCCCATCAAGATGAGGCGGCAAGTCCAAGTCGCTTACTTTTCCTTTGGCGATGGTCTCAGCACTAAAGCGGGCTAGAGCTAATGCGCTAGCAACTTCTTTGCTTGCTAATCCCCAGTCTGCAGTTTTGCAAATGGCAATGCGCGGCTTATTGTGCAAGTTCTCGATGGTGGCAAGATCTAAATCACCACTCATAGCGGCAACACCGAGTGCAACATCCTCGACGGTTCGTCCAAAGCACCCCAAGGTATCTAAGGACGGGGCTAAACTTTTTACTCCGGCAACACTGATCTTTCCATAGCTCGGCTTGTATCCCACAACCCCACAAAATGACGCAGGACGAATAATAGAACCAGCAGTTTGACTGCCAGTGGCTAAAGGCACCATAAAATCGGCGACTGCGGCTGCAGAACCACTAGAAGAACCCCCTGGCGTATGTTGATCGTCATGTGGGTTGCTTGTTGGCCCGCTCTTAAAGGAGGCAAACTCTGTGCTGACCGTCTTTCCCAGAATAATGCCTCCAGCTTGGCGCATCAGAGCTACCGAAACTGCATCGCTGGTGGGGTAATGTTTTGCATAAATTGGGGAGCCATATCCCGTAGGAAGGTCATAGGTATCAAACAGATCTTTGATTCCGATGGGTAGACCATGCAGAATCCCCCTAATAGCGCCCTTATCAAGAGCTTTGGCGCGTGCAAGGGCATTTTCCTTGTCTAGGCTTACCCAGGCTTTAACAATGCTCTCGCGCTGTCCAATTCGATCCAGGCAGGAGAGTAATAAATCGCTCGCTTTGATCTCGCGTTGAGCGAGGGCTTTTGCTGCTTGGGATGCACTCAGGCTTTCCAGATCTTTCATCCGTCCATTCTACTTTTGGTGGCGTATGATCGCAATTTACCGTTTTTAATCTTTCTTAAATCTGCATAAAAATGAAGCAACATTCTGTACGTGAAGCATGGCTGGAAGATGCCGTTAAACATCTTGAGCCGGTATTTTCAAAGGCAGGCTATGCCATTCCGCCTGTGAGGGTGTCTTGTGGGTTTCCTGCATCAAGTAGCCCCAGAACAACTTTGGGCCAATGCTGGCCTAGGGAGCGCTCTGGGGGAGGTGTGAATGAGATTTTTATCTCACCCAAAATTGACGATCCCGTGCAATTACTGGATACATTGGTTCACGAGCTATGCCATGCAGTGGATGATTGCTTTAGTGGCCATGGTGAAGATTTCAAGGGTATTGCGCAGACAGTAGGTCTTGAGGGTCCCGCTCGCATGGCTCATGCGACTGAGGAGCTTACGGTAAGGCTCATGATGATTAGTCAAGAGCTTGGTCCATACCCGCATCAGGCAATTGTTTTTCCACCGCCTAGGCCAAGCAATGCCAGCAGAAGCAAAGCGAAATGCGCTCAATGTGGCTATGAGGTCACTTTATTGAAAAAATGGGCTAGTTATGGGGCGCCGATCTGTCCAAAAGACAATACCCGTATGCAAGAGGATGCCCTGGAAACCATTGAAAACACCACCGAATACGATAGTGACTCCGTTGGTAAGGGGCAAAAAGTTGCACCAGACCAGATTCGCAGAGCAATTAGCTGAGTATTCCTAGGTAAAATTACCCTTTAAGCCTATAAAAATAACTTCCTGAGACAAAAAATGAACGCCAAAAAAATATTTAAGAATCCCAAAATTGCCGTTATTCCTGGAGACGGTATTGGTAAAGAGGTAATGCCTGAAGGTGTACGCGCGCTAGAAGCGGCTAACCGTAAATTTGGTATCGGCATGCAATTTGATCACTTTGATTTTGCTAGCTGTGACTACTATCTCAAGCACGGCAAGATGATGCCGGATGATTGGTTTGATATCTTGATGCAATACGATGCGATTTTCTTTGGCGCTGTTGGCATGCCAGATATTTTGCCCGACCACGTTTCTTTATGGGGCAGCTTAATTCAGTTCCGTCGCGGCTTTGACCAGTATGTCAATTTGCGTCCGGTGCGTTTGTTGCCAGGCGTTCCATGCCCATTGGCTAATCGCAAACCTGGTGATATTGATTTCTTTGTAGTGCGCGAGAACACGGAAGGAGAATACTCTAGTGTTGGCGGCAAAATGTTCCCTGATACTGATCGCGAATTTGTGATTCAAGAATCAATCTTTACTCGACAGGGCGTAGACCGTATTTTGCAATACGCATTTGACTTGGCGCAAAGCCGACCTAAGAAGCACCTCACATCGGCTACGAAGTCCAATGGTATTGCTATTACCATGCCTTATTGGGATGAGCGTGTAGAGGCAATGTCTAAGAAGTTTTCTGATGTAAGAACTGATAAATATCATATTGATATCTTGGCCGCTCATTTCGTTATGAATCCAGATCGTTTTGATGTTGTGGTCGCTAGCAATCTGTTTGGTGACATCCTGTCAGATTTAGGTCCTGCATGTACCGGTACGATTGCTGTTGCGCCATCTGGAAGTATTAACCCAGAAGGGAAATTCCCCTCATTATTTGAGCCAGTCCACGGCTCTGCACCAGACATCTACGGCAAGATGATTGCTAACCCAATTGGTCAAATCTGGAGTGGGGCGATGATGCTCGATCACCTTGGTTACCCAGAAGCTGGCAAGGCAATCTTTTCTGCCATCGAAAATGTACTGGCATCAGGCCCAGGCAATGCTCCACTAACGCCAGATCTCGGTGGTACCGCTAAGACGGACGACTTGGGTAAGGCTATTGCGGCAGCCATCTAAATAATTTACTGATCAAGGCATGGCTCAGCCATATGCACCCTTACTCCAGCAGATGTTGCTGGAGTTTCAGAACCAACGTCTTGAATCAGCCGATCGATTGGCGCGTGCAATATTAAAAGCCAATCCGAAAGATCTAGTCGCCCTTCAGGTACAGGGGCTGTCTTTGGCAATGCAAGGACGGATTGCTGAAGCTGTTGAGCCATTAAATAGGGCTGCAACCCTGGATGGCAAAAATCCAGAGCTTCTTGCAAATCTGGCAAAGGCACAGCATGGCGCAGAGCTCTACAGAGATGCGGCTAAGACATATGAAAAACTCAATATCTTGGTTCCGAATAACGCTCAAATCTTGACAGATTTAGCTACAGTATTTGCCAAGCTGAAGAATTACGATAGAGCCTCATCGCTCTACGATCGAGCGATTGAATTGCAGCCAGATTACTTTTTGGCTTGGTCAAATCGAGGAAACCTACTCTCTGATCTCGGCTTTGCAGCGGAGTCATTGGCCTGCTACGAAAAATCGCTGCAGTTCAATCCAAATTATCCAGAGGCGTGGACGAATTACGGTAACGCATTATTTGATCTCGGACGTTTTGATGATGCACGGTTAGCCCATGAACGCGCGTTAAACATTAATCCTCAGTATGCCGAAGCTTGGTCAAACCATGGCAACGCATTGCTTGAGTTAAAGCAAGGTGAGCAGGCGTACGAGAGTTATCAAAAGGCTTATTCAATGAAGCCCCTCCATCCTTATTTAATGGGGCAACTACTTTCAGCAAAGCTAAGTTCCTGTATTTGGAATGAGCAAGAGCCAACCGTTCCCCAGATGCTTTCCTTGGTAAGTGAAAATAAGCCAGCATCCATCCCATTTGCTCTATTGCAAACCCCAGCTAGCCTTGAACAGCAAAAGCGGGCTGCTCAAATTTTTGTAGCCGATCGCTTTCCCACAATTGAGGCTAGCGTTCTTCCTAAGCGTCATAAATCAGCGGATGAAAAAATAAGGATTGGGTATTTTTCTTCAGATTTAAAGAATCATCCAGTTGGCATCTTGATGCAGAGCCTAATTCAATATCACGACCGCTCTCAGTTTGAGATTCATGGCTTCTTTTTAAATAACCGATCTGGAGATGATGTCGAGAAGATATTAGCCTCAAGTTTTGATAAGACGTTTGATTTATTCAATATCAATGATGTGCAAGCCCAGGAGTTAGTGCTAGCCCAAGAATTGGATATTGCCGTTGACCTCAATGGCCATACCGCAGGCGCTAGAACAGGATTATTTTCTCGAAAAATTGCACCTGTGCAAATTCACTATTTAGGTTATGCGGGCACCTCGGGTGCTGATTTTTACGATTGTCTGATAGCGGATGAAGTGGCAATTCCAAGAGATCATCATGCGCATTACACCGAGAAAATTGCGTACTTACCAAATTCATTTTTTCCCGTAGATACCAGCATCTCCATTTCAGAGTTAGGTGAATTCCCCTCAAGACCAAGTCAGGGTCTGCCTGAAACAGGTTTTATATTCTCTTGCTTTAATAATTCATACAAAATTAACCCTCAAATATTTGATGTGTGGATGAGATTGCTTAAGCAGGTCCCGGGAAGTGTTTTGTGGTTATCAAAAACCTCTGATAAGGCAATGCTGAACTTACAAAACGAGGCGCGGTCTAGAGGGGTTGAAGTTGATCGACTGGTCTTTGCCAATCACGTGCCTGCAAGAAAGGACCATTTGAGCCGTTTGCGTTTGGCAGACTTGTTCTTGGATACGCCAAATTACAATGCTCACGCAACGGCTGCTGACGCGTTATGGGCGGGTGTTCCTGTTCTAACGCAGCTTGGATCGACATTTGCAGGTAGGGTGGCTGCTAGCCAACTAAGCGCTCTTGGACTAGATGAGCTCATCGTCAATTCGTCCGAGGAGTATTACTCGAAGGCGCTGTCTTTTGCTACGGAGCCTGAGGTATTGTCTGCAATACGCAATACACTTGAGGCAAGAAGGGCGACTGCTCCTTTGTTTAATACGCAGCAATACGTCAAAGAGTTAGAAGCGCTCTACTGCCAGCTTATAGAGCAATAGATTTAGCTCCCAGAGACGGCAGGGCTCCAAACAGAATCCTTTTTGCTTGCCTTCATAATTTCAGACAATATCTTTTCGTGCTGCTCAAGTTCATCAGAGCTTGCTGTCATGACCTTGAGATTAGTTGGCAAAGGTTTAGTAAGGCCGGATGAGTCAGTGCCAACTGTGTAATCAATCAAATCAATTGACAGGTCCTCTTGACCTCTAGTCATCGCAATATAGACTTCAGCAAGTAGCTGGGCATCTAATAGCGCCCCGTGTAGGGTGCGATGTTCATTGCTAATTGAAAAACGCTCGCAGAGTGCATCTAAAGAATTGCGTTTACCAGGGAACATCTGGCGGGCATCTAATAATGTATCGATTACCTTTGAAGCAAGACCGCGAAAGGGTGGGCGCTTCAAGAGGGCAAATTCATTATCCAAGAAGCCCAAGTCAAAGGCTGCGTTGTGAATTACGATTTCAGCGCCATCTACAAACTCAATTAGCTGTTCTACGATATTGCCGAAGAGGGGTTTATCCGATAAAAACTCTCTAGAGAGTCCATGAACTGCAAAAGCGCCGGCATCAATGTCACGCTCAGGATTAACGTAATAGTGAAAGGTGCGGTCTGTTAAGCGACGGTCGATAACTTCAACGCAACCAATTTCAATGATGCGATCACCTGTAGCGGGATTTAAACCCGTTGTTTCCGTATCGAGAATAACTTGACGCATTAGGTTCCTTCAAGCACTGACGCTGGAATATCCATTGGGCCATTGCCAGCATATTTATCAAGGTAAAGGTAAATTACTGGTGTAATGATTAAGGTCACAAATTGAGAGAAGATCAAACCGCCAGCAACAGCAATACCTAGCGGCTGTCTTAGTTCGGCACCGGCGCCTATACCAAGGGCAATTGGCAAGGCTCCCATTAAAGCGGCGAAGGTTGTCATCATGATTGGGCGAAAACGCAAGATACAGGCTTCTCTAATGGCCTTCTCGGGGGTCATACCTTGATTTCGTTGTACATCTAAGGCAAAGTCAATCATCAAGATCGCATTCTTTTTCACAATACCGATCAACAGCAAAATACCAATAGAAGCGATGATGGTTAACTCAAAACCAAAGATGCGAAGAGTCAAAATCGCACCAATTGCAGCAGAGGGCAGGCCGGCCAAAATGGTAAGAGGGTGAATATAGCTCTCATAGAGAACGCCTAGCAGGATATAAATTACCCCTAAGGCAGATAGAATCAAAATAATTTGGCCAGACTGATTGCTTTTAAATACTGCAGCATCGCCACCATAGCTTGTAATGATTGATGGTGGAAGACCAATATCTTTGGTGTACCCTTCAATTTTCTTTGTAGCATCCCCCAGGAAGATATCGGGGGCCAAGTTAAAGGAAAGGGTAACCGCAGGAATTTGACCTTGGTGGTTAACAGCAGTTGGACCAACAGTGCGAACAAAACTGGCAATACTAGAGAGTGGAATGAGTTTATCTGTAGCGCGACCACGGACAAAAACCTTATTTAAATCGGTCTCGTATTGGCGATCTTCTTCAGCAGTTTCAAGAATGGCGTAATAAGTATTGACCGGTGTGTATATGGTTGAAACTTGACGCTCTCCATAAGAGTCATAGAGAGCAGTTCGAATATCAGCAATGGTAACGCCGGCACTAGCGGCCTTTTCTCGATTAATATCGATTCTGACGTTCAAACCTTTTAATTGTGAGTCGCTAGTAACATCACGGAACATAGGGTCGGCGCGCATTTTTTGCATGAGCTTATCCGCCCACTCGTTAACACCTTCAAAGCCGACGCTTTGTAACGTAAATTGATAGCGGCTCTTACTATTTTTTCCGCCAAGTTGTAAGTTTTGAACGGGGCGCATGTAGACGTTAAGTCCTGGCAATTCTTTGAACTTGGCACGCAATCCCTCCATGACTTTGGACATCTTTTGGCGATCGGCTTTATTTTTAAGGATGATAAATATTCTGCCAGTATTCGTTCCAGAGCTTGCGCCCCCTCCAACAACCGAGATCGAGCTATCGACATTTGGGTCAGTGTTCACTAGAGCGGCAGCCTGATCTTGCAATGCCAGCATTGCTTTAAAAGAAATATCTTCGGATGCTTCAGTTGTTGCCAGAATTTGACCAATATCTTCCTCTGGAAAGAAGCCTTTGGGGCTATTAACGAACAGTACTACAGTCAAAATAAAAGTGGAAAATGCACCCATCAGAACAATGCGGCGATTCTTTAACGCTAGATCAAGGTAGTGAATATAAGTCTTGAGCATCCAATCAAATAGGCGATCAAACTTCTTGTTGATTGCATATTCTTTTGCATGCTGTCCTGGTTGGGGTAAAAATCTGCTGCATAACATGGGAACTACGGTTAAAGAGGTGATCGCAGATACCAAGATTGAGAGAGAAACTACCACTGCAAATTCTCTAAAGAGGAGGCCGATAGGGCCAGCCATAAAGAAGATGGGAATAAATACGGCAACAAGCGAGATGGAGATAGAGATAATCGTGAAGCCTACTTCTTTACTGCCCTTAAGAGAGGCTTTCAATGGCTCCATTCCATCTTCTACGTATCGCATGATGTTCTCAAGCACCACGATTGCATCATCCACAACCAAGCCAACCGCAAGCGTGATACCTAGTAGAGAAATATTATCTAGGCTGTAGCCTAAGAAATACAGCAAGAAAAAAGCACCGATTAAAGAGATTGGCAGGCTAATAGACGGAATTACTGTTGCAGAAATGTGCTTTAAGAACAGGAAGATGACTAGCACGACCAATAGTACGGTTAATGCAAGCGTGAAGTTAACATCATGAATCGCTTCAATAATGGAGAGGGAGCGGTCATTGAGAAGCTGCAGCTTAATAGAGGCAGGCATTTGCTTCTGAAGTTGCGGAATCAAAGCTTTTACCGCGTTCACAACCTCCACTGTATTTGCGCTAGGCTGTCTTAAGACCGCAATCGCTATCGAGCGTTCACCACTTGCGGTCGCCCAGGTTTTAACATCCTCATAGCTTTGACTAACCTCAGCTACATCCTTGAGATAAATCGGTAAACCATTTTTTTGCGCAATGATGAGGTTGGCAAACTCCTCTGGTTTTACTAACTGTGGGTTTGCGTAAATCGTAATAGATTGACGAGGGCCATCTAAAACGCCAACCGGGCTATTGGCATTCGCTTTGTTAACAGCGGTTGCTACATCATCCATGGTGAGGTTGCGATTACCAAGAGCATCAGGATGAACGCGGATGCGGACTGCGTAGCGTTTGGCGCCGTAAACTAATACTTGCGCTACACCGGTGATGGTGGACAGATTGGGGGAAAGTAGATTTTCAGCAAAGTCATTTAGGTCCGAGAGATTTACCGACGGCGAACTCATGCGCACTACAAGAACCGGTGTATCTGCTGGATTAATTTTTCGATATGACGGAGGTATCGTCATTTCAATAGGCAAACGTTTTTGAGCCCTCAAGAGGGCTGCTTGAACATCGACTGCTGCCTTATCAATATCTCGGTCGTTATTAAATTCAAGCGTAATGTTGGTGGTGCCTAAAAAGTTGCTTGAGCTAATGACGGAAATACCATCAATTGTTGAAAACTCTTTTTCCAGTGGAAGCGCCACTGAAGCCGCCATATTTTCAGGTGAAGCGCCTGGCAATGAAGCGCTAACAGAGATAACAGGGGAGTTGAAGCTCGGTAAGGCAGCAACGGGGATCTTAAGATAGGCGACTGTACCCGCTATGACGGTTGCTACCGAGAGCAATACCGTCATTACTGGACGCCGAATACATAATTCGGAAAGCGTCATTTTTTCTCTACTGAGCTAGGAGTTGATGATTGGTTGCTGGCTGCTGTTTTGGCCTCGCGAATTTTTCCACCTGGGCGTAAATTCTGTTTGCCTTCGACAACTACACGATCGCCAGCGCTAACTCCGTCAATCACAGATGTACCTTGGTATTCGTAAATAACCTTTACGGGCTTGGCTGCTACCTTGTCCCCTTCGCCAACTACGTAAACCGTTTTTCCACGAGGACTCATGATGACTGCCTGAGAGGGCACAGTTAAGGCATCTTTGAGGGTGTTGGCAATTAAGGAAACTCGAGCAAACTGACCGGGAAGAAGGCTCATCGAGTCATTTGGAATTTGGGCCTTTACCCTTACCGCTGCAATTTGTGGGTCGACTTGATTGTCAACCACGATCACTTTGCCATCATAGGTTTTTTTACCTGAATCTCCAACGGTTACTTGTACTGACATTGCCTCGCCATCGAGTTGGTTTTCCAGGATTGTTGGAATGTCTTTCTCTGGGATTACAAACTGCACATTGATTGGATTCAGTTGCGTGATCGTTACCATTGCGCCAACGCTGGAAGTTGCAGTTGAGCTGGTAGCGGTAGAAACCACGTTGCTGGCCTGAACCAGTGAGCCGGGGAATACGTTCACAATGCCTGCGCGCCCATCGATAGGCGAACGAATGTAATCAAACGACAGCTGTACTTCAGCAGCTTTGGCTGCCGCTAGTGCAGATTTGGCATTAGCAGAGGAAGTATCTAAGCCTGCCTTGGAGATGAAATTTTTGGCTACTAGCTCCTTAGCTCTTAAGTACTGGCTTTGAGCGTCATCAGCCAAAGCTTTGAGTTTCTCGTAGTTAGCCTTGTCATTGCGATCATCTAATTGAAACAGTAAATCGCCCGCTTTTACTTCTTGACCGTCTTTAACCAATATCTTGGCGACAGTGTTGGTGATCATGGGGCGAATATCTACAATATTGTTGGAAACAATGGTCCCAGTTGCCTCAAGAATCAATGGGATATCTTTCTTCTCCACTACAAATGTTGTAACTGTTATTGGACCGCCCGCTTTATCAGCTGCAGGGAAAAAATAATCGTAGACCTTTGAGCCGGCGTATAAAACAATTAAAACCAGCAGAATGCGCCACTTAAATTTCACAACAAACGCTTTTACTGTGGCGTAGTCAATTTTCTTAAGCTTATCTAATTGGGGTGAATATTTTTGCCACAACGAGCACAAGCGGGCTTTGCCAACGGTTTTAAGTTGGCCTAGTTTGATTACTAGCTGATCCAGAGAAGATTCTATTTTTGACACAGTCTCGTTTTTCTAGGTTTTTTATGGTTTAAATGCAGTTTCTAGCGATTTTAAGGCTCGCCCATTCTCTCATAAGACCGAAGGAAAAGCCTTGTCAGAACAACATGAGCACTAAGGTAAAAACTCCTCTACACCCTTATTGGCTAGCTGGTCAGCCAACTCATTACCTGGGTGACCGTTATGTCCACGGACCCAATGCCACGAAATTTCATGATCTGGAAGCAAAGCATCCAATTCTTGCCATAAATCCGCATTTTTGACTGGCTCTTTACTGGCCGTCTTCCAGCCCCGTTTTTTCCAGCCCTCTAGCCATTCTGTAACCCCTTTTTGGACGTATTGGGAGTCGGTCCAGAGTTCTATTGAGCTTCTTTGCTTTAAGGCGCGCAGAGCAAAAATAACAGCACTAATTTCCATGCGATTGTTGGTGGTGTGCTTTTCGCCACCATGCATATGTTTCTCATGATTTCCTGACCGCAATACAGCTCCCCAGCCACCAGGTCCTGGGTTGCCTTTGCAGGCACCATCGGTGTAAATGACGATATGGGGAGGGTGATGGGCTGTTTTGTGTTGTGGCATAGCGCTAATTTACTTGTTCTTTAATGTATTGCGTTCTGCAGCAGGGGCTAATTGAGTAATTGCGGGTACGCGAAGCGGTGGAACCTGACCAATCAGCCTCATCCCTTTTTGACGTTTAATTGCCGAAACCAAGAACACAGCGCCGAATATGGGCCACCAGCGATTTCCCATGGGCTCTAAAA
This sequence comes from Polynucleobacter sp. QLW-P1DATA-2, assembly GCF_001870365.1. Classification (NCBI taxonomy): domain Bacteria; kingdom Pseudomonadati; phylum Pseudomonadota; class Betaproteobacteria; order Burkholderiales; family Burkholderiaceae; genus Polynucleobacter; species Polynucleobacter sp. QLW-P1DATA-2. The sequence goes on along the minus strand of NZ_LZMQ01000003.1, from coordinate 563,570 downwards.
AATCCATGCGGGTCATTGATGCTTCACCCTGCAGCGGCAACTTATAACAACCAAAGTGGCCACGATCTAAGGAATAATTTAACAATTGCAGCCAATCTTTAACCCGGATGAGGCTAATAAATTGACCATCTCTTGGCAAGTAGGGGTTGCCGATAAGCCTGCTGAGATATTGTCTTGCTCCCCAGAGGCTAGCAGGATTAAAGCCGGAGATAACTAGACGACCCTCGGGACGCAAGACGCGATCGACTTCACGCAGAATTTGATGGGGATCTGAAGCAAATTCCAGTACATGTGGCAGGACAATGAGGTCAATACTTTCATTGGCAAACGGCAGTTCAGTAGCATTACCTTCAATTGGGTGCCACCTAAAACGTGAGGCACTTTCTCGATTGTCATTGGTGTGCACCAAAAGTGCATGCAAAGGCATGCGATTCTCGCTAAGCGCATTCATTTGGGGCAAGCCAATTTGAACTGCATGAAAGCCAAAAACATCTGCCACGATCTGATCAAAGCATTTTTGCTCCCAGCGGAGAACATACCGTCCAGGCGGTGATTGCAGCCATTTCTCCCAAGAGCTCCATGGGGGTGCAGGCGTCTGCGAGGGGATAGGTGGGGTTGGTATCATCGGACTATGGATAAGAATACTTTATTGCAGGTTTGGCCCATTCCCGCCTTTGATGACAATTACATCTGGTGTATTCACGATGGACATTCTGCCTTAGTCGTTGATCCCGGTGATTCTGCCCCGGTTTTGGACTATCTTGCAAAGCAGCAGCTCAAACTCAAGGGAATTGTGATTACCCACCACCATGCTGACCATACCGGGGGAATCCTCAACTTACTGCAAGCCATTGACGCCAATATTCCAGTCTATGGACCAGCGGGCGAGAATATTCCAGGCCGAACTCAAATAGTAAAAGAGGGTGACAAGATTGAAATCGCCTCGCCCCGAATTAGCCTAAAAGTTTATGAAGTTCCAGGGCACACCTTAAGTCACATTGCCTACTTTGCAAATATGCAGGCAAATGTAGTTGAACCCATGCTCTTTTGTGGCGACACTTTGTTTGCCTCTGGTTGCGGAAGATTGTTTGAGGGTACGCCTACACAAATGACCCAATCCCTGGCGAAGTTTGCTGCATTGCCTAAAAATACCCTGGTGTATTGCACCCATGAATATACACTCTCGAATATTCGTTTTGCCCTTGCAGTAGAGCCTAATAATGTCAATTTGATCTCCTGGGCTGAGCAGGCAAAAGAACTCCGCGATAAAGGTTTGCCAACTTTGCCAACAACGATTGGGCAAGAGCTACAGGTCAATCCTTTTATGCGCAGCGATCAAGCCGAAGTGATTGCCTCAGCAAAATCAATCTCTGGTCAAGCAGATTTGCCAAGTTCTGCACATGTATTGGCCGTCATTCGCGCTTGGAAAGATAAGTTCTGATGCGTTTGATTTATGCGGTACTTGCAGTAGCCGCCTTAATATCGGGTTGTGCAAGTACTGGTGATTGGTCTTCAGATACGCCAGCGAGGGGCAATTCCAAGTCCTCAAAAGTGACTCGCGTCAATCTCAAAAATCAATCTGTGAGTAAGGTTTACGCTCCTTCTGATAATTTATGGATTCGAATTCGCGATGGGTTCCAGATGGAGCCCATGAATAGTCCGCTAGAGATCGAACAGGTTCGCTGGTTAAGTGCTCGACCAGATTATGTTAATCGTTCGATGACCCGCTCTTCACGTTATTTGTTCTACATTGTGCAAGAAGTAAATGCGCGCAATATGCCAACTGAAATTGCTTTGCTGCCTTTTGTTGAGAGCGCTTTCGTGACGAATGCCAAGTCCAATGCTAAGGCAGTTGGGCTATGGCAATTCATGCCAGCTACAGGCAAAGACTTTCAGCTTACTCAAAATGTTTTTCGTGATGAACGCAAAGATATTCTTCAGTCTACTGATGCAGCCCTCGATTATTTGCAACGACTCAATAATCAGTTTGGCAGCTGGGAGCTTGCGCTAGCTGCCTATAACTGGGGTGCTGGCAATGTATCTAAGGCCCAGAAGCGCAATCTAGCGGCAGGCTTGCCAACGGGTTACGAAAGCTTAACTTTGCCGCTTGAGACGCGAATGTATGTACCAAAACTCATGGCGTACCGTCAAATCGTGCTTGATCCACAGGCCTATGGAATTGTTTTGCCTGAGCTAGAAAATCACCCATACTTTGTTGCAGTGGATGTGGGTAACGATATTGATGTGGCCTTGGCCATTAAGTTAGCAGAAATTCCTTCTGATGAGTTTTATAGTCTCAATCCATCATTTAATAAGCCAGTGATTCTGAGTAATGCAAATCAACAGATCTTATTGCCCTTTGGCCACGCCGAAATCTTTCAAGAGAATCTCAAGAAATACACCAAACCGCTTTCTTCATGGACTGCAGTAAGGGTCGCCAAAACAGAGAGCGTTGATCAAACAGCAAAAACATTAGGCGTAGATGCTGATGCGCTAAGACAAGTTAACGGCATACCTAAGGGGATGCGAATTAAGACCGGCTCTACCGTATTAATTCCTAAAACGGGCAATCGCTCGGGCGATGTTTCGTCGGCAATGGCAGATAACGCGAGCTTAAGTCTGGAAAAACCACCTCCACCACAACCGAAGTGTCCCAAACCGACAAAAGGTAGTAAAGGAGCTAAGACTGCTAAATGTGCTCCGCCTAAGGGAGTCAAAGCGGTTGAAGCGGCTTCAACTAAGGGTAATTCTTCTGGAAAAAATGCTGCATCTCAGCATAAATCCGCATCGACAGGGCTTGCAAAATCTGCGAAAAATGGTAGATCGACGCCCTCAACCAAAAAGGCAAGTAATTAGAGGGATAGAGAAACCAGCAATTTCAGTAACTTTTAGATTAGGTTGACCATGTCCTATAAAGCACATCATGAACGCTCAATTAAAGACCCGGATGGATTTTGGGGTGAGCAGGCGAAATTAATACATTGGGAAAAACCATTCGATACAGTTCTGAATTACGACAACCCACCATTTGCAAAATGGTTTGAGGGTGGCCTTACCAATCTTTGCTACAACGCAGTAGATCGTCATGCAAAAGAGCGGCCTGATCAAATAGCGCTAGTCGCGGTTTCTACTGAGACCAATTTAGAAAAAGCCTATACCTATAAAGAGCTATACGAAGAAGTGAATCGTATGGCCGCGATCTACAAAGCGAATGGCATCCAAAAGGGCGATCGTGTTCTGATTTACATGCCGATGATTGCAGAAGCTTGTTTTGCCATGTTGGCTTGCACTCGTATTGGTGCAATCCATTCAGTCGTATTCGGTGGCTTTGCTTCACACAGCTTGGCTTCCCGTATTGATGATGCCCTACCCAAAATGATTGTGACTGCTGAAGCGGGTGCGCGTGGAGGCAAGGCCGTTCCTTATAAGCCATTGCTTGATGAGGCAATTACATTAGCAGCATATAAGCCGGAAAAAGTATTGATTGTGAATCGTGGCTTGACAGAGTTCAAGACTGTCGCTGGTCGTGACCTGGATTACGCCACTGAGCGTCAAAAACATCTAAACGATATTGTTCCCATTGAATGGGTTGATGCAACTCATCCTTCTTATATTTTGTATACCTCTGGTACCACTGGAAAACCAAAAGGCGTACAACGCGATACTGGGGGCTATGCCGTAGCCTTAGCCGCCTCGATGAAACATATTTTTACTGGCAATGCTGGTGAAACGATGTTTTGTACCTCAGATATTGGTTGGGTAGTTGGTCATAGCTACATCATTTATGCGCCTTTGCTCAGTGGAATGGCGACGATCATGTATGAAGGTACGCCACTGCGTCCTGATGCTGGCATCTGGTGGGAACTTGTTGCAAAGTACAACGTGTCAGTGATGTTCTCAGCTCCAACCGCTGTGCGCGTTCTCAAGAAACAAGATCCTGCATTCCTTACTAAACATGATCTCTCTAAATTACGGGCTTTGTTTTTAGCGGGCGAACCCTTAGATGAGCCAACTGCAAGCTGGATTCATGATGCGATAAAAAAACCAATTGTGGATAACTACTGGCAGACAGAAACTGGCTGGCCGATGTTGGCTATTCAACGTGGTGTTGAAGTAATGCCACACAAGTTTGGTTCACCAGGCGTACCTTCATTTGGCTACAACATGAAGCTACTAGACGATGCTACTTCCGAAGAGTTGGGCCCTGATCAAAAAGGTGTCATTGCGATCGAGGGACCATTACCTCCAGGTTGCATGCAAACGGTTTGGGGTGATGACAAGCGTTTCGTGAGCACCTACTGGGAAACGATTCCCGGCAAATTAATCTACTCGACTTTTGACTGGGGCATCAAGGACAAAGATGGTTACTTCTTCATCTTGGGCCGTACAGATGATGTAATCAACGTTGCCGGTCATCGCCTTGGCACTCGTGAGATTGAAGAGAGTATTTCTAGTCACCCCAATATTTCTGAAGTTGCAGTAGTGGGTATTGAGGACAAACTCAAGGGTCAGGCTGCAATTGCTTTTGTGATTCCAAAGGATCCGTCAAAAGCCGAGAATCTCGAAAAAGAGTGTATGAAGACAGTCGACAGCCAATTGGGTGCCATTGCTCGTCCAGGTCGTGTCTATGTGGTCAATGCTTTGCCCAAGACTCGTTCCGGCAAGATCGTCCGCCGCGCATTACAGGCGGTTGCTGAAGGGCGCGATCCTGGGGATATCAGTACGATGGAAGATCAGACAGTTTTAGCCCAAATCAAGACCATCATCGAGCAGGGCGCTCAATCCTAATCTTTAAGTCAGAAAAACTCCTCAGGCTTTCGGTTTGAGGAAGAAAACCCCTTTTTAAGCCTGTTTGGCTGGGAATTCAAAGGTTTAAGGACCAAAACTGGTATGATTGCAAGGTTCGAAACTTATTAAATTACCCTAGCGCTTAAAGACACTCACCTCCCGCATAAATACACCCCGGGTTGGTCTTTTTGGGGGTTTTGAGCGTCGGATGGAGCAGGGACTGGAGATGGTTTGTCACCCTTGCTTCCTTCTTTTCCCCCCGCCGTGTTGGCTTTAGCTGACGGCACACTATTTCCCGGATTTAGCATTGGCGCCCCTGGCGATACTACCGGTGAAGTTGTCTTTAATACTGCATTAACTGGATACCAAGAGATCATTACTGATCCTAGCTATTCACGTCAAATTGTTACTTTGACTTACCCGCACATTGGTAATGTCGGAGTGAACTCCCAAGATGCAGAGTCAGACCAAATTCATTCTGCTGGCCTGGTGATCAAAGATTTACCAAAACGCGTGTCCAATTTCCGTTCAGAGGAAAGTTTGGATTCCTATCTCACTAAAGCAGGTGTTGTGGGTATTGCCGGAATCGATACCCGTAAGCTCACTCGCATCCTTCGCGATCAAGGGGCTCAATCCGGCGCTATCGTTGCAGGTAACTTGGGCGATAGTTATGAATCCCTCGGTAAGCAGGCTCTTGAATTAGCAAAAGCTTTCCCAGGCATGTCAGGTTTAGATTTAGCCAAGGTTGTTAGCACCAAGAAGTCCTATGAATGGCTTGAGGCTGAATGGGATTTGCATGGTCCTGATGGCAAACCTGCTTATAGAACTCTCAATAAATCAAAGCCGACAAAAAAAGTAGTTGCCTACGACTTTGGCGTAAAGCGTAATATTTTGCGCATGCTCACAGAGCGCGGTTGTGAACTCACAGTAGTTCCTGCCCAAACTAGCGCGGCAGAAGTATTGGCGATGAAACCAGATGGCGTGTTTTTCTCAAATGGCCCTGGAGATCCTGGTCCTTGTGACTACGCAATTGCTGCAGCTAAAGAAATTATCGAAAAGGGTGTTCCTACCTTTGGTATCTGCTTGGGTCACCAAATTATGGGCTTGGCTGCAGGAGCTAAAACTCTCAAGATGAAGTTTGGTCACCATGGCGCCAACCATCCGGTGAAGGATTTAGATACTGGTCGTGTTGCTATTACTTCTCAGAACCACGGTTTTGCAGTTGATGCTAATACGCTGCCGAATAACATTCGCGTCACCCATGTCTCTCTGTTCGATGGGTCCCTTCAAGGCTTAGCTTGGAAAGATAAGCCAGCATTGTGCTTCCAGGGTCACCCGGAAGCATCGCCCGGGCCTCATGACATAGCCTATTTATTTGATCGTTTTGTGGAGCTAATGAATGCTGCCAATCAAGGAGGCAAATAATGCCTAAGCGTAGCGACATTAAGAGCATCCTCATTATTGGTGCTGGTCCGATTGTCATTGGACAGGCCTGTGAATTTGATTATTCAGGCGCACAAGCTTGTAAAGCATTGCGTGACGAAGGTTACAAAGTCATTTTGGTAAACAGCAATCCAGCAACCATCATGACTGACCCAGAAATGGCTGATGTCACTTATATCGAGCCAATTACCTGGGAAGTGGTTGAACGCATTATTGCAACTGAGAAGCCAGATGCGATCCTGCCAACGATGGGTGGTCAAACAGCCTTAAATTGCGCACTCGATTTACATCGTCATGGCGTATTGGAGAAATATGGCTGTGAATTAATTGGAGCTTCACCTGAAGCAATCGATAAAGCAGAAGATCGTCAGAAATTCAAAGATGCCATGACCAAAATTGGTTTGGGCTCTGCTAAATCTGGTATTGCGCATTCTATGGATGAGGCCCATGAGGTGCAGCAACGCATTCAAGGTGAGACAGGTAGCTCTGGTTTTCCAGTAGTTATTCGTCCCTCATTCACCATGGGTGGATCAGGTGGCGGTATTGCCTATAACCGTGAAGAGTTTGAAGAGATTTGCAAGCGAGGACTCGATTTATCACCAACACGTGAGCTCTTAATTGAAGAGTCTCTCCTTGGTTGGAAAGAATTTGAGATGGAAGTGGTGCGTGATCGTAACGACAACTGCATCATCGTTTGCTCGATTGAAAACTTGGACCCAATGGGTGTTCATACTGGTGACTCGATTACTGTTGCCCCAGCACAGACCTTGACCGATAAAGAGTACCAAATCATGCGGAATGCATCGATTGCAGTGCTCCGTGAAATCGGTGTGGATACCGGTGGTTCAAACGTGCAGTTTTCCATTAACCCGGTTGACGGTCGCATGATCGTGATTGAGATGAACCCACGTGTATCTCGCTCATCGGCATTAGCGTCAAAAGCAACTGGTTTCCCAATCGCCAAGATTGCTGCGAAGTTGGCAGTTGGCTATACGCTTGACGAATTAAAAAATGACATTACTGGTGGCGCAACACCAGCATCCTTTGAGCCCTCAATTGATTATGTTGTTACAAAGATTCCACGCTTTGCGTTTGAGAAATTCCCGCAAGCAGACTCACGTTTAACGACCCAGATGAAGTCAGTTGGTGAGGTAATGGCGATTGGCCGCACTTTCCAAGAGTCTTTCCAAAAAGCCTTACGCGGTTTAGAGGTTGGTGTTGATGGTTTGGATGAAGTTTCCACTGACCTAGATGACATCATTAATGAAATCAATGAGCCCGGCCCAGATCGCATTTGGTACCTTGCAGATGCATTCCGTATGGGCATGGGTTTAGATGAAATCTATAACGAGACGAAGGTAGATCCTTGGTTCTTAGAGCAGATCGAAGAGCTCATCACCATGGAGACGGAGCTTAAGCAACGCAAGATTGATAGCCTTTCTGCAGCTGAACTGCGTTTTGTGAAGCAGAAGGGATTCTCGGATCGCCGTCTTGCCAAATTACTTAGTGTAGATGCCACCTCTGTGCGTGCTGCGCGACATCGCCTAAAAGTAGTTCCGGTCTACAAGCGTGTAGATACTTGTGCTGCCGAGTTCTCAACGAATACCGCTTATATGTATTCCACTTATGAGGCTGAGCACGGTGAATGTGAATCTCGTCCAACAAGCAAAGAGAAGATCATGGTTTTGGGTGGTGGTCCAAACCGTATTGGTCAGGGTATTGAGTTTGACTATTGCTGTGTCCACGCAGCCTTAGCGATGCGTGATGATGGCTATGAAACCATCATGGTTAACTGCAATCCAGAAACCGTATCAACGGACTACGATACTTCAGACCGTTTGTATTTTGAGCCTTTGACCCTTGAAGATGTCTTAGAAATTGTTGCTAAAGAAAAGCCTAAAGGCGTGATCGTTCAGTATGGTGGTCAAACTCCTTTGAAGCTAGCTTTGGATCTTGAGCGTAACGGCGTTCCGATCATTGGTACTTCTCCAGACATGATCGATGCTGCAGAGGATCGTGAACGCTTTCAAAAACTTTTACAAGACTTAGGTTTACGTCAGCCGCCTAACCGTACTGCCCGTACTGAAGAAGAGGCGCTCAAGCTAGCCGAAGAAATTGGTTATCCATTAGTGGTTCGTCCATCATATGTTCTGGGTGGCCGTGCAATGGAAATCGTTCATGATGGTCGCGACTTAGAGCGCTATATGCGTGAAGCGGTCAAGGTTTCTCATGACTCTCCAGTATTGCTAGATCGCTTCTTAAACGATGCGATTGAGTGTGATGTAGATTGCATCAGCGATGGCAATAAGGTATTTATCGGTGGCGTTATGGAGCACATTGAGCAAGCCGGAGTTCACTCTGGAGACTCCGCTTGTTCATTGCCTCCATATTCTTTATCGGATGAAACGGTTGAAGAAATTAAGCGTCAAACCGCAGCCATGGCTAAGGGGCTAAATGTCATTGGATTAATGAACGTACAGTTTGCGATTCAGAATGTGGACGGCAAGGATGTTATCTATGTTCTGGAAGTTAATCCACGCGCTTCCCGTACTGTCCCATTTGTTTCCAAGGCCACTGGTTTGCAATTAGCAAAGATTGCTGCCCGTTGCATGGTTGGTCAAACATTGGAGCAACAAGGCATTAAGTCTGAAGTGAAGCCCCCATACTTCTCGGTTAAAGAGGCTGTTTTCCCATTTAATAAATTCCCAGGCATTGATCCGATTCTGGGGCCAGAAATGCGCTCGACCGGTGAAGTAATGGGTGTGGGTAAAACCTTTGGCGAAGCTTTGTTTAAGTCTCAGCTTGGCGCTGGTATTAAATTACCCAAGAGTGGCACTGTGCTGCTGACTGTTAAAGATAGCGATAAGCCAAAAGCGATTGAGGTAGCTAAGTTATTGCATCAGCTTGGTTTCCCGATGGTTGCCACCAAAGGAACGGCTGCGGCAATTGAGGCTGCCGGCTTCCCGGTTAAAGTTGTGAACAAGGTTAAGGATGGTCGTCCTCATATTGTTGATTTCATCAAGAATGGCGAGATTTCCTTGGTGTTTACTACCGTGGATGAGACTCGAACTGCGATTGCAGATTCCAGGTCAATTCGTACCAGCGCACAAGCAAATGGTGTGACTTACTACACCACTATTAGCGCTGCTCGTGCGGTGATGGATGGCTTACTGGCATCTCAAAATGGCAGCAAGGAGTCGCTGGAAGTTTATTCTCTGCAAAACTTACATCGAACACTCATTTAATCTAAAATTAACTTTTGTAGGCGCGTTTTGCGCCTGTTTTTAAGTTAGGTTAGTAGCATGAGCACAATTCCAATTACCAAACGCGGTGCAGAACTTCTGAAAGAGGAGCTGCACCGTCTCAAGCATGTTGAGCGTCCCTCCGTTATCAACGCTATCTCAGAGGCTCGCGCTCAAGGTGATCTTTCTGAGAATGCCGAGTACGATGCTGCCAAAGAGAAACAGGGCTTCATTGAAGGCCGCATTCAGGAGCTCGAAGGCAAACTATCTGCAGCACAAATTATTGATCCAGCATCACTCGATGTATCTGGTCGAGTTGTATTTGGCGCAACTGTAGATCTTGAAGATTTAGAAGATGGCACTAAGTTCACTTATCAAATCGTGGGGGATGATGAAGCGGATATTGCCTCTAATAAGATTTCAATTAGCTCACCAATTGCACGCGCTTTAATTAGTAAAGAAGAGGGTGACGTGGTTGCTGTCCAGGCCCCTGGTGGTAATCGTGAAGTAGAAATTCTCGCAGTCAAATATATCTAATGAGCAATACCCGCACCCAGAGAGCTTTTACTGTCGTATCTGGGCTTTGGGTTGGTAGTTTCATTACCGTTGGATTTTTAGTTGTCCCTGTCTTATTTTCTACCCTCGGTGATCGTCAGGTCGCCGGGATGGTTGCGGCTAATCTATTTAAAGCAACGGCACTGATCGGTGTGGCGCTCAGTATTCTTTTGATGTTGATGGCAAACCATCTCGTCAGGCTGGGCTATCAACAATTCCGCTTCATACGCTGGATCTTGTTAGCAATGCTATCTTGCACTGTTACTGCCGCCTTCATCATCATCCCTTGGATGAATTCTCTCCGAGATCAAGCGCTGTTAGCTGGACTCTCAGTTAGTGAATCGACTAATGCCATCTTATTTAATCGTCTGCATGGGGTTTCAAGTACCTTGTTCATGATTCAGTCAGTGCTTGGTTTGCTGCTAGTTTGGCGGGCAACAAAAAACGCCGACTAGCGGCGTTTCTTATTTATTTCAATCCAGATTGATTAAGAGCCAAGTGATTTTTTCTTGGTGCTACTCATGCGTACCTTACGTCTCTTAATTGGCGCAGGTGCAGCAGCAGCCTTGCGGTAGCCAGGTGACGACCAGCCAATCTTTGACTCAGCAGCTTCGGAGCGTAAAACACGCTTCTTAGGGGTTGCTGATTTGACGGCAGCGGCTCGTTCAAATGGTGATTTGTTAGAAGCGGAGCGACGATCAGATCTTTCGGATGTGCTGGTACGAACACCCGTTTTGGTAGGTGCGCGATTTGGTTGTCGTTTGGTGCGAGGCGCTTGTAATGATTTCTTGGTTTGTTTACTGGAGCGCCCTAAGTTTGCATACGCCTCATCAACAATATCTTTTGGCTTCCAAAGCACAAGCAACTTGCCAATATGCTGAACTGGGGCGGCATTTAATTTGTCGCAAAGTTCTTCATAGATAGCGATGCGGGCTTCACGGTCATCACCAAAAACGCGAATCTTAATCAGGCCATGATGATTGATTGCCAGTTTTGCTTCTTTAATTACGGCAGGCGTTAAACCATCCCCACCAACCATCACCACAGGACTTAGGTCATGGGCATCAGCTTTGAGGGATTTGCGTTGGGCGGGGGTAATGGTTAGTGCAGTCATGGCCTCGATGATAGAGCATTGAGGTCTAAATGACCCCATTTAGAGGGTATTTGATTGGTTTTACGACGATTCCTTTTGCTTTAGGGGGCAGAAACTAGGAAAATGTAGGTCGAAAGTGGGTAAGTTGTGGCAAAGAATAAATTTAATAAAAGTTGGTTGCAGGATCATCTAACCGATCCCTATGTGAAGATGGCTCAAAAAGAGGGTTATCGCGCTAGGGCGGTTTATAAGCTTAGTGAAATTGACGAGCAGGATCACCTCATCAAAGCGGGTATGACCATAGTTGACTTGGGAAGTGCTCCAGGTAGCTGGTCTCAGTACGTTCGCAATCGCCTGACTGAACTTGGCAAAAGTAATCCTAAGATCGAGTCTGGTAAGCCGGATGGTCAAATTATTGCCATTGATATCTTGCCAATGGAAGACATTGCGGATGTAAGCTTTATTCAAGGCGACTTTAGGGAGGATGAGGGTCTGGCTGCCTTAGAGGCGCTGCTGCCAAAAAGTGCTGAAGGTAAGGTTGACTTAGTTCTCTCGGATATGGCGCCAAATCTTTCTGGGGTTGGTGTGGCTGATGCTGCCAGAATGGCTTTTTTGGCAGAGATAGCTTTGGACTTTGCAAGCGCTCATCTAAAGCCAGAAGGCGCACTTTTGATTAAGTGCTTTAACGGTAGCGGCTATAGCCAAATCGTGGAATCCTTTAAAAAGGTCTTTAAAACGGTTGCCTCCCGTAAACCAAAAGCATCCAGAGCAAAATCTTCAGAGATCTTCCTTTTGGGAAGAAACCTAAAGCCTCCAAAATAATCATCTAAAGAGCATTAATTAAGCCTAATAACCCCCGATTTATAGGGGGTTTATGAAATAAATATGCCATTAGCCCTTGAAAAGGGGCGGTAGTAGAATCAGATACTTAGGTAGCGATTCGCTTTAACTCCTGGTTCACTCCAGAAAAGGACTCAATTTTGAACAGCAATATGTTCCAAAAAATCGGTGTGTGGCTCATTGTTGGATTAGTGCTTTTTACTGTTTTCAAACAGTTTGATAAGCCTAAAGAACAGAACCAAGTCACGTATTCCCAATTCATGGATGATGCCAAGGCTGGCAAAGTAAAACGTGTAGATGTGCAAGGCCGCACCTTGCAGGTTACCCCTGCAGACGGCAATAAGTACTCAATCATCTCTCCAGGCGATATCTGGATGGTTGGTGATTTAATGAAGTACGGTGTTCAAGTAACGGGCAAAGCAGAAGACGAGCCCAATATGTTGGTTTCTGCTCTGTATTACCTTGGACCGACTTTATTAATTATTGGTTTTTGGTTCTTCATGATGCGACAGATGCAGGGTGGCGGCAAAGGTGGCGCATTCTCCTTTGGCAAATCAAAAGCACGCTTGATTGACGAGAACAGCAATACCGTAACTTTTGCAGATGTTGCTGGTTGCGATGAAGCTAAGGAAGAAGTATCTGAACTAGTTGACTTCTTAAAAGATCCACAAAAGTTTCAAAAGCTTGGAGGGCGCATTCCGCATGGTGTCTTGCTAGTCGGTCCCCCAGGTACAGGTAAGACCCTCTTGGCAAGGGCCATTGCAGGCGAGGCTAAAGTGCCTTTCTTTTCCATTTCTGGCTCAGATTTCGTTGAAATGTTTGTTGGTGTCGGTGCATCTCGTGTGCGCGATATGTTTGAGAACGCCAAGAAGAACTCTCCTTGTATCATTTTTATTGACGAGATTGATGCGGTTGGTCGTCATCGTGGTGCTGGTATGGGCGGTGGTAATGATGAGCGCGAACAAACCTTGAACCAAATGTTGGTTGAGATGGATGGCTTTGAAAGCAATAGCGGTGTAATCGTTGTTGCAGCAACCAACCGTTCGGACGTTCTAGACAAAGCGCTATTACGTCCAGGTCGCTTTGACCGTCAAGTGCACGTTGGATTGCCGGATATTCGTGGTCGCGAGCAAATCTTACAAGTTCATATGCGCAAAGTTCCTATCGATCCAGACGTGAATGCTGCCGTATTGGCACGCGGTACACCTGGATTCTCAGGAGCTGATTTAGCGAACTTAGTTAATGAAGCAGCTTTATTTGCCGCACGCCGTAATAAGCGTTCAGTTGACATGAAAGATTTCGAAGACGCTAAAGATAAGATCTATATGGGTCCTGAGCGTAAGTCTGCTGTCATGCGCGAAGAGGAGCGTCGTAATACGGCGTATCACGAGTCTGGCCATGCTGTTGTAGCTAAGGTTCTACCTAAAGCCGATCCTGTTCACAAAGTAACCATCATGCCGCGCGGTATGGCATTAGGTGTTACTTGGCAGCTCCCTGAATTTGATCGTGTCAATCTTTATAAAGATCGCATGTTGGAAGAGTTGGCAATTCTATTTGGTGGTCGTGCTGCTGAAGAGGTGTTTTTGCACTCCATGAGTACTGGCGCTTCCAATGATTTTGAACGTGCTACTAAGATGGCGCGTGACATGGTTACTCGTTATGGCATGAGCGATAGTCTGGGCACAATGGTTTATGTTGATACTGAATCTGAAAGTATTTTTGGTCGTAACAGCACCAAGACTGTCTCAGAGCTTACTCAGCAAAAGGTCGATGCAGAGATTCGCACTTTGATTGATAGTCAATATGCATTAGCAAGATCAATCTTGGAGCAAAATCGCGACAAGGTGGAGGCGATGGTTGCCGCCTTACTTGAATGGGAAACCATTGATGCTGAGCAAATTACCGACATCATGGAAGGTCGATCACCACGTCCGCCAGCACCACCTCCAGCTACGCAGTTTGGTAACTCTGCTGGTACTCCTGGTCCAGCGGCTGGTAGTGCTCCAGCAACGGCTTAAAACCGACGGACTCCGTCTGGATGATTAAGACAGAGATTCAAGAGATGCCCACAACTTGGCGTTGTGGGCGTTTTCTTTTTGACTTTAGCAAACGTAAGCGCCCAATTGTCATGGGTATTTTGAACACTACCCCTGATTCCTTTTCAGATGGTGGCCAATTTCAAGTGGCAAAGGATGCTATTGCCCAAGCAGAGCACATGATTGCAAATGGCGTTGATCTGATCGACATCGGCGGAGAGTCTACAAGGCCTGGAGCAGAGCCTGTTTCACTACAAGAAGAGCTAGATCGTGTACTGCCAGTGATTGAGGGATTAAAGGATTGTGGAGTACCGCTATCGATCGATACCTATAAGGCAGAAACCATGCGCCAAGCGCTCATGGCAGGCGTAGATTGTGTAAACGATATTTGGGCGCTTAGACAAGAGGGTGCCGTGAACGCAGTCCTGGAGAGTATTAACTGTGGCGTTGTATTAATGCATATGCAGCGTGACCCAGTCACAATGCAATTTAATCCAGAATACCAAGATGTGATTGCTGAAGTGAAGCAGTTTCTAAAAGAGCGCGCCTATCTCCTTATTGCTCAAGGCATCGAACATGATCGAATTGCAATTGATCCTGGCTTTGGTTTTGGTAAGAGTCTCGAACACAACCTGAATATGCTCAGTCACTTTCACAGATTCTCTGAATTAGCTTTCCCTGTATTGGCCGGGATATCTCGTAAGTCAATGATTGGCAAAATTACTGGCAAAGACACCAATGAACGTGTCTCTCCAAGTGTTGCCGCTGCAATCATGGCAGCAGATCGTGGCGCCAAGATTGTGAGGGTGCATGATGTACCAGAGACTATTGATGCCTTAAAGCTTTGGGAGGCAGTAAATACTTAGACTTGGATGCTAAAAGCCCTATTTCTAAGTTTTATAATGACATCCATGAAAAAACAATACTTTGGTACCGATGGCATTCGCGGTGAAGTGGGTCAATTTCCGATAGTTCCGGAATTTATGACACGCTTGGGTTACGCTGCCGGCAAAGTATTGAGTCGGGATGTAAAGCCAGGCGAGCGCTGCAAAATATTGATTGGAAAAGATACGCGCGTTTCAGGGTACCTTTTGGAGGCTGCTTTAGAGGCGGGATTTGCGGCGGCAGGTGTAGATGTCATGTTGTGCGGTCCAATCCCCACTCCAGGGGTTGCTTATCTTACTAAGGCATTACGTTTAACTGCTGGCATAGTGATTTCGGCATCGCACAATCCGTACCAAGACAATGGCATTAAATTTTTCTCCGCTAATGGAGATAAGTTATCTGATGATTTTGAGTTAGCTATTGAAGCTGAACTCGACAAGCCGATGGGGTGCGTCAATTCGAAAGAACTGGGCAAGGCCTTCCGTTTGGATGATGCGGCAGGACGGTATATAGAATTTTGTAAATCGACTTTTCCCGGAGACTTAAATCTCAAAGGAATCAAACTGGTGGTTGACTGCGCTAATGGGGCGGCTTACCACACTGCCCCTCATGTGTTTCATGAGCTTGGCGCAGATGTCATTTCCATTGGTGTTAACCCAGATGGACGAAATATTAATGATGGATGCGGTGCTACTGCACCAGCAGCATTGATTGCTAAGGTCAAAGAGCTTAACGCTGATATTGGCATTGCTTTGGATGGTGATGCAGATCGCCTCCAAATGGTCGATGGCACAGGGCGCTTATTTAATGGTGATGAGTTGCTCTATGTACTTGCAAAAGATCGCTTAGAGCGTGGTCATGACTTAGGTGGGGTGGTTGGCACTTTAATGACAAACTTGGCAGTAGAGAATGCTATAAAAGGCTTAGGTATTTCTTTTGAGCGCTCTCAGGTGGGTGATCGCTATGTACTTGAGCTATTAAAAGAAAAAGGGTGGTTACTTGGTGGTGAGGGATCGGGCCACTTGCTTTGCCTAGATGAGCATTCAACTGGAGATGGCACAATAGCGGCACTACAAGTTCTGGCAGCCATGCGTAAGCAAAACAAGAGCCTTGCCCAATTATTAGAATCGGTCAAAATCTTCCCCCAAGTGCTCTTGAATGTGAAATTCAAGCAAGGATATGACTGGAAGTCCGACCAAATACTCAGTAATCAAATCGCCAAAGTAGAGAATGATCTCCAAGCCATTGGAAGGGTGCTTATTCGTGCATCTGGCACTGAACCGTTGTTGCGGGTAATGGTAGAAACCAAAGATGCAGACCTAGCTATGAGGGCAGCTAAGAGTATTGCTGACTTAATTCCAACGGCTTAATTAGGATTTTTCTGTTTCCTTAAGTTATTGATTTATATAAATAAAATTAATTATGACATACATGTCATAAAAGCGTCATAGTCAAATCGTATCGTCCTCATATTGCATCAAATTCACTACTCATGAGGACTCCTTAAATGAATACAGTATTTAAAAAAGCTCTAGTTGCTGGCGCGGTTGTGGCCTCACTTAGTACAACTGCTTTTGCGGCTGAAATGACTGGCGCAGGCTCTTCTTTTATTTACCCAGTTCTTGCTAAATGGGCGGAAGCTTACAAGACAAAGACTGGCAATAGCTTGAACTATCAGTCAATTGGCTCTGGTGGTGGTATTAAACAAATTAAAGCAAAGACTGTAGATTTTGGTGCTACCGATGCGCCAATGAGCTTTGAAGATTTAGAAGCTGGTGGCATGGTGCAATTTCCGGCAATCATTGGTGGTGTTGTTCCAGTAGTGAACATTGAAGGTGTTAAGCCAGGTGAGTTAAAACTTTCTGGTGACTTGCTTTCTGATATTTTTATTGGCCAGGTAACTAACTGGGGTGACAAGCGCATTGCTTTGATGAACCCAGGTTTAAAGATCCCTGCAGGTGACATTACTGTTGTCACTCGTGCGGATGGCTCTGGTACAACAGCTATTTTTACCAACTACCTCTCTAAAGTGAACAAGAACTTTAAAGACACAGTAGGATTTGGCGCTTCGGTTAAGTGGCCTGCTGCATCTACCGTCAGCGGTAAGGGTAATGAAGGCGTAGCCGCCAACGTTAGCCGTGTTAAGAACTCAATCGGCTATGTTGAGTATGCATATGCAAAGAAGAATAACCTTAGCTATACCCAAATGAGAAACTCTAGCGACAAATTTGTAGAGCCTACTGGTGCATCATTTGCGGCGGCATCTGCTGGCACAGATTGGTCTAAATTTCCAGGTATGAATACCTTTATCACAAACGCACCTGGTGCAGCCGCATGGCCGATCACTGGAGCAACTTTTGTGGTTGTATACAAAAAACCTGAAAACAAAGCCAATGCAGCAGAAGTTCTGAAGTTCTTCGATTATGGATTTGTTAATGGTAAGCAAATGGCATCAGATTTAGACTATGTGCCAATGCCGGATGCAACAACAAGCTATATCCGTAAAAGTGTTTGGTCACAAGTTCAAACGAAGTAATCAAATAAATATTCAGAAAATTGGCCCTAAGATTGCTTAGGGCTATTTTTTCTTTTATTTACCTAGACTGAAATAACAATGACTTTTCAAAACCCTTCCGATCTAAGTAATCCCAGAGCTATTAAAGTTGCTCGCATACAGCGGGTACAGGATTTTTTATTTCAGGCTGTAACGCAATTCTTTTCATTAATTGTTTTATTTGCATTACTTGGCATCATTATTTCTTTATTTATTAATGCATGGCCTGCATTGAGTACTTTTGGTGTCGGCTTCTTTTTTACCCAAGAATGGGATATTGTGAATGGTGAGTTTGGTGGCTTGATTGCTATCTACGGAACTCTTGTTACTTCAATTATTGCTTTATTGATTGCCGTTCCTTTAAGCTTTGGAATCGCAGTATTTCTTACTGAACTGTGCCCAGGTTCTTTGCGACGCCCTCTAGGAACTGCTGTCGAATTACTTGCTGCAGTTCCATCAATCATCTATGGCATGTTTGGCCTATTTATTTTTGCGCCACTATTTGCAGAATATGTTGAGCCAGCACTTGCAGCTAGCTTAGGAAAAATACCGGGATTTGGAATATTGTTTTCTGGCGCCTTTAACGGTGTAGGTGTATTGTGTGCAGGCCTAATTCTTGCCATGATGATTCTTCCATTTATTGCATCAGTCATGCGCGACGTTTTTGCTATTGTTCCCCCGGTCCTCAAAGAGTCCGCATATGGTATCGGATGCACAACCTGGGAAGTAGTGAAGAATGTAGTGCTGCCTTATACCAAGGCAGGAGTTATTGGAGGCGTAATGCTTGGACTTGGTAGAGCGCTTGGTGAAACCATGGCCGTTACCTTTGTGATTGGCAATGCCCATCGTTTATCAGCCTCTTTATTTGCCCCCGGCACATCTATAGCCTCAACTTTGGCTAACGAATTTGGTGAAGCAGAGGCTGGCAACCATTTATCTTCTCTATTTGCTCTTGGCTTAACTCTTTTTATTATTACCTTTATTGTTCTCGCATGCGCTAAATGGATGCTAAACAATATGGAGAAGAAGCAAGGCTTGAAATCATGAACGGTACCAGTAACATTAATCCTGATGTTTTTGCCCGCCGCAAGCGTGCTAACAAGATCGGCTTGACTCTTTCCATGTGTGCTATGGCACTGGGAATGATTTTCTTACTCTGGATTCTGAGTGTTCTAGTCATCAAGGGTTTTTCCTCTATAAGCTTGGATCTCTTTACTCACAGTACTCCGGCGCCTGGATCGGATGGCGGCGGTCTTGCTAATGCCATAGTGGGTAGCTTGATGCTAATTGGCTGCTGTACCTTAATCAGCACCCCTATTGGTGTGTTGTCTGGTCTTTATCTATCTGAATATGGCGATAGAAGTAAGGTTGCTGCTATTACTCGATTTGTAACAGACATTATGTTGTCAGCCCCATCTATTGTGATTGGTTTGTTTGTCTATGCATTTGTAGTCGCGCAGGTAAGACATTTTTCTGGTTGGGCTGGCACGATCGCTCTGGCTTTGATTGCTATCCCAGTAGTTGTGAGAACAACGGAGAATATGCTCAGATTGGTTCCTGGAAGTTTGCGTGAGGCTGCTTATGCCTTAGGCACTCCAAAATGGAAAGTGGCTTTCATGATCACGCTTCGTGCAGCACAGAGTGGTGTGATGACAGGTATTTTGTTAGCACTTGCCCGTGTAAGTGGCGAGACAGCGCCTTTGTTATTTACCGCACTAAATAATCAGTTCTTTTCAACCAATATGAATGCGCCGATGGCGAATTTACCGGTTGTCATTTTCCAGTTTGCAATGAGTCCATACGATAACTGGGTTGACCTTGCTTGGGGCGGCGCTTTATTGATTACCTTTGCAGTACTTGGATTGAATATCCTTGCTCGAGTGGTATTCCGAGATAAGGTGCAGGCATGATGACTAATATGAAAACAATGTTTGACTTAAATCAGATTGATAGTCAAGGGGGTAGAGTGGATACAGCAAATCAAGAGCCGCAGAAGTCGGCAGTCAATGCCATTGAAGTGCGCGATCTTAATTTTTATTACGGTGCATTTCAGGGCTTAAAGAATATCAATTTAGATATTGAGCAAGGCAAGGTCACTGCCTTTATTGGACCTTCAGGTTGCGGTAAGTCGACCTTACTAAGAACCTTAAATCGCATGTATGACCTCTATCCAGGACAGCGTGCTGAGGGCGAGATTAATTTCTATGGCCAAAACATCCTCGAGCAAGGACAAGATTTAAACTTGCTGCGCTCACGTATTGGTATGGTTTTTCAGAAGCCAACCCCATTTCCAATGTCAATTTACGAGAACATTGCTTTTGGTGTGCGTTTATATGAAAAGCTCTCTCGTTCCGAAATGGATGAACGTGTTGAGTGGGCCTTGAATAAAGCAGCCTTGTGGAATGAGGTAAAAGATAAGCTAAACCAGAGTGGTCTATCCCTCTCTGGAGGACAGCAACAACGCCTTTGTATTGCTCGTGGAGTGGCAGTAAAGCCATCCGTGATCTTGTTGGATGAACCTACATCTGCTTTGGATCCTATTTCTACCGGCAAAGTAGAGGAATTGATTCATGAACTCAAAAATGACTATACGATTGCAATCGTGACTCATAATATGCAGCAAGCAGCTCGTGTTTCGGACTATACGGCTTATATGTATTTGGGTAGCTTGATTGAGTACGGAAAAACCGACGAAATATTTATTAAGCCTAAGCGTAAAGAAACAGAAGATTACATTACCGGTCGTTTCGGTTAAATGGAGAATTACATGCCAGATAAACACTTATCCTCGCAATTTGATGCGGATCTTAACTCCCTTTCTAGTCGCTTGCTCGAAATGGGCGGTCTTGTAGAGTCACAGATTGCCACTGCAATGCGTGCTTTCACACAGATGGATATCGAAACCTGCAATGTTGTGATAGAGAATGAAAAATCGGTTAATGATCTTGAGATTCAGATTGACTTAGCCTGCACAGAATTGATTGCACGTCGTCAACCTACTGCTCGTGACCTTCGTCTCGTGATGGCAGTTTCTAAGGCGATTACCAATTTAGAACGTGCTGGAGATGAAGCTGAGCGTGTAGCTAAGCGCACTAAACGTTTGATTGAAGCTGGCATGCCACACAATATTAATGTGGCTGAAATCCGTTTGTCGGGTCAAATGGCGATTTCATTGCTGCGTCGCAGCCTAGATGCCTTTGCCCGGTTGGATACGATTGCAGCTGCTGAGGTTGTTGAAGAAGATCGTCAGATTGATGAGGAATTTAGAGGCTTTGTTCGTAAGCTCATCACCTATATGTCTGAAGATCCGCATATGATTAGTACGGGTCTGGATATGTTAACTATTGCAAAAGCGATTGAACGTATTGGTGATCACGCAAAAAATATTGCTGAGTTCGTCATTTACATTGCGAAGGGGTCTGATGTTCGTCATATCCCGCACGAAGATTTAGTCCGCGAAGCTAATAGAGAATAAATAGGGCATTTCAAAATGACTCACCGCATACTCATAGTTGAGGATGAGCCATCAATTGCAGAATTGATTGCGATTAACCTATCCCACGCTGGCTTTGAAGTAGAAAAGGCGATGCAAACTGATCTTGCATTAACGATGATGAAAGATCAGTTGCCTAATCTAGTTATCCTCGATTGGATGTTACCTGGTAAATCAGGTGTTCAATTTGCAAAAGAGCTTCGTCAAAATGAGCGCACCAAGACATTGCCTATTTTGATGCTCACTGCAAAGAGCGAGGAATCCGATAAGGTTCTGGGGCTTGATTCAGGTGCAGACGATTATGTGACTAAGCCTTTTTCACCAAAGGAACTAGTTGCTAGGGTCAGGGCGATTTTACGTAGGCTGGCGCCTATTGAAGATACCGGCCCTCTAACAGTTGGTCCCTTAAAGCTGGATCCAAGCTCACATCGAGTCTTAGCTACATGGCCTAATCTCGAGCCAAAATCGATTGCTCTTGGCCCAACTGAATTTAGATTGTTACAGTTCTTTATGGCCAACCCTGAGCGCGTCCATTCTCGTAGTAGTCTATTGGATAAGGTTTGGGGTAACGAGGTCTACATTGAAGAGAGAACTGTGGACGTTCACATCAAGCGCTTAAGAGCTGCTTTGGCTCCTTTTGATTGTGATCGTTATATTGAGACAGTACGTGGTAGCGGCTACCGCGTTACCAAAACTCCTACAGAGACCTAAGTCTATATTTGACGTTTCGTAGCATTTCCTCCAGGGAATGGTGGAGATGTTCTAATATTGCATCATGTTCTCTGCACTAAGCCGTTTTTTTACCATCATCTCCGTTGCATTTATAGCGGCGTTTTCGGTCTTGTCCCTTTGGGGATCTCAGTGGGCTATTGCAGCAGGAATCTTCGTTCTCGCTATTCCCCTGGTCTATGCTTACATTAACTTAGCTAGGCTTCGTAAATATATCCTTGCTGATACCGTTGAAAATATGCCTCTGCCGAGCGGGTTTTGGGAGGAGGTATTTTTTCGCTTACAGCGCCTTGTCAGAAATCTAAAGCAACGCATTCGCAGCATTGAACAACAGCATGATCATTTTATTGAGGCATTTCAAGCCTCTCCAAATGGAATTGTCATGCTGGATGAAAGCGATCAAATTGAGTGGTGCAATAGCATCGCAGAGCGCTTCTTTGGATTGATATTTAAGCGTGATGTAATGCAACGTATCAATTTCTTAATAAGGCGCCCAGAATTTATTCAGTATCTTCATAAACGCTTATTTGAAGAGCCCTTGTTGCTTGAGCGTATGGGCCCAGATGGTAATTTGAGCTTGATGTTACAAGCATTTCCATTTGGTCAGAATAGACATCTTTTGCTAATACAAGATGTCACAGATTTACAAAAAGCAGATGCAATGCGTCGCGATTTCGTGGCCAATGTATCCCATGAAATGCGTACACCAATTACCGTATTAATGGGCTTTTTAGAAACAGTTCAGTCTCTTGACCTGAAAAAGGATCAACAAGATCAATACTTTGACATGATGATGTCTCAGGCCCAGAGAATGAAGAGCTTAGTTGAAGATTTGCTCACCTTAGCCAATCTAGAGTCCAACGCATTACCAGCCACAAACACAGTCATTAAGGTTGAAACCCTCATGGCTCTTCTGAAAAATGATGCAGAAGCTCTTTCTAGTGGAAAGCATACGTTTAAGTTTGATGTTCAATCGCCTTTGAATATTCTTGGTGATGAACGTGAGGTTCTCTCAGCATTTAGTAATTTGGTCTCCAATGCGATCCGCTACACCCCTGATGCTGGGTCAATTCAGGTTTCTTGGGATGTAAATGTCTTGGGGCAAGGCGAGTTCTCCGTTACCGATACCGGCCCCGGAATTGCATCAGAACATTTGTCGAGGTTGACGGAGCGTTTCTATCGAGTGGATAGAAGTCGATCAAGGGATACGGGTGGAACAGGATTGGGCTTGGCAATTGTGAAGCATATTGCTAGCAGACATCAGGCTCAATTGGTGATAGAAAGCACTCCAGGAAGGGGGAGCAAATTTTTGCTACGCTTCCCAAAAGACAGGGTTGAGGCCTGACCCTTATTCCTTTTTCTTCTTTTTCTTCTTTTTGGATTCTTTAGGCAGCTTCTCGGTTTTGCCGCTGGCGTAGAGACACCAGACTTTAATTTCTTCAAATAGCTCTACGAGATCCTCGTGGGGTAGATTTTTAAGATCAACAAGCCCAATACTGCCTGATTCTTGCAGCTGTTTTACGGCATCTTCATATTGATATTTGCTCATCTTGATTCAACCCATTTATTAAGTTAGACGCAATCCTAGCAAACTAATATGACAAAAGTGGCTTTTTAGAGCCTTAAAGTGGGTTTATTCAGGCTCCCCAGATACCTCCGAGGTCCTTTTGACCCCAGTACAGCTGGCAACCAGCTTCTCTAGAGGGCCTCCAATAATTAGGGTCAGCAATATAGCCCCAAGACTAAGTCCTCCCAATGCAAATTGACCTGCCCCAAAAGCGGCGCCTATTAAGGCGCAAGACCAAATACTCGCAGCCGTAGTTAGACCGAAGATCTTTTGGGATCGTTGCTCGCGAATAATTACACCTGCACCCAAAAACCCAAGACCGGTAATTAAGCCTTGCAGGACACGGCTTACTGATTGCGCATCATCCCGCACAAAGTCTGAGATGAGTAAAACTGCGGTAGCGGAACCAATCGAGACCAAAGCGTGGGTTCGTATTCCGGCCGATTTGTGATGTAACCAGCGGTTTAAGCCTAATATGGCCCCAACAAGAAGGGCTAAACCCAGCCTCAGGGCAATAGTCCCGTACAGATCCCATTGAGTCATCTAGATTCCTTTGGTAAGTAAGCTTTTTCTCGACTAAGTGTATATCAGTCACTTTATTTCGTCATAAATAAGCCATCACATTGACATCATGCCCGAGCACAATCAATTTGAATTTCTTATTTACACCTCAAAAGGGTGTCATTCAACAAATCTTTAACCATAAGGATGGCGCAATGAAAAAATTATTCATATTGGTATGGCAGGCATGGTACGAAGCTCGGCTTGCCTACGCTAAACGCTACGTTTCCCATAGACTTGGAAGTTAGATTCATCAGGGGCCTTAACAAAACTGCCATATACAAAACGTATGATCAGGATTATTGTTATTAATAGGATCTAATAATTCATGAATAAGGCCCTAACGGATTATCTTTCTTCCGTATTGAGAAACGAATCCAGCATTGAGCCAGCCCCTATTGGTTTCGATGAAAAGTCGAAGAACCATAGTAGTTTGCTTGATTCGAGCAAGAATCCGTTTTTAGTCGATACGCGATATTCTCTAAGACTAGACGAAGTGGTTTAATCGAAATAGACTTTGAATTATGGATAAAAAATACAATATTCTTTTTTTGTGTACTGGAAACTCCGCCAGATCCATTCTAGGTGAAGTCTTAGCAACCACTTTAAGCCATGGAAAGTTGATCGGCTATTCAGCAGGCTCAAGACCCGCAGGATTTGTTCACCCAATCGCCTTAAGGATTGCTAAGGAGCTAGATTATCCCCTTGACCTTTTGCGCAGCAAGAGTTGGGATGAGTATGGACAAGAGGGTGCTCCTCGCATGGATTTTATTATTACCGTGTGTGATTCTGCGGCAGGAGAAGAGTGTCCATATTGGCCAGGGCATCCTGCTAGTGCCCACTGGGGGTTCGCTGACCCAGCAGCTGTTGATTCGGGTGACTCAGCGATGCTTGATGCCTTTAAACAAGTGGAAATGGGCCTACGTAATCGCATTGAGCTTTTAATGGATTTGCCCATGGATAAATTAGAGCATGCTCAAATCAGGGATGAGTTACAGTCAATTCATCACCGCATTAAATTCAGATAGACAATCTCCTTGATTAAAGGGGTAAGATTAAAGCTGATCGCCCTTAAGGAAGTCAATGTCTACAGCAAAGAAGTCAAACTTTGCCACCCTGAGATCGGTGGAGTCCTTCGCCAATCCACGGCCTAGCATCAAAAAGCGGATGGCCGATGGTAAGGCTCTTCGTAAATCCGTCAGCATTGCGCAGCAGGGTGTTTATACCCCTCCTAAACACAGAGTGGATCCGATTACCATTCTTGAAAATCAAGCAAAGTCCCGGATTGAATCACTGATACCAATTCGATATGAACGTATGTTGCAATCCCCCTTTGCCTTTTATCGGGGTGGAGCAGCAATCATGGCACAGGATTTAGCAAACCAGCCAAGCACGAATATTACTGTTCAGTTATGTGGCGATATGCATGTTTCCAACTTCGGCTTGTTTGGAACTGCTGAGCATCGTTTAGTTTTTGGAATCAACGACTTTGATGAGACCTTGCCAGGTAGCTGGGAATGGGATCTGAAGCGCCTTGTCGCTAGCGCTCTAATAGCCTGTGAAAGTATTGGCGGAGATAAGTCTTTAAGTAAAAAGTTGGTTTACAGAATCTGTTCTGAGTATCAAAAGCGCATGAACCAATACGCAAAAATGCCTTATCTTGACCTCGCCCAAGAATTTATTGGTGAGGAGGATATTCGTAAGCACTTTTGTAAAGAACATCAGAAGAAAATTGATGCAACCCTTAAAGCAACTAAGGGGCAGGGAAACATTCAGGTCCTTCAGAAATTAACAACCTTGGTTGGTAAAGATCGGAAGATCATTAATAAGCCACCATTAATTGAGCATTTTAAAAAGAAGGCGTATGGAGTTCCTTTAGAGAAATTAATTGATAAGGCTTTATTAAATTATGCGAGTACCTTGCTAGCGGATCGCAAAATTCTTTTTCAGCGCTATGGTTTAAAAGACTATGCCCGCAAAGTTGTGGGTGTTGGCAGTGTTGGTACAAATTGCTTGGTTCTCTATTTTGAGGGTGATAGTGAAAATGACCCGCTCTTTTTGCAATATAAGGAAGCGCAAAAATCAGTCTTGAGCCCTTATATCGGCGAATCTATTTACCGAGATATGGGGCAGCGCGTTGTTGCTGGTCAACGCTTACTGCAGGGGGCTCCTGATATCTTTTTAAACTACGGATCCGTACAATTTGATATTGATCGAAGCCAGGGTTTTTATCTCCGTCAATTACGTGATATGAAGGGTGGCATGGAAGTTGGCCCTGGCGGGGTTTCTTTAAAAAACTTTCCTGACTACGCTAGATTATTTGGTTGGGCTTTAGCTCTTGGTCATGCGCGCTCAGGTGATGCAGCCATGATTTCAGGGTATTGCGGTGAGTCAGATGATTTTTCTGCGGCCTTTTATGCTTTCGCGCGATCCTATGCAAAGCAAAATGAACAGGATTTTGAACTCTTCAAGAAGGCAGTAAAAAGTAAGAAATTAAAGACTGCTTCAAAGAAAACGGCTCTCTAAGGGCGTATTTCCGCTGTCATAACGATGTCATCTTCTTGGTAGATATTGTAGCTTGACCCATTTTTTTTGCGCCCAAAGAACCCATGAATATATCTCGATACCTCCGAGCATTAACACTCGTTTTTTTGGCATCTTGCGCTGGATTATTACAAGCAGCCGCTATCTACCCAATTAATCAGGCTGCGATATTAGCGGGCTCCAAGTTTGACATTAAGGTTGAATTTAATTCTGTAGTCAATCCAGATGATGTGAATATCGAGCTCAATGGTGCATCACTGAACACCTTCACCAAGAACAAGCCAGAATTTATTGCCAATGAAAGCGGCAAAGGTAGCTCAGTTTACATTCGGGATGTGCAATTACTTAAAGCGGGAAAATATCAAGTTACAGCCAAAGCACAGCAAGAGCAGTTACAAGTGTCATGGGATGTATATGCAAGCGGACCACGTCGCGTAAAGAATGTGATTCTCTTTATTGGTGATGGCATGACCATCGCTAACCGTACCACTGCCAGAGTCTTATCTAAGGGAATTCAGGAGGGCAAGTATCAGGGAAGATTAGCGTTTGACGATATGCCTAGTACTGCGATGATAGGCACTTCAGGGTCAGACTCTTTAATTACAGACTCTGCCAATTCCATGAGTGCCTACACAACAGGTCATAAAACAGCGGTTAACGCCATGGGCGTCTATGTTTCTCGTGCTAGTGATAATTTTTCGCATCCTAAAGTTGAAACCATAGCTGAGCTAGTAAAACGCAATACCAAAATGTCCGTAGGTATTGTGTCTGATGCCGAGCTTGAGGATGCTACTCCCGGAGCCGTGGTTTCTCATACAAGACGTAGAGCAGATAAACAATACATTGCCGACCAACTTCTAGCTAGTGGTGCGGAAGTTATCTTGGGTGGTGGCTCTGCTTATTTTTATCCTCAGTCAGCCAAAGGCTCAAAGCGTAAA
Organism: Polynucleobacter sp. QLW-P1DATA-2; assembly: GCF_001870365.1. Classification (NCBI taxonomy): domain Bacteria; kingdom Pseudomonadati; phylum Pseudomonadota; class Betaproteobacteria; order Burkholderiales; family Burkholderiaceae; genus Polynucleobacter; species Polynucleobacter sp. QLW-P1DATA-2. The sequence goes on along the minus strand of NZ_LZMQ01000003.1, from coordinate 536,302 downwards.
GATGAGAAAAATTTGGTGGAAAGTTTTAAGTCAGATGGCTATCAGGTAGCATTTACCAAACAAGAACTCATTTCTGCTGCTCAGAGCAAAAATACTAAAAAGTTATTCGGCGTATTTCATCCTGACAATATGGATGGCTCATTAGACCGCCTCTATCTCAAAAAGAATACGGTAGAGCAATATCCTAATCAACCTGATCTTACTGAGATGACGCAATCGGCTATTGATGTTTTATCTAGAAATCCAAACGGCTTCTTCCTAATGGTGGAAGCTGCTCTGATTGATAAGTTCAACCATCCCTTAGATTGGGAGCGAGCAGCGTTCGATACCATCATGCTTAGCAATGCAGTGCAAATTGCCAGAGACTTTGCCAAAACCCACCCGGATACCTTGATTATTGTCACACCTGATCATACCCATAGCGGGTCTATTGTCGGCGTTGTCAATGACAACAAGCCAGGCCCATTACGTGAAAAAGTTGGCACATATGCGGATGCAGGCTATCCAAATTATCCAAAAGCCGATATTCAGGGTTACCCAAACCAGATTGACGTCTCAAAGCGTCTCGCATTCTTTTATGGAAGCTATCCCGATCACTACGAGACTCTTCATCCAAAGTTAGATGGTACTTTTGTTCCTGCGATTAAGTCTGAGGATGGCAAGTATGTGGCAAACCCTCAATACCTTCAATTACAAGAGGATGCGATCCACGTGGGGGGTAATTTACCCACCAATCAAGAGTCCGGAGTTCATACGGCAGATGATGCCGTTCTTAACGCCCAAGGCCCTGGATCAGAAAAGTTCAAGGGATTCATGGATAACACTGAGGTATTTAAAGTGATGGTAGAGTCCTTAGGATTGGGATCTAAATAGGTGGGTTGTCATGGAGTTCATTAACAACATTAACTATGCCTCATTAATTGATACATCCGTTAGCCTTGGTGCTGCTTTCCTATTCGGTGGATTAATTGGTTTAGAGCGTCAATATCGTCAACGCACAGCAGGCTTAAGAACTAATATCCTCGTCGCTATTGGCGCTGCAATTTTTGTCGATGCTGGCAATCGTTTAACTGGACATGATGGCGCTGTCCATGTCATGGCTTATGTTGTTTCCGGTATCGGATTTTTAGGTGCTGGTGTGATCATGCGCGAAGAGGGCAATGTCCGGGGAATAAATACGGCTGCAACCTTATGGGCGTCCGGTGCAGTCGGTGCTTGCGCTGGTGCCGATCTGATACTGGAAGCAGGCTTAGCTACCGTATTTGTACTTGCCGCCAACACTTTGCTTAGACCAGTGGTGAGCTTTATCAATAGACAGCCCTTAGATACAGTTTCAGTAGAAGTAACGAATTCCGTCTACATCATTACTCCTAAGCATGCTCAGAAGCATGCCCTTAAGCAGTTCATCAAAACCTTAGAGGCTGCCGGTTATCAGACTCAAGATATTGAGGTTCATCAATTTGGTAGTGATGATGTTGAAATCCAGGCTGTATTAACGGCATCTGCCGTTGATGGTGACGAGATGGATCAATTGATTGCCAAGATTGCTGATCAAGAATTTGTCAGTCAGGCTTTCTGGAGCCCAAGCACCACGGATTAAGCATTCATGCTTTGACATATAAATGAAATATTTGTAGTGCAATATCCGGATGTGAATTCGAATACCAATTACCTAGAATCAACTGTAACTTGTCCTCATTGCCAAGCATCAGAGATCTTAATTCTTGAGTCTGGGTCAACCCATCACTTTTATCGCTGTAAAGCCTGTAGCGCAATACTGAAGCCTAAATCAGGTGATTGCTGTATTTTGTGCAGCTTTGGTAATCGAGATTGCTCTAGTTCCGAGCAAAATTTGGCGGCCTAATTTAGTCTGCCAATCCCAGCCACAAAGGGCTGCTGTGGTTTTCATCAATGTGTCATGGTTTTTACATAAAATAGACACAATTGATACAGCAATCCATTTTTGGGGAATATTTTGGCCAGCAATCCCGTAGATCTTTCATCTCATTCGGAAAACTTAGTTGCTGCCATAGATTTGGGGTCCAATAGCTTTCGGATGCTTGTCGCTCAGGCAGTAAATACGCCTTCTGGCACTCAATTACGCCCCATTGACACCTTACGTGAGTCCGTTCGTTTAGCTGCCGGTCTAACTGACAATAAATTATTGGGTAATGATGCCTATCAGCGCGGACTTACCGCGATCAGGCGTTTTGGTGAACGTATCAGAGGATTTGATCCATCAAATGTACGTGCTGTTGCCACCAATACTCTACGAGTTGCTAAGAATGCTCAGCAGTTTGTTGATGATGCTCAACAGGCTTTGGGATTTCCAATTGATGTGATTGCAGGGGTAGAAGAGGCACGTCTGATTTATATTGGCGCAGCACACGAAGTTCAGGCTGTTCAAGGCAACCGCTTGGTTGTGGATATTGGTGGCGGTTCTACTGAATTCATCATCGGCAAAGGGTATGAGCCTAAGCTCATGGAGAGTCTCTATATTGGGTGTGTCTCCCACAGCATGCGATTCTTTCCCAAAGGGAATATTGATGCCCATGCTTTTAAAGAGGCTGAGCTAGCAGCAAGACGTGAGATTCAGGTGATATCTGGCGCATATCTCAAAAGCGGCTGGAAGCAGGCTATTGGCTCATCTGGTACAGCTAGAGCTCTAGCTGACTTAATTGCTGCCAATGATCTTAATGGGCAGGGTGACGGGCTTATCATGGGTCGCGTAAATGCTACTAGTGGTTTAATTACGCGCGATGGTTTAAGGGCCCTCAAAAAACATTTATTGAAATACGAGCACGTGAGTCAAGTTGAATTGATTGGTCTGAAAGACGATAGGCGCTCTGTGTGGCCTGGTGGTTTAGCCATTATGTTGGCAGTATTTGATGAGCTTGGCATTGAAGCAATGGAAGTAACGGATGCAGCATTGCGTAGTGGTGTTTTATACGACCTGCTAGGACGCTCTCAACATCACGATATGCGTTATGTGACGGTTGAGCAATTTATGCAGCGGTATTCTGTTGATCGAGAACAGGCAGATAGAGTTGGCAAATTAGCCGCTGATTTTTTGCAGCAACTACCCAAGCCAGAAGCAGAAAGTAGGGCGGATAATGTTGCGCTCTTACAGTGGGCGGCTAACCTACATGAAATTGGTCTCTCCATTTCACATAATGGATACCATAAGCATTCCGCCTATATTGCTGGCAATGCAGACATGCCGGGTTTCTCAAAAAATGATCAGGCAAGGCTGGCTGCTTTATTGATAGGCCATGCTGGTAAGCTAGGCAAATTAGCCAATAACCATAGCTTTGAAGACTGGCGCATGCTCTTTTGCCTTCGACTTGCCCAGGTTCTCTGTAGGGGACGAAATGACACAAGCCTTCCAAAGGTCAAGGTTTCGGAGCATGCTGGCTCCTATCTTGTGAGCCTTTCAAAGGAGTGGGCCGCCGAACATCCGCTCACAGAATTTAGCCTCCTAAAAGAAGCTGCGGAATGGGAGCGTGTAGGGCGCTCCTATCAGGTAAGCTTGAAGTAAATCGCCATCACTGAACTAAAAAAGCCGCTTCAATACAAGCGGCTTTTTATTTGGCTGACGATCCGGCAGGGATTTACATCTCTAGGAAATGCTTTGCGTAACGTGGGTTGATATCGGATAAGCGCAACATGGTGAGCAGGTCTGCGGTATTGAAATCTGGATCCCATGCAGGAGCGCTACAAATCTTTGCACCCAACTTCAAATAACCTTTAATCAACGGAGGTGCGTCTACATTCAGGCCACCATTGAGTTTATCTAAAGGCAGGGGTAGGCGAGGGAATGCATGAAACTCCGTTGGAGCCATTTGATCATTCCCCAATGAGTTATAGAGGCTTGCTGCAAAGTGGCCACCATCAGCCATGGGAATACTTGCACAACCGAGCATGATTTCATAGCCATTCTTGAGCATGTATTGAGCCAGGCCACTCCACAAAGCCATAATGACAGCACCAGAGCGATAGTCTTGGTGAACACATGATCTGCCGAGCTCTACTAACTTAGGGCGCAAGTGATTAAGGCGGGTAAGGTCGAATTCGGAGTCTGAATACAAACGTCCAATTTCTTGTGCTTTATGCGGAGGTAGAACGCGATAAGTGCCGACAACCTTTAAGGTATCTTGATCACGAATCAAAAGGTGATCGCAATAAGCATCAAAATCATCAATATCTAGACCTTCAGCATTTTGAGAGAGATTTGCACCCATCTCTTCAGCAAAGACTTTATAGCGTAAACGTTGAGCTTCTTTCACTTCGCTAGGGCTAGTGGCCCATTCAATATTGAAGGCAGGTCTTTTTGCTTTTGTCGCCAGTGGGACAACCGCCACTTCAGCAGACTCTACTAACTGTTTGCGGGTTTTTGTAGCAAATTTCTTACCAAAAAGCTTTTTTGCCAATTTCTTTGAAAGCTTCTTAATAGGGTTCAGTTTCGAAGCGCTCGGATCCTTCTTCTTTTTGGGGGTAAAGAATTCAAAGGCGCCAATTGGGTTTGGAATATCAGACATAGTTAGCCTTGTGCAATGTTTTTGTAATGGTAGAGTCCATTTATTACGGCTTCAAGACAAGCGGAATGCAGACTGCAGACCACATCAAAACAGCAATAAACAGGGCAAGCATGACAGCAGCAGAGCCAAAATCCTTGGCCCTTTTGGAAAGATCGTGATGCTCAAACGAGATACGATCAATAGCGGCCTCAACACTAGAATTGAGTAACTCAACAACCAGCACCATGATTAGGGAGCTAATTAAAAGCGCCTTTTCAAGATGGCTAATGGGTAATAGAAAAGCTACAGGCGTAAGTAGTACAAATAATGTGAGCTCTTGTCTAAAAGCACTTTCTTCCTGAAAGGCATAAACCAATCCGCACCAAGAGTTCTTGGCAGCGTGCCATGCACGAGCAAGACCGCGATTACCTTTGTGCGGATTTTGATCGATGTGATATGGAGAAGACAAAGCTAACCCTTCTTATGCAATTGCGGTGACATGTACATCAGGGGTAGGAACGGGCTTGAGGTGTCTCGCAAACTCTTCAGAGGCGGCTCTCCAAGAGAACTTTTCTGCATGGGCACGGGCTACTTCACGAGGTATCTTGAGAGCCTCAATACAAGCAACACGAAGATCTTCATTCATAGCACCAGCTTTAGAGTTCCCTAGAACGTCAATAGGTCCAGTAACAGGATAGGCGGCTACTGGTGTGCCACAGGCCATTGCCTCAAGCAAGACCAAGCCGAAGGTATCCGTTTTGCTAGGAAATACAAATACATCTGCTGCTGCATATACCTTGGCGAGCTCATGCTGCTGTAATACGCCTAGATAGTTGATATCTGGGTATTTTTCTTTAATGCCAGCCATCGCTGGACCGTCTCCTACCACCCATTTTGAACCTGGTAAGTCAATCTCTAAAAATGCATTGATATTCTTTTCAACAGCAACGCGGCCAACATATAAGAAGATGGGGTGAGCAGTATTCAGTGCTTTGGATTCTTGCATCTTAAAGATATCCAAATCAACACCACGCGACCACAGCACTACATTGTTTAAGCCATATTTCTCAAGATCATCTTTAACCACAATCGTAGGCGCCATTACGGCCATTGAAGGACCATGAAACCAACGAATAAAGGCATAAGTAATGGCGAGTGGAATACCGATCCTGGCTTTAACGTATTCAGGGAAGCGAGTGTGATAGGCGGTAGAAAAGGGTAAATCGTTTTTAACCGCATAGGCTCTTGCGGAAAGCCCTAAAGGTCCTTCTGTTGCTATATGCATCGCATCTGGTGCAAATTCCTTAATACGGCGAGCCACTTCTTTTCCTGGAAATAGTGAAAGAGCAATATCTGGGTAGGTAGGACAAGGAATTGACTTAAACCCTTGTGGTGTAATCATTTCAACTTGATGTCCCATTGCTGTCAGTTCCGCACGGGTTTGCTTCAATGTACGCACCACACCATTGACTTGTGGGTCCCATGCGTCGGTAATGATCATAATTTTCATAACACAGCCTCTTTTAGGAGTGATTCAACAGCAGGTTGGAAAGTTACTTCAGGAGTTTCAATAGGCTCACCAAGGATGTGCGGCCAATGAACAATTTTGAGTTCGCCCGTATGGGTTTCAACGAGAGCAGTCAAGCTTTCAACCCAATCACCATCATTGCAATACAGTAAACCGTCAATTTCACGTATTTCAGCTTTATGAATATGGCCACAGACCACGCCGTCACAACCACGAAGGCGTGCTTCCCTAGCCATGATGTGTTCAAAGTCAGCGATATAACTCACTGCGTTTTTAACTTGATGCTTGAGATATTGAGAGAGAGACCAGTACTGAAGGCCCATTTTGACCCGCAGCATATTGAAATATCGATTGATATAAAGGATGAAGGAGTAAAGCGTGTCCCCTACATATGCCAACCATTTTGCGTACTGCATTACTCCGTCAAAAAGATCTCCGTGGGTAACCCAGAGTTTCTTACCATCTAAAGTAGTGTGAATCACTTCTTCGACTACTTTGACATCACCAAAAGAGAGGCCGAAGAATTGACGGGCACTTTCATCATGGTTTCCTGGAACGTAGATTACTTCAGCACCTTTACGAGCCTTACGCAAGAGCTTTTGAACTACGTCGTTATGTGCTTGTGGCCAGTAGAATGATTTCTTTAGACGCCAACCATCAATGATGTCACCAACAAGGTAAAACTTATCGGCTTCATTATGCTTGAGGAAATCGAGGAGGTAGTTTGCCTGACACCCTGATGTTCCTAGGTGTACGTCTGAAATCCAGATGGCTCTGTAATGCATCATGAGACTGTATTAAGCCAATACAGCATGAAAGCATCATGACATTTTTAAGTCAGTTTCATGACGGTCATTAAAATACGGATGTTGCATTATATTGATATCAAATATGAATAAAGACTCATCCAACCGCACCCAAACTCCATTTATTACCCGTTTTTTTCTGTGGACAGCAATATGGATTCATGTTCTTTGTGGCGTGGCAACCCTGATTGTTGTATTCCCATTTGCCACTACTATGACAAAGCATCGTCACATTCAACAGTGGTCCGTGCGCTTATTGACCATTTTCGGAATTCATCTGTCAGTAAAGAATGCACATATTCTTCCGCTAAATTCCTATCTACTTTCTTCAAATCACATCTCCTGGATGGATATTCACGCTATCAATGCATTCCAACCGATTCGTTTCGTGGCCAAGTCAGAGGTAGAGAAATGGCCTATTTTTGGATGGATGGCAAAGCAACTTGGAACTGTCTTTATTAAGAGGGATAGTTCTAGGCATGCTCATTTTGTTGTGGGGGAGATGAGTGGGGCGCTTAAGTCGGATTCTATTTGTATCTTTCCAGAAGGCACCTCAACCAATGGGGAATCTGTACGTCCCTTTAAGCCTAATTTATTTGAAGCGGCTGTCATTGCAAAGGTTCCGGTCTATACCCTGGCAATACGTTATCTATCGAGAGCAACCGGCTTACGGTCTGATGTAGCTGCATTTATCGGAGATATGGGCCTTCTGGAGTCTATGAGCAATATGCTTAAAAACCGTAATTTAGAGGTTGAATTGACCTTCTTTCCTCCTACAGGATCAGCGCCTGAGCAGCCATCCGATCGTAAGTGGCTAGCACTTCATAGCTACGAGCAGATTAGCCAATATTTAGCGAAAACCAATAGCCTATAGCTTGTAACGAAAGTGTCATCAGTTCGGGCGTAAACTAAGAGAAATATCAGTGGAAAACCTATGACCTCTAAGCATAAAGAGATGGCGGAGTGGTATCAGCGCGCTCAAGAAGAAATTCTTGACAGCATGGATGAAGAGCTCGAAATGGAGCTCGACGATGATCGCCTTTCGCTAGATGGTGATGCAGGCTCTCAGGTTCCGCGTAATGTTTACTTTAAAGAGCTCTTTAGACTTCAGGGTGAATTAGTAAAGCTCCAAGACTGGGTAGTGGCTAATAAGGTCAAGGTTGCGGTTCTTTTTGAAGGTCGTGATTCGGCGGGTAAGGGTGGCGCGATTAAGCGTATTACTCAACGATTGAATCCGCGGGTATGTAAAGTTGTTGCATTACCTGCACCAAACGAACGTGAAAAAACCCAATGGTACTTCCAACGCTATATCTCACATTTACCTGCTGGCGGTGAAATTGTGTTGTTTGACCGTAGTTGGTACAACCGCGCTGGTGTTGAAAAAGTGATGGGGTTTTGTACTGATGATGAGTATGAGGAATTTCTCAGAACAGTTCCAGATTTAGAGCGCATGATGATTCGCTCAGGAGTGATTCTCATCAAGTATTGGTTCTCGATCTCTGATGATGAGCAGTACAACCGCTTCATGATGCGTATTCATGATCCATTAAAACAATGGAAATTAAGTCCTATGGACTTAGAGGCCCGTCGTATGTGGGAAGCCTATACCAAGGCTAAAGAAACAATGCTAGAGCGCACTCATATTCCTGAGGCGCCATGGTGGGTAGTGGCTGCCAACGACAAGAAAAAGGCTCGCCTCAATTGCATCACCCACCTTTTAAATCAAATTCCGTACCAGGAAATTGATCATCCTGTGATCAGCCTTCCAGAACGAGTACATAACCCGGATTACTTGCGTGGCCCTGTTCCACCTGAGATGTACGTACCTGAAGTTTACTAATTTGGTCGGTATGGTGATAATCTCTTAAAAAAAGAAGAGGTTATTTTGAAAAAGATTCATCCGCTCATTACCAATAGAGAATTCAAGCTGCTGATTAAGCCGCAAGGTTTAGACCGCCATAGCAAAATCACCGCATTGAGTGATCAAATTCTGAAGTTCTGCAAAACCAATAAGGTGGACTTCTTTCATCTAGATAATGCCACTACTGGTTTGCGTAACATTTACTTTTACGACACGCCTGGTCAAGATTTTCGCCAAAACGATATTATTTTGCGCGTTAGGGAATCAAGACAGAATGTCTGGGTTGATGACTATGCTGAAGTCACCTTAAAGTGTCGTGCCCATGATTTGGATCAAGCATCAAGCTTTAATCCTAGCCCCAAAAAGAAGATCAAATCTCGCATTCGTTTTAAAGAGGAAATATTGCGTGGTGATGAGCTAGGATCTCAGCGTCAAATTTATTCAAATAACGCAATCCTCGATGCGGTACCTATTGATGATTTATTTGATAGGTCCTTGGAAAGTGTTGCCCAATTTTTCCCTGGCCTTGCAAAGCTCTCAATAGATAAGGATGCGCCTTTGCGTATTGTTGGTGGTAAAACCAATAAAATTTTAGAAGCCTGCTTACCAATAGGTAACTTGGTATTTGGGGATGGAGTCCAAGCCCATTGTGAAATTGCCATTTGGATGAAAAGCGTGGGCGATCCGATGGTAGGCGAATTGGCCTTCTCCTATCGCGTGAATGATGAGAACAGAGCTCAGGCGAAAGCCCACAAACGAGCTGATAAGTTTTTTCAAAAAACTGCAGATAGAGCTGACTGACTGGTTAGAGATTGGAAGCACTAAAACAGCATTGGTATACGGTAAGCCGGAATGACCTCTCAAGACCTCTGCCTAAAAGAGGGACGAGTTTCCCTAAAAGAGCTTTTTACTCAATTTCTCATGATTGGTGCGGTGAGCTTTGGCGGAGGAATCATTGCTTATGAGCGAATCTTGCTGATAGAAAAGAAACAATGGCTTACCGCAGATGAATTCATGGGTTACCTTGCAATTAGTCAAACAATGCCAGGCCTCAATTCCGTCAACTTAGCGGTTCTTGCTGGGGATCACCTAAGGGGCTTTTGGGGTTCGGTTGCAGCCACTTTGGGGCTGATCATTCCTGGATCTCTATTTGTATTAATTATTGGTGTTGCCTATACCAATAACAATGATCATCCATTGGCTAATCTCATTTTGACTGGGATTGCCGCAGGTGCTTGCGGATTGTTGGCAGCTATTACCTATCGCATTGGCGACCAACACTGGAAGCATTTCAAATCCCTCATCATCATTGCATGCACTTTTGCTTTGATGAGCATTGCCAAATTATCATTGCCCTTAGTGCTTTTGATCATGGCGCCGATATCTATTTATCTTTACAGGCCAAATTCAAAAATATGAATTTGCTTATTCAGCTAGCGCTTAGTTTTGGGCTCCTATCTATCCTGGCTGTAGGTGGAGGAACTGCTGTTCTTCCTGAGATGCAAACTCTATTGGCGCACCAGTTTGATATTGGCCATACTCAATTTGTCCATATTTACAGTATTGGACAAGTTGCTCCAGGGCCCAATATGCTGATGGTCTTAATCATTGGCTTTCAGGTGGCGGGTTTATTGGGAGCCTTAGTCGTACTACTTGCTTTTTTTATTCCCTCTAGCGTGCTCTGTTTTTATGCAGGGCGTTTATGGAGTTATTTTGGCGAAAACCCTTGGCGCCGATCTATTCAGAATGCTCTAGAGCCAATTTCTATCGGACTAATGGCTTCTGGGGTCTATGCTGTTGGCAAGGCTTCGATTGTTAGCCCGCTAACTGCTGGACTGGCGCTGATTACCCTCTATCTTATTTTGCGTACCAAAATTAACCCTGTCATTGTGATTCTGGGCTCGGGTTTGGTGGCAACCCTCATCACTCAGTTCCTTTAAAAAGCAGCTCGAACCCCAATCATGGCACTGCGACCCGGTTGGGGTGCGTATAAGCGTACCGTCTCTGGCGTTGTGGCATAACGAATATCTTGATTCAATAAGTTTGTCAGACGCAGATAGCCTGTCCAAGAGATGCTGTTAATTCTTTCGGTGTATGACACGCCTGCATTGAGGAGGTTGTAGCTCGGCGTGGGGCCAATCTCAAAGCTAGCTAAGCGCGTTTGCTCAAAAGCATGAATGTAAGTAGCATTCATTTTCCATTGATTTACTTGTTGCGCAATTTCAGCCCCTAAGCGTGGGGCTGGTTGCAGGGGTAAATTGCCGCCACTATTAAAAGTCCCTTGAGAGGCGTCACCAAATAGGCGAGTGCCAACCCCATTTTGCTGCCAGTTGTAGGTTAATTCTCCTTCAACCCCTTTAATGGTGGCATTTGCTTGTTGGGAGACTACTACTGGATAGTTGGTATATCCATCACCAGAGGCTGTATTGCCAGTGTAGAAGCCATAAATGTAGTTACTGAACTGATTTTGATAGATGTTGGCTTTACCTTGGATGAGTCCGCTCGTTTTTTGTATACCCAATTCAATATTGTGCGAAGTCTCTATTTGTAAATTGGAGTTACCCACTATGTATGTGGCGGTAGCATCGTGTGGACCAAAAGCGTAAAGCTCTGGCGCACTTGGTGCCCTTTGTGAAACGGTGTAGGCTGCAGCTAGTCCATAGCCCTTAGTCACTTCGTAAATAGTTCCCAAAGAGTAGGAGCCCAAATTAAACTGACGGTTAATGAGTGAGGGTGGACTATAAGTAGAAATAGAGTCGGCGTAAACGCTGGCCTGATTAGGGTTCTGGGTCACATAGTTGTAGCGCAAACCAAGACTATTTTTAAAGTCACCAAAATTACCTTGCTCCACCCAAAATAGCGCATTGGAATTGGTGACTGTTTGCGGAACGATATCTGCATTGCCACTAGCGATATCAGTTGCCGTTAGTTTGGCGGTAGACGATTGCAAGCCAACACTGCCTTTCCAGCCCATCCAAGATTGATGATCTAGTACCGCGCGTAATTCTGTTGCATCATTTACCCAATTGGTTTGCGGCACGCCGTTATTATCAAATTCATTGTGCATGTAATGGCTATTAGAGATGCTGAATTTGAAAGCGCTAAAACCATCCATAGGATCGCGGGTTTCATGCTGCAAATCATATCGATTTTGCGATTGGTTAATAAATCCGCCATCAGCAGTAGGAACGCCATAGTCATGATTAAGGCGCAATAGTGAGACGCCGGTATAACCATGATCACCAATATAAGAAGCACCCAGCCCTAAGTTATTCTCATTATTAAAGGAGAAGGGTAGCTTGCCAGAGTAAGGCACATTTTGCGGAACGCCGGGGCTGATTGCCCAGTTAGCATTCGGCCCTCCTTGCTCTGCGTAGCCAGGAATTTGATAGTCATTGGCATTGCTAATGGCGGTATCAATATGAAAGGCAATCGGTCCAGTGGATGTATCGACTACTGCGCTGGCGGTCTTGCCTTGATTGGCGGTTTCATAGCTCGTATTTACGGAGCCCGTTGGCTCTCCTGGGAGGGAGGTGGCAATGCGATCATTAATCACATTGACCAAGCCGCCGCTCGATCCAGACCCATACATCAATGCAGATGCGCCACGCAGGATTTCAATTTGACGCGTACTTTGTAAGGGGTTGGCGGTAGCATGATCTGCCGAAATACTGGATACGTCACTTACTGATAGACCATTTTCTAAAATCTGCACCCGCGCACCTTCGAGCCCGCGAATAACTGGCCTAGAGGCGCCTGCACCAAATCCGGTTGCAGAAACCCCCAGTTCATTGGAGAGGGTAGCGCCCAGGTTGCCCCCCAGCTTATTTTGCAACTCATCGCCTGACAAAACTTTGCTCGGGCTCATAAGATTATTTTCGGAGATGGCGTTCGATTCAATCACTAAGCCGCCATTTGGATCTTCCGCTCTTGCGGAGTAAGAAAGGCTTACACCCAAAGCGCTTAATAAAGCCAATTGATAGGAGATTCTAAATTTCATACTTCACTCTTAAATCTATTGAGCTATCTCAATAGGTAAACGCACATAAACTCGCCAATAAGGCGAGGGCAATGTAATTAAAGAGTGATGCTGGGAGGAGCTCGGGATTGATAGGGTGAGGCAAGAGCCTGGAAAACCGTTACCTCTAAGAGTGGGGTAAAAGTGCCTGAATAAGAAAGCACCCCGATAGAAGAGTGAACATCTGGCGCAATAAAACTGGCGAGGGTTAAGGCATCAAATAAATGGCAATCGGCTGCAGCATGAGATATGCCAAAGGCGGCGCGATCATCAGTGCTGAGCTCTACATTAACGCCCTGAAAGCCAGCATGCGAAATACTATGTGCAAAGCCTAGATACTGGGTACCCAAGAGGCTAAATAGCAATAAGCCAAGAGCAATCAATGCTTTCGTTTGTTTGCTAATTATGCCGTTAAATAGGGTGCTCATCGGACTGAATCTTACAGGATTTGCCTCTAATGGCGCTGTCAGTGTAGAATATCTATTCCGTCGGAGTGTAGCGCAGCCTGGTAGCGCACCTGCTTTGGGAGCAGGGGGTCCAAGGTTCGAATCCTTGTACTCCGACCACTTTCCCTTATTGTTCTAGAGATACCCAGCACATAACTGCCCATAGCTCAGCTGGATAGAGCAACGCCCTTCTAAGGCGTAGGTCGCACGTTCGAATCGTGCTGGGCAGGCCAGCTACTTTCTCTCTTCTTCTCTTTTCATTAATTTGTTAATCATTTATCTGGGTATTAACCCCAAATAAAGGCTTTTTTAAGCAATTTAGACCTATAAATTTGCTATAAATACAGATGTAACTATTTATCAATGAATAAATAGAAGTAAAAACAGGAGAAACCCCATGAAAAGCATTTCTTTAATTAAAGCAGGCTTGGTTGCAGCAGGTCTATTGATAGGCGTTTTTAACGTACAAGCCGCCAGCCAAACAATGGATAAAATTAAATCAACCGGTGCAGTCACCATGGGCGTTCGTGAATCCTCCATCCCTATGTCCTACACCACTGGTGATAGTCGTTTTGATGGTTACCATGTTGAGATCTGCCGCATGATCCTGGGTGATATCAAGGATAAGTTGGGCATGAGCACTTTGCGCATTAACTATCAACCAGTGACATCGCAAAACCGCGTACCTTTAGTTCAAAACGGAACAGTCGATATTGAGTGCGGCACAACAACGAATAATGTCAATCGCGCAAAAGATGTAAGTTTTGCTAACACTTTATATGTAGAGGAAGTTCGTATTGCTGTTAAAGCCAATTCAGGCATCACTTCAATCGCTCAATTGGCTGGTAAGAAGGTTGCCACGACAACCGGCACTACATCCGTCCAATTGCTCCGTAAGCATGAAAAAGCCAACGGCGTGAACTTTGATGAAGTTTATGGCAAAGACCATGCAGATAGCTTCCTATTATTGGAGTCTGGCCGAGCTGATGCATTTGTAATGGATGGCTCTATCTTGGCGGGTAATATCGCCAACTCCAAGAATCCTAAGGACTTCAAAATTGTTGGTGAAGTTTTGAGTACAGAACCGATTGCAATCATGGTCCGCAAAGATGATCCAGAATTTAAAGCTGCTGTAGATGCGGCAATTGCCAAGATTGTTGCTAACGGCAAAATGCCTGGTTTGTGGAACAAATGGTTCTTGTCACCAATTCCACCAAAAAATATTGTCGTTGGTCTCCAGTTGTCCCCAGCAACTAAAAATGCTTGGGCCAACTTGAATGACAAGCCTGCAGAAGACTACAACAAGAAATAATTCAAATCGCTCATAAATACTTGAATAAGTTAATGCCTACGCGATCGGTTTTATGGATTTAGGAATTTTTTGTAAAAGCACTCTAGATGGAGAGGTGGTTGACCACTGCTTCTCCGCCTTGTTGGGTATTGGCAAAAATGCAGACCCCAGCTATTTAGATTGGCTGATGAAGGCTTGGGGCTGGACTCTAGCAGTAGCTGGGCTCGGTTTATTGATTGCGCTTTCCTTGGGTGCCATCATGGGTACCTTAAGAACCTTGCCCCCAGAAAATCCAACTAACCGTTTTTTAGTCAGACTATCTACTGCGTGGGTGGAGTTGTTTAGGAATATTCCAATCTTGGTGCAAGTATTTCTTTGGTACCACGTAATCCCTGCATTCATACCCCCTTTAAAAGCTTTCCCATCTTATTTGCTAGTTAGCCTTGCATTGGGATTCTTTACCTCAGCTCGTATTGCTGAGCAGGTTAGGGCGGGTATTCAGTCTTTACCTTCTGGTCAGAAAGCAGCAGCAATAGCGCTGGGCTTAACGACTTATCAGAGTTATCGCTACATTATTTTGCCCATGGCGTTGCGCATTGTGATCCCACCGCTTACGTCTGAGAGTATGAATCTGATTAAAAACTCATCAGTTGCTTTTGCGGTCTCTGTTCCTGAGCTTACCTTGTTTGCAATGCAAGCTCAGGAAGAAACATCACATGGTGTTGAGATCTACCTAGCAGTAACGATTTTGTATGCCTTATCTGCATTCGCTGTGAATAGGGTGATGGCACACATTGAGAAGCGCTCCCGTATTCCTGGATTTATTGTTGCCAATACAGAAGTGGCAGCCCATTAATCATGATGAATACTCAACCTAGCGATTTATTGGTGAACACATGTTTAGCATAGACCTCAGTTTTTATAACTGGGAACTCTTCACTAATTACATACTGAAGGGCTTGCTATTTAGCGTTCAGCTGACGGTTATAGCTACCGTTGGTGGAATTGTATTTGGCACCTTTTTAGCTCTGATGCGTCTTTCTGGTAGGGCAAGTCTAGTTTATCCAGCAACTATCTATGTCAACACAATGCGCTCCATTCCCTTGGTGATGGTGATCTTGTGGTTCTTCCTATTGATTCCAATGTTGATTGGGCGTCCTATTGGCGCTGATTTATCAGCAACGATTACTTTCATTGCTTTTGAGGGGGCGTTCTTTTCTGAGATTGTGCGCGCAGGTATTCAGTCGGTGCCAAAAGGCCAAGGTTTTGCAGCGCAAGCCTTAGGTATGACCTACGGTCAAAATATGCGTTTTATTGTGTTGCCACAGGCCTTTAGAAACATGATTCCGGTCTTCATGACTCAAACCATTATTTTGTTTCAAGATACTTCATTGGTCTATGCCATTGGTGCCTATGACTTGTTAAAAGGTTTTGAAATTGCCGGTAAAAATTATGGCCGCCCAATTGAAACTTATATTTTGGCTGCATTTACCTATTTCATTATTTGTTTCACGCTTTCTAAAGTGGTTCGTAGAATTCAAGCCAAAGTGGCGATCATTCGCTAATTTATTCTTAATGCTCACTATTTCTAAATCATCATGATTGAACTTCAAAATGTATCGAAGTGGTACGGCGACTTTCAGGTCTTAACTGATTGCAGTACTACGATCCAAAAGGGCGAAGTAGTAGTTATCTGCGGTCCATCTGGTTCCGGAAAGTCAACCCTAATTAAAACCATTAATGCATTAGAGCCGTTTCAGGCTGGCGAAATCACCGTTGATGGCGTGAGCTTGCATGATTCGAAAACAAATTTGCCTAAGCTGAGATCTAGAGTGGGTATGGTATTTCAGTCTTTTGAGCTGTTTCCCCATCTGAGCATTACTGAAAACCTCACCCTTGCCCAGATGAAAGTGCTTGGTCGTTCTGCTGATGAGGCTAAAGCTCATGGCTTGAAATACTTAGAACGGGTAGGCTTGATTGCACAAAAAGATAAGTTCCCTGGCCAGCTATCTGGCGGCCAACAGCAACGGGTTGCGATAGCACGCGCCTTGAGTATGGATCCGATCATTATGTTGTTTGATGAACCCACCTCAGCACTAGACCCAGAAATGGTTGGTGAAGTATTAGACGTGATGGTGAAATTAGCAAATGAAGGTATGACAATGTGCTGCGTTACCCATGAGATGGGTTTTGCCCGCAAGGTCAGTAATCGTGTGATTTTTATGGACCAAGGACGCATCATTGAAGATTGCACCAAAGATGAGTTCTTTAATAATCCAGAAGCAAGATCTCTTCGTGCTAAAGATTTTTTATCTAAAATTTTGGCTCATTAAGCTCCGAATGAATTTGACTCCTCATTCATTAACCAAACTTTTTATTCTCTCTGCGATTAGTGTCTGTGTACTTGCAGCATGCTCTGTGGCCAAGATCGAGGCCCGAATTGAGTCAAATCCACAGTGCAAGGATGTAATTAACCCAAAGACTGGTGCAGTCATGCCTTGCCCGGGAACGGACAAAGCCTTCTATAGATCGGTTGGATTGGAGCCTGCAAAGGTCGTGCTACCAGTTGCGGCAGTAAGCGCTGCTGCTCCAGTCACAACAGACACAGCGACAGCAGCCGGACCAACCGTTAACACTGTAAAACCACCTGCAACGGTGGTTGCACCGCAGCCTGATTGCAAGCCGCAGATTCACAAAAAAACGGGTGGCATTTTGCCTTGCCCCGCAGCAGACTAAACAGGTCTTCTGATATCAATTTTAAGGAATCAAGATGCGTAAATTTAACGTAGTTATTGCTTTATTTTCAGTTGCCATTCTTTTAGCAGCCTGTAGCAATACTCCAAAATTGGTTTCAGAGCCAATGCCTAGATCAGGCTTCTTGCCCAATTACTCCGTATTAGTGCCGATGGCAACTAGTCAATCTGATGTTCGGATATGGAGATACCGAGTTTCTGGTGTTAATCCCTCTAGCTACACTGCTGTGATTTTGGACCCAATATATTTAAATCAAAGCGCCACTAAAGAAGTGAGTGCAGAGGCTATCTCTCAAGCACAAATTACCTTGCAGGATTCAATGATTGATGCCGTAAATTCACGCGGCAATATTCGCATTGTTACTAGCCCTGGTCCTGGCGTAGCCCGAATTACCGTTGGCATCACTGGCGCAGAAAGTATGGCTGATAGTCTCCAGCCTTGGAATTTCACCCCAATCGGATTGGCTGCGAATGCCGCAGCTTATGCTGGTGGCGTGAACTCAAAGACTCCTGCTTTATTGGTAGAGAGCAAAATTACTGATAGCCAATCCAAACAGTTGCTTGGGGAAGGCTTAGTCACCATTCAAGGGGAATCATTCAGAACAGGCTCAGGCTCTGTAAGTTCATTTATTGAAATGGCTAAAAAGGTAGTTCGCGTTGCAATGGAAACTTCAGCCAATCCAACTCCAACAGGTCAATAAATCATGACAAGATCTTTTACCTCTACATTGCTTTGCATTAGCATCTTGGCCATCACTCCAGTATTGAGTTATGCAGACGATGCATCAAAAAATCGTGAAATTGCAGAACGCTTTGCAAAGTGCGATCTGAATCATGATGGAAAGCTAACTAAAGCAGAGGCAAAAGGTTGTATGCCGCGTATTTACGATCACTTTAGCTATCTGGATTCCGGTAACAAAGGCTATCTTACTGTTGCCGAAATACAGGCGGTTGCTGATCGTTAAAACACCTCAAGAGTTATTGAATTTATGTCCGTAGCATTTCCAGGTTTCGAACAAAAGTCTATTACTGTTTCATCTGATGATGGGCCAATAGAGATTGCCTGCCAAATTGGCGGAAGTGGTCCAGCACTTTTATTGCTGCATGGATTTCCACAAACTAAAGCGATTTGGCATCAGGTTGCTCCTGAGTTGGCGAAACACTACACGGTAGTTGCTTCGGATCTACGGGGTTACGGCGCCTCATCTAAGCCCCATGGAAAACCGGATCATTCGTCTTATTCAAAGCGATCTATGGCGACAGATCAATATTCCTTGATGAAAGCCTTGGGCCATGATCATTTTTTCTTGCTTGGGCATGATCGCGGAGGCAGGGTTTCTCATCGTCTAGCTATGGATTTTCCAGAGAGTGTTAAAAAGTTCATGGTCTTAGATATCTCTCCAACCTTGACCATGTATGAAAACACCACCATGGAATTTGCTAAGGGTTATTGGCATTGGTTCTTTTTGATTCAAGCTGAACCAGTGCCTGAAACCATGATTGGAGCTAACCCAGAGTATTGGCTAAAAAATCATATGGGTCGTCATGCCGGGACTGGCATCTTCAGCCCCGAGCGTTGGGCAGAGTATCTAGCGGGAGTAAGCAATTCACAAGGTATGCATGCCATGTGTGAAGACTATCGGGCTGCAGCAACCATTGATTTAGCTCATGATCGCGCAGACCGTGAGCATTGTAAGAAATTACAAATGCCTCTCAAGGTTCTTTGGGGTGAGCATGGCTTGGTAAATAAATGCTTTGAACCCGTAAATGACTGGAAGAAAGTTAGCTCCAGCGAGGTTTCGGGTAGAGCCGTTCCTTGCGGACATTACATTCCAGAAGAGTTACCTCAAGAAGTCATCACTGAAGCACGCAACTTCTTTATTTAAACCTTCTACGGTGCAACCTTCGGAGGTTTTTTGCCTAAAGGCGGGCAGGGGCTCACAATATTCGGGTCTAAGTTGAGAATCTTCTTATCTTTGCCTGGGTAGTTAATTCTAGAAAGTAGATCCCTGATCAAATTGAGATGGGTCAATTTTTTATTATTGGCATCAATCACCGTCCAGGGTGCATCAGCCGAGCTAGTCTTTTTGAGCATGAGATCTCGAGCAATACTATAGGCCTTCCATTTCTTCTGAGCCTGCTGATCAATTGGGCTCACTTTCCATTGCTTCAGGGGATCGGTCTTGCGACTCTCCATGCGACGCGCTTGCTCTTTCTTGTCTATGTCTAGGTAGTATTTAATCAGTTGAATGCCCGACCCAACCAATAGACTCTCGAATTCATTTACCGTATCCATAAATTTCTGATACTGAATATCAGTACAAAATCCCATCACTTTTTCCACTCCAGCTCGGTTGTACCAGCTGCGGTTAAAAAGAATAATTTCTCCTGCAGATGGGAGTTCTGCTACGTAGCGTTGAAAGTACCACTCACCAGATTCGCGTGATGTAGGGATGCCCAGCGCTACAACATGTGTTTCACGAGGGCTAAGGTGTTCAGTAATGCACTTGATGGTTCCATCTTTGCCAGCAGTGTCGCGCCCCTCGAGGATGATCAAAAGCTTACTATTACTAGAAATAATTTGCCGTTGAACCTTTACCAATTCAATCTGTAAAAGCCTGAGCTCAGCATCATAGTTGACATCATTTCCCTCAAGCTTCTTCAATTTACCCATGCTTAGCTAGTCGCTTCAGAGCTAGTAGTTTTGGTTGCGGCAACCTTTTTTGTAGGTGCACGCTTTTTAACAACCTTCTTTGCTACTGATTTCTTAACGGCTGTTTTCTTGGCTGGAACTTTCTTGGTAGCAGTTTTCTTGCTTGCAACCTTAGCTATCTCTTTCTTTTCAAGCTTATCTAATGCTTTAGCAAGCTTATCGATAATTTTTTCACGCTCCGATTCCAGGCGATCAAGCTTTTTCATCAACTGCTTTACTAATTTCTTTTGACTCATGATGTTCCTATTGGTTCATTAAGTAGTTATGGATCTTTTGATCCTACGTTGTAAGAGGCCCAGTTACAAGGCTTTATGACACACTGCAGACTATTTTTAAGTTGAGAAGTGATGCTTTTTTGTAAGCAAGGGGATTTAAATGCCTATTAACGCAACATCGTAGGATGTGGCCTAGGATAATTCAGGCGGATAGTAAAAAAACCTAAATAATTCAGATATTTAGGTTTTTTAAGGGAATTTGCTTTTACTCTGGATGAAAGTTATTGCTGGCCATGAAGCTAATGGTGCGTTCAAAGCCTAGGATGCGGATATAGCGCCAGGCAATATCACGGTATTTGCTATCTAGGTAGCCAATAGCCACTTCTGGCGTACTTTTAGACAAGTCGATCTCTTGAATAGCGCGGGCCCAACGTTTGAGTCTTGTTGACATATTTGTCACCTCCATGGGCATACAACGCCTCATAAAGGGGGTGAGATGACAGAAAATACAAAATATTTCAAAAAAGTTGCAAGAAAACCCGAAAACTACTAAATCGAGACGACTTTATGGGGATTTAGGATGTTTTGAGGGTCTAGGGCCTGTTTCAGGGTCTTCATGAGGTCATGCGCCACATCTCCCTTGTGAGACCTCAAATCATCTAATTTAAGCTGTCCAACGCCATGTTCTGCAGAGATAGAGCCCTGGCAACGCTCAACTTGAGCATAAATCAGCTCATGAATTGGCTTCTCATTGGCCAAATTGAAGGCTTTGGGGTCGACACCAAGCGGGGGTGCGATGTTGTAATGGAGATTGCCGTCGCCCAGGTGCCCAAAGTTGATAATTCGGACGCCAGGGTAATTGGCCCTCATTAAAGCGTCAGTTTCTTGGATAAAGCTTTCTAGGGAAGATAGGGGGATGGTGATGTCGTGCTTGAGATTAGCCCCTTCTTCGGCTTGAGCCAGAGTAATGTGCTCACGCATATGCCAAAAAGCATTGGCTTGGGAGAGATTGTTGGCAATTACGGCATCAGTAATTAAGCCAGCCTCAAAAGCCTCCTCAAGAATCGTCTCAAGTAACTCCCTGACATGAGCTTCACTTTCATGGTCGGAGAGTTCAATCAAGACCGTATAGGCGGGATTTCCTTTTAAAGGGTTTGCCATTTGCGGAAAATGTTTTTCATTGAGAGCTAATGATTCCTGCGTCATCATTTCGAAACCAGTGAGCAGGGAAGTCGCACGCCTCTGAAAAAGATTTAAGAGTTTAATAGTGGCGGCAACGGTGTCGACGGCGACCAATGTTGTCCATTGAGATATGGGGAGCGGATAAAGCTTCATGACAGCCGCAGTGATGATTCCCAGGGTTCCCTCTGAACCAATAAATAAGTCGCGCAAGTCATAGCCAGTGTTGTCCTTCCGCAATCCTTTGAGGCCATTCCAAATTTCACCTTTGGCGGTTACCACTTCTAGACCTAAGCAAAGATCACGAGTATTGCCATAGCGCAGAACATTGGTCCCACCGGCATTGGTTGCCAAGTTACCGCCAATCATGCAACTACCTTCAGCACCAAGACTCAAGGGAAATAAAAAATCTTGCTCAGCCGCTTTCTCTTGAATGGTTTGCAGAATGCAGCCTGCCTCAACGGTAATGGTTTGATTCGCAACATCTATCTCACGAATGGTATTCATTCGCTTGAGATTAAGCACAATCTGCTTACCACTGACATCCGGTGTAGCGCCGCCACAAAATCCAGTATGTCCACCTTGAGGCACTAGAGCAACCTCATTTGCAGCACAGAGTTTCACAATCTCAGAAATCTCTTGTGTGGTGCGAGGCAAAACAATTGCTAAGGCCTTGCCGGTAAAACGCTTACGCCAATCAGTTAGGTAGGGAGCTTTATCTTGATCCTCGATCAGAATATATTTTTTCTCGAGGACCTTGCTCAATGCTTGAAGAAAACTTTCCATCACTGATCAGCTTGTAATTTTTGCTTTGCTAAGCTCTTAGCCTCTTGCTTAATTGGCTTTAAGACTATTAACAGACAGACAAACCCAGTTGTAGCGAAAATGATTTCTAGTAAAGCCATCCAAAAATTAGCACCTATTTCCAAAATACGGACCAAACCCTCTGTGATGTAGAGCAGTATTAGCATCGATGCCCACTGCATTGTGTAGACATTACCTTTCCATAAGCCCGGAATTGCAAATAGCAAGGGTACGCCTTTTAGGATCAGCAAAGAGCCGCCTGGACGCAGGGGGGAGATGAACCATTCCCAAGCGATGCATAGGATAAATAGATCAATGAATGCTGCTGTAGCTAATAGCTGAAAAGGATTCTTTGCGAGAATTTTTTTTAGCATGTTCTTAGTCGCCAATGAGCTTAAGCGCTGCTTGTGCAAGACGCTTTCCCTGAGCTTTTGCTAAACGTTGCTCTTCAGCGCTAATCGGAGCCCTGCCATCGGCGTGAGCAAGGTGCGTTACACCGTAGGGGCTTCCACCTGTTGCAGATGACATGAGATCTGGTTCGCTGTAAGGTAAACCCACAATCATCATGCCGTGGTGCAGCAAGGGAATCATCATGGTGAGCAATGTGCTTTCTTGGCCGCCATGCAGACTTCCGGTGCTAGTAAACACGCAAGCTGGCTTGCCAATCAGGGCACCATTGAGCCATTGAGAGGAGCTGCCATCCCAGAAATATTTCATGGGGGCGGCCATATTGCCAAAACGAGTAGGGGAACCTAAGGCCAAACCTATACATTC
This sequence comes from Polynucleobacter sp. QLW-P1DATA-2, assembly GCF_001870365.1. NCBI lineage: Bacteria > Pseudomonadati > Pseudomonadota > Betaproteobacteria > Burkholderiales > Burkholderiaceae > Polynucleobacter > Polynucleobacter sp. QLW-P1DATA-2. The sequence continues at coordinate 513,397 of NZ_LZMQ01000003.1, read as the reverse complement.
TTGTAGATCGGAATACTCTACATATGGGGCGCCTTCTGACGGTACGCTAGGCTCGGATGCCTCACAAACAGTAGAAATAGCAGGCACGGTTCGAAGACGTGCGTTGACACCAGGAACGCTTTCAATTCCCTCGGCAATCAGGCGCGCCAATTCCCTAGTTGCCCCATGGCGGGAGTAGTACAGAACTAATATATCGTGTTGGCTCATATTCTCTTATGATACGGCGATGCGCTTATTTCGTAACCCCCAATTATGGCTCTCTCTTGCAAAAGAGATCTGGGAGGGCAATCGCGACCAAAAACTCAATCAAATTGCTGCAAGCCTGGCCTACACCACGACACTTTCTTTAGTGCCTATGGTGACCATTGCAACCATCTTGATTGCATACCTCCCTAGTGTGATTCAGATCAGAAACGCCTTTAGGACCTGGCTACTAGATACCTACATGCCAGGGGGGATTAACCAGCAGGTCTTTATTTATTTAGAGCAATTTTCCGTCCAGGCCCGTGGCTTAACGCTTGTGGGTATTGCTGGTTTATTTGTCACCGCCATCATGACGCTTTCGGTGATTGAAGGTGCCTTCAATCAAATTTTTAAAGTTGAAAAGCGTAGACCTCTTCATAAAAAGATAGTCATCTATGCTGCGGCAACTATCTTAGGGCCAATACTCCTGGGTATTGGAATTTACCTCAGCGGGGTGCTTTTTAGTGCTGCACAAGGCTGGACAGATGGCATATCCTCTGGGTTTAGATTTATAGCCACTGTAGCGCCTATCTTCTTAGCTGCGATGGTCTATACGGTGGCTTACAAAATCCTTCCTTATTCACAGATCCAATGGTCGGACGCTCTCTTTGGTGCCTTTTTTGCTGCACTCAGTTTTGAGCTGATGAAGTTTGGGTTTGCCATCTTTTTGACCCACACTCACTTCTACAAAACCGTCTATGGTGCGTTTTCTATCTTTCCTTTGGCGCTTTTGTGGATCTACTTAACGTGGTGGATAACCTTGGCTGGGGCAGTGCTTGTAGCTAATCTACCCAACATCCGCAGCGGGGTTATTAGGGTTATTCGTTACTAAAAGGGCACTTTAAGCCCTTGATTGCAGGGGTGCTTGGGGCTATATTGAAGCAATAAATTCATTGCATTTGGAGATTACATGAAAGTTCGCGACATATTGCGTGTAAAAGGAAGCACCTTATTTACAGTTGCTCCTGAGACTGCGCTACAAACTGCTGTATTGGTTATGAGCGAACATGACATCGGCTCTTTGGTGGTGATGGAGTATGACAAGCTTGTAGGCATTCTGACTTTCCGTGAGGTGATTGCTGCTTTAGCAAAACACCATGGCAAATTAGATGGGTTACAAGTTCTCTCCGTCATGAACCAAAACCCCCTAACTTGCAACATGGAAACTGAGATCGATGAAGTCCGTCGCATGATGTTGGTGGATCATGCTCGCTACTTGCCTGTGGTCGATCAAAAAATGCTCATGGGAGTGATCTCCTTTTATGATGTTGCCAAATCGGTGGTTGAAGCTCAAGACTTTGAAAATACGATGCTCAAGGCCTATATTCGTGACTGGCCAGAAGATGCAGAAAAGACCGCTAATTAAGCTGTTTTAGCCAAATATTCATGACAAATGACATAATGTCGATATGTCAGGAAATACTTTAGGCCTTCTTTTTACTGTTACTACTTTTGGTGAATCCCATGGTCCAGCTATTGGAGCCGTGGTCGATGGCTGCCCTCCAGGCATGTCGCTCACTGAGGCTGACCTCCAAATTGATCTTGACCGCCGGAAACCGGGAACCTCACGTCATGTAACGCAGCGCAAAGAAGAGGATCGGGTTGAAATTCTGTCCGGCATCTTCGAAGGGAAGACAACAGGCGCACCAATTGCTTTATTGATTCGTAATACTGATCAACGAAGCCAAGACTACGGTGATATCTTGCAAACCTTCCGTCCAGGTCACGCCGATTACGCTTATCACCACAAATATGGTCTACGAGATCCTCGTGGTGGCGGCCGCTCATCAGCACGCTTAACAGCGCCTGTAGTAGCTGCTGCTGCGATTGCCAAAAAATGGTTGAATCAGCAGTACAGAACAGAGTTTTATGGCTACATGAGCCAGCTTGGTGAAATTGAGATTCCATTTCAAGACGCACAGCAGATTGACCAAAATCCATTCTTTGCTGCTAACGCACAGATTATTCCGCAACTAGAAGGCTATATGGATGATCTGCGCAAAGCAGGTGATTCTTGTGGAGCCCGCATTGAGGTTCGCGCTCGCAATGTACCCATTGGGCTGGGTGAGCCTCTATTCGATAAACTCGATGCTGATATTGCGCATGCCATGATGGGCATCAATGCCGTTAAGGGCGTTGAGATTGGTGCCGGATTTAAATCCGTTGCTCAGCGTGGAAGCGAACATGGCGATGAACTACATCCCGATGGCTTTGCATCAAATAATGCAGGTGGCACTCTAGGCGGCATTAGTACCGGTCAAGATCTGCGCGTTTCTATTGCTATTAAGCCGACTTCTAGCATCATGAGCCCAAAACAATCAATCGATCTCGACGGTAAGCCTATTACTGTCCAAACTAAGGGACGTCATGATCCTTGCGTTGGTATCAGAGCAACCCCAATTGCTGAGGCGATGTTGGCATTGGTGATCATGGATCACGCCTTGCGCCACCGCGCACAATGCGCTGACGTGAGGGTTGCTGTTACACCTATACCGGCAGCTCGTCCTGGCTCAAAAATCGATTAGCTAATATTTCTAAGATGACGCCTGTGCTTCGGTGGGCCTTCGGGTCCTTTTTCTTTTTATATTTTGCCTACGTTGGCTTGGTTTCCCCCTATGCCAGCCTTTTCTTTTTAGATCGCGGCTTTAATGTCATCGAGATTGCAGTCTTGATGTCGATGCTGCAAATCACGCGCATAGTTGGACCTTTTAGTTGGGGCTGGCTCTCTGATTATTTATCTAATCGCATTGGGATTATCCGCATATGCGCATGCTTGGCTGCAGTGGTTTTCTTATGCATCTTTTTTCTACACAGTTATTACAGCTTTTTTATTTGGATGTTTGTTCTTCACACCATCCTTAGCAGTCAGATGCCGTTAGGTGAGACGGCAACTATCCATGCTTTGTATAAAGACAATTCATTTGATAAACGCTACGGTCGTTTACGTCTTTGGGGTTCAATCGGTTTTATAGCAATGGTATTGGTGGCTGGAGAACTATTCCAGCGTAAGGGGATTGAGTTTTACCCAATAGTGGGTGCTATCGTGCTCTTTGCATTAGCATTAGTGACTTTCTGCCTGCATGAACCAAAGATGGAGCGGCGCAAAATGGTTAAGGGTGAACTACTGGTGGTACTCTTTAATCCTGATGTTCGCTGGTTCTTAATTTCCGGCTTCTTCATGGTCTTTGCCCATGCTGCTTTATATGTTTTCTATTCCCTGTACCTGGCAAACTTAGGCTACGATAAATTACAAATTGGCCTATTTTGGGCTTTGGGTGTTGCTGCTGAAGTTATTTTCTTTTACTTCCAAAATAAAGTATTGAGTCGCTTAGATGCTGAAGTGGTTTTACAGGGCGCATTCGGCATTGGAGTAGTTCGCTTTATTCTGATTGCCTACTTACCGATCACCTCTGTTTTAATTTTGGCGCAATTAATGCATGCGGCAACATTTGCTGCCCATCATAGTGCGGCTACTAAGCTCTTACAACGATGGTTCACTGGTCCGCTGCAGGCAAGAGGTCAAGCCATTATGGCAACGGTCTCTTACGGTTTAGGTGGAACCATTGGCGGCTTATGTGCCGGTTGGATTTGGGATCTCTCTCAACCCAGAGATGTATTTGTGATGTCCGCATTTGCCTGCGGCCTGGCGGGTATGGCGATACAAAAGATGAGGCCTCGCCACTACCCGGTCAGAAAAGACTGATACAGCCTTTGAGTACCTACTGAATCTTGGCCTTAGCGCGAAGTTTTTGCATCATTTCTGAAAACTTGGCTTTCTGCCAGTTTTGATCTGAAGTAATCATTTGCTTCAGTTGATCTTTGAGTTCATCAAAGCTAGGCGCTTTCATATCGCGAGTGTCTACAACTTTAATGATGTGCCAGCCATATTGTGATTTCACGGGCTTATCACTAATCTGCCCAGGCTTGATTTGAACCATTGCCTTAGAAAATTCTGGAACTAGTGATTTTTCGGTGACCCAAGCCAAATCGCCGCCGTTAGGCGCGGAGCCGGGATCTTTTGATTTGGCTTTAGCAATATCCTCAAAATTAGCGCCAGCCTTTACTTGCAAAATGATGGCTTTGGCATCGGATTCTTTTTCGACCAAAATATGTTCAACATGGTATTCCTTGCCTGTGTATTGGGCTTTTACTGACTCATAAGCGGTCTTAAGCTCGGCCTCTGTAACACCTTCTTTTTGCACATAATCTTCGAATACTGCCGCAACTAGAATGCCAACACGAGATTGCTCGAGCTGTTCACGTACAGATTCATTTTGGATAACGCCACGCTTATCAGCCTCTTGGAGAATCAATTCTTTAGTGACCAACATTTCGCGAGCTTGGTCTCGAACTTGGGAATTATCAGGTTGACCTGATTTTTGCACCAACTTATCAAGCTGCGCCTTTGGAATAGCTTTGCCGTTCACGATCACGGCATTTTGTGCAAAGGCATATCCAGAAAATAGAGTCGTTGCAATAGCAAAGGAAATTAAATTGCGAGAATTTAGCATGTTATTAATCTAGTAAAAAATTGGAATAGAGAGAGTGTAAATCAGCTTAAAAGGTCTGCTCTTCGGGACTTGAGGCAGATATTGTTAAGGCATGTATTTCAGTCGGTATATGGTTATTTAGGGCTTCGTATACCGCCCGGTGACGTGCAATTCGGCTAAGCCCCTGAAATTGAGGGGCAACAATGGTAACCTTAAAGTGACCACCACCTGTAGCAGCACCAGCATGACCAGCATGTAAATGGCTCTCATCCTCGATTACCAGCTTTTGAATATCAAATACCTTCGCCAAATCCTCTTTGAAGCGTGCAATTCGGGCTTGGTTAATGCTCATTGCTCAGGATGCTCCATGTGGCGAGATAACCAAACGCCTTGAATAATTACAAAGCCCACCAACAAGCCAGTACTACCGAAGAGTTTGAAATTAACCCATGTCTCCTCTGAATATTCAAAGGCAATATACAGATTGAGGGCGCCCATAAAGAAAAAGAAGGCTGACCACGCCAAGTTCAAATGCTGCCATACCTTATGAGAACTCTTGGGCTTTAGTGTAATTTGTTTGCCCATCAATACTTGTATCCAATTTTTATTGAAAAATTGGGCGCTGATTAATAAGGCGCCACAAAAGAGCCAATAGAGTGCAGTGGGCTTTAATTGGATAAAAGTTTTGTTATGTAAAAAGATGGTCAAACTACCGAAGACCAAGATCATCACCAGACTGACCCATTGCATTGCATCGATTTTGCGATGACGGTAATACACCCAAAGAATCTGCCCGATGGTTGCAACCATAGCAACTATGGTTGCCGTATAGATATCACCAAATTTAAAGGCAATAAAGAAGAGGATGATGGGGAAGAGGTCGAATAAGAATTTCATATCAGAATTATCCCGCTATTTGGCTTTTAGGATCTCAATCCTTTATGGAAGGCTGGGCATTGTTACTTGGTTCAAAATTTAAGGACGCAGAATTAATGCAATACCGCAGTCCAGTTGGCATGGGACCATCCTCAAATACATGCCCCAAATGTGCATCACAATTGGCGCAGCGAACTTCAGTGCGAATCATGCCATGGCTAGTATCTTTGATTTCTGTGATGGCGGATGCTTCTTCGGGGGCGTTATAGCTTGGCCAGCCGCACCCGGCATCAAACTTGGTATCAGATAAAAAGAGGGGGGTACCGCAACAGATACACGTGTATTTACCTTGATCCCAGTGATCCCAATATTTCCCTGTAAAGGGATGTTCGGTTGCCGCTTCTCGTGTCACACGATACTCAATCTCGCTTAGTGTTTCTTTGTACTCTTGATCTGTTTTTTTCATATATTCCTCTAAATTTTGCATTACTCATTTAAGGCATTTAAGACGAGCAGCTCACTTCCACCTTATCCAAATCAGCGGGTGGGGGTAGGGCATAGATATCGTATTCTGCTTGCTCGTCATAAGGCTTACTTAATAAATTCAGTAAAAACTTGATCTCTGAAAAATCGTGCTGCTGCGCTTTATCAATAGCAGCTTGCGCCAAATGATTGCGCAAGATGTACTTAGGATTAATACCATTCATCAACTTAGCTCTTGTGAAATCATCGCTAGATTCGGCTTTAAGGCGAGCTAGATAATCCACAAACCATTGATCAATAAGAGATCGATCAATGAAGTGATCTCTAAGGGAGATTGACTCAATAGCCTGACCTTGCTCAATCTGACTTAGCTGCCTAAAGAAGTTGGTGAAATCAACCTTAGAGTCGTGCATAGCTTGCAAGAGCCGCTCAATGAGCGCTACATCCTGTTCACCCTGTGCTTGCAATCCGAGTTTTTGCCTAAACAAAGCCTGCCAAGATTGGGCGTAGGTAACTGGAAATTCTTCCAGAGCTTGACGCAACATAGTCTGGGCTTTGCTTTCACCATAAGTCATCTCAATTAGCGGTAAAAATCCACTAGCAAGACAAGCCATATTCCAGTGCATGATCTGCGGTTGTCGATGATAGGCATAGCGACCACCTTGATCGCTATGGTTACAAATGTGATCAATCTCAAACTGATCCAAGAAACCAAATGGTCCGTAGTCCATTGTTAAACCAAGGGCGCTAATGTTGTCGCTGTTAAGCACTCCATGACAAAAGCCAACAGCTTGCCATTGCGCTACTAGCTTGGCATTGCGAATGCAAATTTGCTTGAATAGCTCCAAGTAAGGGTCTGGTTGCTTAAGACAATCGAAGTAATGGTCTCGAATCAATAGGTCGGCCAATTCCTTTAAGCGATCAATATTTTTCAAAGAAGCAAAGTGCTCGAAATGACCAATGCGAATAAAGCTAGGCGCTATCCGACTACACACAGCAGCAGTCTCCAGCGTTTCACGCCGTACAGGCAACTCCGAACCGACAATGGCCAATGCTCTTGTAGTTGGAATTCCCAAGGAAAACATTGCTTCACTACATAAAAATTCTCGAATAGAGGAGCGCAAAACTGCTCGTCCATCGCCCATACGGGAGTACATGGTTTTGCCTGCGCCCTTGAGTTGTAGTTCCTGCCCATTCATCTCGCCCAAAAGGATTGCCCTGCCATCCCCCAATTGACCAGCCCAAACTCCAAATTGATGACCGCTATAGGCAGTTGCAATGGGATTTGAAAAGTTGTGAGTAGATGTAACCAGGGAATTGCCGGCAAGAAGTTCTAGCCAGGCGGGATCTGATGGCAATCCAGAAGCAGCAAGATTGAGTTGAATCAGCTTGGCCGCAGAAGGAGAAAAGGCTACCCAATACGGATGCGGAATAGGGCTGGGGTGGGTTATCTGACAGGCGTCATCGCCGCTTAAGGTAAAGGCCATATGGATATTCTAGGTGTATTTCCAAAATGGCGTACTAGCCTCTAAAATCGAGTAATGAATAAACATGTCCAGATTAATCCACAGACACAACTCGCCAATTTAGGTGAGGAATTAAATGTTCCATTTCTGAAGCTTTTAGGCGTTCGCTTCTTAAGTGCTGAGATGGGTAAAGGAGAAATTCTGCTCGCGCTCAAACCGGAGCATACCAATACCTGGGCGGTGGCGCATGGCGGTGTTTTATTAACATTGATGGATGTAGCAATGGCAGTAGCGGCTCGTTCGGGAGACCCAAGCGATCGCAGCGTAGTAACGATTGAATTAAAGAATAATTTTATGCAGGCGGCCAATGGCGTTTTGCGAGTGAAGGCCGATACTGTGCGTAGAACAGCAACTATGGCATTTTGTGAGGCAAAGCTCTATAACGATCAAGGTGAAATCTGTTGTATGGCAACGGGAACCTTCCAGTTCATTAAGCGTTTACCAACACGTGATGCTAGTGGTGAGCGGGTTGTGAACGAGGATCTTCGCTCTAAATAAACTGAGCAGCTTATTAAACCGAGAGATTTGAGCCTGAAGCAGCACTGAGGGCGCCCGTGATTACATCATGGCCAACAGCACCATTGGCATCAAAGCGCCGCTCAACCATTTCAAAATGGCCATCTTTACGAACTCGCAGCACAGTGCTTGAGCGTGTTCCATAGGATGGAGTTTTAATAAAAGCAGGCGATAAAGCCTTTTCCCATTCCTTACTCACGCCAGTGCTCGGTAGCTCATGATCGCTAGCATGATGTGTATCCGCTAATACCTTGAGATATTGGTCTGCACTTTTCAGCTGGCCATGATCCATGGCCAATACTTGTGCAAAAGCTGCCACTCGATGATTCACTTTAGGCCATGGTGTATCAAGCATTGCATTAGATAATCCATAGACGCCAGCGGCTAAAGGTGCGGGTGGGTAAATTTTACGAGGGCGAATGTTTTGCCCCATCAACATGCGATTACTAATCCAATGCATTTCGGCATTTGCAGGATCACTTAGATCAGCCATCAACATATTGAAACCGTTATAAAGACCAAACCGTTTTGAATTTTCCTGGACAAATTCAGCAGGTTTATCTTTACTAGTTAGGTACATTAAGGAAAGCTCACCACGAGTTCTGGCATCCGGATTTTTTTCGCTGGGCGCACGCACATTGGTCAAAGCAGCAAACTTCCCGGTCTTAGTAAAACCCAACCAAGTGCCGGGACTACCTAATACATCTGCGCGATCTCTACCGGCAAGCACATGCGGGTGTTCTGGCCAATAGGCAACACCTTCAGTATCGCGCTCATAAAACTCGTCACGATTAGCCGCTACTACTAAAGAGTAGTCGGGATGTGAGTTCCATGCGAAAAGAATGAGGCACATAAATAGGGATTTGCTTAAATTTCGATCAATGGATAGGGCAATGAATCTATTTTTAACACAGGTCCTTGAGCGCTCCCCAAATGAACCTCTCCACTCTCGAGAGCCTCTAATTTGCATTCAATCTGAAGGTCAACCCTATTCGGCTGGCTTGGGTTTGAGGCTGATAAAACAACCATCCCCGCCGGTTGAGCAGCGTCAGCGCTATGGAAAATTTCTGTGCCAGGCTGAGCCAATAAAGGATCTAGATCAATATCAGAGGTGTGCGCTAAAAATAAACGTCTTTTAATGACCCCACGATATTGACTGCGAGCCACAATTTCTTGCCCAGGGTAACAACCTTTTTTGAAATCTACACCAGCTACAGATTCAAAGTTAATCATTTGCGGCACAAATTGTTCTTGAGTTGCTAAAACGATGCGGGGAATTCCGCTTAGTACCTCAAGGTCATTGAACATATCGAAGGCTGAATTTCCCTGAATTCGTAATTCAGTAGTTTTCTTTTCGGCGATTAGTACACGAGCATAGGAGAGATCATGAACGAGAACATTGGGTAAACGCAAAGCAATCTGTTGGTCATGTACAGCTAAGGTATCAATTTCACTATCAGCGCCATAAAAGGATGATATTTCCCACTGCTCAGTTACATCAATAATCTTGACCTTAGATCGCAAGACATACATGGATAGCCGTTTTGCAGTGCTGGCGGCAATATCTTTAGAAATAAATAATGCAAAACGATCATCGGCAGACTGTTCCTTAGGCACCAGAGCCAGCCAAGCGCTTGCAAGCAATCTGCCTTTAGGGCTGCAGTAGCCAACGAGCCTAACCGAAGTGCCTCCTTGTGCAATCTGAGGTGAAAAGGTTCGCTTCAAACCCTGTACTGAATTAGTCAGTTGATTTTGCAGAAAACTTGCTGCATCAGGACCCTCCACAAGGATCAAGCCCCACTGGGGTAAAAGGCTGAGTCCAGAAGAGGGAATTGCCCCTTGAATTGGCGTATTTTGCTTAGTTTGTGTCATGTCCCTTTTATCATAGCCTGATGCGCAGAAAAATTCAGGGGAGATCCCTTTTCACAAAGAAAAAAGTTAAGGGCCTTGGGCTGTTTTCCTACTTATTGGGGGCCATTGTCTTTTTGCTGGTCTTGTATGCAGCGATTTTTCTGTTGCCAGTAGTACCGATTAAATCGAATACACAAGATTTAACTACTTATAAAGTGAAAATTGCCGCCCAATCCGGTCTGGCAAGTATTGCCCAACAACTGCAAGAGCAGGGCTTATCTACTTATGTGATTCCATTTCAGATCAGCGCCCGAATTCTATTTGTGGGATCGAAATTAAAGCCAGGAACATATTTATTTCCTACAGGTTCAAGCCTAGGAAAAATTTTGCTCCAAATTGCCCGGGGTGATCGCGTACGAGAAAGTATTGCCATTATTCCCGGAATGACGATTTGGCAAGTGAGAGCTGTGGTTGACTCTCATCCGGCGTTAATTCACCAAACAAGGGGAATGAGTTCTAGAGCACTCCTGCAAAGTCTGAATCTCAATTATTCAAGCGATGAGGGAATTTTCCTCCCAGATACCTATGTATTTGATCCCGATGAGCCGGATATCAATATCTACCGTCGAGCATCCCAAGCAATGCAAAAGCAGCTCTCACAGGCATGGGGGGAGAGACAAGCCTCATCTCCCCTCAAATCCCCGTACGAATTGCTTATTTTGGCCTCCATTATTGAAAAAGAGACCGGGCGCCCAAGTGACCGCCCCCTTATAGCTGCCGTCTTTTCAAACCGTATAGCTAAAGGCATGATGCTGCAGACAGATCCAACTGTTATTTATGGCTTAGGACCTAAATTTGACGGTAATTTACGCAAGGCAGATCTTCGTAAAGATAGTCCCTACAATACCTATATGCACAAAGGATTGCCACCGACCCCAATATCAATGCCTAGCAAAGAATCTATTCAGGCAGCTATTCATCCAGCACAAAGCAATGCTTTATTTTTTGTAGCAAGAGGTGATGGCAGTAGTCACTTTTCTGCAACCTTAAGCGAGCATGAATCCGCGGTGGATCGATATCAACGTAAATTAGCACCGAAATCCAACTAATATGAGCTCAACTCCAGGTTATTTCATTAGCTTTGAAGGTATTGATGGCGCAGGTAAGAGCACTCATATCGACTCCTTTTGCAAATTGATGCAATCTCGTTTTCCAGAGCGTGGGGTAGTTATGACTCGCGAACCTGGTGGTACAACATTAGGCGAGCAATTGCGTGGTTTGTTATTAGACGCCCCCATGAATTTAGAAACAGAAGCCTTACTCATGTTTGCTGCTCGGCGCGAACATATAGCGCAAGTGATAGATCCTGCATTGCAAGCTGGAAAGATCGTTATCTCTGACCGCTTTACTGACGCGAGCTTTGCTTACCAAGGGGGCGGGCGGGGATTGAGTATTTCCAAATTAAATGAACTAGAAAAATGGGTACAAGGGCGTCCAGACGGAACGTTACTGCAGCCGAATTTGACGATTCTGTTTGACTTACCTGGTGATATTGCAGAAGCGCGGAGATCTAAAGTTCGTACCCCGGATAAATTTGAAAAAAATGGATTTGAATTTTTTTGAAAAGGTGCGTCAAGAGTATTTGCGCCGTGCCAAAGCCGATCCAAAGCGCTTTTATTTAGTTGACGCAACCAAAACTCCCGATGAGATTTGGGGTGGCCTACAAGACATCGATATCGAATTCTAAATAATGGATTTGACGCTTTCTCCTGAACAAAAAAGTCCCTGTTGCGCCTTGGTTAAAACCCTTATGGGATAGCTTGGACTTTGATCGAATGCCCAATGCAATTTTGCTGCATGGTCAATCCGGGATTGGTAAATTTGCCTTTGCCCTTGAGCTGGCCAAAGCCTTGGTTTGCGAGACAACTCCTGGTTCAGCAAAGCCTTGCAATCGCTGTGAGGCTTGTCATTGGTTTAACACCGCAAATCATCCAGACTTTATTGCCCTCGTCCCCGAAACCCATCGTAAATTGTTGCCACAGGCTGATTACGAGGCAGATGAAGCACCGAAAAAAGGCAAGACTGCGCGAGATGACTCCGATGGGGAAGCCAGCGAGAGAAAAGAAAAGAAAAATATCTCCATCGAAGAAACGCGCAATGCCATTGAAAGTCTCTCGATAGGGTCTCATCGAGGTGGAAATCGAGTGATCTTGATTTACCCACTGGAGATGCTACGCTCGGATTCAGCAAATACATTGCTTAAATCACTTGAAGAGCCTCCTGCGAATACCATTTTTATTCTTCTCGCAGATCGTGTTGATCGTGTTTTACCTACTATTCGTTCACGCTGCCGATTATTGACAGCACCGCGCCCAGACCGTGAGGAAGGTTTAGCTTGGCTGAAATCACAATTACACTCCATATCAGGTATCAAAGTTACCGATGCTGATGTTGAAACAGTTTATGACGAGCAGGGTGGGGCCCCGTATTCCGTATTAGATTCTTTAATTGCCAGGCACAACAAGGACGATAAAGACGAATTAACTATCTCTATTGCTGCCTCACGTTACTTGCTTCAATCCATGGCCCAGGGTGGTCGCATCTCTTGGTTGGATGCGGCCGAGAAAATTCATAAAGCGCAATATTCATTCCTGTTGGCGACAATGCAACGCTGGACTTCAGACCTTCAAGTTGTATCTCAAGGTGGTAGCCCTCGTTATTACCCTAAGCATATTTCAACACTCAAAGGTCTCTCACAAACAGCTCGAATTCAAAAACTTCTGCAATTTTGGAAGTCCCTTATACAAGCTCGACGAACTGAAAATCACCCCTTAGCTAGCCGTATACAACTAGAGGCGTTACTTGCCCAGTATCAACAGGTTTTTGAAAGCTAGCCATGTTTATAGATTCACACTGCCACCTTGATTTCCCAGAATTTCAGTCGCGTCTGCCTGAAGTGTTGGCAAATATGAAATCCTGCAAAGTAAGTCATGCACTTTGTGTTTCCGTAGATCTTCCAGACTTTCCTAATGTTCTTAAATTAGCCCAAGACTACGATCATCTTTACGCATCAGTGGGCGTACATCCAGATTACGAAGACACCCCCGAACCAAGCCTCGAATTCTTGGTTGATACCGCAACTAAGCACTCTAAGATCATTGCTATCGGCGAGACTGGCTTGGATTACTACCGCATGGGTGAGCGCAGCTATGAATCCATGGAATGGCAAAGAGAGCGCTTCAGAGTGCATATTCGCGCTGCGCTAGCGAGTAAAAAGCCACTCATTATTCATACTCGGTCAGCATCAGAAGACACCATCAAAATTCTTAAAGAGGAGGGCGCTGATGCCATTGGCGGGGTGATGCATTGCTTTACCGAAAGTTTGGATGTCGCTTGTAAAGCCATGGATTTGGGCTTTTACATCTCTTTCTCAGGAATCGTAACCTTCAAGAGCGCCAAAGATCTTCAGGAAACCTGTAAGCAAGTCCCACTTGATCGAATGTTAATTGAGACGGATTCACCTTATTTAGCCCCCATTCCGTATCGCGGCAAAACGAATGAACCAGCCTGGGTTTCCAAGGTTGGAGAATTCATTGCCAATCTAAAGGATGTTTCAGTTGAGGAATTAGCTTCTAAAACATCAAGTAATTTTTATCAATGTTTTCAAATAGATAGAAAGCATTCATAATGCAATATATGAATATAAAACAATACATTTTAGTCCTTGTGGCCTCTGTTTCGATCCCTGTATTTGCCCAAACTGCAGCCCAGATTGCCGATTTCACTAAAGCGGCAAAGTTTGATGACTTATCTGAGGTTAAGAACCTGCTTGCTAAGGGTGTTAGCCCCAATACAGTTGATCCTACAGGTGATCCTATGTTGGTAGTGGCTATTAGGGATAAATCAATGAGAGTTACTGAATATCTCCTGAGTAGTAAAAATATTGACGTTGATTTATCCAATAAATATGGTGAAACGCCTCTAATGATTGCCTCAATCAATGGCGATTTACCTATAGTAAAGACCTTAGTTCTTGAAAAAAATGCTCGTGTAGACCACATTGCATGGACTCCATTACATTACGCCTGTACAAAAGGTCATTTAGAGGTGGCTCAGTTTCTGGTTGCCAATGGCGCATCCGTTGATTCAACAAGCCTAAACGGCACAACACCATTAATGATGGCAGTTCAGTCAGGAAACGAAGAGTTAATTAAGTTTCTTTTAGATAAGGGCGCAGACCTTCGTATTCGCAATTCAAATGGTTTATCGGCCATCGATATAGCGCTTATCTATGAAAAGCCATGGATAGCAACAGCCTTGAAATCACGGTGGCAAAAGCTATATAAAGAACCGTATCCAGGGGCTCAGGGGTCCATTCCTACAAAAGCCTCATAAATACTATTTGCGTATAATCATTATTATGTCAAATAAGATATTGATCCACTCCTTACATCTTCGATAAGCTAACCCTCATGCCGCTATTTGATCTATTCCGTAATGCTGACCTACCCAGCTTCTCAACACTTGTTGGTGAGATTAATGCCGATATGGGAAATGGACAGATTTGGGTCATGGTTGTTTCGGCTTGCCTAATGTTGGCGATCCACGCTGTAGCGGTATTGGCTATTGCTGGAGCATTTCACGTCATTGACGGTGCAATGACAAGACGCCGGATCATTGGTGGTAGCTTCCTGTCTTATTTTATTGCAATCCTATTGGTAATTGCTATCCACTTATCCGAAATTGTAGTTTGGGCCTATATTTGTGTTGCCCTTAAGGTATTTCCAACCAATCCACAGACTTTTTACTTTGCTGGCGAAATGTACACCACGGTTGGTTATGGTGATTACAAGCTATCTGAACAATGGCGAATATTGCCAATCATTATTTCTTTTTCAGGTATTTTTGCAGTCTCAATGTCTGGAGCAGCGCTTTATACAATGATGGGAGCTTTATTGAACCATCCAAACCAAAACCCTAAATCGGGGACAGGTTTCTAAGATTTAGACTCTAATGGTAATGGGTTCTTTTGCCTAAATACCAACTCCAGCACTCGTCCATTCGATTCTAGAGACCGAATTCTGCCAGGGAGCCATTCGAGATCCTTGGAGAGCCAAATATCAACCTGGCGCTTATAAGGATCGTTTTCTCGCTGCATTAAAGCGTAATGTCGATTTATAGCCACTCCAAGACTAGGCACGTCTTCATTAAGGGCTTCACCATAACTTTTAAATTGCCACATTTCTAAGGTGTTGTAATCAACTACTGGGATGGCACGTATGCTGCCAGCCTCATCAATCCTGCTATCGCCATTCAATAAGGAAGCTAGCTGAAACATGAGGCTAAAGCGATCTTGAGTCCCGGGAATGATGTTAGGAGTAAAGTCCGGCTTTTCGGAAAAAAACATCTGCCCTGCTCCACTTCCATCACGATCAAATCGTGAATAACGTGGTGCTTTGGTACCACGTTGCGACCAATAAATAGCGGGCGCCATTCCGTAGGCATCAACCATTCCCCTGGATTCAAAAACAAAAGGACCAACAAATGCATAGGGAATGTTCACATAGAGTCGATAGTTATTGCCATCAACAATCCAATCAATCTCTCCGGTTTGATACTTTTGACCATCTACATAAGAGTCGTAATACAAAATTCCTGATTGAGGAAGCCTAAATGCAACGCCCTGTTGATTTCCTGGAATGACCTGCTTCCCTCCTACATCTCGATCTTTAGTTTTTAATGCGTTGTGAGATTCACTTTCAATGAGGATTTTTTTCTTGCGTGTATTTGCCATTTGAATCTTCTTTGGGGGGTCAATCTTGAGCTCGGTCCTAATGATCAGATCCTCAGGTAATTCTGGATTGCTGCCAAATAAAAAAAATGGGATACCAAAGAAAAGTATTAAATGCCCTAGCACCGATAGTAGCAAGGCGAAGAAAATAATCCGCAATGAATGCATGCGGATTATTGGGGTAAAAGTTTGCTGGCTCAACGAGGTCTTCAGTTATGGACCTCAAGTAAGCGACTATTCTTCGGAAGATTGGCAGACAAAAAGTCCATCTGATCTGCCAAGATATTGCGACCTCGCAAAATCATGTCTTCATAAAGACTAGGCATATAAGGAGTATATAAAAGACCCATGCCTGCTTGTTCAGGGGTGCGATTCCCCTTGCGTTGATTACAAGGCCTACATGAAATAACCAAGTTCATCCAAGAGTATTGACCGCCACGGCTATTGGGAATGATATGTTCTGCTTCCGCATGATTTTCATGAATGCTATCGCCACAGTAAGCGCAAAGCCCTCGATCACGTTTGAAAAGTTTGTGCTTTGTAATTACTGGAACGACATCAAAGAGATTAATTCTAGATGTACCTTTAACAGCAATAATCGAATGCAACTCAATCAGGGATTGCATACCGCTTGCACGAGAAATGCCACCGCGCATTTTCATGATGGGATCGCCTAATGTCCATAGAACACTTCTATCGGCATACTGTTTTGTTGCCTCTTCAGCGTTAACCCAGCCCTGAGGGATTCCACCTGCGTCTAATTTCAAGATGCTCAGCACAAACTCTCCTTTCTAGATCGCCATCAGATGATAGCGATCGTTTAGACCATCTTACAGAAGAAGCTTGAAGCAATCAATCAGGCATCAGGGAGCGGAAATAAACTCAATTACCTTAGGCAAATAATCTGCATAGTCGGCAATTCCATGATCGCTTCCCTCGAGCACTAGTTGGGCTCCACCCGCATAGAATTCAACCATTTCACGCCAGTCTAAAAGCTCATCACCTTTAGCTGCTATCAAAAAATATCGGTTTGGCTGGGATATTTTCTCTATCTGAAGCTCCTTCAGTTCATCGATATATTCTGGCTTGAAATCAAACGGTTCATCGCTATCGTAGGATGTCATCATGCCAACATGTGGGGCAAGCTCTCTCGCAGCGCGAACTGCTGGGTTCAATACAACGCCTTTGCACCCATATTTTTCAACTAGGTAATTTGTATAAAAACCACCCAATGAAGAGCCGATGACGATCATTCGATCGGCCTTGGATCGATCAATGTGAGCTGTCACCATATCCATACTTTCTTTGGGAGATGCTAGTAGCTGAGGGCAAAACCATTCGATAGGGTTTTCAGGTGTGGATAGCAGTTTAATAGCCTCACCTGTCATCACTGCCTTGCTAGAGCGAGGAGATGAACGAAAGCCATGCAGATAAACGAGAAGCGTTTTGGACATGATCAATATGTGCCCTTAGGACTTCTGACCTACCTCAAAATTTGCCATCATTTCTAGAGCCTTGACCATGGCAGAGTGATCCCAGGATTTGCCGCCATGGGCAGAACAGGAGTTGAATAATTCTTGAGCAGTTGCCGTGTTAGGGAGTGATACACCCAAGGCTTTGGCGCTATTCAGAGCCAGATTCAAATCCTTCTGATGTAACTCAATCCGAAAGCCTGGGTCAAATGTGCGCTTGACCATACGCTCTCCATGAACCTCTAGAATTTTGGAGCCTGCGAAACCACCCATGAGTGCTTGACGCACTTTTGCTGGATCAGCCCCTGCTTTTGAAGCAAAAAGGAGCGCTTCAGCTACAGCTTCAATATTTAAAGCAACAATAATTTGATTGGCTACCTTAGCTGTTTGCCCGTCACCATTACCGCCAACTAAATTAATGTTTTTACCCATTAAATCAAGTACTGGCTTTACTTTATTAAATACAGCCTCATCTCCGCCAACCATGATCGAGAGTGTGGCATTTTTGGCGCCGACTTCACCACCCGACACCGGAGCGTCTAAGTAATCACAGCATAATGCATTAATTTTTTTAGCAAATTCTTTTGTGGCTATTGGAGAGATCGAGCTCATATCCACCACTACTTTTCCCTTACTAAGCCCCGCTGCAACCCCATTCTCACCAAACAAGACTTTTTCGACATCAGGTGTATCCGGAACCATCATAAAAAATGATGTCAGCATTTTTTTGCAACCTCACTAGGTGTTGCGCACTGAACGGCTTTAGAGCTCGCCAGGTCTGCTGGCACTTTGCTACGAGTATTAATAAAAACCTGATGTCCGGCATTGATTAAATGGGTAGCCATGGGTGCACCCATGATTCCCAAGCCAATAAATCCCAGTTTTAAGTTGCCACTCATGTTGTCTCCAATATATAAATGATTTATGAATTAAGTTGCTTGATCCAGCCAAGTCCTGCTTCAGTATTTGCGGTAGGTTTGTATTCGCAACCAATCCAACCTTGGTAGCCAATACGATCTAAAAACCTGAAAAGAAAGTGGTAGTTAATTTCACCTGTGCCTGGCTCATTACGTCCAGGGTTGTCGGCTAATTGAATATGGCCAATCTTCGACAAATTCTTTTCTATCGTATTAGCAAGCTCACCCTCCATACGCTGGGCGTGATAAATGTCATATTGCACAAGAAGATTATCAGCCCCTACCTCTGACAAAATATCAACTGCCTGTTTGGTGGTGTTCAAGTAGAAGCCGGGAATATCAAACGTATTAATTGGTTCGATCAGAAGTCGTAAGTTTTCTTTTTTGAGCTCTGAAGCTGCATAGCAAAGATTCTCAACAAAAGTGGTATGCAATATTTTGTTCTCAACGCCTGCTAGGGCTTTGCCGGCTAAACAATTGAGCTGGTGAACACCCAGTACTTTGGCGTACTCAATAGCCTTAATGACTCCCTGACGAAACTCATCAACACGGTCAGGGTGGCAAGCTATGCCGCGTTCCCCAGCATCCCAATCTCCAGCGGGAAGATTATGAAGGACGAGCTTGAGTTGATTTTGATCAAGCGCTTGCTTAATCTCGGCAGCAGAAAAAGGATAAGGAAACAAAAATTCAACTGCTTTGAATCCAGCTTTACCTGCCCGTTCAAAACGCTCCATAAATGGAACTTCATTAAACAGCATAGTCAAGTTAGCGGCAAATTGTGGCATTAGAAACCTTTATAAACTCAAAGAATTAAGGGGAATGTTAACAAATATGCCAATCCTCTCCTTGTTTGATCATTGAGCCAATGATGGTCAAAAATCTATAAAAGTAGGCTAATATAAGAAATAGCCACTTTTATAAACAAGGACCATGATGACCATCCAATTTACCAAACTCACCCTGGCTTTCGCAGCCAGCATCGTATGCGCATCTGCAGTGTTTGCTCAAGCAAACCCAACTCCTTCAACAAATAAGCCGATGGTGATTGATGCGGCAGCTGTAGACAATAGCTACCTGCTTTATGAGGGTGATGTTGTGAAGGTCGATAAAAAGACTCGTACCATTACTTTTAAGAATAAAGAAGGTGAATCCAAATTTGTTGCGGGTGCTGAAATTGCTAATTTCGATCAGATTAAAAAAGGTGACCACCTTAGTGTGACTTACCAGTTAGCCGTTGCAATTGAATTGATTAAAACAAAGAGTGATGGTGTTCGCTCTAAAGTTGAAACTAATACAGTAACGAAATCAAAATCTAGCGAAAAGCCATCTGAAACCATTGCCAATAAAACTACTATTACTGCAGATATCGTCGAATTAAATCTAGATAAGAAATTGGTTTCTGTTAAGGGGCCGAGTGGCAAGATCACAACTGTAGTGGTAAAAAATCCTGCACTATTGGCTGATGTCAAAGTGGGTGAGCAGGTAAAAGTGATTTATTACGATGCTATGGCCGCCTCTATTACATCACCAAAAAAAATAAGCGTATTAGATGGGTTTTATAGTAGCTTGCTTTAAGTTATTCATTAGTCTTTCGCTCTTAACACTTCTCTTGGCCTGCGCTAATACCACCAGGTCAGGAGCAGTAGGCGTTAATAGATCGCAATTCATGTTGGCTTCCTCTTCTGAGGTTGACCGCCTTGCTGCAATAAGCTTCAACGAGCAGAATCAAAAAGCTAAAGAAAAGAATGCACTAATCACCTCAGGACCTACCTACGATCGATTGAAGACCATTTCCAATCGATTGATTTCGCAAACTGGCATATTTCGAGACGATACCCGTCAATGGAATTGGCAATTAGTTTTGATTAACGCCACAACTCTTAATGCCACATGTGCTCCGGGAGGAAAGATCACCTTCTACTCAGGGCTAATTGAACAGTTAAACCTGACTGATGATGAAATCGCTGCCATCATGGGACACGAGATTGCGCATGCGCTTCGTGAACATGGTCGAGAGAGGCTCTCGCAATCTATGGCTCAAAGCGCCATTACTAATATTGCAATGATGGCGGCTGGCGGGTATGGCTCTGCAATTAGCGCAGCTAACCAAGCCGCTCAATATGTTTTAGTCCTACCCAATTCAAGGCAAAACGAGTCGGAGGCTGATGCAATCGGATTAGAGCTCGCAGCTAGGGCTGGTTACAACCCACAGGCTGCCATCAGCGTATGGCAAAAAATGATAAAAGCCAATCAAGGTAAAGGCCCGCCAGAATTTCTATCTACTCACCCTTCAGGCGAAACCCGAATTGAGCAGTTGACTGAACTAATGCCAGCCGTTGAACCGCTATATAAAGCAGCTCCAAAACCCGTTAAGAATTAGGAATATAGAAACCTAGACTAAGAGTTACTTCTTGACTGGTTGCTGAGCTTTGTTGGCGGCTGTATTGTCGGATCTAACAGGCGTTGCCGCTGGAATAGTTGGTGGTTTTGGTTGCGCGGGGTTAGACGAAGGGCTTACAGATTTGCTGTTTTGAGGCGTAGCAGACGTAGGCGAATTCTTATCAAAAGGGTTGAATCCCAACCCAGCTGCGGTCGCTGATAGTGAGAAGAACAAGCCGAGAATAAGAGTCAGGGATTTCATAGCCTCTTATATTGACACTATTCCTCAAAAAAAGCTACAAAAGCCCTACTTAATGGTCTAAACAAGGGAAAACAAGGCCTGAGATGAGGAACCTTCTTACTCTTGAGGTGAAGAGTTGCTACGCAACTTCTTAAGGGAGCTGCTGGCCTGACTCAAAAGTTGGAAATTGCTATTACTTACTCTAGTTAATAATTCAGCTTTATATCTCTCGCGTTGTAGCCATTCCAGAATAACAACCGCTATACATGCAATCAAAATATAAGAAATAAATACAAATGCATCTTGAGGCGTTGGCACGTCGAATGAATCAAACGGTGGCACAAAGAAAAAGAAGGCCAAAGGAATCGATAATAGAATGGTAAATAGACTGGGTAAATAGCCATAAAGTAAGGCAATCAATATCGTATTGGCAATGAAAAAAGTCATAGGGATTGCCCCCTGAAGAAAAGCATGCAAACTGTAACGTATTGAAAATGCAACAAAAACACCAAAAAGAGCGAATAAATAAGCTCTAGCGCCACGGGTTGCCCAAGACTTCGAATTTTTTAACTTCATGAGTAATAATGTTGTTATATAAAAAGGTTTTGAAGAACAAAATGAAGTCACTAATAGACCAGCCAGAACGATACGAGACATTCTATCAAGGTAGTACGGGACATGCAGTAGTTTTATTGCCCGGTTTATGCGGCTCGGAACTAGAAATGGGCGTAATCCCCCGTTTACTCCGTCAATCCAATATTACTTATGCTATTCCACGCGTTCAAGGTTATTCAGCCCATACCGGAATCACAGGCTATGAAAACTGGATCGAAACTGTAGAGCAGTTTGTGACAGATCTGGAGACAGATCATGCATCAGTTTCTTTAGTTGGCTTGAGCATGGGCGCTACCCTCGCCCTTGCAGTGGCAAGTCGAAAAAATACAATTAAATCTCTTTGCTTACTGTCACCAGTAATGCTGTTTGACGGTTGGTCAGTACCTTGGTACTACCCACTACTTACCCTTGCGGTTCGACTTGGTTTCCGTAATTGGCACTACCAAGAAAGAGAACCCTTTGGAGTAAAAAATAAAGAGTTGCGCCGCCATATTCAAAAAGCAGTCCAAGCCAACTCAGTCAGCGAATTAGGAGCGGCACATCTACCGGCTAAACATCTTTTTCAGTCCTTAGAGTTAATTAAGGCTTCTAAGAAGGGATTAGCAGACATTGTTGCTGATACGCTGATTATTCATGCCATTGATGATGAAACAGCCTCCCCAAAAAATCCTGACATGATTCAAAAGGCAATCTCCTCAGAAACTTGCAGAGTTATATGGCTGGGGAACTCTTATCACATGATTACCGTGGATAACGAGCGCGAGATTGTAGCCAACGAAGTCAGTAGTTTCATAAGGCTCTCAATTGAAAAATCTGCATTAATTGAAGACCTCAATCTAGAGACGCCTCAACTAATCATTAAAAATCGTGGTGATTTTTTTAGGCCATGAGCTTTCAAACCTTTGGCTTCGTCGTTGCGCTTGTTTGGGTTTTGACTAATCAGGCGAGCGGTCAAACTCTTGCTCCATTTAAATCAACTGACACTCAATACCAGCCAATATCATTGGGTGTTTATATTGCAGAGGTAAATGAGAAAAACGCCTCAATAAAATCACGAAAATTAAGTTCTGACTCAGCCCTTTCAGTTGCCGAGCAGGCTGGAATGCCCCATTTAAGTCCCATACTGACCTACGCTCGAGGTAGCATTTATACACAGGCACCTTATAGCGGTTATAGCAACCCAGCATCCAATACTTTAGGAGCAACAGTTACTGTTGAAGGATGGGGCAAACGATCTGCTAGAGAGGCTCATGCTCGAGCTGAGGCTAACCGACAAATGGCTGAAATGGTAAATGAAAGTCGAAATGTCGAAACTCAAGCCATATTTGGCTACATAGATGCACTTCGCACCAAGCTTCTATGGCAATCCTATCAATCCGCTATTGATGGTTTAGGATCCTTTCGAACAAGTAATGTAAATCAATATAAGACGGAGTTTTTATCGGCGCAAAAAGTTCTCAGCAATGATTTGAAGTTTTATTCCTATGGCTTGATGAACTTTACGAATGATCACGATCGTCAGTTACCCTTACCTCTTGGCACACTAAATATAGCGCCCCAGGATTTTAAGGTGAACGATTTAATTGCAAAGGCCCAAGGCAGTAGAACTGATTTATTAACAAATCAGGCTTCTCTCGAAAGCGCATCATCCAATTTAGAGCTTGTCAAAGCAAACAGAAACGTAGACTTTTTACCAGGCGTTTATTACAACCAAACACCCTCATATTCTTCTGGTGGACAACCCTATGGCGCTCAACAGTCAGTGACCTTTTTGCTTTCAGTACCCCCCTTGGCAATGGTTTTGTAGATAACTCTGACGTCACTTCAGCCGTCAATTCTTTGACGGAGCAAGAGTTAAATTTAGCTTCAACTAAAACCAAAATTGTCACCGAAATTAATCAAACCTTTTTGCAGTACGAATCAACCAAGGAACGCCTCATTAAGGCAAATAATGCCTATACACAGGCTAGCAATAGAAAAATGAGCAGCATCCAAGGTTTAATCAATTTTAGAGATGCAGAATATGAGCTGATTGATGCTAGAACTGTCCACGCTAAAACACTGATACTATTGCAAAGACTTAGCGGTAATTTTGAGGTCCCGAACCTAAATTGAGCGGTATTTGGAGGTGTTTATGAAAATAAATTACAAAAAATGGGTTCTCGCCCTGCTTTCATCCAATTTGATTGTTTCAAGCCCCTCAATTTTTGCAACAACCCCAACATCAACAACTGCTGCGGTGATTGCATCTACTAAGACAAGCACCCAAAATGCCGCTGCAGCTAAGACCGCAGCTTCAACCGCAACTAAAGCCACGACAACCTCCGTTATCACAACAGTGAGCAAAGCAACGACCAGCCCAATTACAACCGCCAAGCCAAGCACAGCCGTTAGTGCAACGAGTGTAAAACCGGCCAGCTCATCTTCTAGTCTCAATAAGACCCTGAACACAACCACTCCAAGCGGATCAACCCCAAGGGCTTCAGATGGCGAAAAAGGCTCATTACAAACTGCTAATAGTGGCGGTCCAACTGATAGCGGCAATTACATTAGCCCAACCCCAACAGGGCAATAGATTTCAGATTAGAAGTACCAAATAAAAAAGCCCTTCAAGCGAAGGGCTTTTTTAATGAATATGGCGGAACGGACGGGACTCGAACCCGCGACCCTCTGCGTGACAGGCAGATATTCTAACCAACTGAACTACCGCTCCAAATTACATCGAGTAACACTTTTACTGCAACCAAAATTATTGGCGTCCCCAGGGGGATTCGAACCCCCGTACTCACCGTGAAAGGGTGATGTCCTAGGCCTCTAGACGATGGGGACCTGGACTACTACAAAACTGCTTTATTTTAAATGCTTGGTGGAGATAAGCGGGATCGAACCGCTGACCTCTTGCATGCCATGCAAGCGCTCTCCCAGCTGAGCTATACCCCCGAAATCTCGCAATAAAACTACAAGACACTCAAAACAATCCAAGATTTTAGCCTATTTTTGTACAACTAAGCAAATTGGCTATGCGACCACCTTAGAAAGCCTATTTACGGCCTCCTCTTTACCTAGCACTACCAATACAGAATCAATGGCTGGGGTCTGTGTTGTTGCAAATAATGCATAGCGAACTGGCATGGCTAGCGCTGGCATTTTGATTTGATGGGCAGCTAAAACTTGCTTAAATGCTGCCGCATAAGCTTCTTTAGTGGGTTCAGCATTACGAATGGCTGCAATTAAATCTTTTAATGCGGGAATGATTGTCTGCGGAATATTTGCAGTAATCTGTTCCGCGTTTAATGTGGGTGCAGGTAAATAAAATAGCTTGGCTCCCTCTGCAATTTCAATCAAGGTGTTCGCACGATCTTTTAGCAAGGCTACTACTTGAGTAAAGTTTGGGCCATTCTCAGTGTCAATACCTAACTCATGTGCGAATGGCTTTGTAGCTTCAGCTAATTTGACAGGGTCTGCATTCTGAATGTATTGGTGATTTAGCCAAAGCAGCTTTTCGGGATTATGTTGAGCTGGTGATCTTCCTAGGCTGTCTAAATCAAACCAGTCTACAAACTGCTCTTTGGTAAATACTTCCGCATCACCATGTGACCAACCGAGACGAGCTAAATAATTCAAGATGGCTTCTGGCAGGTAACCTGATTTTTGATAGTCGCGCACACTCATTGCGCCATTGCGCTTACTCATCTTTTCACCAGCATCATTGAGAACTGTAGGTAGATGGGCATATATAGGCGGCGTACCGCCTAAGGCCTTCATAATATTAATTTGTCGAGGAGTATTGTTCACATGATCATCACCTCGAATTACATGAGTGATTTGCATGTCTACATCATCTACGACAACGCAAAAGTTGTAGGTTGGAGTGCCGTCTGGCCTTGCAATAACCAAGTCATCCAACTCGTCATTTGAAATTTCTATACGACCTTTAACAGCGTCCTCCCATACAACTGAGCCGCCAATTGGATTCTTAAAACGAATCACCGGCAATACTCCCTCGGGAACGGGTGGCAATGTTTTGCCTGGCTCGGGTCTCCATAGCCCGTTATATCGCGGCTTTTCTTTATTAGCCATCTGTTGATCGCGGAGCTTATTCAGTTCATCCTCGCTCATGTAGCATGGGTATGCGAGACCGGAATCTAGCATTTGCTTGATTACCTCGCGATAACGATCAATCCGCTGCATTTGGTAGATTGGGCCTTCATCAATATCCATACCTAACCAAGCCATGCCTTCGATAATGACATCAACAGCCTCTTGAGTGGATCTCTCCACATCGGTATCCTCAATACGCAAAATAAAATCGCCTTTATTGTGCCGAGCAAAAGCCCAGGGATAAAGAGCGCTGCGTAGATTTCCCAGATGTATAAAGCCCGTGGGACTTGGGGCGAAACGTGTACGAATATGCATAGGAACTATTATCTCAGGTCAGGCAAATCGACAGTAAATTCAAAAAAAGTGGATACTTTCAACTATGAATGAATTACTTGTATTTATGTGTGATGGCGCCCCGGTTCGCGGGGAAATTGTCTCCATTGGTTCCGCCTGGCAGGCTGTTTTGGAGCGTCGCAATGACCCCCCTGCTGTGACGAAGATCCTGGGTGATTTTGTGGGTGCGGCGACCCTTTTAAGTGCCAGCCTTAAGTTTGATGGGACTTTAATCATTCAAGCTCAAAGCAAAGGCCCAATCCAACTACTCGTCGTGGAATGCAAATCCGATTTATCGATGCGAGCTACGGTAAAGCTCTCTGTAGATCCTTCTGAAATCGCTGATAACACCTCTTTAGGTGAGCTTCTGGATGCCAGTAACTCGGGCAGGCTCGTAATCACCTTAGACCCAGCAGACCGCGAACCAGGGCAACCGCCCTACCAGGGGATAGTTGCCCTTCAAGATCACCAAGGGGGGCTTATTAAACCCGTATCCAGTGCTGCCGAAGCTATTGCACTCTATATGCAAAATTCAGAGCAACTTGATACCCGGATTTGGCTTGCATCGAACGATAAAAACGTTGGCGGTTTATTGCTTCAGCGCCTTCCAAATTCCGGTGGGCATTCTCAGTTGGACCCTCAAGTTGCCGCTGAAGGCTGGTCGCGAATTCGAACCCTTGGCGAAACGATTACCGATGATGAGTTATTAACCTTGCCGCCAGATACGATTCTGCGTCGCTTATTTCTGGAAGAATCTACTCAGAATGGTGTTCGGAGCTTTCCGGCACGCCCTATTCGCTTTGCCTGCAGTTGTTCACGCAAAAAAGTTGCCGATGTTCTCAGAATGTTAGGTGAAGAAGAGGTGCAAAGTATCTTGGCAGAGCAAGGTGCCGTTGAAACAATCTGTGATTTCTGCGCCAAACCTTATCGATTTGATGCTGTTGATTGTCTGCAAGTGTTTAAAACGGATTTATTAAGTGACGCTACTAGACCCCCATCTAGCGGCCACTGAGCAATTTACTGCTTTGTAGCAGGCGTTGTAGTAGATTTTTCTGCGGGCAATATTTGCACAAAGAATTCCCCTTCTTTGATAAGGCCGTGCTCAACCCGGGCACGCTCCTCTATTGCACGCGTACCGTCCTTTAAATCTTTTACATCACCCTCTAGCTTGGCATTGCGAAGCGCCAAGAGGCTATTCTTTGCCTCTTGGAGCTCTACCTGCTTCTCCATTTCATAGACCTTAAGCCACCCACCCTTACCCAACCAAAGTGGGTACTGGATTGCAATCAGCAATACCAGCATGGAGTAAATAACAATACGCATAGCTCTTTAAGATGCTTACTTAACGCTTGAGGTTGTAAAAGACAGATTTACCTGGATAGGTAGCAACATCACCCAAATCTTCCTCAATTCGTAATAATTGATTGTATTTAGCAATTCGATCAGACCGTGAAAGTGATCCAGTCTTAATTTGACCTGCATTTGTACCAACAGCGATATCAGCAATAGTGCTGTCTTCTGTTTCACCAGAGCGATGGGAAATTACCGCTGTGTAATTAGCGCGTTTTGCCATCTCAATAGCAGCAAAGGTTTCGGTCAAGGTGCCGATCTGATTAATCTTAATCAAGATGGAATTGGCAATACCTTTTTCAATGCCCTCTTTAAGAATGCGAGTGTTGGTCACGAATAGATCATCGCCTACCAACTGGATCTTCTTGCCTAACTTCTGAGTAATGTCAGCCCAACCATCCCAGTCACTTTCGTGCATACCGTCTTCAATAGAGACGATCGGGAATTGATCGGCTAAGTTGCCAAGATAGTCTGAAAATTCACTTGAGGATAGTTGTAAGCCTTCGCCAGAAAGATGGTATTTGCCGTCTTTATAGAACTCGCTAGCAGCACAATCAAGAGCTAGGATAACGTCCTCGCCAGCTTGGTATCCAGCGCCTTCAATCGCCTTCATGATCGTTTGTAAACACTCGTGATTACTCTTAAAGTTTGGCGCAAAGCCCCCTTCATCACCAACAGTCGTTGGCATTCCTTGCGCTCCAAGAATCTTTTTGAGTTCATGAAAGATTTCTGCACCACAACGCAAGGCATCGCGGAAGTTTTGAGCGCCAACCGGCATCACCATAAATTCTTGAATGTCTAAGCTGTTATTGGCATGAGCACCGCCATTGACGATGTTCATCATTGGGACCGGTAGCTGCATACCACCAGAGCCGCCAAAGTAGCGATACAAAGGCAAACCTGCCTCTTCAGCTGCAGCCCTCGCAACGGCCATAGACACTGCTAAGGTAGCGTTCGCACCTAATCTTGCCTTGTTATGTGTGCCATCGAGCTCAATTAAGGTGTGATCTAAGAAACCTTGTTCACTAGCATCTAAACCCAGAATTGTTTCAGCAATCTCTACATTGATATTTTGAACGGCCTTCAAAACACCTTTACCTAAGTAGCGAGATTTATCCCCATCACGTAATTCAATGGCTTCGCGTGAACCCGTCGAGGCACCGGATGGAACTGCGGCACGACCCATTACGCCTGATTCGAGCAATACGTCGCACTCTACAGTTGGATTTCCGCGTGAATCTAAAACTTCTCTACCGATGATGTCAACAATGGCGCTCATGCACCTTCTCCTTAAAACAATATGAAATGGGGTCTAACTCAAAACTCAATTACTTAAAACTATTTTCCAGAAAAGAACCGCTCGACTTAACGACTGAATCAATTGCTGCGAGAGATTCCAACAACTCCTTCATCCGATTCAGGGGTACAGCATTAGGCCCATCGGACAATGCTTTGGCTGGATCTGGGTGCGTTTCCATAAATAAGCCGCTAATACCAACTGCCACTGACGCTCTAGCTAAAACGGGAACAAACTCACGTTGACCTCCGCTAGCAGTGCCTTGACCACCAGGCAATTGAACGGAATGGGTCGCATCAAATACCACTGGAGCGTTAGACTCACGCAGAATGGCTAGGCTACGCATATCAGAAACTAAATTGTTATAACCAAATGAAGCTCCACGCTCACAAACCATAAACTGGTCTGGCAGATTTTTTTCTACTGCAGCGGCTCTTGCCTTATCGATAACGTTGAGCATTTCATGTGGCGACAGAAACTGTCCTTTTTTGAAATTCACTGGCTTGCCACTTTGCGCGCAAGCGCGAATAAAGTCAGTTTGCCTGCATAAGAACGCTGGTGTTTGTAAAACATCAACCACTTCAGCTACTGCAGAAATTTCACTGATGTCATGCACATCCGTTAAAACCGAAACGCCCACTTGTCTTTTAACCTTAGCCAAAATCTCAAGACCCTTTTCCATTCCGAGCCCACGAAATGACGTTCCAGATGAGCGATTGGCCTTATCAAAGGAAGATTTGTAGATGAAAGGGATCTTTAATGCGGCGGTAATTTCCTTTAACTCACCCGCAATATCAATTGCGGACTGCTCAGATTCGATAACGCAAGGGCCTGCTATCAGAAAAAAGCGATGGTCTAGGCCAACATCAAAACCACAAAGCTTAAACGTGCTCATAACCTCTCCTTAAGCAACCTGCTTTAACGCTGCATCTTGATGGGCAAGTGCCGCGCTGATAAAGGCGGAGAACAATGGATGACCGTCACGCGGTGTAGACGTGAACTCTGGGTGAAATTGCACTCCAAAAAACCAAGGATGCATTGACTCAGGAAGCTCCATCATCTCCGGCAAAGATTCATTGGGCGTTCTTGCGGAAATAATTAGGCCGGACTGCTCAAGCTTAGGCACATAGAGATTGTTTACTTCATAGCGATGACGATGGCGTTCATTTACTTCTGCACCATAAATTCGGTGAGCCAAGGTATTTGTCTTTACTGGGCAGCGTTGTGATCCCAAGCGCATCGTTCCACCCATATCAGAATCATTGTTGCGTTTCTCAACGCGACCTTCTCTATCTAGCCACTCCGTAATCAACGCAACGACTGGACTCTCAGTTTCAGGATCAAATTCAGTACTATTAGCTTGTGCAATATTGGCTACATGACGTGCAAATTCAATGACAGCAAGCTGCATACCTAAGCAAATACCCAAGTAAGGCACTTGATTTTCGCGTGCATATCTAATGGCTGCAATCTTACCCTCAGTACCGCGTTTACCAAAACCACCAGGAACCAAAATAGCGTCGAGCTTTTCAAGGCAAGCCACGCCGTCTTTTTCGATTACTTCTGAATCAATGTAATTAATGTTAACGCGAGTATGCGTATGAATACCCGCATGACGCAATGCTTCAATTAATGATTTATAAGACTCAGTTAGCTCAACATACTTGCCAACCATTCCTATCGTGACTTCATGTTTTGGGTTGGCTAGCTCATAAACTAACTTAGCCCATACAGAAAGATCAGCAGGCTTGGCATTAATTTGCAATTCACGGCAAATCAAATCATCCATGCCTTGCGCTTGGAGCATTTCTGGAATCTTATAAATAGTGTCAACATCCCACACAGAAATAACTGCTTCTTCGCGAACATTAGAAAAGAGAGAAATCTTCGCACGTTCATCATCCGGTATTGGGCGATCAGCACGGCATAGCAATACGGTCGGCATGATACCGATCTCGCGTAACTTTTGAACTGAGTGCTGTGTTGGCTTTGTCTTCAGCTCGCCGGCGCTACTGATAAATGGGACCAAAGTCAGGTGTACAAAGGCACAACTGTGCTGAGGAAGGCGCAAACTCATCTGGCGCGCGGCCTCTAAAAAAGGGAGGGACTCGATATCACCCACTGTTCCACCAATTTCACAAATAGCAATGTCAGCATTACCATCGTGACTGGCTTTTGCGCCACGTTCAACAAACGCCTGGATTTCATTCGTGATGTGCGGGATGACTTGCACAGTTTTGCCAAGGTATTCACCACGACGCTCTTTGCTGATAACAGATTCATAAATCTGTCCAGTAGTGAAGTTATTGCTTTTGCGCATCTTCGCAGAAACGAAGCGCTCATAGTGACCCAAATCCAAATCGGTCTCGGCTCCATCTTCAGTAACAAATACTTCGCCGTGCTGAAGGGGGCTCATTGTGCCCGGGTCAACGTTGATATAGGGGTCTAATTTTAGGAGGGTGACTTTCAGGCCGCGGGATTCAAGAATCGCGGCAAGCGAGGCAGCTGCGATTCCTTTCCCTAAAGAAGAAACCACACCGCCAGTGACAAAAACGTATTTGGTCATCGCTTAAGCTCTGTTGGAAAAAGTAATTATAACGATAGCCATAGCTAGCAAAGCAAAACAAAAAGGGTAATATTGTTTAAATATATGAAAAAATCGCTACTTTTCCTATTTACCGCCAGCTTTTTAAGCCTAGCTTCACAAGTAGCCTCATCACAAAGCATGGACTCCATTGCGGGTACATGGAAGACATTTGATGACGATACCAATCAACCAGCGGCAATTATTCTGATTACAGAAAAAAATGGTCTTTTTTCCGGTGTTATTACCAAATTATTGGATCCAAACGCTCTGCAAACCTGTGAAAAGTGCTCCGATTCCCGCAAGGGAAAGTCCGTTCTTGGCATGGAGATACTTGCAGGACTTAAAAAGACTGGTGACAGCTACACTGGCGGCCAAATATTGGATCCCGATGACGGCGAAATCTATCGAGCCGAGATGAAATTGAAAGATCAGGGCAGTAAATTAGATCTAAGGGCCTATATCGGCATACCCTTGCTGGGCAGGACCCAAACCTGGATTCGTGAAAGGTAACTAAATGCGCCTGTTTTTTTCGGTCCTTATCACCCTGCTGTCCCTCTTTTACTTTCTCCCATTTGCCATTGCATATAACAAGAAGCGTAGTAATACCGGGGCTATATTCGCGTTAAACCTCTTTTTGGGCTGGTCTCTCATTGGCTGGGTTGTTGCGCTTGTTTGGGCGCTTAAGGAAGAACAGGTCATCTAGGCAATATTGCCCCCCTTTTTTATCCCTGTTGATTGAACTTGCCTAATTTATAGGCAAGTTATTTGTATAAATAACCCTTAGGGTTTAAACTCTTATATAAGACTTAATTTAGTAACTATAATCGAGCAAATCGGGTGAAAATGCCCTTTTGGCCTTTCTATTGATCACTTTTACCTCATAGGAAACACCATGTTAGAAGCCTATAACGCCCAAGTTGCAGAACGTGCAGCTCTCGGCATCCCAGCCCTTCCTTTAACCAAGGATCAAACCGCT
Source organism: Polynucleobacter sp. QLW-P1DATA-2 (assembly GCF_001870365.1). NCBI lineage: Bacteria > Pseudomonadati > Pseudomonadota > Betaproteobacteria > Burkholderiales > Burkholderiaceae > Polynucleobacter > Polynucleobacter sp. QLW-P1DATA-2. The sequence goes on along the minus strand of NZ_LZMQ01000003.1, from coordinate 481,353 downwards.
GAATTAGTAAAGTTACTAAAAAGCCCGCCTGCAGGCAAAGAGGCTGATTTGGTTGAACTCATCACCAATCGCGTTCCAGCCGGTGTAGATGAAGCCGCCAAGGTAAAAGCAGAATTTTTAGATGCGGTTGCAAAAGGAACAGAAAAGTCTCCTTTAATTTCCCGCATAAAAGCAACCGAATTACTGGGCACCATGCTCGGTGGATACAACATCAAACCATTAGTTGAGTTATTAACTGATGCCGAGTGTGGCTCAGTTGCAGCAGAAGCCCTTAAGAAAACTCTCTTGATGTTTGATTATTTCAATGATGTTCATGAGTTGGCAGAAAAAGGCAATGCCAATGCTAAAGCTGTGATGAAGAGTTGGGCTGACGCAGAGTGGTTTACAAGCCGCCCTGCTGTACCTGAGAGCATGAAGCTCACTGTATTTAAGGTGACAGGCGAAACCAACACTGATGACCTCTCACCTGCACCAGATGCATGGAGTCGTCCTGATATTCCATTGCATGCAACGATCATGCTCAAGAACCCTCGTCCTGGTATCGAACCAGATGAATCTGGTGTTCGTGGCCCCATGAAACAAATTGCTGCACTACAGAAAAAAGGCAATCAAATTGCTTACGTCGGTGATGTTGTTGGCACAGGCTCTTCACGTAAGTCTGCTACTAACTCCGTGCTTTGGTGGACTGGTCAAGATATTCCCTTTGTTCCTAACAAGCGCTTTGGTGGCGTCTGTCTTGGCGGAAACATTGCACCAATCTTCTTTAATACCATGGAAGATTCAGGCGCATTGCCAATTGAATTAGATGTATCTCAAATGAATATGGGCGATGAAATTGAGCTACGTCCATACGAAGGTAAAGTATTTAAGAATGGTCAAGAGATCACCACCTTCTCACTTAAATCTCCTGTAATTTTGGATGAAGTGCGTGCCGGTGGTCGTATTCCTTTGATCGTGGGTCGTGGCTTAACTGCCAAGGCTCGTGCAGCACTAGGCTTACCTGCTTCTACAGAGTTCCGCCTACCGGTGAGTCCTCCAGACAACAAAAAAGGTTTCAGCTTGGCGCAAAAGATTGTTGGTCGCGCCTGTGGATTGCCAGAGGGTCAAGGTGTTCGTCCGGGAACTTACTGCGAACCACGCATGACTACCGTTGGTTCACAAGATACTACCGGCCCTATGACTCGTGATGAATTGAAAGACCTGGCTTGCTTGGGCTTCTCTTCTGACCTAGTAATGCAATCTTTCTGTCACACCTCTGCTTATCCAAAGCCTGTCGATATCCGCACCCAACATGAATTACCACCCTTCATGACTAATCGTGGTGGTGTGGCATTGCGTCCGGGTGATGGTGTTATCCATAGCTGGCTAAATCGCTTACTCCTCCCAGATACTTGTGGCACCGGTGGCGATAGTCATACTCGCTTCCCTATTGGCATCTCTTTCCCTGCTGGTTCAGGACTTGTTGCCTTTGCAGCAGCTACTGGCGTTATGCCATTAGATATGCCCGAGTCAGTATTGATTCGCTTTAAAGGCAAAATGCAACCTGGCATCACTTTGCGTGACTTAGTCAATGCTATTCCGCTGTATGCCATCAAGCGAGGTTTGTTAACTGTTGAGAAACAAGGCAAGAAGAATATTTTCTCAGGCCGCATTCTTGAAATCGAGGGCTTGCCTGATCTCAAAGTTGAGCAAGCATTTGAACTATCTGATGCATCTGCTGAGCGTTCTGCTGGTGGCTGTACAGTTCACCTGAATAAAGAGCCAATCATTGAGTACATGCAATCGAATATCACTTTGATGAAGTGGATGATTGCTAATGGCTATGAAGACAAGCGCACCCTTGGTCGTCGTATCAAAGCCATGGAAGCTTGGATTGCAAACCCACAATTGCTCCAGCCAGATGCAAATGCTGACTATGCGGAAATCATTGAAATCAATATCGATGAAATCAAAGAACCTATTCTGGCCTGCCCTAACGATCCAGATGATGTGAAAATATTGTCTGAAGTTGCTGGCGACAAGATTGATGAGGTGTTTATCGGCTCTTGCATGACAAATATCGGTCACTTCCGTGCTGCCGGTCAGGTTTTGCAAGGCAAAAAAGATATGCCAACCCGTCTATGGGTAGCTCCTCCTACCAAGATGGATGCTATGGTCTTGATGGAAGAAGGCTACTACGGCATGTTGGGCGCAGCTGGTGCTCGTATGGAGAGCCCAGGTTGCTCACTCTGCATGGGTAACCAAGCGCAGATCCGCAAAGGTTCAACAGCTGTATCTACCTCAACACGTAACTTCCCTAACCGCTTAGGAATTGATACACGCGTATATCTAGCTTCTGCTGAATTGGCCTCTGTAGCAGCTCTTTTAGGCCGTCTACCAACCCCTGCTGAATACTTGGAGCAAGTGAAAGCGCTCGATGCTAAGTCTGGTGAAGTTTATAAATACATGAGCTTTGACAAACTCAAGTCATTTAGCGATGTTGCTGATACTGTAACGGTGTAAAGCAAAAGACTTCCCATTTCAGCAGTGGAGTGGGCAACAAAAAAGGCGATCAATTGGTCGCCTTTTTCTTTATCTGCTTGTTCGAAGAACTAAATAGAGAGTTTATTTTCTTGTCGGGCATTTTCACGACTAATGCCCGATACCCATTTATTAGTTGGCAGGCCAGTCTTATCGGAAATCAATTTAGCACGCTTAACTACCTCTTTCCATTCAGCCTCTAATTTAGAGCCCTTAAAAGCAATTGCAACAACGTTACAGTCATGAGATTCTGGAAATAGCAGTACACGATTGCCAAAGGCTTCGCAGATATTCTGAAGATTGATATCAAAGCTCTTGTGACGTGAAAATAGGTTTACCGTCATGACGCCTGGACCCTTCAGAATGTCATAGCAGCCCTTATAAAATTCTAAAGAACTGGCAACTGGGCCATCACAAATCGCATCATACAAGTCGACTTGTACAGCATCATATTGGTTCTTATTTTTGACTGACTTCACAAAAGTTTTTGCATCGATCTGCAAGGTTTCGAGCCTACGATCATCATCGGGGGTGAAGAACATCGATCTAGCAGCAACTATTACTGCGGGATTTAGCTCAACAACCGTTGTTTTTACAGCCGGGCAATAGCGATGCTGAAATTTGGTTAGCGCGCCAGTGCCCAGACCCAGCTGGGCAATTTTCATGCCGGGCTTCGTTTCAAGGAACAAAAGCCAAGCCATCATTTGCTGGTTATATTCGAGGTAGATTTCATCAGGGTCACGAATGCGCATTGCCCCTTGGATTAATTCACTACCGAAGTGAAGATATCGAATACCACCGCTTTCTGAAAAGGTCACTGGCTCCATTGCAAATGACATTATTTAGCCCAGCGACGTGCATTACGGAATAAGCGCAACCAAGGACTTGCACCATCTGGCGTATCTAACCATTCCGGAGGACACCAGCTCATCTGAGTTGCCCGGAAAACGCGCTCTGGATGCGGCATCATGACCGTAAAACGGCCATCGGGTGTTGTAACCCCAGTTAAACCGCCTGGAGAGCCATTAGGATTTAATGGATAGATCTCAGTCGGGTTGCCCTGATGATCAACAAAGCGCAAAGCAGATAAACCTTGCTGCTCGATCTGCGCCAAATTACCTTGTTGACTGAAGTTTGCAAAGCCTTCACCATGCGCAATGGCAGTTGGTAACTGGCTGCCTTCCATGCCTTGAGTAAAGATCGATGGTGAAGCAAGAACCTCAGCCATTACTAAGCGTGCCTCGTATTGCTCTGATTGATTGCGGGTAAATTTAGGCCATGCATCAGCGCCAGGAATAATTCCTGAGAGATTGCTCATCATCTGGCAACCATTGCAAACGCCTAATGCAAAGCTGTCTTGACGATTAAAGAAGCTAGAGAATTGATCGCGCAATTGTTGATTAAACAAAATCGTCTTAGCCCAACCCTCCCCGGCTCCGAGAACATCACCATAACTAAAACCACCACACGCAATCAGGCCCCGGAAGTCATCAAGCTTAGCTTTACCGCTTAACAAGTCGGACATATGAACGTCGTAGCTGTCAAATCCAGCCCAATTAACAGCATAGGCCATCTCAACATGAGAGTTAACGCCTTGCTCTCGCAAAATAGCCACTTTGGGCCGAACATTTTTTGATATAAATGGGGCCGCTACATCTTCTGCAGGATCAAAGGTCAACTTAGGCGACATTCCTGCATCAGATAAATTATCCAAAAGACCGAATTCAGAGTCAGCACATACCGGGTTATCGCGTAAACGGGCAATTTGATAACTCGTATTAGTCCACATCTTTTGCAATAGTTCACGAGGTTCTGCAAAAATGCTTTTCGCATCGCGCCAAATTTCGATGCGGCCATTCGTATTGGGCTTACCAATCACATGGCTAAATGCGCTAAGACCTAATTTACGCAAGATCGCAAATACGGCATCGCGATCCTCTCTGCGAACTTGTATTACCGCTCCAAGTTCTTCGTTAAAGAGAGCGCGCATTGTTTGCTCATGGCGTCGACCAGAAACTTGCTGAGCCCAGTTCTTGGCATCTCCATAGTCAGCCTCTTGGCCAACATCAGCCGCGATCATATCTACATTGATAGATACGCCGGTATGTGAAGCAAATGCCATTTCTGAAACGCAAGCGAATAAGCCACCATCAGAACGATCATGGTAGGCCAGCAATTTATTTTCTTTACGTAATTCGATAATGGCAGCAGCTAGCGCCTTGAGATCCTCAGGATTATCAAGATTGGGGGCTGTTTTGCCTGATTGGTTTAAAACTTGGGCCAAGATACTGCTAGCCATACGATTTTTGCCACGGCCCAGGTCAATTAAGATCAATTCGGTTTCTAAGGCTGAGCCATCATTATTTTTTAGCTTCAATAATGGAGTAGCTGTTTTACGCACATCTTGTACGGATGCAAAAGCGGAAATAATTAAAGAGACTGGTGAAACAACCTTCTTGGCTTGACTACCATCACGCCATTCAGTCGCCATCGATAAAGAGTCTTTTCCTACCGGAATCGAAATTCCTAGGGCTGGACACAATTCCATTCCAACTGCTTTCACAGAATCGTATAACTTAGCATCTTCACCTGGAGCGCCGCAGGCAGCCATCCAGTTTGCTGAGAGTTTTACATCCTCAAGGCGACGAATATCGGCAGCAAGCAAGTTCGTAATGGCTTCACCAACCGCCATTCGCGCTGCTGCAGGGGCATCAATCACGGCAACTGGGGTACGCTCACCCATAGTCATCACTTCACCGCGATAGCCTTTGTAATCCATTAGCGTTACCGCACAATCTGCGACAGGCACTTGCCATGGGCCAACGAACTGATCGCGAGCATTTAACCCCCCAACCGTTCTATCCCCAATCGTGATCAAAAATGATTTGCTGGCAACAGTTGGCTGTTGCAATACCCAGGCAATTGATTGCGCTAAATCAGCATCGGTAACATCTAGTTCAGTAAATTCTTGTGACACACGTTTTACATCACGATGCATCCGTGGTGGCTTACCCAACAATACCTCCATCGGCATATTGATAGGTAATGAAGCATCTGTTCCCGCGTCTTGCTTTGAGTCGGCTAGTTGTAGCTGACGCTCTGTTGTCGCCTCTCCAACTACTGCGAACGGACAACGCTCACGCTCACAGAAAGACTTGAATAAATCTAAATGCTTAGACTCAATAGCCAGCACATAACGTTCTTGAGATTCGTTACACCAAATCTCTGCGGGGCTCATGCCACTCTCTTCAAGAGGAATGCTGCGCAGCTTGAACTTCGCTCCCAAACCCGCTCCATCAGCTAACTCCGGGAATGCATTAGACAGACCGCCTGCACCAACATCATGGATTGATACGATTGGATTATTGTCTCCTAGTGCTCGGCAAGCATTGATGACCTCTTGTGCGCGACGTTCCATCTCTGGATTACCACGTTGAACAGAATCAAAATCTAAGTCAGCAGTGTTGGTGCCAGTGGCAACAGAACTACCTGTTGCACCACCCATGCCAATACGCATACCAGGGCCGCCCAATTGAATTAAGAGGTGACCGGACTGAATTGCCTTTTTCTCAGTATGAATAGAGTCAATACTACCGATACCGCCCGCAATCATGATGGGTTTGTGATAACCGCGCCGTGTGCCTTCTAATGTTTGCTCAAAGACACGGAAGTAACCACCCAAAATTGGGCGCCCGAATTCGTTATTAAATGCAGCACCACCAAGCGGGCCATCAATCATGATTTGCAAAGGTGTGGCAATTCGCTCAGGCTTACCGTATTGCTCACTCTCCCATGGAAGATCAGTGCCAGGAATATTGAGGTTTGAAACTGAAAAGCCTGTTAAACCCGCTTTAGGACGCCCGCCAATACCAGTAGCACCCTCATCTCGAATTTCTCCGCCCGCTCCAGTAGAGGCGCCTGGAAAAGGCGCTATTGCTGTTGGGTGATTATGAGTTTCAACCTTCATCAAGGTATGGACTAAACGCGTAGCTTTTTCATAGCGATGATCAGCTCCCTGGGGAACCCAAGTTTCTGATTCACAACCCACCATCACCGCTGAGTTATCGGAATAAGCAACAATCGTACCTTCTGGCTGCAGTTGATGGGTATTTCGAATCATGGCAAACAAAGAACGCTCTTGATCATCTCCATCAATGGTCCAGCTGGAATTAAAAATCTTATGGCGACAGTGTTCGCTATTAGCTTGCGCAAACATGATCAGCTCTACATCACTGGGGTTGCGTTTCAAGCGAATGAAGTTCTCGGTAAGGTAGGCAACTTCATCATCAGAGAGTGCGAGACCTAATTCTTGATTGGCTTTGTCTAAAGCACCCCTACCCTCTGTTAAGACAGGTATGCGCGTTAATGGACGATCATCTAAAGTCTGATAGAGCGCATTGGCAGCATCCACTGAGTCGATAACAGCTTCTGTCATTCGATCATGAATCGCACTTAATACCAATTGAGTTTGGGCTGGGCTTAACGCTTTTTTACTCTTCCATGAAAACTGAACGCCGCGCTCAACCCTCAATACATTTAATCCGCACTGCTGGGCAATATCTGTTGCTTTACTTGCCCATGGAGATACGGTTCCAAGGCGAGGAATAACAATTGCTCCCTGTATATCGCCCGAACCTTTGCCAAACCAAGATTTACCTTGGCTAATACTAGAGACAAAAGCTTGGCCATAAGTCAAAAGGCTTTCAAGCACCTCTTGATTTTGTGTGCTCAGCTGCTGCTCAGACCAAATGAAATGTAAGTACTGAGCCTCGATAGACTCTAGAGCCACGCCTTGCGATGCTAAAGAGGCTAAAAGTCGCTGTTGACGAAAGGAGGAAAGCGCATCTGCGCCTGGCAAAAAATGGAAAAAAGACATCCCTAGATTATAAGGTTTTGCCTACAGCAGCCGCCCACCCTGAAGATGTAATTGCCGTTGGCACCGACTGGCCAAGGCAGAATCATGGGTGACCAAGACTAAAGTGGATTGACTGGCCTGATTTAACTCAAAAAGGAGCTTAATAACCCGCTCCCCACTAGCCTCATCAAGACTACCCGTCGGCTCATCAGCAAAAAGGATTTGAGGTTTGGTAATAAAGGCTCTTGCCAAGGCAACGCGTTGCTGCTCTCCTCCAGAAAGGGTTTTAGGGAAATGATTGAGACGCCCCATTAGCCCAACACGCTCCAGCCAGGCTCTAGCATCCTCTTTTACGTCTTTTCGACCAAGCAGTTGAGCTGGGAGCATGACATTTTCAAGCGCTGTTAAATGGGATAGCAGTTGGAAGGATTGAAATACAAAACTCACATGGGCTGCGCGTAGCTTTGCCCGACCATCCTCGTCTAGTTGATTTAGATCATGTCCCATCAATCTGACATTGCCAGAGCTTGGCAAATCTAAACCGGCCAATAGGCCGAGTAAGGTGCTTTTTCCCGACCCGGAGGCACCAGTAATGGCAACGCTCTCGCCTTGTGCAATATCAAAACCAATGTCGTGCAAAATAGTTAAAGCACCATCGCTTGATAGAACTTGTTGGCCAAGATGATTTGCACTTAATACGCTTGCTGGAATACTCATAAATGAATTGTTACCGCTTGACCCTTTTAATTAAGGAATTGCTACTTACAGGCTTATTTTGCCTGTTAATTCCATTTACATCTGTAGCCAATGCCAATCCTGTCATCCTAGTGATGGGTGATAGCCTTTCGGCAGAATACGGACTCCCGAGAGGTGCTGGTTGGGTCAAATTGCTAGAAGTACAGCTCCAAAAGCAAGCTAGCCCATGGAGCGTCTTTAATGCCAGTATTAGTGGTGAAACCAGTTCAGGCGGCCTCAACCGACTACCTGCTTTATTGGAATCCAAAAAGCCTGGCATTGTTTTATTAGAGCTAGGAGCAAATGATGCTTTACGAGGCCTATCTCTGGAGCAAACCACCATGAATCTACGCAAAATGATTCAATTAAGTAAAGACTCTGGGGCTAAGGTTCTATTGTTCGGCATGCAAATACCGCCTAATTACGGACAGCAATATACAAAACAATTTAAGGAGCTGTACCCTGCCCTAGCCAGTAAAGAGGGAGTTGCGCTACTGCCATTTTTTCTTGCAGGCATTGCTTCAAATAGAGAATTGTTTCAGGCAGACAATATTCACCCAAACACTGCAGCACAAAGCATTCTCTTTAAAAACGTATGGGGCGCTCTGGCCCCATATCAAAAACTACTTCAAGCGCAGTAACTATGCCCAGTTAACTTCCGGAGCCACTGTTAAGTGGCTTTAAGGGATTAATTACTTTAACGCTTGCAGCATCACGCCAGTAGGCCATAAAACTTGCAAACTCTGATTGAGCCCCTAATGCTTGAATCTGCTGGGCCTGAGCCTTATGGATCTTGTCATCCACCCCGGTAGGCTGACGCACTTGATCAACCCGATACAAGGTGGCACCTACCCCTGGGTTATTTATAGAAACCACCGCAGGGAATTTGTCTGGATTGATAGACATCACATCATCTAATGCGGGGCCAATCAAATTCGCAGGCTTATTGCGTGATACCCAAATTGGATTACCAAAGCCCGCGGAACTTTTGGGATCCTTTTCCAATACGTTGTAACGTTCAGCTGCAGCAGCAACCGCTAATTTCTCGGCGGCACGTTGACTAACTTGACGTTTTACTTCAGCAGCAACATCTTTGTAAGGCATGATCTGAGCAGGATGGAAAGTAATCACACGTGCAGATACAAAAACACCTGGCGCTGTTTGCACTGCCTCGGTATTCCGTTTGTTTTTAATAGCCTCATCACTAAACAAGGACTGCATAACCTTAGGGTTAGAAAGCGGATGATCTTTCGCTACGCCTGCTACACCACCGCGTGTTAAGCCTTTTTGAGACTGAATGCTGAGTCTTAATTTATCAGCAGCAGGCTTCAGACTGTCAGACTGGTCATAAGTAATGTTGGCAAACTGGTCAGCCTTATCGCTAAATACCTTAGCGTCCTCTTTAGGGTCGGCTTTGAGAACGATGTACTCAACGTCGACATACTCCGGGATTTCGAACAGTTTGGCATTTGCGTTGTAAAAGGCTTGCAGCTCGTCCTGACTTGGGTTGACCTTATTGAGGTAGTCCTTGGCATCAAATGCCAAAGATTGAACCTGACGCTCAGTTTCATAAAGAGTGGAAACAATTTCCGAGAGCTTTGGTGTAGCCAATTCAGTTCGGGCGACAGAATTAACAAGCTGACCAATCTTGAGATCAAATGCCTGACTTGCATAGAACTGCTCTTCATTTAAACCATTGCTTGCAAGTAATTGTTTAAAACGGGCATCATCAAAACTGCCATCTTGGCGATACAAGGCACGAATTTGCGGGATACCCTGCAAACTCTTAATCAAAGCTTCTTTACCAACTTGAAGGCGAAGATTAATTACAGCGAAACCCAAAATACGTTGCTGAAGTAATTCATTCAGAATGGCCTGTCTAAATTGAAGGCTTTGAGCAATCTGCATATTGCCGCCAACTCTTTCAGCTTGGCGCTTAGCAGCGTTATCTACTTCTTGGGTAGTAATAGGTTTGCCGTTTATCTTAACCAAGTCAGTTTCTTTGTCCATGAAGCCTGAGTAGCTCGAAATCCCAAACATTACAAAGGATGGAACGATGAATAACATCAGCACAAGCTGGAGTAATTTTTGATGCTTACGGACGGTATCGAACATGAATAAATTCGCTAGTAAATATTAGTAATGGCGCGGTAAAAAGCGCGGAACAGCATGAGTTTACTAGGCGGAGGGAATTTACTGCCAGAAAGCCAAGAAAAGGCTTCAAGATAAATACTTTGGTGGGCGCTGAGAGGCTCGAACTCCCGACATTCTGCGTGTAAGGCAGACGCTCTACCAACTGAGCTAAGCGCCCCAAAATATTACAGGTGAGATTGTAACCCAAGCAAAGATTTCTGGATGAAATACCGCCAAACGGACCCTGGATTAGAGGATTCGATTGGCGGGTTTAGATCCGCCCTCTAATTAGCTTAGTGCTTGAGAACATCCCCGGAAGGAACGTTTCCGCTTGCTTTACTGGCTTCTGACGCCTTCTTTGCCAACTCCTCAGGGGTAGGCTCAGGCAAGGCCTCTGGCATCCGCTCTAGAGCAAGTTCAAGCACTTTATCTATCCAACGTACAGGAACAATCTCTATAGCATTCTTGACGTTATCCGGAATCTCGATCAAATCCTTTACATTCTCTTCCGGAATTAATGCCAACTTAATGCCACCACGATGTGCTGCCAATAACTTCTCTTTCAAGCCGCCAATCGGCAGAACTTCACCGCGTAGGGTGATTTCACCAGTCATCGCAACATCTGAGCGAATAGGAATTCCGGTGAATACCGAAACCAAAGCGGTAGTGATCGCAATACCAGCAGATGGACCATCTTTTGGAGTTGCGCCATCAGGAAAGTGAATATGAATATCTTTCTTCTCAAAAGCTTCATCAGCAATACCAAGACGCTTCGCCCTAGATCTAACAACTGTACGAGCTGCCTCAACGGATTCTTTCATTACATCACCAATAGAGCCAGTGCGAGTGATAACCCCTTTGCCAGGCATTGTTGCAGCCTCAATGGTCAGCAGATCGCCGCCAACTTCAGTCCACGCAAGGCCTGTGACTTGCCCAACTTGATTCTCCTTACCAGCTAAACCGAAGTCATACATGCGAACAGATAAAAACTTCTCTAAATTATCTGCATTGACAACAACTGGTGCAGCCTCTTTTTTCAAGAGCAAAAGCTTAACTACCTTGCGGCAAATCTTGCTAATTTCTCTTTCTAGAGAGCGTACGCCGGCTTCACGGGTGTAGTAACGAATCATGTTACGCACAGCGCTTTCTTCAATCTTTAATTCATCCTTTTTCAAACCATTATTTTTGATTTGTTTTGGGATCAGATAATTCACAGCAATGCTAGTCTTCTCATCTTCTGTGTATCCTGCCAAGCGAATGATCTCCAGGCGATCAAGTAATGGTCCAGGAATATTCAAAGAGTTCGAGGTTGCCACGAACATGACATCAGATAGATCAAAATCTACTTCGACATAGTGATCCTGAAAGGTGTGATTCTGCTCTGGATCCAATACCTCAAGTAAGGCGCTGGCAGGATCGCCACGGAAGTCCATGCCCATCTTATCCACCTCATCCAACAGGAATAATGGATTGCGAACGCCTACTTTAGTGAGGCTTGAGAGGATCTTGCCTGGCATAGAGCCAATATAAGTTCGACGATGGCCTCGAATTTCAGATTCATCGCGAACGCCACCCAAAGCCATACGAACAAATTTTCTATTCGTAGCGCGGGCAATCGATTGACCTAGAGAGGTTTTACCAACACCAGGAGGGCCAACCAAGCAAAGAATCGGGGCCTTCACTCGATCAACTCGCTGTTGAACTGCGAGGTACTCCAAAATACGTTCTTTGACTTTATCTAAGCCATAGTGATCTTCATCCAATACTTTCTCAGCATTAGACAGATCATTATTGATCTTAGTTTTTTTCTTCCAAGGAAGATTAACCAAGGTATCAATGAAGTTACGGATGACAGTAGCCTCAGCTGACATCGGTGACATCAACTTAAGTTTCTTCAGCTCTGACTCAGCCTTTTTCAAAGCCTCCTTAGGCATGCGAGCGGCTTTAATACGCTTTTCGAGCTCCTCGAGATCAGCACCCTCTTCGCCCTCACCTAATTCTTTTTGAATCGCTTTGACTTGTTCGTTCAAGTAATACTCACGCTGACTCTTTTCCATCTGACGCTTAACGCGACCACGGATACGTTTTTCTACTTGAAGAATATCGATTTCGCTTTCGAGATCAGCTAATAAACTTTCAAGACGCTGAACAACATCAGTCATCTCGAGTAAGCGCTGCTTTTGTTCGAGCTTAACTGGTAAGTGAGCGCAAATAGTGTCGGCTAAACGGCTTGGATCATCGATACCGCCAAGCGATGAAAGAATTTCTTGTGGGACTTTTTTATTCAGTTTTACGTACTGATCGAACTGCGCCATGATCGCGCGACGAAGTGCCTCCGTCTCATGCGCGTCAATTACATTCATTGCAGTAGGCGTTGCCTCACAATTGAAATAGCCAAGGCTATCTTCAATTTGACTCACTTCAGCACGCTGAACACCCTCAACAAGCACCTTCACCGTGCCATCAGGCAGTTTTAGCATCTGGAGGATATTGGCAATACAGCCCACCTCATAAAGATCTTCGATGCCAGGCTCATCCTTAGCAGCTGTCTTTTGAGCCACTAAAAGAACGTTTTTACCGGTTTCCATGGCTGCTTCAAGCGCTTTGATGGATTTGGGGCGACCCACAAACAAAGGGATCACCATATGAGGAAACACAACTACGTCCCTTAAAGGGAGCAAAGGTAGTTGAATCGGTTCAGAGGGTAGTAATAAGTGGCCAGGCATAGGGCAATTCCTCCAAAGTAGTCAATCCTCAATAGTCTTTTTCTAGGGCTATTTAATTAAATCACCACTAAATACAGACATTATTCTTGAGTAGCATACTACCTATATGGGTAGCTCTCTGAGAAATTCAAGGGGGAAAAGTGCAAAAAAGGGGCAAAAATGCCCCCAAAATAGCGAAAACCCTGATAAATCAGGCTTTTTTGCTTAAATCCGCTTGATCGAGATCTTGTTTGTAAACCAGCAAGGGCTTTCCACCCTCAGCAATGCTTGATTCATCGATCACCACCTTCTGGACATTCTTAAGTGAAGGTAGGTCATACATCACATCCATCAAAGAGCCCTCGAGGATAGATCTAAGGCCGCGAGCACCTGTTTTGCGAGCAATTGCCTTCTTAGCAATCGCTGAAAGAGCTTCTCGGCGTACTTCAAGCTCAGAGCCCTCCATCGTGAGAAGTGCTTGGTATTGCTTAACGAGAGCATTTTTAGGCTCAGTCAAAATCTGGATTAGAGCCTCTTCATCTAGCTGTGCCAAAGTCGCCACAACAGGTAAGCGGCCAATCAATTCTGGGATCAAACCAAACTTAATGAGGTCTTCTGGCTCAACTTCAATGAGTAGATCACTGACACCGCGATCATCCTTACCTGGAACAGCAGCATTAAAGCCAATACCTGTTTTTGCTGTGCGTTGCTGAATGACTTTCTCTAAGCCATCAAATGCGCCGCCGCAGATGAACAAAATATTAGTCGTATCAACCTGCAGGAAATCTTGGTTAGGATGTTTGCGACCACCTTGTGGTGGCACCGAAGCCATGGTGCCTTCAACTAGCTTGAGTAAGGCCTGTTGGACACCTTCACCCGATACGTCACGAGTAATTGATGGGTTATCAGACTTACGTGAAATCTTATCGATCTCATCAATATACACAATGCCACGTTGAGCTTTTTCTACGTTGTAATCACAAGCCTGTAGAAGCTTTTGGATAATATTCTCTACGTCTTCACCAACATAGCCAGCTTCAGTCAAGGTAGTTGCATCAGCCATGACAAAGGGCACATCAAGCATCCGCGCAAGAGTTTGAGCAAGCAAAGTCTTGCCAGATCCTGTTGGGCCAATGAGCAAAATATTACTTTTTGCTAATTCAACTCCATCCACAATCGCCTTGGCTGGCGCTTTAGTTTCTTTTTTATCTAAGGCTTCAACAGGCTTGCCATCCTTATCCAACTTTTCCTTCTTAGGCTTTGGCAAATACTGCAAGCGCTTGTAATGGTTGTATACGGCAACTGCCAAGGTTTTCTTAGCATGGTCTTGACCAATCACATACTGATCGAGGTTCTCACGAATCTGATGCGGCGTAGGCAGCGAATCATCGCCCTCTTCCTTAGGAAGTTTCGCGATTTCTTCTTGAATGATGTCTGTACAAAGATCAATACACTCATCGCAAATAAATACCGATGGGCCAGCGATTAACTTCTTCACCTCATGCTGACTCTTGCCGCAGAAAGAGCAATACAAAATTTTGTCAGCTGAATTGGAAGTGGTGTCGCTCAAAATATTCGCTCAATTAGTAAAGTGGGGTCTAAGGCTTAGGGACGTTTTTCAATGACTTTATCGATCAAGCCATATTCACGTGCCTGCTCAGCAGACATAAAGTTGTCACGATCAGTATCTTTTGCAATGGTTTCAATTGATTGGCCTGTACGATCAGCCAAAATCTTATTTAATCGCTCACGCAAGTACAAAATCTCACGAGCCTGAATTTCAATATCAGAGGCTTGACCACGGGCACCGCCCAATGGTTGATGGATCATTACGCGAGAATTTGGCAGCGCATACCGCTTACCCTTCTCGCCAGCACATAACAAAAATGCACCCATACTAGCTGCCATACCCATACACAGAGTGCTTACGTGGGGTTTAATGAATTGCATGGTGTCGTAGATTGCCAAACCTGCAGAGACAGAACCACCCGGAGAATTGATATAAAGGGAGATATCTTTGTCTGGATTTTCGCTCTCAAGGAACAACAGCTGAGCAATGACTAGATTCGCTGTTTGATCATTCACTTCGCCCACCAAGAAAACAACACGCTCTCTTAATAAGCGAGAGTAAATGTCGTACGCGCGCTCACCTCGTCCAGAGGTTTCAATCACCATCGGAACCAGACCCAATCCTTTTGGTTCAAAATTTTCAGATTGAAAATGGTTCTGATTCATGTGTACGCCCTTTTAGATAGATGGATGGACTTAGTTTAGCTTGCTTAATTCTTCAAAGCTGATTGCTTTATCGTTCACTTTGGCCTGTGAGGTGAAATGCTTAATTACGTTGTCTTCCAAGACCAAGTTTTCGATATCTTTGAGGCGGCTTGGATTGCTATAGAACCAACGAACCACTTCTTTTGGATCTTCGTAAGTTGCAGCCTGCTCGTCGATCTCAGCTTTAATTTGATCAGCTGTAGCAGCAAGGTTATTTTTCTTGACCAAGTCACCCAAGATCAAACCAAGACGAACGCGTTTTTGGGCTTGCTCAGCAAAAATCTCTGGGGGAATTGGAGCATCTTTAGCATTAGGAACGCCGCGCTGCATGAGGTCTTGACGAGCCCCTTCAACTAAACGCTCTTGTTCAGATGCAACCAGAGATTTTGGAACATCCAACTCACATAAGTCATTGATCTTATCCATTACTTCGTTTTTCAACAATGAAGTAATACGACGCTTAACTTCGCGATCTAAATTTTGCTTAACTTCTTCACGCATCTTTGCAACGCCGCCTTCAGTGACTCCTAAGGAGAGCGCAAATGCATCATCAACTGCTGGCAAGTGTGCCCAGTTCACAGACTTTACAGTGATAGTGAACTCAGCAGTTTTGCCCGCAACGTCTTTACCGTGGTAATCAGCTGGAAAGCTTAATGGGAAAGATTTGCTTTCACCTGCTTTAAGACCCAATGTAGCCGCTTCAAATTCAGGAAGCATGCGACCTTCACCTAAAACGTATTCAAAGTTTTCTGCTTTGCCGCCCGCAAACTCAACACCATCAATCTTGCCCACAAAATCGATTACTACTTGATCCCCATTTTGTGCCGCTGTGTTTGAACCGCCATCACCATGCGGACCAGCTTCGCCGCGTGGATGGTAGTGAACTTGCTGTTTGCGTAAAACGTCAAGCGCACGATCAATCTCAGCTTCGCCAATTTCTGTAGTGTGTTTAGTCACCTCAGCTTTGCTGAAATCTCCAATCTTTACTTCAGGCAACACCTCAAAAAATGCATCGAAAACAATTTTGTCTGCATCGAGTTCACTTTTAGGCTCAAGACGTGGTTGACCAGCAAGAGCAATTCCTTCTTTTTGACTTTGCTCATAAAAGAGCTCAGAGGCTTTGTCAAATTGCAGTTCGAAATCGACTTGCATGCCGTATTGTTTTTCAACCATGTTCTTAGGCACTTTACCTGGACGAAAGCCAGCCACCTTCATAGTCTTGCCAATTTTGGCCAAACGAGCTTCACGCGCTTTTACCAAATCGGCACGAGCGAATTCCAAAGTCATTTTGCGGTCTAACGAACCTAAATTTTCTATCTGCACAGCCATTCTCGTCTCTTAATTGAAGATCTGGAAATGTGAAGTCCAAGCCAAGTAGCAATCTTGTGGTGCGAGGAGGGGGACTCGAACCCCCACACCATTTCTGGCGTCAGGACCTAAACCTGGTGCGTCTACCAATTTCGCCATCCTCGCGAATATCCGCAAACACTGCCACGCTTAAACTTCACTCTAAAGACCATAATTCTACAATGCTTAGGGCTCTAGAGGATCTTGCAGGCCTCATCAAAGGATGGGCGGGGTTGACGTGGCAACAAGCTAGAGCTGTCCCCGTATCCAATATTGAGTAAAAAGTTCACTTTTACCCTGCCATTGGGGAAAAACTCCGCATTTACCTTTTCTGCATCAAAACCACTCATGGCACCGCAATCTAGCCCCAAAGCTCTTACTGCTAAGATCAAGTAGGCACCTTGAAGGCTTGAATTTCTGAAGGCAGTTGATTGAATGAAGCCCTCTTTTCCCACAAACCAGCTCTTCGCATCTGCATGGGGAAACAATGTAGGCAGAGCCTCATAAAAATCGAGATCCATACCAACAATCGCTGTCACCGGGGCATTTCTCGTTTTATCGACATTACCAGGGTTAACGCAAGCAACTAAGCGCTCTTTTTCTGCCAAACTCTTGACGAAGACAATGCGGGCCGGATTGCAATTGACTGAGGTTGGAGCGTATTTAAACAGATCGTATATCTGCTTCAGTTGATCATCGCTTACGGATTTTTGTTGCCACGCATTGTGCGTGCGAGCATCTATAAATAATTGTTTAAGCGCAACTTGATCAATGGAATTACCCATGCATGACTCCAGTAAGTGTTTAAGTTAGTAATTAGACCTTATAGAGCAAAGCAACAGCATGAACAGCAATGCCCTCTCCTCTACCGAGATGTCCAAGGGATTCATTTGTCTTTGCTTTCAGGTTTACATGGCTCGGTGTGACAGCCAGATCTGCAGCAATATTACGCACCATCTCGGGCAAGTAATTAGCTAACTTAGGCCTCTGACAAATAATCGTGGCATCCACGTTTCCAACATGGTAGCCAGCTGCTTGAACCTTTTGTAAGGCTGCTCTGAGCAAAATGCGGCTATCCATACCTTTAAACTGAGGATCAGTATCTGGAAATAATTGGCCAATGTCATTTAAGCCTGCAGCTCCCAAGAGCGCATCTGTTAATGCATGTAATAAAGCATCCGCATCAGAGTGTCCTAGCAACCCCTTCTCGTAAGGGACATGAACACCACCAAGAATTAATTGACGATCAGCCACCAGGGCATGCACGTCATAACCTTGACCAATACGGAATTGCGGGATGTGAGAATTGCTTTGGGTCATATTATTTTTGGTGTGAACTTAATAAGCGCTCCATCAAATCCCAATCCGCAGGATTTGTTACCTTGAAGTTGCGGGATGCGCCTTCAATCAATAGTGGTTTGATGCCGGCCAATTCCATGGCACTTGCCTCATCAGTAATATCAGCCTCTAGACGTATGGCCTCGTCAATTGCAGAGTGTAGTTTCTTCAAGCCAAACATTTGCGGAGTTTGAGCTTGCCAAAGATGCTCTCGAGGAATCGTTTTTTCAGCATGAGGTAGATTACCTGCGACCACAGAATCTAAATCTGCTTGCTTTAAGGTGTCCGCCAGAGGAACTGCCAGCAGCCCTCCTGATTCAGACTGTTGTACGGCAGTGATGAGTTTCTCAATTAACTCGGGGGTGATACCAGGCCTAGCAGCATCATGAACCAATACCCAATCCTGATCCGCAAGCCCAGACTTTAGTAAAGCAGCCAAGGTATTGCGAACAGTCTCTTGTCGAGTAGGGCCACCCGTTGGCAAGAAATAAATTGGTTTATTTCCTTTGGAAAGATTTTTGAGGCTCGGGTTGTCAATAAACGCTGGAGATACCCCGATCCAGATGGATTCAATATGAGGGCATTGCATAAATGCCTCTATGGCATGAGCCAACATCGGCTTACCAGCGAGTTGCTGAAACTGCTTGGGAAGCTCTCCGCCTAAGCGCGAGCCTGTTCCTGCCGTAGGCAAGAGTGCGTGACATTTCGGGAGGGTTTGGATTCCTGAACTCATACCTGATTCTATAATGAGCGTAGATGTCTGATGCATTAAATCCAGCACCCCCCATACCCGCGCCACGGGCTGGGCAGCGCTTTACCTTTTCAGGCCTAGTTGGATCGGGAGATGCAGCTCTTTTGGCTCAAGCTGCCCTGCGCTACCGCAATGATTTCTCTGTCATGGTGGTTTTTTGTGCGCAGGCACAGGAAGCCCAAAGACTCCTAGAAGAAATCCCTAGTTTTGCGCCCCAACTTAGAGTTCGCCTACTGCCAGACTGGGAAATTCTTCCATATGATCATTTCTCACCGCACCAAGATTTAGTCTCAGAGCGCCTAGCCACTCTATATGAGTTACTAAACGGTAGCTGTGATGTTGTGTTGGTGCCTGTAACCACAGCACTGCAACGCTTAGGCCCTCCACAGTTTTTATCTGGTCATACCTTCTTCTTTAGACAAGGTGACAAACTCAATGAAGCGGCATTAAAACTGCAGTTACAGCAGGCCGGCTACGATCCTGTCAGCGCCGTGATGCGCCCAGGGGAATATAGTATTCGCGGCGGTTTAATTGATTTATTTCCCATGGGATCTACCCTACCTTACCGCCTAGATTTGTTTGGCGATGAAATTGAACAAATTCGATCTTTTGACCCTGATACCCAACGCAGCCTGTACCCAGTTAAAGAAGTTCGCTTACTTCCGGGACATGAGTTTCCCTTTAATGATGCAGCCCGGACGTCCTTCAGGGGCCGTTGGCGAGAGGTCTTTGAGGGTGATCCAACCCGCTGCTCAATTTATAAAGATGCCAATTTAGGCATCCCAAGTGCGGGCATCGAATCCTACCTGCCACTATTTTTTGAAGAACAGTCCAATCTATTTGATTACTTTCCAAGAACGGGTGATCCAGTTTGGCTGGTGAGTATTGGCAATGTAGAAGAAGCGATACGCAGTTTCTGGAAAGATACCCTTTCAAGGTATGAATTCCTCAAGCATGATTTAGATCGCCCTATTCTTCAGCCCAAGGAACTTTTTCTAGACGTTGATGAATTCTTCACCACCTCTAAACCCTTCGCACGTTTGGTTTTAGACAATGAAGAAAATAATGCAAATCAGTTTCTTCCCGTTCCCGATATCGCAGTACACCGCCGCGATGCAGATCCAATTTCTCGTTTACGAGAAGTGGTTAAAAAAGAGAGGCTTCGCGTACTGATCTGCAGCGATAGTGCCGGCCGTAAGGAATCAATCCGTCAACTATTAGAAGAGAGTAATTCCGTTACTGGCCAGGATGGCAAGGCGCTCTATCCATTGAGGCCTGAAAGCTTCGAGGGAATTGCTGATTTTGTGAAGAGCGACTCTCTCTTTGGGCTTGTCACCGCCCCGCTATTCAATGGTTTTCTCTGGCAAGCTGAAAATCTATTGGTTCTTACAGAGGCGGAGCTATTCACCTCTACCGCAAGACAAAGACGTAAGAGCAAAGGATCTGAAAGTGCCGATCCAGATATGCTTTTCAAGGATTTATCTGAGCTAAAGATCGGCGATCCAGTAGTTCATGCAGAGCATGGCATAGGACGCTATCAAGGTCTAGTGCTACTGAATCTTGCGCCACCCAAAGAGGCCCCCATCTTTGAAGAGTTTTTGCACCTTCAATATGCTGGGCAAGCCACCTTGTATGTGCCTGTTCAACAACTACAGATGGTGACTCGCTATGCAGGCTCAGATCCAGACTCGGCACCGCTTCATCAGTTGGGCTCGGGTCAATGGGATAAGGCTAAACGCAAAGCTGCTCAACAAATACGAGATACTGCTGCTGAACTTCTGGGGCTCTATGCTGCTAGAGCAATACGGAAAGGCCATGCATTTGAATTTTCAGCACACGACTATGCAGCATTTGCAGAAAGTTTCGGCTTTGAGGAAACGCCCGATCAAGCCAATGCAATTGCAGCAGTCATTGGTGATATGACCAGCGGCACCCCGATGGATCGCCTAGTCTGCGGGGATGTTGGTTTTGGTAAAACTGAAGTTGCCTTACGAGCGAGCTTTGTCGCCGTAATGGGAGGTAAGCAAGTCGCTATCTTGGCCCCAACCACTCTACTAGCAGAGCAACATGTAGCCACCTGGAAGGATCGCTTCGCAGATTGGCCGGTTCGCATTGTGGAGTTATCCCGGTTTAAAACTACTAAAGAAATTAATGCTGCTTTAGAGGCGATTGCTAAGGGCGACGCTGACATCATTATTGGAACTCACAAGCTCCTTTCCAAGGAAACGCAATTTGCAAACTTAGGACTAGTCATTGTGGACGAGGAGCATCGCTTTGGTGTTCGCCAAAAAGATGCTTTGAAGGCTTTGCGTGCTGAAGTAGATATATTGACATTGACAGCGACCCCCATTCCCAGAACATTAGGAATGGCAATGGAAGGCTTGCGCGAGTTTTCAATTATTGCGACTGCACCACAAAAGCGTTTGGCTATCAAAACCTTTGTGAGACGCGAAGGCGATGGGGTTATTCGGGAAGCTGTATTGCGTGAAATTAAACGAGGTGGTCAAGTCTATTTCCTACATAACGAAGTAGAAACTATTGAAAACCGAAAACACGCATTACAAGAGCTAATACCTGAGGCCCGTATTAGCGTAGCCCACGGCCAAATGCATGAACGAGAACTAGAATCAGTCATGCGTGAATTTGTTACGCAGCGAACTAATATTTTGCTGTGTACCACCATTATTGAAACTGGTATTGATGTACCAACTGCTAATACCATCATCATGCATCGAGCTGATAAATTTGGCTTGGCACAATTGCACCAGTTACGAGGTCGCGTTGGCAGATCACACCATCAAGCCTATGCTTACCTGTTAGTTCCTGATCCTGAAGCCCTCAGCAAACAAGCGCAATTGCGATTAAATGCCATTCAGGCAATGGAAGAGTTAGGTTCAGGTTTCTACTTAGCTATGCATGACCTAGAAATTCGGGGTGCTGGTGAAGTTTTGGGAGACAAACAATCTGGTGAGATTCATGAGATAGGCTTTCAGTTGTATACCGAGATGCTCAATCGCGCGGTGAAATCCCTGCGTAGTGGCAAAGAGCCAGACTTACTATCTCCATTACAAGCTACTACTGATGTCAACTTAGGTGTGCCTGCCCTACTTCCTGATGACTACTGTCCTGATGTGCATGAACGTTTATCTCTGTATAAACGCTTTGCAGGCTGTAACGATTTCTCTGAACTCATGGGCTTAAGAGAAGAGCTAGTAGATCGTTTTGGTGACCTACCTGATCAGGCTAAATCTTTTTATGAAACACACCGCTTAAGACTAGAAATGACTGGCTTTGGCATTAAAAAAATTGATGCGACACCAGCATCTATTCAAATTCAATTTATCCCCAACCCGCCAATCGATCCATTGAAGATCATTCAGCTAATTCAATCATCAAAGCATATCCAACTTAATGGGCAAGACAAGCTCAAAGTATTGCCTCAAAAAGACCGTGAATTTGAGAAGTTAGAACAGCGTCTTGATGCCATTCGCCAAGTTTTGCGCCGTTTAAATGAATCTGCTGTGCTTAGCCCCGCCAAAGCTAGCTAAACAAGTCTTTTTATATCCACTATTATTTAGACATGCTGAACCATCAAACGCTAGTAGCTCTTTCTAGAGACCCCATCTCCGAAAAGCTTGTCTTCGAGCTGAAAGATCGCGCTTTGCAATTCGGTGTTAGCTTGCATAGCATTGGCAACCAAACTGCCAATGGCTCATATCATTTAGAGCGCTGGAGTAGTAATCAACATCTCGATATAGGTCAAAGAGAATCTTTACGATCCATTGCTACTGGGTATAAAACGGATCTCTGCTTTCTGAGATCAGATTTGATTCCTCAAGATATATGCGTTTTGGCGATGGATATGGATTCCACGCTGATCAATATTGAATGTATCGATGAGATTGCCGATTTCACAGGCAAGAAATCCGCTGTTGCTGAAATTACAGAAGCTACTATGCGGGGCGAAATTAAAGATTTCAAAGAGAGTTTGCGAAGACGGGTTGCACTTTTAGAAGGCGTTCATGCTGATGCACTGGAATCTGTCTACCGTGAGCGTCTGAAGCCTAACCCAGGCGCAATTGAATTACTGGCTGGCGCCAATCAGCGTGGTCTTTATACGCTCCTGGTTTCGGGTGGCTTTACTTTTTTTACAGAGAAATTGCGTCAGCAATTAGGATTTAAGCAGACACAGGCCAACACACTAGAAATTATCGACGGCAAGCTTACCGGGAGGGTGTTGGGCAACATCGTCGATGGGTCCGCTAAAGCGGCCTATTTAGATGAAGCATGCCGTGCTCTAGGCCGCACCAAGGCAAGCGCAATCACCATGGGCGATGGCGCCAATGATCTCATCATGATGAATGGTTCTGGCATTAGTGTTGCCTATCTGGCTAAGCCTGTCGTTAAAGAAAAAGCCGACGCGGCTTTTGACCACGTCGGCTTGGATGCTGCCTTACTGCTTATAGCTTAAGTCATCAGCAGTAAATTGCTTGCTTATAAGCGTTCGAAAATAGTTGCAATACCTTGACCGCCACCGATACACATAGTCACCAAAGCATATTTACCTTGAACACGTTGCAACTCATGGATCGCCTTTGTCGCAATCGCTGCACCCGAACAGCCAATGGGGTGACCTAATGCAATTGCGCCGCCGTTGACGTTTGTTTTAGCAGGGTCCAAGCCCAGGCCTTTAGTAACAGCTAAGGCTTGAGCAGCAAATGCTTCATTAGACTCGATCACATCGATTTGATCCAACTTGAGACCAGCGCGCTCTAGCGCCAGCTTAGTGGCAGGAATTGGGCCTTCGCCCATGATGTGGTTTGGAACACCAGCAACGGCATAAGAAACTAAGCGAGCGATTGGCTTATGACCAGCCTTCTTAGCAGTTTCTGCATCGGCTAAGACGAAGAATGCTGCACCATCGTTAATTCCAGAAGCATTACCAGCCGTTACCGACCCACCCTCTTTTTTGAACACCGCTTTCATCTTACCCAGAGTTTCCATGGTGGTATCTGGCTTGCAATGCTCATCCGTATCAAACACGATGTCACCCTTGCGAGTTTTAATCGTGATTGGAACAATTTGGGATTTGAAGCGACCCTCTTTAATTGCATTTGCGGCACGTCGATGAGATTCAACAGCCAATGCATCCTGCTCTTCGCGGGTTAGCTTCCATTTTTCAACTAGGTTTTCTGCAGTAACGCCCATATGACCAACGCCAAATGGGTCTGTCAATACAGCTACCATTAAGTCAATCATCTTGGTGTCACCCATGCGAGCACCACTGCGCATCGCAGGTGAACCATACATGCCGCGTGACATCACTTCGACACCACCACCAACACCGTAATCACAATCGCCCAACATAATTTGCTGAGCAGTAGTTACAATCGCTTGCAAACCCGAACTACATAGGCGGTTCAGTGCCATGGCAACAGACTCCATTGGCAAGCCTGCCTGAATGGCTGCAACACGTGCAACATAGGCATAACGACTATCTGTCGGAATCGTATTGCCCACGGTTACGTAATTAATCAGCGCAGGATCAACACCAGAGCGAGAGACCGCTTCTTTCATGACGATTCCGCCGAGCTCTGAAGGTTCAAAGCTGCTTAAAGAACCATTGAAGGTACCAATTGCAGAACGAACTGCACTTAAGACAACGACATCACGACTCATATCAATCCCCTTAGCTATGCCCAATGAATGGGCTGAATTTGTACTGACTTAATGATACAAACAGTATTTTTATAACAATCGTCAAGTTTCGGCAATTAGGTCATGCCCTTGGGAGCCAATGACAGTGGCACGAATGATTTCACCGGTACGGTAGCGTTTGGAAGGCTTGCTGGGAGGCAAAACTCTCACTAAACCATCAATTTCAGGGGCATCTCCGATTGTTCTTCCTATACCGCCTGACTCATCAACCCGGTCTATCAGGACTTGAATTCGTTTGCCAACTTTTTTAGAAAGGCGTTTGATAGAGATTTCCTCTGCCTTAGCCATAAACCTAGCTCTACGTTCTTCACGAATGGCATCCGGTACGGGATTATCCAATTGGTTTGCTGTTGCACCATCAACCGGAGAATAGGCGAAGCAACCCGCACGATCGATTTGAGCCTCTTCCAAGAAGTTCAGCAAATACTCAAACTCTAATTCAGTCTCACCCGGAAAGCCGGCAATAAAAGTGCTTCGAATCACGAGATCTGGGCAGGCCTGACGCCATGCCAAAATACGCTCCAAATTCTTCTCACCACTGGCTGGGCGTTTCATTCGTTTTAAAACATCTGGATGAGCATGTTGCAGCGGAATATCTAAATAAGGTAAA
Organism: Polynucleobacter sp. QLW-P1DATA-2; assembly: GCF_001870365.1. NCBI lineage: Bacteria > Pseudomonadati > Pseudomonadota > Betaproteobacteria > Burkholderiales > Burkholderiaceae > Polynucleobacter > Polynucleobacter sp. QLW-P1DATA-2. The sequence goes on along the minus strand of NZ_LZMQ01000003.1, from coordinate 456,367 downwards.
ACACCATAGCCATGCTCGGAGAACTCCGCCATCAAAGGCAAGATGTCGTCAACATGGGGATATGGGTAAACATAATGTAAGCGAACCCACGCTTGATGCTCTCTAGCAATTTGATTCAATGCGTTAACTAAATCAAACATCCTAGTTTTGACTGGCTTGCCATCCCAAAAACCTGTGCGATATTGAACATCAACACCATAAGCACTGGTATCTTGAGAAACCACCAATAATTCTTTTACACCAGATTCAAAGAGGCGCTTTGCTTCAAGCAACACCTCACCAATAGGACGCGATACTAAGTCGCCACGCATACTAGGAATAATGCAAAACGTGCAGCGATGATTACAACCTTCAGAAATCTTTAAATAGGCGTAATGCTTAGGCGTTAGTTTGACACCAGCAGGCGGAACTAAATCGGTAAAGGGGTCATGCGGTTTAGGCAAGTGCAAATGAATGGCTTGCATTACCTCGTCGGTAGCGTGTGGGCCAGTAACAGCTAGAACTTTAGGGTGAATGCTTTGAATGAGATCACTCCCATCAGCATTCTTTCTGGCGCCTAAGCAACCCGTCACGATAACCTTGCCGTTTTCTGCCAGGGCTTCGCCAATTGCCGAGAGACTTTCTTCAACAGCAGAGTCGATAAAGCCGCAGGTATTCACCACTACAAGATCTGCACCAGAATAATCTTTAGCGGTCTCGTAACCCTCAGCACTCAATTGAGTAAGAATTAACTCAGAATCTACCAATGCCTTGGGGCAGCCCAAGGAAACAAATCCAATTTTCCCCGCCACAACTATTCTTTTTCTGCTTTATTTGGCTGGGGCGTAAATGGAAAGCTACCAAACATATTGTGAGAGCCTTGCATTTGTTCTTGCATTTTGACAAATAAGTCTTTGCTTTGCTCCATATAATTTCCCATCAACCCTTGCATCAAAGGGTTCTGGAGATTAAGCATTTGAGACCAGGCCTCTGGAGTGCTGCCAGCACCAAGACCTTTGGTTTGGTCGCCTAATTTATTGTGGATGTCTACGAAAGACTGCATTGTCTTCTCGAGATAATTACCCATCAAACCTTGCATCGAGTTTCCATAGAAGCGAATGATTTGTGAAAGCATCTGGGTTGAAAATACTGGTGCACCACCAGCCTCTTCTTCCAAAATAATTTGTAGCAGGATATTGCGCGTGAGATCTTCGTCCGTCTTCGCATCAACTACTTTAAAGTTTTCGCTGGTCATCACAAGACCTTTGATATCAGACAAAGTGACATAGGTGCTTGTTTGGGTGTCATAGAGACGACGATTGGGGTACTTCTTGATGAGGCGATCTTCACCAGCTCTTTTATTTCGGGTAGCCATTTTTATCCTAACTAATTACTGCAACGCAACATCGGCATAGTTTATCCATAAGTTTGACCAAAAGGTAAATTAGCCGTGTTGCAGCGCAGCAATACTGCATTATTGGCTAAATTAGCCGGTATGAATACCACCATTCAGGGAGAAGTCTGCTCCAGTAGCGTAACCACCATCTTCAGATGCAATCCAACAGCAAATTGAAGCAATCTCATCGGGCGTCCCTAAACGCTTGACCGGAATGCCCGAAACAATTTTTTCCAATACATCCTCACGGATGGCCTTGACCATATCTGTACCAATATAACCTGGAGATACTGTATTGACCGTTACACCCTTAGTAGCAACCTCTTGAGCCAAAGCCATAGTAAAACCATGCAGACCGGCTTTAGCAGTGGAATAGTTGCATTGACCAAATTGGCCCTTTTGACCATTCACAGAAGAGATATTAATAATCCGGCCCCAATTGTTATCAACCATGCCATCAATTACTTGCTTGGTTACATTGAATAATGAATTGAGGTTCGTATCAATAACCGCTTTCCAGGCATCAGGCGTCATTTTGCGGAACACGCTGTCTCGGGTGATTCCGGCATTATTGACCAAGACATCTACACGACCTACTTCCGCTTTTACCTTTTCAAACGCAGCGACCGTACTATCCCAGTCAGAAACATTGCCTTCTGAGGCAATGAAGTCATAGCCTAGAGCTTTTTGCTCGCCAATCCAACGATCTTTACGTGGTGAATTTGGGCCACAGCCCGCAATAACTTTAAAACCATCTTTTGCCAAGCGTTGGCAAATAGCGGTACCGATTCCACCCATACCACCAGTTACATATGCGACTTTTTGTGACATCACTTTCCCCTTGTAAAAATTTTCATTAATAATTCAATTCATTAAGCTGCTTTTTCTTTTACATAAACACCCGGTGCAGCTTCCAGCTTTTTATATTTGTCATTACCAAATGTTTTGCTTGCTGGTTTTTGTTCCCCTCCAAATTGCTCAAGCCATTTTGTATAGTTAGGCCACCAACTTCCAGGAATCTGCTTAGATCCTTCAAGCCATTCCGCTGCAGTTGGGGCAATCTTATTGTTTTCAAAGTAGTAACGCTTGTTCTTCGCCGGCGGATTAATCACGCCTGCAATATGTCCAGATGCCCCTAGAACAAAACGATTTTTTCCCTTCAGAATGTGAGTCGATTCATAGGCCGACTGCCAAGGAACAATATGATCTTCTTGGGATGCATATAAATAAGCTGGGCAGTTAATTTTGCCCAAATCTATCTTCTCACCACAAATCGTGACTTTGCCTGGTTTAATCAAATCATTTTGCAAATAGGTATGACGCAAATACCAGCAATACATATTGCCCGGTAGATTGGTGGAATCCCCATTCCAGTACAACAGGTCAAATGGAGGCGGAGAATTTCCCTTAAGGTAATTCTCGACAACGTAATTCCAAACTAAATCATTCGGGCGCAAAAAAGAAAATGTGTTACCTAGGTCTAATCCCGACATCATTCCGTACTTACCGCCCTTACCGCCAATAGATTTTTCGCGGAGTTCTACCATACCCTCATCAATAAAGACATCTAAGATGCCGGTATTGGTGAAATCAAGCAAGGTGGTGAAGAGCGTAAGACTTGCCGCAGGATGTTGATTGCGGGCCGCCAAGACTGCAAGCGCCGATGAAGTAAGTGTTCCACCAACACAGAATCCCAAAATATTGATTTGCTTAGATGCGCCGATATCCTGGGCAACTTCTATCGCTTTCATAACGCCCTTGCCTACGTAGTCTTCCCAACTGACTTCAGCCATAGAGGCATCAGGATTTTTCCAGGACACTAAAAATACCGTATGGCCTTGCGACACCATATGACGCACCACGGAATTATCTGGCTGCAGATCAAGGATGTAGTACTTATTAATACACGGGGGCACCATTAAGTACGGGCGCTCAAATACCGTTTCAGTTAATGGTGCGTATTGAATCAGTTCAAATAACTCATTACGAAACACCACATGACCTTCAGTGGTAGCTATATTTTTTCCTAACTTCAAAAGCGGTCTCATCAGTAATTGATACTTTGCCCTTTTTCATATCGCCGAGCAAATTGACAATACCCTTTTGAATGGACTGTCCTTGGGTGCTAATAATATTTTCAAGAACTTCTGGATTCGTTGCGATGAAATTCGATGGCGAGAGCGCATCAATCATTTGTTCAGTTGTGAACAATATCTTCTGACGCGTTTTCTCATCTGTGTCTACAGCCTTAGCAAGAGATAGTAGATGTTTCGAATTCAGCAGGTAGGTTGCTGCAATAACCTTACTCCAAGAGGAATGCCAAGCCTTACCGGCAAAGCGACGATCTTTGACTTCAATCGCTTCTGGGTTAGTGGCAATGTGCGCAAGTTCAGTGAAATATTCTTTTTGAATTTCAGCTAAACGCTCTTGGGGAATTAGTGCCATATGGTGGGGCGCCAAAGAAGGCGTTGCACCAGTATTCATACCTGCAAACATAGTAGTCTCGCGTATTAAGTTATGACATTCTCCATCCATAAGAGACGTAGAGTTATACGCAATAACCCTAGCCTTATGAATAAGCTAGTAATTACCCTCATCTTAAAACGATCAGATGACAATTAATTGAATTAGGAAATCCAAATCAGATTAGTAAATCTACCCGTTACACCATCGCGACGATAAGAAAAAAATTGATCTGCTTGGGTAACCGTGCAATGGTTACCGCCATGAACCTCATCGACACCGACTGACTTGAGATGACCGTGGGCTAATTCGTAAAGATCTGCTAAATACTTTCCAGGCTTGCTTGCAATGGCCTTAAACACATCCTTTGAATAAAGGATTCCAGTAGCCTGAAATGCATCCACTACATCTTGACCTACCTCAAAAGCATTGGGTCCTATTGCGGGCCCAAGCCAAGCAACGATGTTGTCATCATCATCCTTAGTCAGTTTCTTCATTTCTTTGACAGTGTTTTCAAGCACCCCGGCACTAAGCCCTCTCCAGCCAGCATGGGCAGCGCCAATGACAGAGCCAGCATTATTTGAAAATAAAACGGGCAAGCAATCTGCAGTCATGATGGCTAAAACTTCATTTGGGATATTGGTGACAATGGCATCCGCCACCAAAACACGATCCTTGGGTGTGCTGACGATAGTTCCATGCACTTGCTTTAGCCAAATTGGATCTGTCGGGAGATGCTCTTTTAATAATGCCCTGTTGGCTTTGACGTGATCCAATAAATCACCGACATGATCTCCAAGGTTGAGCGAGCTATAAGGAGATTCACTAACACCACCAAGTCGAGTGGTAACCAAAGACTGAACTTGTTCTGGACATGGCCATTGCGGCCTTAGAAACTCTAAACCCATTGTTATGAGCGAGACTCGTTATGAATAGAGGCCAACACAAGGGATTCTTGCGGAAGATCAGATTCAGATAAATTAACCTCAGTCAGCAGGCCCATGAAATCAGGTGGTGGTAGACGGAAGCAGCTAATCAGGTCGTGGCTTACAGGGTGCTGCAGGCTTAAAGCAAATGCATGCAAAGCTTGGCGCTCAAAAGGCAATAACTTGGCAACACCCGGTGTCTTTTTGCGATAAACAGGATCACCTAATAATGGAAACCCAAGAGACTCTAGATGCACCCGAATTTGATGAGTGCGCCCAGTTTCCAATCGGCACTCGAGCAAGGCAACAGACATTTCCTTAAACGTTCCTTTGGCTAAGCGACGAAATAATGTTGCAGCAGGCTTACCTTGTGGACTACCTGCAGCCATTTTGAGTCGATCACGTTGATCCCGGCCAACCGAGGCAAGGACCTTACCTTGACTGGGTGCTTCACCCCAAACCAAAGCCAAATATCTACGGCCAACCGTTCTTTCCTGCAATTGCCTCACAAGTGAAGTTTGGGCTTGGGATGTTCTAGCAACCACCATTAATCCCGAGGTATCTTTATCCAATCTATGGACAATACCTGCCCGCGGCAAAGACTTCAGCTCCGGATATTTAAATAAAAGGCCATTTAATAAGGTGCCCGACCAATTCCCGGCCGCCGGATGCACTACCAGACCAGGGGGTTTATTGATCACAATGATCGCATCGTCCTCGTAAACAACATCCAAGGGAATATCTTCGGGACTAAAGGCGTACTGCTCAGGCATTTCTTGGGGAAATACCTTAATACTCTCCCCTCCCCTAAGTAAATAACGGGCTTTAGTGACCTTGCCATCGACCATGACAGCCCCCGCCTCTACCCATGTCTTAAGCCGGTTTCGGGAATAATCGGGCAAGGAGCCTGCTAGCACCTTGTCTAGGCGTTCACCAGCCATCTCCATGGGAATATCCAGGGAGATGAAATCCTCTTCATCGATATAATCAATGGGATTCGAATCAGGAGTTTGCGGCAATGCCACGCTTAAAGAGCCTTTCAGTTATGTCCGACGTAATATCAGACGCCAGTTTAAGGCTTGCTGGGTCTTTCGCCCCTCAAAAACACTTTTCTCGCCTGGGCATTGCTCCAGTAGCCCTACTGCTAGCATTTATTTGCACCTTACTCCTACTGGGCGGATGTGCAGGCAGCGATGGTCAAAAAGATGACACCGATATCTGGTCTGAATCAAAGTTGTATTCAGAGGCAACCGATAAATTAAACGATGGTGATTTTGCTAAGTGCGGTAAATACTTCGATAAGTTAGAGGCACGTTTCCCATTTGGACCTTATTCGCAGCAGGCGCAAATCAATGCGGCCTATTGTTACTGGAAAGCACAAGAACAAGCTCAAGCTCTGGTTGCAATTGATCGCTTCATTAAGTTACATCAAGGTAGTCCAACTTTAGATTACGCGTACTACCTCAAAGGTCTGATTACCTTTAACGACGACTTAGGTTGGCTCGGCAATTTTACAGGGCAAGACTTAAGCGAGCGCGATCCAAAAGCAGCCAAGGAAGCATTTGAATCCTTCAAGACAGTCGTAGAGCGATTCCCAGACAGTAAGTACGCGCCAGACTCCCTAGATCGCATGCGCTATATCGTGAACTCATTGGCTGAGGCTGATGTCATTGTTGCCCGCTTCTACTACCAGCGAGGCGCCTACCTTGCTGCAGCCAATCGGGCTCAACTCGTGATTCGTGATTATGATCGGGCACCCGCGGTTGAAGAAGCGCTCTATATCCTGACAAAGTCTTATGAAAAATTGGGCATGACTCAATTAAGTAACGATACTGCCCGCGTATTCAAGCTGAATTTCCCCGATAGTAAAATGCTAGAAACCGGTCAGCGCGCTCAAAAGGAACGTAAGTGGTGGCAGATCTGGAATAAGTAATTACGGGGCGAACTTACCAACACCTTCAAATAAAAAAATCCTACTGCTATAGAGGNTTTTTATTTGGTGAAGTGAATTGGAATTACTTAATTGCCACAGGCACCCTCGGTGCAACAGCGCAAAGCAACTCATAGCCTATGGTGTCGCTCATTCTGGCAACCTCATCTACCGGCACTCGATCACCCCATAATTCGACAACACTACCAATCTTTGCGTGAGGAATATTACGCAGGTCTACTGCCAACATGTCCATTGAAACGCGACCTACAAGCGGACAGATTGCTCCATGAATATCATTCCCATCATTGCCAACCCAAACGGGGGTACCGTCTTTGGCGTGACGTGGGTAACCATCGGCATATCCACAGGCAACAATACCAACACGCATTGCCTCTGGAGCCTGATAACGACCGCCATATCCAATTCGATCACCTGCCTGAAGTTCTTGAATATCAATGATTTCACTATGTAGCTGCATCACCGCTTTCAGGTGCGCGTGCTCAATATCTTGATATAAACCAGTTGGTGATGCACCATACAGCATGATGCCGGGACGAACCCAGTCTCCCAAGGAGTTCCGATGCCAAAGGATCGCTGCTGAATTAGCTAAAGATGTAGGACCCTCTAAGCCTTCAATAGACCGATTAAATATCTCTTGCTGATCATCAACCGTAGGCTGCCGATCAATTTGATCCGCATTAGCAAAATGGGTCATGTGATGCATCCGAAAGCCAGCAGAATGGAGGCGATGAAATGCCGTTCTATAGGCAGCAGGCTTTAATCCTAAGCGATTCATCCCAGTATTCATTTTGAGAAAAACACTAATAGGCTTGTGGACTCTATCTGCGTAATGTTCAAGCCACTCAACCTGGCTTTCACAATGCACCACTAAATCGCAATGTAGTTCTTGAGCAAGGTCCAATTCATTTTCATGAAATAAGCCCTCTAAGAGCAAAATTCGCCCCTGCCAGCCATGCTCCCTCAACCAAACAGCATCCTGAACATCCAACAAGGCGAACCCATCGGTCGAACCAAGGCCTTTGAGGGCGGCCTCAAATCCATGACCATAAGAACGGGCTTTAATAACCGACCAGATCTTGGAGCTAGGAGCAAGCTCTCGAACACGGTTTAAGTTATGCTGAAAGGCCTGAGTATGAATAGATGCCAAAATTGGTCTATTAATCAGGCTATTAGCTGAAGCACCCATATCCACCCCTCCTTTCATGTTTTAATTGCATCAATGACTAGATTGTACGAATGAACCGCAGTTTTTACATCATTATGGCGGCGCAATTTTTTTCGTCGCTTGCTGATAATGCCCTGCTCATAGCAGCAATTGCCCTCTTGGCCCAGCTCAATGCTCCGGCCTGGATGACCCCTTTACTCAAATTATTCTTCGTATTGTCCTATGTTCTGCTGGCCGCCTTTGTGGGTGCTTTTGCAGATTCCCGCCCCAAAGGCAATGTCATGTTCATTACCAACACAATCAAGTTTGTTGGTTGCGTAGTGATGCTTTTAGGCAGCCATCCACTATTCGCCTATGCGATAGTCGGTCTTGGTGCTGCCGCATATTCCCCTGCAAAATACGGAATTTTGACCGAATTGCTACCCCCTGAGAAATTAGTAGCTGCCAATGGTTGGATCGAGGGACTTACCGTCGGCTCGATTATTTTGGGCACTGTATTGGGTGGTGTATTAATCAGCAGCACGGTCTCTCAGAGCCTGCTGGCTTTCGACATGCCAAGCTTTGATACCGGTGTTGATACCCCAGCTGAATCAGCGATTCTCATCATCATGATGATTTATATCGTGGCCGCTTTAATCAACCTCAAGATTCCAGATACTGGCGCACGCTATGTATCGCAAAAAACTAACCCCGTCGCCTTGATTAAAGACTTTGCAATTTGCTTTAAAACTCTCTGGGATGATCGTCTAGGGCAAATCTCCTTGGCAGTGACTACTTTATTTTGGGGTGCTGGTGCTACTTTGCAATTTATTGTGATTAAGTGGGCTCAAGTTGCGCTACATATGAATCTCTCACAAGGGGCGATTCTGCAGGCAATCTCTGCCGTAGGAGTAGCTGGCGGTGCCGTATGGGCGGCATGGCGAGTACCTTTGCGTAAGTCACTAAACGTCCTGCCGTATGGAATTGCAATGGGGCTAGTGGTCTGCGTCATGGCAATCTACAACTCTGACATGTTGCCAAATACGCCCTTATTGAGTTTTGGCAAATTACAAGTCACTCTGAATTTGTTACCTGCTTATTTATTGCTGATTTTGGTTGGTTGGCTAGCTGGGTATTTTGTGGTGCCTATGAATGCGCTACTCCAGCATCGCGGTCACGTATTAATGTCAGCAGGCCACTCTATCGCCGTGCAAAACTTTAACGAAAATATTTCTGTTTTGGCGATGCTTGCAATGTACTCGCTACTTATTTGGCTGGATTTGCCAGTGCAATACGTGATCATCGGTTTTGGCGTAGTGGTCAGCTTGATTATGTGGATGGTGATTAAGCGACACGCCCGTAATCAAGCAGAATATGATTCTATGCACCTCATCGGCGAGCATAAGCACTAAAAGCCGATTGGGCTCAAATATTTTGGAGTACTGATTTAGCCAGCAAGAGATCTTGCCACAGGAGTGCCTTATCTTTTGGTTGGGCAGCCACTTGCGCCAAATCAAAGGAAGCAATAACGGGAATCTCTTCATCACTACCGGTATTTAAGGCTAAGATAGTTTCACGTAATTGCGGCAATGGATCTCGTTCACCAGTAATTTTTTGAGCCGCAGGTCCACCAAAGGCAAACGCAACTACTGGCATCCCATTATCCGGTAAATGGATCTCTGAAAGACTGTCACTGGGACCCTTCCAGGACCACTCATTACTAGCAAGACCTAAGACACGAATAACATTTTGAAATAAGGTTTGTGCATCACCTTGAGGCTTGCTGCCAAAGAACCACCAATATGCCCTTGGCTCAGCTTGAATCGCCTCATGATGGTCTTGAGCGGGAGCATGGGTCGTGGCAGCTTCTTTTGTAACTTCTAAACCCTGTGGTGAACCCTCTCGTGAAGTCCACTCAGTAATTCCCATTTCCTTCAGAAAGCTTGAATTTAAGTTGCTCATTCCTGTAGCTTAATCGATTTAGCCATCACGATGGCATCCTCGCGATTTCCAGTCTGTTCACTAGCTGGATAGTAGTTTTTACGAATACCGATTTGCTCGTACCCCAACTTTTGATACAAGGCTACTGCAGATGAATTGGTAGGCCTGACCTCTAAGATGATTCGCGGCATTTTTTGCTGTAATGCGACACCCTCAATGGCTGCCATCATCCGCGAACCAAGGCCTAATTGCCTTAGTTTGGGTGATACCGTGATGTTCAAAAGGTGCAATTCATCTACAGCAGGAAATAAGATGCAGTAGGCCCATAAAACACTTGGATCTAAAAAAGTGCCCTCAACTCCACTAGCTTGATCTGCCTGAGGTCGAATACAGTAAGCCCAATGGCCTGCATTTAAGGAATCTGTGAAATTTCCTTTTGTCCATGGATGGATATGGGAGACAGATTCGATAGCAAGAACTTCATCTAGATCAGCCATCTGCATTGGCATGAATGAAAGCTCAGCAGCACTCTCTTGCGCTGCCATTACGGACGACCCTTCTTGAAGACTACTTCACGCTCTTCAGTTGTTAAGGCAACCTTATTGCGAATGTAGAGTGGCTCCAAATCATGGACGTTTATTTGCAAGCCAAGCTGGAGCATGCTCTTGGCAACCTCCATTACACCTAATGCTGAAATCATTATTTCTGAATCTAGTGCACTTGAGGAGAGAGAATGCTCGGAAAACAAGCGATCGCCGTAGACTGCGATTGCGCTACCCGCAAGATAGGAAATATCTCTGAGATCAATCTCCTCAGGCTTTGACAGGTGAATTTCACCGATTCTTTTAGGCAAACTCTGCAAGTCCTTCTGTTCGTACTTTGCCCAATAGATCTCATCCATGCGTGCATCAATCGCAATAGCAAAGTATTTAGGAGTGATGTTTTTATATTGTGTTGTCTTAACAACTTCTGCCGCTATAGCATCCAAACTGGCTACCGGGAGAACGGGTAAGTTAGCAGATGTGGCAAGTCCCTGAACGACAGCGACGCCCAAGCGAACACCTGTAAAGGCACCTGGCCCTACCCCAATAGCAATAGCATCCAAGTTAGATAAGCGCTCGTTCGCCTGACTCAAAAGATCTTCTATCCATGGAAGCAAAAGCTGACTGGCACCAGCCGATACCAATTCGTGTCGGGGCTCAGGAGCAGAGTCACCTAAGGATAAAGCCACCGAGCACCATGCTGATGAGGTGTCAATAGCTAATAAGCGCGTCAATTCAAGCTCGATTCATTAGGATGTAAACCTAAATTATGAACGCAATCCTGCTATCACTTCGGGAGGAGCTTGCACAAGCTCAATAAGTACGCCTTCACCACTAAAGGGAAACTCGTCATTGCCCTTGGGATGAACAAAAGTAATTTCATGACCACCAGCCCCCATGCGTATTCCGCCGGGTGCAAAACGCAAGCCATTGGCCGATAACCACTCCACAGCCTTTGGAAGGTTATCAACCCAAAGGCCGATGTGATTTAACGGTGTTTGATGTACCGCAGGTTTTTTCTCAATATCCAATGGTTGCATGAGATCAACTTCAATCTCATGAATGCCCGACCCAATCGCGCAAATATCTTCATCAACGTTTTCACGTTCAGAGACAAATGTGCTCTTGTACTCAAAACCCAATAAATCAACCCAAAGCTTTTTGAGGCGATCTTTATTTTCACCACCAATAGCAATTTGCTGAATACCCAAAATTTTAAATGGCTTAGTTGTCATGAAGCTATTTACCCCTCTTATTCAAAGCGAATGATAAGTTGATCAACCGCCAAACTTTCGCCCTCTTTGGCACAGATTTCAGCAACCACGCCATCTTGAATCGCTGAAAGCGTGTTCTCCATTTTCATCGCTTCGATAGAGGCTAATTTCTGACCTGCGGTAACCGCTTCACCGACTTTAACGGCAATTTTTGTGAGTAGCCCAGGCATTGGAGACATTACTAGCTTGGAAGTGTCTGGCGGAAGTTTTACCGGCATGCGGCTTTGTAGCTCAGCGCCCAATGGACTTAAGACCATGCACTCGTAATGTGCGCCATCTAATACGAGGTAAAACTTAACGCCCTTTCTTTCCACTTGAGCCGTGACTTTGCTGGTGCGATTAATGGTTGCGTGCAAAGTAATTTGCCCAGGACGCCAACTACTCTCGATGTCATAGCGACTAACACCATCTTCATCGTCAATGTAAACAGAATAAATGCCATCTTTGAGCTCAATACGGACCGGCTCTTCATGAGGATCAAGCATCGAACCTGTTTTTTTACCGGTTACTACGACAAATTTCTTCGCAATTACCATCTCATGACCGGCCAACTGACCGTCAATCATCTTAATGTGCTCGAGATAGCGATAACGCATAAAGGCAGCCAATGCTGCAAGGCGCTTAGGATCTGCCGGCTGTACGGAGTCCTTTTTGAAGCCCTCTGGATATTCTTCAGCAATAAAGCCAGTTGTGAAGTCGCCGTTAACAAAACGTGGGTGCTGCAATAAAGCAGCTTGAAATGGGATATTGGAATGAATGCCGCGAATAACAAAATCATTCAATGCAGCGCGCATCTTCTCAATTGCCTCTGTACGATCTTTACCATGAACAATTAATTTTGCGATCATGGAGTCGTAATACATCGGGATCTCACCACCTTCATAGACGCCGGTATCAACACGTACACCATTAATAGATTCTGGTGGACGATACTTTACAAGGCGGCCTGTAGAAGGCAAGAAATTTCGGAACGGATCATCCGCATTAATACGGCACTCCATAGACCAGCCATCCAGTTTGACGTCTTCTTGTTTAAATGCCAGTTTTTCACCTGCAGCAACACGAATCATCTGTTCGACTAAGTCAAGTCCAGTGATACTTTCTGTTACTGGATGCTCAACTTGTAAACGAGTATTCATCTCCAAGAAATAGAAAGATTTGTCCTTGCCAACTACAAATTCCACTGTTCCAGCTGATTGATAGTCCACCGCTTTGGCCAAGGCCACTGCTTGCTCGCCCATGGCTTTACGGGTGGCCGGATCAATAAATGGTGAGGGTGCCTCCTCTATAACCTTTTGATGACGACGTTGAATAGAGCAATCCCGCTCATTTAAATACACTACATTGCCATGAGAGTCGCCTAGCACCTGAATCTCAATGTGGCGAGGACCTTCAACGAACTTCTCAATAAAGATGCGGTCATCACCAAAGCTATTCATTGCCTCGGTCTTACAAGCAGCAAATCCTTCGGCAGCTTCCTTATCGTTAAATGCAACGCGCAAGCCTTTGCCGCCGCCACCAGCTGAAGCCTTAATCATCACCGGATAACCAATCCCTTGTGCAATCTTGACAGCCTCTTCAGTGGTATCAATAGCTTCGTTGTAACCTGGAATGGTGTTGACTTTTGCTTCCAGCGCAAGTTTCTTGGATGCAATCTTGTCACCCATTGCCGCAATGGATTGATGTTTGGGTCCAATAAAGACAATGCCCTCTTCTTCACAGCGCTTAGCAAATTGTTCATTCTCAGATAAGAATCCATAGCCCGGATGAACAGCCTCAGCACCGGTATCTTTGCAGGCCTGAATGATTCGATCCATCACGAGATAGGACTCACGAGAAGGTGCAGGACCGATGCAGATAGCCTCATCAGCCAGTTGGACGTGACGCGCCTCTTTATCCGCCTCAGAGTAGACAGCTACAGTCTTGATGCCCATCTTTTTGGCAGTGTTCATCACACGGCATGCAATTTCGCCGCGATTAGCAATCAAAATTTTCTTAAACATTTTCGTAGTCATAGTATGTCGGCGCCTTTACAGAGGAATATTGCCGTGTTTACGCGTGGGGTTCTTCAAGTCTTTGTCTTTAAGCATTGCTAGTGAACGCGCAATCCGTTTGCGGGTTTCATGAGGGAGGATGACGTCATCAATATAACCACGACGCCCAGCCACGAATGGGTTCGCAAACTTTGCCTTGTATTCAGCTTCTCGAGCAGAAATTTTTGCTGGGTCTGATTTCTCTTCGCGGAAAATAATTTCTACAGCACCTTTAGGGCCCATCACAGCAATTTCAGCAGAAGGCCATGCAAAGTTAACGTCACCACGTAAATGCTTAGAAGCCATCACGTCATACGCACCGCCATAGGCTTTGCGAGTAATCAAAGTTACTTTAGGAACTGTGCAGTCTGCATAAGCGTAAAGTAACTTGGCACCATGCTTGATAATGCCGCCGTATTCTTGTGCCGTACCTGGCATAAAGCCTGGAACATCCACTAGGGTTACGACTGGAATATTGAAAGCATCACAGAAGCGCACGAAGCGAGCTGCCTTAATCGAAGCTTTAATATCTAAGCAACCTGCCAGCACCAATGGTTGGTTGGCTACGATTCCGATAGAGCGACCTTCCATACGGGCAAAGCCAATCACAATATTTTTAGCGTAATCAGGTTGAAGCTCAAAGAACTCTCCATCATCCACAATCTTTTCAATCAACTCTTTCATATCGTAAGGTTGATTTGGATTAGATGGAACAAGAGTATCTAACGAGAAATCTGGCTCTTCATTACGATTAGCGCCTTTGATTAGCGGTGGTTTTTCACGGTTTGATAGTGGCAAGTAGTTAAAGAAGCGGCGCAACATCATGATCGCATCAACATCATTCTCAAACGCTAAGTCACAAACACCCGAAACTGTTGAATGCGTTACCGCACCACCTAACTCTTCGGCAGTAACATCTTCATGGGTTACGGTCTTAACCACCTCGGGACCAGTAACAAACATGTAAGAACTATCTTTGACCATAAAGATAAAGTCGGTCAATGCTGGTGAATACACAGCACCACCGGCTGATGGACCCATAATCAGGGAAATTTGAGGAATTACGCCAGAAGCGGTGACATTACGCTGGAAAATTTCCGCATAGCCCCCTAATGAAGCTACGCCTTCCTGAATTCGAGCACCCCCAGAATCATTCAAACCAATTATTGGAGCGCCGACCTTGAGAGCCTGATCCATGATCTTGCAAATCTTTTCAGCATGGGCTTCAGACAATGAACCGCCAAGCACGGTGAAGTCTTGTGAAAATACAAATACCAGACGGCCGTTGATCATTCCATAGCCAGTTACTACACCATCACCTGGCACGGTTTGATCGGCCATTCCAAAGTCGTAGCATCGATGCTCAACGAACATATCCCACTCTTCAAATGTACCCGCATCAAGCAAGAGCTCAATACGCTCACGAGCAGTTAACTTCCCTTTAGCATGCTGAGCTTGAATACGTTTTTGGCCACCACCTAGACGGGCCAGCTCACGCTTCGCCTCCAGTTGTTGAATGATTTCCTTCATTACCGACTCCTTAGAAAAATTCATGTCCCATGGACTCCAATAGACGTCTAGCCGCTACTGATGGCGCCATGGTTCCCTGATTTACTTGTGCAACTAAGCTTGGTAGAAGCGCTTGAACCGCCTCATTACTACGAAATGCGTTTTTAAGTCCTGCATCAATCCGATCCCACATCCAAGCGCCCGCTTGTTGCTTGCGGCGTGAATCAAATTTTCCATTCGCTCTTTGGAGATGTTGAAAATGGGCAATCTTGTCCCACAGCTCGGGAATACCTTTACCCTCAAGCGCACTCAAGGTCATCACCGTTGGATGCCAAAATGCTTCGTTATGCGAAGCGTGATCAGGATTGCCCTGAAAGCCTAATAAGCGCAGAGAGCTTGTGATAAATAGCTGGGCGCGCATTGCAGCATCTGGATCAAGATCCACTTTATTGATCACAATCAGATCGGCAATTTCCATCACACCTTTTTTAATGGCTTGGAGATCGTCGCCCGCATTAGGTAGCTGAAGAAGTAAAAATAGATCAGTCATGCCTGCTACCGCAATTTCACTTTGGCCAACGCCAACGGTTTCTACGATGATGATGTCAAAGCCCGCTGCCTCAGCCACCAGCATAGCTTCCCGTGTTTTTTCAGCTACGCCACCCAAAGTGAGGGAGGATGGACTAGGTCTAATAAAAGCATTCTCTAGAACTGATAGGCGCTCCATACGGGTTTTATCACCCAAGATCGATCCGCCCGACAAACTAGATGATGGATCTATTGCCAGCACTGCAACGCGATGGCCCTTTTCAATTAAATAGAGTCCAAGCGTTTCAATTAGAGTAGATTTACCAACCCCTGGAACTCCAGAGATACCCAATCGAAAAGACTTGCCAGTTTTAGGCAGCAGCGTATTGAGGACGTCGTCAGCTCGCTTGCGATGATCCAGGCGTGTTGATTCAAGTAGCGTGATGACTTTCGCCAATGCACGTCGCTGTTTAAGCGATGGCGCATCAGTGAGATCACTCACCAAAGCAAGATCAGCAGATTCGAGCATACTCAGCAGTCCCTTAGGTTTTATTAAACCGGTTTGACTGATTTACGAATTTGCTCCAACACATCCTTAGCGGAAGCCGGGATCGGGGTACCTGGTCCATAAATACCTTTTACGCCTACTTCATATAGGAACTCATAGTCTTGCCTTGGAATGACTCCACCAACGAAAACGATGATGTCATCAGAGCCCTGTTTCTTCAGCTCAGCAATGATTGCCGGCACCAAAGTCTTGTGACCAGCAGCTAGAGTGGATACACCAAGCGCATGTACGTCATTCTCAATCGCCTGCCGGGCACACTCTTCGGGCGTTTGAAACAAGGGTCCAATGTCAACGTCAAAGCCCAAGTCTGCATAGGCGGTTGCAACCACCTTAGCGCCGCGATCGTGACCATCTTGACCTAACTTAGCAATCATCACACGTGGGCGACGTCCAAAATCTTTAGCAAAGTCAGCGATTTCAGTTTGTAATTTTGCCCAGCCTTCCGCTGAGTCATAAGCAGCTGCATACACTCCGGTCACCTTTTGAGTATCGGCGCGATGGCGCCCGTAAACTTTTTCCAATGCATCTGAGACTTCACCAACAGTGGCGCGTAAACGAATCGCATTTACAGATAATTCCAATAAGTTACCAGTGTTCTCTTCCGCAGCTTTTGTCAGCGCCTCTAATGCAGCCTCTACTTTTTTACTATCGCGTTTCTGTTTTATATCTTTTAAGCGAGCCACCTGACCTTCACGAACTTTATCGTTATCGATCATCAAGACATCGACCAGATCTTCTTTGCCCAACTTGTACTTGTTCACGCCAACGATGACGTCAGAGCCAGAATCAATTTT
The DNA here is from genome assembly GCF_001870365.1 of Polynucleobacter sp. QLW-P1DATA-2. NCBI lineage: Bacteria > Pseudomonadati > Pseudomonadota > Betaproteobacteria > Burkholderiales > Burkholderiaceae > Polynucleobacter > Polynucleobacter sp. QLW-P1DATA-2. Next base: position 439,316 of record NZ_LZMQ01000003.1, on the reverse strand, counting down.
GGCTTGCTTTTCAGCAGCTGCAGCTTCGATCTTTAACTTGGCCCAGCCACTTTCCACCGCCTTAGTCATGCCACCCATGGCATCAACTTCTTGAATGATTTCCCAGGCTTTATCTGCCATCTCTTGAGTCAAGTTTTCCATCATGTAAGAACCCGCCCATGGATCAATCACGCTAGTGATATGGGTTTCCTCCTGCAGAATTAACTGGGTATTGCGAGCAATGCGGCTTGAAAATTCTGAAGGCAATGCAATTGCTTCATCTAATGAATTGGTGTGCAGAGATTGTGTGCCACCAAATACAGCAGCCATCGCCTCTACGGTAGTTCTGACCACGTTGTTGTATGGGTCCTGTTCAGTCAATGACCATCCAGAAGTTTGACAGTGCGTACGCAACATCAATGACTTTGGATTTTTTGGCTCAAATGATTTCATAATCCGCCACCACAGCAATCGCGCGGCGCGCAGCTTAGCAACTTCTAAGTAAAAGTTCATGCCAATCGCAAAGAAGAACGAGAGTCGCCCCGCAAAGCCATCTACATCTAGACCTTTTGCTAGAGCTGTTTTGACATACTCCTTACCGTCGGCCAATGTAAAGGCTAGCTCTAATACCTGATTCGCACCTGCCTCTTGCATGTGATAACCCGAAATCGAAATCGAGTTAAATTTCGGCATATGCTTTGCGGTGTACTCAATAATGTCGCCAATAATGCGCATTGAAGGTTCTGGTGGATAGATATACGTATTACGCACCATGAACTCTTTCAGAATATCGTTCTGAATTGTTCCTGATAAGAGCTCTTGCTTAACGCCCTGCTCTTCGCCGGCTACGATATAACCTGCTAAGACAGGTAATACAGCACCGTTCATAGTCATGGATACGGATACTTTGTCGAGCGGTATGCCATCAAACAATATCTTCATATCTTCTACTGAATCAATCGCAACTCCTGCCTTACCAACGTCACCGGTGACGCGCGGATGATCGGAGTCATAACCCCGGTGCGTTGCCAAGTCAAAAGCTACAGAAACTCCTTGACCGCCCGCATCCAATGCTTTGCGATAAAAGGCATTGGATTCTTCAGCAGTTGAAAAGCCTGCGTATTGACGAATCGTCCAAGGGCGAACGGAATACATTGTTGCCTGAGGGCCGCGCACAAATGGCTCAAATCCAGGAAGAGTATCTGTGTAATTGAGTCCTTCAGTATCTGAAGATGTGTATAGGGCCTTTAAATGAATACCATCTGGCGTATTCCACCCTAGTTTGTCTACATCTCCATTGGGAGCTGATTTCTGCGCTGATTTTTTCCACGCATCCAAATTGGACTCTGGAAATGATGGCCACGCGTTACTAGATGAATTTTTCTTTTCCGAACTCACTAAGCACCCCCTGAATAGATTTGTTGCATTGCATATAAGATTTGCTAATTCTGCTTGACTATTTGTAATTTGTCTAGCTATCATGTATTCATAATTATGAATACAAAACTGAATAATCGTCCACTTTATGAAGATGTAGCCGATCGACTTCGTGAGCAGATATTTAACAAGCAAATAGCTCCTGGAAGTTGGCTAGATGAACAAGGCCTGGCTGAACAATTCGGGATTAGTCGCACACCCATGCGTGAAGCAATCAAAGTATTGGCATCAGAAGGTCTAGTAACGATCAAAATGCGCCGCGGTGCATATGTAACTGAAGTAGCCAGAAAAGATTTGGAGCAGATTTTTACAATCCTCTCCCTGCTTGAAGGTGAAGCAGCCAGGGAAACAGCGACTAAAGCCACCGAGGAAGAGTTAAACCAGCTCGACTATTGGCATCACCGCCTTGAAAAAGCAGCGGCAGATAGAGATATAGAGCAATTCTTTGAAATTAATGGCAAATTTCATGAATTAATACAAGAAATTGCTGGAAATCGATGGATGAATGGCGTTATTGCCGATTTGCGAAAAGTACTAAAACTGCATCGCAGGGATTCCCTAACCAGTACTGGAAGACTACAAAATTCTCTTATCGAGCATCGTGGAATTCTGAATGCCCTATTAAAACGAGATCAAGTGGCAGCTGAAAAGGCTATGCGAAACCATCTAGCTAGAGGGCTTGAAGCACTTCGCTAAAATAAAAACTCTATAAATAATAAAGGCTTAGAAGAATCTTCTAAGCCTTTATATTATGTACTACTAAACCGAAATTATTTCTTGACAACAAAGTTTCCCGGCAAGGAAGCAACATAAGCTGCGATATCGTGTAAGTCCGCATCTGAGAATGCTTGAACTTGAGCGCCCATTACGGCATTGTTGCGGCCATATTTAGCATTACCGTCACCTACTTTGTATGCCTTTAAGGCGTAGTAGATGTAATCAGGATATTGACCGGCTAATTTAGGGTACACGGGCATGATGGGTGCATTTAAACCAGCACCATGACAGGCTACGCAATTGGCCTTTTCAACCAATGCCTGACCTTTATCAACGCTGGATGCACTGGCCACGTTAACGAGTCCAATGCTTGAGAGTAAAACTGCTGTAACTAGTGCAAATTTCATAAACGTGCCTCTATCACTTCAATGGGTTGCTAGGTGAGCTGGCAGTTTGCGCAGCATAGTATTCGCCGATGTCTGCCATATCTTGGTCAGAAAGGCTAGCAGCAATAGAACGCATCGTAGGATGCTTTCTTTCGCCTTTTTTATATTCAGCCAAGGCTGTAGCAATGTAAGCAGCATTTTGGCCGCCTAGCATCGGAACTCGATAAACCAAGGGATAGTCAGCACGGTAGTCAGGAATGGAGTGGCAACCAGTACAAAGCCAAACTTTGCCATTTCCGGCAGCAGCACTACCTTTAACCTCGTCAGCCTGTGCGGCAAATCCAGCAAACACCAAACCGGCGCAGATGAGCAATTTAGAAATAATTGAGAGTTTTTTCATAGAAATCAGTTTAATAAGTTTGATTTAAATCAATCACGGAGAGTATAGCGGAGAGCTGCTCTCTTAACCATTGTTTGCCGATTCCGGACCCCAAAAACAGCAGAAATACTGAAAAATAGGGGCTATTTACCTATACTTGAACATCCATTAATTGATCTTTTGATTGCCTCTAAATGACAAGACCTTCACCCAATCCTTCAAGCCGCTTTGACGGCAGTCAAAGTTATGTCGCTACAGATGACTTAAAACTGGCTGTTAATGCTGCCATTGCACTCCAGCGGCCACTACTCATTAAAGGGGAGCCAGGAACAGGCAAAACGATGTTGGCTGAAGAGGTGGCTGCAGCTCTCCAAATGCCCCTTTTGCAGTGGCACATTAAATCCACTACCAAAGCACAACAAGGTTTGTATGAATACGATGCGGTGAGTCGCTTACGTGACTCCCAGCTTGGTGATGAAAAAGTCAAAGATATTCGCAACTACATTGTCAAAGGCGTCTTATGGCAAGCCTTTGAAGCGGATGAGCCCACTGTCCTACTAATTGATGAGATCGATAAAGCAGATATCGAGTTTCCAAATGACCTCTTACGTGAAATTGACCGGATGGAGTTTTATGTCTACGAAACTCGTGAGTTAATTAAGGCAAAGCATCGTCCCCTCGTGATCATCACCTCCAATAATGAAAAAGAATTGCCGGATGCCTTTTTGCGTCGTTGCTTCTTTCATTACATCACCTTTCCCGATGCCAATACGATGCAAAGCATCGTTGATGTTCATCATCCCAACATCAAACAAGATCTATTGGAAGCTGCGCTGAAAGCTTTTTATCAAATACGCTCTCTGCCAGGGATCAAGAAGAAGCCCTCTACTTCTGAATTAATAGACTGGCTCAAGCTATTGCTCGCAGAGGATATTCCCCCAGAGGCGCTTTATAGCCAAGATGAAAAGATTGTGGTTCCACCATTGCATGGTGCTCTACTAAAAAATGAGCAGGATATCCATTTGTTTGAGCGCTTAGTGATGATGAATCGCAATCACCGCTAATACAGACTCCTAAGCGCACTCGATGTTAATTCCATTTTTCCTGAATCTGAAAGGGGCCAAAGTGCCTGTTTCGGTGAGGGAGTTTTTAACGCTCTTAGAAGCATTAAAGTCTGGGGTAATCAATCCCTCCATAGATGAGTTTTATCAACTCTCCCGAATGACCTTAGTTAAAGATGAGCAACACTTTGATCGCTTTGATCAGGTGTTTGGTAGCTACTTTAATGGCGTAGAAAAAGTCATTGCCCTCTCTCCCGACATTCCAATGGACTGGCTAGAAAAGAAATTACAGCGAGTACTAACGGATGAAGAAAAAGCAGCACTCCAAAAACTGGGTGGCCCAGAAGCACTTCAGAAACGTCTTGAAGCGCTGTTAAAAGAGCAAAAAGAATGGCATGGGGGTGGGAATAAATGGATTGGTGCTGGAGGCTCCTCAGCATTTGGCCATAGCGGCTATCACCCTGAAGGAATTCGGATTGGCGGTGAAAGCGCCGGCAATCGAACCGCCATTAAAGTCTGGGAAGCGCGAGAATTTAAAGATTACGACAGCGATCTTGCCCTAGGCACGCGCAATATCAAAGTAGCCTTACGTCGTTTACGTCGCTTTGCGCGAGAAGGATCTGTTTTAGAGCTTGATTTAGATAAAACAATTCACTCTACTGCCGCCAATGCAGGAATGCTAGATATCAAGATGCGACCTGAACGTCATAATCAAGTCAAAGTTCTGCTTCTAATGGATGTTGGTGGATCGATGGATGACCATATCAAGCAGATTGGCGAATTGTTCTCCGCTGCCAAGGCAGAATTTAAACATCTTGAGTCTTACTATTTCCATAACTGCGTGTACGAGAATTTATGGCAAAGCAATCGTCGCCGTAGAGATCAGGTAACTGCAACTCAAGACATCATTCATAAATATGGTCCCGACTACAAACTGATCTTCGTAGGGGATGCCACGATGTCACCCTATGAAATTCTGAGCCCCAATGGCTCAGTTGAATATAACAACCAGGAAGCTGGTGCTGTTTGGATAAATCGACTGCTAGACCACTTTCCTCATTTTGCATGGCTCAATCCAGAGCCAGAGTCTATTTGGGAATACCGTCAATCTATCGACATTATGAAAAACCTCATGAAAGACCGTATGTATCCTGTGACCCTAAGTGGTCTTGAGAGTGCCATGCGTCAACTATCGAAATAATTTGCCAGTAAGATTCTGATATTTACATTTTTCCATTGATTGAAATAACACTATGAGCAATATTAGCGAGCGCCTTAAAACCCTTGGCATTGATTTACCACCGCCTGGACCTCCTGCAGCAGCCTATGTCATGGCGGCAACTACTGGTAAAACCGTTTTTTTGTCAGGCCACATTGCTAAACGTGATGGTAAGCCCTGGGTGGGAAAGCTCGGCAAGGATATGGATACCGACACTGGTAAAGCAGCTGCGCGCGCTATCGCGATTGATTTGCTCTCAACACTACAAAATCATTTAGGCTCTTTGGATAAAGTAAAGCGCATTGTCAAAGTGATGGGACTGGTGAACTCTACTAACGAGTACACAGAACAACACCTTGTAGTGAACGGTTGCTCTGAATTGTTATTTGAGGTCTTTGGTGATGCTGGAAAACATGCTCGTAGTGCCTTTGGTGTAGCTCAGATCCCTTTGGGAGCGTGTGTAGAAATCGAATTGATTGCTGAGATTTAAGCCATTAATTATTTGCTTATCCCAAGTTTCTGGATGTCCATCTCTGTATCAACATCCAGAATAAATGCATCATGCGTTGTCTCAAAAATATCGATCAAGTTGGGATTTTGATCCATAAACGTACGACACGTCATCTCTGGCTTCGATAGTATTGTCTCAACTACATTTCTTGAGAACAAGACCGGATTGCCACGCTGCCCACCCACTTGAGGCATGACCATTTCATGGTCGGTCTTTCGATTAGTAAAGCGCTCAAGTAAAAGCATGAGCTCTCTAGAACGAATATTCGGTTGATCGCAAAGACATACTGCTAAAACATCAAAGTGACTTTGCAATGACTCAAGACCAAGTCGCACCGAGGATCCTTGACCTCTATCTGGATTTGGATTGTGAATCACACGTATTGACTGACTTAACAGCGTGCTTTTTTTGGCTAACTCAGCATCAATAGCCTGATTATGAAAACCAGTCACCACCACTAACTCAATCGGATTTAAATCTCTTACTTCAGAAAAAAAGTTCTCTAAGAGCGTTTTTCCATCCTTTTTTAGCAGGGCTTTGGGTATAGACCCCATACGACTTCCCTCGCCTGCCGCTAAAAGAATGATGGCTAGACGAAGATCTAATTTCGGGGATGCACCTATATTGCTCATTAAGGTGATAATAAATAAGAAATTCAAAAGAGAACAAATAAAAGACTTAGCATGAATAGCACCGACCTCAGCGTCCTCAAATCCGCAGTGAGCTGGCTTAAATCCGGCCATCAAGTAGCCATTGCTACCGTAGTACAAACTTGGGGCTCAGCTCCTCGCCCCATTGGTTCATGGCTTGCAATCCGTCAAGATGGTCAAGTAGCGGGATCCGTATCTGGCGGGTGTGTTGAGGACGACCTAATCAATCGCGTACAAACTGAAATTCTGACTCGACGTAATCCTGAGATGGTGGTTTATGGTGTGAGCCAAGAAGAAGCAGCTCGGTTCGGCCTTCCCTGTGGCGGAACTTTGCGTTTGCTGGTAGAGCCCAAGCCAGAATTAGCCATTCTGGAAAAATTACTGGACTCTATTAGCTCTCATCAAGTGATGAGGCGCACCGTCACCATTGCGAATGGCAAATCGACTTTAAGAGCAGGTAATCGCAATGACGAGTTTTCATGCTCAGATACCGAGATGCAAACAACTTATGGCCCACGTTGGCGCATGGTCATCATCGGCGCAGGTCAACTTTCTTTATATACCGCCGACTTTGCCCTGGCCTCCGACTTTGAAGTGATCGTGATCGATCCACGTGAAGAGTATGCAGAAGGACTAAACCGTACAGATGTGACCTTCATTAAAGGCATGCCTGATGACGTATTACTTGAGATTGGCGTTGATCCTCATACAGCGGTGGTAGCCCTCACACATGATCCGAAGTTGGATGATATGGCCCTCATGGAGGCACTAAAGTCTTCCGCCTTTTATGTTGGCGCCCTGGGGAGCCGAAAAAATACTCAAAAGCGCAAAGAACGACTACTAGAGTTTGATGTCAGCAGAGACGAAGTGGAAAAACTATATGGCCCAGTTGGCCTCTCTATTGGCGCACTCACTCCACCAGAAATCGCAGTATCGATTCTGGCGGAAGTGATTGCCGTTAAATATGGTGTTGCTGTAGCAAAGAAAATCTAATTAGCTTGCTTTGAGCTTGCCGTCTTTTAGGCGTGGCTCTACAAAGTGGCCTTTGCGTGCTCGATTACCCGCAAATGACTTCAATGTTTTTGCATCCAAACTCAATTCAGTTGGCTTCCCTGCGCGACCCGCCCCTGAATAGGTGGCGCCATTAGGCCCTACAGCGATAGCGGAGGCTAAGGACTCTTTCTCATCTAAGCCCATTAAAATCACGCCTTTGCCGCCAGTAGGCAAACGCTTAAGCTCATCTAATGGGAAAACAAGTAACTTAGAGGCCTCAGACAGACAAGCTACTTGCTTCATACCAAGCTGTACCTTGCTTGCACCTAAAGGTGCATCACCAGGATGTTTTGCATCAACACTGATAAACGATTTACCAGCTTTATTGCGAGTGCTCATGTCCGATACATTCGCTAAGAAGCCATAACCTGCTTTAGTAGAAAGCAAGACCAGATCATCTGGTTGACCAGCGTAATAGGCCACCATTTGCGATCCAGCAGCTAAATTGACAAAGCTAGTTAATGGTGAGCCATCACCGCGGGCGCCAGGTAGCTCGCTGACAGGTACCGTATAAACACGTCCATCACTACCAAAGCCCTGAATAACGTCAACGGTGCGAACCTCAAAGGTTGCATACATCGCATCACCCGCTTTGAAGCTAAATTGGGTTGCATCGTGCTCATGAGCTTGGCGAACACGTACCCAACCCTTTTGTGAAACGATGACAGTTACTGGTTCATCAATGACTTTAGTTTCTGCAACAGCACGCTTATCTTCCTGAATCAAGGTGCGACGATCATCGCCAAAATCCTTGATGTCGGATTCAATTTCTTTAATGATGCGTTTACGTAAAACAGCGTCACTTTGCAGTAAGCCTTCAAGATCATCGCGCTCCGTCTGGAGCGATTTAAGCTCTTGCTCAATCTTGATACCTTCTAAACGAGCCAATTGGCGCAAGCGAATGTCCAGAATGTCTTCAGCCTGACGATCTGTGAGCTTGAACTCTTTGATCAAATCGACTTTGGGCTCATCGCTATTGCGAATAATCTTAATTACCTTATCAATATTGAGAAGAACGGTTAAACGCCCCTCCAAAATATGCATCCGGTCTTTTACTTTACCGAGGCGGAACTGGGTACGACGTGTCACCGTAGCAACTCTGAACTCAACCCACTCAGAAATAATTTCCTTTAAGCCCTTTTGACGCGGACGACCATCATTGCCAATCATCACCAAATTCATTGGGGCATTTGACTCAAGCGAAGTATGAGCTAACAAGAGATTTACAAACTCATTGACATCAATGTTCTTGCTCTTTGGCTCAAACACCAACCGCACAGCAGCATCCTTACTGGATTCATCTCGTACACCATCGAGCACGTTCAAGATAGTCGATTTGAGATTATTTTGCTCCGGGGTTAAGGTCTTCTTACCAACTCTTACCTTAGGATTGGTGATCTCTTCGATCTCTTGTAAAACCCGTTGTGATGAAGTTGCTGGTGGCAGTTCATTGACAACAATTTGCCATTGACCACGTGCTAATTCCTCTACAGACCAACGGGCACGGACTTTGACGCTACCACGTCCTGTTTCATAAATTTGGGCAATTTCCGCTGAAGAGGAAATAATTTGGCCACCACCCGGATAGTCAGGACCAGGCATGATTTCCAGTAAATCTGCGGTGGATAGCTTTGGTGATTTCATCAAAGCGATTGCAGCAGAAGCTACTTCACGCAAGTTATGTGAAGGAATCTCGGTAGCCATTCCGACAGCAATACCTGAAGCGCCGTTGAGCAGCACAAAGGGCAAGCGGGCCGGCAATAACTTTGGCTCTTGAAATGAGCCATCATAGTTCGGAGCAAAATCGACCGTACCCTCATCAATTTCGCTGAGAAGTAATCCAGCGATCTTTGTTAAGCGTGCTTCGGTATAACGCATTGCAGCTGCACCATCACCATCACGGGAACCGAAGTTTCCTTGACCGTCAATTAAGGGGTAGCGCAGTGAGAAGCTTTGTGCCAAGCGTACCAAGGCGTCATAGGCGGATTGGTCGCCATGGGGATGAAATTTACCTAAAACGTCGCCAACAACACGAGCACTTTTTACTGGTTTAGCGTCTGCACGTAAACCCATCTCACTCATGGAATACAAAATTCGGCGTTGAACTGGTTTTTGACCATCAGCCACTTCAGGCAATGCACGCCCCTTCACTACGCTGATGGCGTAATCTAGATAAGCGCGCTCTGCATAAACAGCGAGGGTCAAGCTATCCTTGTCGTCTTCGTTCAAATCCATCGTCTTAGGATCGTGGGGATCATTTGGACCTTGGGGGGAGATTGAAGAGCCCTGTTTGGCTTGGGCAGGCGCCTCTTCTACCTCAACAATTTCGATCTCATCGACTGGAGATGCAAATAAATCTGCTTGCTCAGCAGCGGTTTTATTACCGGGTGTCTTTTTACTAGCCATTAGATATCCGCCTCAACTTCATTGCCGCGCTCTTCTAACCAATCACGACGAGCGCCAGACTCTGATTTACCCATCAACATGTCCATGGTTTTAAATGTTTCATCTTCAGTCCAAGTACCAAGCGTCACTGGTAGTAAACGACGTGTATCTGGATTTAGGGTTGTATCCCAGAGCTGCTCTGCACTCATCTCTCCCAAGCCTTTAAATCGAGAGATTTGCCAAGCGGTTTCTTTAACACCATCTTTACGCAACTTATCCTCAATTGCTTGCAATTCATTTGCATCCAAGGCGTAAATTTTTTGTGCTGGTTTTTTACCACGCGCAGGAGCATCAACTCTAAACAATGGTGGTCTAGAAATATGGACATGCCCCAACTCAATCAGTTTAGGGAAATGCTTATAAAACAGTGTGAGGAGTAATACTTGAATATGTGCGCCATCCACGTCTGCATCTGACAAGATGCAAACCTTGCCGTAGCGAAGATTAGATAAATCTGGATTGTCATTAGCCCCATGAGGATCAACCCCAATTGCTACCGCAATATCATGCACTTCATTGTTGGCAAATAAGCGGTCGCGCTCCGCTTCCCAGGTATTTAAGACCTTGCCGCGTAGGGGCAAAATCGCCTGATACTCCTTGTTGCGACCCATTTTGGCCGAGCCACCAGCAGAATCACCCTCCACCAAGAAAATTTCATTCTGAGCGATATCTTCACTCTCGCAATCAGTCAACTTACCAGGCAAAACTGCAACACCAGAAGATTTTTTCTTCTCAACTTTTTGCCCAGCGCGTGTTCTTGCTTGTGCCTGCTTAATCACTAAATCAGCTAATTTGCGACCGTAATCAACATGCTGGTTCAGCCAAAGTTCCAGCGCAGATTTTGCATAGCCAGAAACTAAACGTACGGCATCACGTGAATTTAAACGCTCTTTAATCTGTCCCTGGAACTGAGGGTCCAATACTTTGGCTGACAAAATAAAAGAGGCCCGCGCAAATACGTCTTCAGGCATCAGCTTCACGCCTTTGGGTTGCAATGCATGCATCTCAATAAAGCCTTTTACAGCATTAAATAGTCCTTCACGTAATCCGCTTTCGTGAGTACCGCCAGCAGGAGTCGGAATCAAGTTCACATAACTCTCACGCACTGGGGCGCCGTCTTCGGTCCAACTCACTACCCATGCAGCACCTTCGCCTTCAGCAAAGGAATCATCTTCGCCAGTGCCTGTAGCGTATTGCTCGCCCTCAAATGGTGGAATCACTTCTGGACCATGTCCTGCCTGGGCGATAGCCTCGTTCAGGTAGCCACGTAAGCCTTGTGCATATTGCCAAGTTTGACTATCGCCTGATTTCTCCTGGATGAGTGTTACTTTGACGCCAGGCAGCAAAACTGCTTTGGAGCGTAGAAGACGAATGAGATCGGCCATCGGAATGGCTGAGCTATCAAAATATTTACCGTCTGGCCATGCCCTTACACGGGTACCATGGGACTTATCTTCTTTTAAAGACGGTTTCGATTTCAGCTTTTCAATTACCTTGCCATCAGCAAAGGTTAAAGTTGAAACCTGTCCTTCACGCCAGACTGTTACTTCCAGTCGCTTAGAAAGTGCATTGGTAACTGAAACGCCCACACCATGCAAACCGCCTGAGAATGCATAGGCACCACCGGTACCCTTTTCAAATTTGCCACCAGCATGAAGTTGCGTAAACACAATCTCCACTACAGGCAATTTCTCAGTTGGATGCATACCCACCGGAATACCGCGTCCATCATCCTCAACGCTCACGCTGCCATCAGTATGCAAAGTCACAATAATTTGCTTACCAAAACCGCCCAATGCTTCATCAGAAGCGTTGTCCAAGACTTCTTGGATGATATGTAAGGGATTATCAGTGCGGGTGTACATACCAGGCCGTTGACGGACTGGTTCCAGTCCTTTTAGGACCTGAATCGACGATTCGCTGTATTCAGAAGTTTTACGGGTAGCCATGCGCGCAAATTGTAGTCATGTCTGAGGCCAAGGCGGAACTTTTCAGGAAATCCCCTGTCATCCATGCCAAAATTAGGGCATGGGAGCCTTAAGTCATATTCGCGTTTTAGACCTCAGCCGCGTGCTGGCAGGTCCTTGGTGCGCTCAAAACCTAGCGGATTTGGGTGCTGATGTTATTAAAGTCGAGCGTCCAGGCGCTGGGGACGATACCCGCCATTGGGGCCCTCCCTTCGTTAAGGATGCGAATGGCAAGGATACGGAAGAAACTGCCTATTTTATTTGCATCAATCGCAATAAGCGCTCCATTACTGTTGATATCAGCAAACCCGAAGGTCAAGAGATTATTCGCCAATTGGCGGCTCAATCCGATGTAGTCATTGAAAACTACAAAGTTGGTGATCTTGCTAAATACGGCTTGGATTACGAAAGCTTAAAAAAGGTGAAAGCAGATTTGATCTACTGCTCCATTACTGGATTTGGGCAAACTGGTCCCTATGCTCATCGCCCAGGCTATGACTTCATCATTCAAGGCATGGGTGGCTTCATGAGTGTGACTGGCGAAGCCGATGAGTTTGAGGGTGCTAGCCCACAAAAATCAGGGGTTGCAATCGCCGATATTTTCACTGGGATGTATGCCTCTACAGCCATCCTAGCCGCGGTAGTCCATCGCGACCATACTGGCGAGGGCCAATACATCGATATGTCTTTACTTGATACACAGATCGCTGTCATGGCTAATGTATCAAGCGCTTACCTCAGTTCTGGAGAAATTCCAGGGCGCTGGGGAAATGCCTCACCGATCATTGTTCCTTACCAAACTTTCCCCACATCGGATGGCTGGATGATTGTGGCAGCAGGCAATGATGGCCAATATCGACACTTTGTTACTGCTGGTGGTGAAGCTCACTTGGCTGATAACCCATTATTTTTGACCAATCCTTTGCGCGTGCAGAATCGCAAAAAACTCATTCCACTTTTAGAGGTGATGACTCGCAAGAAGACTAAAGGTGAATGGATTGCACTTTTAGAGCAGGCAAATGTCCCCTGCGGCCCTATCAATAACTTCAAAGAAGTTTTTGAAAATGAGCAAGTGCTTGCCAGAAATGTACAAATTAATGTACCTCACCCAAGCACCGGCAATATGAAACTGGTTGCTAGCCCGATGAAACTTTCTAAGACGCCTACTGAAGTCCGTATGGCGCCACCCACGCTAGGACAACACACCAATGAAGTGCTTCATGAGCAATTACAGTTAAGCGACCAAGCGATTGCGGACTTGCGTCAAAAGGGAATTATCTAATGAGCCAAGCTCAATCAAAGGCCTCCCTAACAATGAAGGAAGTGTTGATTTATGGTGGCTTAATGGTGACCTTATCCATGGGTATACGCCATGGTTTTGGCTTGTTCAATTTGCCAATCACCATGGCCAACGGCTGGGGTCGTGAAACCTTTGCCCTGACGATTGCATTACAAAACCTCATCTGGGGCGCTGTACAACCCATTACTGGTGCCCTTGCAGATCGTTATGGCGCATTCAAGATCATGATTGCTGGTGGTTTTTTATACGCACTGGGTTTAGCTGGCATGGCCATCTCCACAGATGCCCTTAATTTCACCATTGCTGGCGGCTTATTCATCGGTCTTGCACAAACTGCCACTACGTATAGCGTGGTTTACGGAATCTTAGGGCGTAACGTTCCTGCAGATAAGCGGGTTTGGGCGATGGGCATTGCTGCTGCTGCAGGCTCGTTTGGACAGTTCCTCATGATTCCAGCGGAGCAAGGATTATTAAGTGCATTTGGCGCACAAGATGCATTGTTAATGCTCGGCCTTATGGCCAGCTTAATGATTCCAACGGCATTCATGTTGCGTGAGAAAAATTTTGTTCACCAACACAGCCTTGGTGATCAAACCATCAAAGAGGCACTTAAAGAAGCCATTAATAATCCAAGCTTTCGTTTGCTAACCTTGGGGTATTTTGTTTGTGGATTTCAGGTAGTGTTTATTGCAGTACATTTAGCCCCCTATCTGAAAGACCTTTCATCGATCTATCCATCAGTAGGAGCCCCTGTTGTTGCTACCACGGCATTGGCCTTGATTGGACTCTTTAATATCTTTGGCACCTATAGCGCCGGCATCCTAGGGCAACGCTTTCCGAAACGCTATCTTTTATCTAGCATTTACCTAGGCCGCTCTATCGCCATCGCTGCTTTTGTATTGCTGCCATTGAGTCCAACATCCACTTATATTTTTGCAGCGGTCATGGGCTTCTTGTGGTTATCGACCATTCCATTAACTAATGGCATCGTGGCCCAAATTTTTGGTGTGAAATATCTCACGATGCTTTCTGGTTTGGTTTTCTTCTCGCATCAGCTTGGTAGTTTTTGTGGCGCATTTTTAGGCGGCTATTTATTTGATCGAACAGGCTCGTACCTGATTGTTTGGCAAATTGCTATTGCACTAGGCATGTTTGCGTTTTTAGTGAACCTACCCGTACAAGAACGTGCTATTCACCGAGCAGTCAATGCTTAAGCATCGCAAGCTTGGATTTTGGAAGCTTATTTTTTACGGCTTTGCTTTATTTGCTTTATTGTTTGTGTTTTCCGCCTATTACGCACCCGATATGATGATGGCCGTTACCAATCAAGTCTGGGCTTTATGTGGGTGGTAATTTATTGGTGTCACAAACTTACCTAGCATACTTTTAAAAAAGTTCTTACTCGCCGTAGCACAATGGATAGTGCACATGCCTCCTAAGCGTGGGATACAGGTTCGATTCCTGTCGGCGGGACCAGTAAACAAAATAAACTTATCCACAGGGATTGTGGATAAATATACAAAAGTTTTCGTAAGTCACAGATTTGTATAGAGCGACCTGGCCTGCTTAAATAATTAGCAGTCCCAGCTTATCTATTTTTTTGCAAGCGCATATGAATATTGGGTCGAAACCTTGTGCTTTAGATCATTGACAAGAGGCTGCACCTTATGCGAAGTTCCCTTACACTTGCCCAAATGACAGCTCTATCTACCAGTACTATCGCCGCCCTTGAGGAGATGCTCCAAAATACAGCGCGTTCGGCTCCCGCCGATTACATGCCCATCTATTTGTTGCGTGGCGGTACTGATCAAGAAATGATTGGTCACCTTAATCCTGATTTCATTCCATACCTACAAGAATCATTAGTTAAGGAACCTATCGCACTGGTATCGATGGGAAATGATCGCTTGATCATTCAAATGGGTCGACCAAAAGATGTCTCGGTAAGTCTTCATCAACTAGCAAATCGCATGCGCTTAGGCGGCTTTATTCCCGGCTGGCGGAATGAAGACTTTGCATGGGTAGATCAACACGGGCATAAATCCTTTCACTTGGAGCGTGCCGCGTTTCGCACCTTTGGATTTCGCAGCATGGCTACGCATATCAATGGCTACACCAAACAAAAAACAATATGGTTGGGTCGAAGAAGTGAAAATAAGGCAACCGATCCCGGAAGATTGGATAACATCGCTGCTGGTGGTATCGCTGCCGACGAAACTCCCTGGGTCTGCGCAAAACGCGAGCTTTGGGAAGAAGCTGGAGTGCCTCCACAAATCGCTGATGAAATTGAACCAATTGGTCGCATCCATATGCGTCGCCCTATTTCCGGGCGTGGATTTCATGATGAGCAGCTTTATGTCTACGACTTGGAGTTATCAGACAACTTCATCCCCACAAATCATGATGGGGAAGTGAGTGGTTTTATTGAAGTTTCTTATGCAGAAGCTGCCGCCCGAATCCTTGCCGATGAATTTACGAGTGATGCCGCTTTTGTAACCGCAGATTTCCTATTGCGCCGCAATAGATAAGGTTTGCTGGTGCTTCCGGAGCAGAAATTGACGTTCATCATACTTAGTAGCCCTAATTCGTGGTTAAATCTAACTTAAGGATGAAACAGGGGTGCCCTTAAAGGCAGAGTTTGCTTAGAGGCGCTGAGAAAGACCCTAGAACCCGATCCAGGTAATGCTGGCGTGGGGAGTTACATCAGACCGACACCCGGTTTCGTCCATCTAAAACAGCTAGGAGATGGACGTGAGTAAAGATAACCAAAAAACCAAACATGAAATTCCAAGTTTAAAAAGCTTGGAACGCGACTTCGGACAAAAGTTCGCTTATCCAGCATCGACAAAAACTTACTTACAAGGTTCTCGCGCAGATATCAAAGCGCCGATTCGGATGATTGAACAATTACCAACACGCGTTGGTGAAGAGTTAGTTGCTAATCCCCCCGTTCCTGTTTATGACACCTCTGGTCCATACAGCGATCCAGAAATCGTGATCAATCTTGAAAAAGGTTTACCAAGATTACGTGAAGAGTGGATTAAAGAGCGCAATGACACTGAGCAACTCTCTGGTCCAAGTTCTGAGTATGGCGTTGCTCGCTCTCAAGATGAAGCTACCCAGAGTTTACGTTTTGCGCATATTAGCGCACCACGAGTTGCAAAGGGCAGGCAACAACGTCAGTCAAATGTACTACGCTCGCAAAGGCATCGTTACGCCTGAAATGGAATACGTGGCTTTGCGTGAATCAATGGGTTTAGAGCAGCTGCGTAAAGATCCTGCTTACAAGCAATTACTCAAGCAGCATCCAGGCAAAGGCTATGGCGCCAATCTTCCTGACATCGTTACTGGTGAATTCGTGCGCTCTGAAATTGCCGCTGGCCGCGCAATTATTCCAGCAAACATTAATCACCCTGAGCTTGAGCCGATGATTATTGGCCGTAACTTCCGCGTGAAGATTAATGGCAACCTCGGAAATTCTGCTGTGACTTCTTCAATCAATGAAGAGGTAGAGAAAATGGTTTGGTCCATTCGTTGGGGTGCCGACACTATCATGGATCTTTCCACAGGCAAACATATTCATGAAACTCGTGAATGGATTATCCGTAATTCACCAGTTCCCATTGGTACCGTTCCAATTTATCAAGCACTCGATAAAACTGGTGGCGTTGCAGAAGATCTCACATGGGAAATGTTCCGCGATACCCTGGTTGAGCAGGCCGAGCAAGGTGTTGATTACTTCACTATTCATGCTGGCGTATTGCTACGTTACGTACCGCTGACGGCAGATCGCATTACCGGTATCGTGTCACGTGGCGGCTCAATCATGGCTAAATGGTG
This sequence comes from Polynucleobacter sp. QLW-P1DATA-2, assembly GCF_001870365.1. NCBI lineage: Bacteria > Pseudomonadati > Pseudomonadota > Betaproteobacteria > Burkholderiales > Burkholderiaceae > Polynucleobacter > Polynucleobacter sp. QLW-P1DATA-2. The sequence continues at coordinate 422,372 of NZ_LZMQ01000003.1, read as the reverse complement.
CTTAGCTCATCATAAAGAAAACTTCCTCTACACCAAGTTTGATGAGATTTGTGAAATCATGAAGGCGTATGACGTTTCTTTTAGCTTAGGTGACGGTTTGCGTCCCGGTTGCATTGCTGACTCTAATGATGCAGCGCAATTTGGCGAACTCCACACACTCGGTGAACTCACCGCCAAAGCTTGGAAGCATGATGTGCAGGTCATGATCGAAGGGCCTGGCCACGTTCCAATGCAGCGCATTGAAGAAAACATGACTGAAGAGCTCAAGCATTGCTTAGAAGCACCCTTCTACACACTTGGACCTTTGATTACGGATATTGCGCCGGGCTATGACCACATCACCAGCGGTATTGGTGCAGCTCAAATTGGTTGGTACGGCACTGCGATGCTTTGCTATGTGACACCCAAAGAGCATTTAGGCTTACCAGATAAAGAAGATGTTCGCGAAGGAATCATCACTTACAAGATCGCCGCTCATGGTGCTGACTTGGCTAAAGGTTTGCCTGGTGCTCAGGTACGGGATAATGCGCTCTCTAAGGCTCGCTTTGAGTTCCGCTGGGAAGATCAGTTCAATTTGGGCTTAGATCCTGAGCGTGCTCGTGAATATCATGATGCAACGTTGCCAGCAGAAGGTGCCAAGATTGCCCACTTCTGCTCAATGTGTGGTCCCAAGTTCTGCTCCATGAAAATCACTCAAGAAGTGCGAGACTATGCTGCAACCTTAGATGCTGACGGTAATCCAAAAGATGGCAAGAAAGTGATTCCGATTACTGAGGTTGCTGATGCAACGAAAGGCATGGAAGAAATGTCTGCTGAGTTCCGTAAACGCGGTAGCGAGATCTATCAATAAGCAATAGCAATGAATCAACCCGTCTTCACGCACAGTAAATACGCGATCGTCGGTGCCGGCCTAATGGGCCGTCTCCTGGCGGTAGCACTTGCTCAGCGTGGGGCTCAGGTTGATTTATTTGATAAAGGCGATTCTGCTGCCAGCGGTGCTGCTGCACGTATCGCCGCTGCTATGCTTGCGCCCCTAGCAGAGTCTGCGATCACCGAAGACTCTGTAGTGCGAATGGGCATCCATAGTTTGCCTCGTTGGAAAGATTTAATTAGCACCCTATCCAAGCCTGTTTTTTTTCAGCAAGATGGCACTCTCATTTTGTGGCACAGACAAGATGCGAGTGAGGCTGAACGTTTTACCAATCACTTGGAAAAGAATTGTCACCATAACCCTCAGCTAACTGCTCCAATAAAACTGAAGGCTTCTGATTTAGCACAAATTGAACCAGGGGTTGCCGATCGCTTCATGCAGGCTTTGTATTTACCAAATGAAGGTCAGCTCGATAATCGTCAGCTACTCGATGCACTGCTCCATGAGTTAATTACCCTAAAAGTCAATTGCCATTGGAATACTGCAGCAGAGCCAGAACAATTGCGCAAGAATGGCCCTTATCAGAGCGTGATTGACTGCCGGGGTAATGGTGCGAAGGAGGCTTGGTTGTCTACTTCCAATAAGCTACGGGGAGTGCGCGGCGAGGTTGTGCGTTTATATGCTCCAGAAGTGAAGCTCCGTAGACCTACACGCTTAATTCATCCTCGCTATCCGATCTACATTGCCCCCAAGGAGAACGACATCTATGTCGTGGGTGCAACTGAAATCGAGTCAGATGATCTTTCTGAGATGAGTCTGCGCTCTGCAATGGAATTGCTCAGTGCCGTCTATACCGTACACAGCGGATTTGCAGAGGCTCGCATTTTGGAGATGGCAACCCAGTGCCGCCCCACTCTCAAAAATAATCTACCCGAAATACGCATCCAAAAAGATAAAGGTTTATCGGATTTGATTATGGTCAACGGTCTATATCGCCATGGTTTTATGATTTCACCAGCGATTCTGGATTCCACCCTAGAGGTTTTAGAGTTCGGCCAAAGCAATACCGCCCTGGAATTAGGGCTAAGCATCACTAGCAATCTTGGAACCACCAACAATCACGAGGCAAGTCTATGCGCGTAATTGTTAATCAGGTTGAATATGAACTGCCAAATCAAAGCATGATTTCAGATGCGCTTTCTTTGATCAATGCAAAGCCACCTTTTGCTGTAGCTGTTAATTTGAACTTTGTACCCAAAACTCAATACGAACAATTTGCATTAAATGAGAATGATCAAATTGAAGTGATAGCCCCAGTAACCGGCGGCTGATTTTGACTAATTTACTTATGACTGCACCGTTACCAAATAATCTCAATAGCGCAGATGCACTAGTTCTCTATGGCGAGAGCTTTGCTAGTCGTTTGCTATTAGGAACCTCTCGCTATCCATCACCGCAAGTATTGGAAAATGCTGTTAATGCATCTAATCCAGCGATGATCACGGTCAGCTTGCGTCGCCAGGGATCTAGCACAACTGAGGCACACAGTGGCTTCTGGGATCTCCTGAAGAAGATGGCAGTGCCTGTGTTGCCAAACACTGCTGGTTGCCACAGCCCTCAAGAAGTGATTACTACAGCACAGATGGCACGTGAAGTCTTTGAGAGTGACTGGATTAAGTTGGAACTGATTGGCGATGATTACACTTTACAGCCCGACACTTTGCGTCTAGTCCAAACGGCAGAGTCCTTGATTAAAGAGGGTTTTAAAGTACTACCGTATTGCACGGAAGATCTAATCTTGTGCCAACGTTTAGTAGATGTTGGCTGCCAGGCAATCATGCCATGGGCTGCTCCAATTGGCACTGGCCAAGGTCCCCTCAACCCATATGCCATGAAGTTGTTACGAGACCGCATCAAGGTGCCCTTGATTGTGGATGCCGGGCTTGGCCTACCTTCCCATGCCTGCACTGTAATGGAATGGGGTTTTGATGCTGTATTACTCAATACCGCCGTCGCCCTATCAAATGATCCAGTTGCTATGGCCAACTCTTTTGCTATGGCAGTCGATGCTGGTCGTACCGCCTACTTATCTGGGGCTATGAAACCCCAAGAATCTGCGCAAGCGAGTACACCCCTCGTGGGTACTCCTTTTTGGCATCAAGCCTAAGTTGTGCGAATGTGTGTTTAGATAGAGCTATATGAGCCTGATACGTGATCTTGCCGACCAAATTATTGCCGCCCATCGCAATGATGATCTTTGCATTGCGATTCCATCCTTTTCAATCAGCTCACCTCCCCCTCGAATTGATAATGAAGCGGCTGCCGATCATTACGAACTTGCTGGCGCTTTAGCAGCAATCGAGATGGGCTTTATTGAATCCGATGCCAAGGTTTTAGGCAAAGCGTGGTCTCGCATGACTCTGTATGATGGCGGCTTTAATCCCTTTAAATGGCCAAATAGACCAGAGCAATTCGATCTACTGCCGTGGACTCGTAATATGAACCCCAATGCTTTTAAGGAGTGTCCTAAACGCCTTGGTTTGTATGGTGTTATGCCGGACGCCGATTGGGTGAAGCGGATGGTTGAAGCTGAAATTCCGACAGTGCAATTACGCTTTAAGTCTGAAGATCGATACAAAATTCGCAAACAGATAAAAGAGTCTGTAAAGGCGGTCGAAGGCAGCAATACTTTGCTTTTTATCAATGACTATTGGGAAGAAGCGATTGATGCAGAAGCTTATGGCGTCCATCTGGGTCAAGAAGATATGGAGACTGCTAATTTAGAAAAGATTAGGGAAGCAGGCTTACGTCTTGGTTTAAGCACACATGGATATGCAGAGCTTGCTTATGCCGATCGTTTTTGCCCTAGCTATATTGCGATGGGCGCAGTCTTTCCCACTAACCTCAAAAAAATGCCTACCGCACCTCAGGGCCTAGGAAGACTTTATCAATATGCGAAATTGATGGGCCACTACCCTCTGGTTGCTATCGGTGGGATTGATCAAGATAGCATTCATGCGGTAGCCAAAAGTGGTGTTGGTTCGATTGCGGTAGTACGGGCAATTACACAAGCTAAGGACCCAAAGCTAGCAGTAAGGCACTTACAAGATTTAATGCAGGCTTAGTCTTTGGGACGATGATCAATTTGCCTGCTGACGGCAAATCATGTCATCTTTATGGCACGCAGGATTGATAGGAATCTGGCTAACTACTTTCCTTGAAAGCCGTGCAATAACTCAGCAGTATCTTTAAGCCAAGTCAGGCCATGTTTTGTAGGCAACACAAATTTGCGTCTTGCATCCCTCTTACAGACTTCAGTCTTAATCATCTTCTTTGAGATTAAACCCTTCATAATTGAATGAAGGGTAGCTTGCGAGGCAATTTCATTGAGCAAAATGAGATCTAGCACTGCAAATTCGACTTTATCAAGGTAAGCACCAAATACCGCCTCGAGAACTAACAGCTCCTTGCAATCATTGATCTTATAGCGCTTGCTTACTCTTTGAGCTGACTTAGAAAAATGGATGTAATTAGAAAGGATTTGGGACATCCTCTAATCCTATTCTCCTTACGGCTATTAGACGAGTAATATCGAAAGTAACTTTTATATCTAATTTTTATAAAAATTGATAAAAGTGTTGCGGATAGGTTTAAATATCCTCTTCCTTTGTTAAGGCAGTCGGGTAAAAGTCATGCATATGCCATAGAGGTCCAGGGCCCTCACCAATACTCAAGAACCGTCCAGCCTCAAGCCCAGCCTCAACATAAGCGATCGCCTTAGCAACAGCATGCGATAGATCGTGGCCACCTGCTAGATAGACGGCAATTGCTGAGGCGAGTGAACAGCCTGTGCCATGAGTATTGATAGTTTTAACGCGATAGTGTTTGAATTCTTTTGTTTGGACAACTTCTAGGCCATCTTCAATCGTGCGCCACATGAGGTAGTCGGTAATTTGGGTATGCGTGGAATCTAAATGGCCGCCTTTAATCAGTACAGCCTGAGGACCCATATCAAGCAATTCTTGTGCTGCCAGTTTGAAATCGTTTGGACCTGCAATATCTCGACCAAGCAATAAAGATGACTCGTCCATATTTGGCGTGATGAGTGTTGCTATTGGAAATAGCCCTGTGATCATGGCTTGTGCAGTGTCGTCGCCACCCAAACTTGCGCCAGAAGTCGCGCGTAGCACTGGATCCAAAACGATTCTCTTGACGCCGTGCTTACGCAATGATTTAGCGACAACGCGAACTATTTCTGGACTCGCTAACATGCCAATCTTGACGATATCCGCGCCAATATCCAACAAAACGGCATCAATTTGAGCCTCAACCACATCAAGATCAATATCTTGAATGCGTGTGACGCCCAAGGTATTTTGGGCGGTGATTGCCGTAATCACAGACATTCCATAAGCCCCAAGTGCTGTGATCACCTTGAGATCAGCCTGAAGCCCAGCCCCACCGCCACTATCAGAGCCAGCAATAGTCAGTACTTTGGGGATCTGCACAGAAGTGGGAAGGAGTGATTGCATCTTGCTATAATATCGGCTTATTCCTCGATAGCTCAGTCGGTAGAGCGCCGGACTGTTAATCCGTAGGTCCCTGGTTCGAGCCCAGGTCGAGGAGCCAAATACGAAAAACCACCTTTTTAGGTGGTTTTTTCATTCCAGCATCTCAAGTGCCGAACGGCCACCCAGAATATGCCTTGCCACACTAAAATAGCCCTATGAATAAAACTCCTGAACTCCTAGCCCCTGCGGGCAGCCTCCAAATGCTTGAGACCGCTTTTGATTTTGGAGCGGATGCCATCTATGCAGGTCAACCGCGCTATTCCCTACGCGTTCGTAACAATGACTTTGGCAAGATCGAAGTTCTTAAACAAGGAATCGATACTGCGCACGATTTAGGCAAGAAGTTTTATTTGGTTTCGAACTTGCTGCCTCATGGCGGTAAGACACGAACCTATATCAAAGATATGGACCCTGTAATTGCATTAAAGCCTGATGCTTTAATCATGTCCGATCCTGGTTTGATCATGATGGCTAGAGAAGCTTGGCCTGATATGCCTATTCATTTGTCAGTACAAGCCAATACGGTAAATGGCGCTTCAGCCAAATTTTGGCGCTCGGTAGGTATTAGTCGCGTTATTCTCTCGCGCGAACTTTCTTTTGATGAAATCGAAGAAGTACGTCAAGACTGTCCGGAGATGGAGCTTGAGGTGTTTGTTCATGGTGCTTTATGTATCGCCTACTCTGGCCGTTGCCTGCTTTCAGGGTACATGTCTCACCGGGACTCAAACCAAGGCGCCTGTACCAATGCCTGTCGCTGGGATTACAAGGTGAAGCCTGGGCAGCAGAACCAAAGTGGTGATGTTGTATTGCTTCAGGAGGCTAGAAGGCCTGATGAACTAATGCCGATGGAAGAAGATGAACACGGCACATACATCATGAACTCTAAAGACTTGCGTGCTGTAGAGCATATTGAAAGACTGACCAAAATGGGCGTTGACTCTTTCAAAATTGAGGGTCGCACTAAGTCACCCTACTACGTTTCTCGTACTGTTCAATCCTATCGCACTGCAATTAATGATGCGGTGGCTGGTAATCCATTTGATACCAAGCTGCTTGGTAATCTTGAGGGCCTAGCCAATCGTGGTTATACCGATGGCTTTTATGAACGTCATCACGACAAAGAATATCAACTCTATATGAGAGGTCATTCACTCTCTGGCAGAAGTCTTTATGTTGGCGAAACTTTAGATGTAGATCAAGTCAATGGGCGCATCAAAGTAGATGTCAAAAACCGTTTTTCAGTGGGCGACAAACTTGAGATCATCGAACCGCAGGGTAATCAAGATATTGTTTTAGATGCGATGTGGAATATGAGTGGCGAACCTATAACGGTTGCACCAGGCTCCGGACATTTTGTCTGGATCAAGCTAGCCTTGAAGAGCAAGAAAGCCTATATAGCCCGCTATACCAAGGAGCCTGCGCCGGTAGAGGTAAGCTCTTCATGCTCTAGTGGCGAATCTTGTTGCAACGCCTAAACAGCTTCATACAGAAACTAAACTATGTCCATTAATAGCGGCTCAACCTCAAATCACGGACCGAAGAACTTTGAGGCAAAGGTAATTGAAGAGGCTAAGGCGGCCCTAGTGCTAACAATTTACTTTGGACTTTGGTTCTGCTCCCTGACTTTTCTGGCTATGGCAATACTCGATGAGCGCCCCATTCCTTTGACGCCATTTGGAATGGCTTTGATTAAAGCAGCACTATGCGCGAAATTCATGCTGATTGCCGAGGCTATTTTCCCCATTAAGCTGGATAAAAATCATGGAATTATTAAATCCGTGTTTGTTGAATCGCTTCTATACCTCGCAATTGTGATTGCTTTAAATTATCTTGAAGCTGGAGTCGATGGCTTAATACATGGAAAAGAATTCTTTATCTCCATGACCAGTTTTGGGCAACGTAACCCCATCCATGTCATCGCCATGTCGATGGTTTACTGGCTCATTGTTTGGCCTTACTTAGTGATTAAAGGAATGCGAATGACTCTTGGTGCACCAACGACTGCAGTCATTTTATTTGGCACAAAAAAATAAGAGTGACAGCAAATGTCATGACAGCTAGGATTCCTAGACTGTTTGCGTCTAAACCAATTTGGCTATATGGGTTTATAGGCCTCATTTCTATTTTTTCTGGCTCACTCCACGCCCAAGAGATTGAGGCGCGTGCGTACTCGAATGCGCCCATTGGAATGAGCTTTGTCACCGGTGGAATTGCTCAAGCTAAAAGCGGCTCTTACACCCTCAATACCCAAGCAGTGAGCCTTACTCATGTTATTGATGTCGCCGGTCAATCTGGGCGCCTGACTTTAACAATGCCCTATTCAGAACTCTCTGGTACAGGTCATGTTGGTGGTCAAACAATTAATGCATCCGCCGAAGGTCTCTCCGATCCCATGATTAAAGCTTCCTTTAATTTATATGGGGCACCAGCCCTATCGAATAGCGAATTCAAAAGCTATCAACAGGATCTTATTATTGGTGCGAGTATTGCCGCCACCATTCCCTGGGGTGAGTACAACAGCAATCAAATCGTGAATGTCGGCGGAAATCGCTCTCTAATTCAGCCAGCCATGGGCTTGTCTCAAGCGTTAGGCCCCTGGAGATTAGAGCTTGCTGGTATGGCTACGATTTATACCAGCAATACAAGCTACATGGGTAGCAATACTCTTTCTCAAAACCCAGTCTATTCTGGTGAAACCCACGTCATTTATTACTTCCCTAGTACCGCCTGGATATCAGCCGATGCCACTTATTTCACTGGAGGACAAACCTATGTGAATGGCATACCGGCCAGTGGTACTCAAGAAAATTGGCGCTTTGGAACAACCCTTTCATATCCCATAGACAAACAAAACTCAATTCGCCTCTCGGGAAGCAAGGGGGTTTATTCCAGAACAGATACAAGCTATAACGCCGTTGGAATCTCCTGGCAATACCGTTGGGGCGGCAACCCCTAAGTCATATAGCTACAATGATTGCAACAGCCTATTCATAAACATAACGTAGAGACAAACATGAGTACAAAGCCAAAAGATACGAATACTCCGCCCGAGACCGGCCTTCGCAAAGGTTTAACGAGTTATGGTGACAAAGGTTTTTCTTTATTTTTGCGTAAAGCTTTTATTAAAGGCGCTGGCTATACCAACAGCGCATTAGATCGCCCAGTGATTGGCATCATCAATACTGGAAGTGCATACAACCCCTGCCACGGCAATATGCCACAACTGCTAGAGGCGGTTAAACGAGGTGTGATGTTGGCTGGCGGCCTACCTATGGAATTTCCGACAATCTCAATTCATGAAAGCTTCGCTGCCCCTACCAGCATGTATCTACGTAACCTCATGTCGATGGATACCGAAGAGATGCTGCGCGCTCAGCCTATGGATGCAGTAGTGATGATCGGGGGTTGCGATAAAACAGTTCCCGCCCAAATGATGGGCGCCGCTTCTGCTGGTTTACCTGCTATTCAACTGATTACGGGCTCTATGCTTACTGGATCACATCGCAGTGAACGTGTTGGGGCCTGCACTGACTGTCGTCGTTACTGGGGTAAATTTCGCGCCGGAGAAATTGATGAAGTTGAAAAGGATGAGGTTAATGATCAACTCGTTGCTAGCGTAGGTACCTGCTCTGTAATGGGTACCGCCAGCACCATGGCGTGTATCTCTGAAGCATTGGGCATGACAGTGCCAGGTGGCGCAACTCCGCCCGCCGTTACAGCAGATCGCATTCGCGTAGCCGAAGAAACTGGGGCATGTGCAGTACAAATGGCCAAAGATGGCTTAACCATAGACAAGATTCTGACTGCTGATGCATTTGAGAATGCAATGCGGGTATTGCTTGCGATTGGCGGCTCAACTAATGGCATTGTTCACCTAGCTGCTATTGCTGGACGAATGGGTCTAGAGATTGATTTAGATGCCTTAGACAAAATGGGAAATGAAACACCTGTATTAGTTGACCTAAAGCCATCAGGCGATCATTACATGGAAAATTTTCATGATGCTGGTGGCATGACCACGCTTTTGAGAGAGCTTAAACCACTCCTCAAACTCAACACAATGACTGTCTCCGGTAGAACACTTGGTGAAGAAATTGATGCGGGTCCACCAAGCTTTAAACAAGATGTAGTGCGTAAGATCGATAATCCTATTTATCCACGTGGCAGCATTGCCGTTCTCCACGGTAATCTTGCCCCTGGTGGAGCCATCATCAAGCAGTCTGCTGCCGATGAAAAACTCATGGAACATGAAGGCCGTGCCGTTGTATTTGAAAACTCCGAAGACTTAGCCAACAGAATTGATAGTCCCGACTTAGATGTCACGGCCCAGGACATCATTGTGCTTAAAAATATTGGTCCTAAGGGTGCGCCAGGTATGCCAGAGGCAGGCTATATCCCCATTCCTATGAAGCTAGCTCGTGCTGGTGTTAAGGATATCGTCCGCATCTCCGATGGCCGTATGAGTGGCACTGCTTTTGGCACAATTGTGTTGCACGTGACCCCTGAATCCGCTATCGGCGGCCCCTTAGCTCATGTACGCAATGGTGATCGCATTCGCTTGAGTGTAAAGAATCGTGAAATCAGCTTACTTATTTCTGATGAAGAGTTGGCAAAAAGAGCAAAAGATAATCCTATCACTCCCCCGACAGCTGAGCGTGGCTATAAGAAGTTGTTCCTAGATACGGTTACTCAGGCAGATAAGGGTGTTGACTTTGATTTCTTGCGAGCAGCCAAGATGGTAGGTAAGACGCCTAGCAAATAAAATACTACTTAGTTGTTTCTGAGTTCACGACGCAATATCTTCCCAACGTTAGATTTAGGAAGCTCGTGAATAAAAACCACCTTACGTGGACGCTTATAGCTAGTCAGATGTTCTTTGCAATACTGAAGGACATCTGCTTCGGATGTATGGTGGTTAGACTTAACAATATAAGCCTTCACGATCTCGCCTAGCTTGCGATGCGGAACCCCTATTACTGCGCACTCCTTGACGCCTGGCATTTGGGATAAAACGTCTTCAACGTCATTTGGAAAAACCTTAAAACCGGCAACCACAATCATGTCTTTTTTACGATCTACGATATGAATATTGCCATCTTCAGTAATAAAGCCGATGTCACCTGATTTAAAGTAGCCATCGGCCGTCATGCAATGAGCGGTTTCTTCTGGCTTATTCCAATATCCCGGCATGACCTGGGGGCCTTTAATGCATATTTCTCCAGGTATGCCTTGAGGCAATTGAACTTCATCATCATCCAGAATCACCACGTCAGTACTTGGCATTGGCATGCCAATATGGCCTGTGAAATGCTTCTCTAGTGGGCTATTAACGCAAACAACGGGTGAGGTTTCTGATAAGCCATATCCTTGGGCAATAGGACAAGCTGTGAGTGCCTGCCAATGATCAGCGGTTTTCTTATGGACTGCCATTCCGCCACCAATCGTTACCAATAGATTAGGAAGTTTTACAGCTTTGAATTCAGGACGATGGATGAGCGCATGAAACAGAGTATTCACGCCCGGAAAGATATTGATCTGAGAATGCTTCTTTAATAATTTAATCAAGCCATCGATATCTCGTGGGTTGGCTACCAAAATTAATAGCCCTCCTTTAGCAATACCCAAAAGAGCGCAAGCCGTTAGAGCAAATATATGCGTCATGGGCAAGGCGCACAAGAATTGAAGTTGTTGATCAGATTTGTGTTTTATGCCCGGGCTTAGCCATGCCTCAATTTGCATCACATTAGCAAGGATATTCCGATGAAGCAATACAGCACCTTTAGAGATACCTGTGGTGCCGCCCGTGTATTGCAGAAAAGCAATGTCATCAAGGCTGATGATTGGCTTATGAAAATGATGATTGCCGCCAATTGCTAAGGCCTGTTTAAATGCAATATGCTTTACATCCCAAGCAGGTATGAGCTTTTTGATATTGCGTGCCACCCAGTTTACGAGATGTCCCTTCAGACCCAACAACTCACCAGGGCTACTCACAATTACCTTTTGGACCGGGACTTCGGCAACGATCTGTTGATAGGTGCTGGCAAAATTTTCCATCATCACTAATACACTAGCGCCGCTATCTTTTAACTGTGCCTCAAGCTCACGCGAGGTATAGAGCGGGTTGATATTAACGACTACATACCCCGCTCTTAATGTTCCCAACATCGCAATTACATATTCAATAACATTTGGGTACATTAATGCAATGCGCGCACCCGGCTCTAAATGCAAGGTTTGAAGATAGGATGCAAAGTTTAAAGATAGGCGATCAATTTCACGATAGGTAAAAAACTTACCCATGGACTCTACTGCCTTACGACTTGCAAATAGGGAAAAGCACTCCTCTAAAAATTCCGTGAGCGAGGAATATGCGGGCTCTTCAATATCATGCGGAACGCCCGCAGGATAGTTTTTTAGCCAAGGCTTGGAGAGAGTCATGCTTAAAGGCTTATCAACTAACTGAGCAACTGCTTGAGTTGATCTAAAAATAGATCTTGGCCATGATGTACTTTTGCTTGCCAATCACTAGCAGAGTGTTCATTAGCGTCATCCGTGATGTATTTATAGGATTGCCAAGAAATCTGATGTTCATAAGCAGCAGCAGCGATTGCAAATAACTCCATATCTACTACATCCACACTTTGAGCGTCCAACCAGGGGTCATGGGCAGTGACAAAGCTGTCGCCAGTCCCGCAGGTAAATTCTCCTGATGATAGGTATTCAAACGGTTTATTGCAAAAGGGAGTTTTACCACGTGGGGCAAGAGGCTCTGTAGACATATCGCGCTGAATCACTTTGCCTATTTTCAATAAACCATTTAGCTGTGGATTGACTTTGCCAGCAGTACCAAAGTTAATCATCATTTGCGGTGCATATTGATGTATTGCCTTAAGGCTAGCACTGAGTGCATTGATCTTACCAATGCCCGAATAAACAATCTCCACGCCAGCTGGCAGCACAGCTCGCTTGAGCTCACTTTCCAATGCGGTGATAATGAGGTAATTAGTTTTCATGCCTGCCATAAATGAATTTATTAGATTATCTACCCGGTGTTCCTGATTTTCCCAAGCCTGGAATCTTATTCAGAGATATCTCCCCCCTCCTAGCTAATCCAGCGGCCTTCAAAGAGGCGATTGTCTTACTAGAAGAATTGGCTCGATCTTTTGATTACACCCATATTTTAGGCATTGAATCCCGAGGATTTATCTTTGGCTCTGCACTTGCTTACCATGCCCACAAAGGCCTAGCCCTCGCCAGAAAGCCAAATAAGCTGCCTCTGGCCACCCATCGTGAGTTCTATGGACTGGAATACGGCTCGGATTCACTGGAAATTCAGCAATCGACGCTCCCAAAAGACGCCAGGGTGCTGCTAATAGATGATGTTCTAGCAACTGGGGGAACTCTAATTGCGGCCGATAAATTACTGCGTAATGCGGGATTTGCAGTTTGCGGTGCAATTACATTGCTGGAAATAGGCGCACTTAATGGCAGCACTATTCTGAATCAAAACGGCATCCCCAATAAATCAGTTTTAGTTAGCTAAATTCTTTAAACGAGCTTCTTGGCGCTCTTCAGTAACTTCATAGCACCCCAACCTACCGCTAGGACCTTGCTGGCTAATTTTGGCTTGTAATGTGCCAGCGCTGCAAAGGCGCTCGTCCATAACAGGGGATTATTTTTTAGAAAATGAAAAGTATCAATTCCTTTATCAGCCCATGATAGGGGCTTCTCCCAGGGCTCAAAGTTGGCAGCAAAATCATTGCGCTCTTGTTTTGCCTTTTCTTGAAGCTCGAGACGACGAAGCTCTAAAGACTTTAATTTCTCATTCATAAAAATCTAGCGTGAGAGCGCTTCTTTATCCTTCGCCAATTCCGCTATAGATGCCTCAAATAACTGAGGCATCTTACGCAAGGATTGGGTAATCAATAAGGCCAGTATCAAACCAACCGAAAGAAATGTGCCTGTTAGTAGACTTAATGCGAGCATGCGATCTGATTCCCAGCTGTAGATCACAATAAGTAAAGCAAGCATTACCAAGCCAAAGAATAAAAAGAACAGAGCACTAACAATCATCACTATGAGATGGATTAATTTGCTGCGCGCAATTTGGACGTCAACTGATAAAAGCTCTAAGCGCGTTTGGGCAATAGAGGCACTAGTAGCGGCTAAATGTTTAATTGAGGAAAGTAAATTTTCTTGAGACATATATTCTTAACGACGACGAATAAAAAGGCCAATTAATAGACCTAAGCCTGCGGCAACACCAACTGCTTCCCAAGGATTGCGATGCACAAAATCATCAGCACCCTCAGCAAGCACTTTTGCCTTTTCCGTCAAGGTGCCCTCAAGGTTAGAAAGACTTTCTTTAGCACCAGAAATAGTTTCCAGGGCTTTATTACGAATGGAGTGAACCACATCGCCAGGATGATCTTCTGTTGCTTTGATCAATGCCTCCGCATCTGCCATCAGAGATTTGAACTCACCAATCAACTGATCAGCACTGGAAGCGGCTGCCTCTTGTGTCACTGCGTGATCTGATTTCTTAGTTGTCATGAAAGCCCCTTGTGTACCCGTCTATTCTAAGCACTTCTCCGACCTGAGCCCAGCAATAAAACAGTCATTCCCGCATTACCAGCCTTAAAGTGCTTCAAATAGTCCTTTAGACCTGGGCGTTGCCTTAATAAATCATAGTAAGTTGCGCTGGCAAATGGGACATCTTCACCAAAGAAGTACTCCTCTACCCGATCGGCATAGCGGTTATTTTCTAGGGCGTCATGAATAGCCCATTTAATACGACCACCCTCGCCGGACGACCCATATCCATGAATTAAAACGATCGCCTTTAGACCAAGCTGGCAAGCCATTCTGAGGTACTCGGTCAAATGATCTAGCGCCTCCTCAACGGTGGGAAAGCCCTGCTTAATATTGAGCTCAATCGTGTCCACAAATACATTAGGCAACTCAATACTTCCGCAATATTGGCATCCCCCCATTAAGACTCTTGGGTTGCCACATTCCGCACAGTCAAAAGCCTGGGTCATCAAATTTCCTGCTATAAATAAAGAATAATAAAAGGAGACAGCATGTATTTATCCATTATCAGGGTTATAGCGCTTGGACTTGCGCTGACCACATTCAATGCTCTGGCACACAAACCCACTGAGCCAGCACACCAGACCTATTCTGAAGGGAACTTTCAGCTTGAAAATGGCTCCGTTATAGAGGACTTTAATCTATCTTATACAACTCAAGGCACTCTGAATGCCGATAAGAGCAATGCCATCTTGATGGTTACGGCCATTGGCGGCAATCACCATCGCATTGATTATCTAATTGGTCCTGGCAAGGCTTTAGATACTGATAAGTATTTTGTAATCTGTACCGATGCGATTGGTAATGGTCTAAGTACGTCACCATCTAATAGCAAAACCCAGCCGAATATTAGCTTTCCCGAGTTCAATATTCGAGATATGGTGAACACCCAACATCAACTTGTTGTTGATCACTTTGGCATCAAGAAATTAGTTGCAGTGATTGGCGCTTCTATGGGCGGTATGCAAGCCCTTCAATGGGGCGTCTCGTACCCGAACGCGATGCAAGCCATCATCCCCATCATTCCTTTAGCAAAGACGCCTGCGTGGACCACGGGTGTCTTAGAAATGCTGCGCCAAAGCATCATGACCGATCCAGGCTATCAGGGGGGCAAATACGACAAACCTGTGGAACAAGGCATGCGCCTATGGGCTGGTTGGTTAAGCGGCGTTATTGTTCGAACTCCAGCATATCAAGAGCAGTTAAATCCAACCCCTACAGCTGAAATTGAATACCTCAAGAAAGTTCAAGATAGCGGCTGGAAGAGAATGGATGCCAATGACTGGATCTGGCAATCCCGCGCATATGATCGTCACGATGTTGGTCAAACAAAGGGTTTTGATAACAACACATCTGCCGCCCTCAAATCCATCAAGGCGAAGACTTTAATACTGGCAGGTACGGGCGACCTATTAAATCCTGAATCAGATGCCAAGTCTTCCGCTAAATTAATACCAGGGGCAAAGTACATTGCCATCAATGAGCGACTACCGATGGGCCACCTCTCTGGAGCAGGCGCCACCCAAGAGGAGAATGAATTACAAAATAAGGTGATTAAGGCGTTTCTCTTAACACTAAAGAATTGATTGCTACTGACAATTTTAGAGTCAAGTATTCATGCCCCGCTCTGAGCGGGGTTTTTTCTTTACTACCCTAAGAAATACTTAGGAGCAGTACTTAAGCTCTAGAGCTCCAGCATCAGCAGACTTATCGTCTACCATTAAGTTCAATTTCTTATGTGCATCATCTCTGTTCTCTTGAGTCTTGAGATGCCGGTCAATTAAATTAGCTACGTCCTTACGAATTGAAGTATTGCCATATTGCAAGCCCTTCAAGGTAGATACAGCTTCAGCAGAAATCTTGCACTGCTGAGTTACCAATGCCGATGAATCCGATGAGGTGTTCGCATATGCAAATGCAGCAACAGAAATCGTTACAGCAGCTAATAGAGTCTTTTTCATCTTAGTTCCTTATTTTGTGACCACACGTAGGACAACAACCCATATCTTTTGCCTTCGTTTTTCTGAGGGCGGCATACACACTGGATTCTGAAATTTCCATCTTTCGAGCGGCCTGAGCTGCGCTCATGCCCTTCCCTATCCACTCCAAGGCTTGATGTGTTTTCGGTATTTGTCTCTTCATTTCTTCTCCCAGTCTTTACACTATATCACAACTTCATAACTTGTGAAGTTGTGAAGTGTAGTAATTTAGTAATGACAAACCCTAGGTAAAAAATGGGGATCCCGGGCTTAGTAATTAAGGAAAGAAATACCCCGTTTGCAAATAAAGCCTAGATTTGGGCGGACGATAGTATGATTTGGTGATCTTAGGAGCCCAATATGTACCGTTTTGCGTTATTACTAGTTGTTAGTCTCGGACTTGTCGCCTGTGCCAACAACGATAAAAAAATCAGTTCGTGGGAAGTAAACGATGTTTATCAATCTACGATCGCCACCCCTAATAGTTCTGGTGGGAAAACCTATCTTGGCCCATCGATCAATACGATGGATCAATCCAAAACCTATGAGATGTTTAATCTTCGTAGTGAGCAAGTGTCGCAAGGCATCAAGACTTATGAACTCCAGGTTCATCTGACTTATTTCTCACAAATGCGTAACTACGATGCAGCTAATCTAGAAAATGTGCCTGCGAGTACATTTAAGGTGATCTCTCGTGAGGCTGGTTTATGTGAAGCCAGAGGCTGCATGTTCAAAGAGTTGCTATCTATCAAATTGACAGATGCCTTTTTGAAAGATCACATGAAGAATGGTTTCCAGCTAGATATTTCATCCAAGTCCGGAATCAGTACCGTACTGTTTGTTCCTCCCCAGTACATTAAAGGCTACCTGAAGGCTGTTGACGGTACTGCTTACTAAAGCCCTGTGGGTCTTGTTCTATAGGCCTGAGGCCTAAAGTAATAGACAACAAAAAACCGCCCGAGGGCGGTTTTTTTAATGAAACAAGTAAGACTGATTAAGCAGCTTTACGTGTTTTAGCAGCTGGCTTAGCTACAGCGTATTGGCCTTGAATGTTAGCCAATGCAGCGTCAACACTCTTCTCAAAGTTTGCGAATGCATCAGTTGCAGTTGCGCGAACTTGGTCAAACTGTTGGAGTGAAGCGTCAAATGCAGTTTTGAATGCAGATACAAATACCTCAGAACCTGCAGGAGCAGTTTTAGTAGCTTCTTTAACAAACTTAACCAAGTCATCACGTGCGTCATCAATAGAAGCGTCAACAACTTGAGCAACTTCTTTGTTACCGTTACGAACAACTTTGCTTACTTTAGCTTGATAAGCAGCAGCGTACTTAGCAGCTTCTTGAGCAGTTTCAGGTTGAGCCAATTTAGCCAACTGTTGTGGATCTTTAATTGTCAACAATTGTGAGCTTGCATCTTGTGCAGCAGCCAATGCATCTTTAGCAGCAGCTTGGTTGATTTCTGCCAATTCTTGAGCACTTTCAACTGCAACTTGTGCCAAATGTTTAGCGTTTTCAACAGCTTTAGCTTGAGCTTGAGCGATTTGATCGTTTAATTGATTCTGGAACATGGTTAATCCTTTATTTAGTAGTTGGTTACATATTTTGTTGCGATGCACCATTCTAATAAAGAATTTGTTGTGTTGCAACATTTATTTGCGGCAATGCAACATAAACCCTAAAACTGTTGTGGTTTTTATATAAAATAGGCAACAAAAAACCCAGTAACTCATTGAATTTACTGGGTTTAATGAAAGTACTGGCGGAGACGAGAGGATTCGAACCTCCGATCAGAGTTTTAGCCCCGATGCTCCCTTAGCAGGGGAGTGCCTTCGACCAGCTCGGCCACGTCTCCGTACTTTTACTACCTTCTTACTGCTAATGCGCCCCACAGTTTAACGGATAACCGTTCCTGAGGGGTTTTAATGCCCTTTTGAAGAATTATTTCTGGTCTAGCTCAAATGCCTTGTGCAAAGCACGAACCGCCAATTCCATATATTTCTCGTCGATCACTACAGAGATCTTAATTTCACTAGTAGAGATCATGAGGATGTTAATGCCCTCTTCTGACAATGTACGAAACATTTTGCTGGCGATACCAACGTGTGAACGCATACCTACGCCAACTACTGAAACTTTAGAAACCTTAGGATCCCCTGAGATTTCTTTTGCTTCAATGTGCGCCTGCACAGTGTTCTTCAAAATATCTAAAGCCTTTTGATAGTCACCGCGCGGAACTGTAAAGGTGAAGTCTGTCTTGCCTTCTACTGATTGGTTTTGAATGATGATATCCACATCAATATTGGCATCAGCAATTGGGCCAAGAATTTGATAGGCAATACCTGGACGATCAGGAACTCCTAAAACGGTAATCTTCGCTTCATCACGCGCAAAGGCGATGCCGGAAATAACTGCGGCTTCCATAGTGCTGTCCTCTTCAAATGTAATCAATGTGCCCGACTTCATCTCTTGGTCTAAAGGCATCAATGGGTCTGTCAACGAAGACAGAACGCGGGTTTTAACTTTGTACTTACCTGCAAACTCGACAGAACGAATTTGTAACACCTTAGAACCTAAGCTAGCCATTTCCAGCATTTCTTCAAAGGTGATTTTGTCTAAGCGACGTGCATCCTCACAAACGCGTGGGTCTGTTGTATAGACACCATCCACATCGGTATAGATCAAACACTCGTCTGCCTTCAAGGCAGCGGCCATTGCAACTGCAGAAGTATCCGAGCCA
This sequence comes from Polynucleobacter sp. QLW-P1DATA-2, assembly GCF_001870365.1. Classification (NCBI taxonomy): domain Bacteria; kingdom Pseudomonadati; phylum Pseudomonadota; class Betaproteobacteria; order Burkholderiales; family Burkholderiaceae; genus Polynucleobacter; species Polynucleobacter sp. QLW-P1DATA-2. The sequence continues at coordinate 403,620 of NZ_LZMQ01000003.1, read as the reverse complement.
CCACGACCTAAGGTAGTAATGTTTCCTTCTGGATCTACGCCTTGGAAACCAGTAACCACGACGGCACGACCAGCGTTCAAGTCTTTGAGAATCTTATCGCTCTCAATACTTTTAATACGAGCTTTAGTGAATGCTGAATCTGTATGTACTGTTACCTGCCAACCAGCGTAACTCACAGCATCAATACCTTCACGCATCAATGCTAAGGCCAGCAAACCAGAACTGACCTGCTCACCAGTAGAGGCAATTTGATCTAGCTCACGCGGGCTTGCATCTGGGTTGATTTCTTTTGCCAAGCCAAGCAAGCGGTTGGTTTCACCTGACATGGCGGAAGGAACTACCACCACTTGATGGCCGGCACGCATCCACTTGGCAACGCGTTTAGCGACATTCGCAATGCGCTCAACCGAGCCCATTGAGGTGCCACCATATTTATGAACGATAAGAGCCATAAAAACTGTCTATTAACTATCTATAAGCGGGAAATACTTACCCGAGGATCTAAAAAGGGCTTATTTTACAGGGTTTTAAACCTACAAAGCCTTCTCTTGCCACTCGGGCCACACTCTAGATCCGGTCAGTACGAGGTGTGGGTAACTGACACCTACTCCCGCTACTGCAATAAGCTCATGATCGATATATAAAAGTGGGGCGTTGCGCTGCCACGGAGGAATATCACCCTCCTGAAAGAGATTTTTGAGGGTTTTACGTGGACTATTTGGTTTGATTTGGAGTTTTTCAGACCCCGACCTTGCTTTAGTTGTAATGCGGCCTTCTTTCTGAGCCTTTTTTACCCAAGCAGCTGGCAGTCCTGCATTTTTACTTCCAGTGGAAATTGTTCTGAAAATCCACTGGCCGCCTGACTGTGGGGCGAGCTGTAATTGATCGCGCCATAGCCGAATAGCCTTGCCATCATGAGTCCACTCTAGCTGTGAATCCACTTTTACAGCAAGAAGATCGCGCCACCAAGAGTTGAGGCGCTCTTGCGATGGCATCGAGAGTTCATTCATCTTGAGCCAATAGCGCAGAACATTATTCGCCGCAGGCAAGTCTGCCTTATAAAGTCCTAGCAATGGTATTAACTGAAGACAATCCTTTATCAAAATGCCTTTTCCATCTTGTAATGCCAAACGATCTAGTAATGCCTGTGCATCACTTAGCAAGGATGCGCTGCGAGCTAAATTGGCAACTGCTTCAGGCTGAATCTTTTCTAGTTTTGGAATGACATCTTTTCGAATTGCATTGCGTCTATATTTGCGGTCTTGGTTGCTAGGGTCTTCAATCCACTTGAGTTTATGTTGTTTGGCGTAAGCCTCTAGCTCAGCCCTACTTTGATCGAGCAATGGACGCTTCAGGATTAAGGGGCTAGAGCCTGCCTGAATATGTTTGTGAACAGACATGCCTGATAAGCCTGCCACACCAGCCCCGCGGAGCAACTGGAGCAATACGGTTTCCGCTTGATCGTTCTGGTGGTGAGCTAATAGTAGATCTTCAATGCCATATTCTTCGCAGAGATCCGCTAAGGCCTCATAGCGCGCTGCTCTTGCCCTCGCCTCAACGTTACCCTCTTTGGTATTCAGATGAAGCAAGCGAAAATCAAAGTGGATCTTATATTTTTTAGCAAGCCTCTCACAAAATATCAACCAATCATCCGCTGGCTTTTGCAAACCATGGTGAATGTGAAAGGCATAAATTTCTCTATTCTGATTTGCTGCTTGCGATTTGCAAATCGTATCTAGCAAAACAACCGAATCGAGGCCGCCACTTAAGGCAACCGCAATTCGTTTTGCAGACTTAGGACTTGACTGTGATTTCCTTGAACTTGCCATAACTCATTAGACGCTCATGACGACGCTCAAGCAATGCATCAGTCTTCATACCCTCAAAAGTTTTCATTGACTCGGCAAGGGCTTTGCGCATGTTACTCATCATGACATCGTAATCGCGGTGAGCACCACCAATAGGTTCGGCCACAATCTTGTCGATCAAACCTAGGGCCTTAATACGCTGGGCTGTTAGACCCAATTGCTCAGCAGCTTCAGAGGCTTTATCCGCAGTTTTCCATAAGATGGAAGCACAACCCTCTGGGGAGATCACGGAATAGGTCGAGTTCTGCAACATCAACACCACATCTCCCATCGCAATCGCTAAGGCGCCACCTGATCCACCCTCGCCAATAATCGTAGCAATGATCGGGACTTCTAGCTCGGCTTGCACATACAGGTTACGGCCGATTGCTTCAGATTGGTTACGCTCTTCCGCATCAATCCCTGGAAATGCACCCGGAGTGTCGACAAAGGTAAATACTGGAATGCCAAATTTCTCGGCAAGGCGCATGAGGCGCATTGCTTTGCGATAACCCTCTGGACGACTCATGCCAAAGTTGCGAAGAGCGCGCTCTTTGGTGTCACGACCTTTTTGGTGACCAATCACCATGCAGGGCTGATCATCAAAACGGGCTAGGCCACCGATGATGGATTGATCATCCGCAAAAGTGCGATCGCCATGGAGCTCATGAAAATCGGTAAATAAGGCGCCAACATAATCTAATGTGTAAGGGCGCTGTGGGTGACGCGCAACTTGAGACACCTGCCATGGTGTGAGATTGGCGTAGATATCTTTAGTGAGCTGAACGCTCTTTTCAGAGAGAGTTTTGATCTCATCGGAAATATCTACCGATGACTCGTCTTGTAACAAAACGGAGCTCTTCAATCTTTGACTCTAATTCGGCGATTTGCTGCTCAAAATCCAGGAAAGTCGTTTTCATAGTCTGATTTTAATGTTCAACTGGGATGGGGTCGATACTTCTCCACATGTACCAGGTCGCAACCGTGCGCCACGGGGCCCAATTGGCTGCCACCTCCCTCGCCTCATGGCGACTAACAGGCTCACCACTGAAGTAATTGAGGGAAATAGCCTTAATTAGACCAACATCGTCCAGCGGAAGGATATTAGGGCGAACCATATTAAAAATGAGGAACATTTCAGCCGTCCAGCGGCCAATTCCCCGAATGGAGCTCAATTCTTTGATGACGCTTTCATCGTCCATATCTTTCCATTGATCGGCATGTAAACGCCCAGAATCAAAGTGATCAGCCAGATCGCGGATATATTCAACCTTGCGCCCCGATAAACCTGCAGCTCGCAATTCTTCAACTGTGAGCGCTAATATATTTTTAGGGTTTACTTTTTTCTTGCTGGCAATGAGCACTCTACCCCAAACTGTTTGCGCAGCAGCAACTGAGATTTGTTGGCCAACGATCGCTCTTGCTAAAGTTGTAAATGCGTCACCACGGGTAACTAAAAAACCGGAACCGTACTTAGGGATCAGCTTTTTCATGATGCGGTCATGCTTCATAAGTTCAGCACAAGCCTGCTCCCAGTACGTAGGAGCGATTTCTTCGATAATCGATTCCTCTTTTACTGGTGACACTAAGCTCTTCGCCATTCAGTAATGCCGCCGGGCTTGTCTTCTAGAACAACGCCCTGCTCTAATAAAGTTTTACGTATTAAATCAGCCAATGCAAAATCTTTTGCTTGTTTAGCTGAAACCCGGGCAGCAATCTGCTCTTCGATGTGCGCTGGACTTAAACCACTCTCGTCTTTAGATCCCCCTTGCAAGAATGCAGTTGGATCTCTTTGCAGGAAATTGAGAGTGGCGCCTAGTGCCTTCATCGTAGATGCAAGCATCTGTTTTTCATCACCTTGCGCACGATTGACTTCGCTCGCCAAATCAAACAACACTGCAATCGCTTCAGGCGTATTAAAGTCATCGTTCATGGCATCGGCAAAACGTTGAGCCCATGGGTTTTTTGGATCAATCAAACTATTCCGGGCAATTGGCGCTTGGGCTAAGGCGGTGTATAGACGAACTAAACCAGCGCGAGCTTCTTCAAGCTGAGCATCGCTGTAATTTATAGGGCTACGGTAATGCGCTTTAAGCATAAAGAATCGCAAGACCTCTGGGTCAAAGCTTTTTAAGACATCCCGAATCAAGAAGAAGTTACCCAAGGATTTAGACATCTTCTCTTCATTAACGCGAATATGTCCGTTGTGCATCCAATAATTGACAAACGGCGCGTCATCCTCTTTGCGACCTTGTCCATACAGAGCACCCTCGCTTTGAGCGATTTCATTTTCGTGATGAGGGAATTGAAGGTCTGCGCCACCACCATGAATATCAAAGTGCTCGCCAAGCAAGTCACAAGCCATCGCTGAGCATTCTATATGCCAACCTGGACGACCTTCACCCCAAGGTGAGCTCCAGCGGGTATCTGATGGCTCCTCTGGTTTAGCGCTCTTCCACAAAACAAAATCGAGTGGGTCGCGCTTACCACCACCTACTGCAACACGTTCACCCGCATGGAGTTCATCAAGAGTCTTGCCAGAGAGTTGGCCGTACCGTGGCAACAGACGTACAGCGAAGTTGACATCACCATCTTCGCCTTGGTAAGCCAATTCATTTTCAATCAGCTTGCCAATCATGCCTTGCATCTGCTTGATGTAATCCGTAGCACGAGGCTCTAGATCGGGATGCATGAGACCTAACTCATCAGAATCAGCATGCATGGCATCAATAAATCGGTTTGTTAGCGCAGCAATCGGCTCACCATTCTCAGTGGCGCGGTTGATAATTTTGTCGTCAATATCAGTGATATTGCGCACGTAAAGAACCTCATAACCACTAGCCCTGAGCCAGCGAACCACCATATCAAATACGATCATGACCCTAGCATGGCCAATATGACAAAAATCGTAGACTGTCATGCCGCAGACATACATCTTCACCTTGCCCGGTAGGATGGGCTTAAAAACCTGTTTAGAACGGCTGAGGGTATTATAGATTTGCAGCATAGGGCTATAAAGGTGAGGCAAGTAGCGCCAATTTGTTAGACTGAGCGCTGAGTATATCGAATGAGCCAGTTTTTCACCCCTTCCCCTATGTTTGCAACCCTCAAAGCGCCTATTTCCACCCTTTTTCAGGTTTTTGCCGTCCTTGCTAGCTTTTTGCTCGTAACTGGGTGTAGCACCCCAGCCCAACAACAAGCCAACTCTGAAATTGCAGCCGTTAATCAGCATGAGGCGAATTCTCCTGAGGCTAAGACCCAAGCTTATTTAGGTGGTTATGGGCCTATCGACCCTCCAAGACTCTCAACTGATGCTCCGTATGATCCGCTCAACCCCGAGCTATCCGAAACTGTTGCCGTTCCTTTTTTATCTTTCTTAATTATTGAACCAGACCCAGTTACTAAGAACGCCGTGCCATCCGATGTTGAGAGATTGGTGAAAGCACGTAAATATCAAGATGCAATTGATTTAATCAACGTCAAACTCAAAATGACACCTCGCAATGTCCAACTGCGCTATGTAAAAGCACGTTTGCAACTAGAGATGCGCGATTTTGCCGGTGCCAAGAAAACCTTAATTGAAATTACACAGCAATTTCCCGAGCTGCCAGAGCCTTATAACAACCTTGCAGCAATCGCAGCTACTCAAGACAAATGGATTGAGGCTCGTGACTATTTAGAACTCGCATTAAAGCTTCGTCCCAGCTACAGCACTGCTGCCGCGAATTTAGGCGAGGTCTACGTCAGACTGGGTGCCAAAGCCTATGAGGATGCAGCGGCCAATACCCAGCTTAACCAACGCCTGTATGCCAATCGGGCCAAATATTTATTGAACCTATTGAAACCTCAAACCAGAGTCAACAACAGCTCTAACAGCAGCTTAAGCAATCCATCCATTAACTCACCAGAAAGCAAATCAAACAATGGCGAAAGTACTTCTAAAAACTAATAAGGGTGATATCACCCTCACCCTTGATGCAATTAAGGCACCAAAGAGCGTTGCTAACTTTTTACAATATGTCAAAAGTGGTCATTACGATGGCACGATCTTTCACCGTGTGATTAATAATTTCATGATTCAAGGTGGCGGCATGACTACCGGCATGAAACAAAAGCCTACTGGCGCTGAAATTGAAAATGAAGCCAATAATGGCCTAAAGAATGAGCGTGGCACTGTTGCAATGGCTCGCACTAGCGATCCTCACTCTGCTACTGCGCAATTTTTCATTAACGTGAATGACAATGATTTTTTGAATCACACTGCTCCTAACGCTCAAGGCTGGGGCTATGCAGTATTTGGCAAAGTGACTGATGGCTTAGATGTTGTTGACACCATTCGTAAGGTCAAAACAGGAAATGCCGGCTTTCATCAAGATGTTCCTGCAGAAGATGTTGTGATTGAGAAGGCCACTGTTCTCGAGGAATGATCCCGCAATACGCGAGCGCGCTGCTCATCTCAGACTTACACCTGACGCCGTCAATGCCCTTGACGGCGCAACGTTTTTTTGACTTCTGTGAAAAAGATGCTGTACAAGCTGAGGCGGTTTTCATTCTGGGTGATCTTTTTGAATACTGGGTTGGTGATGATGCTTCATCCCAATCCCCCTTTCAGCAGGAAGTAAAGCGCGCCCTCGCTAATTTATCCACTAAGACCAAAACCTACTACCTTCACGGGAACCGTGACTTCCTAGTGGGGCCTGCTTTTTTAAAGAAGACGGGCATGACATTGTTGCCAGATCCATCCATGGTTGAAATTGCTGGAAAGCGGTATTTACTTGCCCATGGGGATGCGTTGTGTACCGCTGATCTTGGCTACCAAGTGTTTCGCAGCTGGGTCAGAAAAACTTGGGTTCAAAAGCTTTTTTTGTCTTTGCCATTGGGGTGGCGTCGCTCTATCGCAAATCATTTGCGTAGCAATAGTCATGCGCAATATCAACACAAGACTAAATCCTCCCAGCCACAAAATCTAATGAAGATGAATGTGACCCTTGAGGCATGTGCAGCGACATTACGTTCGCATACAGGTGATCAGTTAATCCATGGGCATACCCACTTACCTGCGCATCATGTAGAGCAGTTGGGTGAACAATCTTGGCAACGTTGGGTCTTATCAGATTGGGACCTAGATCATCCAGAAGCAGGCAATCCCAGAGCAAACACACTCCTGATTAATGACCAAGGCGAGCACTTTATTGACCTAGTTAATAAATCCTAAGCAGATCAATGCTGCGCTGATTGTTTTTTGCTTAAGAAACTGAGTATTTAGAGAGGCATTGAACCATCTGGGCAAATATGCGCGGATTAGCAGCCATCACTTCGCCACTCTTTAGAAAACCCTCTTCACCGCGATAATTGCCAATCAAGCCACCAGACTCAGTAATGAGTAAAGCGCCTGCTGCCATATCCCATGGCTTGAGATCGCTCTCAAAAAAACCATCGTAGCGGCCGGCTGCCACATAAGCCAAGTCTAAAGAGGCTGCACCAGGACGACGTAAGCCAGCGCACTGACGAGACATCTCTGCAAAAATCTTGAGATACTTTTCTAAATCTTGATCTTCGCGATACGGAAAGCCAGTTCCAATTAAAGAGTTTGCTAAACGGTCTTGTGAAGCAACCCGTAAACGCCGACGATCTAAATAAGCCCCTGCACCACGAGTGGCGGTAAATAATTCATCGCGGGTTGGGTCGTAAACCACAGCTTGTTGAGTAACGCCATTTACGGCTAAGGCGATTGAAACCGCATACTGTGGAAAGCCATGAATAAAGTTGGTTGTGCCATCTAATGGATCAATGATCCATACGTTCTCTGCATCAACATTGTGTTCGCCTGTTTCTTCAGCCAAAAATCCATGGGTCGGATAGGCTTCGCTCAAGGTCTCAATGATGGCCGCTTCCGCGGCTTTGTCCACCTCAGTCACAAAATCATTGTGCTGCTTGCGATCAACCTGGAGGCGCTCTAAATTCAGAGAGGCACGATTTATAACGGTTCCAGCACGACGGGCGGCCTTTATGGCCACATTTAACATGGGATGCATAGTATTTTGATGGACAAATTAAATAAGAACGAGCCTGTGATATTGCCTAAAGTGCATGACAATAAGAAGCTAATACCCTGATTCTAAACGATTTGCATTCTTTACCCTTAACGTACCTAATTTAAGAAGCCCATGGATAAGCACCAAGCTCAGCTAGTACGCTGGGTTCTCGTAGAAACAAGTCACCCTGGCAATGTGGGCTCAGCAGCGCGAGCCCTCAAAACCATGGGGTTTAAAGACCTATGCTTGATTGATCCCAAAATCAAAGGTATTGCTCAACAGCCAGAGGCGATTGCCCTCGCTAGCGGAGCGTCTGACCTTCTTGAGTCTGCAGAAGAATTGGGCTCCCTTGATGATGCTGTCCAGGGCTGCTCATTAGTTTTAGGCCTTACAAGCCGTGAACGTGAATTCGGGCCGCCCGCTTTGGCTTGGGAATCCGCAAGAGAGCTCATCACTCAAACAGTACGCGATCAAGGGCGCGTTGCCTTGGTATTTGGTCCAGAGAGAACAGGACTTGAGAACCACCACCTGTCTTTATGCACCCATCGCGTTTGGTTAGATGCCAACCCCGACTACCCCTCATTAAATCTGGCTCAAGCCCTCATGGTATGCGCCTACACCCTCAGAGAAGCTCTTAAAGTGCTTGTTTCCAAGGATTTGGCTGGCAATACAGAATTATCAAATTATGCCGATCCAGCCGCTGTAGCCGCCATGCTGGAACACTGGCGCGATGGTCTGGAGGCTATTGGCTACCTTGACCCTGCAAATCCCAAGAAATTGATGCCCCGCTTAGAGGCTTTATTTGCTCGCAGTCGTTTGCGTAAGGAAGAAATTGATCTACTACGTGGCATCGCAAAACAGATGCTCCTGAGAAAATAAGCCAGCCCCGTTAAAATCTAGACATGTTTAATTCCCTCTTCGACCAAGTCGACTCCATCATCGTTCGTGATCCTGCCGCAAGAAACCGCCTTGAGGTGATTACTTGCTACCAAGGCTTGCATGCCGTTTGGTTTCATCGTATTTCTCATGCGCTATGGAACATAGGTCTCAAGTGGATTGCGCGGGTTCTCTCAATGGTGTCACGCTTCATTACCGGCATTGAAATTCATCCGGGAGCGAAGATTGGGCAACGTGTGTTTTTAGATCATGGTCTTGGGATTGTGATTGGCGAGACTACCGAAATAGGTGATGACTGCACAATCTACCAAGGTGTTACGCTGGGTGGCACTTCTCTTTATAAGGGAGTAAAGCGTCACCCTACCTTGGGTAAAGGGGTTGTTGTTAGTGCTGGTGCAAAAGTACTCGGTGGCTTTACAGTTGGTGATGGTGCGCGTATTGGCTCTAATGCAGTCGTTCTCAAAGAAATTCCAGCAGGTGCAACTGCAGTAGGTATTCCTGCGCGGGTTTTGCATCCCGATTTACCACAGAGCGTAGATAGCAAAACTAAAGAATATTTTTCTGCATATGGCGTCACACCCAATGTGGATGATCCTGTATCAATGGCACTCAAGGGTTTAATAGATGCCACGATTGAACAGGAAGCCAAAATCGCTCAGCTTGAAAAAGCCTTAGCAAAACTCAGCAACACACCAAGCGATCCTACAGCTAGCAGCGATACCAAGCGGGATCTTGGCGCCATGAAGGAATGGCTTAAGGAGTAATACTCCTTAGCCCATTAATGCAGGGTACGCGGCGCCTGACCTTGTAAACCCAAAGCTTGCTCTAAGAAATCTTCTTCATCATCTGCATCGTCATTGGGCATGCCGAAGGTAAAGTTTTCACCACCCTCAGGATGGCGATTTTCGATCTCATCTTCAGTAGCAGCACGTACGTCTTCCACTTGAACCCAAAAACGCAAAGCCATACCCGCCAATGGGTGATTACCATCAAGCACTACTTGGCTATCCGCAACATCCGTAACGGTATAGATTAGCGGCTCATCATCAGAATCATCGGCATTCGCAGCTAGATTATCTAGCTCATTCTCTGAAGAAGTATCCGCATCAGGTACACCCTCAAATTGCATGCCAACTTCTAATGGTTCTGGAAAACGGGCGCGTGGCTCTATCTTGAGCAATTCAGGGTCGTACTCACCGAATGCTTCATTTGGCTCCAGCTGAATTGTGGCTTCATAGCCAATATCTTGACCATCGAGCAAGGACTCAATTTTTGGAAAAGTACCGTCGTAGCCACCGTGCAGGTATACCATCGGAGAATCTGGTTCCTCGATGACATTATTTTGAGCATCAGTTAATTTATATCGAAGGGATACGATAGTATTTTTTTCAATCTTCATGCGTAATTTGTCGTACATTCGTTTTTAATCAGTTAACTCTAGCCAACATCAGCCATTTACTGCCAGCCTCTATTTATGACTTCATTTTACTTGAGCAAGCCCTATGAACCACCGCAAGCACCCCAAAACCTGCCTTTAAATGCACCCTGGGCCTTATTTGGCGGAATTAGCCCTGACCAATTTATGAAGCAATACTGGCATAAAAAGCCTCTACTAGTACGAGGTGCCATCCCCGCCTTTGCCCTCTGCTCTCAGAATCAAGAACCGTTGGATAGCCCAATTTCGTATGAGGAGCTCGTTCGATTTGCCGACAAAGAGGAAGTGGAGTCACGCCTCATCCGATCTTCACCTTGGCGTTTTGATCATGGGCCATTTGAGAAAAAAGCGATCCCAGCGCTTAATAAGCCTAATTGGACTTTATTGCTACAAGGCATGGATGCACACCACCCTGCGGCCAAGAAGATTCTCTCCTGGTTTCGATTCATTCCAGATGCTCGCTTAGATGACTTAATGGTGAGCGTGGCTGGGATTGGTGGTGGTGTTGGACCCCACTTTGACTCTTATGACGTTTTTTTAATTCAGATGTCTGGACGCAGAAAGTGGCGCATCTCCGCACAAAAGGACTTGAGTCTAAATCCCAATCTACCCTTGAAAATCTTGCAGAAGTTTAAATATGAACAAGAGTGGATATTAGAGCCAGGCGATATGTTGTATCTTCCCCCGCATATTGCTCATGATGGGATTGCACTAGATGCAGGATGTCAAACTTGGTCTGTCGGTTTTCGCTCTCCCAGTTTTAAAGAGCTGCTTCAAGAGGGATTATGGCGACTTGCTGAATCTCTTGAAGATCTCCCAGAGCTGGATCGTAAATTTGCTGACCCCAAACAAAATGCCACCAATGTTGCCGAGCAATTACCAGCTGAGCTTATTGAACAGTTAAAGCAGCAATTGAGTAGGCTAAAACTAGACCAAATTGATCGCTTTTTGCCAGGCATCACCGCATACCTATCCGAACCAAAGCAACAAGCTTTATTTGATTCTCCGGCCCCGCCATTAAGCCCGAAGAGTTTTCTAAGTAAGTTAGGGACTTTAGGCATCTCCGCCCATCCTCAAACCCGTATTTTGAGCCTTGGGAAGAGGGTTTTTTGCAATGGGGATGAGATGACGGCAGACCAGTCTTCTGAGATCACCAAGGCTTGGGTGAGTCTTTCAGCCAATAAGTATTTGCAGGTCAAAAATCTTAAAAAGATCGACAAATCAAGTCTCTACGAGGCCTACCTAGCCGGCTGGCTGATTTTTGAGAAAGTGCCGGCGAGATGGATATAATAAATACAGGAAATTACCTAGGGATTTGCCCTTGGTAGATCCCACAACAATTATCGATAATTGGTGTTTAATTTTTTAAGAGGAAATTACAAATGAAGAAGTCACTCGTATTCGTTGCAATGTTAGCTATCGCTTTGGCCGCTTGCGGTAAAAAAGAAGAAGCAAAACCTGCTGAAGCTCCTGCTGCTGCTCCTGCTGCTGAAGCTCCTGCTGCTGCTCCAGCTGCTCCTGCTGCTGACGCTAAGAAGTAATCTTCTTCTTGAAGAAAAAAAGCCGCTGCAAAGCGGCTTTTTTATTGCACTCGAATTTCTGCCAATGAGTGCGTAGTTCAATATCTCTTATTTAGCTAGTTGATCAGTCAACAATGTTAACAACTGGAATCCAGCTGGTGTGTTTTCAGGCTTACCATCTGCATCTTGAACATAGACGTTCGCTGAATTCTCACCCGTGCTCTTAACGATAACTTGATACTTTTTAGCCTGAAGTTTTGAATCATCCTTGCTACTAAATAAATTTGAGAAGAATCCATTTGTATCGGAGACATCCTTAGAATTGACATACCGAACAAAGTAAACGCCATCCGCACGATTACGATCTTCAACGGTAAAGTTTGAGCGATCCAATGCTAGGCCTACATCGCGCCAAGAACGATCAAAGCCTGAGCTGAGCTCGATATAGCCTTTGTTATTACCTTCTTGAACAAACTTGGCCTTAGGCGTCTTGGGGCCCAAAGGAGCGGCAACCAATGCCTTAGCTTGCTCTTGTGTCATACCAAGACGTTCCATCAAGCGCGCCAAGAAAGCAGCTTCTAACTCTGGGTCATTGGGACGAGGAGTCCAAATGGTTGAGTTACATGCAGTGGTAGTGCTGTCGGTAACGCATTTTTCGATGGCGCCCTTTTGAGTAATATAGATTTCTGTTTCACCAGGCTTGCTCACCTCTAAACGCGTTTTATACTTATCACGCTCACCGGTGTCATAAATTGAATCTAATGCACCGCCTAGCGTTGAACGAATCCAGTCTTGTGCAATCTTGGCGCGATTCTCGGCCCAGTCAGTTTCCATAATGCCAGTTGATGGCGAATCTACTACCAACAAGAAACCATTTTCTTGCCAGAAATCTTTAATTTGCGGATAGAGCTCAGGGGCTGGCTTCTCAACAACCAACCATCTACGCTCACCATCCCTAGCAATACGCATACCCGGAATACCAGTCATGACGTTGCTGCGCATTTGTACTGATTTTTTGACGGTCGCGTTGTACTCAGACATTGTCGCTGTGCCATCTTGCACAATATATCGACGATCTGCTTGAGATGTGATGAGATCAGGCGGATAGGATAAGTTAGGGCCACGCACAGCACCAGAGCTTTTGTAGTCAACCGTGTCGTTGCTGGTCACTGACTTACAAGAAGATAGGGCAAGCGCAGCTGCAAGCAGGAGCAAAACCGATACAAAACGACGGGATAATAAAAACAAATTTATCATAATAAGTTGGCCTGTTTTAGTGCTGCCTTCAAAGGCTCTCTTAGTGAGTTACTCAAAGGGGTTAATGGCAAGCGAATACCGGCGGTAATCTTGCCCATTTCATGAAGAGCCCATTTGACAGGGATTGGATTGGCCTCCGTAAACATGGCCTTATGTACAGCAATCAATTGATACTGAATCTCGCGCGTTCTGTTGACATCATCTGCCATGGCAGCGACACAGAGCTCATGCATTAGACGGGGCGCTACGTTGGCGGTAACAGAAATATTTCCTTTGCCACCCATCAGCATCAACATTGCAGCAGTAAGATCATCACCCGAGAACACCGAGAAATCAGCATGGCCCGCACGCTTGAGGTCATTGATTAATAAAGTGCCACGTTCTAAGCTACCAGTTGCATCCTTGATGCCAATGATGCCTGGCACTGCAGCCAAACGGACTACAGTATCGCCGGCCAAATCTGCCACGGTACGACCGGGAACGTTATACAAAATGACTGGCAAATCTACAGACTCAGCAATCTTTTTAAAATGTGCGTACATGCCTTCTTGAGTCGGCTTGTTGTAGTAAGGCACTACTTGTAGGCTGGCATCTGCGCCAACCTTTTTTGCAAACTGCGTTAACTCAATTGCTTCTGCTGTGGAATTTCCGCCAGTACCAGCGATGACTGGAATGCGCCCTGCTATGTGCTCTACCGTAGTGCGAATGAGTTCACAATGCTCTTCTACGGATACTGTTGGAGACTCTCCACTGGTGCCCACAATCACAATTCCATCAGTGCCCTCAGCAACGTGCCAATCGAGCAAGGATTTAAGGCCAGCAAAATCTAAACTGCCGTCGTCGAACATCGGCGTAACGATAGCTGGCATGCTGCCAGAAATGGCTTTTTTACTACCTTGGGAATGAGCTGTATTTGTCACCGAATGTATACCGATTGTGAGCTGTCTTAACCTTGAAATTGTAACGGAATGCGCCCTTTTTACCCTTCTTTTAGGGCGCAAAGGCGCTGAACCATAGCTGGTTTGGGTTCATCTACGTAAATATCCTCATAAGCGTGCACTTTAAGACCATGTCGAGCCGCTAAAGCCAGTAATTCCCCTGTATTTAGGAGGAAATTTGGGCTTGAGGGTTTGCCAAATTGGGCGTTACCCTGGGCAAACGTTTCATAGATTAATACGCCACCTTTAGTGAGCATTCCGGGTAACCGGTCTAAATGCGGACGAAAGAGGTAGTTTGTCACCACTATCCCCTGAAATGTCTGCCCTTCTAATGGCCATTCATCTAACTCTAAATTGAGGGCTTGACTCTGAATCAGTGGGCCCCGGTTTTGCTCAATCACAGTGACATCTTGATCCACTGCCAAAACCGAATATCCCAAATTTGCTAAAAGATTCGCATGACGACCTCCGCCGCAAGCTAGATCTAATACCAAACCATCTTTAGGAATCTGAGAAGCAAAACGCCTCACCCAAGGTGAAGCGTCTAGCTGAGAACTATGCAAAGTAGTCAAGTTAAAAACGGGAATGTTTAATCGTACGCCAAGCCCATTGCTTCACGGACCTCACGCATTGTTTCTTGAGCAACCTTACGCGCTTTGTCGCAACCATCTGCAATGATCGAGCGCAATAGACTTGGATCATCAAGATACTTTTGTGCACGCTCAAACATGGGCTGTTGCTCAGCCAAGATAGCATCAATAACTGGCTGCTTGCACTCTAAACATCCAATACCAGCTGATTTACAGCTCTTATCTACCCACTGTTTCGTTTCCTCATTGGAGTAAACAGAATGCAATTGCCATACTGGACAACGCGCTGGATCACCAGCATCAGTTCTGCGAACACGCGCAGGGTCGGTTGGCATTGTTCTGATTTTCTTGATCACATCTTCTGGCTGTTCACGAATACTAATGGTATTGCCATAAGACTTAGACATTTTTTGACCGTCAATGCCGGGCATACGTGATGCAGATGTCAGTAGAGCTTGTGGCTCAGGAAGAATAATTTTGCGAGCACCTTCCAAGAAACCAAAAAGACGTTCACGATCAGCCATCGATAAACTTTGCGCCTCTTGCAATAGTGCCTTGGCCTGCTCTAAAGCCTCATCATCGCCACGCTCTTGGAATGCAACACGCAATTCCAAATACATCTTGGCGCGTTTGCTACCTAATTTTTTAACAGCCTCTAATGCTTTCTCTTCAAAGCCAGGCTCACGACCATAAAGATAGTTAAAGCGACGCGCTACTTCACGCGTCATTTCGACGTGAGGAACCTGATCCTCACCTACCGGAACATGCTGGGCACGATAAATCAAAATATCGGCAGCCTGTAGGAGTGGATAACCCAGGAAGCCATAGGTTTGCAGGTCTTTTTCCTTGAGTTTTTCAATCTGGTCTTTGTAGGTTGGAACGCGCTCTAGCCATCCTAAAGGAGTGCCCATCGAAAGCAGTAGGAAAAGTTCTGCATGCTCGGGCACCTTGCTCTGAATAAATAGCGTTGCCTGATTCGGATCTACACCAGCAGCCAACCAATCAACCACCATATCCCAGACGGATTGCTCAATCACATCGGGAGTTTCATAATGAGTTGTTAAGGCATGCCAATCAGCAACAAAAAAGAAGCATGGATATTCCGATTGCAAGCGTACCCAATTCTTTAATACCCCATGGTAATGACCAAGATGTAAATTGCCCGTAGGCCGCATACCGGAGAGAACACGTTCAGCAAACATCGTTTTTCTTTATCTTTATTGTGAAATTGTATTAATGAAATGCAGACCAGACAGGGGTCAGATGATCAGGTAAATGGGGAAGCATTCCTAAATCAACATGACTTTCATCCGGGTCATGAAAATCAGACCCCCGCGAGGCAAGAAAACCATACTGCTGGGCAATCTTTCCATAAGTTTTGTATTGGTCCGGACTGTGACTACCAGTGATAACTTCAATCCCCAGACCACCAATATCTTTGAAGTGCTGGTAGAGCTCACTCATCTGCAATGCTGTGAGCTTATAGCGTCCAGGGTGCGCAATTACCGCCACGCCGCCAGATCCTTTAATCCAAGCAACTGCATTGTCCAGCGTTGCCCATTGATGTGGAACATAACCAGGCTTGTCTTCAACCAAATATTTTTTGAAAACTTCTTCTGTGTCGCGACAAACGCCCTGCTCCACCAGATAACGAGCAAAGTGCGTTCTGGAGATAAGATCATGGTTACCGGCAAAATGAAGTGCGCCTTCATAGGCTCCAGGAATACCTACTTTGAGTAGTTGCTCGGCCATCAACTTTGCACGATTCGCTCGACCATCACGAGTTTGGCGCAAGCCTTCAATAATTCCAGCGTGATTGGCATCAATCCCAAGACCAACAATATGAATTGTTTGACCCATCCAGGTTACAGAGATTTCTACTCCTGATACATAATCCATTTTGAGAGCGTTCGCCGCAGCTCTCGCGCGCTCTTGGCCACCAAGCTCGTCATGATCAGTCAATGCCCATAGATGTACGCCATTTGCTTGAGCACGCTCCGCCAATACTTCAGGCGTCAATGTGCCATCAGAGACCACGGAGTGGCAATGCAAATCGGCATTTAGGGTGGGAAAGCTGCTCATGACCCTATTTTAGGTCAAGCTGGTATCAATTACCCGCCGCGGCGCATCAAGGTAGTCACGGGACTGCATCTCAATCAAGCGGGACACTGTTCTAGAGAATTCGGCAGTAATTTGACCTTCTGTATACAGATCAGAAGCCGGCACCTCGGCAGACATGATTAGCTTGATCTTATGGTCGTACAAAACGTCAATCAGCCATATAAAACGGCGTGCCTCATTGGTCATCCTAGGGGGCATATAGGGCACCCCGGACAAAATTACCGTATGAAATTGATTGGCAATTTCTAAATAATCATTTTGTGAGCGAGGCCCGCAGCATAGGGTTTGAAAATCAAACCAGACTACCCCGTCACCCATATGCAAGGGTTTAAGTTCACGGGATTCTATATTTAATACTGGATTGAACTGCTCCGGCTGGTTACCAATCAGACCTGCGAACATTTCTAATAGACGTTGGTCGGTCTTCTCGTTTAGCGGCGTTAAGTATGCCTCCACCTGAGCCATCTGCACCCGACGGTAATCATTACCAGCATCCACATTCAGAACATCCAGTTTTTCTTCCAGCAATTTAATTGCTGGAAGGAGGCGATCGCGATGCAAGCCATTTGGGTAGAGTTGATCAGGACGGTAGTTGGATGTCATCACAAACTGGACGCGATCCTCAAATAGCGCGCTAAGTAAGCGATACAGGATCATGGCGTCAGCGATGTCATTAATATGAAACTCGTCAAAACAAATGAGGCGGTAGCGCTTTGAAATCCGCTTAGCAAGCTCATCCAAGGGATCAGATAGGCCAGAGAGCTCATGTAATTCACGATGTACTTCACGCATGAATTCATGGAAATGAATGCGAACCTTTTTTTCCAATGGTGAGGCAGCATAAAAACAATCCATCAGAAAGGATTTGCCACGGCCTACCCCACCCCATAGGTAAAGGCCACGGGGTAGATTCGGCTTAAATATTTTTTTCTTGAGACTATTACTGCGGATTTCTTTATACGCAATCCACTCGTCTTCACACTGCTGTAAACGCTCAACAGCACGAAGCTGCGCGGGATCACTTTGATACCCGCGCGTTTTTAACTCTTGTTGGTAAAACTCAATGGTTTTCAATTACATATTTAATGCGCGTTGATCTGTCGCTAAAGCCGCTTCGCGCATTACTTCTGACAAACTTGGATGCGGATGACAGATGCGTGCAATATCTTCAGCTGCCGCTTTAAATTCCATTGCTACAGCAGCTTCAGCAATTAAGTCAGAAGCATTTGGTCCAATAATATGTACGCCAAGAATTTCATCGGTTTTAGCATCAGCCAATACTTTGACGAAACCATCAGAGCGACCCATGCCTAAGGCGCGACCATTGGCTGCAAATGGGAATTGACCGGCTTTGTAAGCAATGCCAGCCTCTTTGAGTGCCTGCTCTGTTTTGCCAACCCACGCAATTTCTGGATCGGTATAGATGACCCAAGGAATGCAGTTGTAATCAATATGCGGTTTTTGACCAGCAATCACTTCGGCAACCAAAACGCCTTCGTCTTCTGCTTTGTGCGCCAACATTGGTCCACGCACTACATCACCCACAGCGTAAACACCAGGAGCTGAAGTTGCACAAGTATGGTCGTCAATTGGAATGAAGCCGCGCTCATCTACCTTGAGGCCAATTTTGTCTAAACCCAATTTATCCGTATTAGGTATGCGGCCAACTGAGACGATTAATCGATCGCATTCTAATTTAGCTGCTTTACCAGCGCTATCGGTGTAATTTACAACTACACCCTTCTTGTCCGCTTTGACATCGCCAATCTTGACACCCATATTGATGTTTAAACCTTGTTTGACAAAAAGCTTTTGCGCTTCTTTAGCGATGCTGACATCGCAAGCAGCCAAGAATGAAGGCAATGCCTCAAGCACGGTTACTTCTGAGCCAAGGCGACGCCATACAGAACCGAGCTCTAACCCGATCACGCCAGCACCAATCACTCCTAATTTCTTGGGGACTGAATCAAACTTCAAAGCACCTTCGTTATCGCAGATCAAGATGTTATCTACTGTCAGGCCAGGCAAATGACGTGCCTTAGATCCGGTTGCAATGATGACATTCTTAGCGGTAACCGTCTCTTTATCTTTGCCATCAATTTTGACTTGATAGCCGTCAGCACCCTTACCTTCGAAAGAGGCATGCCCTTTTAATAAAGTGATCTTGTTCTTACGAAACAGATACTGAATGCCGCCAGTCATTTTGGTAACGATGTCATCTTTACGTGAAACCATCTTTTTAGAATCGATGCTGACAGAGCCAACCTTAATTCCATGATCGGCAGCATGATGGCCAATCTTCTCGAATTCTTCAGAGGAAGCCAATAAGGCCTTCGATGGAATACAGCCGACGTTCAAGCAAGTTCCGCCTAAGCGTGGCTCACCTTTAGGATCATCATAGCTATTGGATTCAGCGCAGGCAACTTTAAAACCGAGTTGCGCTGCACGAATTGCAGCGATGTAACCACCAGGGCCACCGCCAATTACAACTACATCAAAAACTTGGCTCATGATCTTTCCTTCTTACAAATCAAGGAGGAGACGTGAAGGATCTTCTAAAGCATCCTTCATGGCGACTAGACCAAGCACAGCTTCACGGCCGTCAATGATGCGGTGATCATATGACAAGGCAAGGTAGTTAATTGGGCGAACAACTACTTGACCATTCTCAACTACAGCGCGGTCTTTAGTTGCATGAATTCCCAAAATGGCCGATTGCGGAGGATTGATGATTGGTGTTGAGAGCATGGAACCAAATACACCGCCGTTAGAGATGGAGAATGTACCGCCAGTTAATTCTTCAATTGACAATTTACCCTCGCGAGCTTTGTTGCCAAACTCAGCAATTTTCTTCTCGATATCAGCTAAGTTCATTTGGTCCACATCACGCAGAATTGGAACTACCAAACCGCGTGGCGAGCTTACAGCGATGCCAATATCAAAGTAACCATGATAAACAATGTCATTACCATCAACAGAAGCATTCAAGAGTGGGAATTTCTTCAAAGCATGTGTCGCAGCTTTAACAAAGAAAGACATGAAGCCCAACTTCACGCCATGGACCTTTTCAAACTGGTCTTTGTATTTATTACGCAGTGCAATTACAGGACCCATATTGACTTCATTAAAGGTGGTCAAAATGGCGTTATTCGCCTGGGACTCAAGTAAACGCTCGGCAATACGAGCACGCAAGCGACTCATTGGAACTCGCTCTTCTGGGCGATCACCAGTTGGAATTGGAGCGCTTGGTAATGCAGCAGACTTCGTGCTACCGGCTGAAGCATTCAATGCATCACCTTTGGTAATACGTCCATCACGTCCAGAACCGGAAACTTGACCTGCATCGATATTTTTCTCTGCCAGAATTTTTGCCGCTGAGGGAGCTGCGGCTGCACTAGTAGCTTTGACAGGAGCTGCTGCGGCCGCAGGAGCAGCAGCCGGTGTAGCTGCAGGTGCTGGGGCTGCGGCTGCAGCAGGAGCAGCAGCGGCAACTGCTGTACTGTCAATCTTAGCAATCAATTGCTCTGCAACAACCGTACCGCCGTCACCGACAACGATCTCTGTCAAAACACCCGCTGAAGGAGCTGGAACTTCAAGAACCACCTTGTCGGTTTCGATTTCGATCAAGATCTCGTCTTGACCAACTGCATCGCCGACTTTCTTTTTCCATTGCAATAAAGTTGCTTCAGCAACTGACTCAGAGAGTTGGGGAACTTTAACTTCGAAAATAGCCATGATTAATCCTGTTTATTTATATGTATGTTGAGTAATGAAGACGATTATTTCGTGATCACATAACCTTTTAATTTGGCAAACGCCGCATTGAGAAGAGATTTCTGCTGTTCTTGGTGGAGATGCGCATATCCGCAAGCAGGCGAAGCAGATGCAGGGCGACCTGCATAAGACAGCTTCATACCTTCAGACATGTTTTCTAAAATGTTGTGTTGAACAAAGAACCATGCGCCTTGGTTTTGTGGCTCATCCTGACACCAAACTACCTCTTCTAATTTTGGATATTTCTTCAATTCAGCAGTCAATGCTTTGTGCGGGAATGGATAGAGCTGCTCCAAGCGAATGATCGCGGCATCATCCATTTTCTTCTCAGCACGTTGCTTCACCAAGTCGTAATAAACCTTACCGGAGCAAATCACCAAGCGAGTTACTTTCTTGGCATCAATCGTGTCATCACGCTCACCCAAGATAGTTTGGAAACCACCCTTTGTGAACTCTGATAATGGTGAAGCAGCTTCTTTATTGCGCAAGAGCGATTTAGGAGTCATCAAGATCAGCGGTTTGCGGAACTGACGAATCATTTGACGGCGTAATACGTGGAAGATCTGCGAAGCGGTGGTAGGCTGAATCACTTGCATATTGGTATCGGCACACAACTGCATAAAGCGCTCAAGACGTGCGGAAGAATGCTCTGGGCCTTGACCCTCATAGCCGTGCGGCAACATCATAACTAAACCGTTAGCACGGCCCCACTTCACCTCACCAGAAGCGATGAACTGGTCGATGACGACTTGAGCACCATTGGCAAAGTCACCAAATTGCGCTTCCCAAATTGTCAGCGTATTGGGTTCAGCTGCAGCATAGCCATACTCAAAACCAAGGACCGCCTCTTCTGAAAGAATGGAGTCAATGACTGCAAATGGGGCCTGATCTTTAGTGACGTGTTGTAACGCAATATAAGTACCGGTGTCCCATTTCTCACGATTTTGCTCATGCAAGACTGCATGACGATGAGTAAAGGTACCGCGCCCGCTATCCTCACCAGACAAACGCACTGGGTAGCCACTGGCAACCAAGGATGCGAAAGCCATGTGCTCACCCATTCCCCAGTCAATATTCACCTCACCACGCCCCATGGCTGCACGGTCGTTATAGACCTTAGCTACCAATGGATGTGCCTTGAAGTTTTCTGGAATGGTTGAAATCTTTTCAGCCAAACGCTTCCACTCTGTTAGTGGAATAGCAGTGTCAGCTTCATCGGTCCATTTCTTATTCAAGAAAGGAGACCAATCTACCGCAAACTTCCCTTTGAAGTTGCTTAAAACTGGATCTGAAGTTTGCTTACCCTCGTCCATTGCGGCGCGATACTCTTTGACCATCAAGTCACCGCTACCAGCAGGCAATGCACCTTGAGTTTCCAACTTATCCGCGTACAGCTTACGAGTACCAGGATGCGCAGCGATGATTTTGTACATCAATGGCTGGGTCATCGCAGGAGTATCTTGCTCATTGTGTCCAAGCTTACGGAAGCAAACGATATCAATCGCAACATCCTTATGGAATTTCATACGGAACTCAAGCGCCAACTTGGTAGCCAAAACTACCGCCTCAGGATCATCCCCATTCACATGTAATACAGGAGCATCAACAATCTTCATGATGTCTGTACAGTACAAACTAGAGCGCAAATCACGTGGATCAGATGTAGTGAAACCAATTTGGTTATTAATCACAATGTGAACCGTTCCACCAGTGGAATAGCCGCGCACTTCAGACATCGCCAAGGTTTCTTGCATCACGCCCTGACCTGCAATCGCGGCATCACCATGAACTAAAACTGGCATTACTTGCTCACCCAACACATCACCACGACGTTCCATACGGGCACGTGCAGAACCTTCTACTACTGGGTTAACGATTTCTAAATGGGATGGGTTGAATGCTAAAGAGAGGTGAACTGGACCACCTGGGGTAGAAATATCGCTTGAGAAGCCTTGGTGGTACTTCACATCTCCAGCCGGCAATGTCTCAGGACCCTTATGCTCAAACTCTGCAAATAAGTCCTTTGGCATTTTGCCTAAGGTATTGACCAATACATTCAGACGACCACGGTGGGCCATACCAATCACAATCTCTTGTACCCCTTTATTACCAGCATCGCGGATCAACTCATCCATGCAAGCAATAAAGCTCTCGCCACCCTCAAGGGAGAAGCGTTTCTGGCCTACATACTTCGCTTGAAGGTAACGCTCCAAGCCTTCAGCAGCAGTCAAGCGATCCAAAATTTGACGCTTCTCGTCCACGTTAAATCGTGGAGTTGAGCGAATGGACTCTAACTTCTCTTGCCACCACTTCTTAATCTTTTGATCGGCAATAAACATATACTCAACACCGATAGTGCCGCAGTATGTTTCACGCAAGGCTTGCAACAAATCACGCAAGCTCATTTCGGTTTTACCGAAGAAGGTATTGCTTGTATTGAAGACGATATCCATATCGCCATCAGCAAATCCATAGAAAGCGGGATCTAACTCAGGAATATCCTGGCGCTCTGTCCGCTTCAAGGGATCAATATTGGCCCAGCGGTTACCGACGTTACGATACGCCGCAATTAACTGCTGAACAGCAACGCGTTTGCGCCCCATCTCTGAGTCAGCCGAATCAGAAATCGTTCTGATAGGACCCTGCTTAGCGCGCTCAGCAAATGACGCAACAATTGGTCCATGCGCAATGTCGGTTCGAGAAGAACCATCCACAGCCGGAACCTGTTTCACGTTATCAAAATAATCTCGCCAATGATCAGCTACTGAAGCTGGATCGTGCAAGTAGGATTCGTAGAGTTCTTCTACATAGGGGGCGTTTCCGCCGAAGAGATAGGAGTTATCTCTTTGATCCTGCATCATGATGCTCACCTTTCATCGGGTTTCCCGAATAAAAACTGTGGTTATAACCATTCGCTTCTCGGCTCTACCGTTCCACGAATTGATCTGTGCAAATACTGGTACTACCTCTGTAATTTAACACGAGTGACCACAGACACAAAAAGGGCTTTCCCTGATTTAAGAGGTTTCGGGGGGATTTCCCCATTAATTGAAAATGAATAAGAACTTTCCTACCCCGCTTTCAATATTGACGGACAGATTCAAATCCATTTGATTTTTATTCTCTAAATCTTCAAGTGAATTAATAAAATTAAAGGGAAATATGAAAGCAATCACGCCAGATATGGAATATCTCAGCACTCGCCAAAGCGCCAAAGTTCTCCAGGTCTCACTAGGAACTGTGCAGAAAATGGTTGAATTGGGAGAATTAATCGCTTGGAAGACTCGTGGTGGCCATCGCCGCATATTGGCAAGCTCCTTAGAGCAGCAGTTACAACGCAGAAAACGAGCTATGCGACAGAAAACCACCCAAAATTGTATTGCCATGGGCATTTTCAGAAGAACCGAGAATAGCGAGGAATTATTGCAATCGATTCAAGATTGGCAGCTTAAGGTTGAACTAGAAGTTGCTGTCGATAGCCTAGAGGGCTTAATGAAGGCGGTCTCGATCGCACCTGATTTGATCTTTTTGGATGCCCTGATACCCCCAGTAGAACAGGTTCATTTAATCCATTATCTTAGCAAAAACAAGGACACGCAGCGCATTCCTATACTAGTAGATGAAGGCTTTATTAAGCTTCACCCTGGCGTAGTTGCCTTGGCGGATGAGAATCATGGCAATCGCCCTCACTTAACGGAGTGCATTAAGCAGGAGCTTGAAAATGGGTTAATTGACCTAAACCCGCTGATTATTGGTTACCCCGCCACCAATCCTGAGCTTGATGCCTCCCTAGATCAGGGTAGTCGCCACGAGCTCTTGGAGCCCCTATTTCTGGAAGCCCTGGCTAGGAAATGCACTTAGAGCTAAGAAGTAATAAAAAGGCCGCAGATGCGGCCTTTTTATTTAAATCAGATACTTAGATTAGGTAGCTACTACGATCCTTACCCTCGATCCACTTAGGGGCCTTACCTCGCCCTGTCCAAGTTTCACCAGTTGATGGGTTACGGTACTTGGGAGCCACTTTGCCACCAGTACTTTTACCGCCTGCCTTGCGACTAAATAAGTCAGAGGCCAGCAAGTTGTATTGCTCAATGATTAATTTTGCTTTAGCGATACCATCAGACTTCTCGCGGGCAATTGCCTCTTTAATCTGTTTATCTAATTGCTCACGTTGAGCTAATAGTTCTTTATAAGAAGACACGTATTTTTTCTCCGAATAATAAGTTATAGGAAATATCTAATAAAAATGTATTTCGTAGTCTTATTATATAGATAATTTAATCATTCATTCAATATGGTATTTATTAATATAAACCTATATTTATCAATGGTTTATATAGAAATTAATGATTAAATATTAATAATTATTATAAATAATAATATCAATACTAGGGCTACTCACCTTCTTAACATAAAGGTGCCGCTGGCCTTTGCAGTGATTTCTCCAGCCTCATTTAAGGCAACAGCCTCGCAGTAGTTAATGGATTTACCAGCCTTCAATAAAGTACCCTCAACCACTATTTTGCCCAAACCTGGGCGCAAGAAGCTTGTAGTCATGTCGATGGTAATAGCGCCTAAGTCATGATTGGAACCACTTCGGGCGGCTGCTCCCATAGCAAAATCCAAGAGCGTCATCATGACCCCGCCCTGTGCAACCTGAAAGCTATTGGTATGTGCGGGCTTGACGGTATAGCTAATTCGTACCTTCCCATTTGCTGCGTATTCGGGAACAACACCCAAAACATCCAAAAATGGAATTTTGAGACCAAAGTAATCAACTGCTTGTGCATTGGAGTTGTTTTCAGACCCGAGATTTGTGCTCATTTTTTAAATATCCGTATGTTTAGAAAACTGTATAGCGATAATTTTGCCTTATTTGTGTATTATATTCCTAATGAGTAAAGAAATTTAAACTTTATTCGGATAATTTAATAAACAACCGTGGATGGAGACAAAATGAGCATTAAGCCAGAAAAACCATATAAGGACATCATCTTAGAGGTGAAAGATCAAGTGGCATGGATTACGATCAATCGCCCTAGGGTCCTGAACGCATTTAGAGAGCAAACCCTAGATGAAATGATTGATGCCGTAAAACTAACGCGCGAAGACCCTTCAATAGCTTGTATTGTTTTTACCGGGGCTGGCGATAAAGCGTTTTCAGCAGGCGGTGATTTTTATGCCATGAAAAGACTCACTTTCACAAATGGGTCAATGTGGAATGATCGCATGCTCGGATTAGCAATGGCCATTCGTGGCGTGCCTATTCCGGTCATCGCGATGGTCAATGGATGGTGCGTTGGTGGCGGTCATGAGCTAGCCCTTTGGTGCGACCTGGTGATTGGGTCTGAGAAGTCTGTATTTGGACAAACAGGCGCAAAAGTTGGAGCCTGCCCTACAGTTGGTGCAACACAATACTTGCCTCGTATTGTCGGGGAGCGTATCGCCCGCGAAATGATCTTTTTAGCAAAACGCTTTGAAGCTAAAGAAGCGGAAAGAATTGGCCTCATCAACAAATGCGTTGCTGAAAAAGATCTTCTTACTGAAACATTAGCCTGGTGTGAAAACATCAAGAGCAATAGTTCGCAAACTATCCGCATGACCAAGAAGAGTCTGAACTTTGAATCCGACCAACTCTATGCTTCTTGGCAGCATGGCATGGAATTACTTGCCTATGTTTGGGGATCTGAAGAAAGTCTCGAGGGTATGAATGCCTTCTTGGAGGGGCGCAAGCCAGACTTCCAGCAATTCCGCATGAAGAATAAGGCGGCATTAGAAGATTACTTGGATGGTTTCCATAAGAATCTCAATGCTCCACCAGATATGCGCGACTAAGCAGCAGCTAGATGAGTGCAGAAAACATCAAGACAGCCAAAGCGCAAAGCAATGCAGGTGCTTTGGCTGGTCTAAAAATATTGGACTTAAGCCGTGTCTTGGCAGGCCCTTGGTGCGGCCAATTGCTCGGAGACCTCGGCGCAGAGGTTATCAAAGTCGAGTCCTTGAATAGCGGAGACGATACGCGTGCCTGGGGCCCTCCATTTTTGGAAGGTGAATCTGCATACTTCTTAGGTTGCAATCGCAATAAACGAGGTATCACGATTGATTTTTCAAGTGCAGATGGAAAGTCTCTGCTAGCGCAATTGATTCCAAAGTTTGATGTCGTACTTGAGAACTTTAAAACGGGGACCTTAGAAAAATGGGGTTTTAATCAAGCCTGGTTTGAAACTCATGCGCCAATGGTTGTACGCTGCTCGATTACCGGCTACGGGAGTGAAGGTCCTCAAGCAGGATTGCCCGGATATGATTTCATCTTGCAAGCAGAGTCCGGATTAATGAGTATCTCTGGATCTGAAAATGGTGAGCCCTCTAAATACGGCGTTGCTATCGTAGACTTGGCTACAGGCATGATGGCTGCAAATGCGATTCAAGCAGCATTGCTGGCACGCTATCGAACTGGCAAAGGTCAATTGGTAGAAGTTTCTCTATTTGATACAGCAACTGCTTTATTGGCAAATGTTGGTAATAGCCACTTAGCAACAGGCAAGGACTCAAGTAGATATGGCAACGGTCACCCCACCATTGTTCCTTATACAACCTATCGATGCTCCGATGGCATGATTGCTTTAGCAGTAGGCAATGATGGTCAGTTTGCAAAACTCGCAGAGTTTCTGGGTAACCCTGAATGGGCAAATGATGAGCGCTTCAAAACAAACGCTGCGAGAGTGAACAATCGTGCCGTATTGGATGAGCACATTAAAAATAAAATCAGTCGCTACTCTAGTAATGAGTTAATTGACGAATTAAGAAAACTGGGTATTCCTATTGGCAATGTCAATACCGTCAAACAAGCCCTTTCGTCACAACAAACACAAGCCAAAAATATGGTGCTAAATGTTCAGCATCAAAAAATAGGCTCTTTCAAGACTCTAGGCACACCACTCAGGATGCATGGTACGCCAAGCTCTATTCGGTATGCACCTCCATTGCTTGGGGAACATACCGATGAAATTCTCAGTGAGTACCTCCACTTAAATACAGAAGATTTAAGTGAATTAAAAAATAAAAAAGTGATTGCCTAAATTCATATGGGAGACAGAAAGTGAAATATTCCATTTCCAGAGTCATCATCAATATCGCCCTAGGAATTAACTTGATTTGCTGTTTCCAAGGTGACCTTTGGGCGCAAGCTGATAGCTACCCTAGTAGACCCATTAGATTAATCATCACTTGGCCAGTAGGCGGATTTGCCGATACTCTTGGAAGAACTGTTGCTAACCAATTAACCACAAGTCTCGGCCAACAAGTAGTTGTTGAAAACCGCGGAGGCGCAAATGGGATGATTGGAGCTGATGCAGTAGCTAAAGCAGCCCCAGACGGCTATACGCTCATGTTTCAGTCAATTACCTCCCATGCCATTAATCCAACGATGTACGGAAAGACGCCTTACTCAACCGAGAAGGATATTGTTCCATTGGCGGTCATTGCATCTGTGCCTTTATTGTTGGTAGAAAACCCCAACTTTCCACCAAAAAATATTGCTGAGTTAATTACCTTAGCGAAAAAAGATCCAGATGCAATTGCATACGCTAGTTTTGGCAATGGAAGCGCAAGCCATCTTGCCGGAGCGCTATTTACCAATCAGGCTGGCATCAAGATGATTCACATTCCCTACAAAGGTGGTGGCCCCGCTATCACAGATACCTTAAGCGGCCAAACTCCACTTAGTTTTTCTGCATTTGGTGTCGCCTTGCCGCATGTACGTTCAGGTAAGCTCAATGCACTCGCTACAACCGGCCCTACTAGATCAAAGTTATTGCCTGACGTCCCCACCATTGAAGAAGCAGGCAATTTAAAAGGTTATGAAATGTCGATCGTATACGCGGTGTGGGCTCCAACTGGGATTCCAACACCAATACTGAACAAAATTTCGAAAGCGCTCGACCAAGTGACTGCCTCAAGCGCCTTCAAGGAGAAAGTAGCAAGTGATGGCGGAGAAGTGATGAATATCAATACACCAGCAGAAAGTCAGGCGTATTTTCAAAAAGAAATGCAACGCTTAAGTAAGATTGTGAAAGACGGGAACATTAAGGCCGACTAATATGAACAAGCAATTCCTTAAAGCATCTATAGCAATCTCTATTTTAGTGATGAGTATTAGCCCAGGTTTTGCGCAAAGCAGAGATCTGAACGTTTACCCGAATAAACCTATTCGCATCATCAACCCACTAGCAACAGGTGGCGCCGTTGATACTATGGCAAGACTTTTGGCGCCATCTCTGCAAGAAATTTTGGGACAGCCAATCATTATTGAGAGTAAACCAGGTGCAGGCGGCACTATTGGAAGTAATTTTGTAGCTAAGTCGCCTCCCGATGGATATACCATTTTGATGGTTTACGATACATTTGCTGTTAACCCCCATGTCTATAAAAATCTCCCGTTTGACTCCTTTAAGGATCTCACTCCAGTTACAGAGTTAGTAAAAATACCTCTAGTGGTTGTTGCGGGAAACAAATTGCCCGCCAACAATCTCAAAGAATTGATTGAATTAGCAAAGACCAAACCCAATGGCATTACATTCTCCAGCGGTGGGCCCGGAAGTTCAGGGCACCTAGCTGCAGAATTACTGAAAAATAGCCTAGGTATTGAAATGACGCATATTCCCTATAAAGGTGGTGGGCCAGCACTCACCGCCACGATTAGCGGGGAGACTGACATCACAATTTTGGGTGCCGTTATTACGGTACCCCAGATTAAAGGCGGAAATTTGAAACCATTGGCAGTATTAGGTAAAAAGCGTACACCTGCCCTACCTCAAACACTTACTGCCAGCGAACAGGGCCTTATAAATTTTGATGTTAGCTCTTGGGTGGGCGTTCTCGTACCAGCTGGCACACCCCTAATCATTGTGGATAAAATCAACAGCGCGTTTACTCAGGCCCTCAAGAATCCCGGCTGTGCAGGCAAGAATGGCTGAGCAAGGTAATGAGATTGTGGCAAGTTCTCCATCTCAGTTTGGCGCCTTCTTAAACATAGAATCTACTAAGTGGGCAAAAGTAATTAAAGACAGCAATATTCAACTGGAATAAATCACATTGAAGCAAACGCTTTATCAGAAAATTAGCGGCACTTTAGCCGAACGTATATTGAGCGGTGAGTACCCCTTAGGAAGCTATTTACCAACAGAAGAAGTTCTCTGCAAGGAATTTGATGCTAGTCACCATTCCGTTCGTGATGCGCTCAAAATATTAATCGGAAAAGGATTGATTACTCGACGCGCTGGCGCTGGCACTAAAGTCATAGCAGCTACCGAGCCCACCGTATTTGCTAATGTTGCAGGCGATCTACGTCATCTATTTAGCTATCCACAAAATACTATTAGAAAAAATTTAATTGAGGAGCATGTCACTTGTGATGCCATTCTTTCCCATGTGCTGGACTGTCCTGTTGGCACTCCATGGTTTCGAATTGGCGCTCTCAGAAGGCTAAATGAAAACGCTCAACCCTTATGCTGGACCGATTTCTATCTACTACCCCGTTACTCGGAAGTCGTAAAGCTGAAGGAGCATTTTTCAACCCCAGTTCATGAGCAAATTGAAAAAAGTTATGGTCAGCGGGTTGATAGCGCTACAGTTGGAATTACCTTGTGCAGACTTGGCAAGGAAGTAGCTGATGCATTGGATGTAGAAGACAATTCACCCGCCCTAAGAATCATTCGGCGATATTTTGATGCTCAAAAAAATGCTTTTGAGATAACTGTGAGCTATCACCCAGAGGGTGATTACAACTGTGAACTCAACTTTCATCGCGAATTAAGACCGCGATAACTACAGATATATGGTCGGGGCGAGAGGATTTGAACCTCCGACCACATGCACCCCATGCATGTACGCTACCAGGCTGCGCTACGCCCCGACGGAAATAAAATTGTATCAGTATCTATTTAGAGAGAATTTGCAGCACTGCTTGCAATTCATCGCGCAAACGGAGTTCACCGCGCGCTTCATCAAGGCGGTTTCTGGCTCCGCTGATAGTAAAACCTTCCTCATAAAGTAGTGCCCGAATCTTTCGAATCAACACAACTTCGTGATGCTGGTAATAACGACGGTTACCACGACGTTTCTGAGGGCTGAGCTGGGTGAATTCTTGCTCCCAATAACGCAGGACGTGCGAGCGAACGCCACAAAGATCAGCTACCTCACCAATAGTGAAGTAACGTTTAGCAGGAATAGGCGGGAGTTGAGAGCTCGGGAGTGCCGAGCTAGCATCAAACTCGGTTTTCTCGAGCATGTGACTCCACTACATCTTTAAGCTTCTGACTTGCATGAAAAGTAACTACGCGTCTAGCTGCTATAGGAATCATTTGACCTGTCTTTGGATTTCGGCCAGGACGAGCCGATTTATTGCGCAACTGAAAATTACCAAACCCGGAGATTTTTACTTCAGTACCAGCTTCAAGAGAATGGCCAATACGATCAAAGAATGCATCGATCATATCTTTCGCTTCACGCTTATTTAGCCCAACTTGATCAAAAAGAGCTTCGGATAGCTCGTTCTTAGTAACAGTGTCATTAGAAATCAATTCAGTCATTGCTTGTCTCTTTGGTAACTAATTAATTATTTGATTTATATCTAATACTAAACCTAGCGCAAACGCGCTGCGCACTTTTTCTCAACTGAGCCCAATAATGCTGCCATAACTGCATCAATTTGGGGATCTTGCAATGTTTCTTGAGGATTTAAAAGGGTGACTCTAAAAGCCAAACTTTTTTCATCATCAGCCATACTGCTTGAACCAGCCTTTGGCTTAAATTCATCAAACAACTCAATATTGCGGACAAAATTCTGTTTTGACGCTGCCATCGCATCTAGCAAGGCCTGCGCTGATACGCTTTGCTTAACAACCACCGCTAAATCGCGCTGTACAGCAGGTAGCTTACTCAGTTCCTCTGGAACAGGCAAGCCTATATTACGAATCGAATCTAAATCTAATTCAAATAGTACCGGTGCCTGCGGGAGCTCATAAGCTTGCTGCAATCCTGGATGTAACTCACCTATCATGCCGACTTCAATTCGATTCTTGTCTGCAATCAAGAATACCTTTGCGCTACGTCCGGGATGCAAAGCAGGATGTTGTGCTGCCTCAGTTACAAAATGCAAAGGATCCAAGACACGCTCTAGGTCGCCCTTCACATCAAAGAAATCAACTGCTCTTGTAGCATTTGCCCATTGCTCGGGAACAAAAGAACCATAGGCTAATCCACCAATCTTTTGAGGCTGATGAAAACCGGCTACTTTGCCAGCCTCTTCTTGAATTTCCTGATTGCGGCTAAAGACGCGACCAGCCTCAAACAGACGGACCCGCCCTGCTCCACGATTCAGGTTCGACTTTAAATTGGAAAGTAAGCCGCCCCAAAGAGTGCTGCGCATGACGCCATATTGACTGGCAATTGGGTTGAGAACTGCAATGACATCTTTTTCTGTTGCACCAGTTAAGCGTTGCTCGCTTTCAAAATCGGTGAAACCAAAATTAACGGCTTCCTGATAGCCTTGCAAAGCTAAACGCTGACGAAGTAAATGGATACCACGCTTTGCTTCTGCTTTGGCGCTCATCTTGAGTGAGGCTACTGGAGGCAGATCAGGAATATTTTCAAAGCCGTACATGCGGGCAACTTCTTCAATCAAATCCTCTTCGATCTCAATATCGAAACGATAGCTTGGAGGAGTTACAACAAACACATCACCTTCTTGCTTAAATTCAAAACCCAGACGCTTAAAGACATCGGTAACCACTTCATTAGTCAGCGGGATACCAATCACTTTTTCCGCTCTAGCCAAACGCATTTTGACTGGCTTGCGCTCGGGTACATTCAGAACCTGGTCATCTATAGGACCCGCTTGACCGCCACAAACCTCAAGAATGAGTGAAGACAGGTAATCAAGGCAATTGACGGTATTTTGAGGATCTACACCACGCTCAAATCGATGCGCAGCATCAGTACTGAAGTTAAAGCGACGGGCACGACCTTGAATTGCTGAAGGCAACCAATAAGCTGCCTCCACATAGATATTTTTAGTGTCATCACACACAGCGCAATGGTTACCGCCCATGATGCCGGCAAGCGCCACTGGGCCAGATTGATCTGCAACCACGCCAGCGTCTTGCAACTTACCAGCAGAGTCAGGACCTTGCAAAGTGACTGTTTGTCCATTTAACAGCTCAAGAGTTTCACCGGCTTTAGCCCACCGAACTGTGATGTCACCATTTAATTTATCAATATCAAACACGTGGGTTGGCTGCCCCATTTCCAACATCACATAGTTAGAAAGGTCTACCAAAGCTGAAATACTTCTTTGGCCAGCGCGCGATAAACGTTTTACGATCCAATCAGGCGTTTTGGCTTGTGGATTTACACCACGAATTACTCGACCAGCAAAACGGCCACAAAGCTCTTTGCTCTCTACCGTTACCTTGCGTTTTTCATCAACCGATACCGCAGGTGCATTCCACTTAGGCGTACAAAGAGCAGCGCCGGTAATCGCTGAAACTTCTCTTGCCATACCAACCAGGGAGAGGCAGTCCGCTTTGTTCGGAGTTAATTTGATAACAAAGACTTGATCATCTAGATCAAGATACTTGCGAATATCCTCACCAATCGGGGCATCGGCTGGCAACTCAAGAATGCCTTCGTGATCATCGCCAAGACCCAGTTCGCGGCCAGAACACAACATGCCTTGGCTCTCAACGCCACGCAGCTTACCCACTTTGATCATGAAAGGCTTGCCACCTACTTCTGCAGGAGGTAATTCAGCACCAACCATGGCGCAAGGAATCTTAATGCCAGCTCGTGCGTTTGGTGCACCACAAACAATTTGCAACTCTTGGCCAGTTCCAGCATCGACTTTGCACACGCGTAAACGGTCTGCATCTGGATGTTGTTCTGCAGAGAGAATCTGAGCAATCACAATCTTAGTAAATGCTGGCGCCACAGAGTGCTGCTCTTCAACCTCTAAGCCAGCCATTGTCATGGCATGACCAAGCGCATCACTATCTAGAGCTGGGTTTACATACTGACGGAGCCAAGATTCAGAAAATTGCATAGCGGTTTCTAGTAATAATTTTGTTATGCAGGGAATTGCGCTAAGAAACGCAAGTCATTCTCAAAGAAGAGTCGCAAGTCATCTACGCCGTAACGCAACATCGTTAAGCGCTCTAAGCCAGATCCAAAGGCAAAACCGGTATAGCGCTCTGGATCAATACCCATATTGCGCAATACATTCGGATGCACCTGCCCCGCTCCCGAAATCTCCAACCAACGGCCAGCAAGCTTGCCACCACCAAAAGCCATATCGATTTCAGCAGAAGGCTCTGTGAAGGGGAAATAGGATGGGCGGAAACGTACTTGTAATTCATTAGTTTCAAAGAAGGTTCTCAAGAAATCTGTATAGACTCCTTTGAGATCTGCAAATGAAACACTTTCAGCAATCCATAAGCCCTCGACTTGATGGAACATCGGTGAATGAGTTGCATCACTGTCAACGCGATATGTTCTGCCTGGTGCAATCACTTTGATAGGAGGCATCACATCTGCGTTGGCATATTTCTTAACATGCTCACTCGCATAGCGGACTTGAATCGGACTAGTATGGGTACGCAATAGCAAAGGCTTCTCATAAGCATCTTTGCCATCAATATAGAAGGTGTCCTGCATTGAGCGTGCAGGATGATTTTCTGGGCTATTGAGGGCTGTGAAATTAAACCAATCGGTTTCAATCTCAGGGCCATCAGCCACATCAAAACCAATGGAGCGAAAGATTTCTTCAACACGCTCCCAGGTACGCATCACAGGATGCAAGCTACCAACCGCCTGACCGCGACCCGGCAAGGACACGTCAATCGACTCAGCAGCTAAACGCTGCAGCAATACGGCATCAGCCAATGCTTGGCGACGCTCTTGTAAGGCAGCTTCTACTTGGGTTTTGATTTGATTAATTTGGGCGCCAGCACTCTTGCGCTCCTCAGGCGACATTCCACCAAGCGCTTTTAAACGCTCAGTGAGAACACCTGATTTACCGAGATACTTGGCTTTCGCGTCCTCAAGAGCCGCCGAATCGGCAGCTCCCAAGAAATCACGTTTAGCATCCTCGACAATTTGGTCGAGAGAAACCATTGCAGCTTAGTTTAGAAAACTAAGATTAAGCTGCAGCGTTTACTACGGATTTGATCCGAGTAACCAAAGCAGCAAAAGCCGCTTTGTCAGCAATGGCCATATCAGAAAGTACTTTGCGGTCGAGTTCGATCGCAGCCTTCTTCATACCATTCATGAATACGCTATAGGTCATGTCATGCTGACGAACTGCCGCGTTGATACGAGCAATCCACAAAGCGCGGAATACACGTTTCTTATTGCGACGGTCACGATATGCATATTGACCAGCACGCATAACCGCTTGCTTAGCAATACGGAATACGTTCTTACGACGACCGCGGTAACCTGTTGCGGCATCGGTAATTTTCTTATGACGGGCTCTTGCTGTAACCCCACGTTTGACTCTTGGCATTTATTTCTCCTAATCTAGTCTGAGGTTAAGCGTATGGAAGCATGGAGCGAATTGACTTAACGTCAGCTTTCGCAACTTCTGTGGAACCACGTAAGTGACGCTTATTCTTTGTGGTCTTCTTGGTGAGGATGTGGCGTTTGAAAGCCTGACCTCGTTTAATCGTTCCGCCTGCGCGAACCGTGAAGCGCTTTTTGGCGCTACTCTTGCTCTTCATCTTGGGCATAAAGCACCCCTTCAATTACTTGTGCAACATAGGTGGTAACCGACGGTTACTCTTCCTGTACCCAGAAGCACTTCAAACTACCAGCATCCTCAGTGATTCACTGCAGATACCTCCCTACATAAGAACCAGGTAGAACCTAGTTACTTAGCCTTACGGATGGGGGCCAATACCATCACCATCTGGCGACCTTCCATCTTTGGAAACTGCTCAACTTGGCCAAACTCTTGTAAGTCCAACTTCAAACGTTCCAACATTCTGACTCCGATTTCTTGGTGGGCCATTTCACGACCCCGAAACCGCAGCGTAATCTTTGTCTTATCGCCATCTTCCAAAAAGCGGATTAAATTGCGAAGCTTCACACCGTAGTCACCATCATCAGTGCCGGGGCGGAATTTTACTTCCTTCACCTGAATCACTTTTTGCTTCAGCTTAGCTTCATGCATCCGCTTCGCTTCTTGGTACTTGAATTTGCCGAAGTCCATGATGCGGACTACAGGTGGTACAGCTGTTGGAGCAATTTCAACCAGATCGGTCTCTTTCTCTTCTGCTGCAGCCAAGGCTTCACTCAACTTAACTACACCGATGGGCTCTCCATCAATTCCAATCAAACGCACTTCAGGAGCAGTAATTTCCCGGTTAATGCGCTGCAATTTTTCAGTAGCGATCTTCTTAATTCCTTTAAAAAAACAATAAAAACCGTTCTAACCCTAGCTAGGCTCGGGTCCGACTTTCTGGGATATATCCTGCTGGAGTCGGGCAACGAAGGCATCAAGAGGCATTACACCTAAATCCACTCCGCCACGGGCACGAACGGCCACCGTATTACTTTCTGATTCTTTATCACCAACAACTAGCAAAAATGGGATCTTCTGTAATGCGTGCTCGCGTATTTTATACGTAATCTTCTCGTTTCGCAAATCCGCCTCGACTCTAAACCCTTGTTTTTTCAGCAATTGCTGCACTTGTTGTGCATATGCAGCAGAATTTCCAGAAATATTGAGGACTACAGCCTGGGTTGGAGCAAGCCAAACAGGCATATTTCCAGCGTGGTTTTCGATCAAAATACCAATAAAACGCTCTAAAGAGCCCACAATTGCCCTATGGAGCATGACTGGAGTCTTACGGCTGTTATCTTCGGCCACATATTCCGCCCCGAGACGGGCTGGCATAGAGAAATCGACCTGAATCGTGCCGCACTGCCATGTCCGCCCAATAGAGTCTTTGAGGTGATATTCAATCTTGGGGCCATAAAAAGCACCCTCACCCGGTAACTCTTCCCACTCTTGGCCGGAGGCTTTGAGGGCGCAACGGAGAGCCTCTTCCGCTTTATCCCAAATTGCATCATCACCAACACGCTTAGCAGGACGCAAAGCTAACTTCACCGCAACCTCAGTAAAGCCAAAATCTTGGTACACAGCGCGTACTGCTTTATCGAACTGGGCCACTTCAGATTGAATCTGATCTTCAGTGCAGAAAATATGACCGTCATCTTGCGTAAAGCCACGCACACGCATCAAACCATGCAATGCTCCCGATGGTTCATTACGGTGACATTGACCAAACTCACCAAAACGTAATGGCAATTCGCGATAGCTATGTAAACCGGAGTTATAAATTTGTACGTGTCCAGGGCAGTTCATCGGCTTTAATGCATAAGCGCGATTCTCTGACTCGGTTGTGAACATATTTTCTTTATAGTTTTCCCAGTGCCCCGATTTTTCCCAAAGGGCGCGATCCAATATCTGCGGGGCTTTGACTTCTTGATAGCCTTCTTGCTGATACACGCGACGCATGTACTGCTCAACTTCCTGCCAAATTGACCAGCCTTTTGGATGCCAGAAAATAAGGCCAGGGGCTTCTTCTTGAAAATGAAATAAATCGAGCTGTTTGCCTAAGCGGCGATGATCGCGCTTCTCAGACTCCTCAAGCATATGCAGATACGCATCTTGATCTTCTTTGCGCAGCCAAGCGGTACCGTAGATTCGCTGCAACATCTCATTCTTACTATCGCCACGCCAATAAGCACCAGCAAGCTTCATTAGCTTAAACACTTTTAATTTACCGGTGGATGGCACATGGGGTCCACGGCATAAATCGGTGAACTTACCTTCAGCATACAAAGAAACATCTTCGCCCTGCGGAATACTGGCGATCAATTCTGCTTTGTAGTTTTCGCCCTGCTTCTTGAAAAACTCAACCGCATCATCGCGCGCCATTACAGTGCGAGTAACAGGCTCATCTTTCTTGGCGAGCTCAGTCATTTTCTTTTCTAAAGCAACTAAGTCGTCTGGCGTAAATGGACGATGATAAGAAAAGTCGTAGTAGAAACCGTTATCAATTACTGGGCCAATCGTGACCTGCGCTTCTGGAAATAATTCTTTCACAGCGTAGGCTAATAAGTGCGCTGTGGAGTGACGGACAATCTCTAAGGCCTCAGGACTTTTATCAGTGATGATGGCGAGCTGACTATCTTTATCAATCACAAAACTGGTATCGACCATCTTGCCATCAACAATGCCACCTAAGGCAGCTTTAGCGAGACCACTGCCGATGCTTTGGGCAACATCCGCTACACGAACGGGAGCTTCAAACTCTCGTTTTGATCCATCGGGCAGAGTAACTACTGGCATAACAACTCCATCTTATTAACTGAACTTCAGTTTCACTTCATTGACCTAAAAAGAAAGCGCGGTAGCTTTAGGGCATCCGCGCCTCTTGGGTAGGCTTTTGGCCTCCCTTTTTGGGTCATTATTCGTTGGTAGGCTCGATTGGACTCGAACCAACGACCCCCACCATGTCAAGGTGGTGCTCTAACCAGCTGAGCTACGAGCCTATACAGCCATAGAGTTTATCACCGGCGACGCACTTGTGTGACCCCTTTGACCTCTTCCAAGCTGTTTTGAACCACTCTTAACACTTCAGAATCCTTAACCTCAACCGTTAAAAGGATCTGAGTCAGGCCTTTTTTGGCGGATTTGCGCAAATCAGTCACATGCACCCCTTGGCGGGTCAGAATCTCAAATAACTCTCTCATGAGTTCAGGTCGATCAAGACCGGTTACCACCAAGTCGGCTGGAAATACCCTTTTTTGCTCAGAACTGACTATTGGATTTGCCGCAGAAGCAGTCCATGCGGTTTGAATCACACGCTCAGGCGCGCGATCGAGAAGACCTCTAAATGTTTTACAGGATCGGCGATGAATCGATACACCCCTACCTTGCGTTACAAAGCCCGCAATCGAATCTGGTGGAACAGGTCTGCAACAACGCGCTAGTTGAGTTAACAAAGAATCAACTCCAACAACCAAGACATCACCACCCTGACCTGTTTTGCGACTACTGTCACGCAATATGATCTCTGGGTTTATTGGTTTAGCCTCAGCACTGATCTCTGGCTTAGCCTCTGGAGTTTTTACAACTTGCCCCGTCTCTTCATCATCAAGCGCATTAAACCAAGCGCGCACTCGTTGACGCGCTCGTTGTGAGCGCAAATAATTTTTATCGGGACTAATCCAATCCCGTGATGGCCCGCCATGTTTGACAGCGATAATTTCAACGGTTTGCCCATTTTGCAAAGCCGTCTCAAGCGGAACCATGGCGCCATCAACACGCGCACCACGACAGCGATGACCGAGGTTGGTATGCACTGCATAAGCAAAATCAATGGGTGTCGATCCCTTCTCTAAAGAGATCACTTTCCCCAAGGGGGTAAGGACATAGATGTGATCATCAATCTCATGGTGCTTGAGTTGTTCCCAGGCATCCTCTTTCCAGGAGATCAGTTGCCTTGCCCAAGCTATCTGGCGCTCGTAAGCTACTTCAGCACTATGAGTACCCTGCTGATGACCAACGCTTGGCTTATTGGACTTAGCTGGATTGGGTGGCGTGGCCGTGCCAAGATAAGCGCCCTCTTTATAGCGCCAGTGTGCAGCTAAACCATACTCAGCTTGTTGATGCATTTCATGGGTACGTACTTGAATTTCAAATGCCGTACCGTCTTCATTCATAACAACGGTATGAAGCGATTGATAGCCGTTGGGTTTAGGTCTTGCAATGTAATCATCAAACTCACGTGGAACTGGCTGCCACACGTTATGGACGATTCCCAACACGGCATAACAAGTTTTAACGTCCTCCACTAAAACCCGAAATGCTCTTACGTCATACAAGTTAGCAAAGTCGAGGGACTTACCCTGCATCTTTTTCCAGATGCTATAGATATGCTTTGGTCGTCCTAATACATCACCACCAATATGTGCCATCTTTAATTCTGCTTCGAGCTCTCGAACGATGCGCTCAATAAAAGCTTGGCGCTCAATACGCTTGGCATCGAGCATCTGCGCAATATCGCGATAAAGCACTGGTGACAGTACTCGAAAAGCTAAATCCTCCATCTCCCACTTCATCTGCCAGATGCCCAGGCGATTAGCCAAAGAGGCATCGATATCCAGAATCTCTTGTGCCCATGCTGCGGGCATCTCCATTTTTTCTTGGGTCACCCAACGCAAGGTTTGTAGACGTGATGCCAGATAAATCAGAACAACACGCAGGTCATCACCAAACGCTAAGAGCATCTTACGCAGCATCTCTTCTTGACCAGATACGCTCAGACCTCCATCCTCACGCACCAGCTTTGCTTGAGCCTGTCTTAAGCCGCGATAACCAATTAAAAGCTTGGCTGGCTCTTCACCAATGAGTTTAATCAGAGCTTCTTTGCCATGTGTTCGAGCAATATTTTTAGCTGCAACTAAAGTGGCTTCATCCAGATTAAGGGATTGCAGAACCTGAGCAACCCCGGCAGCATGTGATTCGGCTGGTTCGCCATACCAAGCATCCGCAAAGATCGCGGGTTTTTCTGACGCTGCTGATTTACTGGGTGTATTTGCCATTGGCAAAATTTACTTATGAAATTAACTAAAG
This sequence comes from Polynucleobacter sp. QLW-P1DATA-2, assembly GCF_001870365.1. Classification (NCBI taxonomy): domain Bacteria; kingdom Pseudomonadati; phylum Pseudomonadota; class Betaproteobacteria; order Burkholderiales; family Burkholderiaceae; genus Polynucleobacter; species Polynucleobacter sp. QLW-P1DATA-2. The sequence goes on along the minus strand of NZ_LZMQ01000003.1, from coordinate 363,504 downwards.
AATTCTTTTGCTAAAGCTATTTGCTCTGGTTTCACAAATGCAGGTGCATGCCCTACGTTCGGAATTTCAATACTACGTGCATAAGGATTGACTTTGCACATCTCCGCTACTGTTGCTGCAGACAATAAATCTGAATCACCTCCGCGCACAATCAGCATGGGAATATGAATTTGTTTAAAGGCATGCCACATCGCCATCTCACCGGCCTTAGCCATGATAGGGTTAACAGCAGCAAATGGCACTGAGATATTCGGGTCGTAATGCATGACCCACGCTCCATCACGCTGAACTAACATGGGACCGTTATAAATTTCCCACTCCTCGGGGGTATGTTCCCCAAAGGTAGCGCAGATTTGATTAAGGCGAGTAAGTGCATCAGCTCGATTGGCAAAGGTAAAGGGCTGGCCTACATAAGAGCCTAAGCGCTTGATTGCTTCAGGCTCAATTGTTGGACCCACATCATTAATCAGCATTCTGCGAATGGGAGAATTTGGCATAGCTGCATAGACCATACCAATCAATCCACCCATCGAGGTGCCAAACCAGTCAATCTGCGACACACCCAACTGTTTTACAAGCTCTGCAATATCCGCAACGTATTGTGGAACGGCATACTGCATTGGATTGCTCAAGTGATCAGAATCTCCCCGACCCACTACGTCTGGACATACAACGTAATAATCTTTACACAAGGCTTTTGCCAGAGTCATGAAATCGCTGCCACGACGGGTTAAACCATGAACACAGAACAATACTTTTGAATTATTAGGATTACCCCAAGCGTGATAGGCCATCCGATGCACAGTCTTGCCACTCGAGCATTGCACATAAAACGTATCACCATCATGAATCACATCAGCAGGCTCTACATCATCGCAAGGCTCATTATGTTCATGGGCATCGCCAACCTCTTCAGGCTGCAAAGTAACATGATCAATTCCATGCTTATCAAGCAGCATGCTATTGATCTTAGCCATGATTCCTGGCCATTCTTGAATATCCGCAATTTCAATATGACCAATTAATGCAGGAAAACTCGGTGTCATCTCCCAGACATGCAGATCATGAACTGCTAAAACACCTGGAATGCTTTTGAGATCTTTACCCACTTCTAAATAATCAATATGGAGTGGGACACCTTCCATCAAAAAGTGATAGGACTCATGCAGGATCGAGATTGTCGACTTCAGGATGAGCAAAGAGACCAAAATAGAAAGGATGGCATCGATTGGCATCCAGCCAGTAAGCTGAATCACCACACCCGCAATCAAAGCAGCAACTGATCCTAATAAATCACCCATCACATGCACTAAGGCTGCACGGGTATTGACGCTCTTCTTATCACGTGAGAGCACATAGGCAACTACGATGTTCATTAACAGACCAATCGCCGCTACGATGGTGACAGTGAGGCCATCTACTTTGTGCGGATTAGCAAAGCGGCTAATAGCCTCAATCACAATCCACAACACCAGCCCAAGCATTGCAATACTATTGACAAATGCCGCCAACGCTTCAGCTCTTCCGAATCCAAATGAATGTTTTGGTGATGGTGGGCGGCGAGAAATAATTTGCGCTAAGAGTGCCAATCCAAGTGCTGCAGCATCAGTGACCATATGACCAGCATCGGAGATCAGCGCTAAGGAATTAGCGAAGTAGGCTGCCGCACCTTCAACCCCAGAAAATCCCAGGGTGAGCACTAATGCAATTAATAGTAAGTTCTGATTTGAGACTTCTTTGCTATGGGAGTGCTTTGCATCCCCTTTTTTGTGGGCATGCAGTGAATGATCTGCTCCAGAGTGATTCTGGGGCTTTGATGGCTTTGAATGAGAATGGAAATGATGGGAGCCCGACATGGTGAACCCATTATTCCATTAATTGATGACGCTGGTTAGAAACCCGTTGTATCAACAGGGGCACCTGTTTTCGCAATCACTTCTTCTTTGCTTACACCAGGAGCTAATTCGACCACCTTCAAGCCCTTAGGAGTGATGTCAAGAACGCAAAGATCAGTAATGATCTGACTAATGACACCTACACCAGTGAGTGGCAATGTGCACTTAGGCAAAATTTTGAGCTCTTCTGTGCCATCTTTTTTCTTGGCTACATGCTCCATCAATACCACGACGTGTTTTACACCAGCAACCAAATCCATTGCACCGCCCATACCCTTCACCATTTTTCCTGGAATCATCCAGTTGGCTAGGTCACCATGTTCGCTCACTTGCATTGCGCCCAAAATAGCAATGTTGATTTTTCCACCGCGAATCATTCCAAAAGAATCGGCAGATGAAAAAATGGAAGAGCCAGGCAATGTTGTGATGGTTTGTTTGCCAGCATTAATTAAGTCGGCATCAATGGTTTCTTCGGTGGGAAATGGGCCAATGCCCAGCAAACCATTTTCAGACTGAAGCCACACTTCCATATCTTTTGGTACATGGTTGGCCACCAAAGTAGGCATACCAATACCAAGATTGACGTAATAGCCATCTTTTAATTCTTTAGCAGCACGTGCTGCCATCTCATCTCTTGTCCAAGGCATCTCGATCTTCCTAAATTAAGCTTTTGCAGTCAAAGTGCGCTGTTCAATGCGCTTCTCTGGCGTTTTGTGAAGCACCAGGCGATGTACATAAATACCCGGAGTGTGAATTTCATCTGGATGGAGTTGACCGTTTTCAACAATCTCTTCCACCTCGGCAACTGTAATCTTGCCAGCCATTGCCACAACAGGATTGAAGTTACGTGCAGTGTAGCGATAGACTAAGTTTCCTGACTTATCTGCTTTCCACGCTTTCACCAAAGAAATATCGGAAACAATAGAGCGCTCCATGATGTATTTTTCACCATCAAATTCTTTTACCTCTTTACCTTCAGCTACCAATGTTCCAACACCAGTCTTGGTATAGAACGCAGGAATGCCGCAGCCACCAGCGCGTAATTTTTCAGCTAAGGTGCCTTGTGGTGTGAATTCCAATTCCAACTCACCTGCTAAAAACTGGCGCTCAAATTCTTTGTTCTCACCTACATAAGAGGCAATCATCTTTTTGACTTGACGGGAATTCAATAAAAGCCCCAAGCCAAATCCATCTACACCAGCGTTATTCGCAATAGCAGTCAAATTCTGTGCGCCGAGATCTTTCACCGCCTGAATGAGCGCCTCAGGAATACCACACAGACCAAAACCGCCAACAGCCAGTTTTTGTCCGTCTTTTAAGATGTCCCTCAGGGCATCGACTGCCGATGGGTAAGTTTTATTCATAACTTTTGTCCTAAGATTGCCAAAAAGGTAAAAAAGTAATCATAACGCCTTAAATCCTATAGCCTAGGGTGTCTCGGCACTAAATTGGTTTTTTGGCAGTTAGAACTAAACTATCAAGGCTGAAATACCCTCTTTTTTAAGAAATCTCGGAGAAATTGCATGAATCAGGAGCAGCTACTAGAACAATTTGGACCCAGGGAATCCATGGATTACGACCTGGTCATTGTTGGGGGCGGACCTGCTGGCCTCGCTGCTGCCATCAAAGCCAAACAACTTGCTCATGATTCAGGCAAAGAAATCAGCGTTTGTGTTTTAGAAAAAGGTTCAGAAATCGGTGCTCATATTCTGTCTGGCGCTGTCATGGATCCTAAGGCACTCACCGAGCTTTTTCCGAACTGGCAAGAAATGGGTGCACCACTGAATACTGAAGTGACACAAGATCAATTTCTGTTTTTAACTTCCGATAATTCGTATCAAGTTCCTAATTGGATGCTGCCACTCTGCTTTAAGAATGAAGGCAACTTTATTGTGAGCTTGGCCAATGTGACTCGTTGGTTGGGCGAACAAGCTGAAGCACTTGGCGTAGAAATTTTTCCAGGCTTCCCTGCGGCAGATATTTTGTATAACGAGCAAGGCGCAGTTAGCGGTGTTATCACTGGGTCTATGGGCTTGGATAAGGAAGGGAATCCTACCGATCAATTTCAATTGGGTATGGAGTTACGCGGTAAGTACACCCTCTTTGCCGAAGGCTCTCGCGGACATCTAGGTAAGCAGCTCATTGCTAAGTTTGGCTTAGATAAAGATGCCGATCCACAAAGCTACGCTATTGGGATCAAAGAGTTGTGGGAGGTAGAGCCCTCTAAGAGTAAGCCTGGCCTGGTGGTTCATACCGCTGGCTGGCCCTTAGAGAGCGATACTTATGGCGGCTCATTCTTGTATCACCTTGGCGATAACAAGGTTGCTGTGGGCTTGGTTGTTGGACTGTCTTATAAGAATCCCTACCTTTCTCCTTTTGAAGAATTCCAACGCTATAAGTTGCACCCAAAAATTCGTGAAACTTTTGAAGGTGGCAAACGTATTGCATATGGCGCACGTGCGCTCACCGCGGGCGGATTAAATAGTCTTCCAAAAATGGTCTTTCCAGGAGGTGCATTGATTGGTTGTGATGCTGGCTTCTTAAATGCTTCACGTATTAAAGGCAGTCATGCCGCCATTAAAACTGGCATGCTAGCTGCAGAAGCAGCAGTATCGGCCCTCAATGACAATCGCTCTGCCGATGTCTTGGCCGGCTACCCAACTGCTTTCCAAAATAGCTGGTTACATACCGAGCTAAATCAAGCGCGCAATTTCAAGCCGTGGATGTCTAAAGGTTTATATATCGGCACCCTGATGGTTGGATTGGAGCAAAAGGTATTGGGTGGCAATATGCCTTGGACAGTACACCTCAAGCATGCTGATCACGAGTGCCTGGAGCCCGCAGCCCAGCATAAGCCGATTGACTATCCCAAACCCGACGGCAAGATCAGCTTTGATCGCCTGTCTTCCGTGTTTATCTCTAATACGAACCATGCCGAGAATCAACCGATTCATCTCACTTTAAAAGATGCGGCAATCCCAGTTAGCTTGAATCTCAAAACTTATGCAGGGCCTGAGCAACGCTACTGCCCTGCTGGTGTTTATGAGTACATTGAAGCAGATGGTCAGCCACGTTTACAAATCAATTCACAAAACTGTGTGCATTGCAAAACCTGCGACATTAAAGATCCAAGCCAGAATATTGTTTGGGTGACACCTGAAGGCGGCGGTGGCCCCAACTATGGAGCAATGTAAGCCATGATGATGCTACACACAATGTTGCGCGTTGGAGATCTCCAGCGCTCGATTGATTTCTACACCAAAGTGCTCGGTATGAATCTTTTGCGCACTACAGAGCGCCCAGAGCAAAAATATTCCTTAGCCTTTGTTGGCTTTGGCAAAGGTAATGCCGATGGGCAAGCAGAGATTGAGTTGACCTATAACCATGGGGTTCATTCTTACGATTTAGGTACTGCCTATGGTCATATCGCCATCGGCGTTTCTGATGCTTATGCGGCCTGCGACAAAATTAAAGCATCCGGCGGAAATGTCACGCGTGAAGCGGGCCCGGTTGCGGGTGGTGACACCATCATCGCCTTTGTAACCGACCCAGACGGTTACAAAATTGAATTAATTCAGCGCTAAAGTGACAAGCTCAGATACATTCCATCTAGAAATTCTCGATAGCCTATCGGATGTATCTGCTTCAGACTGGAATACCCTACTCACCTGTGACGCCGGCCCTTTTCTCACACATGAGTTCTTAAGCTCTCTTGAGGAGACAGGGTGTGTTGGTGGCAATACAGGATGGCAAGTGGCACATCTCGTTCTAAGGCAAGGCAAGCAGTTGGTAGGTGCAATGCCTCTGTACTTAAAACAACATTCCTATGGTGAGTTTGTCTTTGACTGGTCTTGGGCACAAGCCTACGAGCAGCAAGGCATGAATTATTACCCAAAGATACTATGCGCCATTCCGTTTACGCCTGTACAGGGTTCGCGTATTTTGAGTGCACCACAATGCAATGCGCTCGAGATTCAGAAAGCACTCCTCAGCGGACTGAAATCCTTGATGATAGATAACGATCTCTCTTCTGCACATATCTTGTTTCCCATAACGGATGAAGCAGAATTTCTCAGGGAACAAGGCCTCTTGCTAAGAGATTCTGTGCAGTTTCATTGGCACAACCAAAATTTTCAGAACTTTGAACAGTTTCTATCAATATTAACGATGAAGCGTCGCAAGAATATTCGTCGTGAACGAGAACAGGTTGCAAGGGAAGCAATTTCATTTAGGCATGTTCCTGGAGAAGACTCCAAAGATCAGGATTGGGAATTCTTTTTCGATTGCTATCAAAATACCTACCTAGAGCATCAATCAAGTCCATATCTCAATGACTCATTCTTCAAACTATTGGCCAAACGAATCCCAAACAATTTGCACCTCATTATTGCTGAGCGTAACGGGATATCTATTGCCGCCTCCCTACTGTTGGTGGATAAACAATCATCTAAGGTTTATGGCAGATATTGGGGTGCGCTTGAACATGTGCCCTGTTTACACTTTGAAACTGCTTACTACCAAGCGATTGAATACTGCATTAAAGAAGGCATTCAAACCTTTGAAGGCGGTGCGCAAGGTGAACACAAAATGGCGCGAGGATTCTTGCCAACCACAATCCGATCGGCCCATTTAATTAAAGACCCTAGGTTTTCAAAGGCGATTGCTCATTTCCTAGAACGTGAGCACCAAGGCATTGGGGCTTATGTTGATGAGCTCGCCAAGCATAGTCCGCTGAAATCGACTAAAGTACTCCCATGAATTCTGGCAGCAATAACAATCAAGCATCACAAGACGGCTCACATTCACTCTCTACTGGAGATGACGAATCTGATTCTCCTTGTATCGGCGTCTGCACGACTCTATACGATGAGATTTGCCAAGGTTGTGGCCGCACTTTAAATGAGGTGAGTAATTGGGTCTTTTTCTCGGATGAAGAAAAGGCTTCTGTTTGGAAGCGTATTCGCGAGGATGGAACGGCAACCCGTTTTCAGCGACAAGCTAAAGAAAATAAGCCCATTTGATGGGCTTATTTTTTAACTCACTTCACTGCATTAACTGATTTATCCAGCCAAAGCCTGGCTTCTTAAGTATTCCTCATAAGTTCCAGAATAATCAACGATAGTACCGTCCATTTTGACTTCCAAGATGCGATTAGCCAAAGCAGAAACAAACTCACGGTCGTGAGAAACAAAGATGAGAGTGCCGTCAAACTTTTCAAGAGCGATTTGCAAGCTCTCAATCGACTCCATATCCATGTGATTGGTTGGCTCGTCCATTGCTAGGACGTTATATTTCTGGAGCATTAACTTGCCCCAAATCATGCGACCCTTTTCACCACCGGAGAGAACCTTAACGGACTTACCAATGTCATCACCGGAGAACAAAAGGCGCCCTAAGGTACCACGGATCACTTGATCGTCATCGCCAGTGTTGCGCCAATTATTCATCCAATCCATGAGCAATTCGTCTTTTGCGAACATCTCAGTATTGTCTTGTGGCATAACACCAACGTTAGCATTCTCAGCCCACTTTACATCGCCACTATCAGCAGCGATACCGTCAAAGCGCTTACTCAGAATGGTTTTTAGAAGTGTTGTCTTACCAGCACCATTCTGACCAATGATGGCAATTTTTTCACCCGCACGAACACCGAGCTTGAAGTTTTTAAAGATGACACGGTCATAGGCTTTGGTAAGCGCATTGCACTCTACCGCCATGTTGTGCAATTTTTTCTCAGTATCAAAACGAATAAATGGGTTTTGACGTGATGAAGGTTTTACTTCTACGATTTCAATCTTCTCTAACTGACGTTGACGTGAAGTTGCTTGACGCGCCTTGGAAGCATTTGCCGAGAAGCGGGCTACGAAAGCAGCCAATTCAGCAATTTTTTCTTTGGCCTTCACGTTAGAACTAAGTTGTTGCGTTCTTGCCTGTACAGAGGCAAGCATGTAGGAGTCGTAATTGCCTGGATAGACCTTCAGTGTTCCGTAGTCCATATCAGCCATATGCGTACAGACTTCATTCAAGAAGTGGCGATCATGGGAAATGATGATGATGGTGCTTTTAATCTGATTCAGAATGTCTTCTAACCAATGGATAGAGTGAATATCCAAGTTATTGGTTGGCTCGTCTAAGAGCAAAACATCTGGATCTGAAAATAAGGCTTGAGCAAGCAATACACGGAGCTTCCAACCAGGAGCAACATTGCTCATTAGTCCATTGTGTTGTTCGATTGGAATACCAATTCCTAATAACAACTCGCCTGCTTTTGCTTCTGCGGTATAGCCACCGTACTCGGCATACTTACCTTCGAGCTCTGCAGCCTTCATATAGTCTTCGTCAGTCGCTTCTGGATTTGCATAGATCGCATCGCGCTCAGCAGCAGCTTTCCACATTTCTTCGTGACCCATCATCACCACATCCAGAACACGCACATCTTCGTATGCGAATTGATCTTGACGCAATTTACCTAGACGAACGCCTGGGTCTAGACTGATGTTGCCGCTGGTGGGCTCTAATTCGCCACCCAGAATTTTCATGAAGGTAGATTTACCGCAACCGTTTGCTCCAATGAGGCCATAACGATTACCGCCACCAAACTTCACGGAGATATTTTCAAACAGAGGCTTTGCCCCAAACTGCATGGTGATATTAGATGCGGACAGCACGGATGTTTTCTAGCTTTCTGAAATTCAATTCAATAAATACCCCCTAGACTGGGGGGAAAGACCGTTATTTTAACGGTTTAGGGCGGGGAAAGCCTGAAATTAGGAACCGATTAGAGTTTGACCCGAAATGGCGTGAAATTCGTATGAATATCGTAATAATCCTCATTTTCTTTACGCTTGAGGAAATTCACAACCCAGTAGGTCAAAGGCGTAGCTAGGATCTCCCATGCTGTTTTCAGGGCGTATTGAGCTAAAGCCACCTGAATAACCTCATGGGTAGGCCATAGACCGTAGAAAGCGAGCATATAAAAGAATGAGGAGTCCACCAACTCCCCTACTGCGGTTGATCCAATAGTGCGCATCCATAAGAAGCGGCCTTGAGTCCATATCTTCATCTTCGCCAATACAAAGCTATTGGCAAAACTGCCGCACCAGAAAGAAAACATTGAGGCCAGGGCAATACGCCAAGAGTTTCCAAAAACAGTCTCTAGGCCTTGTTGATAGTTCGCCATATAGGCTCCAGGCGCAACCGGCAAGGCAATCACAATTTGTGCCATGATGGCCGCAAATGCCAAGGCTGCAAAACCAGCCCATACGGCTCGACGGTCATACGCGTAGCCATAGACCTCAGTTAGGATGTCGCCAAAGAAATACGAGATGGGAAAGAACAAGATGCCGCCGCCAAAAGGCACCTGTCCAAAATAAGGCAGGTCGACTACGGCAGCCTTCCCTGCCCCAATAAAGTTCGAGCACAGGAGAACAACCACAAAGGCAGCCAGAATCAGGTCGTAATAGCGATGGTGACGTCTTGGTGAGTCCATAAGTCTAGAAAAATGGATAATAGAAAGAAGAATATCTGCATTCCTGAAATTACGCAGGATGCAGGCAAAATTAATGACAGGATGACCAAAAACCATGAGTAAAGCCAGCTTCAATTGGGAAGACCCACTTCTCCTCGATACACAGTTAACCGAAGACGAGCGCATGATTCGTGATGCAGCTGCGGAATATGCCCAAGGCCGTTTAATGCCGCGTATTCAAGATGCCTATCGTAATGAAACTACCGACCCAGCCATCTTTCGCGAAATGGGTGAGCTTGGCCTTTTAGGCATCACCATCCCCGAGCAATATGGTGGCTCAAATTTAAATTATGTTTCCTATGGATTGGTTGCCCGTGAAATCGAGCGCGTAGATTCCGGTTATCGCTCCATGATGAGCGTGCAATCCTCATTGGTCATGGTTCCAATTAACGAATTTGGTACAGAAGCGCAAAAACAAAAGTTCCTGCCTAAATTGGCCAGTGGCGAGTGGATCGGATGCTTTGGCTTGACTGAGCCAAACTATGGCTCTGATGCTGGCGGCATGATTAGTCGCGCTAAGACAGTTCCCGGCGGCTTTTCTTTGACAGGTTCAAAGATGTGGATCTCAAATTCTCCAATCGCCGACGTATTTGTAGTGTGGGCTAAAAATGATGAAGGGGTTATTCGTGGCTACATCCTTGAAAAGGGTATGAAAGGCCTAAGCGCCCCAAAAATCAGTGGCAAGATGGGTCTGCGCGCTTCCATCACCGGTGAAATCGTGATGGATGAAGTATTCGTCCCCGCCGAAAACGAATTCCCCGAAGTTTCCGGCTTAAAGGGTCCGTTCACTTGTTTGAACTCTGCTCGCTACGGAATTTCATGGGGCACATTAGGTGCTGCTGAGTGGTGCTGGCATGCAGCACGTCAATACACCTTAGATCGCAAACAGTTTGGTAAGCCATTAGCCGCCAATCAACTCATTCAAAAGAAGTTAGCTGATATGCAAACTGAGATCACCATGGCATTGCAAGGATGCCTGCGCTTAGGTCGCATGAAAGATGAAGGCATTGCTGCTCCTGAAATTACCTCCATCATGAAACGTAATTCTTGCGGAAAATCTTTAGACATCGCCCGTATGGCGCGTGATATGCACGGCGGCAACGGCATCTCTGACGAGTATGGTGTCGTTCGTCACATGATGAACTTAGAGGTTGTCAACACCTACGAGGGCACTCATGATATTCACGCCCTGATTTTGGGTCGTGCACAAACAGGTATACAGGCTTTTAGCTGATTACGCTTTTAGCTTATCGACGATAGCCTTTGCCGCCTCGGCGAAGGCGTTGTCACTATCATCCTCAAGCAGGACAAAGTGCTCAATCTTGTATTGAGGAAAATTACGCACAATCGAAGACTGATAGGATGGGTCATAGTGCTTGACCAATAACTCTTCCACCAGTTCTGGAAACCGACCTGCATCAATGTCATCATTCCATTTAGCAATTTGGACTTTTCCATAATGCGCTGTTAGCAAAGCAAGCTTGCTTTTAAAGTTATCGGTATCGCTCAAGAAGTGATGATATTCACGCATGAGCCATGACACTCGCGTTTGAGTGCTTGACCTCAATTCAATACAAGCACCATTGCGAATCTTTTCCATCAAGGCATCGGGGATATGAACACCGCCTACCTTCTTACTTTCTGACTCCACCAGCACAGGCTTCGAGGGATCCAAAGAGCGCAGGGCATTCCATAACTCAGTCTCAAATCCTTTTTGCGAGGGTTGCTCGATGTTAGGCTCATTACCCAACACGGAACCACGGTGAATGGCTAAAGCCTCTAAATCCAAGACTTGGGCGCCTAGCTTTTGGGCCTCTTGAAGAATTCTGGTTTTGCCACTTCCGGTCATGCCGCAAACTACCTGGAAGGAGAACTGCTGAGCAGCCTCCTCAAGACTATCAATCACAGTGCGCCTAAATCCTTGGTAACCACCTTCTAGTTGCATGGCTTTCCAGCCAATGCGGTTGAGGATGTGTGTAAACGCCCCGCTTCGCTCGCCACCACGCCAGCAATAAATGAGAGGTCGCCATTCACGCGGCAGCTCGAGAAAATTATTTTCAAGATGGTTCGCAATGTTACGAGAAACCAAAGCAGCGCCTAATTTCTTTGCAGCAAATGGTGAAACTTGTTTGTATAGTGTGCCGATCTTCGCGCGCTCTTCATTATCGAGAACGGGGAAATTCACTGCACCCGGTATATGGTCTAGAGCGAACTCAGCAGGAGACCTCACATCAATAATGAGATCAAAGCGATCTAACTCTGACAGAAATTGATCTAGCTTAAGAATGTGTGGATTGCTAGGTTGCATACCGCAGCGTTAGACAATCTTCTGCAAAATATGCTCGGGCCAAGGTGCGGATTTATTAGTAGTCAGATCTACCCACACCATAGTTGCACCTCCAATTGCCACCTCTTCATCAGGCGTAGCCGCCAAAGCCATGCTGGTGTAGACATCCATACTGGTCCTACCAATAACACCAATCGAGGTTTTCAGAATCAACTCTCCAGGATAAGAGAGCTGTTTATAGAAATTGCAGAAGCCATTCATCATCAACATGGATTCACGACCTGGAGCTACGTCATAACCCATAGAGGTAATCCATTCAACACGCGCTTGCTCCATATACCGAAAGTACACGGTGTTATTGACATGACCATATGCATCCATATCACCCCAACGAATTGGCATGATCATTTCATGAACTAGCTTACGTTCTTCAGGAATGGTGATGCGCATTACGATTGAGTGCTGCTGCTTTATTTCACTTGCAATGCAAGTTGATACAGATTGCTTGAGCGCGCACCAGAGCGACAAAATGCCAGCACTGGACCAGGCATCGTTTTTAATAAGCGCGCCATTTCTCGTACCTGCTCAACTGTCATAGCACTAGGCACAACTGGTAAATAGGCATAGTTCAAACCTAACTTCTCTGCCTCAGCTTGAATGCTGGCACTGCTTGGTTGATCAGGGCCGCCCTCACCATCGGGACGATTATTAATAACGCTTTTATAGCCTTGCTGAGCAATTTCAGCTAAATGACTGGGATCAATCTGGCCAAGAGTGCCGAATTGATCGTTATGACAAGTAATAGGAAGACTCATTGCACCCTCTTCTTTAAATAGGTTTTTAAAAATTAATAAGAGTTTAAATTAAGGCTGTTCTGGCTTTTGTTTATGGGCGGTGAAGAACTTCTCACAAATTCTCATGCCGACTAACATTGCCACAACAAAAACAAAGGCTTTTAAATAGCCAGCACCTAAAGCAACAAGGGCTGGCCCAGGGCAAATGCCTGCAATACCCCAACCAATACCAAAAATAAAGCTACCAATAATTAAAGGCTTTGAAATATCTCTTCTAGTTGGAATATGTAATGCACCACCAAAAAATGCTTCGCTTCGTTTGCTGACGACATAAAAACCTGCCAGTCCAACCAAAATTGCGCCAGCCATAACAAAAATGAGCGAGGGATCCCATAGCCCAGCAAGATCTAAAAATCCCAGGACCTTCTGGGGATTGCTCATGCCGGAAATAATGAGACCCCAACCAAAGAGTGCCCCGATTGCAAATTGACTTAAAAGGCCGATATGTTTTCTCATATTAAGCTCCAAGGATGTGTCGTATTGCAAAGACAGTCAAGAAGCCCGCGCTCATAAATGTTGCTGTAGCAACCAATGATCTAGGTGAGAGTCTAGATAGACCGCAAATACCATGACCACTAGTACAGCCGGAGCCATATTGGGCCCCAAATCCAACCAATAAACCCGCCAATAGGATTGCGTACCAATCCGATTCAATATCTACTATTGGACGAATTCCAAAAAAAAGAGCAGCCAATACTGGGGCCGACAATAAACCTAGAACCAAGCTTAGTCGCCAAGCGATATCCCCTGCTTTGGAATGTAGTAGTCCTGAGACAATGCCACTAATTCCTAAAATTCGGCCATGAAGTAATACATAGAGTGCGGCAGCGATGCCCAAAATCATTCCACCAAGCAATGATGGAATAGGTGTAAAGGAAAGCCAATCAATATGCATTTAAGAATCCGAGTTGGTGATTAAGCGCAAGGATTTGGTACTAAGCGCAGTTGAAGGTAGCGAACACCAAGGTATCCACCCAATATAAAACCAGGCAAAGCCAATATGGAGCCAAGAGCAAGGGTGGATATGCCACTGAGCCCCTGCCCTACAGTGCAACCCAAGGCAGTAACTCCACCAAAACCCATGAGCGCAGCACCCAACAAGTGGTTAGCCGTATCTTCGGTATTACGAAATGACTCCCAACGAAAAGTTTTGGTAAGGAGAGCGACTGTTGCTGATCCCAAAATCATTCCCACTAACGCAACAATACCAATCGTCAGAACCTTAGAGGTGTCGCTATACATCATTAACCAATCTAATGAGTAAGCATATGGCGCAACAAAGGAAAGACTCTCCATCTTGCCAGAATTTGTTAAGAGAAATACTTCTTCAAGGGTATTGGGATCCTCTGCCAAATGCCCAAGGCTGCCAGATACCCACCAAACAGCTGTAATCGCTAAGCCAACGGCAATACCAGCGAAAAGATTTTCTGCAGTTCTAAAAGTTTTACTGGATACAGCATAAGCGATGAACGTACAACCAATAATCAGGCCAAGGATTAAATGCAGATTTGCCCTTTCAACCCCAAGAGGAGCAGCCAGCAAACTTGGTAAGTCTTGTGATGTAGCAAATGTAATGAAAACTGTATCTAGAGTGTTGATGCGAATAACCCCTAAAAATCCGCGCAAGGTCATATAAGCTGTTAAACCCAAGACCATAAAGACAATAACAGACTTTAAATTTCCACCACCAATACGAACCAAGGTCTTACTGCCACAGCCTGATGCCAGCACCATTCCAAAACCAAACATGATGCTACCAACCAAAGTGGAGAGCCAAAGAAACTTATTGCTGGTATAGATGGTCTTAAGGGAATCAATCAACCCAAAGTGAGACAAGAATGTAAACCCTAAAATAGCCACTCCAATTGCCAAAAACCACTGCCTTAATCGATTCCAACTAGAAACAATGAATACATCAGATATAGCGCCCATGCTACAAAATCCAGTTTTCTGCATTACTGCGCCAAGAGTAAAAGTAATAGCAAAAGTGGCCCAAAGGACGGACTTACCTAACGAGTGAATATCAACGACTTCCATGGGGCCTATATCTAATATTTAGGGTTTGAATTTATAAAACTGATGATTAAGATAGGCAACAACATCGACCTCATCATCCGGGAAAAGATCTAAACGTAGCTCAGTGTTGCAAAGGCCGACCATTTTCTTCAAATTAGCCATTGACCTCACCTTGCTATCGCCACGGGTATAAATCATGTCACCATTACCAAACCCTGATTTCTTTGCATGGCAGGAATAACACTTAGTCTGGTCAATGTCTTTGCCATTCTCGAGGCTTGGAGACGCAAAGACATTTGCGCTTAAGCCAAAAATGGCCAAGGCAAGAGGTTTACGAATCAATGCGGCGAATTTCATTGCAAATCAGTACTTTAAGACATAAACAGCCATTTTAGAGCCAAGTTACCATTTCGATCCTATTCAGCCTGAATCGATAGGTAGACGTTGTAGGCATTCATACGATTAGCCGCCCTAAACAACGGCATACCTTCGTATTCGGACCAGTCTGTATGCTGATACGCATCCTCAAAGGGGTCCATATTGAGCGCCGCAGCTGACATGGATTCGCGTAAATATTTGAGATAGGCTCTAGTAAAGGTTATATCTTCAGCTGGTTTTGCCGAATATGCTCCATGACCAGGAATCACAACGCTTGGATTGAGTTTCTCAATTTCATCCAAGGCAAGCAACCACCCTTTACTGTCAGCGTTACCTACAAAGGGGATGCGCCCCCTAAAAACTAAATCACCCGCAAACAATACCTTTTCAGAGGGCACATACACCATTAAATCCTCTGGGGCATGAGCAGGGCCTACGCGATTAATGAAAAACTCCACACCTCCTATGTTGAGTTTACTTTTTTGGTCAATCCAAACGTCTGCAGGAATCAACTTGGTTTGTCCATTAATCCAAGGAGCAAAATCCACGCGGGAGGCTATCAATCGCTGCTTAGCAGTTTCTGATGATAGATAATTTCTGCCCTCACCTTGTGCGTAAATCTTAGCGCCAATCTTCTTAAACTCCTGCAGTCCATATACATGGTCTGCGTGATAGTGACTCACAATTACCGCAACAATCTTTTGATTTGTAATTTTCTTAATTTCAGCAATTAGCTTTTGCGCAAGAATTGGCGAGCCCAACGCATCAACCAGAACTACACCGTCAGAAGTAACGACAAAACCTGCATTCGAAATGAAGTTTTGATTGGCGCTACTCCCCATTTCTGGACGACCTTGAACAAAATAAGTATGTGGCGCTACTTGAACTGGCTTTATAAGAACATTGTCAGGCAATGAAGCTGCCTGAGAATAGCTGATACCTAACAAGACAAGGGACCCCATAAGGATCCCCAGAAGATTTCTCACAAAACAAATCACTTCAATCAATCACTATGGCTTGATATAGGCAAAGCCATCTTTATATTGAAGATCGGCCACCCGAACCACGCCTGATGGCGTAAAGTCCGCATCCAGAATGAATTGATCTTTCTTGAGGTTGCGGTTCTTCAGGGTAATCTCACATACTTCAAACTTTACGCCACGAGACTTTAATGCTCCAATTAATGGCGCATACTCAACATTATTTTTTTTGTCTCTAGCACCTTCCATCAGCATATCAACCCCATTGGCATGAGTGACAACGATGATCGTTGTATCGGGTGAGGTATCTAAGTGATTGCGGATATTACGCAATCCTTTGAGACCTTGAGTTTCAGCATCATCGATGTGATAAACAACTTTTGTTGTTCCTGATTTTTGCGCGAGAACACCCGAACTAAAACCGAAGGCAAGCAAAGTTACAAATATTAAGCTAAAGACTCTTTTCATCTCAATCACTTTCTATTAAAGATTTAGATTGGCGCCATACCAGGGTTATTAGAAACGCCTTTTATCACGGGCTCATTGAGCTTAACGGCCTTTACAACCTTCACATCCTTGAGGTGACGTTCAATCACATCCCATATAGGTTCACCACCGGCATTCTTGGCTTCCTCACTAACGGGCGCCCATCCCGCCACCTTGTAACTCTTGCTGGCTTCAATCGATTTACCATTTAAGCGCATATCAGAAATGCGATTACCAGCACTCTGAGCAGGATCAATCGTGTATTGCATGCCACCTACACGGACCATGTCACCACCCTGCTGATAATAAGGATCGGGATTAAATAAATTGTCTGCTACGTCTTCTAATATGGTTTTGATAGTCTCACCCGTCATACTCGTCACAGTGGTGTACGGATAGGTAATTGCCGTCTGATCAAGTAAATTTTCGCGAGTAATGGCTTGACCTGGCAGCAAACTTGTCCCCCAGCGGAAACCTGGCGAAAAGGCAATCTCAGCATTCTTTTGAGACATTAGCCCATCTAAGATCAATTGATCAAAGCTACCGTTGAAATTGCCTCGGCGATAAAGCAAGCCATCAGTTGTGGCTAATTTTTCATTTAACTTTGCCTCGTATGGAGCGCGTACCTTAGCGATCAACTTTGACATCGTTGGATCAGCGGGAATCATATTCGAGAAAATTGGCAAGAGCTTATAACGGAAGTCCACTGGCTTTCCGCCTTTTACATCGAAGTCTAAAACACCCAAAAACTTACCGTTTGACCCAGCATTAGTCACCAAGGTCATGCCACCGCGGTTCTTCACTTGCACCGGAACTGGAACGCCGTCATGGGTATGTCCGCCCAAAATAGCATGCAAACCACTGACACGTGATGCCATCTTCAAATCCACATCCATACCATTATGTGATAGAAGTACCACCACTTTGGCACCCTTAGTCTTCACTTCATCAATGGTCTTTTGAAGATTTTCCTCCTGAATTCCAAAGGTCCAATCCGGGGTGAAATAACGAGGATTGGCAATAGGTGTATATGGGAAAGCTTGACCAATGATGGCAACTTGTACGCCATTCATATTCTTCATGACATAGGGGTTGAAAACCATATCCCCGAAGTCAGAGGTCTTAATATTTTGAGCAATAAAGGAAACCTTGCCCTTAAAGTCACCATTGACAATTTCCATAACACGCTTTTCACCAAGAGTCATCTCCCAGTGAGGCGTCATGACATCAACACCTAAAGCCAATGCTGCATCAACCATATCTTGACCATTGGTCCATAGTGCGGTACCAGAACCCTGCCAAGTGTCTCCCCCATCAAGCAGTTGTGCGCCTGGACGCCCTGCCTTTAATTGTTTTATTAGCGTTGCCATGTGAGCAAAGCCGCCCATCTTGCCGTAGTTCTGAGCTGCTGCTACAAAATCTAAATAGGTAAAAGCATGAGCATCGCGGGTACCCGGCGCTACACCATTTGCCTTGAGGAAATATTCGCCAACTAAATGAGGGGTCTTGCCCTCCTGAGTACCGATCCCTAGATTTACATTTGGCTCACGAAAATAAATTGGCAACAACTGGGCATGACAGTCAGTAAAGTGCAACAAGTGAACATTGCCAAACTTAGGAAGATCGTAAAACCTTTGTGCTGAGACCTGTGCACCTGCAAAATTGGATTGCAAAGCCATGCCACCAGCCGAAGCAAAAGCAAGCGCCTGCAAGAAATCACGACGACTTAAAGACATAAAGATTCCCCTTCAGAAAACAGACCTGTCGGCCTGTCTTTCATTTATTGATTAACTGGCGAAGCTGGGTCTAGCAACAATGCCATTAAATCTTGAATTTGCTTTTCATTTAAGAGCTTAAAGTGAGCAAATCGAGGCATATTGCTGCAGGCGTTATATGCCTTAGAGTTGTTAATACGGTTCCAGGTGTAGACGATCAATTCCTGAGAATTACCCCGCGTCTTACCGTAATTCCATAAGCTTGGCCCAATATTTCCATATGAAATTTCTTTTTTATCTATCTCGTGACAGTTGTAGCAGCCACCACCGATAGGTGTTGAAGCCGTATCCGTCCAAGTAGCACCACGCCCACTTTGCGCAATCGCCTCGCCACTTTTCCAATCACCAATGTATTTACCATCCGAAGGTGGCTTGATAGAAGCCATGTTTTGCTTCTGAATTTCTAGCGCCCTAGCTGCTCCCGCCTTACTGGATGCAAATTGAGGATCAGAGCAAAATTTCTGGGTAGGATCCTGATCAATACGATCAATATTAGCAATGCCTTCAGTACGGAAGCTGCTATTCATCATTTTTTGAAACTGCGAATCAGGTCTCTGCTGAGCTGAAACATTGGCCACCATAGCAATAGCGCCACAACCAAGAAACAGAAGGTGATAAAACTTAATTAATGTCATCGTAGATGTCTTCATAGTCTTAGCGCTTTAGTCCAGGGGTTTGAATAATTCCACCATTGGCATTCTTAGCCATATACATTGATAAAGCAATCGTCACATCTGAGCCATAAATTGGATAAGGAAAACGCTGCTGCCTAAAGCAATCATTCAGTCTTTGCTGCATCGTCCAGAATTGGCCACTCGAAACTCGATACGCAGGCCAATAACCCCACCCTGCAACCGCGCCATCATGAGTTGTTAGGTTTGGTAAGTCTTGCAAACGGATACGTTTACCAGATGACCCATGACAAGAGGCGCATGAAAAATCAAATGGGCCACCTTCGTAGAAGAAGGCATGCTTACCCATTTCATACATCTGTTTTTCTTTTGGATGAGTCGTGCTTACGTTAATTTTTTTGTCCTTTAGAGTGCGTCACTACATAAGCAACAATAGCGTCCATATCCTTCTTAGGGCCAACACCAAACTTGGCATCAATAATGCTTTCGGACGGAACTCCCTGAAGCTTCTCCATGCAAGTCATCAGACGAGACTCCAGATCCTGGACTCGATTGGTATCTTTAAAGTACTTTGGTAAAACAGCTGCAGCCCCATCAACAATGCCCGGCCCAAGACCTAAGTCGCATTTTTCTAAGGAAGCATTTTTAGGGCCGGCTGGTTTTTTCCATAACTCCTCTCCAGACATTTCATAGAGCTCTGATGGATTTCCATCTGCAATCATCTCTCGATATTTTGCAATCTCGTCGGCTGCACTCTGAGCATGAATGCTTTGCGCACCCATCAATAAAAGCGATAGCACTAGAGATCTCTTTAAAACTACTGATATTGGAGCCATGGATATGCCTATGTTCTTCAAAAATTAAGAAACTGTTGCTTCATCAGTTCGCTTATCGCCCTTGGTATCAATCCAGTTCACTACCAACTTATCACCTTTAGCGCCCTTGTATTTGAAATTCAAAAAAGGATCTTTAGAAACGGCCGAACCAAACTGAGCATTAAATACATCCTTGCCATTTGCTTTTACATTCAGCATATTGATAAACCATGCTGGAATCACTTTTCCAGAGGCATCTTTACGTTGACCCGATTCCATATCGTGCTTCATCAAAATTTTGACATCAACGATACCGTCTTTTTCGGTTGCTCTAACGCGCATTGGATCTGACATTTTTCTTCCTTAATAATTTATAAATAGATATTTGCTATGGTCAATTAACCGCCACAACCACCGAGAGTCACTTTGATCTCTTTCACTGCCATTGACCATTTACCATCTGCCTTCACCAAAGCATAAACATTCGATGTTTGACCCATCTTGATGCGGGTCGTGACAAATGCCTCGGTGCCAGCAGGCAAGAAAAATTGAGCAGCCAATGTGCTTGGATTTTTTTCAACCAAAATTGCCATCTGCTCAGCCTTCAGAGTTGATGAAATACCAACGGGAACTACCGCACCATTTTCAGCGATATCAGGGGCATTTAAAGTCACGGCAGCTGATTTATCTGGCGAAGATGTGCCCAATGACTTGAAGACATCATCTAAGCTCTTACCCTCAAATGCTGCCTTATTCCACTCTTCTGCTTGAGCCACACTAATGAGGCCGGCAGAAGCCATTAAGCCAAAAACGGCCGAGTATTTCAATAAACTGCGTCGCTGCTGATTCATAAAAACTCCTTTATTAGCTCTTAACGTGAATATATTATCTACCACCCAATAAACCATGCAATTCATTTATTGGGTACATCTTATTTGCCTCCGGAAAGCACCCATGTCACTAGCGCTTTGCGATCTTCTTCAGATAATTGAGACTGAGCAGGCATTGGTATGGAACCCCAAACTCCTGAGCCACCATTCTTTACCTTTGCCATCAACCTATCTAATGCCCCAGCCTGCCCCTGATACTTCGCAGCAATATCTGTAACAGAGGGGCCTACTAGCTTGCCGCTCATCGCATGACAAGCTGCACAGTTTTCACTCTTAAACAGCGCTGCAGGTCCTTTGCCAGCAGCATGCGTTTCAGAAGCATGAGCCAACCCTTCTGCTGAAGCACCTGGTAACTTAGTCAGCGGCGGCTTTGTAGAGTCAGATCCACGGAATGGGCCATATTGACGATTTTGCTCGGCAATATTGCCGTGGGCATTCCTAGCGTATGCAGGCAACTCTGAACCAATCTGCACAAACTGCACGCAGTTAGTCATACATGCTGTTGCATGAACGTCAGGATTCCCTTTTGAGCTCCACAAACCATGCTTCAAAGTCATACCATTGCGATTTGGCATCCGCTTTTGCACTTCTGCAATATTGGCATCACTAAGCACAAAGTCATCAGGTAAAACTTCAGCCAAACTTAAAAGGTATGCCACCAAGGCAAAGGTGTCATCAGGCGTAAGGGAGCGAGGCGCATTCCATGGCATTGCACGATAGATGTAGTCCCATAAAGAAGATACCGTAGCGACCTTCATAATAGTCGTTCGCTGCGGCTGTTTTCTATCTGAGAGTGATGCTACACGTCCCGTTTTAATATCGTCAGCAGTGGTGCCACCAATAATAGGCGTAAAAATTTCATTAGACTCGCCGAACGTACCATGACAAACGGAGCACTTAGCCTCCCATAGTTGCTGACCCTTTTCTACCGAACCAGACCCCTTGGGCAACCCCTTAAAGTCCGGACGCACATCAATGTCCCATGCAGAAACTTCGGCGGGAGTTGCATCTCTCCCAATCCCTGGAAAACGGACACTTGAATTTTGGGCTGAAGCCGAACCAAGCATAAGGAATGATGTCGCCACAAACAGGGTGACATTTGCGAGTTTAGCCAACTTGTACATTGCTAACCTCCCCATTTGAGTCCACTTTCCATGATTGGATTGCATTATTGTGATAGATGGATCGAGTACCGCGAACGTCTCTGAGCATCTTAATAGGCGGCTGAACGTAACCCGTGTCATCGATAGCGCGCGACTGCAAAATAACTGGCGAACCATCCCAGACCCAATCAATATTGAAGCGAGTAAGCGCCTTACTCAAGATTGGAGTTTCAAGCCGTGCTGTTTTCCAGTTATTACCGCCATCAAATGAGACATCAACTCGCTTAATCTTCCCTCTTCCTGACCAAGCTAATCCGCTGACGTTATAAAAACCTTTATCGAGTAATTGCTGACCGCCAGATGGAGTTGTGATAACTGATTTGCATTCCTGAATCGATGTGTACTGACGCGCCATACCATCTGGCATCAAATCGTTATAGTGCACCGCCTCGTCCTTTGTTGCGTATGGTATGTCGCCGACCTCTAGGCGACGGAGCCATTTAACCCAGCTAACACCCTGAACACCTGGAACAACCAAGCGTAATGGGAAGCCATTTTCGGGGCGCAACATCTCACCATTCATGCCCCAAGCAACGATCGCTTCATTTAAGACATCTTCTAAATTAATCGTGCGAGTCATGCCTGAACCGTCGCCACCTTCTGCCAAGAGATATTTACCTTTTTTGAGGTCGGCGCCACACTCCTCCAAAAGGACCGCTAAAGGCACACCGGTAAATTCGCAGCAAGATAGCATGCCGTGGGTGTATTGCACGGTTGGGACTGCAACGTTGCCCCACTCCAAACCTGTGTTAGCACCGCATTCAATAAAGTGAATGCGTGAGACCGACGGTAAGCGCATTAAATCATTCATCGTGAAAACGCGGTTATGTTTAACCAAGCCATTCACCATTAAGCGATGCTTTTCAGGGTCAACGTTGTACCAGCCCTGATGCTGTCGTTCAAAATGCAGTCCATTAGGTGTAATGATTCCGAATAAGCCCTGCAATGGGGTAAACGCAACAGATGCCGCTGATACTCTTGTTAGACCAGGAGATTCACGGCGAATTAAATTTGCCTCATAAATAGATGGCGTTCCATAGGGCATCGTAGCAACATTTTTTCCCAGTGTTGTTTGCCATACT
Organism: Polynucleobacter sp. QLW-P1DATA-2; assembly: GCF_001870365.1. NCBI lineage: Bacteria > Pseudomonadati > Pseudomonadota > Betaproteobacteria > Burkholderiales > Burkholderiaceae > Polynucleobacter > Polynucleobacter sp. QLW-P1DATA-2. The sequence continues at coordinate 340,723 of NZ_LZMQ01000003.1, read as the reverse complement.
TGCTTCTCTAAAATGGCAGGGTCTCCCTCACCAGCTGCCAAGACATTTAGAGATGAACACAAACCAACTGCCCCACCAATTGCAGCCATAAAGCCTGAGCGCATAAAGCCACGCCGGGTATCATCCATACCATTTTGGTTAAGGTCAGCAATGAGATCTTGAGAAACAAAGTTCTCAGGTGCTTGCTTAATTTGACCTCTACGTTTTTGATCTGCCATTACAACGACACTCCTTCAATTGAATTCTTACTTAAATTCTTAGACTGCATTCACCGGGATCTTCAGATATGCAATTCCGTTTTCTTCTTTTGGCGGAAACTCACCAGCGCGAATATTGACCTGAATCGCAGGAAGAATCAGAACGGGCATTTCTAAGGTGGCATCACGTTTTGTGCGCATTTCAATGAATTGCTCTTCAGTAATGCCATCATGCATATGAATGTTGGACTTTTTCTGTTCCGCAACGGTAGTTTCAAATTGAACGGGACGATTATTAGGGGGATAGTCGTGGCACATGAATAAACGAGTTTGCGGCGGAAAACTCAAAATTTTCTTCATCGATTGGTAGAGGACATGGGCATCACCGCCGGGGAAATCACAACGGGCTGTTCCGACGTCCGGCATAAACATTGTGTCACCCACAAAAATTGCATCGCCGACTTGATATGCCATACAGGCTGGGGTGTGGCCGGGCACAAAGATCGCCTTGAAACTCAAATTGCCAAAATGAACCTCCTCGCCATCTTTGAGAAGATGATCAAATTGAGATCCATCTGTTGGAAATGCGTTTTCTAAGTTGAAAATACTCTTGAAAACGCCCTGCACTAATGAAATGTGGTCCCCAATGGCAACTTTGCCACCTAAATTAGTTTTTAGATAAGGCGCCGCAGTAACGTGATCTGCATGAGCATGAGTTTCTAGAATCCACTCGGTTTTTAGATCATTCTGTTTTACAAACTCAACGACCTGATCCGCCATCTTGGTATGGGTTCTCCCTGACTTGGGGTCATAGCTCAATACTGAATCGATGATGATGCATTTAGAACCCACTTTCTGGTAAACAACGTAAGTAACCGTCCAAGTATCTGGATCAAAAAAGCCTTTTACGACTGGGTTCATCTCTGATTCACCTAAGTAATTTTTCTAAGTGCAATTATTTAATAATGCTGGTAAAAATACACTTATTACTAACCCTTATATGTATATTACTTTTAGTTATATAGAAAAGTCAGCTATATAACCATTGAATAGAAAGAGAGAAAAGATGAGTCATCAGCCACAGAATACAGTCTATGACGTCCTGATCGCTGGAGGCGGAGCGGCAGGATTAGGGCTTGCTGCAAGCTTGAAAAATCGTGATCAAGCGCTAAAAATCGGCGTCATAGAGCCATCTGAAGTTCACTACTATCAGCCGTCCTGGACCTTGGTCGGTGGGGGCGCATTTAATGTCAAAGATAGCAAGAGAAATACTAAAGACGTTATACCCAAAGGCGTTACCTGGATTAAGGACAAAATCACTGGCTTTAATCCAGATGCCAATGAAGTAAATGTTGCTCGTGGCGAGCCCATCAAATACAAATATCTCGCGGTAGCAACTGGATTGAAAACAAATTGGGATGCCATCCCTGGCTTGATAGACACTATTGGGAAAAATGGTGTGACATCAAACTACAGTTATGACTACTCTCCCTATACATGGGAGCTAGTCAAGAACATGAAATCTGGCAAAGCAATCTTTACTCAACCACCAATGCCAATTAAATGTCCGGGTGCACCACAAAAAGCAATGTATCTATCTTGCTATGAGTGGGAACAACAAGGCAATCTCAAAAATATAGAAGTTGAACTCAATAATGCTGGTGCAGCTTTATTTGGTGTAGCAGATTTTGTACCACCGCTGATGGAGTACGTTAAAAAATATAACGCCACATTGAATTTCAATTGCAATCTCATCTCAGTTGATGGGCCAAACAAGAAGGCAACATTTGCGGTAAAAGATGCTGATGGCAATTCCACGCAAGTAGAAAAATCATTCGATATGCTTCACGTTGTTCCGCCGCAAGGGCCACAAGACTGCGTCAAGGCAAGCCCAATAGCCGACTCATCAGGTTGGGTAGAGGTTGATCAATTCACCCTACAACACACTCGCTATCCAAATGTATTTGGCCTAGGTGACTGCTGTTCATCACCCAATTCAAAAACAGCTGCCGCCGCTAGAAAACAAGTTGTTGTAGTTGCGGAAAACTTATTGGCCCACAAAAATCAACTAGCAATGCCTCTCAAATATGACGGTTATGGCTCCTGCCCGCTCACTGTTGAGAGAGGAAGAATTGTGCTTGCGGAATTCGGCTTCGGAGGCAAACTTTTGCCTACCTTCCCATGGTTAATCAATCCTTTAAAGGCGACCAAGCTTGCGTGGATCTTGAAAAAAGATGTGCTTCCTTGGCTCTATTGGAATGCCATGCTCAAGGGTAGAGAATGGTTAGCTAGACCATTTGAAAACTAAGTAATGGAGCATTTTTTTCTCGCACCAGCCTTAGGCATTTTTATCGGTGTCTTGATGGGGTTAACCGGCGCAGGCGGTGGAATACTTTCTGTTCCATTATTGGTATTTGCTTTTCATATGCCAATTTCTGAGGCGGGGCCAATTGCTCTCAGTGCGATTGCCCTGTCAGCGAGCGTCGGAGCCCTGATTGGCTTAAAAGAAAGGGTATTGCGCTATAAAGCAGCAATGTTTATGGCCGTATTTGGCCTGATTCTCTCCCCTCTTGGATTATGGGTTTCGCAACGTGCACCAAATACACCAATGCTATTGATGTTTAGCGCGGTGCTGATTTATGTATCTTCAAGAATGTTTGTACAAGCAATGCAAATGATTGCTGGAACTGCCCCTGTTTTGAGAAAACCGCCTCCATGTCAATTAGACATGTCAATCGGTAAATTAATCTGGACTGTCCCCTGCGCCAGATCCCTTATGTTTGCTGGCGCATGCGCAGGATTCTTGTCTGGATTGTTAGGAGTCGGGGGAGGCTTCATCATCGTTCCTTCGCTTAAAAAATTTACCGATCTACCGATGAAAGCGATAGTGGCAACATCATTAGGCGTTCTTGCCATAGTCTCAGCTGGAGGTGCATTTGTATCTTTAGCTACGGGGATATTAGATTTGACGATTGCACTCCCCTTTGCTATCGGCTCACTTGTAGGTTTATTAATTGGCAAAGTTCTTGAGAAAAAGATTAGCGGTCCAAGAATTCAGCAAATTTTTTCTATCTTTACATTTTTAGTTGCACTCAGTCTTATCTATAAATGCTTTACTTAACCCGGAGAAATATATGAAACCAACCCGTCGTCAATTTATGATTTTGTCTGCTGCTGGCGCCTGTACCTTAGCCCTGAACGGTAAAGTACAAGCTCAAGTAATGGTTGCTGAAACTGATCCACAAGCTGCTGGTTTGGGATATAAGTCTGATGCCACCAAGGTAGATAAAGCAAAGTATGCCAAGTACGCCGCTGGTCAACAGTGCAGTAACTGCGCATTATTCCAGGGCAAAACTGATGCTGCCGCTGGTGGTTGCCCGTTATTTGCTGGCAAGCAAGTATCCTCTAAAGGTTGGTGCTCTGCTTATGCTAAAAAAGCGTAATTTAGCTCGTTTTAAATGCTAAGGCTGCTTCGGTAGCCTTTCTTTTTGGAAGCAATTAAAGGCCACGTTCCGAAAAAGTACGCAGCGCATCAATGCTCGGAATTTGGACGGAAAGCTTGCTAACATTTGAGATAAGGCCTTGCTCGGACATGGATGCCAATGCCCTGCTAATCGTTTCAAATTTAACATCCATCATAAGTCCCATATCTTCACGCCTAAATAAGGGAGCAACAGCAAAGGACCCAGACTCTCTAGCAAGCTTCAATAGGAAGCGAGCTAGCCGAACCTCAATTCTTCCGGTATTGATTTCAGAGAACCATGACTCAGATTGAGATAAGGCCTCCCCCCATTTCTTAACTATTTGTCGATGAAGTCTTGGAGACTCTTCACCTAATGAAGAGATGATGGATTTGGGGATTTGGCACAAATGTACATTCGTAAGGGCAACTGCAGAATGCTCGTAACGCTCACCCAATAGAGCCTCCATTCCGAATAAGTTTCCGGGTAGCACCACCCGAATTATTCGACTCGATCCATCTGAATTAACGTGAAGTAATTTAATGTATCCCTCACGTAAGGTATATAAGGATTGGGCTGAGTCTCCTTGAGCATATATATTTGCATGAGCTTCAAAGCTCAAATCATCTATTGGGCTATGAATCTTAGAAAAGTCTTCCTCATTGAGCTCGGCAAATAACGCAGAACTCCTAATAGAGCATACTTCGCAATTACTATTGCCATTCCAGGCTTTTTTGATTTCTATAGTTTTCATGCGTTTCTAATTAGGCGGGACTCTAAGGGTGTATTGGCATCCAATAATAGCAATACAATGCAATTGTGATTGATATCGATGCCCTTTTTCTATCTCTAAAGCTAGCACTATGGACCCTAGTCCTCATCATTCCATTTGGGATGTGGGTAGCCCACACACTTCAAAGGATGCGCAAAGGCAGATCTTGGATTGAGGGCTTGCTTGCACTTCCCTTGGTGCTACCACCTACTGTTTTGGGCTATTACCTTTTGGTAGGTCTAGGAGGCAAAAGCTTTTTTGGTATTCCACTCGTATTTTCATTTACCGGAATACTCATAGCCTCCCTCATTGTTAACTTGCCATTTGCCATTCAGCCAATACAAAGAGCGTTTGAGTCAATTCAGCCTGAAATCCTGGAGTCAGCACAAGTCAGCGGGCTGTCTAATTGGCAAATCTTTCGCCTTATTGAATTGCCGTTGGCATGGCGCGGCATCACTAGTGCAGCCGTTCTCACCTTTGCACATACCCTTGGTGAATTCGGTGTAATTCTCATGGTTGGGGGTGCCATCCCGGGAGAAACTAAAACGGTATCCATAGCAATCTATGACAAGGTGCAAAGTTTTGATACTACTGGTGCTGGTCTACTGTCCTTAATATTGCTTGGAACATCGCTAGTAGCTATTGCCCTTTCTTATGGCGTCTTTGGGCGTCATCCTTCACCCCCCAAGAGATGGGAGGTCTAATGCTTAAGGTCAAGATTTCTCAGGCAATCCCAAACCCCCTGCAGCTCAATATTGAGTGCACTCCAGGAGAGTTGCACGCTTTAGTCGGCCCTTCAGGTAGCGGCAAGACAACCGCCTTGCGTACGATTGCCGGCTTAAACAATGCTCACACCGGCAAAATTGAATGCGATGGAGAGCTTTGGTTTGAAGCAACCGAGATTGGTGGAGTTGGCGTATCACTGAGCCCTGCCGAGCGCTCCTGTGGATTTATATTTCAGCAATACGCGCTATTTCCACACTTAACTGCACTTGAGAATGTCTGCATTCCTTTGTATAACTCGCTACCAGAAGTTTCTGAGCGTAAGAAGCTAGCTCAACAGTGGTTGGAGCGCATGGGTATCGGCGAACTCGCTAATCGAATGCCCAATCAACTCTCAGGTGGTCAACAGCAACGGGTTGCTTTAGCAAGAGCACTAGCACGCACCCCGAAAATACTATTGCTTGATGAACCCTTCTCGGCGATTGATGCGCCAACACGTCAAAGTCTTTACAAAACACTGGCGGAGTTACGGAAAGATTTAAATATTCCGATTCTGTTAGTTACGCATGATCTGCGTGAAGCGGATTTATTGGCCGACAGAATTACAGTGATCGATCAAGGCGTTGGTCTACAAACTGCACCTCCACAAGTCCTATTTGAGCGTCCTCGTAACTCCCGCGTCGCAGAGCTTGTTGGCATCAACAATAAGTTTGAAGGCATATTTACGGCAGGCAAGCTTACCTGGAATGGTTGTCAGCAGATTTTTAATGTTGTCGATAAAGGTAAAATCCCACCAAACACTCCTGTAGCCTGGGTGATTACTGCAGAGGGATTGAGTCTGCATGCCGATAAGAGCACACTCTCGGTAGAGGTCATAGTTGAACAATTAAGCGCCCTAGGTCAAATTGCCGTTATTCAGTTACGCACCCTTGAGGGTGGACATGCGGTGGTTTGGGAAGCATCCGCTGCTGAAGTAAAGCGCTTATCATTAAAGGTAGGCGAGATTGCCCACCTAGAAATTGATAGCGGCAAAATTCACATTATGCCGCTTAGAGCAATCAATGACCCACGAAGATTCAGAGAAGCCAATTAATATATTTAAATTAGTATCTCAGAGGGTCACTTAGGCTTTAAATTTTCTTCACCAATATTTAAAGGGCCTCTCAGCGTCAACATCCCCACCCAAAGCCCTCATCTTCATTTGGCAATGTGGGCAAGTAAGGCCATCCCATTCTGACAAGTGGCTGCTTGAGTGGCAGGAAGTGCAAATTGGCGGCATACTGATTTCAGTATTGATACTACCTGAGTGGGCTACCGTATACGTATCGATAGCTGCACAAGATTTGCAGACCATCGCCACTCTAGACGAATGTAGTCCAAGCTCTCTACCAATACCGCTAATGCATTCAAACTTACAAGAGCGGCATTGAAATTTATACCTAGCCATGGCTTTTAGCTCTTTTTAGACTGAAGGGCCAGACGTTTCATGTGAGCATCTTGGATGAGTAGTTGCCTTTCTTGATTGGCCACCCCTATTGAGATCTTTTTAGCAATGAGGTCTGCATAGACGGTGTCAATATTCTTAAAAAATTCGTTATAAAGGGATGTCATTTCAGGCGTTAACCCCTCTAGCGCAATAGGACGACATGTATTAGCTTCAGACAAATAATTCGCTAATGCCTTGGCCTGCTGATCTGTCAACTTATCAGTCGAACTAAAGAGTGCTTTTGCGTAGGGGTTATTTCTAGTAACAGATATGATCTGACTATCAACCAATAAAGCATCTGTACTTTGGTTGCTTTTAATAATGCAGTCGTTGAGTCGCTTTGCTACATTCGCAGAATGCACTGGGACTCCTTTTGAAATTGACGCAGATCCATTGACAACTTGTGCGGAGTTTAGGGGGGCATTATTTGCGGCACAACCACCCAAGAGGGCAATAAACAATAGGCCTAAATTAAATATATTTTTCATAGTTTTAACCGATCCATTTATTGATAGACAAAATCAGCGCGGCGATTTTCTTTAAAAGCCGCTTCGGTTTGCGCTGAATTGACTGGCTTTTCTTTCCCAAAGCTGACTGCCTCAATTTGAAGCTCACTCACCCCTTGGGCTAACAATGCCTTCTTAACAGCCTCTGAGCGTTTCTGACCTAAAGCCAAGTTGTACTCGGCCGTCCCGCGATCATCCGTATTGCCTTGAATAATCATCGATATTTTTTGCTTGGGCGAAGACTTTAAATATGAAGCGTGAGCAGAGATGGTAGAAACGTACTTCGGATCAACGGTATAGCTATCAAACTCAAAATAAATCGAACGCTTGCCATACACGCTAGACTTAGGATCGCTAATCGGATCATAAGAGGAAGAGCTATTAGCGTTGACAGTGGCTACATTATTAGCATCATCTAATTTAACGCTACTGCATGCTGAAACAAATAGAATAAGAATTGCCAATGGCAATGCCTTTAGAAACTGATACATGGTGTGATTCCCCATCAATGGCTACGATAGCAGCCAATAAGCAAAAAAGAGGACGCTATTAAGACGCCTCCTACCTAATAAAATTAGGCTTAAGCTTTGGGAGGTTTAAATGCTGAATCCGGGAAGTTTTGAGTAAACAAAACTTGACTTGTTACTAGGAATTTAAACTCGGATATCAATGGTAAATAAACAGTAATACCAATATCGCTGATATACGCAGTGACATGGCTCATTAAAAATAGAGTGTGAGACTGCTGCTCCCCATCTGCAGGCCCATTACTATGACGACCTTGATCGGAGACATGACTAGCAAATGAAGTGTGATGCATTTGGATGCGCTCAATAGCAGTATCAATAAAGATGCTGCTAGCCGCTACCTTAAAAGATATCAAGAAGAGGCAAATAAGAATCGTGAGAGATCTTTTGCGAGATTGCATAAATAACATTTTATACCCAAATATTAGGCTAAATGCTGGGTATGCTTTAAGGCTGCTTTTGAGCCACCAAGCCCAATAAAGCAGACATTCCAGTATGTCTTGGACCTTCGGACAATTCTTTCTCATAAGAGCAAAGTTCTAGGATCTGCAAGTCTTTCGCCAGATCAGATATGAGCTCTTCTGTATAGAGGTGCTCAATAAGAGATGGACCACCTGTCTTGTATTCGAGTTGCTTAGGTGTGTATCCCTGCAGAATAAAGATCCCACCGGGTTTAAGCGTCTCGTAAACTTTTTGAAAAATGCGTTCACGCATTGGTGCATCAGCAAACTGGATAAAGATAGCTACAACTGCATCATAAGCATTGGGATGCCAAGCAAAGCTGTCTGTATCTGAGAATGAATACTCAACTTTGACCTGATTCTCTCTGGCAAACTGATTTGCCTTGGATAAGGCAATATCAGACGCATCAAAACCAATAACTTGCATTCCCTGCTTCGCTAACCAAACACCATTACGCCCTTCGCCGTCGGCGATACAAAGAACTTTATTGTTTGGCTTGAGATATTGATGGGCTTTCTCAACCAAATATTCATTGGGCTCTTTTCCAAAGATGAACTCTTCTTTATCGAAGCGTTCATTCCAGAATTGAGTAGCGTCCGAGAAACCCATGGGCCTATCCTGGTGGACTTGATTATTTTTTGAGTCCGCCAACGAGGTCGCTCTTCAAATCGATGATATTTTCAAGACCAACTGCAATACGCACTAGGCCGTCAGTGATTCCGGCGGCTTGGCGAGCTTCCGGTGTTACACGACAATGCGTTGTGGTTGCGGGATGGGTAATCGTTGTGCGCGTATCACCCAAGTTTGCGGTAATAGAACAAAGCTTGGTTTGATTGATGAGTTTGAATGCAGCTCTCTTCCCACCCTTTAGGGTGAAAGACAGGATGGCACCACCCGCCTTTTGCTGGCGCATTGCCAAAGCGTGTTGTGGGTGTGATTTGAGGCCAGGATGATACACACGCTCCACGCCCGACTGCTTCTCAAGCCATTGTGCCAAGGCAAGCGCATTAGCACTCTGCTGCTTCATGCGCAGCTCTAAAGTCTCCAGGCCTTTTAGAAATACCCAAGCATTAAATGCTGAGAGTGTTGGTCCTGCAGTGCGCACGTACGGGAACACTTTACCCATGACAAAATCATTGCTGCCCACAATTGCACCACCAACTACTCTGCCCTGACCATCTAAATACTTCGTTGCCGAATGAATGACTACATCAGCACCCAGTGCTAATGGCTTTTGTAAGGCTGGGGTGCAGAAGCAGTTATCCACAGCAAATAATGCGCCTGCTTTTTTGGCAATCTTCGAAATTGCTTTGATATCTGCAATCTCGGTCAAGGGGTTGGATGGCGTTTCCAAATAAAAGAGTTTAGTGTTCGGCTGGACAGCGGCCTGCCATGACTTAGTATCAGCCAAATCCACATAGGTTGTAGTTATTCCAAACCGACCCAAGATATTAGTAAACAATTGAATTGTTGCACCAAATACCGAGCGCGAGCAAACGACATGATCGCCCGCTTGTAAATGGGCCATCGCCATTGTCAGAATGGCTGACATTCCAGAGGCAGTAGCAATACAAGCTTCGCCACCCTCAAGGGCAGCCAAGCGATCTTGAAACATGCTGACCGTTGGATTGGTAAAGCGTGAATAGATGAAACCTTGATCTGCATGGGCAAAGCCATCGGCAGCCAATTCAGCACTATCAAAGCAAAAGCTAGACGTGAGAAACATTGCCTCTGAATGTTCTTGATATTCAGCGGTACGACGAGTACCAGCGCGAACCGCTAAGGTCTCAAGCGCTAGTTTAGAAAAATCAGGCTTTTTACGTGTGGTTTTACTCTTCATACTGCTATTTTGACACCGAATTGTGGAATTGCCTCGAGTGAGGCAATTTCCTGTCGCTTTTTAGTCTTCAGTAGCCAAATGCAGATGGAGCTGGGAACGGGCGAAATCACTGGAATCACGCTGACGGTCAGCCTTAGCCGCAGAAGAATTGCGCTGCGCCTCTAAGGCATCCAAATAAGATTCATTAATATCGCCAGTGATGTAATGGCCATCAAAACAAGAAGCTTCAAAGTTCTGAATATTAGGATTGATATCCCTCACTGCCTGCTTCATATCTTCAACACTTTGATAGATTAGCTGATCTGCACCAATCATCTTATTAATCTCTTCATCGGTACGGCCATAAGCGACCAACTCACTACGCGTTGGCATATCGATGCCATATACATTCGGGAAGCGAACTGGTGGCGCGGCAGATGCAAAGATCACCCTCTTAGCACCAGACTCGCGTGCCATTTGTACGATCTCAAATGAGGTTGTACCGCGCACAATTGAGTCGTCAATGATCAAAACTGTTTTGTCTTTAAATTCAACATGCATAGCATTAAGTTTCTGACGAACAGACTTCTTACGCATCGCTTGACCAGGCATGATAAAGGTGCGACCGATATAACGGTTCTTAAAAAAGCCTTCGCGATAATCTACGCCTAAGTTCTTGGCTACCTGCATCGCAGCAGGACGGCTCGAATCCGGAATTGGCATGACTACATCAATCTCAGAAACGTCAGTCTCTTTGCGAATCTTTTCAGCTAAGTAATCACCCATCCGCATGCGTACGTTGTAAACGGTAACACCATCAATAGTGGAGTCTGGTCTAGCCATGTAGACGTATTCAAAGATGCAAGGCGTCAGGACTGCATTCGCTACGCACTGACGGGTGTAGAAGTTGCCATCTAAATCAATGTAGATCGCTTCGCCAGGATTCACGTCACGAACAAAGGTAAAGCCAAGACCCTCTAGGGCCACGGACTCAGATGCCACCATCCACTCCGGACCTTGTGGTGTATCAATACGACCAATACACAGAGGACGAATACCAAACGGATCGCGGAAGGCTAATAAGCCGTAACCCGCAATCAAAGAAACCACTGCATAGGAGCCCTTAACACGACTAGCTACACCAGTAACTGCATTAAACATAGCAGCTTCATCTAAAGCGGCGCTGTTGGTCTCTTTTTGGAGTTCATCAGCCAATACGTTTAACAGTACCTCAGTATCCGAGCTGGTATTAATATGGCGACGGTCACGGTAAGCCATCTCTACGCGCAGACTTGGCGCATTCGTGAGATTACCGTTGTGTGCCAAGATAATTCCGTAAGGAGCGCTAACGTAAAACGGCTGCGCCTCTTCTTCGCTACTAGCGGAACCAGCAGTTGGGTAGCGCACTTGACCGATGCCAGCATTACCTACCAAGCTGCGCATATTACGAGTTCTAAAAACATCTCGTACCAAGCCATTCGCTTTATGCATCGTGAACGAATTACCATTCATGGTGGCGATACCAGCCGCATCTTGACCGCGATGTTGCAAGAGCAACAAAGCATCGTAGAGAAGTTGATTTACTGGGGAGTGGGAAACAGTTCCGACGACGCCGCACATATCTCTAGATTCCTATTGTTAATTTAGGAGTAATGGTAGGGGTAACTTTGGGCACTGCATCACTCAATTGCTTTGCCCAATCAGCTGGTAACCAGCCTTTAATTAATCCAGTAGCCACATCAATGGCTGGTCTGGTGATGGCATTTTTCCACGCCATGCTTTGCGGGATAGGTGTTAAGGCAGCAAGAGTAGCAAGCACCACCACAATCAAACCACCGCGCAACAATCCAAATACCAAACCTAAAAACCGATCGGTCAAGCTCAAACCCGCTGACAGTATGATCTTTTGCACCACTCCACCGAACAATCCACAGATGACTAGCGTTAATACAAATAGAATCAACCAACTTAAACCAAGACTTAATAACTCATCGAGATGGAAAGTTGAGAGCCACTCAGTTGAGAGATAGTTGCTGTAGTGATATGCAACCCAAGCGGCAACAAACCATGATGCTAGTGCGAGAACTTCTTTAAACAGGCCACGCGAGATACCCACCAATGCAGATACCAAGAGTACGACTAGGGTGAAGTAATCCACCGATGTTAACTTTAAGGTGGATAAGTATTCCATTACTGCTTACCAGTCTCGACAAGATTTGGGGTCAAGCCCATTGCTTTGATTTTCTTTTGTGCCGCTTCACCCGCTTCCTTGTCGGTGAATGGGCCAGCACGGAGGAGAAAAAGCTTAGTTCCATCGGGACGTGTTTTATTTAAAACGTAACTTGGAATCTTTTGGCTTTTAAGCTTTGCTACCAATGCTTTTACGTTATCTTCTGATGCGAATGCACCAATCTGAACTACGTATTTACCGGAACCATTTGAGCTAGTACTAGGCGCACTTGGTTTGCTCACATCATCTACTTTGGGTTTTGCAGCAGAAGCAGCCACTACTTCCTCGCCAGCAGCTAATCCCAAAGCAGGCGGTTTGCTGACTGCAGGTGCAGACTTAGCTTCTACTTTTGAGTCTGGCTTGGACTCAGGCTTTGGTTCAGTCTTAGTTTCTGTTTTAATCTCTGGGGCAGGTGCAACTACCTTAGGAGCCTCAGCTGGAACATCCGCTTTAGGCTTTTCTTCCGCCTTTGCTTCTGGTTTTGTTTCGGCTCCCGGCATTGGTAGGCTCGTTACGATATTGACAGCAATATCGTTAGGCGCTGGCTTTGGCTTGCTATCCAAAATACGGGGCAATCCCACCACTGCAATGAGCACTAATACAGCAGCGCCAATTAAACGATGGCGTGCTCTTTGTTGTTCTGGATCTTCTGTGAGAGCGAGCTCTTCAGCCTCGACTGCGCGTTGGAAACTGCGAGGGGCTGGACGTTTGCTTGCGCGACGCCCTACTGAACCTAATTCAAGGTCATCAGTCTGTGTTTTTCGCTTAAAAAAGCTCGGTAAACGAATCATGGATCAATGCGCCTGGTTGTTTCGATAAGCCATTACGCCGGCAACGGTATAGAAGGATCCGAAGATGACAATTCTATCACCCTCACCAGCCACAGATAGCGCTTTTTGATACGCTGAGGCAGGATTTTCAAAGATTTCGATACCACCGTCAGCGCCATTCTGGGGCTTAACCCCCAAGGCTTCAAGCTTATCAGCCAAAGCCTTTCCTGAGGCAGCTCTTGGGGTTGGTAAATCGGTGCAAAACCAGAAATCCACGATATTGATGAGGGGCTTAATCACCCCCTCAATATCCTTATCGGCCATAGCCCCAAAAATGGCATACGTGTAGGGGTGGTAACCCATTTTGTCTAGACCTTGGCCAAGGGTAGCTGCTGCGTGGGGATTATGGGCAACATCCAACACCACTGTAGGCTGGCCCGGAAGTACCTGAAAGCGCCCCGGCAATTCCACCAGGGCAAAGCCATTACGAATATCTTGCGCACTTACTGGGAGGCGCTGGTGTAAAGCCATTAGGGCAGCAATAACTGCCGATGCATTCAGAATCTGATTGGCGCCACGCAATGCGGGGTAGCCGAGTCCGCTAAAGCGTTTTTTTCGCCCTGCCCAACCCCATTGTTGCTTATCACCCTGGAAGTTATAGTCCCGCCCTTGCAACCAGAGATCACATCCGAGCTTTTCAGCATAGTCGATAAGGGATTGCGGCGGCATGGGATCACCACAAACAGCGATATGGCCAGGGCGGAAGATGCCAGCTTTTTCTAAGCCAATTGCTTCACGCGTACCACCTAGAAAGTCGGCATGATCAATATCAATACTGGTCACAATCGCGCAGTCTGCATCGACGATATTGACGGCGTCTAATCGCCCGCCCATTCCAACCTCAAGCACTACTGCATCTAAATTCGAAGTTGCAAACAAATGCATGATTGCTAAAGTAGTGAACTCAAAATACGTTAACGTGGGGGCATCAACCAGACTCACACGGGCTTTTTCTACTGCAGCAAAGTGCTCTAGCAAAATAGCGTCTTTCACCTCTTCACCATTCACACGAGCGCGCTCATTAAAGCTCAGTAAGTGCGGCGATGTATGACAACCTACGCGATAGCCAGACGAAAGCAAGATGCTTTCTAAGAAGGCACAGGTTGAGCCTTTGCCATTAGTTCCGGCAACGGTGATAACAGGACAGTCGAAGTGAAGATCTAGCGCTGCTTTGACACGATTGATACGCTCAAGCCCCATATCGATGCCCACAGGGTGGGCTGTTTCGAGGTGACTAAGCCAGGCCTCGAGGCTAGTAAACAGAATTGGGGCTTGGTGTGCAGTGCTCAAGCGCTTAAACGGCTGAGCTACCCGCAATTGCAGGTTCAGGAAGTTTTTGCAGCAATGCAAGTAAACGCGCAATTTCAGCACGCATTTGGCGACGATCCACAATCATGTCGATACCACCCTTTTGCATCAAGAATTCTGAGCGCTGGAAACCTTCTGGCAATTTTTCACGCACAGTTTGTTCGATCACGCGAGGACCAGCAAAACCGATCAAGGCTTTTGGCTCTGCCATCACGACGTCACCCATAAAAGCAAAGCTGGCAGAAATACCGCCCATGGTGGGGTCGGTTAGAACGCTGATGTAAGGCAAGCCTTTTTTAGATAGCAAGGTCAACATAGAATTGGTCTTAGCCATCTGGAATAAAGACAGTAAGCTCTCTTGCATGCGTGCGCCACCAGTAGCAGTGACGCAGATAAACGCGCATTTCTTGTTAATGGCCTCTTGAACTCCCCGAGCAAAACGCTCGCCTACCACTGAACCCATTGAGCCGCCCATGTACTGAAATTCAAAGCAGGCAGCAACTACGGGAATGGTTTCAATTTTTCCACCCATCACAATCAAGGCTTCTGATTCACCAGAAGCATCATTTGCTTCTTTAATGCGATCTGGATATTTCTTGGAGTCTTTAAATTTCAGTGGATCGGTTGGATAAATATCCGCACCGATTTCATAGCGACCTTTTGGATCCAACAAACTATCCAAACGTTGACGCGCACCGATACGCATGTGATGACTGCATTTTGGACAAACTGATAAATTAGCTTCGATGTCAGTGCTGTAGAGAACAGTTTCACAACTTGGGCATTTAACCCACAAACCCTCCGGCACTGATTTGCGATTGGCAGGATCAGTATGTTGAATTTGGGGTGGGAGTAATTTATCTATCCAGCTCATTAGTTTTAACTATCCAATGCGTCGCGAATCTCACGAATGAAGGTTTCCAATGATTGTACTGCCTGCCCTGGGGGTGCATCCTCCAAAAGACGAATGATTCGACTGCCAATCACTACTGCATCAGCACTGGAAGATACCGCCTTGGCACTGGCAGCATCGCTAATACCGAAGCCTACAGCAATCGGAATATCGGTCTCCTCGCGAATTTTAGGAATGATGCTTGCCACATCCTGCGTATTGAGATGGGATGCTCCAGTGACACCTCGCATGGAGACGTAATAGATATAACCAGAAGCAATTTTGGCAGCCTCTTTAATGCGCTCATTTGATGAAGTTGGGGCCAATAAGAAAATAGGATCAATTCCGGCAACCCGCATATGTGCAGCAAAATCAACGCACTCCTCTGGGGGGTAATCTACGATTAAAACTCCGTCTACACCTGCTGCCCTAGCTTCTGTTGCAAAGCGCTCTGCTCCCATTTGTTCAACTGGATTTGCATAACCCATGAGTACTACAGGAGTGCTTGTATCTTGTTTGCGAAACTCTTTAACCATCTCCAAACAAGAGTGCAATGTGACGCCATGGGTCAATGCACGCTCGGATGATCTCTGAATAACAGGACCATCAGCCATCGGATCAGAGAATGGCACACCCAACTCAATCACACTTGATCCACCACGAACTAAAGCGTGCATCAATTCAACAGTCTGCTTTGGATCAGGGTCACCCGCAGTAATAAAAGGAATCAATCCTTTTTTACCTGTAGCTTTTAACTCTTTAAAGAGTGCAGTAATTTTTGACATACGATTTCTTAACCTTCTGATCCTGTTGCTTGCGCAACGGTATGCATGTCTTTATCTCCACGGCCCGAGAGGTTAACCAAGATGGTCTTGTCTTTGGGTAAGGTCTTAGCAAGCTTGCAGGCATAAGCGATGGCATGCGAAGACTCCAATGCAGGAATGATGCCTTCAATCTGGCAGCAGTCATGGAATGCCTTAAGAGCCTCTTCGTCAGTAATGGCGACATAGTCAGCCCGGCCAGAATCTTTTAACCAGGCATGCTCAGGGCCAACACCGGGGTAGTCCATACCAGCAGAAACAGAATGGGTTTCTGAGATCTGACCATTCTCATCTTGCAATAAGTAGGTGCGATTGCCATGCAGTACGCCTGGCTTACCAACGCACAGTGCCGCAGAATGTAAACCGCTACCAAGACCATGTCCGGCAGCTTCAACACCGACCAATTTCACTTCTGGGAAATCAATGTATGGATAGAAGATACCCATCGCGTTTGAGCCACCACCAACGCAAGCCAACACAAAGTCAGGTTGACGACCTGTCATCTCTGGCATTTGCACTTTGCACTCTTCACCAATCACGCTTTGAAAATCTCTCACCATCATCGGATAAGGATGTGGTCCTGCGACAGTACCAATAATGTAAAAAGTGTTATCCACGTTGGTTACCCAATCGCGCATCGCTTCATTCAAGGCATCTTTTAATGTCTTAGTGCCAGACTCGACGGGAACCACTTTAGCGCCCAGCAATTTCATACGAAATACGTTTTGCGCCTGACGGGCCACATCCACAGAGCCTTGATAGACCGTGCAATCTAAACCGAAACGAGCGCAAATGGTTGCTGTGGCAACGCCATGCTGCCCCGCCCCCGTCTCCGCAATAATGCGTGGCTTACCCATCCGCTTAGCCAGCATCGCCTGGCCGATCACGTTATTAATCTTATGTGCACCCGTATGGTTTAAATCTTCGCGCTTGAGATAGATCTGCGCACCGCCGAGCATTTCACTCCAACGCTTAGCGTGATACACCGGTGATGGACGTCCAACGAAGTGCTTGAGCTCGTAATGAAACTCTTCAATAAACTCTGGATCATGCTGATATTTTGCATAGGCTTCTTTGAGCTCATCTAATGCATACATTAGTGTCTCAGAAACAAACACGCCGCCGTAAGGACCGAAGTGTCCTCGTGCATCTGGCTTGTCGTACATAGCTACCTCTTTTGATTTATTTACAGCAAATTATTAGGATGATGCTTTGGCATCTGCCGCGCGCACTGCTTTTACAAAGTCAGCCATAAGCGCAGGATCTTTAACACCCCTGCTGCTTTCGACGCCACTAGAGACGTCAACCGCGCAAGGATACAGACGAGCAATAGCCTCGCCCACGTTGTGCGCGTTCAATCCACCACTCAAAACGACCCGAGGCGCGTTTTCGCTTACCCATGTCTGCGGAATTCCTTGCCAATCAAAAGGAACGCCTCCGCCACCGTATCCCTCAACGAGGGCATCCAGCAGAAAAGCGTTTGCATCCCTATATTGTAGGGAAAATTCATCAAAAGCGAAGTCCGAACCAACGCGTGCAGCCTTCATCCAAGGCTCGCCTTGGGCTAATTGAGCGCATCTTTCAGGGGTCTCATCCCCATGAAACTGCCACAAGGTAATCGAAGCGGCCCTACGGATGGCAGCAAACTCCTCATCTGTTGGATTAACAACCAGTCCAACGGCATCCACCCCTGCTGGTAGCCTAGAAATAAGCTGGGCAGCGATATTGGGGGTTACAGCCCGAACGCTGGGAGGATAAAAGACAAACCCAACAGCATCGACCCCAGCCAAAACGGCTGCATCTACGTCTGCCGAGGTCTTTAAACCGCAGATTTTGACTCGGGTTCGCCCTTTAGAGTGTGTCAGTAAGCCCATAAATGAATGATAAAGCTTTAGGGATTCATGATCTTGGCAGGAAGCCAAGAGTTCTCTAGCCATGGATCAGGGATAGCAAACTCCTCGGGATAATCGATTTTGGCCAAATATAAGCCATCCGGCATGAAAGTAGGCGCAGCAAGTTTGCGATCTTTAGCAGCCAATAGTTCCGCCATCCACTCTGGCTTTTGTTTTTCCCGGCCGATCTGCAAAAAGCAGCCTACGAGATTGCGCACCATGTGATGCAAGAATGCATTGCCCCGAAACCGAAAATATAACCAAGGCTCAGCAGAGATGATGTCAATACCATACATGGTTTTGACTGGCGTCTTACTTTGGCACTCTGAGGATCTAAAGGCAGAGAAGTCGTGCTCCCCAATTAGATGTTGGGCAGCTTGTTTCATTGCGTCAATATCAAACCATTGATCCGGTGGCAGCATGACATAACCTGCGCGGGTACTGGCCATTGGTGAACGGCATGGACCTGCATGCAATGCATAAATATAGGTTCGTTCAAATGCAGAAAAGCGAGCGCTAAATTCATCAGAAACTGGTTTAGCCCAATTCACCACGATTGAATCTGGCAAAAAAGAGTTCACTCCCCTCACCCAAGAAAAATCTTCACGTTCAACATTGGTATCGAAATGAACTACTTGGCCTAAGGCATGAACACCAGTATCCGTCCTACCAGCAGTGATAGTGTGTACTGGAGAGCTTTTAGCTTCTTCTCCAATAAATGCAGTGATGGCTTTTTCCAGCTCTGCTTGAACGGTATTGTGATTATGCTGAACCTGCCAACCAGCATAGGGACTACCGTCGTATTGAAGGCCGAGCGCTATACGCATCGCTTAACCTTAAGCCTGTCGATGGGAGAGCTCGGACAATAAGGCTTGTGCTTCAACTGTAATTGTCGGATCTACTGAGTGACTAACGCGAATGACTTCTTCCAAGGATTTTTTAGCTGCTGAGAAGTCTTCAATCGTAATGTAAGCACGTGCCAAGTTTAGTTTTACACGCAGGGTGTCAGCCAACGGGTTGCTCTCGGTAGCGCGAATCAATTGAGCAACTGCTGCAGGAACTTCTTTGGCGGGTTTTGAAAGATCCAAATCGATGCCGGCAAAAAGTGCTTTAGTGCGCTCTGGGATTTCAAATGCACTGGCTGATGATGAAGTCGTAGCTTTAGCCGCTGCTGGCGCCGACCCCTCAAACACAGAAGCTTCTGAGCGACGCGCATTGCGGGCTAATGCCCATAGCAACAAACCAGTTAAAGTAATCAGCCCAATAGCCAATATGGCCGGTCCAAATCCACCCAAGCCAAAATTGTTATCAACTGCTTTTGTCTCTTTGGTTTTATTTAAGAGGCTTTGTAAGTCAGCAATATTTTTTTCAAGCTCAGCAACCCGCGCTTTAGCTTGCTCTAATTCTTTTTCTTGAGCTACTAAGTTTTCGGTATAGCGGCGTTCTTGCTCATTGCCATCTGCGCTAGAGCCAATCTTGAGACGATCCTTTGCACTCGACTCGGTAGCTGGAGAAGCGCCAGATTTAGAGGGATTAGCACTTTGACCTTTGTCAGCTTTTCCACCCTGTTCAGAGCGCCATTGTTCATTTGCTTCAGCAACAAACTGATTGGCCTCCACTGGGCTAATCGAACGCAACAGCGCTTGACTAGGTTTATTCAATTCTGCGCCAGCAGCTAAACGGTTAATGCTGCCACTAGCAAAGGCATCAGGATTCGCCCTGTATAGCGCCATGATGGTTTGATCGAGTGTTGCTCCCTCTAACTGAGGAGTCATGAGCGCCGCAATCTCAGATAAAGTCTGCCCAGGTTTGACCACCACCTTCTGAGCATCGCCAATCAATAAGGTAAAGGTTTTGGTAATACTGCCACTAGACCAATTTAGATTTACTAGCACATCCAAAAAAGGATCATCGCTTAGCGGCACTGCGTTCACAGTCTCTACCAGGATCATCAATTGCTCAGTACGATTGCGATAGACCATCGCCTGCGGATTGAGATCTAGAATCTTTTGCGAAACTCCAAGGCGTTCATAAGAAGACTTATTTGGTAAAGAAACTTTGAGCGACTCTAGTGCAATCTGCTCATCTGCCGCAATGCGGATCGGAATTTCTACGCGCAGGGGCTCGCCAGGGCGCGACTGCAGCTGAGGTGAGCCCAAAGATACCGCCCATGCTGAGCAAGCCCAACTAAGCCAGATAAAGCAAAGTGCTTTGCAGAAGCTAAATTGAGCTGTACGTGACATCAAAGTGATTTAGTTTTCGAGCAAGATGCGAAGCATACGACGAAGTGGCTCAGCAGCACCCCACAGCAACTGATCGCCAACCGTAAATGCGCCAAGGTACTCAGGGCCCATTGCTAATTTATGTAGGCGACCAATAGGCACCGTCAAAGTTCCACTCACCGCTGCAGGTGATAAGTCACGCTCAGTTGTTTCGCGATCATTGGGAACTACTTTGACCCACTGGTTGTCGTTTGCCAAGATCGCTTCGATTTCCTTAAGGGGAATATCCTTCTTAAGCTTCACGGTCAGGCCTTGTGAATGGCAGCGCATCGCACCAACGCGCACGCACAATCCATCTACTGGAATACTGCCAGGCGTTCGGAATGCCGGGCGACCCAAGATCTTATTGAACTCAGCACCACCCTTCCACTCTTCTTTCGTTTGACCATTCTCAACCGGTACGTCAATCCATGGAATCAAACTACCGGCCAACGGAGTGTTACGGAAATTCTTTTTCGGGAAATCAGGCGAGCGCAATGTTTCAGTCACTTTACGATCGATATCCAAAATCCATGAGGAAGGATCTGCCAATTCAGTGGCTACGCTGTCACGCAAAGCGCCCATTTGCAGGAGCAACTCACGCATATTCTGTGCGCCAGCACCAGATGCTGCCTGATAAGTCATGGCACTAATCCACTCAACCATGTCGGCCTTTACCAGGCCGCCCATCGCAATCATCATCAAGCTGACAGTGCAGTTACTGCCGATCCAGTTCTTGCCACCAGCAGCCAAGGCTTTATCAATTACCGGACGGTTCACAGGGTCCAGAATTAATACGGCGTCCTCTTTCATGCGTAAGGCGCTTGCAGCATCAATCCAGTGACCATTCCAACCAGCTGCGCGCAACTTAGGGAAGATGTCATTGGTGTAGTCGCCACCTTGGCAAGTCAGAATAATGTCGCAACGGGACAATGCTTTGATGTCATTCGCGTCCTGTAAGCTGCTTTCGCTCTTGCTTACTTTCTGACCATTGAGCAAAGGCACTTCACCACCTGCTTGGCTGGTACTAAAAAATACAGGCTCGATTAAATCGAAATCCTTTTCAGCAAGCATGCGCTCCATGAGCACGCTACCAACCATGCCGCGCCAACCGACTAAGCCTACCAATGGTGTGTTTGTATTTGCCATGATTTAACTATCTAGTAAATTTTGAACTATGTAATATTTCTATAAATTTTTTACGCAAGGGCTGCCACTACCGCATCACCCATTTGTAACGTAGTGACCTTTTTCGTTCCTTCGGTATAAATGTCAGCCGTACGCAAGCCTTGTGTCAATACTTTTTGCACGGCCTTTTCAATACGATCAGCCTCTGAAGGCATTCCCAAGGAATAACGTAGCATCATTGCCGCCGATAAGATAGTAGCCAAAGGGTTCGCAATCCCTTTACCAGCGATGTCTGGTGCTGAACCATGACTTGGCTCATACAAGCCTTTATTGTTCTTATCCAATGAGGCTGAAGGTAACATGCCAATCGAGCCTGTAAGCATTGCTGCTTCGTCGGACAAAATATCACCAAAGAGGTTGCCAGTAACAACGACGTCAAAAGCCTTAGGTGCCTTCACCAATTGCATCGCAGCGTTATCCACATACATATGGGATAACTCCACATCTGGATAGTCTTTAGACACGCGAATCATCACTTCACGCCATAACTGAGAAGTCTCTAATACGTTAGCTTTATCAACGCTACATACTTTTTTGCCACGCTTACGTGCCGCTTCAAACGCAACATGAGCAATGCGTTCTACTTCCGGCTCGCTGTAGTGCATTGTGTCAAAGCCTTCTCGTGCACCTTTGAATAGCGGTAACTCGGATCTACGAATTCCACGTGGCTGACCAAAGTAAATATCTCCGTTCAGTTCACGTACGATCAAAATATCTAAGCCGCCAATAATTTCAGGCTTTAAGCTTGAAGCTGCAGTGAGCTCTGGATAGCAAATTGCTGGACGGAAGTTTGCAAACAGCTCTAAGTGTTTACGCAAACCTAAGATAGCTTGTTCTGGTCGTAGTTCACGAGCAAGCGTGTCATATTTCCAATCACCTACTGCACCAAACAAAATAGCATCGGCCTTTTTAGCCAACTCCAAAGTTGCTGGCGGCAATGGATGACCAGCTACATCGTATGCGGCACCGCCCACCGGGGCTTCCTCTAAATCAAACTTTGGGCCCAAGGCCTGAAGTACGCGAACGGCTTGAGCAACGATTTCCGGGCCGATTCCATCGCCCGGGAGAACTGCAATTTTCATGAAAGGCCCTTAAATCAACTAATTACGGCAATTGTGTCGTAAGCCAAGGCATTTTGAGAATGCGCTCGGCTTCATAAGCCTTAATTTTATCTGCATGGCGCAGAGTTAAGCCAATATCGTCCAAGCCATTCAGGAGGCAATACTTCCTAAATGGGGCTACATCGAAGCTATAAGCAGTGCCTTCAGGGGTAATGACTTGTTGTGCATCTAGATCAACCGTCAACTGATACCCACTAAATGCCATGGTTTCGTTAAAAAGGTGATCTACCTGCAATTCTGTCAAAACGATCGGTAAAACACCGTTTTTGAAACAGTTGTTATAGAAAATATCGGCAAAACTAGGGGCAATCACCGCTCTAAAGCCGAACTGATCTAAGGCCCAAGGAGCATGCTCACGTGAACTACCACAGCCAAAATTCTTGCGGGCTAAGAGAATGCCTGCGCCTTTATAGCGAGGCTGATTGAGTACAAAGTCCGGGTTAATAGGTCGAGTACTGCAATCTTGACCAGGCTCGCCGTGGTCTAAGTAGCGCCACTCATCAAACAGGTTTTGACCAAACCCTGTTTTCTTGATCGACTTCAAAAATTGCTTAGGGATGATGGCGTCGGTATCCACGTTCTCGCGATTAAGCGGAGCAACCAAACCTTTGTATACCGTAAATTTTTCCATGATTCTGAACTCTATTTTTATTTCACAGGAGTAACAACAACGTCTTTACCCTTAGTTTGAGATTGATTCTGCTGAGTAGAGTTCGCTCCCGATCCACCCATTGCGTTACCCATGGTCTGCAAGTCTTTACCCATGCCTTCCATAGTGCTACTGCAAGCAGCAATCATCAAACCTGCAACACCAACAATAGTTAATTTTGCAATTAAAGATACTGAAGAAAATTTCATCTTGCTTACCTTTAAGAAATCTTACGAACGTCAACAAAGTGGCCTTCAATCGCAGCGGCAGCAGCCATCGCTGGACTTACTAAGTGCGTGCGACCACCATTACCTTGGCGACCTTCAAAGTTACGATTAGAAGTTGAAGCGCAACGCTCGCCTGGCTCCAAACGATCAGCATTCATTGCCAGACACATTGAGCAACCTGGCTCACGCCATTCAAAGCCTGCGGCCTTAAAGATGCGATCTAGACCTTCTCGCTCTGCTTGGGCTTTAACTAAACCAGAACCAGGAACCACTAATGCCAACTTGACATTAGCTGCAACCCTTTTACCAATGCGATCTACCACTTTCGCTGCAGCGCGAATATCTTCAATCCGGCTATTAGTGCAGGAACCAATAAATACTTTGTCTACCGAGATGCTGCTAAGCGGGGTATTCGGAGTGAGGTTCATATATTCCAGAGCCCGCTCCATTGCTGAACGTTTATTAGGATCACGCTCTTTTTCTGGATCAGGTACACGATCACTGATCGAGAGCACCATCTCTGGTGAAGTACCCCAAGTCACTTGAGGTGCGATTTCTTCTGCACGCAATTCCACGACAGCATCAAATTTGGCATCTGCATCAGAATGCAATGTTCTCCAATACTGCAAAGCCTGCAATAGTGCTGAGCCCTTAGGTGCATATGGACGACCTTGGATGTACTCAATAGTAGTTTCATCTACAGCAACCAATCCTGCACGAGCACCCGCTTCAATTGCCATATTGCACAGGGTCATGCGGCCTTCCATGGTGAGATTCCGAATGGCCTCACCAGCGAACTCAATGGTATAGCCAGTACCGCCCGCCGTACCAATCTTACCGATCACAGCCAAGACAATATCTTTTGCTGTAGAACCTGGTTGCAAACGACCATCTACCCGAACCAACATGTTCTTGCTCTTTTTCATGAGCAAAGTTTGCGTTGCTAATACGTGCTCAACCTCAGAGGTACCAATACCAAATGCCAAGGCACCAAATGCACCATGGGTGCTGGTGTGAGAGTCTCCACAAACCACGGTCATACCAGGAAGAGTTGCGCCCTGCTCTGGGCCTATGACATGAACGATCCCTTGACGGGTATCGTTCATTTTGTATTGCGTAATACCAAAGGCGTCGCAATTTTGATCCAAGGTATCTACTTGCAACTTGGAGATAGGATCAGCAATACCTTCAGAGCGATCCGTTGTAGGGACGTTATGGTCAGATACCGCCAAGTTGGCAGAGATACGCCAAACTGGGCGGCCAGCCAAATTCAAACCTTCAAATGCTTGAGGGCTGGTTACCTCATGCAACAACTGACGGTCAATATAGATTGTGGCTGTGCCATCCTCTTCGGAGTAAACAACGTGGTCATCCCACAATTTGTCATAAAGCGTACGAGACATGAGTGATCTTAAAGCCTTTATTTACGAACGGTGATGTTAGGAACCTTGCGTGAAGTCTCGCCAACATATAACTGACGTGGACGACCAATCTTGTACTCTGGATCAGTAATCATTTCTTCCCACTGAGCAATCCAGCCTACTGTTCTTGCCAAAGCAAAAATACAAGTGAACATTTCGGTTGGGATACCCAATGCACGTTGCACGATACCTGAGTAGAAGTCTACGTTTGGATAAAGCTTACGGCTAACAAAGTACTCGTCTTCCAAGGCAATCTTTTCAAGTGTCATTGCTAACTTGAACAGCGGGTCATCTTGCAAACCGAGTTCATTCAATACTTCATAGCAAGTCTCACGCATCAGCTTGGCGCGTGGGTCAAAGTTTTTGTAAACGCGGTGACCAAAGCCCATCAAGCGAACGCTAGAGTTCTTATCTTTTACTTGAGCAATGAATTCATGAATCTTATCTACGCCGCCATTAGCCTGAATCTCATTCAACATCTGTAAGCAAGCTTCGTTTGCACCACCATGCGCTGGGCCCCAGAGACAAGCAATACCAGCAGAGATAGCAGCAAATGGATTGGTACCTGACGAGCCACATAAACGCACAGTAGAGGTAGAAGCATTTTGCTCATGATCTGCATGCAAAATAAAGATGCGATCTAAAGCACGAACCAATACTGGATTGACTTTGTACTCTTCACATGGAGTAGCAAACATCATGCGCATAAAGTTCGCGGTATAAGACAAAGAATTATCTGGGTAGATAAATGGTTGTCCTACTGAGTACTTGTAAGCCATGGCAACCAAGGTTGGCATCTTCGCGATCAAACGAATCTGCGCTACTTCACGTGCCTTAGGATCGCTGTAATCAATTTCATCATGGTAGAACGCAGCCATTGCGCCAACTAGACCCGTTAACACGGACATCGGATGCGCGTCACGGCGGAAGCCGCGCAGGAAAAATTGCATTTGCTCATGAACCATGGTGTGATGGATAACCATCTCATCAAATTCTTTTTTCTGAGTCGCGTTTGGCAGCTCACCGTTGATCAGCAGATAACAAACTTCCAAGAAGTCACAGTTAGCAGCCAAATCTTCGATTGGGTAGCCGCGATAGAGCAACTCACCCTTATCGCCGTCGATGTAAGTAATTTTGCTATTACATGAGGCAGTAGAAAGAAAGCCGGAGTCGTAGGTGAACTTGCCTGTCTGACCGTAGAGCTTACGAATATCGATTACATCAGGACCAACTGTCCCTTTATAAATTGGCAGATCAATATCTGGTGTTCCATCCGAAAACGAAAGTTTTGCCTTGATGTCCGATTCAATCATTTCTAATCCTTAGTCATTCAAAATTATGATTAATACACTATTCGATTACACGCTTAAGCCACTACTGCACCAAAATGCTGAATTACTTCTCTCTCAGCTTTTGTAAAACTGTTTTAAAGGAGTCAGACTGAGACTCCTTTTCCAAGCTAGCTACCGAATCTTTGCGGCCAATTAACAAGTCCATCAGATCGTTGTCTTCTAGGGCCAGTAACTGGCTTAATACTTTTCCATCTTCTACGCTTAACTGGGCGCCGTAACGCTCAAAGAAACGTTGCAGAATTAAATCGTTCTCTAGCAAACCCCTACGGGCATCACTTTTTAAACGATATAACTCTGCATTGCCGAGGGTCATACCGCCCTACGAACCATTAACTCCTTGATCTTGCCAATCGCTTTGGTTGGATTCAAGTGCTTAGGACATACGTCCACGCAATTCATGATCGTGTGGCAACGGAATAAACGATATGGGTCCTCTAGGTTGTCCAAACGTTGTGCTGTATCTTCATCACGACTATCGGCAATGAAGCGATATGCCTGTAACAAACCTGCTGGACCAACGAACTTATCTGGATTCCACCAGAAAGACGGGCACGAAGTAGAGCAAGACGCGCACAAGATGCACTCGTAGAGGCCATTCAATTCTTCACGCTCTTCAGGACTCTGGAGACGCTCTTTTTCTGGCGCTGGATTATCATTCACTAAGTAAGGCTTGATAGACAAGTACTGCTTGAAGAACAAAGTCATGTCAACGATCAAGTCACGCACAACTGGCAAGCCAGGCAATGGGCGCAAGGTGATGACCTTAGGCAGAGTCAACATATTGGTCAAACAAGCTAAGCCATTTTTACCGTTAATGTTCATCGCATCGGAACCGCACACACCTTCACGGCATGAGCGACGATAAGAAATACTGTCGTCTTGTTTCTTTAGGGAAATTAATGCGTCCAACAACATACGCTCACCCGTGAGCTCCAGCTCATAACGCTGCATGCGTGGCGCAGCATCAACATCTGGATCGTAGCGGTAAATTTCAAATATACGGATATCACTCATTTTCTATTTCTCTTCGCTTAGAAAGTACGTTCTTTAGGAGGGAAGGACTCAACGGTCAAAGGCTTCAGCACAACTGGTTTGTAAGTGAGCTTATTTCCTTCGCTATACCAAAGGGTATGCTTCATCCAGTTCTCATCATCGCGCTCTTGATGGTCATCATGTGAATGTGCGCCACGACTTTCTTTACGAGCTGCCGCAGAGATCATGGTTGCGTTTGCGGTCTCAACCAAGTTAGCTACTTCCAAAGCCTCAATACGGGCAGTATTGAAAATCTCGGATTTATCTTTGACCCACAAATGTTTGGCACGCTCAGTCAACTTCGCCATTTGACGAACACCTTCATCCATCAATTCTTGATTGCGGAACACACCAGCATATTTCTGCATGCACTTACGAATATCGTTAGCAACATCTTGGGCATATTCGCCAGAAGTAGAGTTATCTAACTTTGCAATGCGCTCCAATGTTTGCTGACCAGCATTTGCAGGCAATGGCTTGAACTCACGATTCTTCAGATTCAAACCAACAATGTGATTACCCGCGGCGCGACCAAACACTAAGAGGTCGAGCAAGGAGTTGGTTCCCAAACGGTTTGCACCGTGGACTGAAACGCATGAGCACTCGCCGATGGCATACAAACCATTAACGATTTCATTGTGAATACCATTAGCCGGCACAACCACTTGACCGTTGATGTTGGTAGGAATACCACCCATCTGATAGTGAATTGTTGGCACAACTGGAATTGGCTCTTTGGTCACGTCAACGTTAGCAAAGTTAATACCGATTTCATAAACAGAAGGCAAACGCTTCATGATGGTCTCAGCACCAATATGTGTCAGATCGAGCACAACATAGTCGCCATTAGGACCACAACCGCGCCCTTCTTTGATCTCTTGGTCCATGCAACGAGAAACGAAGTCGCGTGGTGCCAAATCTTTATAGGTTGGCGCATAACGCTCCATGAAACGTTCGCCGTCTTTATTGCGCAAGATACCGCCTTCACCGCGGCAACCTTCCGTCAATAACACCCCTGCACCAGCTACGCCAGTTGGGTGAAATTGCCAGAACTCCATGTCTTCTAATGGAATATTTGCGCGAGCGGCAAGGCCCATACCGTCACCAGTATTAATAAATGCGTTAGTAGACGCATCCCAAATGCGGCCTGCACCGCCAGTAGCCAACATCACGACCTTGGCTTCCAAGATGTAAACCTGACCTGTTTCCATTTCGAGAGCAGTTACACCAACAACATCACCCTCGTCATCGCGGATCAAATCGAGCGCCAACCATTCAACAAAGAAATTGGTTTTTGCACGTACGTTACGCTGATACAAGGTATGCAACATGGCATGACCGGTACGGTCAGCTGCAGCGCAAGCACGTTGAACAGCTTTTTCACCATAGTTTGCAGTGTGTCCACCGAATGGACGCTGATAGATCGTGCCGTCTGGGTTACGGTCAAACGGCATACCAAAGTGCTCTAACTCATAAACAACTTTCGGAGCTTCGCGACACATGAATTCGATCACGTCCTGGTCACCCAGCCAATCAGATCCTTTGATGGTGTCGTAAAAATGATAGTGCCAATTATCTTCACTCATATTGCCTAGTGAAGCGCCGATACCACCTTGCGCAGCAACTGTATGTGAACGTGTTGGGAAAACTTTTGTAAGTACAGCAACATTCAAGCCGGCTTCTGCCAACTGCAATGAAGCGCGCATACCAGAACCGCCCGCACCAACAATCACCGCATCAAAGCGGCGACGTGGCAATGATTTTTGAATTGCAGTCATCGAATTACACTTTCCACAAAATTTGTACGGCATAAGCCGCACAGGCTACTAAATACAGAACAGTTAACACTTGCAGCGTTAAACGAATGCTGACAGGCTTGATGTAGTCCATCCAGATATCGCGCACACCAATCCAAGCATGATAGAAAAGGCTGAACAAGGCCAGGAGAGTAAGAAGCTTCATCAACTGGTTGCTGAATAAGCCAGACCAACCTTCGTAGGTCGCACTGCCGGTGATGCAATAGTCAACCAAAAGAACAACCGTAAATACCACCATCACAATCGCAGTAATACGTTGAATGATCCACTCTTTAAGGCCGTAATGAGCGCCTACAACTAAGCGCTTTGGTCCAATTTGATAAATAGGCATGAAATTTCCTTAAGTGATGTGCTTAGTAGAAGCCAAATAATTTAAGACCTACTGCTGCAGTCAGAGCGATACCTACAATCAATACGATGATTGCTGAACGATTGGACTCTGACTTCTCTACTCCGATTTCTAAATCGAGCAAGAGGTAGCGAATACCAGCACAGAAGTGGTGCAAGAAGCACCAGATCAAACCTAGGCAAATAATTTTGATCAGCACATGGCCGGTCAAAGCCTGAAACTTTTGATAACTCAGTTCAGAAGCCAAGCTCTGATCTAAAAGATACAAAATGAATGGCAACAAGAGGAACAAAACTGCTCCGCTGATACGGTGAAGAATCGAAACTTTACCGGCCCAAGGAAGGC
The DNA here is from genome assembly GCF_001870365.1 of Polynucleobacter sp. QLW-P1DATA-2. NCBI lineage: Bacteria > Pseudomonadati > Pseudomonadota > Betaproteobacteria > Burkholderiales > Burkholderiaceae > Polynucleobacter > Polynucleobacter sp. QLW-P1DATA-2. The sequence goes on along the minus strand of NZ_LZMQ01000003.1, from coordinate 311,035 downwards.
GGTATTTCACCAACTGGGCAAGACCAATGTTTTTGTAGACCGGTCTGTCTTTTTTTACGTTTTGCTGTGCATCAACCATGGGCAATCTCTATGTTTAGGTGGAGGTTCAGTGTGATTTTGTTGTGTCGCAACATATTCTATTGGAAACCTTGGGGGTGGTGGGGGTTTTTAAGGGTTTATAGGGGTTAAAAAGGGGTTTTGCGGATAAGTCAGTTCAATTTATTCTCATAATGCTGCTCGGAAGTGTCGTATCTAGCATGCCGAATCTCTACTGGCTTATTGCCGTAGGTGAACGCTATGCGCTCTACCGATAAAAGGGGCGCGCCCACGGGCAACTTGAGATGATTTGCCAGCAATTCATCTGCTGCAATTGCCTTGATCTTTTCTTCAGCCCTCACCATGTGGGTAGCGTATTGGCTCTCATATAAGGCATAGACTGGGGCATGCCACTCATTCAAGGCCTCAAGATCCAAGCCTTTAAAGCGGGCGCCTGGAAGCCAAATCTCTTCAAAAACAACGGGTTGACCAGCAAAACTCTGCACCCGGTCAATGTAAATAACCGGATCGCCTGCCTTTAATTTAAGCAAATTGGCAATATAAGCGGTAGCTTTTGTGGTTTGGCACACTAAAAAACGGCTGGTGAGGTGGAATTTCTCACCTGAATCAGGGGCTAAACGCAAGAAGCGGTACTGCCAATCATCTTCTTGATGGGTTGCAACAAAAGTGCCCTTCCCTTGCCTTCTGACAAGAAGGCTTTGAGCGGCAAGCTCGTCAATCGCCTTCCGAACCGTGCCTTGGCTGACTGCATATCGCGCAGCCAATTCCATTTCACTTGGAATAGCTTCGCCCGGCAGCCACTCTGAGGCTTGCAGGCTAGCCAAAATCATTGCCTTGATCTGTTCATACAGAGGGCTAAATGAGGCAACAGGCAAATTAACTTCTGACAAATTCACTCCATGAGGACATCAATTGGATAAAATTCTGAGTAATTCTAGTCTTATATAAGACGTCATTGACAGTGTAAAGGGAAACTCCCTACACTTGAATGGATAATAGAAAAGTTTTCAATAATCAACCTACTTAACTTTCCTTTGGAGTAATTAGTAATGGCAAAAGCCCCAATGCGTGTCGCCGTAACCGGTGCAGCCGGTCAAATCGGATATTCCCTCCTATTCCGCATCGCCAATGGCGACCTTTTGGGCAAGGATCAGCCCGTGATCCTGCAATTACTTGAAATTCCAGACGAAAAGGCGCAAAAAGCCTTAGGCGGAGTGATTATGGAGCTCGAAGACTGTGCATTCCCTCTATTGGCAGGTGTTACAGCGCACTCCGACCCATTAACTGCATTTAAAGATATCGACGTTGCCCTTCTAGTTGGCGCGCGTCCACGCGGTCCCGGCATGGAACGCAAAGATTTACTCTCTGCTAACGCTCAAATCTTCACTGCACAAGGCAAGGCATTGAATGCAGTTGCGAAGAAGACTGTCAAAGTATTGGTTGTTGGTAACCCAGCAAATACAAACGCCTACATCGCCATGAAATCTGCTCCAGATATTCCTGCGAAAAACTTTACAGCGATGTTACGTCTCGATCACAACCGCGCACTCTCACAATTGGCAAACAAATTAAACAAGCCTGTTGCTGGTATTGAAAAGTTGGTTGTATGGGGTAACCATAGTCCAACGATGTACCCCGACTATCGCTTTGCAACAGTTGATGGCAAGTCAGTGAAAGATTCAATCAACGATGCAGCTTGGAATAAAGATGTGTTCATTCCAACTGTTGGCAAACGCGGTGCAGCCATCATTGATGCACGTGGCCTATCATCTGCAGCCTCTGCAGCGAACGCAGCAATTGATCACGTTCATGACTGGGTTCTTGGAACGAATGGCAAATGGGTCACCATGGGCATTCCTTCCAAAGGCGAATATGGCATTCCAGCTGAAGTCATTTATGGCTTCCCAGTGACATGCGAAAACGGTGAGTACAAAATGATCGAAGGTTTAGAGATCGACGAGTTCTCACGTGAGCGTATGACTCACACATTGAATGAATTGCTTGAAGAGCAGGCTGGCGTTAAGCATTTGCTCCCTTAATTTTCTAGGAAAGCTACATGAAAAAATCCTTTTTCAGCATTAGCCTTGCAATTGCTTGCCTCACTGGGGCCGCCAATGTCAGCGCGGCTAGTGAAGAAGTTTTCACTTGGACCTGCGGTGAGAGCAAGCAGTTTAAAACCTCGGGCACTACCGAGAAAGTAAATCTTGTTTGGGAATCAAAAACTTATGAATTAGATCGCCAAACTTCATTGCCTGGTAGCTTGCGTTATAAAAACGTGAACTCTGGCTTTGACTTGGTGGTATTGGGTAACAAGGCAATGTTATTTAATATCAAAGCAGGTACTCGTTTGGCGGATTTTTGCCAAACAGCAGATATGAAGGCCGGTAATCTGTCCCACTTGTTTGCAGGTGCAGAGCCATTCGTTCAAAACTAAGTTTTTAGTAGCAATGAACAAAAAAAGCCGAGAGATCCTCGGCTTTTTTCTTATGCATCTCGTCACCGCTAATGAAAGAGTGGCTGTTGTGTTGGCGCATCTTCGGGCATCTCTGCGTGTACCGCTTCCCCAGATCGATCTGGAAACAAAGGGGCCCCGCAGTCATCACATAGTTCTGGGTCAAATAACATCGCGTGACGGAAAACATCCTCTACGCCAGCATCGTGTAATGCATCACAGATTTTCTTAATTGGGCTTTCATCATCCGATAAATCATTAAGAGCATCGCTAGCCACGCTTTCGCGATCGTATAAAGGCCAAATAACACCGTACATAATTTCAGGCGAGCCTTTAGCACTAAAGGAAATGCGATATTCATCCGCCTGCTCTTCGCCAAATGCGCCAACCACACAAGATAAGCCTGCCGGCAGAATACCCAGCGTGCTCTCAAGGAAATTAACGGCAGCACGAATACTTAATGGGCGTACATGTTTGTCAGCCAAACGACAGTTAGTGAAATAAGCCTCAGGCAGTAGGAGCTCAAACTCGCACCCAGGCAATATCGAGGCAATCGGCTCTTGCATGGCGTTTTGCCAACCGATCAAACTCACACCCCGCTCTTGTCTTGTAGGTGATTCTTCTTGCCACTTAAAGATTGGTGATCCACTAGGTGCGCTGAGGGCGGCAATAATAAAACGCGGATCAGCCAATACAGCAATGGTCTCTAACATATCGCGTAACTCAAGCTTGACATCGCTTCCCAAGATCGCAGCAGTAGCCAAGGACTCCGTTAATAGACGTGTTTGGCAATGGGAATGCGGCATTTGATCGATGCTATATAGCCAGGGAACAATTGCCAAGCGTGTATCGGTGGCTGCTATCGCAGCATGCAAAGCGCCAGCTGTCGACTCAATCAAATTCGTTGGCATAGGGCCAGACGGAATTTGATAGCGAGTGTGCGCCACAATTGGCAGAGCCAATAACAGCACATCCCATTCCTGCCCTTCATGCTCCATCTTCAAGGACTCGGCTAGAGTTTCAGCACAATCTGCCAACACTTCAAATGCAACCGTATTAATGCGGAAAGTTTGATCTAAGGCTGCGTCAATCACATTTTGATTTTGACTCTTGAGCAAACGCATAAGGCGCACATTGAGGCGCTCTTCCCAAAAGCGATCCTCTACAAGACTCCCAGAGGCTGCCAAGGAAATAGCATCAGCCACCAACTTGTCGACCTCTGGTGAGGTGCGTTGAGACGGTTTAGTGCGATGTACGGCCATTATTTTTTCTCTGCCCGTCTAAAAATGGGTTTTTCTGGTTTGGATTCGGCTGCATAATATTTATAACCATCCAAATTAAAACCTTTTAAATCTGCTGGATCGGTAATTCGATTCTCCACTACATATCTAGCCATTAAGCCACGGGCGCGTTTGGCATAGAAAGAAATAATTTTGTACTTGCCATCCTTGGCATCCTGAAACACGGGTGCAATCACAGGGCAACCCAGTTCTTGAGCTTGCAGCACCTTGAAATACTCCTCTGAGGCTAAGTTCAGCAAAACAGGCTTTTTCTGTTTATCGAGCACCTTTTTTAGCGAGTCAGTTACCCTGCTCCCCCAAAAGGCATAAAGATCTTTTCCCCTAGCATTCTTAAAGGAAGTACCCATCTCTAGCCGGTAGGCCTGCATCAAATCCAAAGGCCTTAAAGCGCCATACAGACCGGACAAAATGCGAATGTGCTCTTGAGCGAAATCAACTGCCTTGGCATTGAGAGTTTTGACATCAAAGCCGTCATATACATCGCCATCAAACGCATAGATAGCAGGCTTGCTATTTTCTTCGGTAAATTTTTTGGACCAGTCGCGGTACCGCCCCACGTTTAGAGTGGCTAATTGGTCCGATAAACCCATCAGCTTAGACACGTCCTGAGGAGCCAGTTTCTTAAGATCCGAGATCAACTTAGCGGATTCTGAGACAAACTCAGGCAAGGTGGGTGCCTTGACCTTCACAGGAGTCTTGTAATCCAAGGATTTAGCGGGAGAAAGGACGATCAGCATGGCACAATTTGTATATGTATTTCTTCCATTCTAGCGACTACCGGATTTATCCGCATAAAAGCCCCATAGAGCATAGATAGCCCTCTTTTGTCATGATCTCCCTCAATCTCACTCCCTCGTTCCCAAGTCGCCTGCCTCAGGTTGGCACAACGATATTTACGGTGATGTCGGCGCTGGCAACAAAACATCAGGCGATTAATTTAGGGCAAGGTTTTCCGGATTTCCCATGCGATCGCGATTTGATTACCAAAGTAAATGAGGCGATGCTGGCTGATCACAATCAATATCCTCCAATGATCGGGGTTGCAGAGCTACGACAGGGCGTTTCAAAAAAGATTCGGAATTTATACGGCCATCATTACGATCCAGATTCTGAAATCACCATCACTGCTGGCGGTACTCAAGGAATTTTGACCACCATTCTCTCTTGCGTAAGTCCCGGCGATGAGGTGGTCATCATTGAACCCGCTTATGACAGCTATAGACCTTCGATTGAATTGGCTGGTGGTAAAACCATCGCTGTTTCATTAGAGCTTGTACGCGATCAACATGGTCATGTGTCTTCTTACAACATTCCATGGAATGCCTTAGCAAAAGCCATTCATGCCAAAACACGTCTCCTCATCATCAACACACCCCACAATCCAACCGGGATGGTTTGGCAAAAGGCAGACCTAGATCGTTTGGCAAAATTACTGAAAGACACCTCAACCCTAGTCTTAAGTGATGAGGTTTATGAGCATATGGTCTTTGATGGCGCTCATCATCACAGCGTTGCCTCCCACCCAGAACTAGCAGCACGTAGTTTTTTGATCTCCAGCTTTGGCAAAACCTATCATGTCACGGGCTGGAAGGTCGGCTATGTTGCTGCGCCTATTTCACTCACTGCTGAGTTTCGGAAGGTACACCAGTTCAATGTGTTTACTGTCAACACACCAATGCAGTATGGTTTAGCTGCTTATCTTTCCGATGCATCTCATTACTTAAACCTCCCTACTTTCTATCAAGCGAAGCGAGATTTCTTTAGGGCGGGTTTAGAGCAAACTCAATTTAAGTTATTGCCAACACCTGGAACCTATTTCCAATCGGTTGATTACACAGCACTGAGCATCCCGGAAGCAAAATTACCAGAAGCAGATTTTTGCAAATGGCTCACTACTGAAGTGGGGGTCGCAGCCATTCCTGTTTCTGCGTTTTATGAGCAGGCAACCGAATCTGGCGTCATTCGCTTTTGTTTTGCTAAACAAGAAGAAACATTAACAACCGCCTTACAACGTTTACAAGCCCTATAGATATCGAGGAAAAATAATGAAAAAGAATAAAGATGCTGCTGCAAAAAATATAATTGATGTCTACAGCTGGCCTACTCCTAATGGCCATAAGGTACACATCATGCTCGAAGAGTGTGGTTATCACTTAGGTAAAGACTGGTTAGCGCATCCGATTGACATTGGTGCTGGTGATCAGTTTGATCAAGCGTTTTTGAAAATCAGCCCAAACAATAAGATTCCTGCTCTAGTCGATCCAAATGGCCCCGATGGTAAGCCCATCCACGTTTTTGAATCTGGCGCCATCTTGCTTTACCTTGCCGCTAAAACTGGTAAGTTCTTACCAAAGAGCACTCGCGGCAAATATGAAGTCTTGCAATGGCTCATGTTTCAGATGGGAGGCTTGGGTCCTATGCTTGGGCAAAACCACCATTTCCGGCTCTATGCTCCTGAGAAAATTGAATACGCCATCAACCGCTATACCAATGAAGCCAAACGACTTTATGGGGTTTTAGATACACAACTGAAAGATAATCCCTATATTGCAGGGAAAACGTATTCGATAGCTGATATGGCAATTTATCCTTGGACACGGAATTGGAAAAATCAAGGGATTGAAATCAATGACTATCCCAATTTCAAACGCTGGTTTGAGATGATCAGTAAACGACCCGCAGTTATTCGTGGTTGTGAAGTATTAACGGCATTACGCAAACCCTTGCATGATGACAAAGCAAGAGAGCAGTTATTTGGATCAACCCAGTATCAAAGAAGGAAATAAGATGAAGATTGAATCGGTTGGTGTAATCGGTGCAGGAACTATGGGTAATGGCATTGCGCAAGTCTGTGCAGTTGCCGGTCTTGATGTAGTCATGGTTGATATCAATGAAGCTGCTGTGCAACGTGGCTTAGATCAAATTAGCAAAAGCTTAGATCGCCTAGGTTAAAAAAGAAACGCTTACTCCTGAAGCTAAAGATGCTGCTCTTAAGCACATCAAAGGCAGCACCTCTTATGCAGACTTTAAGGGACTTGGCCTAGTCATTGAAGCCGCCACTGAAAACCAAGCAATTAAAGAAAAGATTCTTAAGCAAGTCGATGAGATTGTCAGTAAAGACACCATCATCGCCACCAACACTTCATCACTCTCCATTACGAAACTGGCTGCTCTCGATTCCAACCCTGAACGCTTTATTGGGATGCATTTTTTTAACCCGCCACCCTTGATGGCATTGGTTGAAGTGATTCGCGGCCTCCAAACCAGCGATGCAACTCATGCTGCCATTATCGATATGGCAAAACGGGTTGGCAAAGAACCCATTACTGTCAAGAACTCACCAGGCTTTGTGGTCAATCGCATCTTGTTGCCAATGATTAATGAGGCTTTCTTTGTTTTGTCAGAAGGCCTAGCCAGTCCAGAAGATATTGATGCAGGTATGAAACTCGGTTGCAATCAACCAATTGGTCCACTAGCTTTGGCAGACCTCATTGGTTTAGATACTTGCCTTGCAGTCATGGAAGTGTATTTTGAAAACTTCAGCGACTCAAAATACCGCCCATGCCCTCTTCTCCGTGAAATGGTTGCTGCTGGCTACCTCGGCCGTAAGACAGGTCGCGGCGTTTACACCTACGATAAATAACTTCCCCAAAGAGATCTTGTGAGCCCCACCCCTAACCCTATCCCGTCACTAGTACTAAAACTCGGCTATGCAGGCTTAATTCCCTTTCTTGGCCTTGCTTTGATGGTGCAACTGGCCCCGACCCCCCTAAACTACTTAAGCGCTGAATCGCTTGCTGGCTATGGCGCCGTTATCACCTCGTTTATGGGCGCAATGCATTGGGGCGCCAATTTACATACCCTGGGTAAGGCACCGGTTGGTGATCGTTGGATCGATCGCAACGCTTGGATCTGGGGAGTTATTCCCGCTTTGGTGGCATGGCTAGCCCTTCACATTTATATCCCTGTGGGTTTATTAATCTTGGCATCAACCTTAATCATCCAACGCAATATTGATCAAAACACCTATCAATACTATTTCTCAGATGATGTAGCGCGTGCTGCTTTTATGGTGATGCGCAATCGCTTGACGTATGTTGCGGCTGCTTGCTTAACTTGGGCTGCGGTTGTGATTCTTTTTATCCAGGCGTAATTGCATGAGCGGTCTTTTCGATAGCACTCCTCCGCCACCTTTAGCGGAAGCGCTTCGCCCAAAATCAATCGAGGAGGTTATTGGGCAGACCCATTTACTCGCAGCTGGCAAACCACTGAACTTGGCATTTGCATCTGGAAAGCCTCACTCTATGATTTTGTGGGGCCCTCCTGGCGTTGGTAAAACCACACTCGCACGCTTATCTGCCAAAGCGTTTGATCGAGAGTTCATTGCTATCTCAGCAGTGCTCGCGGGCGTGAAGGAAATTCGTGAAGCCATCGAGCAAGCCCAACAAAATATGGCTCAATATGGCAAGCAAACCATCTTGTTTGTAGATGAGATTCATCGTTTCAACAAAAGCCAGCAAGATGCGCTTCTGCCCCATGTGGAATCTGGCCTATTTACCTTTATTGGTGCAACTACTGAAAATCCATCCTTTGAAGTGAACTCTGCATTGCTTTCACGTGCTCAAGTTTATGTTCTGAAATCCTTAAGTAGTAGTGAGCTCAAGCAATTGTTTGATCGTGCCCACCATCATGCAATGCCTGAAGTGCATTTTGAAACTGCGGCAATTGATACTCTGATTAATAATGCTGATGGTGATGCGCGCCGCCTGCTGAATTTAGCCGAGCAAATTCGCAATGCGGTTCTCACTCCTAATGCCGAAGTAAAAATAGTAGATCAAGCCTTTATTGAAAACGCACTCACCATACAAGCAAGGCGCTTTGATAAAGGTGGAGATCAGTTCTACGATCAAATCTCGGCCTTGCATAAATCCGTGAGAGGCTCTGATCCAGATGCAGCACTCTATTGGTTTTGTCGCATGCTTGATGGCGGTGCCGATCCACGTTACCTAGCCCGTCGCATTATTCGGATGGCATGGGAGGACATTGGACTTGCGGATCCCCGGGCAATGCAGCTTGCTAATGATGCCGCCCTCACCTTCGAGAGGCTCGGGTCACCGGAAGGTGAGCTCGCATTAGGTCAAGCTGTAGTGTATTTAGCTGTAGCCTCCAAAAGCAACGCTAGCTATAAAGCGTTTAATGCGGCTCGCGCCTATGTAGCTAATGACCAATCCAAGCCAGTGCCAAATCATTTGCGCAATGCCCCTACCGAGCTCATGAAAGAGCTCGGTCATGGCAAGGAATATCGCTACGCACATGATGAGCCCCATGGATATGCGGCTGGTGAGACCTATTTGCCTGAAGGAATGGCAGAACCCCATTGGTATGAGCCCGTTGAGCGTGGGTTAGAAAGTCAAATTAAAGAAAAGATGGCTTTCTTGCGTCAACTTGATGCTGAACATCATCAGAAATAAGTCAATACATTAGGCCAATCAATATGGGCACCAAAATTCCGGCGACTTTTTACTACGATATTGTTTCTCCATTTGCCTACTTGTACATCAAACAAAGACATCGCCTTGAAGACAAACTGGACATCACTCCTGTGGCCGTTTTACTGGGTGGATTGCTAAGAGCAGCGGAGAATAAAGGTCCCGGTGAGATTGCTGCCAAACGCCCTCACACTTATCAGTTTTGCGTATGGCAAGCTGAAAAACTAGGCATCCCTTTTCGCTTTCCTGAACATCATCCATTTATGACAGTAGCACCTCAACGCTTGTTGATAGAGCAAAACGCAAATTGGAAAATGGTAGAGCGAGCCTTTGATTATGTTTGGATGGAGGGTAAGGACCCCAATCTTTCTTGGTCAGAATTTTGCATCTACTTAGGTTTGCCTGAAGATACACTCAAACCTGAATCTCCTGCAGTCAAAGCACAGCTGATGGCCAATAGCAATCAAGCTAAAGCAGATGGGGCATTTGGGGTGCCTGCCCTTATCGTCAATCAACACTGCTTTTGGGGCGTCGATACTATTGACTGGACACTTGATTACCTGGCTCGACCTAGTATGTTTGACGAAGCCCCTTATACCAATGCGGGCACTATTCCCAGTGGCTTGCCTTCATAGTTTGACTTTATTACGTAGCGCCATTGAGCAATACAATCAGCTATATCACCATTAACCAATTCAGGAGTCTTTATGCGTAAGCTATTAGCCAGTCTTATTTTCATCACTAGTTGTTTTGCTAGTCAAGCTGCTTTAGCTGGACCGAAGGTGGAATTTAAGACCAATATGGGGAGCTTTGTGGTTGAGCTCGATGATGTGAAGGCCCCAAAAACAACTGCAAACTTTCTGAATTATGTGAAGAGTGGTTTTTATAACGGCACTATTTTTCATCGTGTGATCGATGGCTTCATGATCCAGGGCGGAGGCTTTACACCTGATCTTGTGCAAAAGCCAACTGATGGCCCGGTAGCATCAGAAGCTAACAATGGCCTTAAGAACAATACTTACACCATTGCTATGGCACGCACATCTGATCCCGATTCTGCGACCGCACAGTTTTTCATTAACGTGAAAGACAATGATGCCCTGAATTACCCTAACGCTATGGGCAATGGTTACACCGTATTTGGAAAAGTGATTTCTGGAACCCAAACAATTGATGCAATCCGTAAAGTACCCACCATGGTAGCTCCCGCACCACGTATGGGCAGAATGGCTGATGTTCCAACTAAGCCAGTGCTTATCGAATCAGCGATGATCCTGAAATAAGTCTTCATTACTCTTGAATACGCCACCATGATTTTGCTAGATGATGCGCAAAGCACGGCGGCCAACCCTAGCAGTCGCGCCTATGAATCACCACTGCGCTATTGGTGTATTCAGCCCAGTGGTGATCATGCTACCGATCGTAATGCCATTCAGACTTGCTTGAGCGAGATATCCGATTCTTTAAAGCAAGGTCATTATGTTGTCGCTTCATTCGCTTATGAATTGGGAAGATCGATTCACCAACTCCCACAACGCGAGGGATCAGTCAGCCCCCATCCACTAATTGAAGCTTGGTCGTTTACAGAATTTAGAAAACTTTCTAAAGATCAGCTTGATGGGCTGATTCGCCATCACTTAGACAAACTCGATTCATCACAAAGAATCGCAGGTGTCTTGGATGTTCAAGAATCTATTGATGAGCAACAGTTTTCTGCTGATATCAATCAGATTCAAGAATACATTCGTGCTGGCGATACATATCAGATCAACCATACCTACCGCATTACCGGCAAGACTTATGGTGCGCCGCTGGCTTTATATCAACGCCTACGTGAGCGACAGCCCGGAAGGTTTGGGGCTTATATAGCCCAGGGCTCTCACTACCTTCTCTCTCAATCTCCAGAACTGTTTATCGAGCGCAGAGGCGACACGCTCAAAGCGATGCCGATGAAAGGCACTGCCAACGCGTTGTCTGAAGCGGCAAGTGCATTATCGGATGATCCTAAAAATCAAGCTGAGAATGTGATGATCGTCGATTTGCTGCGCAACGACCTTAGCCGTATTTCCTTACCCAATACCGTCACCGTCCCCAAATTATTTGAGGTTGCCAGACATGGCGATGTATTGCAGATGACTTCAACCGTGCAAGGGCAAATTAAGCCCGATGTCACATTACGCGATATTTTGTATGCCATCTTTCCCTGTGGCTCAGTCACTGGGGCACCAAAGAAGCGCAGCATGGAAATCATTCAAGAGCTTGAGTCACAAGATCGAGGCTACTACTGCGGCGCCTTAGGATGGTTAGACCCCAATGGAGACTTTGCCTTTAGCGTTCCTATTAGAACCATGGAAATTGAGCGCGATGATCAGTCTCAAGCTGCTCGGTTTACTCTCGGCGTTGGTGCAGGCATCACCATTGACTCAAACGCAGCACAAGAATGGCAGGAGTGCCGCATTAAGTCTGCTTTTTTGAGAAATCTTCCGAGCGCTACGGGTATATTTGAAACTATCGCCTTGGCGAATGGCTCACCCCAAAGATTAGAGCAACATCTTGCTCGCATGCAGCATTCAGCAGGCTGTCTTGGCATCACTTTTGATAAAGCGAATGTTATTGATGCTATCTCGAGTGCCTGCGCAGCTCTCGACCAACACTTGGCATACAGACTTAGATTAGATCTTGATGTGAATGGTAATTTCAGCATCACCACTGGCATCCTTGAAGACGTGAAAGAGCCAGTAAAGATTTTTTGGGCTCAAGACATTTTGCCGGGCGATATCACCCTGCCTTCAGGGGATGCCTTGCTAGGCCATAAAGTAAGTCAGCGCCTGCTCTATGATTTAGCGTGGCAAACCGCTGTCAAACTAGGGGGATTTGATGCCCTGTTCATCAACGAACAAGGATTTGTAACAGAAGGTGGAAGAACGAGCGTCTTTATTAAACCTAAAGGAAGCGCAGAATGGCTCACTCCACCAGTATCTGCTGGCCTATTACCTGGAGTGATGCGCGCCGCCCTACTTGCTGACCCCTCTATGAATGTCCGTGAAAGCAACCTTACTATTAAAGATGTTTCAATGGCGGATGAGATTATTCTTAGCAATGCCTTGCGAGGCGCTATCAAAGCCCACTTTTAGAAAGTTCGCATGAAGTATTGCCCCAACTGCGCTGCACCCTTAACAATCAAGATCCCTGCAGATGATTCTCGTGAGCGTCATGTATGCGAAGCCTGTAGCAGCATCCATTATCAAAATCCTAGAAATGTCGTTGGCAGCATCCCCGTATTTGGCAATCAAGTTTTATTGTGTCGGCGTGCAATTGAACCCCGTCATGGCTATTGGACATTGCCGGCCGGCTTTATGGAGTTGGGTGAAAGTACAAGTCATGGCGCAGCACGAGAAACACTAGAAGAGGCCGGTGCTACTGTAGAAATTGGCCCGCTCTACTCATTGCTCAATGTTCCCCATGCGGAACAGGTGCATCTTTTTTACCTTGCGAAAATGCACACATCTGAGTTTTCAGTTGGAGAAGAGAGTCTTGAAGTAGCTCTTTTTCATGAACATGAAATCCCTTGGGGCGAATTAGCTTTTCCCACTGTTAAACAAACTCTGGAATGGTTCTTTGCCGATCGCGCAGCTGGCGTGCTTGATGGAGAGTTTCATGTACGCAGTCGCGATGTTCTCCCTTCAGAGAGAATTTAATTCCGTAACATGAGTCAAATTACTTGGCTAGGGCCAAACGATTCCTTTCCGAATCCGCTGCTAACAGCAGATCCCGATCCAAGCGTTCCTGGACTCATTGCGGTCAGCGAGCGCATTTATCCTGGCCAACTATTGCAAGCCTACCAACTGGGCATCTTTCCCTGGTACTCGGATAAGCAACCCGTTTTATGGTGGTCTCCCCATCCCCGCATGGTTTTAAAACCGACTAACTTCAAATGCAGCGAGTCTTTAAGAAAAAATATTCGCCACTTTTGCCAAGATTCTCAAAGCCAACTAGTAGTAGATGCTGATTTTGGCTCAGTCATTCGGGCATGCGCTACCAGCGACCGAAAGGATCAAGACGGCACGTGGATCACCCATGAAATCATGGATGCTTATACGACAATTCATGAAGAAGGCTTTGCTCATAGCATTGCTCTGATTGAGAACGACGATCTGATTGGCGGCTTGTACTGCGTCGCTATTGGAGGTATGGTCTTCGGAGAATCCATGTTTAGCCGCAAACCCAATGCCTCCAAAATGGCCTTGGCAGCGCTATGTGCCTGGTGCGCACAGAATCAGGTAGCCATGATTGATTGCCAACAAGAGACAGCCCATCTAGACTCCCTGGGCGCTGCACCAATCTCCAGGCAGTTATTTTTGCAGCAACTGCAAATATCCTTAAATCAAACTAATATTAAGAAACCTTGGGATTTTGATAAGAATATTCTGACTTACTGGCTATGACACGGCTTAAAGAACTACCCTTAACCGCTCTGCAGTTTTATGCAACTGCTCCATACCCATGCAGTTACCTGCCAAGTAAGACTGCCCGCTCTCAAGTCGCTACACCCTCACACCTCATTCATGCCGATGTCTATAACGAGCTTTTAAATGCAGGATTTCGTCGCAGCGGTCTGTATACCTACCGCCCATATTGTGATGAATGCAAGGCTTGTATTGCTACCCGCATTTTGGTGGATCAATTTACCCCTACGCGCAGTCAAAAGCGGGCCTGGAAAAAGCATGCTGGCCTAGAGGCCTTTGTTCTCAACTTAGGTTATCAAGAAGAACACTATCAACTCTATCAGCGCTATCAGAACGAACGCCATGCCGGTGGTGACATGGATAGCGATGACCAAGATCAGTACATGCAATTTTTATTGCAAAGCCGTGTCAACTCTCGGATTGTTGAGTTTAGAGATGGGCCTCATGATCCACATCCTGGTCGCCTTCGAATGGTGAGCATGATTGATATTTTGGAACAAGGCATTTCCTCGGTGTATACCTTCTACGATGCCACTGATAGCTCCGCTAGCTTTGGTAGCTACAGCATCCTCTGGCAAGTGGAGCAGGCGCGAGTACTACACCTTCCTTACCTTTATCTTGGTTACTATATTCAAGAGAGTGAAAAGATGTCCTACAAGGCCAAGTTTCAGCCAATGGAAGGACTAATCGACGATCATTGGCAACCACTGACTGGTTCATAATATCTACCCATGATCGATCGCTATTCTCTTTTACGCCCTTGGCTTTTTTGTCTTGACCCAGAAAAAGCCCACGACCTTACCCTCAGCAATTTAGATCGTGCTCAGCGTTGGGGCTTGTTGAATCAGTTGATTACAAAACCAATTACTGATCCACAGAAACTTTGTGGTATTACCTTTCCCAATCCAGTCGGTCTAGCTGCGGGCCTAGATAAGGATGGCAAACATATTGATTCGCTTGCCGCACTCGGATTTGGTTTTTTAGAAATTGGTACGGTCACTCCGCGCCCACAAGCAGGGAATCCAAAACCACGGATGTTTCGCTTACCAGAAGCACAGGCCATCATTAATCGCATGGGCTTTAATAATGATGGTGTAGAAGCATGCGTGACACGTGTGCGTCATTCACGCTTTTGGCAAGATGGCGGCGTACTAGGCTTAAACATTGGCAAGAATGCGACTACGCCCATTGAGAATGCGGCTAGCGACTATGTGCAGGCGATGGAGGCTGTATATGACGTTGCCACCTACATTACCGTGAATATCTCTTCACCTAATACTCAGAATCTGCGTGCACTGCAGGGAGAAGAAATGTTGCGTGCATTGCTGGGCAGCTTAGATGATGCAAGAAAACGTTTGAGTGATCGCTATGGCGTTCGCAAACCCCTATTTCTGAAAATTGCCCCCGATCTTGATCAAGGTGACATTCACCTGATTGCTGATCTCTTAATGGAGTTCGGAATAGATGCTGTGATTGCCACCAATACAACCATTGCACGAGATGCAGTTCAAGGCATGCAGCATGGCGAGGAAATGGGTGGGCTTTCAGGTGCGCCTGTTCGTATTGCATCCAACGTCGTCATCAAAGCACTTAAGGCACGACTTGGTAATCACTTACCCATTATTGGTGTAGGTGGTATTTTGTCGGGCGCTGATGCAAGAGAAAAGATCATGGCAGGAGCAAGCTTAGTGCAGCTCTACAGCGGCTTAATCTATCGAGGCCCAGATCTTGTCAATGAGTGCGCAAAAGCCTTAAGGCAGTCTTAGATACCTCAATAGCGCATTTCATTTGCACGAATCGCACCAAGAGCGTGCTCATGGGGCTCTTTTTCTATTAGATTGCATTTCATAATATGCAATATGGCATGGAATCGCTACAATAAACCCTATGAATTCAAGCAAAACTGTCAAAACCTCTAAATCCACCGGGGAAGTTGCTAAAACAGCTATCCAGGTAGTGGAGCGCATGATGAATTTGCTCGATGCCTTAGCCGAGCATGAAGAATCCAGCAGCCTTAAAAACCTAGCGGAGCAGACTGGTCTCCACCCTTCTACTGCTCATCGCATTCTGAATGACATGGTTGCCTGCAGACTAGTTGAGCGCGGTGATGGCGGCACTTATCGCCTGGGATTAAAACTGCTGGAGCTAGGTAATTTGGTGAAGGCAAGACTGTCTGTGCGTGAAGCTGCGCAAGTACCAATGCGTACTCTGCATAAGCTAACTGGCGAGACTGTTAATCTTTCCGTGCGCCAAGGCGATGAAATTGTTTATGTTGATCGCGCCTATAGCGAACGGTCCGGCATGCAGGTTGTGCGTGCTATTGGCGGAAGAGCGCCCCTACACCTAACCTCAGTTGGAAAACTATTCTTAGCTAGCGATGATGCTAATCAAGTTCGTGCGTATGTCACCCGTACAGGGCTGTCAGGCCACACTCGCAACAGCATTACAGACTTAGCAAAGCTCGAATCTGAATTGAATCATGTGCGCCGGGTTGGCAATGCACGGGATGATGAAGAATTAGAACTCGGCGTAAGTTGTCTTGCCGCAGCTATTTTGGATGACACTGGAAAATTAGTCGCCGGTTTGTCACTGAGCGCTCCAACCGATCGTATTCAAGCCGATTGGCTGCGATCGCTGCAGGACACTGCCCTACAGATCTCCAAGGGCATGGGCTATAAACCTAAATCTACTGAGCCAGGCACATCCGCCTAGCTCAATCTCATTACATTAAGCGACGAATTGGCTGCGCGCCTGAAGGCATACGCTCATACCAATCACGTACACGTACTGCATCAGCAAAACGGGATTGAGTACCAACAGAATCTAAGAACACCAATAGCAGTGGCGTGTTATTCACCTTAGCCTGCATCACCAAACATCTACCGGCCGCATTAATAAATCCTGTTTTTTGCAAGCCAATATCCATATCTCCTGAACGCACCAGACGATTAGTGTTCAAGAATTTTTGTGGGCGACCGGCAATGACCATAGTCATATCTGGCCAAGTTGAAAACTCACGGATCACTTTATATTGATAAGCTGCATTAAGCATGCGAGTTAAATCTTCAGCAGATGCCACATTCTCACTCGTCAAACCAGTTGGATCTTCAAAGTGAGTGTGATCCATTCCTATATCTTTTGCCTTATGGTTCATGGCAGAAATAAACGCCGGCAGACCACCCGGGTAGTTTCTGGCTAAGGTATAGGCGGCGCGGTTCTCAGAGGACATAAGGGCAAGATGTAATGCATCCTCACGCGTGAGAACAGTACCCTCTGCTAAGCGTGAGTGCCTATAGATGTGTGCGTCTTCTGGATTAATGATGATGGTTTCATCCATGGGCAATTTTGCATCAAGGACTACCATCGCAGTCATTAACTTGGTGATTGATGCAATAGGCAAACTGACGGAAGGATTTTTTTCAAAGTACACATCTTTTGTGTCTTGATTGACCACCATCACAACACTAGATTTCAGATTGAGTTCATCGCGTTGTCCGCGTAATCCCAAAGCTGTGGCCAAAGATGGTGGGCCAGCTACCACAGGTGCATTAGAACGAGTAACTGTAACGCGAACCGCTTTAGGCTTCTTTGGAGACTTGACTACTACCTTGCTACTCTTGGTTTGCTTATCTTTATCTTTGCTGGCGGCTAATGCTGGCGCCATTTCTAATGCGCCACAGGCAAACACCAAGGTAAGAGCAAAGAGCCAAAAACGATTCAAACGCATTCCAAAATACCTTCCAAAACTTTCAACATACGGAATGATAATTAATTTCTAGATGAAAAACGGAATTATTCGCTCCATCTAGGTTATTTCAGTCCACCAGGTAATTCCTATCTCACCCTTACTCAGCAATCGTGGCTACGGTATTGACTTGACGAGCGTTTACCAGCACAACACCAGTCATTGTCAAACACAGGCCCAGTGCCATCATCAGAGTAAAAGGTTCATCAAACAACAACCAAGCCATTAGCGCAGTAGTTGGAGGGGTTAAGTACAGCAAACTGGTTACCTTAGTTGCAGCCCCTTTACGAATCATCATGAACAGCAGGCTAATAGAGCCAATTGACAAAGGAAAGATTGCCCATAGCAGCGCGCTAATGACCGGAAGATTCCAAACCATTACACCTGTTTCGAAGAAGTACATACAGAAGAAACAAAGAAAGGCAGATACGCCAAACTGAATAGATGAGCCGGCCCGTAGATCAAATACCGGGCAGTATTTCTTTTGATACAAGGTTCCAAAGGTAATGGATAACAGTGCAGCAAACGCCAGCACATAGCTCACCAGGGGAATGTGAGCAAAACCAATCTTTTCAGCAACCACCAAAGCAACACCAGCAAAACCAAATCCCAAGCCTATCCATTGGCGTGGCGATACTCTCTCTGAAATCCAAGCGGCGAACCAAGCTGTCAAAATAGGCTGGAGGCCAACAATGATGGCAACTAGCCCAGCCGTCATTCCTAGTCTTACGGCACACCAAACACCCAATAAGTATCCAAACTGAAGTAAGACCCCCGCAACCGCAATATGCTTCATTTGAGACCAACTAGGCCAAGTGATGCGCCAGACTAAGCTTAAAGCTGCCATCGCCGCAATAACACCCATAAATCGCCAAAATAGAAAGGTGGCCGGCTCTACGTAAGGCATCGCCAAACGTGCAATAACAAACCCAGTGCTCCAAATCAATACAAATAATGGTGCAATAAGGTCGTCTTGGCTAAGCTTCATTAGTAACTTGCTGAAAATATTGGTTTTTTGAACAAGCACTGATTTTAGGCTCTTTTTTAGATCCCCCCCCTTGTGCTGATGCATAGACCCCCTGCATCCAATACACCGGATACATCGCCATATGAGCGCCATATAATGGTGCATAAATCATTAGTTGACCCAATCTGATCGGGGGGTCATAGTACAAACAAGAAAACCACCCAAACTTAGGGACCGAGATGAACTTAACGCCAGAACAAATCGCAGCGGCACAAAAAGCCAATTTAGAAACTCTGACTGGCTTGACCAACCAAGCGCTGCAGAGCATTGAAAAATTAGTTGAACTCAATTTAGCAATCGCAAAGCAAAGTTTGAGTGATAGCGTAAATAATGCCAAGAAAGCATTGGAAGTAAAAGATATTCAACAGCTTCTTGCTCATCAGGCAGAAACCGTTCAACCTATCGCTGAAAAAATTATTTCTTATAGCCGTCATTTATATGAATTGGCTCATGAAACCCAAGACAGCTTCACTAAATCTGCTGAGAAGGAATTTGCAGCCGGTCAAAAGAAAATGAATGCGCTAGTTGAAGAATGGACTAAAAATGCCCCTCCCGGTTCTGATGTAGCCATTCAAGCGCTCAAACATGCAATTGCATCAGCTAACAACGTTTATGAAACGAGTCAAAAGGCTGTTAAGCATGCCGTTGAAGTTGCGCAAACTAACATCAATACAGCAGCTGATACCGTTAGCAAAACTGCAAGCAAAGCATCTAAGAAAAAGTAATCATAAGAAGCTTTATAGCGCAAAAGCCCCGATCTCTCGGGGCTTTGTATTTAACCCTTAAGCTGGAAATCTAGCATTCAACCTAGAAAAGACCTTACGGGCATTGCCCTCAAAGATCATTTCTTTCTCTTGCTGACTTAAACCATCAACGGCTTTGAGATAACGGCGGGTATCGTCAAAGTAGAAACCGGTGTCCGGGTCGATTCCTTTGACTGCTCCAAAGGTTTCCGATGCAAATAAAATATTCTTAGCCGGGATGACTTCTGTCAGAAGATTAATTCCAGGCTGGTGATACACGCAGGTATCGAAATAAATATTGTTTAAGAGTTTTTGATGAATATCTGGGATGTTCATCTCCCTTGCTAGCCCTCTAAATCGACCCCAGTGATAAGGCACTGCTCCACCTCCATGCGGGATCAAGAAACGCAGTGCTGGAAACTTAGCAAACAGATCAGAAGTGAGACATTGCATGAATGCAGTGGTATCTGCGTTTAGGTAATGCGCACCTGTCGTATGAAAGCAATCATTGCAACTTGTACTCACATGAATCATTGCAGGCACATCCAGAGCAATCATCTCCAGATAGATTGGATGCCAATAGCTATGGCCTAGAGGGGGATCGCGCCAATGGCCGCCAGAAGGATCAGGATTGAGGTTGATAGCAACAAAACCATATTCATTAATACATTTGCGCATTTCGGGCAAACAAGTACTGGTATCAACACCGGGTGACTGTGGCAGCATTGCAGCACCAACAAAGTTTTTAGGAAATAACTGCGTTACTCGATAGCAAAGTTCATTACAAATAGCCGCCCATGTAGCGGAGGTATTAAAGTCGCCAATATGGTGAGTCATAAAACTCGCCTGTGGAGAAAAAATGGTGACATCAATGCCCCGCTCCTTCATCCTGGCAAGTTGATTTAATTCAATTGATTCACGAATTTCGTCATCACTGATTTTTAAGTCGGATACTTTAGGCCCCAATTCAGGTGTATTGAGGTTTTCAATTTGGGCATCACGCCAAGCCCTGAGTGCCTTTGGAGCTGTTGTGTAATGACCATGACAATCAATAATCATCTATTGCTTTCTTTGATGAGTTAATTCGGAGCTACGCCTTGAAGACCCGAATGCTGTATGAATTGCTTGAGCTTTCCGTTTGCCATCATTTGATCTACAAACTCATTGAGGTACTCAGCCGCGCCTTGGCGAGCAATCGGGGCTCCTAAAGCCAGATTTTCATATCCAATGACATCAGGCAATACTCTTGAACCTGGAACTGAGGCAGCCATCTGATACAGAATTGCTTTATTGGTAGAGAAACCATCGATCTCCCCTGTTTTCAACATCGCAATAGCTTGTTTGGTTGAGCTTGTCTGAACCAAAGTAGCATTCGGAATCAAAGTTGGCAACTCCGCCTGCGAATTACTGCCTACGCTATAGCCAATTTTAATCTTGGTACGATTAATTTCTGCTTGCGAATGCAGCGAACTCTTCGGGCCAATTAAAAATCCTTTTTCAATCCGGATGACCGTCTTTGAAAACGTAATATATTTCGCGCGGTCTGCACTAGCATTAGTAAAAACTAGATCAACCTCATTATTTTTTACGGCAGATAGAACATCAGCGTTTTTTTCAAACACCACTGGCGTATACTGCGAGCCGATTTGTGCGGCAAGACTTTCGCCAAGATCGTATCCAATGCCTCGAATCGGTTTTAAGCCCTCTGCTGGAAGAATAGACGTAGGCGTACCCTTATACAAACCCATTCTCAAACTACCCTGCGGCGCAAGAGTATTACTTGGTGCGCCTGCACAAGCAAATAACGCCAAACAAAATAATGTTGAGAGGATTCGTTTTCCGCTACGCCACAGTGTCATTCAATAACCTTTGTTAATCTGGCTGAATATTGGCTTCACGTACCAATTTTTCGTATCGTTTGCGCTCTGAATTCAAGTAGGCAGTAAATTGTGCCATTGTTCCAGGACTAACCTCTCCCCCAACAGAGCCCAATCGCTCTATCATCTCTTTAGATTGCAATGCTTTCTCCACCTGAGTATGGAGTATCTTCACGATTGCAGCTGGAGTCTTGGCGGGCGCAATCAAGCTATACCAAACGGATGCTTCAAAACCTGGGAAGCCAGACTCTGCCACTGTCGGTACATCCGGAAATAATGGTGAGCGCTTTGAACTCATGACGGCAACAATCTTAAGCTTGCCACTTTTCACATGAGGTGCCACTTCCAACATATTGACTGCAACTAAATCTAATTGACCGCCAATCAAATCCGTAATTGCAGGAGATCCACCCTTATAAGGAACATGCTTTAAAGAAATTCCAGCAGCTTGCTCAAAAAATTTCATAGCCATATGGGGAGTCGCCCCATTACCAGGAGTCCCATAGGTAATAAAATCAGGATTTGCCTTTGCGGCCTTAATTAAATCGGATAACTTTTGATATTTACTATCGGCTGATGTTGCAATTACCACTGGCACTCGTCCAATCATGGCAATTGGGGTGATGTCTTTATCAATGTCAAATGGTTGAGGCTTATACAAAGACATATTGGCTGCAAGTGCGTTTGCAGCAACCATCAAGGTGTAACCATCTGGCGGACTATCGATCAATTGCTTAACAGCGATATTAGTACCGGCTCCTGGTTTATTTTCAATGACTACTGGCTGCCCCATTGAAGTAGATAGACTTTGTCCTAAAGTCCTGGCAACCAGGTCAACAGCACCGCCTGGGGCATAGCCAACTAAAACCTTGATAGGCTTATTCGGATAGTCTTGAGCCAACAGATTGCCTGCAAATAGTAAGTTGATGGCAATACAGAAGCCAAAGATAATTTTTTTCATTTGATTTACTCCTTTGGAGCGCCTGACATTTTGACGATGCCTTCATAACGCTTAATTTCTGACTGTGAGAATTTAGTAAATTCCGCAACAGAGCCACCATCCACTTGCGCCCCAATAGATTGGAGACGCATTCTCACTTCAGGATCTTTGAGCACCTTGTTGAATGCAGTATTGAGCATTTCTGTTACATCCCTTGGAGCCCCTGCCGGAAGCATAACGCCATACCAAGCATTAGCTACCATCGGCACACCTGCTTCTCTCATAGTTGGCACGTTAGGTAACTCAGGAACACGTTTATCAGATGCTACGCCCAAGGCTTTTAGTTTGCCGCCCTTTATGTTAGCCATAGAGCCTGTATCAAGCATCATATCGATATGGCCAGCCATTAGATCTACTGCAGCAGGACCACTACCCTTATAAGGCACATGACGAATATCCAAACCTGTCACTGTTTTAAACTGCGCACCAGCTAGATGTTGTGAGGCACCAATACCAGCAGAGCCATAAGTAAATTTTCCTGGATTTTGCTTGGCATCATTCATTAAGTCCTTCAAGCTATTCCAAGGCGAAGATGCCGGAACAACCATGATGTTTGGAATCGTACATACCAACACCACTGGTGTGAAATCTTTTGCAGCATCAAAGCCTTGATTTGCAAATAGATGAGGGCCGGCAGCATTCGTTGAGCTAGTTGCCATCAAGATTGAATAGCCATCAGGCTTATCTTGAAGAAAGGCTTGAGTGCCAATATTGCCACCAGCACCACCTTTGTTCTCAACAAATACTGAGACACCCAACTCTTTAGTCAAAGGCTGAACCAAGATGCGGGCAACCTGGTCTGTTGCTCCACCTGGAGGCCATGGAACTAAAAATTTAATCGATTTATCTGGATATGCAGCATGTGAATAGAATGCGGCTACGCTCAAAATGCTAGCAATTAGCAAGCGCAACATCATAAGACACCCTTTTGCTTAAGAGTGACATCAATCCAAGCATCATCGTATTGACCATCCAAAATAGATTGAATGGTTTTGCGCTCAACAGCCTCTTTTTCTTTACCTAAGCGCGCACCCTCTAAAGCAATATTAGGAGATAAGGCAATGATGCCGTCACAGTCTCCTAAAATGACATCACCTGGATTTACCACCATGCCACCAATGGATACTTGGACATTAATACTGCCTGGGCCATCCTTATAAGGACCACGCATATTGACGCCGCGAGCCCAGCAAGGGAAGCGATGTTTTTCAAAAGCTTCTACATCACGAATTGCTGCATCAAATACCGCACCAATCGCACCTCTGGATTTGGCAACGGTCATCATGATTTCACCAAACAAGGCGCGGGAAATATCACCACCGCCATCTACCACTAACACGTCGCCTGGTTTGAGGATTTGCAGCGCCTTATGAAGCATTAAGTTATCACCGGAGCAAACGCTTACAGTAACTGCATTACCGCAAACAGATACTGGCGACTTATTAACAGGCAAAATATCCACCGCCCCAATAGTTCTCCCAAGAACATCACTTACCACTGAAGTGGCTAGGCCTGTTAAAGCGGCAATACCTTCCTTGAAGGCTTCTTTTCTGGGGTTAATTTGGTACCCATAACTCATACTGTCATCCTCTTTTATTTTGAAGTTTATGCACGCCTGTTACGTAGATATACTAAGATTTGTTCTTTAGTAAAAATATACCTTACTCAGTACATTTATAGACAAAAACTTACTGAAATGACCAAAAGCCTTAATAGAGACGAATTACTATCGATCGCCAAGTCTTTTGACCCTAAAGATAAGTGCCCTGACTGTAAGTCACTCACCTGTAATGGCTGGGAAAGTATCCCAGGTGGCTTCACAACAAACTCTCTAGAGTGCATTGGCACCCTAAGGGTAGAAGACGCTCCTGAATGCTGGGACGAAGATCATCCTAAAGGAACGGATATGTGGTCTAAGGATGCTCCGATCTCAATTGCCTTTCACCCTTATAACAAGTCTGAGGTATATGAATGTAAGCATTGTGGATGCAAGTACCTACGCTATACGGAAGCCGGTGGCTACTATGTGGATGAGCGAATCCGGGAGCTAAATTCAAGTCTGATTTCTTAAATTTCTATCCTTAAAATTCATAAAGAAAAAGCCCCGATCTCTCAGGGCCTTTTCTTTTGTGGTCCTTTGGAAGCTAAAGTCTTTAGGACTTCTTCTTGACTGGTGGCAAGTCTGTGCAGTGACCGTGAGCTGCTTCTGCAGCAAGACCTACTGACTCACCCAAAGTGGGGTGTGGGTGAATGGTTTTACCAATATCGACTGCATCAGCGCCCATCTCAATGGCAAGACATACTTCGCCAATTAGATCGCCCGCATGGGTACCGACAATGCCACCACCAATAATGCGATGGGTCTTAGCATCAAAGATTAATTTGGTGAAACCTTCATCACGACCATTGGCAATCGCACGACCACTAGCAGCCCATGGAAAGAGTCCTTTTTCATAGGCAATACCTTGAACCTTGCACTGCTCTTCAGTCAAACCAGCCCAAGCCACCTCTGGATCGGTATACGCAACCGATGGAATTTGCTTGGCATCAAAGTAAGATTTCTCACCTGCTGCTGCTTCAGCTGCAACGTGCCCTTCATGTACGGCCTTATGAGCCAACATTGGTTGACCAACCAAGTCACCAATCGCAAAGATATTGGGGACGTTGGTACGCATTTGCTTATCAACTGGAATAAATCCACGTTCATCGACTTGCACACCTGCTTTATCAGCAGCAATCTTCTTGCCGTTTGGAGTGCGACCAACGGCAACTAGAACTAAATCATAGGTCTGTGGCTCAGAAGGTGCATTCTCACCCTCAAAACTGACTTGTATGCCGTCCGGCTTAACTTCAGCCTTAGCAGCACGGGTCTTGAGCATGATCTTTTCAAAGCGCCCGGCATTGAACTTCTCCCAGACTTTTTCCAAATCACGGTCTGCGCCGGCCATGAGGCCATCCATCATCTCAGCAATATCAATACGTGAACCCAAGGTGCTATAGACCGTTGCCATCTCAAGGCCAATAATGCCGCCACCGATAACTAACATTCTTTTCGGAATACTCTTTAGTAAGAGTGCTCCAGTGCTATCCACAATTCGAGGATCTTCTGGCAAGAAAGGCAACTTTACCGGTTGACTACCCGCCGCAATAATGGCCTTCTGAAAGCGCACCACTTCTTTTTGACCTGTTAAGTCTTGGCCATCGCCACCTGTTAATTCCACTTCAACGTGATTGGCGTCTAAGAAACGGCCTAAGCCACGCACAACTTTTACTTTACGTGCTTTTGCCATGCCAGCTAATCCGCCAGTGAGTTTGGCAATGACGGATTCTTTATAGCCACGCAATTGATCAATCTCAATCTTAGGTGCGCCAAAGGTGATGCCATGTTTAGCCATAGTCTTAACTTCATCCATGACAGAAGTGGTGTGCAGCAATGCTTTGGATGGAATACAGCCGACGTTCAAGCACACACCACCTAAAGTGGCATAACGCTCTACGAGAACGGTATTCATACCCAAGTCAGCGCTACGGAATGCCGCGCTATAACCACCAGGGCCTGCACCCAGAACCAATACTTCACACTCATGATCTACCTTGCCGCTGTACTGGCCTGCTTTTGGCGCTGGAGCTAGCGCAGCAGGCGGAGGTGTTTGTGCCGGAGTAGATGCTGCTGGTATAGCAGCAGGTGCCGCTGAGGCAGCACTTGCCTCAATTTCAGCAATGACAGTTCCCTTGCTGACTTTGTCACCCAACTTGACAGCAATACTAGTAACCGTTCCGGCAGCATCTGCTGGAACTTCCATAGTGGCTTTGTCTGATTCAAGCACCAGCAAGGGCTGCTCTTTTTCAATGACATCACCAACTTTAATCAATACTTCAATTACTGGGACATCTGAGTAATCGCCAATATCTGGAACGAGGATTGTTTGCTTAGCCATAAACCCTCCTTACAGCGAAGCGCGACGGAAGTCGGCTAAGAGTTGTGCAATATACACATTAAAGCGTGTTGCCAATGCGCCATCAATCACGCGATGATCTGCAGAGAGTGATAATGGGCAAACAAGGCGAGGCACAAATTGCTTGCCATCCCAAACTGGCTTCATAGCAGCTTTGCTAACACCTAAGATTGCCACTTCAGGTGCATTCACAATCGGAGAGAAGTAGGTGCCGCCAATGCCGCCTAATGAAGAAATAGTGAAGCTAGCGCCTTGCATTTGATCTGGCTTCAATTTGCCATCACGCGCAAGGGCAGCCAACTCAGAAGTCTCTTTAGCTAATTCAAAGATGCCCTTCTTATCAGCATCTTTAATTACTGGCACAACCAATCCTGTCGGCGTATCTGCAGCGAAGCCAATGTTGAAGTATTTCTTGAGAATCAGATCATCACCGTCGAGTGAGCTATTGAACTCTGGGTATTTCTTTAGAGCAGCAACAGCCGCTTTCATTAAGAAAGCGAGCATCGTAATTTTGACGCCCTTCTTCTCATTCTCTTTATTAGTGAGAACACGGAAGGCTTCTAAATCAGTAATGTCAGCATCTTCGTGATAAGTAACGGCAGGAATCATCACCCAGTTGCGGCCTAAGTTAGCTGCAGTGAGTTTCTTAATGCGATTCAATGGTTGACGCTCAATCTCACCAAACTTCGTGAAATCAACCTTCGGCCATGGAATTAAATTCAGACCGCCCAAGCTACCGCCACTTGAGGCTGCGGCTGGACTACCGGCGCCGCCGCTCATGGCTGCTTTTATAAAAGCTTGTACATCTTCTTGGGTGATACGCCCTTTGGGACCAGAACCGCTTACTTGAGCAATGGTGACGCCGAGCTCACGCGCAAACTTGCGTACGGATGGACTAGCGTGACTGACTCCAGCATCCGCTGGCGGAGGCGTATTGCTAATTGGTGGAGGAGCTGGCGCTCTTGGAATGGGGGGCTCCACTGTTTTTGCTACTGGAGCTACAGAGGCTGGGACGGCTGCAGCAGGCGCAGCAGAAGTAGGCAATCCACTTTCTAGAATCACGACAACAGATCCCTCAGAAAGACTATCGCCGACTTTGACTTTGACTTCTTTGACTATGCCCGAGTGAGATGAAGGGACATCCATCGTGGCCTTGTCTGATTCCAGAACAACAATAGATTGCTCTTTCTCAACCTGATCACCAGCTTTTACTAAAACTTCAATGACAGGCACATCTTTATAGTCGCCGATATCTGGGACTTTGATTTCAATCGCTCCGCCACCTGAATTTACGGGTGCTGCAGTACTTACTGCCGCAGCTGGAGCACTAGCTATCACTGGCGCTGACACTGCCGCACCCTCTTCCAGAGTAATGACAACAGAACCTTCGGAAAGGTTATCGCCAATCTTGACTTTGACTTCTTTAACTATGCCCGAGTGAGATGAGGGCACATCCATAGTGGCCTTGTCAGATTCCAGAACAACAATAGATTGCTCTTTCTCGACTAAATCACCTGGCTTAACAAGAACCTCAATGACAGGTACATCTTTATAGTCACCAATGTCCGGAACTTTGATTTCAATTATTTGACTCATGAATTAATCTCGTATTAAACCGTCATTGGGTTTGGTTTAGTGATGTCGATGCCATATTTCTTAATAGCTTCGGCCAATTTTTGACGATCAAGCTGACCTGCATCAACCAATGATCTCAAGGCAGTAATCACGACCCAACGGCGATCAACCTCAAAGAAGTCGCGCAGTTTTTCACGAGTATCGGAACGACCGAAGCCGTCAGTACCCAATACTTCGTAACGACGACCGATGTGCTGAATCGCTGGACGAATCTGCTCAGCAAACAAGCGCACATAATCAGTTGCAGCAATAATCGAGCCAGAGGTATCTTTTAAGCACTTCTCAACATGAGACAGTGTTGGTGTCGCGGTAGGATTCAAGAGATTAGCGCGGTGCACTGCGTTCCAATCACGCCCTAGCTCTGTAAAGCTTGGGCAACCCCACAAATCAGAAGCAATACCCCAATCTTTTTGGAGTATTTCTGCTGCCTCAATCACTTCACGGAAAATCGTACCTGAGCCCAAGAGTTGAACGCGTAACTTAGCATTGCTATCACCAACAGACTTCAATTTGTACATACCTTTGATGATGTCTTTCTCAGCACCCTTAGGCATTGCCGGATGAGCGTAGTTCTCATTCATCAAAGTGACGTAGTAGTAAACATCTTCCTGCACTTCAAGCATGCGACGCATACCATCTTGAATGACTACTGCTAATTCAAAGGAAAACGTTGGGTCGTAGCTGATGCAGTTTGGAACAGAACCACTCCAAAGATGGCTGTGACCATCCTCATGCTGTAGGCCTTCACCGTTTAAAGTGGTTCTACCTGCCGTGCCACCTAACAAGAAACCACGGCTACGCATATCACCCGCTGCCCAAGCTAAGTCGCCAATGCGTTGGAAACCAAACATCGAGTAGAAAATATAGAACGGCAGCATTGGCACGCCATGCGTTGAGTAAGAAGTTGCAGCGGCGATCCAGTCACACATACCGCCCGCTTCATTAATACCCTCTTGCAGAATCTGGCCAGTCTTGTCCTCTTTATAGAACATCAATTGATCGTGATCTTCTGGTGTGTAGAGCTGACCCAATTGATTCCAAATACCGAGTTGGCGGAACATGCCTTCCATACCAAAAGTACGGGACTCATCCGGAACGATTGGCACTACCCGTTTACCCAATACTTTGTCACGGACAATAGTGTTGAGCATGCGCACAAATGCCATCGTAGTAGAAATCTCACGGCCTTCAGAAGTTGCCTCGAGCAATGGTGCAAATACATCCAATGCTGGAACAGGCAAGCTTTCGGCTTTCATACGACGTTGTGGCAAATAGCCGCCCAAGTCTTGGCGACGCGCCTTCATGTATTCGAGTTCTGGAGTGCCTTCAGCAAACTTCACTAAAGGCATTTCATCAAGTTGATCATCTTTTACGGGAATCTCAAAGCGATCGCGGAAACGACGAACGTCGTCGTCATTCATCTTCTTCGCCTGGTGAGCAATATTCATTGCTTCACCAGAACCGCCCATACCATAACCCTTGATGGTGTGTGCCAAGATCACTGTCGGCTGATCTTTATGATTTACCGCTGCATGGAAGGCTGCATAAACTTTATGTGGATCATGACCGCCACGATTCAACTGCCAAATCTCATCATCACTCCAGTCAGAAACCAAAGTTTTGAGTTCGGGCGTGTTGAAAACCGTTTCACGTACATAGGCACCGTTCTTGGCTTTCATGGTTTGGTATTGGCCGTCAACGATCTCGCCAAGGCGCTGCATCAAAATGCCCTTCTTATCACGAGCAAACAGAGCATCCCATTGACCGCCCCACACCACCTTAATTACATTCCAACCAGCACCACGGAACTCACTTTCGAGCTCTTGAATAATTTTTCCGTTACCGCGAACTGGCCCATCTAAGCGTTGCAAATTACAGTTGACGACAAAGATGAGGTTATCGAGTTTTTCGCGGCCAGCCATGCCGATCGCGCCCAGGGATTCCGGCTCATCGGTTTCACCATCACCCAAGAAGGCCCAAACCTTACGACCCTGCTCTTGAATAAATCCACGGTCTCTTAAATACTTCATGAAGCGAGCTTGGTAGATCGCCATGATGGGGCCCAGACCCATTGATACTGTTGGGAACTGCCAGAAGTCTGGCATTAGCCAAGGATGTGGATAGCTAGATATACCTTTGCCACCAACCTCTTGACGGAAATTATTCAGCTGATCATCACTTAAGCGACCCAACATATAAGCACGTGCATATACGCCGGGCGCTGAGTGGCCTTGAACAAATATCAGGTCACCACCATGCTCTGGCGATGGTGCATGCCAGAAGTGATTAAAGCCAATGTCATACAAAGTAGCCGCTGATTGGAATGAAGAAATATGTCCACCAACGTTGGTATCTTTATTCGCACGCAGAACCATCGCCATTGCATTCCAACGAGTGTAAGAACGAATACGGTGCTCGACGTTTTGATCACCCGGTAAACGCGCTTGGTTTTCTACAGGGATCGTATTGATATAGGGTGTCTCTGCATGAAAGGGTTGATTTACCCCATTCACTCGTGCATGAGAAATTTGTTGATCGATGAGATATGCAGCTCTCTCAGGACCTTCGTTGCGAATAACGCCATCTAAGGCTTGCAACCATTCTTGAGTCTCTCCAGGATCTGCGTCCTGATCATTTTGTTTACCTAAAAATTGGTCTGGAACTGCGGCCATATCTTGTCTCCAATAGATACATCAGTTACGTCATCATTAGTGATTCACTTTATAGGCAACATTCTAGGAAGGTATATGGGTGTAAACAAGCAATTTTCCACATAATGATAATATTTCTCATAATATGGAATTTTATTGCGATGCAAATAAAGATTATTGCAATAGTCAAGAAACCCATTTCCTAGCCCTAATAAGGCAAAATGGGCTATTCCTATGAAATCCACGGCTTTATACAACTTAATCTTTAGGCCTCTCCAATGGATCCGCAAAATACGGGGATTTAATCTCGTATACACCCCTCTTCTTGCCATCGTGCTCTTTACTTCAGTAATGGGCATCATTTTGGGCACGCTCCACCTTCAAGAAAAGAATCAACAAGAAGCAGCTCTATTTAGAGAGCTTTCCTTTGCCAAGCAACGAATTCAGATGCGATTTGCGAATAATCTTGAGTCACTCACCGCCATTAATCGTGAAATTGCAGCCAGTGCTGATGATGCAAAACTTAAACAGCTAGTTCAAGATCAAGCAGATGATCTAGCAATTAACAATCATGAAGTAGTTAAAGTGATTTGGCTGAGTGAAAAAAATCAGCGCATCTGGACTATTCCACCGAATAACAAAACAGACTGGTTTAGCAAAACACAAAATGATCAGGCTGCCAACGAGGGCCTTATCAGTGCAATTGAATTAAGCAGAGTTACCAGTAGAGCTGCATTTAGTCCATTCATCACATTAAACCTGCCCAGCGAAGAACCGCTAGCCAAAGAGAGAAGGACCGTCTTTTGGCAAGTCGTCCCCAATATTGCTGGCGGTGAAGTCATTGGCTTTTTGGCAGTTCTCTACACCGCCCAAGGCGTACTCGATGTGATCCCTGGTGAGCTAAAGGCTCACTATCGCTTTACCTTATTAACCGATAAGGACCGAGTTCTTGGAATCTCCTCTGACCGAGATGTCCCCAAACGCGCCTTTAGCAATCAAACCAGTTTAGATATTGGCGTATTAAGTCCAAATATGACTTTACGCATTGACACCTACCCGCCTCCAACCAATCTGACTTTCCGCATGTTGATTGGCGTTGTATTGGGATTATCCGCATTTGTGATTTGGAGCTTGTGGTCGGTTCTAAAACAAATGCAAGTGCGACAAGAAGCGGAAGCCAATTTACGTACTGAAACGAACTTTCGTAATGCTATGGAAGATTCCACCCCAGTGGGTATTCGTGCGCACGATATGGATAAGCGCATCACCTATGTGAATCGCGCATTTTGTGAAATGAGCGGCTGGAGCGCTCAAGAGCTCATTGGCCTTAAGCCACCCTTCCCTTTTTGGCCAGATGGACGACGGGATGAATTGCTGGAAAAAATGAATCGCGCTCTTCAGTTAAGTGTCAGCGCCAATGCGAATAAGGGAATTGAAGGCGCTATTCTCAGGCGGGACGGCTCATTAATTCAGACGCGTACGTTCATTGCCCCTCTTATTGATGAAAAGGGCAAACAAACTGGCTGGGTCACCTCATTAATCGACATCTCTGAGCCTAAGAAGATCCGCGAAGAATTAGCTGCTGCGCAAGAGCGCTTCACGACTGTGCTTGAAGGTCTTGATGCAGCCGTTTCTGTGGTGTCACTAGAGACAGATGAACTGTTATTTGCAAATCGTTTCTATCGCGAGAATTTTGGCAATGACTCTAAAGGGCACTTTCAACTTGCCCACCAAGAAAACAATATCAAAACTTTGCACAATATTGCAGAGGATCTCCAGGACTCTCCTCCCGGAATACCAGCATCATTTCTGTATCAAGAGTCCGAATCTGAAGAGGTGCAATTAAGTGATGGCAGCAACAAATGGTATGAGGTGCGACGCCGCTTTATTCCTTGGGTTGACGGACATCTTGCACAGCTATTAATTGCTACTGATATCACCATCCGCAAAGAAGCCGACGATATTGCTCGGCAACAAGAAGAGCGCATGCAATTTACTAGCCGTTTAACCACCATGGGTGAAATGGCCTCCTCCTTAGCGCATGAGCTAAATCAACCCCTCTCAGCGATTTCAAACTATTGCATGGGCGTTGCCAAGCGACTAGAAGGAAACATCGATCCAGCACTAACTAAAGATATTTTGCCGGCGCTCGAGAAAGCATCCGCCCAAGCGCATCGCGCAGGAACCATCATTCAACGCATTCGTGGTTTTGTAAAACGCAGCGAGCCTCAACGCAAATTGACCGCCATTAGCGACATCATCAATGATGCCGTTGGCTTGGTTGAAATTGAAGCGCACCGTCATCGCCTCACTATTGCGTCTGAGTTGGCGGAAAATCTGCCTGAAGTGGATATTGATCCTGTATTAATCCTGCAGGTTTTGGTTAATCTACTGAAAAATGGCTTGGACAGCACGAGAGAGGCCTACCCCCTCTCCTCTCGCTGGTCGGCCCCTCCCGTCAAAATTAGTGCTGATCTAGACACCAGCATTTTTCCAGCCATGCTCCGCATCCAAGTCAGCGATGGCGGGGCTGGGATTGCAGAATCGGTCTCACAGCGCATGTTTGAGCCCTTTTTCAGCACCAAATCGGATGGAATGGGTATGGGGCTCAATATTTGCCGCTCTATTATTGAATCCCATCATGGTCGACTTTGGGCCACCAACACCATGGATGCGGAACACACTAAGCTGGCCGGCTGCACCTTTACAATACAGATACCCTTGGAATCCCCTGAAACTACGGGTAATGTTTAATGGCCTTACCAATCGAATTATCTTGCGAGACCCAAAATGAACTTAAGCGCTAGCACCAAACCAAATCAGGCAGAAGTTGTCTACGTCGTTGATGATGACGAAGCAGTACGTGACTCACTTACTTGGCTTCTTGAAAGCAATGGTTATGTAGTCCGCTGCCATGCAAGCGCCGAACGTTTCTTGCAGTCTTTGCAAAGTACGGATAAGTCTACGATCTCTTGCGCCATTCTGGATGTACGTATGCCCGGAATGTCTGGTCTTGAATTACAAGAGCGCTTGATTAGCGAAAATTTACCAATGCCTGTGGCCTTCATTACTGGTCACGGTGATGTCTCGATGGCAGTTTCTACTATGAAACGTGGTGCCGTCGATTTCATCGAAAAACCTTTTAAAGAAAATGACCTGTGTGGGTTGGTTGATCGCATGCTTGCTAAAGCACGGGTTGATTACTCACAAGCTAGCCAACGCAAGATTACCCAAAGCTTGCTTAGCAAACTCACAGGTCGTGAGCGTCAAGTTTTGGAGCGCATTGTTGCTGGTCGCCTGAATAAGCAAATTGCTGATGACCTTGGCATCTCCATTAAAACGGTTGAGGCACACCGCGCCAACATTATGGAAAAGCTAAATGTCAATACAGTAGCTGACCTCCTGCGCCTTGCTCTATCTGATCCACAACCGAATTAATCTTTGTCTCAATCACTAACCGCAATGCCTGCTCAATTACTCGACGGAAACGTCCTCTCTAAGAAACTGCGCGCAGAGATTGCTGCGCGTGGCGCCATTGTTACTGCTAAAGGAGTTCGCCCAGGTCTAGCAGTAATCGTTGTTGGTGAAAATCCCGCCAGCCAAGTGTACGTTCGTAACAAAGTCAAAGCCTGTGAAGAGGTGGGCTTTCACTCTATTCTCGAACGCTACTCTGCTGAATTGGGGGAAGAAGAGTTGCTTGCCCGTATCGCCACCTTAAATGCCGATCCTGCAATTCATGGGATTTTGGTGCAGTTACCGCTACCCGAACATATTGCTGCTGAGCGCGTACTCGAAGCGATCGCTCCAGAAAAGGATGTTGATGGTTTCCATGTTGCTAATGCTGGTGCCCTCATGGTTGGCCAACCAGAATTCAAGCCCTGTACTCCTTATGGATGCATGAAGATTCTCGAAAGTATTGATTACCCAATCCGTGGTGCTCGTGCAGTCATTATTGGCGCATCCAATATTGTGGGCAAACCTATGGCTATGTTGCTCCTGCAAGCTGGAGCAACAGTCACGATTTGCAACAGTAAGACCCGTGATCTAGCCCACCACACCAAAGATGCGGACATCCTGGTGGTTGCCACTGGCAAACCCAAGATGATCTCCGGTGATATGGTTAAAAATGGTGCTGTAGTTATTGATGTGGGTATTAATCGCCTACCCGACGGTAAGCTTTGTGGTGACGTCGATTTCGATACTGCCAAGTATGTCGCTGGTTGGATTACCCCCGTTCCCGGTGGTGTCGGCCCTATGACTATCACCATGCTCCTCATGAATACTTTGGAGGCTGCTGAAAAAGCAGCCAAGCCATAGATCCATTAAGCTAGAGGGATGACTACATCCCTCAAAAATACCCTCCCCCCTGCTCTACAAAATAATCCCCTGTTGACCTTTGGTCGTGGGATTGCCGCTTACTCTGAAGTTAAGCCCGAACACATCACTCCAGCAATTGAGTATTTGCTCAAGCATGCTCAGGATGCAGTTGACCTCGCGACCGACTCAAAGACGCCATCGACCTGGGATCAATTAGCGGAGCCTTTGGAAGATGCAACGGAAGCTCTAGGTAGATCTTGGAGTGTGATCTCTCATCTCAATAGCGTTGCTGATACCCCTGAGCTAAGAGTCGCATATGGCGTGATGCTTCCCGAGGTCACCGCATTCTTTTCTAGTCTTGGACAAAACTTAGCGCTCTATCAAAAGTTCAAAGAACTGAGCAAGAGTCCTGAGTTCGCCAAACTCAATCGTGCGCAGAAAAAAGTGATTGAAAACTCTATGCGAGACTTCCGGCTTGGAGGTGCAGAACTCAGTGATGCTGATAAGCCACGCTTCTCACAGATTCAGGATGAACAAGCCATTCTAGGCAAGGCATTTTCAGATCATGTCTTAGATGCCACCGATGGATTTGTGCACCTCATTAGCAATGAAGCCGATCTGATCGGCCTCCCGGAAGATGTCAAAGCAGCGGCGGCCGACACCGCAGAGCAAAAGAACCTGCAAGGCTGGGCGTTCACCCTGCACTTCCCGTCCTACTACCCAGTAATGCAATACTCGGAGAATCGAGCGCTGCGTCGCCTGATGTACGAGGCCTATGTGACCCGCTCGTCTGAGCTTGCGCCTGAATATGCCAAAGGCAAGCTGGATTGGGATAACACACAGAACATGCTCGATCAATTGCGCTTACGTGATGAAGAAGCACGCATGCTTGGCTATGCTAATTTTGCAGCGCTCAGCTTGGCGCCGAAAATGGCCAATACCGTAGATGAGGTTGACCTCTTCCTCACGAACTTTGCTAGCAAGTCGAAACCATTCGCTCAAAGGGACTGGAAAGAACTTTGTGAATTTGCCAAGACTGAATTGGGCTTAAATGATGGGTTGCAACCTTGGGATACTGCTTTTGCAGCCGAGCGCTTAAAGCAAGCGCGTTATGCATTCTCAGAGAATGAGCTCAAGCAATATTTCCCGCTTCCAAAAGTATTGGATGGTTTATTTGACGTTATCCAGACATTGTTTGGCGTCAAAATTGAATCTGCTGACCTGCCCACTTGGCATGCTGATGTGCAATCCTTTGCCGTAAAAGATCAAACAGGAAAAATAAGGGCTTATTTTTATTTAGACCCCTATGCCCGCCCCGGCAAACGTGGCGGTGCCTGGATGGATGATGCTCGCGGCCGCAGAGAGCTACCTAATGGCGAGATTCAGGTGCCAGTAGCGTATTTGGTATGTAACTTTGCACCACCCGTTAAGGTTGATGGCATCTTACGTCAGCCCACCATCACCCATGATGATGTCATTACCCTCTTTCATGAAAGTGGTCATGGACTACACCATCTGCTTACTCAAGTTGGTGCCTTAGGCGTCTCAGGGATTAACGGCGTTGAATGGGATGCCGTGGAGTTGCCAAGTCAATTTATGGAAAACTTCTGCTGGGAATGGGAGGTGCTTGAAAAAATGACGGCACATGTGGAAACAGGCGAATCCCTTCCACGTGAGTTATTTGAAAAGATCCTGGCTGCTAAGAATTTCCAGAATGGTTTGATGACCTTGCGTCAAATTGTGATGTCATTAACCGATTGGAGATTGCACTCACACTTTGATGCAAAAGATGCACAAGGGCAAGCTGTGCTCGAACTATCCAGAAAAATAGCTGCTGACTTTAATGTCATTCCTCAGCCCGAGATTTCACGCTGGATTAATACTTTTAGCCATATCTTTGCTGGTGGTTATGCAGCGGGTTACTACAGTTATAAGTGGGCTGAGGTTTTATCAGCTGATGCCTATTCAGCCTTTGAAGAGGCCTCCAAACTCACTGGCTCAGTACTTGATCCTCAAACAGGAACTCGCTACAGAGAAGAAATTCTGGAGGTTGGTGGTAGCCGCCCTGCTGCTGAATCCTTTAAGGCATTCCGCGGTAGAGAGCCCAGTATTGATGCGTTACTCCGGCACGGTGGATTGGCTTAATTAGAAAATACATCTCGCTTAATCCACCCAAGTGGGATGTTTTTCCATCACTGAGTTGAATAACTCAGACTTGAGGTGATGCTCTAGCCATTTTTTAGTTTTTGGAAATGGCAAGCGATCAAATTCGTGTGGATTTACCATCGAGAACTGCCTGATGAACGGAAAGATAGCGACATCTACCCATGTCATTTGCTTGCTCAACAAGTATTGATTTGCATTGAGTGCCTCTTCAAGGGGTTTGAGCATTAATGCAATTGCACTACTTAGTATGGCTTCAGGATTGAACTCGGGATGTCGATTAGGATATTTGTATTGGTCCAAGAGTTTTTTAAATGGGCCGTCATTCTTATCAATCCATTCTTTTGCCAACCCCACATCAACACTCTTCCAGCCATCCGGATCAAACTTTTCCAGAGCCCAATGCATGATGTCTAGGCTTTGATCAATAATCTTTTCGTTTGTGCACAGAACAGGAACAGTACCCTTAGGTGAGGCTTCGAGCATCGATTTTGGCTTATCTCTTAAAGCAATCTCGCGGTGCTCATACTCAATGCCAGCATATTTCAATGCCATGCGAGCCCTCATGGCATAAGGGCATCTTCTGTAGGAGTACAAAATGGGCATCATAGATGCACGAATGGATGTAGTTAGCCTAAGCTTTTTTGATGGTGGCAATTACTGGAGCATGGTCAGACGGCTGCTCCCAGGCTCTTGGCTCTTTATCCACTCCGCTAGCGCTACATTTTTCTTTGAGGGCTTCACTAAGCAAGATGTGATCAATACGCATGCCTGCATTTCTTCTGAAGCCCATCATGCGATAGTCCCACC
Organism: Polynucleobacter sp. QLW-P1DATA-2; assembly: GCF_001870365.1. Lineage (NCBI taxonomy): Bacteria > Pseudomonadati > Pseudomonadota > Betaproteobacteria > Burkholderiales > Burkholderiaceae > Polynucleobacter > Polynucleobacter sp. QLW-P1DATA-2. Next base: position 273,346 of record NZ_LZMQ01000003.1, on the reverse strand, counting down.
AGCTATAGGTTTTGGGTGCTTGCTCAAACATTCTGAAGGAATCAGAGAAGCCAAGGTTGATGAGTTCCTGAAAGGCATTGCGCTCTGGTGGGGAGACTAAATTCTGCCCTTCCCATGCCTTAGGATCGTGGACATCTTGATCTTCAGGAGCGATATTGAAATCACCCAATAGGGCCAGGCGTTGGTTTTGCTCCAGTTCACTTGCTAGCCAAGTTTGTAGTGAGTGGAGCCAATTGAGCTTGTAAGCAAACTTATCGCTATCAGGTGACTGCCCGTTAGGGAAGTAGGCTGATACCAGTCGTACTGGCTGCATACCAGCGAAAGGAATCGTTGCAGCCAGAATGCGCTGCTGCTCATCTTGGTAGTTCGGTATGTTTCTGATGGGTTTTAAGAAAGTAGTAGCAGCATCTGAGGCAATCGAGGCTAATGCAGCCTTACGCACAATGATGGCGACACCGTTATAGGTCTTTTGCCCTGCAGCAAGACTAAGGTAGCCAGCTGCCTCTAATTCTGAATGGGGGTACTTATCATCCGTAAGCTTAAGCTCTTGCAAGCAAAGCCCATCAATCGGCTCTTTCTTTTTTTCCTGATCTTGCAACCAACGAAGTACGTGTGGAAGGCGAACTTTTAAGGAATTCACATTCCACGCCGCAATTCGAATTGAATCAGTCATCTATCCCCAGTTCCTGCAGTTTTCTTGTAATCGTATTGCGGCCAATACCCAGACGCTGAGCAGCCTCAACTCGGCGACCACGTGTAACCTCCAACGCAGCTTGCAATACAGCCTTCTCAAAACGTGAGCATAGCGCATCGTAGACTTCTTTGTCACCGTCTTGCAGCATTTTGACTGCTAAACGACCAAGACCACTTTCCCAATCACCTGAAACAGATTTTGTAGCCACTGGATTGCTTGGTGAAGACTCACCCTGTAAAACCACTAACTGGTCCGTAGCCTCTGACACAATATCGGCCAGCAGATCACTCACACCGATTACATTGGCAGGAGTCATAACGGTTAACCAATGACAGAGGTTCTCAAGCTGACGAACATTACCTGGGAAAGGCATGTTACTCATCTCCTTGAGTACTTCATCGGAGAGTTTTTTGGGTTCTACATTTAAAGACTTGGCACAAGTAAGCATGAAATGCTTTGCCAAGATTGGAATATCTTCACTACGCTCGCGCAAAGCAGGCATGCGCAAACGAATCACATTAAGGCGATGCATTAAGTCTTCGCGGAACAAGCCTGCGACAACACGTTGCTCTAGATTTTGATGAGTAGAGGCAATGATGCGAACATTAGCCTTGATTGGATCCTGCCCACCAATGCGGTAGAAGTGTCCGTCTGTTAGTACGCGCAAGAGTCTGGTTTGTAAATCAAATGGTAAATCACCAATCTCACCCAGGAAGAGCGTGCCCCCATCCGCTTGCTCAAAACGTCCACGACGCAATGTCTGAGCCCCAGGGAAAGCGCCACGCTCATGACCAAAGAGCTCTGATTCCAGTAAATCTTTAGGTGCTGCGGAGGTACTCAGCGAGATGAATGGCCCCTTAGCTCGAGGACTATGCTTATGCAGTGCATGCGCCACCAACTCTTTACCCGCACCAGACTCACCAGTAATGAGCACGGTTGCATGAGATTGAGCCAGACGACCAATGGCTCGGAAAATCTCTTGCATAGCAGGAGCTTGACCAATAATATCAGCGGAGTCCTGTCTCAAACCAGAAAATTCTTTAGCGCCTGATTCGCTTCGGATACCCTGCTCTGCCGCACGATGAATTAACTCCACTGCTTTTTCTACATCAAATGGTTTTGTAAGATATTCAAAAGCACCGCCTTGGAACGATGACACTGCAGAATCCAAATCTGAATATGCTGTCATGATGATGACGGGCAAATTAGGATGACTTGCTTTGACATGCTGCAAGAGATCTAATCCATTGCCACGCGGCATACGGATATCTGAAATTAAAACCTGTGGAGTATCTTTTTCCAGCGCGTTTAGCACATCATTTGGATTGGAGAAACTCTTATGGGGAATATTCTCTCGGGCCAAGGCTTTTTCTAAAACCCAACGAATAGATTGGTCATCGTCGACGATCCAAATTGGTTTCATGATGCTTTCTCCTGCCTGCGGTATGGAATTTGAATGTGGAAATCGGTACGTCCAGGGCGACTATCACAAGCAATAAAGCCCTGATGTTGTTGAACAAAGGTTTGTGCCAAAGTAAGGCCTAAGCCGCTACCCCCTTCTCGTCCAGAAACTAGCGGAAAGAAAATGCGCTCAATAATTTCTTTAGGAATTCCAGGGCCGTTATCAATGACATGCAAATCCATTGCCAACTTATAGCGATGTTTTGCAATCGTGACAGAACGCGCCACCCTCGTCTTTAATTCAATTTGCGCAACACCCTGACTCATCTCCTCGGAAAGAGCCTGTGCAGCGTTATGCACAATATTAAGTACTGCTTGAATCAGTTGCTCACGATCACCCAAGACATCTGGCAAGCTAGTGTCATAGTTCCGAATGATGCGTAGGCCCTTGGGAAACTCCGCCAACACCAAACTACGAACGCGCTCTAGTGCCTCATGTACATTGAAGGATTCAATCACATGAGCCTTGCGATGGGGTGCCAATAGGCGATCCACTAAGGTCTGTAAGCGATCGGATTCTTTAATAATGACTTGTGTATATTCACGCAAGCCTTTTTCAGGCAACTCAAACTCCAGCAACTGAGCTGCCCCTCGAATACCACCCAATGGGTTTTTAATCTCATGCGCTAGATTGCGCATCAATTGCTTATTTGCTTCCACTTGTTGCGTTACACGCTCATCACGCTCACTACGCAACTGCTGATCAATTGGAAACCATTCCATCATGATTAATGCGGGATCCTCTAATGCAGCTACCACCACATGAGCCGGAATGCTATCTTGGTGAATACTGCCCGGCAAAGAATGAAGGATCATTTCTTGGCGGTTCGCCATAATGTGACCGAGCTTTACTTCAGCAATCATGCTGTTTAAGGCCTCATTGTCACCGAATAAATCATACACAGATTGGCCCTCAAGTGATTTACGTGAGAGATCAAGCGCTGACTCAGCAGCAGCATTCACATAAACCAATTGTTGACTTTCCGCCTCAAAAACCACAATGGCATTAGGCATCTGATCGAGCAATGTCGGAAAAAAAGGAGCAGCCGAAGCTGCTCCCTTGAACGAATTGCGCAACAAACCTGCGCTCAAGTTCTCTCCTTCGCTTACAGGGAGTAGTACATATCAAATTCGATCGGATGTGTGGTCATACGGAAGCGTGTGACATCATCCATCTTCAAATTGATATATGCATCAAGCATGGACTCAGTGAATACTCCACCGCGAGTCAAGAACTCGTGATCCTTCTGCAATGCGTCCAACGCCTCTTCCAAGCTTGCGCAAACAGTTGGGATCTTTGCATCTTCTTCTGGTGGCAAGTCATAGAGGTTCTTGTCAGCAGCATCGCCAGGGTGAATCTTGTTCTGCACACCATCCAAGCCTGCCATCAACAAGGCAGAGAATGCCAAGTATGGGTTAGCCAATGGATCTGGGAAACGTGTTTCGATACGACGACCCTTAGGGCTCGCTACGTGTGGAATACGAATAGAGGCGGAACGGTTACGTGCAGAGTAAGCCAACTTCACTGGAGCCTCAAAGCCTGGAACCAAACGCTTGTATGAGTTTGTACCTGGATTAGTAATCGCGTTCAATGCTTTAGCGTGCTTAATGATGCCGCCGATGTAGTAGAGCGCAAACTCAGACAAACCTGCGTAGCCGTTACCAGCAAACAAGTTCTCACCGTTCTTCCAAACGGATTGGTGAACGTGCATACCAGAGCCGTTATCGCCAACTACTGGCTTAGGCATAAAGGTTGCAGTCTTGCCATAAGCATGGGCAACGTTTTGAACAACATATTTTTGCCAGATAGTCCAGTCAGCACGCTGTACCAATGTGCTGAACTTGGTGCCCAACTCATTTTGACCTTGACCAGCAACTTCATGGTGATGAACTTCCACTGGAATACCCAATGACTCAAGAATCAAACACATTTCAGAACGCATATCTTGGAATGCATCTACTGGAGCAACTGGGAAGTAACCGCCCTTCTTGCCTGGACGATGGCCAGTGTTACCACCTTCGATTTCTGCGCCAGATGACCATGGAGCCTCTTCGGAATCAATCTTCACAAAGCAACCCTGCATGTCGGCACCCCAACGAACGCCATCAAAAATGAAGAATTCTGGCTCTGGACCAAAGTAAGCGGCGTCACCCAAACCAGTGCTCTTCAAATACGCTTCAGCGCGTTTTGCAATAGAACGTGGATCACGGTCGTAACCTTTTCCGTCTGCTGGCTCGATAACATCACATGTGAGAACCAAAGTTGGCTCTTCATAGAATGGATCGATGTAAGCCGCTGTTGGATCTGGTTTGAGCAACATGTCAGATGCTTCAATACCTTTCCAGCCCGCAATAGATGAACCGTCAAATGCATGACCATCTTCAAACTTGCTTTCATCGAACGCAGAGATAGGAACAGAAACGTGCTGCTCTTTGCCCTTTGTATCTACAAAGCGGAAATCAACGAAAGTACATTCTTTCTCTTTAACTAACTTCATTACATCAGCGACGGTCTTCGTCATGCAAATCTCCTCTATTAACTAAACTCGGAATTCAATATCAAGGCATACACCCTTGTTCATTCCAGGCATCAAAACTGCCTAATGGATGTATGTAATTTACTGAAGCAAACAACGGGGAATAGTCATTATTGCACTAATTGAGTGCTCAATTACCCCTTTTATCGCCTAAAAATTGGTATTTTGCACTTATTTAGTGCAAATTTGAGTTAGGTGATATCGTGGACCTCGTAACCCAGCTCTTGAGTGCCCGCTCTTAGGGCAATCCAAGCACTTTCTAGCAAGTTTGCATTCCCTTTGATACCTAATTCAATATGCCTCTGAGCATAAACGCCTCCCCTGCTGGCATCGCCGACAGATGGGAGACTAAAGACCTTCACCCCAGGAAAATTGGCCTCTATACGCTCCATTAAGGGGGTCAAAGTGGACTCAATACCCTTTGGCACGATAAAGCTTTGCTCTGCCCAGTTTTCTTGATGGAAGAGATCTTGATAGTGTGTATCTAAGCACCAAGCCATCATGGGTGCTGCCATCACTGGAAAGCCAGGAAGAAAGTGGTGTTCTTTAATTCGAAAACCTGGGATTTGGTTGTATGGATTGGGAATAATTTCACTGCCAAGCGGAAACTCACCCATCTTGAAGCGATGCTGATTTTCTGGAGTATTCAAATCCGCTTTCATCGGATCACCCTCGGCCATCGACTGAATGCGTCCGGCAATCAGCTCTTGTGCGGTCGGATGAAGTTCTGTTTTAGTACCTAATGCAAGCGCAGCACATTGACGCGTGTGATCGTCAGGAGTTGCGCCAATCCCGCCAGTACTAAATACGATATCGCCGCTAGCAAAGCTATCTTTTAAGGTGGCAGTAATTTGCTCAGGATCATCAGCAACATATTTAGCCCATGCAAGACTCAAACCACGCTCATTCAAGAGCTCAATGAGCTTGCTCATGTGTTTATCTTGACGGCGACCAGACAGAATCTCATCACCAATCACAATCAAACCAAATCGCCTTGTCACCGAATCTTTTGCTGGCACATCTACTGCTACTTTTTTGATTACATCAACCATGATAGGGAAGCTCCGGATCTACTATGCGTGATTCAACTGTTAATGATTTTTCTAATTCTTCTTGCCTCAGTGTCTGTAAAGCATCCAATAAAAAATGGCTAAACCAGAGAGCGGCAAAAAACAAAGATGAGGGAGTAAACCCAAAGGGCAATAAAACTCACGATAGGAAATAACACTAATGCAAGTGCCGAAGTGGCCCAGAAGAAGGTTGGAACTGCGCCGATCATGCCCGAGACAATACCCATAGTGAGCAATGCCCAACGGTATTTATCCAATAAGAGGTCACGCTCGTCTGTACTCGCGTGTTTAGCTAATACGTCATAAGACATCAAGCGCATTGTGAGCCAACCCCAAAGCAAAGGGGGCAACACTGCCACAAGTGGAGGCACCCACCACACAGGCAGAGTCAACATCACCAATACCAAGCAAATCAATGCAGACCACAGCGTGTATACCAGGCTACCAAAGAAGCCACCACCCCGCTTACATTCCAAATCGCGATAACTAGCTTGCTTGACCACGATATTCACAACGGCAGGCACCGTTGAGAAAGCAATAAATACCAAAAGGCTAATTGTGATTAAAGGAATGATGAGCATCACAAAAAATAGCGGTGCAATCCATGCTCGTGCATTTTCAAAGCCAGCCCAAATTAGGCCCTCTTGAATCCAGCTAGTAAACATCGAAGTTGTCAGGAAAACACTTAACGCCTCTAGAGCTGGTGTCCAGGTTAGCCAAATGAGGCAGCCCCACAAGACAGAGACAATCAAAAAAGGGCGCAAGCTTAACCACAGTATTCGAGGATGCATCGTTCCCACGAGTGCAAGCCCAAACGATTTAAATACTTGCTGTACTCCGACCATATAACCCCTATGACATGCACATTGGCATGTTTACTTTGGCAATAATTCTTTAAAGGCGTGAACCAGGCCTTGCCACTGCTGCGTGACCACATTTTGAGAAACGGTTAAGTTTCTCACCCCTGTGGGATAAGCCACCTTTGGGAAGATAGCAGTCTTCAATGCCATATCCCACCATGGAAATAAAATACCAAAATTACATCCGCCCAATACCCCAGACTTTCCAATAGCCTCGTGCCCATAACCTACAGCATGATGCATACGGTGATACATCGGCGATATCAAGAAATAGCGTGCTGCACCCAGATGGACTTTGATATTGGCGTGCTGCCAACTTTGAATAAATTGACTCAAGGCAACTAGCGCAATAAATTGACCTGGAGAAACGCCGAATAGAAGCGCAAAGAATGCCATCACTACTGCACGCATGATGTCATCTAAAAAATGATTGCGATTATCAGACCATGCAGTCATCACCGTTTGGCTGTGATGTAAGGCATGCAACTGCCACCACCAATGAAAGGCATGTGATGCACGGTGATAACAGTAATCCACAAAATCAAGCAATACAAGGTAGAGCAAGAAACTCACTACTGGAATTGATGTGATTCCTGGCCACCAATTTTCAACATTGAGACGATCAAATCGAAAATCATGCAAGACAGAATCTAGTTCAAAGAAGGAGCCTGATAAAGCAATAAATATCAAACCGTGAAAAACCCCCAAACGATGAAACAAGGTATAGAAGAGGTCTGCCTTAGTTGATGACGCAAAGCGCTCTTGCACCTCTGCTGGGGCCAAGCGCTCCCAAGTTCTGAGCACTACTACGATCAACAGTATTTGAATACAGCCAAATAAAAACCAATCCACCCCATCAAACACATCCTCTGCCCAAGACATCAAGTCCAACTGATACAAAATGGGTGCCACGATATTGGAGAAGACCCATTCCTGGATTACGCCATAGGCATTTGAAACTTCAGAGGGGATGGCAGCGAAATTCATGCTTTATTTTGACTGATCTACCGATTTTTTGGGCGGCATCGATTCTTTGAGTTCTATGGGTATCAAGCCAAAACAAAATCCACGCTGCTTTAAGTTCACAATTAACTGCTCCAGCACTGCTGGCGCCCATGGGTCCTTTCTGGACCAAATACCCAAATGAGCCATGGTGATGTCGCCATCCCTGATGTCTCGACTTGCCCTCTCTAGCAACACACTGTTGGGATGTTTATCAGAATTCAGCTCATCCCCTAGGAACCCAGCATTTGCCCAACCAATATGTTGATAGCCACACATATCCCCCATCCGAACGAGTGTCGGTGAGGTTTTCCCACCAGGAGCACGCCAGATTTTTTGCAATGGCTGCTGAGTCATTTCTTGGAAGCGTTGATCAACGCGGCGAATCTGTTTGCACATCGTCGCCTCGTTATACAGAACAGTCTCTCCAGCCTTTGGACCAAATTGAGGCTTTTCAAAGACCTGACCCTTAGGCCCATCTTTGACAAAGTAGTCGTGATCATAGGTATGGCTACCAAAATGATGCCCTTCTTTAGCGAGCTCCTGCCAAAACGGTTTCCAAGACTCATCTAAAGCGTAATCACCGCGGAAGGTTTTTTCATTTGCCAAAAAGAATGTGGCCTTAACATCCTGGCGCTTCAAAATTTCCGCAACCTTCTGAGCAACAGACATATTGCCAGTATCAAATGTCAAATAGACTGTCTTATTACAACTGGCTGTTTGAGCAATACTGTCAAATGAAAAACAGCCGAACATAAGCGCGGCTGCTGATAGAGCGATTTGATAGCGCTTCATCCTCTTACTCCCAAGAGGCCCTTGGATAGAAGAAGACGCCATGTGGAGACTTGCCCACCGGAATGACATCTAGCAATTTCATTGAGGGAATGTCGATGATGCCCACCTTCTTAGCAAAGCGGAAAGTGACCCACATTGTTTTGCCATCAGGGGTAATCTCCATATCATCCGGACCAGAGGGCAGACCCGTGATATCGCCTGTCTTCTCTAAGGTTTGCATATCAATCAAGCTGATAGAGGGGGCGATGCGATTGCTCACAAAGACATGACGCTTATCACCCAAGGGGCGGAAATTATGAGCGCCCTTACCCGTAGGAATACGTTTTACTTCTTTGCGATTTTTCCAGTCGATGACCTGCACATTATCTTCACCAGTAATACCTACCAAAAGATATTGATCGCCAGGAGTCATCCATAAGCCCGCAGGAACTTTGCCAGTGGGCATGGTCCAAAGCACTGTTTGGGTTTCTAAATCAATTGCAGCGAGCTGACTAGAATCTTGCAAAGTAATGAAAGCGATTTTGCTATCTGCAGTAAATGCAATGTGACTTGGTGTTTTAGCTAATTTAATAGTCTTAGCCAATTTTAGATCCGTACCATTCGCAGCATAAATATCGACTCGGTTTAAGCGATTGCCATTCACTACAAACCATTTGCGATTCGGTGAATATCCAATCTGGTAAGGGTCAATGATGCTCGGCAAGCGCCCTGTTATTTCACCGGTGATGGGATTCATCAATACAACATCATTACCAGCAGCATTGGCTACCAATAAGGTTTTCTGATCTGGGGTCATCATTAGATGATGCGGCTCTTTTCCTACTGGAAAAGTTTTCACCACTTGACGAGTGGTCATGTCAATCAGACTTACTGATGCAGAGCCTGAATTCAAAATCACGGCCAATTTGGGTTGTGTGTTTGTTACGCCAGGCGGCTGAGACACCCCCAGAGGAGCGCTAGTATTTGGGGCGGTTTGGGCAAGCAGGAAAGAACTTGGAAAAGAGGTTAATAAAGCCGATGCCGCAATAATGCGAATGCTTCTAAAGAGGGTGAATTTATACATACCCCTATTGTAAGCAATGCAGGGGCTTAAAAACCCCCTAATTATTGGTGGATTTGACCTAGCGCAAGCTCGCCAAAACTTTTTCCAGACGCTTTAGAGACATTGGAGTTGGCGTTTTAAGCTCCTGCGCGTAAAGAGCCACCCTTAACTCCTCTAATTGCCACCTGAAATCCTGCAGAGCCTGGTCTTCTGTCATGACATACGCTGAACCCTTATTGCCTTGCATGAGTTTTTGCCAGGGTCTCGCTACAGACTCCCAGTCTTTCTGGCATTGTGCGTCTCTGGGCGGATTCGATCGCATCTTATCGATTCGCATGGCGATGGCCTTGAGGTAGCGCGGCAAGTGGACCAATTGCGCATAAGGAATCCCCGCAACAAACTTCGGGAAGATGAGGTCTTGGACTTGAGTCTGAATATCCGCGTAAGCACTCGGTGAAGCAGCTTTAGCTTGCGCCATCTTCTTCTGCAAATCAGCATAGGCCTGTAGGGCAGCTAATGCATGACGGGATACCTCTTGTGCAATCAGGGCAAGCCTGGGTTTGCCTGCATACATTCTGTCAGAAAATTGTTCTGCGTTATTGGGTAATGGCTCGGACATAAATGCACGCTCAATCGAGAGATTGAGAATCTGATCAATTAAGCTCTCAACTGAACCGATATTAATAAACAAAAGTCCAAGCTCACGCACACCCGGCAATTGTTTTTGCAAGGCCTTGAGCGTGTCTTTATTACCCAGCGCAAAGAGGCGACGCAATCCCTGGGCATGCTGCTTGCGAGCCTCGAGTAGATCATCAAATACCTCAAGATCACAAAAGTCTCCACGATCTATTAATGCAGGGTAGCCAAATAAAGTCTTGCTGCCCTTCTGAATCTCCAGCGTCTCTGGCAACTCCCCAAACTCCCAAGTGCGATAGCCTCCCTGGGCTACTTGCGTTGCCTGAGCTGGTTTGCCGGTCTGAGTGCTGACTTTAGTACTGGGCTCTATACCCAACTCAGCCTGAGCCACCTCTTGAGCGACCGCCTGAAATGCATCACGAGCAGTCTGCCCGTACTCAGAGCGTAAACGCGCTAAATTGCGCTCTACCTCCAGCTGACGTCCATGCTCATCAATTAAACGAAAGTTCATTGATGAATGAAGTGGGAGAGCTTCCGGTCTAAAGTCGGTTCGTTTAATTTCCAACCCACGCTCTTTACGTATGTCTTCAATCAAGCTATCCAGAAAATCGCCCACACCAAATTGGCTAGCCTCGAGCTTTCTCTCTAAATACGATTTAGCGTAATCTGGTAAAGGCACGCAGTGGCGCCTGAGTTTTTGTGGCAAGGTTTTTAGTAAAAGAAGGATTTTCTCTTCACACATGCCTGGTACCAACCATTCACAACGGCGCCCATCAACTTGATTGAGTTGTGCTAGCGGCACCACCAGTGTCACACCGTCCTTTGGGCTGCCAGGCTCGAAGTGATAGGTCAGATTAAGCTCTGCTCCACCCACCTTCATGACCTTAGGATAGCGATCTACCGTGATACCTGCGGCCTCATGGCGCATGAGATCCGCTTTTTCTAAACGCAGTTGCGAATCTAAATCAGGAGTCTTCTTCAGATACGCACTGAGATCCTCCCGATTACAGATTCCCTTAGGAATGCGTGACTCATAAAAGGCAAAGAGTAAATCATCGTCCACCAACACATCTGGGCGACGTGAGCGGTGCTCAAGCGCTTCGATTTCCTTGATGAGACGGCGGTTATGCCAAAAGAACCCAAATGTCCCAGGATATTTTTTCTTGGCATCCGCTTCAGTCTCGCGCTGCAGTGCTGGCGTATCCATGCGCCCAAATATTTCTTCTTGGACTAAGGCTTGGCCAATAAATAGTTCGCGCGCATCCTCGGGATTATGGGGCTCATAACGCACTCGGCGTCCGTGATAAATCGGTAATCCATATAAAGTGCCACGCTCAAAGGCCAGCACCTCTCCCTGACGGCTATCCCAGAAGGGTTCACTGAGGGATTTAATGAGGCGATGAGCAGCAACCTTTTCCACCCACTGCGGCTCGATCTTGGCAATCGTACGGGCGTACATGCGACTCGTTTCTTGCAGCTCACCGGCCAGAATCCAGGCGCCCGCCTTCTTGCCGATAGTCGAGCCCGGCCAGATGAATGGACGTATACCACGTGCTCCGACGTAGCCACCTGTTTTGCTATTGCGATCCTGAGACTTCTCATCCTCTTCTTTTTTGGCAACGTAACCTAGTAAACCCGTCAACAAAGAGAGGTGTACTTGTTCGTACGTTGCTGAAAGCGCATTTTCTTTCCACCCCTTCTCACCCAACATCGTGTGAAGTTGTCCATGTACATCACGCCACTCACGCAAACGCCGCGGTGATAAAAATTTACTACGGCATAGGTTTTCTAATTGACGATTGCTATGCTTGTGTTGAAGCGCATCTTGATACCAATCCCACAGCTTCACAAAACTTAAAAATTCAGAACGCTCATCGGCAAATTGAAGATGGGCTTGGTCTGCAGCAGCACCTTGGTCCATCGGTCGCTCACGCGGATCTTGCGTAGCCAAAGCAGAGGCAATGATCGTCACCTCCCTTAAGGCGTTATGCTCCTTAGCAGCAAGCAGCATCCTACCAATGCGTGGATCGAGTGGTAAGTCAGCTAGTTGCTTGCCAATATGGGTTAATTTGAAACTGTGATTGCTGTCCTTAGCATCTTCGGTCTGGGCATCATCAAACTCAATAGCTCCTAATTCATCTAGAAGCTGCACACCATCGGCAATCGCTCTACCTAATGGTTTATCAATGAAGGGAAAGTGCTGAATTTTAGATAAGCGTAGCGAGCTCATCCTGAGCAATACTGCCGCAAGTGAGCTACGAAGAATTTCGGGATCGGTAAATTTTGGACGCCCCAGATAGTCTTGTTCGCTATATAAACGTACGCAAATACCATCTGATACACGGCCGCAACGGCCTGCTCTTTGATTTGCAGCCGCTTGTGAAATTGGCTCTATCTGTAACTGCTCTACCTTATTACGATAAGAGTAGCGTTTGACTCTAGCCAATCCGCTATCAATCACATAGCGAATATTGGGAACCGTTAACGATGTCTCAGCAACGTTAGTTGTCAAAATAATGCGGCGGCCGTTTCCAGGGGAAAAGACCCTCTCTTGTTCAGCCACAGACTGACGCGCAAATAAGCTCAGCACCTCCGGGTGATAACGTTGTTGCAATATATGGTCTTTACGCAATGCTTCTGCGCAGTCTCGGATCTCGCGCTCACCCGGCAGAAAAACCAATACATCTCCGGCGCCAGTGGCACCCTCTCGCCAGACTTTGGTGATCTCTTCAGTAACTGCATCGGGGATTTCCTTAGCAGTTTTGGATTCTTTTTTGCCATCAGGCTTGGCATCGGGCTCAAGTGGTGAATAACGCTGCTCAACCGGAAATAACCTACCACTGACTTCAATCACTGGAGCTACCTTGCCATTCATTGCAAAGTGCTCAGCAAAGCGCTGGGCATCGATGGTTGCAGAAGTAATAATCAGCTTTAGGTCGGGTCGCTTAGGGAGCAGCTGCCTGAGGTAGCCCAACAAGAAATCAATATTCAAACTACGCTCATGGGCTTCGTCAATGATGAGCGTGTCATAAGCCTTCAGCTGAGGATCACGCTGTGTTTCCGCCAACAAAATACCGTCGGTCATCAACTTAATGGATGCGGTATGACTAGTCTTATCTGCAAAGCGCACCTGATAGCCGACATCCTGACCAATGGGTGATCCCAACTCTTGAGCAATTCTCTTGGCCGTAGCTGTGGCTGCGATCCGTCTTGGCTGAGTATGTCCAATCAACTTGCCGCCATTAATAGTCCCGCGACCAAGATCTAAGCAAATCTTTGGTAACTGGGTTGTCTTACCTGAGCCTGTCTCACCACACACAATGACAACCTGATGGCTCTGCAAGGCATCCTTGATGAGTTGGCGTTGACCGGAGACCGGCAATTCTTCCGGAAAGCGGATCTCCAGCCTACGCCCGGTGTTGGAAGCAGGCACAGGCTTCGTGATTGATTTGGGTTTTTGTTGGTTTATAGGCTCTTGCACCCTATAATTTTCTCACTATGCCGACAAATGCACCGAACCAGGCCTCAAGCGCCGAAGAATCCACCTCCAACTTCCCCTTCGTAGGGTGGTTGCGCGATGTTGCGCCCTACATTCACAGCTTTCGCGAAAAGACCTTTGTTATTGCCTTTGCTGGCGAGCTTGTTCAAGAGACCGGTCTTGAGAACCTCATTGAGGATATTGCAATGTTGCATGCCATGGGCATGCGGATTGTATTGGTTCATGGTATTCGCCCGCAAATTGAAGAACAGCTCATGCTCCGAAAGATTAAGAGCAAGTTTGGTAAGAGTGCATTGCACAGCTACCGTATTACCGATGCCGCCGCCTTAGAGTGCGTCAAAGAAGCTGCTGGTGAATTACGCCTTGATATTGAAGCGGCATTTAGCCGTGGTTTACCAAACACCCCAATGGCAGGCTCTCGTATTTCTGTGATCTCCGGTAACTTTATTACGGCAATGCCAGTGGGCGTTGTTGAAGGCACCGATTACATTCATACTGGTCTAGTGCGCAAAGTGGACTCCGGCTCTATTAGACTGTCTTTAGATAGCAACAAAATTGTTTTGCTTTCGCCCTTAGGCTTCTCACCAACAGGTCAGGCATTTAATCTGGCCTATGAGGATGTTGCTGCATCTACTGCTGCCGCCCTCAAAGCAGATAAGTTAATCTTCTTGAGCCCTTACGATGGTCTAAAGGATAGCGAGGGTGACTTTATTACTGAACTGTCGATGCCTCAGCTGCAAGAATATATTGGTCAGAATAAAGATATCGACTTAGGCATGAAAGGCTTGCTCACCATTGCTGGTAGAGCCATTCGTGCCGGTGTAAGCCGTGTTCACTTCCTTCCTTGCAATCAGGATGGAGCGCTATTGGAAGAGCTCTTTACCCACGATGGTATTGGCATGATGCTAGCTTCTTCCGATATTGAGAACCTGCGTGAAGCCAACCAAGATGATGTAGGTGGCATTTTGCAACTTACCATGCCTTTAGAAGATGAAGGCATCTTGGCCGCCCGCGGACAAGATGTGATTGAGCGTGATATTCAACGCTTCTCCGTCATTGAGCATGACCGAGTCCTCTTTGGTTGTGCTGCCCTCTTCCCTTTTCCAAATGGTGTTGGTGAATTAGCCTGCCTTGCAGTTGATCCTGATGTTCAGGGATCAGGTGATGGTGAGCGTCTACTTAAGCGCATCGAAATGAGAGCCAAGCAAGAAGGCATCAAAAAATTATTTGTGCTGACTACCAGAACAGAACATTGGTTCCTCAAGCGTGGCTTTAAACGCGCAACAGTAGATGACTTGCCGGAAGAAAGAAAACAAATTTACAACTGGGATCGCAAGTCCATGGTTTTAACTAAAGATCTATAAGCAAAAAAAGAGATTAATAAGAAAGGCATTACAGATGGCACGGATGGTTCAATGCATCAAACTCAATAAAGAAGCAGAAGGCATGGATTTCGCTCCACTTCCTGGTGAATTGGGCAAAAAGATTTGGAATCAAGTTTCTAAAGAAGCTTGGGCCGCTTGGTTAAAACAACAAACCATGCTGATTAATGAAAACCGCCTCAATATGGCTGATCCCCGTGCTCGCCAATACCTATTGAAACAGGTTGAAAAATACTTCTTTGAAGGCGGCGCAGATATGGCGCAAGGCTATGTGCCACCAGCTGAATAAATATTGATTTAAATATTTATTTTTTGGTATTGACACCCGCAAAACACAGGCATAGGATGTAATCGTGGTGAGGCAGTAATAGTGCCCCGCCACATTGGCGAAAGCCACTTCAGAATGAGTACATCTATGTACTCATAGGCTAAGGAACTAAATACCTTCCGAGTGCCTGCGCCATGCAAACCATGGCAAACAACCCGATGGGCATACCCCGTCGGGTTTTTTATTCCCTTTTTTCAGTTAGAGTGCAATCCGACTCACGCCAAAAGCATTACTGACTAGTAAAACATTGGCCTTCTCTTTGGCAAACAAACCTACTGTAATTACACCCGCGATTTGATTGATCTGAGATTCCACTTTTACGGGATCGGCAATTAGAAGGCCAGCAACATCCAAGATCCAGCCACCGTTATCCGTTACAAAGGGCTCGCTAGGGGTTTGATTCAAATCAGCGCGGGTCGTTTTTGCCAGGCGCAATGTGACTTTGCCACCCAACTGCTCAAGCCCTCTAGTTACCACACCTTTAGCAAGCGGAATAATTTCTACAGGAAGCGCAAAGTTACCCAGCACAGGCACTTGCTTAGAAGAATCACAAATGCAAATAAATTGCTTGGCCATAGAGGCAATAATTTTTTCACGTGTGAGTGCACCACCACCGCCCTTAATCATATGGCCGGCTGGATCAATCTCATCGGCACCATCCACATACGCTGGCAAGCTGAGTACATCATTCGGATCGAGCACCTGAAAGCCATGCTTTAGCAAGCGCTCAGTCGTAGCATTTGAACTGGAAACCGTCCCTGAAAAATGGTCTTTATGAGGGGCTAAGGCATCAATAAAGCAATTCGCGGTAGAGCCTGTACCAATGCCCAATATCTGGCCAGCTGGCAACTTTAAGACCTCATCTCGGGCCGCTTCGCCCACCATTTGCTTGAGTTGATCCTGATTCATATTTCTGCCAAATGCCTTTACTAGAATTAATGCATCTATCATATGATATTCACAAGCAACCGACCACAGCGGGACTTTTTTAGAAATATCTAGCCATGAATAGCATCCTCTCACCCTCTAACCAACTTGAGCAACTGAAAAAACTGACTACTGTAGTTGCGGATACAGGTGATTTTGAGCGCATGCAAGCCTTTCAGCCGCAAGATGCCACTACCAACCCCTCATTAATTCTTAAAGCTGCTCAACAAAGTAATTACCAGTCTTTGGTAAATTCTGTAAAAGCAGCCCATCCCGGCATGAGTGCTACGGATTTAGTCGACTATATCTTGGTGGCGTTTGGGCTAGAGATTTTGAAAATTGTTCCAGGCCGCGTCTCAACTGAAGTTGATGCTCGCCTCTCTTTTGATACCAAAGCAACGATTGCTAAAGCAAAACATATTATCTCGCTTTACGAATCTCATGGTATTGACCGTAAACGCATCCTCATTAAGTTAGCTGGAACTTGGGAAGGTATTGCTGCTGCAAAAGAATTAGAAGCCCAAGGCATACATTGCAATATGACGCTGCTCTTCTCGCTGATCCAGGCGGCTGCATGTGGCGCCGCAAATGCCAAATTGATTTCACCCTTTGTCGGTCGCATTACAGATTGGTATAAAGCTAAATTAGGCGCCAATTGGAGTGACACCAATAACGGCGGCCCCAATGATCCTGGCGTCACTTCCGTTAAACGGATATTTCACTATTACAAGCACTTTGGCATTGCTACAGAGATTATGGGAGCCAGCTTTCGCAACACCAGCCAAATCTTAGAACTTGCGGGCTGCGACCTTCTGACCATTAGTCCAGAGTTATTGGCTGAGCTAACTCTGGGAACTACAACAGTTAGCAAGAAGTTAGATAGCAATAACGCGCAAGCAGCCTTGAGTGCTGAGAATATTGTGCCGCTGAAATTGGATGAATCTAGTTTTAGGCTACAACTTAATAATGATGCGATGGCTACTGAAAAGCTTGCTGAAGGTATTCGCAACTTCTGTACTGATACGGAGAAACTAGAGGCGCTACTAGCCAAATGATTTAGATTTAGATCAAGATGGGTAATAAAAAAGCCACCCAAGGGTGGCTTTTTCTTATATCTCATTTCAAGCTATTACCTTTTCATGCTTACGCTTACCCTGCTTTTTGTTGTGCTATTTTTTCTGCTTTCTTCTTATCGCGATTCTCAAAGAAGGTTTCAATCTCTACGTAGAAAACCGGCACTAAAGCAACTGCTAAACAGGTTGAAGCAATCATGCCACTAAAGACGGTAATACCCAGTGAGATGCGAGCTGCAGCGCCCGGCCCCATCGACATTAACAAAGGAGTAACACCCAAAATAAATGCAATAGAGGTCATTAAAATTGGTCTAAAACGTTCTTTAGATGCCTCTAGTGCAGCGTCCACAAAGCTCATACCTTTTGCTCTACGCTCGATTGCTACCTCCACGATCAAGATTGAGTTTTTACACGACAGTGCAATCATTAAGACCATACCAATCTGGACATAAATATTATTTGGTAAGCCAGTAAGGTGCAGGGCCAGGACGATTCCAGAGAGTGAAAGAGGCACTGCCGTCAGCACTGACAAAGGAGCAACCCAGGTCTCATACTGGGCAGCCAATACTAGGTAGACCAGCAAAATCGATAGGCCAAAAATGAATACGATCGTATTGCCGACTAAGTTTTCTTGGTATGACATACCCGCCCATTGGAAGCTCACGCCGTCGGGCAATGTCTGAGCAATCTGCTCGAGTCGCTTCATGGCCTGACCTGAGCTATAGCCTTCATGAGCCTGACCAAGCACTGCAGCAGATGGATAAAGCTGAAACTGGTTAACAAAGGCTGGGCCAGTGATCTCTTTCACATCAATAAAAGAGCCTAGGGGCACCATCTTGCCGTCTTTATTTCTCACATACAAACTATTGATCTGATCTACTACCTTGCGGTAAGTGCCATCCGCCTGGACATAGACTTGATAGGTTTGACCATATTTAAAGAATTGATTTACGTAAGTTGATCCAACGTACGACTGCAAAGCATCATAGGCATCCCCGATTGCAACTCCAAAAGTTTCTGCGCGAGCCACATTAAATGTCAGCTGCATCTGGGGTACGTTATTTCGGAATGGCGAAAAAACTGCCATGATTTCTGGGGCATTTTGCGCTTGGGCAATGAAGTTTTTAGTAGCAGCTTCTAGTTTGGCTAGATTATTACTACCATCAGTCAACATTAAGCGCATCTCAAAGCCGCCTGACAGACCTAAACCTGGAATTGCAGGAGGCAAGAGAACGAATGACTGAGCTTCTTGTACTTGCCTGAGCTTCTCATTCATCTGAGCGTATATTTCCGCAAGACTTTCGCCCTTGCCACGCTCATCCCACGGTTTCATGATGACGTACATGGCACCAGAATTTGCCTGGGAACTACTGTTGTTCAGAAGATTGATGCCGCCAATCACCACGATATCTTGTATACCCGGAACCGTTTTGAGGGCAGCTACAGATTTTTGTATTGCTGTTTCGGTACGCTGCAATGATGCAGCATCAGGTAAGGTGGTTGAGACCACTAAATAGCCCTGGTCTTCATTGGGAATAAACCCGGAAGGCACCAGCATCAACCCAAACAAAGAGACAACGATGATCACAATGCCGATCAATGAAGCCTTGGCACGGTTATTCATGAGCGCTTCGATTTGATGTTCGTACCAAGTAGCTAGGCGATTGAAATAAAAATCAAATTTTTGGTAGAGCTTTCCTTTGACCTTATTGTGATCAATTGGCCTCAGATACTGCGCAGATTGGGTTGGCTTTAAGGTAATCGCGTTAATACCGCTAATTAGCGCAGTAGCTGCAATTACTAGAGCAAACTGTCGGTACATTTGTCCGGTAATACCAGCAATAAATGAAGCAGGGATAAATACAGCCATCAATACCAAAGTAATACCGATGATGGGCCCCATTAACTCATTCATGGCATCGATAGCACCGGTTCTTGGATCCTCACCCTCTTCTACTTTTTTCGATACCGCTTCGACGACCACAATCGCATCATCCACCACAATACCGATACATAAAACAATGGCAAACAAAGTGGATAAATTGATCGAGAATCCCATTGCAGCCATCGCAGCAAATGCACCAATAATGGTGACTGGAACGGTGGTAGCTGGCACAAGAGTTGCGCGCCAGTTTTGCAAGAAAATCATAATGACCAGTAGCACTAAGATGCCGGCCTCATAGAGTGTTTTATAGACCTCATGAATCGAGGCTTGCACAAACATCGTGGTATCAAATGGAATAGACCACTTCACCCCCTTTGGCAGAGTCTTAGCAATACTTTCCATTTCTGCGCGCACGGCGTTAGCAGTCGCAATCGCATTGGCACCTGGCGTTTGATAAATAGCGATACCACCAGCAGGCTTATCACCGATCTTGAAGAACTGGCTATAGTTCTGACTACCCATTTCCAAGCGGGCAATATCGCGGAGGTAGGTGATATCGGATTTACTACCCGTCTTCACCACGATTCTCCCAAATTGCTCTGGGGTCGTCATCGCACTGGTCACATTGAGCGTGAACTGAAAATCCTGACCCAAAGGAGTTGGTGGAGAACCAATCTGGCCGGCAGAGAGCAAGATGTTTTGCTTATTGATGGCATTGATCACATCATTTGGCGTTAGGCTACGCATCTTTAACTGCGCTGGATCGAGCCAAATCCGCATACTGTAATTACCAACCCCAAAAACGTTAGCCGCAGCAACACCCTGTATGCGCGCTAAACGCTGTTGCAACTTGAGATTGGCGAGGTTACTTAAAAATAAGCCGTCATGATCTGGGTTATCGGACGTTAGGGTCACAAACTGCAAGATCGCGGTTGATTGGGTCTTGGTTGTAACGCCGATTTTTTGAACCGCTTGAGGTAAAGATGGGATTGCAATTGCAACCCGGTTTTGAACATTAACCTGGGCCAAATTAGGATCGGTTCCCACCTTGAAAGTGACCGTGAGGGTGTAATAACCGTCATTGGTTGATGAGGACTCCATATAGAGCATGCCATCAACACCATTCACCTGCGTCTCAATATTGCTGGCAACCAATTGCTGGACGAGACTAGCATTGGCGCCAGGATAGCTAGTCGTTACTTGAATCGTTGGCGGAACGATATTCGGATATTGGGAAATCGGCAAACCAAAAATAGATACTGCTCCAATCAAGACCATGATCAGAGCGATAACGTTGGCCAGAACAGGCCGCTCAATAAAGAATTTAGGCAGCATAATTACCGGAGCTTCATAGCCTCAAGAGTGACTTGTGTCGGGCTGGCCAGTTGGTTTACGCTCAAATTAATAAAGCCATTGATCACCACCTGGCTATTGGGAGTCAATCCTTTTGCCACTTCAACATTTTGTTGAAAGCGCTGACCTAATGTAATGTCTGCCCGTTGCGCACGCTTGGCCTCATCTAAGACAAAGACATAGTTCCCCACCTGGTCAGTCATGACGGCTGTCATTGGCACGAGCAAGGCCTGACGAGTTGGGCCGTACTCGGCCATCACACGTGCATATAAACCGGGTATGAGCTGATAGTTTTCATTCTTGAAGATAGCGCGCAACTGCAAAGAGCCTGTATCAGTCGAAATCAAATTAGCCGCGTAATCCAAAACTCCCTCGTGGGGAAAGCCCGTTTCACTTTGTAGGCCTGCATAAATCGGTAAAGTATTCACCTCGGATTTACGCTCCGTATTAGGGTCCTGATTCTTCTCAAACTTCAGGAAGTCTCTTTCGTTAAGCGAAAAATAGACATATATAGGTGAGATTTGCTGAATCGTTGAGAGTTGTACACCCTTGGATGTTGTATCTAAATAAGTTCCAACATCTAATAAATGTCTACCCATGAGTCCATCAAACGGCGCTCTAATTTCGGTATAGCCCAAGTTAATCTTGGCGAGCGTTAAATTTGCCTCTGATTGCTGATATTGCGATAAGGCCTTATCGACCGCCGCCTGAGAAGTCGCATTTTCTTTCAGTAGTGATTTTTGGCGGTTGTACTCAAGCTTGGCCTCTGTATAAATCGCCTGCTTCAATTTGACATCTTGAATATAGGTATCTTGCTCAATCACAAATAAGAGATCACCCTTCTTGACCATCGAGCCATCTGCAAATCCAATCTTAGTCAGATAACCCTTCACGCGAGCATCTAAGTTCACCGTGAGATAAGGGTCAACTACCCCATCAAAAGTCGCAAAACTCCGAATTTCTTGAGAGAGTGGTAACGCAGTTGTAACTGGCACAGGCGCTTGCACAATATTTTTACCGCAAGACTTGAGGCATACCAACACAATGATGGCAAAGAAAACAAGGATAGCGATACCAATAGTCCTTGGCGAAAGCTTCTTATTTAAAAATGGGACATTGATAGTGCTTAACTTTTCCAGAAAAGCATTCCAGCGAGTTAATAACGAACTCCACAGGGGCAACAGAAAATTCCACAGCTTTGTAAGCATGGCTTGAGCTTTTGTTAATAGTTCTTTCATGGTGCAGTACTTCCCTGGGTGGGTTTCATATCTTGAGGTGGTGTAGGTGGATTCGGAACTACCAGCTTTCCAGCCTTTACATTGACCGGATCACCCGTTTTATTTATGACACTACCCCAATCGGTACGATCATTCATCTCAGCGACCATCGTCTCAGGGAGCTTAGGCGGTGTCATTTGCGCGGTCCAGCCGCCACCAAGCGCCTTGAAAGCGCCTACATATCCTATTAATTCATTGGATTTAGTCTGAACTAGAGAATTTTCTAAGTTCAGCAATGACTGCTGTGCGGTAATGACAGTTGTGTAATCGTTTTGACCTGCCTTATAACGCTCTAGCGCCAGATCTGCAGCACTCTTAGCAGCAGTTACACCACGGGTATAGTCCTCAACCGAGCTCTTGGTGGTTGAGATTGTGATTAAGGAGTCCTCTACTTCTTTTTGCGCGTTCAAGACTTGATTTTGATAGGCCAAGAGACTTTGCTGGAAGATGGCATCCTGAACCCGCACTTGATCCACTATGGCGCCACGATAGAACAGCGGTAGGTAGACACCAGCACTCACACCGGAGGAATTATTGCCCCAGCTAAATAGATTGGCCGAGGTGAGATTGCCGTAGTTTGAATTAGCATAACCAAATGTGCCGCCCAAGGTAAAGGTCGGGAATAGCTGCGCTTTATTTACGCCAATTAAGGCGGATTGTGAAGCAGCATTGAGCTCAGCCTGTAATACATCAGGGCGGCGGCGCAGCAAATCGATCGGCATTCCGACGCCTAACTCAGTAGGCGGCCTTAATGAGCCTTTAGTATTTCCATATTTCTTTTCGTAGTAATCAGGTGGCTCACCCAATAGGATGCTCATTGCATGTTGGGTCTTCTTCAATGAGGCAATCAACTCCGGAATGCGAGCTTTAGTTTGCTCATATTGAGCCTGAGCCTGACTTAAATCTAGCATTGATGTTGCGCCGTACTTGAAACGGGCATTAGCAATGCGTAAACTTTCCTTTTGTAACTCTAGATTCGTTTTAGCAACTGCAATCAAAGCTTCGTTATTACGAATATTGATATAGGTGTTGGCAACGTCTGCGGTTAAAGAAACATCAGCCGAATAAAAGGCGGCGACACCTGATAGATAGGAATTCAAGGAGCTCTGAATGCCACGGCGGGATTTGCCCCAAAAATCCAGTTCCCAGCTCATCTGCACCATGGCGTTTCTCACGACCAGATTATTGGAGTCATTCACGATCTCTTGTAGACCGCTATTCCGATTATTAGAATAAGAAGCATTGAGTGCGGCTGTCGGCAACAAAGCAGCATCACTAATCCCAAGTTGCGCTTGCAGTTGATAAATACGCAAAGCAGTTTGCTGCAGACTCAGATTTTGTTGGGCCGCCTCTTTTAATAAGGCATTGAGCGTAGGGTCATTAAAACTTTCCCACCACTCAACTGGATCAATAATCTTATTGGAATTTTCACCCAAGGATTCTGTAAATTCGGTTTGAGTTGTAGGCTTATATTCCCCCCGCAGTCTTGACTGGAGGTCTTGAATAATCTGGACCAACCATAAAACATCCCGACAACACCAAAGCGCAGCCAAAGGTAAATAGATAGATGGTTGATTTTTTTGTCATCAACATAGGTAACTATTGAAGAGATGCCACTGAGAGTCTACAAACACCATTGCAAATAGGATAGCTGTTTATTTCTTCGCCGTATTGATGCCGAGCAAGCTATATGCCGGACAATTTCCAATCATCCCAGTTAACAAGGGAAGGATTCCAATCCAAGCCCAGGGGCCGGTGATTCCAAAACCCGCTAAACCCATTAATGTGAGGCCAACCGTCATACGAAGAACGCGATCAGTGTGTCCGATATTGCATTTCATTTGAGTCCCTTTATTTGGGGGTTTTTGCAAGACGTTGTCTTAATGCTTCGTACAAGCATACGCCACTTGCAACAGAGACGTTCAGGCTGGACACCACGCCCTGCATTGGAATGCGGACCAACTCATCACAGGTTTCTTTTGTCAGACGGCGCATCCCCTCGCCCTCTGCCCCCATCACAATACCAATCGAGCCAGTGAGATCAATATCGTAGATAGATTTGGTGGCTTCATCGTCTGTACCAATCAGCCAAACGCCTGCTTCTTGCATCTCTTTCATGCTGCGAACGAGGTTTGTCACTGTAATCACCGGCATCACCTCAGAAGCGCCACTAGATACCTTACTTACAGTAGCGTTAATTGAGGCTGAGCGATCCTTAGGAATCACCACCGCATCAACTCCTGCCCCATCAGCTACACGCAGGCAGGCACCAAAGTTATGGGGATCTGTTACACCATCTAAAACTAAAAACATTGGCTTTTCTTGAGCGCCCTCTACATCCTCAATCACTTCAGTAATCGTGCGCGCAATGGTCATTTTTTCAGCCAAAGCAACAACACCTTGGTGACGATCATGGCCGGTTAACTTTTGCAGACGCTCTGCATCGGCTGCATGCAAACGCTCACCTAAAATTTCCTCAGCCTGTTTTAGAAAATCACCCATACGTCGATCACGACGGCTAGGATCAAAGTAAACCGACTTCAGACTATCGGGATCAACCCGCAAACGCGCTTGAACTGCATGAAATCCCACCAATATTTGTTTCATCTTTTTACTTATTCTTTTCTTACTCTTTACTTACTTTTTATTTTCTTCTGGCCTTAGTGTTGCGTACCGGCGGCTTTGTCCCAGCCGGCTTACCAACAGATCTACCCGGCTTGCTTGTCTTACCGCTTTTGCGGCTCGCTTTACTCTTGGATTGGGTGGCGCCCAAGGTGCCGGCAGATTTAGCTGCATTCACATTGATGCCGCTGGGCTTTTGAGGGGCTTTATGAGCAGGCCTACTCTTGTTTGGAGCCGCCTTCTTGTTTGGCCTACCGGTATCCGCGGCTAACAATAATTGACGACGATTGGATGATCCGCCGCCCTCAGCACCAGAGCTCTTTACAAGACTAAATTCAATCTTGCGAGCATCCAAATCAACACGACTCACTAGTACATGCAGACGATCACCTAGGCGGTAACGAATGCCGGTACGCTCGCCACGCAATTCTTGACGAGCCTCATCGTATTGGAAATAATCCCCACCCAATTCGGTAACATGAACCATTCCCTCAACAAAGAGATTCTCAAGTTGAATGAATAAACCAAAGTTAGCAACCCCAGTTACGGTGCCTGCATACTCTTGACCAAGATGATCGCGCATGTAGTAGCACTTGAGCCATGCCTCTACATCACGTGACGCCTCGTCGGCACGACGCTCATTGGAAGAACAGTGCACACCCAATTGACCCCAAATAGGCAAAGCAGCATTAGCGCCTTTTAGCACTCTCGCACCTTTGGCAGGACCTGCTTTAGCATCGCTTTGAGATTTCTTGGCATTGACTGCATTCTCTCTCCCCTTGCCTTTACGAGGCAATGTGAGATTAAGAGGCACCTTGGGAGGCAGAACAGGCGTGTACGGCTTTTTCTGCAGAATGGATTTGATGACACGGTGAGTCAACAAATCAGGGTAGCGGCGAATCGGGCTTGTGAAATGAGAATACGCTGGGTAAGCTAAGCCAAAGTGACCCTCATTATCTGGTTGATACATGGCTTGCTGCATTGAACGCAGAACCACGGATTGCAGCATATTGGCATCAGGCCGCTCTTTAATCTCGCGCATCAGTTTTGCAAAGTCACGGGGCTTTGGTTTCTCCCCACCACCCAATGAAAGACCAGAAGTTCTGAGTACCTGACGTAGAGTGACAAGCTTTTCTTCAGAAGGCTCTCCATGTACACGGTACAAACTGAGATGCTTATTTTTTATCAATGAAGTCTGCAGCACAAACGTTCGCTGTTAGCATGCACTCTTCAATTAGGCGATGAGCATCATTGCGAAGCCGTGGCTCAATGCGCAGGATCTTACCGAGTTCATTGCTAATGATTTGAGTTTCAGTAGTTTCAAACTCGATGGCGCCCCGCTTCTCACGGGCTGACAACAGAATCTTGAATAGAGAATAGAGGTTAGTTAAAAGCGGACGGAACTGTGCAAAACGCGCAGCTTCGGGACCTTTACTATTGGAAAGAATTTCCCAGACGGTATCGTATGTAAAGCGCTGTGCAGAATGCATCACCGCTGGATAGAACTGATACGCTAAGACTACCCCGTTATTGTCCACAACAGAATCGCACACCATACAGAGGCGATCTACATTGGGATTAAGTGAGCAGAGCCCATTCGAGATCTTCTCCGGCAACATTGGAATCACCCGTCTTGGGAAATACACAGAAGTTGCACGCAATAAACCCTCATCATCCAATGGATGCCCAGGTTTAACGTAATGTGATACGTCGGCAATAGCCACAATCAGGCGCCAAGCCTTGGTCTTGCCGTACATCACAGGCTCGCAATAGACTGCATCATCGAAGTCTCTTGCATCCGCACCATCTATTGTGACCAAAGGCACATCACGGAGGTCGACGCGACCTTCTAGATCCTCTTGCTGCACGGTATCTGGCAAGGCTGCCGCCTCTTTCATGGCAGCGGCAGAGAACTCATGAGGAACGCCGTACTTACGGACGGCGATTTCAATCTCCATACCCGGATCATCAATCTCACCCAAGACTTCCACTACACGCCCAACTGCTTGGCGATAGCTATCTGGGTAATCAATAATTTCAACGCTGACCACTTGACCTAATTTTGCTTGACCTTGTCCCTTAGGTGGAATCAAGATGTCATGGCCAATGCGTTTATCTTCTGGCGCCACAATTAAAACGCCATTCTCATTTAAGAGGCGACCGATCACAACTTTATTAGCATGCAGAACGACATCAACAATTTGTCCCTCTGGACGACCGCGTCGATCTGTTCCTAATACTCTGAC
This sequence comes from Polynucleobacter sp. QLW-P1DATA-2, assembly GCF_001870365.1. Lineage (NCBI taxonomy): Bacteria > Pseudomonadati > Pseudomonadota > Betaproteobacteria > Burkholderiales > Burkholderiaceae > Polynucleobacter > Polynucleobacter sp. QLW-P1DATA-2. The sequence continues at coordinate 246,657 of NZ_LZMQ01000003.1, read as the reverse complement.
ATTCACTCGATCGCCGTGCATGACGCGCGACATTTCTCTCTCAGAGAGAAAAATATCTTCGCCACCATCATCGGGAATAACAAATCCAAATCCATCTCGATGCCCTTGAATCGTTCCTAAACGATCAGCCTCGCGGGGCATCAAGTCTTTTGCTTTACGCATTTAATTCCTTCGGCAATACATGCCCTATCTATATATCTAGTGATATCTATTTTTGTTATGAATAAGGCTACTGTATCAAACCACCAAGTCTGAGGGGGAAAAGCCAAAATGGGGTTCAAAAAGCCTAAAAACGCCCATCCCCCTATAATAGAGGCATGCCCAGGTGGCGAAATTGGTAGACGCACCAGCTTCAGGTGCTGGCGATCGTAAGGTTGTGGGGGTTCGAGTCCCTTCCTGGGCACCAAACACTCTCAATAGACCTTATATGGGGTCAAATGAAGCCAATACAACCCTTCAATAGTTAGAAAACCAAGTGAAATCAGGGCTACTAAAGAAAACAGGCGATAACGGCAAAGAAATTAGCCTTTTTTCCGCTACAGCCCTTGGTATTGGCGGCATGATGGGTGCCGGTCTCTTTTCTTTACTGGGAACTGCTAGCGCTCATGCTGGAACCCATATCCCCTTAGCTTTCTTAATAGGTGCCATCGCCGCCTCCTTCTCGGTCTACTCCTATGCCAAATTAGGCGCCACTTTTCCGAGCAGTGGGGGAGCGGCTACCTTCACCGTCATGAGTTTTGGGCCTGGAGTGATTTCTGGCGGCCTTAACGTCTTTCAATATATTGCCTATCTAATTGCTGCCGCTCTTTATGCTGCAGGATTTTCTGAATATGCCAATACGATGCTAGGTGGAAATCTTTCCCCGCTAGAGGTCAAGATAATTGGCGCCCTGATCGTAGTCATATGTGCTGGAGTCAATTTGCTCGGCACGCAAATTGTTGGGCGTGCAGAAACTCTAGCGATTGGCTTTGTAACCATTGCCCTTCTCTTATTTTCTGCAGGAGGTATCCACATAGCCCAAGTTCACAACTTTGAAATGTCCGGTGGCTCTCTCAATGGCATCGCCATAGCTGCAGGCATCCTGTATATCAACTACCAAGGTTTCGGAGTTGTAACAAATTCTTCAAATGCAATGCACGAGCCCCAGAAAGAACTTCCTCTAGCGATGTTCTCTGCTCTGGTGCTTGTAACGATTGCGTATGTTCTCGTGAGTACTGCCGTTATTCTTTTGCTGACGCCAGACAAAATTCAAGAATTTAGCGGCCATGTACTGGCGGAAGCGGCGCAAGTAGTAGCCGGAAAGATTGGCTTTGTCTCCATAGCTAGCTCTGCATTGCTGGCTTGCGCAGCAGCACTCAATGCTACTATTTTTGCCGCCTCTAATATCGCAGCGGATATGGCTACCACCAGCTCTATTTCAAAAGCCTTGGGTGCCACCGTCTTAAAAACACAATCTCGATCGCTGTCAGTTTCTGCGGTTATGGTGATTGCCTTGGTATTAGCATTTCCATTGGATATTGTTGGAAAAATGGCAAGTCTGGCATTCTTACTTGTATATGCCGCCATTACCTATGGACATATTAAAGTTCGCAAGCAAACTGGTGCAAAACTGTGGCCTTTGTGGACGGCAATCATTGTCAATCTGGGCTTATTTACCACGCTGTTTATCAACGTTATTGAGACTGCGCCCAAAAGCGCAATTGCGCTAGCTTCCGCTCTCATTGGATCATTTGCTCTTGAGGCACTATCCAGAAGACACAATACTAGACACGAAAACCATTAGGGTGATTAACTAAGTTTTCGATGCTAATGCCGCCTTCACCCTCTCAGGCGTTAGCGGCAGATCAAAAATTCTTTGGCCAAGCGCATTGGCAACGGCATTTGCAATAGCAGCACAACCAGGTCCTTGCGAGCCTTCTCCAACACCCAATGACTTCTCATTCTCTCGATGAATGATTTCCACATAAACATTGGGCACATCCGCAAAGCGCAAAACTGGATACTCCGACCAACTGCTAACCTCGATGCCGGCTTGATTAAATGGGACTGACTCATACAAAGTCCAGCTAGTAGTTTGGACTAACCCACCCTCAATTTGATTCTTAAAGCCATCGGGATTAATAGCCAATCCTCCATCTGCCGAAGCGTATAAATCTGTTACAGAAATTTTTCCAGTTTTGGGATCTACCATAACGTCTGCAATACAAGCGACATAGACAGAAAGATTTTTATATTTTGCGAAGGCCAAGCCTCGACCATATAGCTTACCGCCCTTCTTGTAACTCATTGGAGTTTTATCCCAAGCCGCCATCTTTGAAACTTGGGTAATCACATCAACAGCACGTGAGTCCTGAAGATGCTTGATTCTAAATTGGGCGGGATCCTGATTTGCAGACTTCGCAAGATCATCCATCATAGATTCAATCGCAAATACATTCGCATATGCACCTAAGGTGCGTAATGCTGAAACTCGCACAGGCATTTCCTCTAAAAGGTGATTAACTACCTTTTGATTTGGGAACACATATAGTGGAATCGCATTTCGATCAGATCCACCGGCAGGCTGTGGAATATTTTTCACAGGACTTGGCCTAAAAGGTGTCTCCAAATACCAGCTAGCAAGAAGATTATCGCCGGTTGGCTCGCCAGGTCGCGTACTATGGGTATTACTCCATAATTCATGCTTCCAGTCGACGATATTGCCATCGCGATCTAGCGCAGCATCTATATTGACGATCATTGCTGAACCATAGGGTTCCCACTTAAACTCGTCATCCCTCATCCATTGAACCCGAATTGGCTGGTTAGGAAGCGCTTTTGCAATCAACATTGCATCCAAGGCAACATCATCAGCACCACTTTGGCCATACATGCCGGAACCCTCTTTATGAATACAAATAATCTTTTCAGGAGGAAGGCCAAGTGTTTTAACTAGATCAGTACGCAATGGATACATCCCCTGACTATGAGTCCAGACTGTAAGCGCATCATCTTTCATTAGGGCAACTGCGCAAGAAGGGCCAATCGATGCATGAGCAATAAAGGGTTTTGTAAATTGAGCACTCAATACTTTAGATCTTGCCCTTGAGGAGCCCTGCTTCACCCCGATTACTGTATCGGTACTGGATTTTTGCTTCATCCCCCTAAACCAAGATGAAAGAGATGGCGGTAGATCCTCTGCCAGTTTCCAAGAAATATTTTTCTTTAATACCTCTCTAGCCTGTATTGCCTGCTCTTCACGCTGCGCTACAACTGCTACAAAGCTACCGTTTTGAATCACAGCAACTACCCCAGGCATTTTTTCTACTTGACCAGCATCTAACTTTAAAATGGCCGCGCGGGGTGCGGGCGGCCTGATGACTCTTGCATGTAGCATGCCAGGCATTTTTATATCCTGAACGTATGCGGTACCCCCAGAAACCTTGGCTGGAATATCTACTCGACGTATTGGTTGGCCTATTGTGGTGTGTGATTTTTTGAAAGCAGTCTTAGTAGAGACTTGCTTTTGAAAAAGCTCTCTATTGGCTAAAGCCCAATAGCTAGTAGTCCGCCCTGTGGGTGCAGTAATTTCACCGTTATTGATCCGCAGATCAGCAGCAGCGATACCCATTTGTAATGCAGCTCGTTCAAGCAGGATTTCTCTGGCATCAGCAGCAGCATAGCGCAAGGCAAGCCCACCATACTCGATAGACTGACTGCCAGATGTAACCCCTTCGTTAGGAGAAATGCCGGTTGTTGTCGGGATCATCACGATTCTCGACATCTCTATTTCAAGTTCATCAGCCACTATCTGCATCAAAGCCGTGGTAATGCCCTGCCCAAACTCAACCTTACCGGCAAACACAATCACCTTCCCGTCAGGCTGAATATGGAGCCAACTATCTAGCATTCGATTAGTATTCAAACTACCGGGTAGGGCATCTACTGCAGATTGAGAAAAGAGTTCTGGCGCCCACGCAAAGCCAATGGCCAGACCCAGACCGCTCTTGAGGAAGTGTCTACGTGCTATATCAGAAGTATTAATCATGCTGACATCTCCTTGCCCGCACGCTGAATTGCTTTAATAATTCTGGTATGGGTGCCGCACCGACATAAATGCCCCTGTAGCCCCTCTTTTATTTGCGTCACACTGGGATGCCGATTCTTTTCTAGAATTTGCTTTGCACGGATCATCATTCCAGAGATACAGTAACCGCACTGAACAGCCTGCTCTGCAATAAAGGCTTTGTTCAAAGCATTTAGGGTGACATCGCTTTCGTAAGACTCAAGTGTGGAGATATTACCTTTCACACTACCAACAGGATAGGAGCAGGATAGAACAACTTCGCCATCCAAGAGAACTGCACAAGCTCCGCATTGCCCCAAACCACAGCCATACTTTGCCGAATTAATGGCGGCATCATTGCGTAACACATATAACAAAGGGGTTTCAGGGTCCGCATCTACGCTGATTACTTGACCATTCACAGATAGCTTCAAAGCCATATCTATCTCCAATTAATGAATCTATTTTATTATTGCTAGCTTAATCGCTTTTAGAAATCTTTGTTTTATAGATGAGGTTGCGCACCTTAATCCTAAAGAAACCAGAATCTGGCTGCGGTAAACACAGCCATACCCACCACTAAAGTGACAATCATTTTTCGGGTGAGATAGAAAGAAATAATAGCGGCCAATCCACCCCAAATATTCGGCAATTTGAGATCGAATTGAGTCACGCTCGTAGCATTTGCTGGTAGAAAGATTTCAGGCGCCAAAATAGCGACCATCGCTGCCAATGGAGCAAAGCGAATTGCCTCCAATACCCAGTCTGAAACCTTTACACGCTCCCCAAGGATCAGAAAGAAACTACGTGACCAGGCCGTTACGAATGCCATACCAATTAGCAATAGAGAAATATTCCAGTCAATCTGCATTAAGGTGTATTTCCTTTGGGAGATTTATCCGTCATCATGCCCACGACTAAGGCTGCCACGATGGCAAAGACAATATTGAGTCTAAATGGAAGTCCATAGGTCGCCACTGCTGCTACAGCCGCAGTTACTGCAGCCCAGCGTGCGGCAGCACGGTCCAGCATGGGCACAATAATGACCAGCAATGCAATTGCACCGGCAAACTCTAGACCCCAACTATTGGGAATTTGACTAGCCAGTAAGATGCCTGCAATCGAACCCACTTGCCAGAGGGCCCAGTTCGAAAACTGCATACCCATCAACCAATACAAGCGTAGTTGCTCTTTATCAGAATGTCGCTCTTCAATAGACTCCGGCTTAGGGTAGCGCCTGATATAAAAAAGATAACTAAAGTCAGCCGTGAAATAACCCAATAAGACTCTACGCCAAGTAGATAAATAGGAAAAATGGGCTTGCAGTCCAAGACTAAAGATAACAAACCGCAAGTTCACCATAAATGAGGTAATCAATATCATCCAAATCGGCAGACCTGCGGCAATCAAAGGAAGTGCTGCTAGCTGTGATGAGCCCGCAAAAACTAAGAGGCTCATGGCTAAGGCTTGATGCAGGGTTAAGCTCGACTTGGCCATCGCAATGCCAGTGACAAAACCCCAAGTGAAGATTGTCACGCCGGAGCGCGACATCTCTTTAAAACCATCTACAAAGTACTTTTGCTGACGGGAATTCATGCGGGGGATTAAAGACCCATATTTCGATGCAAGATCTTGGGCTTCATCTCTTCCCATAGACTTGCAAAGTCTTCTGTTTTTTCTTCTGAAAGTTGAATTCGGTCGTAAAGATGGCCAAAGACAATCGACTCTCTTCTAACCAAAGTCTTTTCGAACTCCGTTAAACCAATCGGCTTATCTTCCAGATCACGCGTAAGCTCTGCAGAGCAGACAATAGCCTGCTCATCATCTTTATCGACCACGGCAAACTCAATGAACTGTTGCGCTTTATCTACGATCACTAAAGTGCCCCGAGCATATGTGACTGCATCATGCTGCTGAACGATATAGGCTAGAAATTGATCTTCATCTGCCCTCTCCATCTGTAAATCATCGACAAAAAAGAGGTATTGATCACCATCGGCATTCACCAAAGTAAATACCTTAGGGGTGGCGCCATGACCCAAGACGAGGTTACGGTAGTAGGTAGAAATTTCTACAGCAAGGTTTTCGGAGAAAAGGTGCATAACAAATCAAAATAGTGGTTAGCGTTAAATTATTCAGTACGTGTCTTAATGGATTCAATAATCTTAAAAAAAGCATCAGGCTGTGCGGAGTTTTGTCCCTTGAATGGCTGATCAGTAATCACCAAAAGAGAAATCAGCGCTCCTAGCGTAATTGGCAAAATTTTCAAGCCCAGGAAAAAGGAGTTGGAATGCTCGAATAAAGTATTCACTCCCATCAAAGCAAACATACAAATCAAAATTACCACCCAAAATAAACCAGGAAGACGAATACCTGCTTTTTCAATGCGTGCCTCCCTACTCTCAGCAACTTCCTCAGATTTTTTAATGATATCGGTATACATTGCTGTTTGACGATTGGTCGCCGGCTCTAAAGACATGATCTTGCGTGAAATTCCGCGCCACAACATATGGGTCTTACTACTACCCTCACCCATTTCTAATTTAGGCCACTCGTCGATCACAATAGAATTCATATACTCAAAAAGCTCTTTCCGAATAACCGTAATTGCTGGATCACCGTAACGCGTCAATAAACGATCAAGGTTATTAATTCGACCGGCCTCTTGCGATACTAGAGATTGGACTTCGCGAAAATTGGATTGGGCTTGATTTAATAAGAAGCCGATCAAAAGACCGCTTAAAGTAATGATTGAGCCAAATAAACTCAAGCCCAATCGAGTGCTATCTGCTGTAGGAGATAGCATAGGGATGGACTGCAAAATTCTAGGCAACACATCTAACAACAATACAAAGAATGCAATCAACAGAATCAAAATCTGAATATTGCTTCGCTTATAGACCCAATTAAAAAACATGGTTAGCCTGTATTTATGAGAGATTTAGCTACTGAGATTGTTTTTCAAGAACTCCATTGTTCTATCCCAAGCAAGTTTTGCTGCAGCTTCGTTATATTGCAATGGCGGCAGACCGCGAGAGTCTGATTTAGGATTAGCAAAAGCATGCTTCGCGTCATAGCGATAAAACTCGTGCTGGGCCCCTGCTTCTGTTAACCTGGAATCCAATTGGTCAACTCCAGACACAGCGAAGAAATCATCATGCGTAGCCCAATGAGCCATCATCGGCTTAGTGATTGCTTTGGCATCCACATACTCCAATGGAGGGTAGCCATACCAAACTACCGTGCCATCTAATTCTGGAACATTGCAGGCCGACAGAACTGTCAATGCACCACCCATACAAAAGCCAGTCACTGCCACTTTATTACTTCCAGTAGCCTTAAGGTACTGAACAGCACCGCGAATATCTTGACTAGCAGCATCAGCAAAGTTGAGGTCGCCCATGAGGTGCTCGGCCTCCTTAGCCTCTAAAGCCAATTTGCCGCGATAGAGATCGGGCACTAAGGCGCGATAACCAGCTTTTGCTAAACGCTCCGCCACAGACTTCACTTCATCATCTAGACCCCACCACTCTTGGATGACTACTACCCCGGGAGCATTTGCTTTATCTGTTGGCTCAGCTAAATATCCATCAACCAACTGACCATCAGGCCGCTTGAACTGAATCATTTTTACTCCTTTTAATTGCATTATCTTTTTTATCTGAATGAATAAATCCTACCAGCCAGAATGTGAGCAATCCACAGACTGCTGCTCCATAGCCGACGAGGTTGTAATGCTCCATCTTGCCATCGGCTGCAATGGTGACAACTAATCCAGCGACCACGGAGGCAATACCAGATGCAAGCATCTGCACCGAACCAACCAAACTCATGAATGTCCCTCTAATTTTTGGCTCAACCATTTGACTAACAATAGCCATTGTTGGAATCATGCGGCCAGAGATCAAAATAAAGAAAGCGGTCTGGTTAAGCAAAACAATCCACAAGGGAACTGGCATTAAATTGGTAGTAATAAGGATGGGAAACAAACTCACGATAGCCAATACCCGGAAGACTTTAACCTTGCCATACTTATCTGCTAGATGCCCAATATATCTAGAGCTCATTAAGGTAGCGATACCGCCGCAAAGATAGATGAGAGAGATATAGGAATTGGCGACCCCCACGTTTGCAGTGAGATACAAGGCAATATAAGGAATCACGGAGAAGCCCGTGATCATTACTAAGCCAATAAATAAGAAAGCGCGCAAATGCCGATGGGCAATCAAAACCTCATAGATTTGCTTAAAGCGGCTGCCCTCTTGAATATGGTGCAAGTGTCCTGAAATCTTTGGAATATTGCGATAAGCAACCCAGAGAATCAATGTCGAGATCAATCCGATAAACATAAACGGCGCACGCCATCCCAAAGACTCAATATGGTTGGCCAAAAACAGACTCAATGGAACGCCCGCTACAGTAGAGACGGAGAATGCAGCCATCACCGTTCCCAAGGCTTTACCGCGACGCTCAAACGGAATGGAATCCGCCACAATGGTTTGGACTAATGAACCTAATATTCCACCAAAAGCACCAGCACATGCGCGTGCGATAAATAGTGTGTGATAGTTTGGTGCAAAACCACAAGCGACAGTTGCAATAATGAAGCAAATATATAAACGCAGAAGTAGCTGTCGTCTCTCAAAGCGATCTACATAATAAGTGGCAAATATTCCCGCAATTGCCGCAGCGAAAGTGTAGGAAGAGAGTAGTAAGCCAAATTGATGTGTGTTGATCGAAAGCGCTTTAATGAACTGAGGCCCTAAGGGCATCATGATCATAAAATCCAATATGTGTGTGAACTGAATACCAGCAAGCGCAAACAGAAAGAAGCGCTCTTGTTTAGGAGATTGAAAGAGGTTTTGGGGCTGGCTCAAGGTCTGCTTTACAGGAAATGGTCGATATGACATTATCCTCCTTGATACCTATTTTTGCAGACCAGCCCTCATGCCCATTCTTCCGACTCTGCCAGCTTCAATAGCCCAACCCTCTGTTCTAGGGCTTCAATTTATCCCACTGGTAACCGATATTTTCTTTGGGATGTTGGGTCTGATTGCTATTCTGATTTTTCATGGCAGCCTGATTAATCACATCATCATGCGCTTTGAACTGAAGACCCAGAAAAATCTTGGCTTAGGTCAATACAACCGCGTCTTCATGCACTTCTATGCCTCATTCTTCTTTATCGCTTTAGTCCATATTTGTGAAATCATCTTATGGTGCTTCTTTCTGCTTGGACTCGGTTTAATGGATGATGGTTTGCAAGCCTTGCTGTTTGCGGGCAGCTGCTATACCACCGTGGGCTTTGTGTCTGACGTACTGCCTACTGGCTGGAAAAGTCTTGCCTTCTTTATAGCGTTTACAGGTTTATTTTCTTTAGCTTGGACAACATCCGTCATGATTGGCATGACGGATGCTTATAAAGCAGCCTGGAATCTCAAATATGGCCGCAGGGATCTTGGCGATTCTTGAGGTAGTAACCGTAAACACAACGACTTCCTCCCCGCGAGGGATCATGGGTGTCATACATGACTCCATCAATCACCGCAGTCAGGTGCTTGGAAACCTTCACAATCAATATGCCATTAGGTAATTCATTGGGTCTGAGATGGACTTGGCAGCCAGCACCCACCTTCATCGTTGGTACCCACTCAAAGCCCTGTTTCAGAATGTAATCATGAAAGACGTTCCGGTGATTGCCATTACGAGGTGATGAGCCTGTGCGGGTGAGATGACGGGAAAGCCTGTTATCCCGCTCCTGCGCATAACGCTCATTAGCCTCGCGTAGATCTTCATAGACCTGCATGTAAGGCAAGTTGGCAGCAATTGCAATGGATCTCACAACACAATCGCCTGCCCCGCCCTTAAACCCAGCCGCATCTCTACCGCCATCATGAAATTCAAATGGAAAGGCCTGATGTGCCTGAGAAAAGAGTTTAAAGATGTTAAACAATTTGATTAACTATTGGCTGTAAATTAAAAATGGACTTGCCTTGCGACAAATCCATTTCATTTTTTACAGATAGACGTAAATTATTTAGCCTGAGCCTTCTTCACCTCTAAACGCCATGCATGCAACAAAGGCTCTGTGTAGCCATTTGGCTGTTCGAGACCCTTGAAGATCAAATCACTGGCCGCTTTATAAGCAAATGAGTCTTGGTAGTTTGGCATCATTGGCTTATACAAAGCATCTCCAGCATTCTGACCGTCTACTACCTTAGCCATACGCAGCAAAGTTTCATTTACCTGGTCTGCAGTTACCACGCCATGCAATAACCAATTAGCAATATGCTGACTAGAAATACGCAATGTTGCGCGGTCTTCCATCAGGCCCACGTTATGAATATCAGGCACCTTAGAGCAACCAACACCTTGGTCAATCCAGCGAACTACATAACCTAAGATACCTTGGCAGTTGTTGTCCAACTCTTGCTGAATCTCTTCTTTGGACCAATTTGGCTTCTCAGCCACTGGGATCGTTAGTAAATCATTGATCAAGGCTTCGGCTTCAGCAGCGGTATCGAGCTTTTCCATTTCCTTTTGGATCTCAGCTACGTTTACCTGATGATAGTGAAGTGCATGCAAGGTTGCCGCTGTTGGTGACGGTACCCAAGCAGTATTGGCACCTGCTTTTGGATGAACAATCTTTTGCTCAAGCATGGCCTTCATCAAATCTGGCATTGCCCACATACCCTTACCGATTTGAGCACGACCACGCAAGCCACAATCCAAACCTGCAAAGACATTACGACGCTCATAGGCAGATAACCATTTGCTGGTTTTCATATCCCCTTTACGGATCATTGGACCTGCGTACATAGAGGTGTGCATTTCATCACCAGTACGATCCAAGAAGCCGGTATTAATAAAGGCAACACGTGCACCTGCTGCTGCAATCGCTGCTTTAATGTTAGCGCTCATACGACGCTCTTCATCCATGATGCCCAGCTTTACAGTATCCGCTGGCAAACCAAGCAATTTCTCAACACGACCAAACAGCTCGCCTGCAAAAGCCACTTCTTCTGGGCTGTGCATTTTTGGCTTCACGATATAGACAGAACCTTTGCGAGTGTTACCGATAGCCTGGGTTGCGGGACGATTGATGTCGTACAAGGCAATCAACACAGTTACTACGGCATCCAAGATACCTTCGTAAATCTCTTTGCCATCGCCGGTAATAATGGCTGGGTTGGTCATTAAGTGACCGACGTTACGGAGGAACAAGAGTGAACGGCCATGCAAAGTCACTACGCCATCTTTTGCATCTACTGCGCCAATACCGGTCTTGTATTTACGATCTGGATTCAGCGCGCGAGTAAAGGTTTTGCCACCCTTTTCTACTTCCTCAACCAAGGTGCCCTTCAAAATACCAAGCCAGTTCTCATAAGCGAGAACCTTGTCGTCACCATCAACTGCAGCGATAGAATCTTCTAGATCCAAAATCGTAGAAAGCGCTGCTTCGAGTACTACATCGTTAATGCCTGCAGGATCGCTAGCACCAATCGTTTTACTCTTATTAATTTCGATATCAATATGCACACCGTTGTTGCGCAAGAGCACAGAGCTAGGCGCTGCTGCATCACCTTGGTATCCAACAAATTGCTTTTCGTCAGCCAAGCCAGTGACGCTACCGTCTTTGAGCTTCACGGACAATGTATTGCCATCCACCAAATACGCTACTGAATCTTTATGTGAACCCTTAGCCAAAGGCGCGGCTTGATCCAAGAAATTACGCGCAAACGCAACGACTTTTGCACCGCGAATTGGGTTATATGCACCCGCTTTCGTAGCGCCATCTTCTTCAGATAAAACGTCCGTTCCATAGAGAGCGTCATACAAAGAGCCCCAACGTGCATTTGCAGCATTGAGCGCGTAACGAGCATTGAGAACCGGAACAACTAACTGAGGACCTGCTTGTAATGCTAATTCATCATCAACATTCTTAGTAGTGCCCGCCACCTTACCTGGAACATCATCAAGATAATCAATTTCCTTAAGAAACTTACGATAGGCTGGCATATCTTTGATTGGGCCTGGATTAGCTTGATGCCATTTATCTAGATCAACCTGAATGCGATCGCGTTTAGCAAGCAATGCTTCATTTTTAGGGGTTAAGTCTTTAACGATTTCATCGAAGCCCTTCCAAAAGTCAGCGCTCTTGATACCAGTTCCTGGAAGCACTTTGTCTTCGATGAAGCGATATAGAGGAGTTGCTACTTGAAGGCTATTGCAGGTAGTACGTGCAGTCATGTTGAAAACCTTAGTGTCTGATACAAAAGTTAATAAATGGGTTGCTTACTGTGTTACTGATTCAAATATTTTCCATCAATCCTGGAAAGGGTGCTGAAGGAGAATAGTCTCGTCACGCTCTGGGCCCGTAGAGACCATGGCGATCGGCTTACCAGCCACCTCTTCGATGCGACGCAGGAAATTCTGGGCTTCTACAGGCAATTTGGCCCATTCGCGAATTCCGAAAGTGGTGCCCTTCCAACCTGGAAAATCTTCATAAATTGGCTCACAACGGGCTACCGACTCTGCACCGCGCGGCAATACGTCTAATTTTTTGCCATCTAAGTTATAGCCAACACATAAACGAATAGTTTCTAGGCCGTCGAGCACATCCAATTTGGTAATGCAAAGACCTGACAATCCATTGATTTGGATTGAGCGCTTCAATGCAGCAGCATCCAACCAACCAGTTCGACGCGGACGCCCTGTTACTGAGCCAAACTCTTTGCCAACTTCAGCAAGACGTACACCAATAGGATCCTGTCTTGCTGGGTTGTCATGGTCATACAACTCGCTTGGGAATGGGCCTGCACCAACGCGAGTGCAATAGGCCTTAGTAATACCCAAGATGTATTGCAATGAATCAGGTCCGACGCCGGAGCCTGCAGCAGCATTACCCGCCACACAGTTGCTAGATGTTACATAAGGATAGGTACCATGATCGATATCGAGCAATGTTCCTTGTGCACCTTCAAACAAGAGATTTTGTCCAGCTTGTTCAGCAGCATATAAAGCACTAGAAACATCTACTACCATAGGCTTCAATCGTTCCGCATAAGACATTGCCTCAGCAAGTGTCTTTTCATAATTCACTGGCTCAGCACCGTAATAATGAGTGAGCATGAAGTTGTGGTATTCCAAGTTCTCACGCAATTGCGCTGCAAACTTCTCTGGGTAGAATAAATCTTGTACTCGTAGCGCACGACGAGCTACTTTATCTTCGTAGGCTGGGCCGATACCACGACCGGTTGTACCAATCTTTGCTTCTCCACGTTTTTTCTCACGCGCATGATCAATTGCTACGTGATACGGCAGAATCAAAGTGGTTGCCTCTGAGATCTTCAAGCGAGATTGCACGTCTAAACCGGCTGCTTCGAGCTCGCCGATTTCTTTAAAGAGAGCTTCTGGTGAGAGTACGACTCCATTACCGATATAGCAGATCACCTCTTTGTGCATGATTCCAGAGGGGATCAAACGCAAAATCGTTTTCTTATCGCCAATGATCAAAGTATGGCCGGCATTGTGTCCACCCTGAAAGCGAACCACTGCTTGAGCATGATCGGTCAACCAATCAACCACTTTACCTTTGCCTTCATCACCCCATTGGGTGCCAATGACAACTACGTTACGACCTGGTGCTTGCTGCTTTGAAGACATATTGAAATCCAAAAAGATAATTACAAAATAGGTTGATAGTTCAGCTTACTTCTTTACTTCTTCTTTACTTCCCAAGAACTACCCTGCTTTACTAGCTCTCGATCACATTCATATTCGGCAGCTTCGACGGATTCACCAGCAAGCACCTGAATAACAACTTCGCCACGACTACGTAGTTCAGCAATAGCCTTTTCTAAAGCAGCGTCCTGAACCCAAGGAGCAAGAATGGCGAGCTTACGAACATTTAAAGGTGACAGGCTGGCTAGTGTCAGTAGGTCTAATGAAAATCCAGTAGCGGGACGCGAGCGTCCGAATGCTTGACCAACCTGATCATAGCGACCGCCTCTAGCGATTGGCTGTGGCAGACCATCTACGTAGGCGGCAAACATCACACCGCTGTGATACTGGTAGCCACGCAAATCTGCTAAATCAATACTGAGCTCTAAACCACCATTGGTATTTGCTGCAGACACAATACGCTCTAAATCCGCCAAGGCTTGATCAATAGCGGCATGCTTAGGTAACACTTTTTTAGCCTGCGTCAATACTTCTGCACATGGCCCATTGAGCTCTGTTAATGCAATGAGCGCATCAGCTACTGTTACGGGCAGACAAGTAGCCCACTGCTTTAGGCGTGGACGATCCTTGCTTTGTAAAAGTCCATATAAGGATTCTATGGTTTCTTTATCCAACTTCTGGTCAGCTACGATGCCAGTCAAAATGCCAGCGTGTGACAAATCAAGGTAAACCTTCTTCAGACCAGCAAGCTCGAGCGTTTTCAGCAATAAGGTGATGGCCTCAAAGTCCGCTTCCCAATTAGCGCTTCCATAAATCTCTGCGCCCAATTGCAATTGCTCACGCGAGGAACTGCCTACTGGTGTACGGGCATGCGCAACAGAACCTGCATAGCAAAGGCGGGTAACACCCGCGCGATTTAACAAGTGTGCATCGATACGCGCCACCTGCGGAGTGATATCAGCACGCAGACCTAAAGTACGGCCAGATAACTGATCCACTAATTTGAAAGTTTGAAGATTGAGATCAGAACCAGTACCAGTCAATAAGGAATCCAAAAACTCCAGAATTGGAGGGGCTACAAGCTCGTAGCCATAAGACTGATACAAATCCAAGATGGCGCGACGCAAAGTCTCTACCTTGCGAGCCTCAGCCGGCAAAACATCTGCAATATCTTCAGGAAGTAACCAACGATTCATGATTTGGATTATTCGCTTTCTTATTTTTTGTGCAGAAACTTGAAGAACTCGCCATTAGGCTCCACCACCATCACGTCCTTCTTGTCCTTGAAGGAGTTCCGGTAAGCCTCCAGGCTCTGATAGAACTGTGCAAACGCAGGATCACGTCCAAAAGCTTCTGCGTAGAGAGCAGTTGCCTTAGCATCGCCCGCTCCCTTGATCTTTTGTGCATCACGATATGCTTCAGCCAAAATCGTATCGCGCTGACGCTCAGCATTCGCACGAATTTTGTCTGATTCTGCTGCACCCATTGAGCGCAACTCATTTGCGACTCGCTTACGCTCTGCTTCCATACGACGATAAACCGAATCGCTGATTTCAGCTAGCAAGTCAACACGCTTCAGACGAACATCCACAATCTCCACACCAATATCAGATGCATCATCAGCAACCTTGGTTCGAATACCCTGCATGACCTGTTCACGCTGATCTGAAATTAACTCACGTACAGTACGTTTAGTAAATTCCTCATTCAATGCAGAGCGAACTAATTGGGTTAAGCGATCTTCGGCCAGACGTTCATCGCCCTTGAAGCTTATAAAGAATTTACGAGGATCAACAATGCGCCATTTCACATAAGAATCAACGAGGAGATTCTTTTTCTCGGCAGTAATGAAACGCTCGGCTTCTGGATTATCAATGGTCAGAATGCGGCGATCAAAGAAGCGTACGCTTTCAAATGGAGCTGGGTACTTTATCTGTAGGCCGGGTTTTTCAATGACGCGTACGATCTGGCCAAAAGAAAAAACGACTGCGAACTTACGCTGATCAACAATAAAGATACTCGAAGAGAGCACATAGATCAGTGCAATAAAGGCAATAGCCCCAGCAATTAAGCGATTAGCATTCATTAGCGTGAATCCCGATCGCGGCTGCGCAAACCATCACGCTTATCAAGCGCTTTATCCCCAGCGCTTGCAGCCGGTGCAGATGTGGCATTGGCACTTGTTGGTGCAGGAGTATTGACTCCGGTAGCACCACCAACCGTTACTGAACCCGTTGGTGTAGCCGTATTACCTTGATTTGTCTGTGATGTCTGTCCAGTTGCAGCTTGAGTGCTTTCGGCGTTTACTTGCGCGATGATCTTATCGAGGGGCAGATACAAAAGATTATTGCTCTTGGTGGTGTCAACCAAAATCTTAGTGACGTTGTTATACATTTCGCGCATTGTGTCGATGTACATGCGATCACGCGTTACCTGTGGCGCTTTGGAATACTCCACCAAGATTTGCTTAAAGCGGCCAGCATCACCTTCGGCAGTAGCCACAACACGAGCCTTATAGCCCTCAGCCTCCTGAATTAAGCGTGCTGCCGTTCCTTTTGCGCGAGGAATAATGTCATTGGCATAAGCCTGACCTTCACTTTTTAAGCGCTCCTGATCTTGACCCGCTTTTACAGCATCATCAAAGGCAGCTTGGACTTGCTCTGGTGGTTGTACGTTTTGCACTGTGACGCTGGTGACGTAAATGCCAGTCTTGTAACTATCCAAGATTTTCTGAATGGAGGCCGCTAGGTCAACACCGATCTTCTCGCGCCCTTCGTACAGAACGGTATCCATCTTGCTACGCGCAACAATTTCACGGACAGCAGTTTCTGCTGCCTGAACGACTGCAGCATCAGGATCACGATTATTAAATAAATAATCAGTTGGATCTTTAAGGCGATACTGAACAGCAAAGCGCACATCAATAATGTTTTCATCTTCAGTCAACATTGAAGAATCTTTTTGATTGGTAGCCTTGATCAGCACTGGACGCCCTACCTCTACTGAGCGAACGCCAGAAAGATTGACTGTTTCGGCAGACTGGATCGGCCATGGCAAGTGCCAGTTGATACCAGGCTTAGCGGTGTAGTCGTACTTGCCAAAGGTCAGCACAACTCCAGCTTGACCCTCTTGAATAATGAAAAAGCCGCTACATACCCAAATAAAGAATGCGACACAGGCTATTGCAAATGGGCCACCCTTAGAAGCGAATGGGTTGGGGAAATTGAAGTTGGGTCCAGTGGAGCCACCGCCATTACCGTTACCGCCACGTTGCGATGGCGGAGGAATATCTGTGTTGTTAGGTTTGTTAGCAGTTGGGCCTGGATTTACACCGGGCTTTTTCTTACCGCCAAAAATGCCTGCAATTCTGTCATTGAAATCGCGCCACAACTCATCCAAGTCTGGCGGACCATCGGGTTTGGTGGGTTGCTTATTTGGCTGATTCTGTTCTGGGTCTACTTTTGGAGCTTGTTCATTTCCCTGCCCATCTTTGGCATCTTTAGAACCATTGTTAGAGCTGTTGCCCCAACCTGGGTCATTGACCGAAAACAGGTCTGAAAATTTACGCGTCATTAGAAAAATAGCTTCGTTTGGGAATCGGATTAAATTCGGATGATTCTGGTCGTTCTGGTAAAGGGGCTAAAAACTCGTCCGGAGCCATCTGCTTCTTGGCACGGTTGTGTTCACTCCTCATTTTATCAGTCATTTGGGAGCATTCCGCCAGGGCTGACCTCAGTAAATCAAGGCCCAAGCCCGTCTGGGCGGATAGGAAAACCTGGCTGGGGAAGCCTTGGGCATCGCGCTCCAAAACTGCCCCACGGGTAAAGGTTTGGGGCATCAGATCAATCTTATTCATTACCTCAATCCGAGGGATGTTATCGGCCCCAATTTCCTCTAAAACGGCCTCTACTTCGGCCTTTTGCTCTCTGGCAACAGGGCTGCAGGCATCAACCACATGCAAAATCAGGTCCGCATGAATGGTTTCATCCAGGGTCGCCCTAAAGGCCTCTACCAGTTGGTGAGGCAAATCACGAATAAACCCCACGGTATCCGAGACCACAATCGACCCCACCCCCTCCAAATGGACTTTTCTAGAGGTGGTATCGAGGGTGGCGAAAAGCTGGTCAGCGGCATAAGTGCCCGCCTTGGTTAGCGCATTAAAAAGGGTGGATTTACCCGCATTGGTGTATCCAACCAAGGAAACAGAAAATACATCCTTGCGATTGCGCGCCCTTCTCTGGGTTCTTTGCTGGCGCTGAAGTTTTTCTAATTCATTTTCTAGGCGCTTCGCTTTGGTCGCCAACATGCGGCGATCTAGTTCCATCTGTGTTTCACCAGGACCGCCACGCACACCAATACCGCCTCGTTGGCGCTCTAAGTGACTCCAAGCTCTGACCAAACGTGACATGCGATAACGCACTTGCGCCAATTCAACCTGGGTCTTACCGATATGACTTTGCGCCCGTTGACTAAAAATATCCAAAATCAATCCCGTGCGATCCATGACATGGCGACCGAGATGACGCTCTAAGTTACGTTGCTGCGTTGGCGATAAGGGATGATTGAAGATGGCGAGCTCTGCATCATGCTCTTCCATCAAGCGCTTTACCTCATTTGCTTTTCCAGAACCAATGAATAAAGCGGGATCAGTTCTGCCTTTGCGGGCTATGACACTAGCTGCAGGTATAGAGCCAGCGCTATCAGCCAAAAGGCTAAGTTCGGCCATGCTATCTGCAAAATCTTCGCGTCCTGTATCAACCCCAACCAAGACGGCACGAGCTGCATCTACTCCAGTTTTATACAGAGCTACCTTCTTCTATACGGAAGTCAATCGCACGAGCCGGAACGATCGTGGAGATTGCATGTTTGTAGACCATCTGCGTTACGGTATTACGCAGGAGCACAACATATTGATCGAATGACTCAATATTGCCTTGCAATTTAATACCATTTACAAGATAGATAGAAACAGGAATGTGCTCTTTGCGTAGCGCATTAAGAAATGGATCCTGTAGTAATTGAATTTTGTTAAGGCTGTTATTACTCATACTGCTCCTTATTTATTTTTTGCTTGCTTACTTTTTTTGGGAGTCTTGCTTTTTATTTAATTAAATCAGAATTACTGAACTATCTATATTGGGCTCAATTTTATAAAAATCAAGCCCTAAAACATCTGAGTGCAAAAGCTTATCTGAAATCTAGCGTTTTTTGCCCTTTTTGCCCTTATCTTCATCAACATAGGGGTTTTTGGCGGTATTCATCTGAATTCGCAAAGGCGTCCCGCGCAACTTAAAGACATCCCTAAAGCGACCTTCCAGATAGCGCTTGTAACTATCAGTAACACCACTCAATGATGTTCCATGAATAACCACGATTGGCGGGTTCATGCCCCCTTGGTGTGCATAGCGCAACTTAGGACGCCCCATACCAACGCGTTTTGGCTGTTGATGCTCAATTGCCTCTTGCAAGATTCGGGTTAAACGTGGGGTTGGCAATTTCGCCATAGCGGCCGCATAAGCAGCATCCACATCTTTAAACAACTCTTTAAGGCCTGTACCTTTTTTTGCAGAAATCGGATGTACGTTTGCAAAATCAAGGAAACGCAACTTTTGTGCAATCTCTAAACGTGCCCGCTCTTTTACATAAGCGTCAAGGCCATCCCATTTATTAACAGCAACAACAAGGGCTCGCCCTGCTTCCACAATAAAGCCGGCAATGTGCGCGTCTTGCTCAGAAATATCTTGCTGTGCGTCAAGCATCAGAATAACGACATTGCAATCTGCAATGGCTTGCAAAGTTTTCACAACCGAGAACTTCTCAATCGCTTCAAATACTTTACCGCGACGACGTAAGCCTGCAGTGTCAACCAGTATGTATGGCTTACCATTGCGCTCAAACGGAACTTCAATCGCATCGCGTGTTGTGCCTGGCATATCAAAGGCAATCACACGCTCTTCACCGATCAACTTATTGATCAAGGTAGATTTGCCTACGTTTGGACGCCCCACAACCGCAATCTTCATAGGGCGATTAGGATCGTTGGCTAATTCATCTTCCTCAGGCTCTGCAATGCCTAAAGAATCCAATGCATCATCGATCAGACCACGGACACCATCACCATGGGCGGAAGAAATAGGAAATGGCTCGCCTAATCCGAGCTCATGAAAGTCCGCAGTAACAACACCCGCTTGCATACCTTCTGTTTTATTGACAGCCAAGATGATGGGTCTACCTGTCTTGCGCAGGAAATCAGCAATCACTCGATCTTGTGGCGCCATACCCAAGCGACCATCAACCAAGAAAATCACGATGTCAGATTCTGCAACCGCTTGTTTAGTTTGCTTGGCCATCTCAGCAACGATGCCGGTCTTAGCAACAGGCTCAAAACCACCGGTATCCACGCAAATGAAAGCGCGCTCACCAATCCGGCCTTTGCCATAGTGACGATCTCTAGTTAGGCCAGAAAAGTCTGCCACCAACGCATCGCGTGAACGCGTTAAGCGATTAAAGAGTGTCGACTTCCCAACATTGGGGCGGCCGACGATAGTAATGACTGGATTCATTTTGGACTGTACGCCGCGATTTTTCCACCTTGAGATTGAATCAAGATGAGGCCGCCCACTGCAATAGGGGCGGCTGAGATTGGACTACTGTCGTGACGAATACGCGCGAGCATCTCGCCATTCGCCTGTGAAAATGCATGAACATACCCTTGTGCATCACCCATGAGCAACACTCTGCCAACAGCCAATGGCTCACCTACGTCCCGGAAAGTCAGTTGCGTATTTTCCCAAACTTGATTGCCGTCTTTGGTAGCAAATGCAGTGACATACGATTTTTCATTTGCCGAGAAAACTAAGTCAGCACTTTGGGCAGTGCCGGTATAGCTTGAATAATCCTTAAACCACAAGAGATTGCCAGTACGCGCTTGGCCACAGCCAATCCGGCCTTGATATGAAACTGCGCAGAGGACATCGCCCTCCATGCTTGGCTTAGCAGTCACATCATTTAAGCGCTCGATCTCAGAGAAGCCTTTAGGAAAGGATACCGGCGTTTCCCAAATCAAACCACCATTCGCAATCGCAATCATGCCAAAGCGACCACCAGCAAAACCCGTCACGATCACTTCATTATTAATAGGCAACATGCCATAACCCACGCGCAAGGACAGGGCTGATTGTTGGCGCTGATAAATCCACTTACGTGCACCAGTTTGAGCATCTAAGCCAATGAAGCGGTTATCCAATGCACGAATCACCACAATGCCAGCAGCAACTATTGGCTCACTTAATACTTCACTGCCCACATTGACGTTCCACAATGGCTTACCTGTGTCGTCATAGGCATAGACAGTACCTTTACTACTTACAGCCACTGTCACCCGACCATCAGACCCAGGCCCGATCGCCAGCTTTTCAGGTACAGAAATTTCCCAAGCAGTCTTGCCAGACATCAAATCGATTTTGGCTAGGTTTCCACTATGAGAGGCAACATAAACGGCATCTCCAGCTACCGCTGGGTGGAAATTAAAGGCTTCTGAAGAGCCAATGTTATTCGTCCAAACGGGCTGCAAATCAAATTGATTACTTACCGGAACCAACTCGGCTGGTTTACGTACCCTGGAATTACCAGAACAAGCAACTAAGGCTGTTGCAGCAATGCCAATGATCAAGGCGCTACTCACGAGCCTAAAAGAACGTTTCGCGGTATGGTTCACTGCGCAATTCCTCCAACAGCATCTAACTTAACCTTCAGTAGGCGGCGCGCCTCTTCAGGAAATTCTTTTGCTTGATCCAGCTTTTTCCAAGCCTCTTGATAGCTTACTTTTGCTTGCGCATTGTTCTTCTGAGCTAAGTACCAATCACCCCGGCGCTCAAGCCACAAAGCATCATAGCCAGCAACTGGCTTATCTTTCAGGATTTGATCCGCTTCT
Organism: Polynucleobacter sp. QLW-P1DATA-2; assembly: GCF_001870365.1. NCBI lineage: Bacteria > Pseudomonadati > Pseudomonadota > Betaproteobacteria > Burkholderiales > Burkholderiaceae > Polynucleobacter > Polynucleobacter sp. QLW-P1DATA-2. The sequence goes on along the minus strand of NZ_LZMQ01000003.1, from coordinate 224,995 downwards.
GCAAAATCTTTTTCAGTGCCCTGCTCTATTAATTGGGATACCAAACGCATCTTAGCCAAAGCAAGGTAGCCATCATTCGAAGAGTTCTTAGCGGCCCAACGTAAATAATCCAAAGCTTTTGCGCTATCACCAGCATCCGATGCAATACGAGCAGCAATCAAACTAGACATGGGTGCATATGGAGTACGTCCATAATCTTTTTGTAAATCATCTGCAGCGCGTAGGGTTTGATCTTTATCGCCCTTAGCAATGGCGCTGATCATCGTCTCGTACAACTTAGACGCCTCAAGTGCTTGGCTGTTGCGCCACCATTGATATCCACTGTAAGAGGCATAAGCGAATAACGCGACTGTCACAACGCCCGTAATGAGGTTGCGGTACTTTTGCCAAAACGCTTTGAATTGGTCTAATTGTTCTTGTTCTTCTAGATCTAAAGGCATATCAATCCGAGCTGATTTCTTTGTTAATGTGTTCTGTCAATTTGCTAAGTAATTACTGATTATTTAACTAGCAATAAGCCATTCTATTCGGAGGCGCCCACTAAAGCCTCAATTACTGCTTCCAGTACACCCTCCAGAGGAATGGACTTCTGCTCCCCTGTACCCCGCAAGTCTTTGAGACCAGCCTCATTTTTAGCTAATTCATCAGGTCCAATGATGACGGCAAAGGCTGCACCACTTGCATCAGCCTTCTTCATTTGAGACTTAAAGCTAGCTGATTGACCGTCTGGGGGGCAGAAAAGGATAGTATCGATTCCAGCGCTACGTAAGCGCTCAGCAATGATCATGGCTAGTAGTTAAAGTTTCGCCACCCTGATGCAATACAAAAATATCGCATTGCGCTTGTGCCTCAGGCAATGATTCAGAAATCTTCATCAACTCGAGGACACGCTCCATACCCATAGCCCAACCACAAGCAGGAGCCGCCTTACCGCCCATACGCTCGATCAAAGGATCATAACGACCACCGCCAGCAATAGTGCCCTGTGCGCCTAACTCATCAGTAATCCACTCGAATACAGTCAGATTGTAGTAATCCAAGCCACGCACTAAACGCGGATTAATCTTGCAGGGAATATTGTTTGCCTTGATTAACGCTTGTACAGCATTGAAATGGGCAAGCGACTCCTCTCCCAAGAAATCCAATAACTTTGGAGCGCTTTCGATCAAAGCCTGCATCTCTGGGTTTTTAGAATCCAGAATGCGCAAAGGATTAGTCAATAGGCGACGCTGAGAATCTTCATCCAATTGAGATTGATTTTTCTCAAAGTAAGCTACTAGGGCAGCGCGGTGCTCAGCACGCTCATTGGCTTGCCCCAATGAATTAATCTCCAGACGTACACCCTTGAGACCTAATTCATCCCACAGACGCTGACCCATGAGAATAATTTCTGCATCAATATCAGGACCAGCAAAGCCAAGTGCTTCAATGCCAAACTGGTGAAACTGACGATAGCGACCACGCTGTGGGCGCTCATGGCGGAACATAGGACCGGTATACCAAAGACGCTTTGGCCCCTCGTACAACAAATTATTTTCAATGACTGAGCGTACTAATGCGGCAGTTCCCTCAGGACGTAATGTGAGCTGCTCACCATTTAAACGGTCCTCAAAGGAGTACATTTCTTTTTCAACGATATCAGTCACTTCACCAATGCCGCGCTGAAACACTGCTGTCGCTTCCACAATGGGCGTTCTCAAAAATTCATAGCCATAGGCACGCGTTAGGTCACGCAAAACATGTTCGAGGTGAGCCCACTGTGCAGCATCAGCAGGCAACAAATCATTCATGCCGCGTACGCCATTAATTTTTTGGACTTTAGCTTGCGTTTTTGCTTCTTTATTCTGGTCAGTCATTTTTATTATTCTTCTTGTTAAACCTTGGCAGCGTAGTTGTGTTTGACATAGTCATCTACGATCACCTGAAACTCTTGGGCGATATTGTCGCCACGCAATGTCTTTACTTTAACGCCATCTACAAACACAGGAGCTGCTGGAGTTTCCCCGGTTCCTGGCAAGGAGATGCCGATATTGGCATGCTTACTTTCACCTGGACCATTGACGATGCAGCCCATAACAGCCACATTCATATTTTCGACGCCTGGGTGGGTTTTCTTCCAAATTGGCATTTGCTGGCGCAAGTAAGATTGGATATTGGCAGCTAATTCTTGGAAGGTTGTACTAGTCGTTCTTCCGCAACCAGGGCATGCGATCACCATGGGTGTGAAGTTGCGTAAACCCATGGTTTGCAAAATTTCTTGGGCGACAATCACTTCGTTCTCGCGAGGTGCACCCGGATCCGGGGTTAAAGAAACCCGAATCGTATCGCCAATGCCTTCTTGCAGCAAAATTCCCATTGCCGCTGTTGAAGACACAATTCCTTTGCTACCCATACCGGCTTCAGTCAAACCTAAGTGCAATGGATAGTCTGAGCGACGTGAGAGATCGCGGTATACCGCAACCAAGTCTTGCACATTACTCACTTTGCAAGAAAGCAAAATTTGATCGGGGTTCATACCCAATTCAACTGCTTTTTCTGCAGACTGCAATGCCGACTGAATCAGCGCTTCAATCATTACCTCTTGGGCAGTCTTTGGAACTGCTAATGCAGCATTGCTGTCCATGATCGATGCTAAGAGCTCTTGATCTAGGCTGCCCCAGTTCACACCAATACGAATAGGCTTGTCATATTTGCAGGCTGCTTCAATCATCTGAGCAAACTGTGGATCGCGCTTGGCGCCCTTACCCACATTACCTGGATTGATGCGGTACTTTGAGAGTGCTTTAGCGCACTCTGGGTAATCATTTAATAAAGTGTGGCCGTTGTAATGGAAGTCGCCAATCAATGGCACCAAGACGTCCATCTTATCTAACTGCTCGCGAATGTAAGGAACTGCTGCTGCAGCTTCGGGCGTATTAACAGTAATACGCACCATCTCTGAACCAGCGCGAGCCAACTCCTTCACCTGAATCGCTGTGCCTACTGCATCAGCAGTATCTGTATTAGTCATCGACTGCACGCGCACCGGTGCATCGCCACCCACCGTAATGATGTTGGTTTTCCAGGCAACCGTTGCTTGGCGTGTTGCTCTCTTGGGAGATGGTCCCAAGGGAAGTGGTGGCAGTGAATTATTAGAGCGCATTGTGATCTATTAATTGAAATTGAATCTTTACGTTAACTTTTTGAGCCACTCAATAGGGTGCTCGTTGGGCTGCAAATCGGACTCTTCTTCCATTACCTCAATCTCAGCCTTGTGCACTGCGCGCTCACGCACTCGAGTGCGATCCACAACATCACCCGCCAACTGACCACAGGCAGCTGCGATGTCATCGCCACGAGTCTTACGGACAGTAGCCACCATGCCAGCATCTAACAGAATGCCAGCAAAGGCATTTACCCGCTGGGCAGATGAACGCTTCAGGCCAGACTCAGGGAAGGGATTAAAAGGGATGAGGTTAATTTTGCATTTGATGTTTCTGAGCAAACGCACTAATTCTTTTGCTTGGATATCAGAATCATTTACTCCATCCAACATGCAATATTCGAAGGTTAAAAAGTCTCTTGGTGCGAATGGTAAGTAACGTTCACAGGCGTCGAGGAGTTCACGCAATGGATATTTTTGATTGAGTGGCACTAACTGGTCACGCAATGCATCATTGGGCGCGTGCAATGAAACGGCCAATGCAACTGGGCAATCTTGTGCCAAACGATCAATCATCGGCACTACGCCTGATGTTGAGACGGTTACACGACGTCGGGATAAACCATAAGCCCTGTCGTCAAGCATTAAACGCAATGCAGATACGACGTTGTCGTAATTGAGTAATGGCTCGCCCATGCCCATCATCACCACATTAGAAATGACGCGACCGGTGTGCTCCCAACCTGGCGTTGGAAACTTTTCAATACGACGAACCGCTTGCGGATCATTGCGCAAGAGATGCTCGGCAAACCAGAGTTGTCCAATGATTTCGCCGGAAGTGAGGTTGCGTGAGAAGCCTTGATGCCCTGTTGAGCAAAAACGGCAATTGACTGCACAACCTGCCTGAGAAGAGATACACAAGGTACCGCGATCATCTTCGGGAATAAATACGGATTCAACCGCATTGCCTGCCCCAACATCCAATAGCCACTTGCGTGTGCCGTCATTGGCATGCTCATCTTTAATTACCGGAAGAGAGACTACTTCGGCTTTATCTAGCAATGTAGCTCGAAAGCTTTTTGCTAAATCACTCATGTCGTTGATATCAGATACACCGCGTTGATGTATCCACTGCATGAGTTGTTTTGCCCTGAAGGGCTTTTCATTCAACCCCGCGACATACGCCGCCATTTGGTCAGCGTCAAAATCTAAGAGATTTACGCGCGGGGAGGTCAATGCGCCTACTTATAAATTAAATAGGTTGTAGATTAACGATTGAAAACATTCATGCCAGGGAAGAAGAATGCAACTTCCACAGCAGCTGTTTCAGGAGCGTCAGAACCATGTACAGCATTTGCATCAATGCTGTCAGCAAAGTCAGCACGGATAGTGCCTTTTTCTGCTTTTTTCGGATCAGTAGCACCCATCAAATCGCGGTTCTTAGCAATAGCACCTTCGCCTTGCAATACTTGAATCATGACTGGACCAGAAATCATGAAGCTCACTAAGTCCTTGAAGAAAGGACGATCTTTGTGAACGCCATAAAACTGCTCAGCTTCATTCTGTGACAAATGTGCCATTCTGGAAGCAATGATCTTCAAACCAGCAGATTCAAAACGGTCATAGATTTTGCCGATGACGTTTTTAGCTACAGCATCAGGTTTGATAATAGATAGGGTGCGTTCAATTGCCATGCAAGACTCCAATAGTGATTTCAAAGGTATTTGCTAGGTAAGGTCAATATGGCACCCCACTCCAGCGACCCCCGAATTATACATTGCTTGACCGTATTTACCCCTATAGATGTAGGGGTAAGTTATTGAATTTACAGGGCATAAGCCCTTAATTTGTAGGTCTTTATTCTCAGAGCTTGAAATTGGGGTGTTTTGTCTATACTTAGTATCAACAGCCCTGCGTGGGCTCATGTGTTTATTTAAAAGAAGGAGTCAATATGAGTGATCTCAACTCTTACGGCTTTGGGCAATCTAGCTCGATTAGCAATGTCCAGGTACGCAACCGCGTACTACGCAATACCTATGCCCTCTTGGCACTCTCAATGATTCCAACAGTCATTGGCGCCTGGCTGGGTGTAGCCATGGGTCTTAGCCTATTTGCTGGCAGTCCATTTATGGGCTTCATTGTTTTCATGGCCATTGCTTTTGGTTTCTTCTGGGCAATTGAAAAGAACAAGGACACCGGCTTAGGTGTTTTATTACTCTTGGGCTTCACCTTCTTCATGGGAATTATGTTGTCCCGTTTAGTAGGCTTTACGCTCAATAGCTACAGCAATGGTGCAGCTCTCATCATGCTGGCCTTTGGTGGCACCGCGGCAATCTTTGCCACGATGGCAACCATTGCTACTGTAAGCAAGAGTGACTTTGCCGGCATGGGCAAATGGCTGATGGTTGGCGTACTGCTCTTGATCGTAGCTTCCTTGGCAAACATTTGGTTGGAACTACCTGCTTTGATGTTGGCCGTGATGGTGCTCGCGATTGCGATCTTCTCTGCGTTCATCCTGGTTGACGTGCAACGTGTGATCAATGGTGGTGAGACCAACTACATCATGGCCACTTTATCAATCTACTTGGATGTGTATAACGTCTTCACCAACTTACTTGCCCTCTTGGGTATCTTTGGTGGCAATCGCGACTAAGTGAGATTAAGGGAGATCCGATACTCTAAAAATTGAGCTTGTCGCTCTCATAAGGCGCCTGCGGGCGCCTTTTTATTTACTACTTGCCCTCTTGTTTGTAACTAAATAATTAGTTCGCTACAAACATGCTGACCGCATAAGACAGCGCAATCAAAATCAACAAGATTGCAAAACTATCTGAGGCTCTCATGATGCTCTCCTAGTAGTTAATCAGTATGCAGAGATTGCTAACAATTCCCTACACATTCAATCTACTCTTCTATAAGACAGCCAAAGGGAGCTTATGCACCCGAAAACAGGTGGATCACCAAAAAGGCACTCACTCAGTGCTAATTTGGTGCAAATCTAGGTTCGATTGGGGGCTTTGGAGCAAAGACTAAAAACGATAGCCGATAGAAATAGTCGCAGAATTGATATCTACCTTATCGCTTGAACCATCACTCCACTGCACGGTTTTATAGTTTTGCTGAGAAACTTCAACTCTAGTAAATACCTGTTTGGTGAGTAAATATTCAGCTCCAATGCCATAACTGGGGCCATTCATCCACTGGTAATAACCGGGTGATGAAAACTTGGACCATGACCAACCTAGCTTGACATAGCCCAAGATTTTTTCAGTAAAGGCATAAGCCACCTTGCCGCCCGCTTCAATGGGATGTTGAGCATCGGGATCAGAACCGGATGTATCCGTTGTTGCCAAATCATAAGTTCCGTATGCACCAACCAACCACTGATCACTGATTGCTTTGTAGGCATCAGCCGTAATACTGGGAATACCACTTCGACTGGTTGCGGATCCACCTGGAGTTGATACATCAGTAATAGAGTTCAAGGAATAATCAAATGCGAGACCAAAACCTTCAAAGTTTTGTGACTGTCCATAGGCAATAGGTATGGATAGAGCCCATAGCAAAATTGCTAACTTTTTCATGCATTACCCCTAATACTTATTTTTATTTATTGCTAACAACTATATCAAATCGACTAGGCTCTATCAAAAACCGCCATAGACTCAACGTGAGAGGTATGGGGGAACATATTGACGATCCCTGCCCCTTTGAGCTTATAGCCTGCCTGATGGCAAAGCAGGTCTGCGTCTCTAGCTAAGGTTTTAGGGTTACAAGAGACATACACGATACGTTGCGGCAGCAATGGGCTCTCCTGAATATGTAGATCAGCTAGTGCTTTACAAATTTCCATCGCACCCTCTCGTGGTGGGTCCATTAACCAACGCTCTGCCTTCCCCCACGATGCGATGGTTTCGGTTGTGACTTCAAATAAATCACTTTGCATAAAGCTAGCTTTGCTTGCTAAGTCATTATGTTCTGCATTCGCTTTAGCACGTGTTGTTAAGGTAGCTAGACCCTCAATTCCCAAAACTGTTTTTGCTCTTCTAGCGAGCGGCAAGGTGAAATTGCCGATGCCACAAAAGAGATCTAAAACTCGATCTGTTTCTTTTACTTCTAATAATCGAATCGCCTTACTCACTAGCGTACGATTCATCATGTGATTAACTTGGGTAAAGTCTGCCGGTTTAAATGGCATTTCGATCTCAAATTCAGGTAGGCGATAACATAGCTTTCCCGTTTCCGGATAAAACGGCGCAACCGTCTCAATGCCTTTGGACTGCAACCAAATCCAGACCTGATGTTGATCTGCAAAATCCCTGAGTAACTGCTCATCTGCAGTAGTTAGAGGCAATAAATTACGAAATACCAATGCAGTGACTGGTTTAGCCTTCTTAAGATCATCTGAATTGGGCTCCTCTGGCTCGCCTACTGCGATCTCAATTTGCGGCATTCGATCCACAATGGATAAACCCATGACGAGCTTGCGCATTTCTGGCAATAAATTAGAGACATGCTTTGGCAATATCTCGCACGCCAGCATGTCAGCAACATAAGCACTCTTGCCCTCATGAAAACCTATCAGTACCGTGCCTTTTTTAATCGAGCGGTTCACTGCACTTAAGCGTGCGCGATGGCGATACTCCCATGCAGGGCCACCCATGGGGCGAAGAATTTCTTCTGGAGTTACCTTAGCAATATGACGTAAGTCATCTTCGAGCACGCGCTGCTTCATAGCAACCTGTGCTCGAATGTCTAAGTGCTGCATGGTGCAGCCGCCACATACCCCAAAGGCTGCACACTGTGGCTGCGCTCTGAAAACTGCAGGCTTTAAGATCTCGCGTACTTTTGCTTTACTGAAACGGGCTTTATCACTGGTGATGGTATAGGTGACCAACTCAGTGGGCAATGCACCTTTGATAAAAACGACTTTACCGCTTTGGCCGTGGGCAGCCTCTTCTTCATTTGGAGCTAAGCGAGCAATTCCTTGGGCATCTAAATCGAGGGATTCAACTGTGATGGGCTCAGTCACCTCAATATTGACTGGCTTATCGCCTCTACGCATCCGGTGTAAAACCCTGGAGGTATTCTTGCCACTGTGAACCGTTAGGTTCTTTAGATTCCTTCTCTAAATACGCCTTCACGAAATCAATTTCTTCTTGGTATTCCTCAAGCGAGAATCCACCACGCAGCAATTGAAAACGGCAATACATGAGATAGGTATTGACGACATCCGTTTCACAATAGCGACGAATATCATTAATCTTACCTTCTTGATACGCAGGCCAAACTTGGCTGCCATCCATCCCCATCTTGCCCGGAAAACCGCAGAGCTTCGCGAGACCATCTAAGGGGGCATTAGCTCTGCCATTAAATTTAGCCAAGAGATCCATCATGTCTAGATGGCGCATGTGATAACGGCTGATGTAGTTATTCCATTTAAAGTCACGACTATCGGCTTCTTGGCTCTCGCCCATTTCCCAATAGCGCGGTGCTTGAATATGGTTCGCTAGTGCGCGGTAATGCAAGACGGGTAAATCAAAACCACTGCCATTCCAGGATACGAGTTGCGGCGTGTACTTCTCGATTAGGTCAAAGAAAGCCTGTACTAGTACTTTTTCATCGTCTTGTGGAGTACCGAGCGTACCCACTTTAATTTGGGGTGCGCCCTCTTTTGTGGTTCTACGAATCACGCAAGAAATTGCCACAATCTTTTGCAGATACAGCGGAAGAAATTCACTACCAGTTTTAGCTGCGCGCTCAGCCATGGCTTTAGCGGCAACCTCAGTATCACTCATGGAGTCTGGATAGTCTTCCAGACGGCGTAGTCCTGCTACATCTGGAATGGTCTCGATATCAAAAAACTAAAACGGTTGCCATGAGTCCTGCCCTATCGCTGCAGCATTACTGCAAGTAAGGGGTTGGGTTAACTGGCTTACCGTTCACACGCAATTCAAAATGAAGCTTAGGTGCAGTGGTATCGGTATCACCCATCTCAGCAATCTTTTGCCCTTTGCGAACGGTATCGCCCTCTTTGACTAAAAGCTTACTGTTGTGAGCATAGGCTGTGAGATAAGTATTGTCATGCTTCACGATCACTAAGTTGCCATAGCCGCGCAAACTATTGCCGGCATAAACCACCTTGCCATCTGCTGCTGCCAATACAGGTTCACCGACTTTGCCAGCAATGTCGATTCCCTTGTTGGTTTCATTAAATTCACCAGTGACCTTGCCCTTGGCTGGCCAAGACAAACGAATGCCAGGCTCAGCCACGATATCTGCTTTGGCAGATTCTGGCGTAGTGGTAGGCACATCCGCCTTATCAGTTGCTGGAGCTGCTTTTTTCTCGACCGGCTTAGCTACTTTTGCGCTTGCAGGCGGCTTGACCAATATAAGATCACCTACTTCAATCACATTCGGATTGAAACTGGGATTAGCTGTACTATTCCACTGCGCTACATCACGTGGTGCTTGACCATGATCTAAAGCGATACGCGCCAAGGTGTCACCCTTCTTCACACGGTAATAACCAGGAGGAGCAGGCTCATAACTAGAAGATCCGCTAGTACGGTCAGTTACATTTGCTGGTTTTGCGCGCGGCGTAGTAGAACATCCTGACACGAGGATCAAAGATGCAGAAAAGGTTGCAATCAGAAGGCTTTTGGATAAATTAATCATAGAGTTGGCAGCAGTCTTTGTAACAATCTCGGTAATTCTCATACTACCCCTGATTGTAAGGGGACGAAAAAGACCTCGTCCAGCACGGTTCTTTGATAGCGCTGGGAGCTCATTCTCTCCACCATCACTAACTGCTGCTCTTTTTCATTCTTAGCGACTGGAGCAACCAAACGACCACCAATCGCCAGTTGATCCAATAAGGCATCAGGAATACCCAAACCTGCTGCGGCCAGAATAATTCCATCATATGGAGCTGCCTGCGGCAAACCTAAGATACCGTCACCATAAATGAGGCGCAGATTGTTAATTCGAAAGGGTCGTAACTTTGCCCTAGCCAGATCATGCAGAGGTCGAATGCGTTCAATAGAATAGACTTCATCAGCCAGCAAGCTCAATACTGCAGCTTGATAACCACAGCCAGTACCAATCTCAAGCACTTTACCGAGCTTGTGTCTTGGTTTATGCAAAAGCTCGATCATGCGAGCAACTACAGATGGCTTGGAAATCGTTTGTTCGTGACCGATTGGCAATGCCGTATCTTCATAAGCTTGGGCATGAAGGCCGGGATCCATAAACGCATGGCGCGGAACTGTTGCAATCGCCTCTAATGTTTTGCCGTGCTTTACGCCACCAGCATGTACTTTTGCTGCTAATGCTTGCCGATAGGCTGCGAAACGCTCGGTGGGTGCCTTCAACCGCGATCCCAACCATTTGCACGCATCGCCGCTAAGCGAGCGTGGTGCGTTAAATCCAATTGCATTGGCGTAATGGAAATACAGCCTTCAGCAATCGCATGAAAGTCAGTGCCTTCAGAACCCTCTTTCACATCCCCGGCTGCGCCAATCCAATAAATCTTCTCACCCCGCGGGCTATCTTGTACGACTACGGGCTGTGAGTGGTGGCGATTACCTAAGCGGGTAACGCGCCAGCGATACAAATCTGCGTAAGGTCGATTAGGGATATTAACATTGAGCAAACTGGCATTCCCATCGCTATGGGTTTGATTGAGACTAGATATCAACATTTGAGCCACGATGTCGTGCGCTGCTTTTGCAGCATCTTCAATCCGGCTCCAACCGCGATCAATTTGAGAAAAAGCAATTCCAGGAACCCCAAACATCACTCCCTCAATCGCCGCTGCGACCGTACCGGAGTACAACACGTCTTCACCCATATTCTCGCCCTGATTGATTCCGGAGATCACTAGATCTGGCTTGTCATCTAAAAAGCCTGTCATGGCGACGTGTACACAATCAGTTGGGGTACCATTGATGAAGAAAAAGCCATCTCGCTCTCCACCCGCTACCCGATGAATCGACAGCGGTCTAGAGAGCGTTAAAGAATTTGATGCTCCACTATGGTTTTGCTCAGGCGCAATGACCGTGATGCGACCTAATGGACGAACGGCGTTGACCAAAGCCAAAAGGCCGGGGGCCAAATATCCATCGTCATTTGAAATCAGAATATGCATGACTCGATTATGCAATGAGAGCCAAATAAGCTCAAAAACGGACTATTTCGAGCTAAAGGAAGAGGCGGGTTTAGCACTAGATTGGGCGCCCGAAGCCATATCCGCCTTAGATTCATCTCTCCAACCGCCACCTAAAGATTGATACAAGGCTGCTGTATCTCCAATGTATACAGAGTAAGCCTGAATAGCATTTATTTTGGCTTGTAAATATTGTTGTTTGACCGACAGTAAACTAGGTTCAGAGGTATACCCTTTTTCAAACTGGATTTTGGTCTTTTCATAGACCTTTTCATTGGCTATTTCACTATCGCGAGCCAATTGATATAACTTCCCATCACTATCAATGGCATACAAAGTATCAGCCACGTTTTGAAATGCGGTAATCACTGTAGAACGATATTGGGCTAAGGAGGCCTCTAAACCAGCCTCAGCAGCCGCTTTACGGGCAAACAAAGAACCGCCGGCAAATAGCGGTTGACCAACACCGCCCGCTACACCCCAAATATTATTTGCCCCGTTAAACATTTCAGAGAAAGCAGTAGCTGATCCACCGAGCACACCAGTGATCGAAAACTGCGGAATCATATTGGAGATTGCAACACCAATTTGGGCATTACTTGCACGCACCAACTCTTCTGCAATTTTCACATCGGGTCTTTGCTCAACTAAGGTTGAGGGTAGCGCACTCGGTAATTTCTCAGGAATATGGATTGAGTCTAAATTAGGTAGTAATAGCTGTTTATTGGGCGCTTGACCGCACAAGACCGCCAACATGTCTAAGGTTTGCTCACGTAATTTCTTTAAGGCGGGCACTTGGGCTGCCATTTGAGCATAGCCAGATTCTTGATTAGCTAAATCAATTCCACTGATGTAGCCTAATTGAGCCATCTTCTGAGAATGCCCCAATTGAATCCGCGCAGCCTCGACTGACTCTTTAGCCATTTGCAATTGCTCGCGGTATACAGCCTCTTGAACTGCAGTTGCAATGACATTAGTTGCAATAGTAATACGCAAAGCGTCCAGCTGAAGCTGCTGGGCATTTGCAATTGCCTTGAGAGATTCAACTTGGCGGCGATTTCCCCCAAAAATATCTGGTGTAAATCCAACGCTCAAGGCTGCGGTTTGCAAACCATAAACTGATGCAGTTCCATTAATCGCAGGAGCTAAGGTGGCGCCTACATTCTGGCGACTCGCCACATATCCAGCACCAATTTGTGGGAAAAAGAAACCTTGTTGCGCAATAACATTTTGTTGGGCGATTTTTAAGTTAGCAATCGCGGCATCAATATTGGGGTTGTTTTTTAATGCCAAATCCACCAACTCGCTTAACTGAGGGGATCCATAAGCCCTCCACCAGTCAGCTTCAATTGCGTTCGCTTGACCACCCTGCGAATCAGGAGTCTCGCGAGTAAAAGAATCGATCTTGGGCACCTCGGGCTTTTTGAAGTCAGGCCCAACAGCGCACGAAACTAAGCCAGCCACCAACAGTGCCAGCAATACACTACGAGAACCTAGGACCCGAGCTTTATTCATAAATACCCTATTGATCAACGTCTTCATTGCGTTGCCTGCGCAACTTTTTAGGCTTCTCAATACGCAATACTTCCACCAATAAAGCTGGCACGACTAATAACAAGAATATAGGGCCAACAATCATGCCGCCGACAACGACAGTAGCCAGAGGTCTTTGCACTTGACTGCCAATGCCATGAGAGAGGGCTGCTGGCAATAAACCAATGCACGCTGATAATGCTGTCATCAAAAGCGGTCTCATACGGTGTTCATGGGACTCAAAAATTGCCTCTCTAACAGATTTACCCGAAGCAATGAGCTCCTTGTAGTAACTTAGTATCAAAATACCGTTCATCACCGAGACTCCTAGCAGGGAGATAAAGCCGATGATGGCGGAAACGCTCATTGTTTGACCGCTAATATACAAAGCAAATATGCCACCCAATACGGCAAAAGGAACACCGGCAACAGTTAATAAGCAATAGGTCAAACTATTAAATAGCGCGTAGAGAAGTCCAAAGATCATAGCAATAGCGATTGGCAATATCACCAACAGACGTGACTTAGCCGCCTCAAGCTCCTCAAACTCACCAGCATAAGTAATGCGGTAGCCTTCTGGCAAATGAATATTTTTTGCAATGCGTGACTGAATCTCAGTCACAGTACTACCCAGATCACGGTCGCGCGCACTAAATTTAATAGGAATATAACGCTCATTACTGTCACGATAAATATAGGTTGCGCCAGTATCCAGAGTAATGTCCGCAATATCTTTTAAGGGAATATAGCCATTACCACCATTGCTAGTAGTAAAACCAATGCGTAAATTTTTTACCTTCTCAATACTATTACGCTCATTATTAATAAAGCGAACCGAGAGGCCAAACTGTTTTTCGCCCTCGAGAACCATCGTGGCAACGGTACCACCCATAGCGGTCTGGATTGCAGTATTAACATCCCCTGTATTTAATCCATAACGCGCAATCTTTTCGCGGTTGATGTTGATATTTAGGTTGGGCTGACCCATGATATAAAAAATACCTAAGTCAGCCACACCCTTTACCCTTGCCATCTCAGCTTTGACCTGATTTGCCAATTTCTCGAGTGTTAATAAATCTGGGCCAATAATCTTGACTGAATTCGCCCCCTTCACCCCTGACAAGCCCTCTTGAACGTTATCCTGAATGTATTGAGAAAAGTTAAACACCACCCCTGGAAATTCCGCCTCAAAGCGCTGCTGTAGTTCGGCAACCAATTTCTCTTTTGTCATTCCGCGCTCCCATTCATCAAATGGTTTTAGCGGAGCAAATAATTCAACATTATTAAAGCCAGATGCATCACTACCATCATCTGGGCGACCATGTTGGGAGACAACGGTAATCACCTCTGGGTAGCTCTTAATAATCTCTCGCATACGATTGGCATATGGTGATCCAGCCTCTAGGGATATCGTTGGCGGCATAGATGCGCGTATCCACAAATTGCCTTCCTCTAGAGCAGGTAAAAACTCGCTTCCCAAGCGGGTCACCATAAATAAACCGATAAGCAAAGCAAAGACGCCCAACACAATCACGCGATGGGTATTGGCCATAACCCATTTCAACTTGGGTGTATAGAACTCACGAATCGCCTTCACAATCTTAGTTTCAGTTTCTTCCACCTTTCTAGGCAATAAGAAACTAGCAATAACCGGGGTAATGGTAAAGGTTGCTATCAAAGCACCGGCGAGCGCATATCCGTAGGTTCTAGCCATTGGACTGAAAATCTGCCCCTCAACCCCTTGCATGGTGAAGAGCGGGATGAAGGCGGCGATTGTGATGGCGGTTGAAAAGATAATGGAGGTGTCAACCTGCACCGCACTCAAGTAGATCATCCGTAGCCGATTTGTCCAGCCATAAACAGGATCCGTTACATCAGCGTGAGGGCCTAATGCTAGCTGCCTCAAAGTGCGAATACGATCCTCGGGTGATTGCTGAAAGTTGCGGAAAATGTTCTCAACAAGAATCACCGCTGAATCAATGATGATGCCAAAGTCCACCGCGCCCAAAGACAGCAAATTTGCAGACTCACCGGTAAAGACGAGAATCATGATGCTAAAAAATAGTGCGACTGGGATATTGAGACTCACAATAATCGCACTTCTTAAATCACCCAAGAAAATCCATTGGATGAAAAATACCAATAGGCAACCAAAAATCAGATTATGCAGAACCGTATGAGTAGTGACATTGACCAAGGTTGAACGGTCGTAATACGGCACTACTTTTACGCCGGGTGGCAGCGTTCCATCAATATTAATTTTCTTGATGGCTTTTTGCACTTGATCAACAACTTCATTGGTATGGAGCGTGCGATTCATCACCACGATACCAGTCACTACATCGTTGACATTATCTTTGCCCGCCTCACCCAAACGGGGTACATAGCCTTCGGAAACGGTAGCAACATCTTTCACCGAAACCGGGAGAGAGCCCTGCTGAGTAATCACAATATTGCGAATATCGTCCAGACTTCCCACTAAACCTAAGCCGCGAATATTGACTGATTGATCACCTACACTAACAGTACGACCGCCAACGTTAGAGTTTGCATTCCCAACCGCGGTCAAGAGCTGCTGCAAGCTGATGCCGTAGCCTTCTAGTTTTTTAGGGTCAGCCTCAACATGGTATTCCTTGGTAGTTCCACCCCAAGTCACATCCATCACCACACCAGGTACAGTGAGCATTCTTCGCGTAACAACCCAATCTTGAATGGTGCGCAAATCTGTCAGGCTATAACCAGGCGGCCCCGTCACTTGGTAGCGAAAAATTTCTCCAACCAAGCTAGATGCCTGAATCTGGGCCTGAACATTATTTGGTAGGCTGACATTTTGGGCTAAGTTATTAGCAACTTGGGTAAGCGCAAAATAGTAATCAACACCGTATTTAAAAGTAATCCGGACAAAAGAAAGTCCATAAAAAGAGGTGGAGCGTATATTGTCAACACCAGGTGTAGTTGCCAAACCAATTTCCATTGGCCTGGTGTAATAGCGCTCCATCTCCTCCGCGGATAAACCCGCTGATTGCGCGGTAATTTCTAAAATCACTGGCGCCGGATTGGGGTAAGCCTCGACGTTAAGCTTTAAAAATGCCAATACGCCCGCCACCATAAAGGCGGCTAAACCCATCAAGACCAGGGGTCTGCGGGTAAGAACGAATGCAAGGATTGATTTGAACATGAGGCCTAGAGCAATGCCGTATAAAAATTAATGCAAATTAATAAAGAGATTGCTCAAGAACAGCGCATTCGATTGCGCGACGATATCACCTGGTTTAATTCCATCCAAGATTTGTACATAATCAGCCTGCATTAACCCCACCTTCACCACTCTCTTGAAGTATTGAGTTGACTTATCGGAATTAGTCGCCCAAACGACAAAGGTTCCATCTGCCTCCCTTACCAAAGCCTTGGCAGGAACTGCTGGGGACAAAATAGGGTCGCCTAATACAACATTAAAGTCAGCAATCATTTGCGGGCGCAGTTCATGGTTGTCGTCAGTCAAGTTTGCTCGCAATTGAATGCGGTGCGTCACTGGATCCGATGATTCGCCTACAAAAAAGACTTTGCCTGAATAGGTTTTATCGGGGTATGCCTGAACTCTGACATACAGGGTTTGTCCAACACGATAACGAGCAATCTCACCTTCGGGGACGCTAGCTACCATCCATAACCTCGTGGTATCAGAAACCGTCACGGGAGCTGGGGCAGTGCCCGGCTGCACCAATTGACCGGGGGCGGCATTACGAGCAACCACCTTGCCTGCAACAGGGACTCACCACAATCGTTTCGTTATCGATCTTACGGCCCGCTAAGATTTGCTTAATTTGCGCATCAGTCAAACCAAATAAGACAATCGTCTTTAGGGCCGCTTGATAATTAGCATCAGCAGTCTGCTGATCTGAAATATTTTGCTCTAACTCTTTGAGTGAAATTGCCTTTGTATCGTACAAGCTCTTTGCACGCTTCAAAGTCTCATTACTCATCTTTAAGACACCGGCTGAAGAGACTAATGTAGAAGCAGCTTGAGCCAAATCTGGACTCAAGACGGTATACAAAGCTTGGCCTACCTTGACGTCTTCACCAGCTTGAACCAATACTTTGCCAATACGCCCTTGGTAAGGACCAAATACCGGGACAGTTTGATCTTGATTGAAATCCACAATACCTACCGCTGAACTATCTTGCGAGAAATCCCTCTCAATCACTGGGCCCGGCGTAACCTGCTGAACCTGCTCTGGAGTAATGATCAGAGAATCATTTGGACCTAACTCCGTTTTAGGTTGAGAAACTTCATTCCAGTAATCAAAACCTGCAAAGCCAACTTTGACACAAATCCAAACAATGATTGCTAGTGCAAGCCATTTACGCTGCTTGGGAGATGTTTTGCTTTTAAATGCGCTAGCTACTTTGGTATAGATGCCGCCGATATACCCTGGTGCACTCTTAAGGAGGAAAACAGTCTCTTCAAAATATTTGTTGTACTTAAGATGGTTTAAGTAAATATAGTCAACGTACTTTTGCAAATACTTGGCGTAGATGGGATTAATAAATTTACCCAAGTATTTGGTATAAAAACTCTTTAATGCATTGAAAAGTGCGCAGGATATTTTGGATAAATTCATTTTTCTGTTACCGCTTTAATTGGATCCACAGGAACCCTTGAACCGATACGTAAATGCCGGACTGATTTTATAGGGTTTCTCAGTAGGGCTACCAAAAAACCTTTAAATTAACCGCTAAAAATTACACTTTTCGAATGCTGCACATTTATGGTGCAATTGGAAAGCTGCGGCCATTCTCAATGACATTGCAGACCGTGTCAACCAATAAAAGCATCAGCGATCTAAAACTCGGCATGGACCCTAAAAGAAAGGACATTGACCGGGCCCCTAGCAGAGTTATAAGCAGGATTAATGATGTGCTGGAAGTTAGCGCCAAGCAATACATTTTTAACTACCAAGGCGTTGTAGTAAATCTCACTAGTTTGCTCTGGCTTGTAAGAAATCGTTTGCGCAGGACCAGCATAGGGATAAGGCGTATCACCAATGAAGTTTGAAATACCTCCAGCTTGCAAGTAGGCCCTTCTATCCGAAGAAATACCATTGAGCATTGCAGATATACCTATCGTATCTCTTGCCCTACCCCAGCTCTCGCCATTAATACCCATACCAACCGACAAGGATTGATCTGCCTCAGCAAATGCCATGGTTTCAGTGTGGCCATCCGATGTGAAGGCTCTCATATAGATACCCATATCTTTAGTCAGTGCTTGTTCGGCATTTAAACCAATACCCGTTTTAATCTGCGCACCATTTCGCACGTTAAAAATGGCTTGCGTGCCCTGGGCATTATTTGCCAACAGGTAAGCTGTGGCATCGGTGTAGCGCGCCATCACCATCCGATTGCGATAAGCAAGCACGCTCACCTTGCCCGGCAAGTCACCAATAGTGTGTTGACGCTCCACTTCAATTTGATCGCCGTAGGAATTAAAGATTTGCCAATTTAAATCGCGCCCATTAGGATCTTTTGGTGCCAACATGCGTGAAGCTCGAAACACCCAATTATCGCGATACCACTCACCCGCCAAGCCCCAGCTGTAGCCGCGCGCATCTGCAGCGTAATCATAAGCAAGATAAGTCATATTGCCCCAGTTCATAAACTGAACGCGAGGATCTTTAGCGTATTTACTGTCATCGAAGATATCCAGGGTCGAGAATTGACCCGCTGTAATGACAAAGCGATTGCTACTAACAATTTGGCTAATTTGGTTCGCATCGTTATCTAATTCAACTTTGCTACCATCTTGATTGATGGTTTGGCGTAAAAAAGCACGCGCAGAATAAAAGTGGGCTTGCGCTCCTTGAGCACGAGTGGCTTCCCCATTGGTTGGACCGCCTAAACCATTTAATCCTGAAAACGGCACGCCTGAAACTACTTCTGGATTGAAATAAATATCGGTATCAGAAGCTAGGCGAGCGCCAAAGAATAAAGTGCCCGACCAGGTGTAACTCATGGACTTTTGCGGCAATAAACTATTTTGGCCTTGATAAGGAGAGTTAAAGGGGTTATAGCGTTGATTGACATAGGTAGTTTGACCATGCACATTCATTGGCAAACCCAATACCTCGCCTTCCGTTGGCAAACCTTCGATTGATTGCTCGACACTAGAAATTTGGTCAGCACCAGACCCCGCCCTCTGCGCATACGCAGTAGCAGTCATCAAGCTCAGCAGGAATATGAGCAGTAACTTGCGGGTCATTCACAATTTCTGATTGGGCTGCCAAACAAGCATTCAAGGCAACGGATTGAAAGAAAAAATCGGGTAAACACAGCCTGAGATTGAAGCCCAAGGGGTGCCACAACCCAAATTATCCCCAAAAAGGGGCAATATACCTAGATTTTATGTCGCTGTAGTGACAGATTAACGACGATCCATCAAGGCGCGGGCCAGGGTACCAGCATCAACGTATT
Source organism: Polynucleobacter sp. QLW-P1DATA-2 (assembly GCF_001870365.1). Taxonomy (NCBI): domain Bacteria; kingdom Pseudomonadati; phylum Pseudomonadota; class Betaproteobacteria; order Burkholderiales; family Burkholderiaceae; genus Polynucleobacter; species Polynucleobacter sp. QLW-P1DATA-2. The sequence goes on along the minus strand of NZ_LZMQ01000003.1, from coordinate 205,682 downwards.
CAAGCTCACCCCCTACTGGGATGCCCCTGGCAATACGAGTGACCTTAATGCCTTTGGCTTTGAGAACTTCGCCAATGTAATGCGCAGTAGCTTCGCCTTCACTAGTGAAGTTGGTAGCAAGCACTACTTCCCGAATAGATACACCAGTGTCGGGACTCTCAATGCGAGTCAGTAAGCGATCAAAATGAATTTCGTTCGGACCCATACCATCCAGTGGTGAGATGCGGCCCATCAGTACAAAGTAATTGCCTTTGAAGCTGAGGGTTTGCTCAACCATCACTTGGTCGGCAGGCGTTTCCACAATACACAGCAGTGATGGATCACGACGCTCATCGGAGCAAGTGCTGCAGATTTGGGTTTCTGAGAAGGTATTGCAACGTGCGCAGTGACCGACAGTCTCTACTGCTTCACCCAATGATTGAGCCAATACTGCTGCCCCATTACGATCATGCTGCAATAAGTAGAAAGCCATGCGCTGAGCAGACTTAGGCCCTACTCCCGGCAATACCCGCAATGCCTCGATCAATCGACCAAGTGCATCTTGAGGGGCTTCTATGCGTGCCATCTAGAGACTATCAATTCAGTATTGAAAATCAATTAAAAAGGTAGCTTGAAGCCAGGAGGCATTGGCATACCAGCGGTAGCACCAGACATCATTTGCGCACTTGCTGCTTCAACTTGTTTAAATGCTTCTGTGTAAGCAGTCACGATTAAGTCTTCGAGCATTTCGTGATCATCCATCGCACCTGCATCTATTTGTACGCGCTTGAGTTCGTATTTGCCCGAGACCGTTACTTTTACTAAGCCACCAGCTGCTTGGCCAGTAACTTCGAGCGCAGCCAATTGCTCCTGCGCTACTTTCATCTTCTCTTGCATCTGCTGAGCCTGTTTCATGAGGCCAGCAAGTCCACCTTTCATCATTGCTTTATTTCCTTTGGAGCTTATCTATATAGAGTGAAATTTAATTCGTTACTGTATTTTTTAAATATGTATTTAAGGCTTTATTCATCAGAGTGGCTTGACTGAGCCACCAACCACTTTGGCGCCAAACTCTTTTTCTAATTGCTGAATAAAGGGATCGGCAGCGATCATTTGCTCAGCATTCATTTTCTTTTCTTGATGAATAGCGGCATCAACTTTGGCAACAGTTTTGCCCTCTACTTCGCCCTTTTCAATCAGGACCTTCACAGTTTTCCCAAAGTGAGCAGTCAGTGCATCAGCTAAGCGTCCGACGGATGCTTCGGAAGCGAGTTGTGGCATGGGCGTTACAACAGTGGCTTTAACTCCCGCCGCTGAATCTACCCAATCTTGTAATTCTGTCTGAAATGCCAACTGCTGCACCAGACCACGCACTGGTAATTGACGCATCAAGCTGTGCCAATCAGGGCGGTCTGCTGGATTACCAAGCGCAGCAACTGAGGCTGCTGGAGGTGGAGTTGTGGCTGTAGCTGCAGGCGCTGCTTTAGCTACAGGCGTAGGTGCGGCAGCTCTAGCGGCTGGGGCTACAGATGAAGGTCGAGCGCTATTAACTGGTGGTGCTGATGGTGCTGGAGCTGAACTCCCTCCGCCATTGCCAGGACGAAATGCCAACATGCGCAGAAGTGTCATCGCAAAACCGGTTTGCTCATCTGGGGCAAGCGATAAGTCAGGGCGGCTAGTAATCGTGATTTGGTAGAAGAGCTGGGTTTCTTCTTTTGTTAGTTGAGTGGCCAAGCGACGAATTTCAGGGGCTTCAGGCCAATCCTCTAGTACGGATTCTGGAACAACTTGTGCTGCTGCAATCTTTTGCAACAGGCTAGACAAGTCTTGCAATGCTAATGAGAAAGACATGCTGCGCTCACCCATTTCATTGGCAACTGCCAAGAGGCTTGCACCATCTTTAGCAATTAAGCAATCCAAAATACGTATGAGATAAGCATCATCTAATGTACCGAGCATGCCGCGTACGGATTCTTCTGTCACTTTTCCTGCGGCGTATGCAATGGCTTGATCAGTAAGTGATAAAGCATCACGCATGGATCCTTGCGCTGCTTTCGCCAAGACACGCAAGGCATTGACTTCGTATTCCACCTTTTCAGCAGCGAGTACTTTTTCCAAGTGCTCAACAATGAGCGGTACTGGCATTTGCTTGAGATTGAACTGCAAGCAGCGAGACAAGATGGTTACTGGAATCTTTTGGGGATCTGTTGTTGCGAGAATGAATTTGACGTGCTCTGGAGGCTCTTCAAGAGTTTTGAGCATGGCATTAAAGGCATGATTGGTGAGCATGTGCACCTCGTCAATCATGTAAACCTTGTAGCGAGCATTGCTTGGTGCATATGCTGCTTTTTCTAGGAGAGCGGCGATGTCGTCTACACCACGATTACTTGCAGCATCCATCTCTATATAGTCAACAAAACGACCTGCATCGATTTCCATACAAGCTGGGCATTTTCCGCAAGGCTCGGAAGTCATCTTGCCCGAACCATCAGATCCGGTGCAATTGAGTGCTTTTGCCATAATGCGGGCAATGGTGGTCTTACCTACCCCACGGGTACCCCCGTAAAGAGCCATGCATGGTGAAGACGACCCTGATCCAAGGCATGGGTTAGGGCCTTAACCACATGGTCTTGTCCTACTAACTCAGAGAATGTTTTGGGGCGCCACGAACGGGCTAATGCCAATGCTGTCATGTCTTACATTCTAACAAGCTAAAATGGAATTGGATGGGCCTCCCCGCATGGTGGGTTGGATAACCTGGTCAGGTCGGGAACGAAGCAGCCAAACCCAATTTCTGCCAGTGCCGGGGGTTTGGCTCATCCACCCTTAATTCAGTCTATAACCCTCAAAGACCAGCCTTCAAAAAAGAGATGAATGCAAAAATGACCTTAATTGATGAGAGCGGTGAAGTTCGCAATTTGACCTCTGAGGACATCAGGCAATTTAAGTCAGCGAAAGAAGTTTTACCAACCTCCTTATTAGAAAAACTCGCTAAACATCAGCCTCCCAATGATCTAGAAGATTAGGGTCTGCCCGTAATCTTTTTACAAATGCGTCGCGACCTTCATTCTCAGAAACTATCTTTCCATCGATCGTCCATATGCCACGCTTTAAATCTTCTGCCGTTATTTCAGGAGCATCATCGGGATCAACCCACTTAGGGTTTAAATTACCTGCATTCATATCTGGATTACGCTTTTCTGAACAAGCTTCAATACAGTTTCAGCTTGTGCAATCACCTCTATTGTCAAAGCATCAGAAACAAGATCTCCTGAATAGTCAATTGCGTTTCTTTGCTTACGTAAATGATCGAGCAAGATGAGACTATCTTTATCTAAACCAATAGTAAGGGGCAAAGCCTGCAACATGAGCTGATGATGTCCTGGCTTGCTGGTAAGTACCCTATAGCCTTTGGCTTGTAATGCTGCGTTAGCTGATTGCATGATCGCTTTGTAAGCTAAATCGAAACGGCCTTCATTACTAAGCGACTTTAGTTTGGCATCTTTCAAGCTCGATTGTGCAGCCTCTATGAGCCTGCGAATCATGAAGTGATCGATTTCTATTGCATCAAGACTGATTCCGACTAGGTTTTGTAGAGTGATCTGAGGCCTCGTTAGTGTGGAGTTGTTGCTCGTTACCGATGATGAAGAGTTTTGGTTTACTCAATACATCATGCACGAAAGCTCCATTATCTTTCATCAACTTATTCCACTCTTTATCGGCATAGATCTTAGGGTTAATCTCTCTTCCTAATTGCTCTTGCAATGGATGCAATAGTGGAACAACTTCCGCGTAACTCACATCACCTATCAACATTAGATCAATGTCACTTCTGGCATTTACATTTCCACTGGCTACCGATCCAAATACAAATGCACTTTGCAATTTATCGCTCAATGGTAATAAAGCATTAATCAACACATCACTTAGGCCTCTTGTCTTTCGTAAAATATTAGAGAGATCTTCATAGATAGGACACTCTCGATTTGCTTGGTAATGATTTTGATTGCCTACTTTTTTAACCGTCAGCAAACCTACTTCTAATAACTTATCCATTTCCCGTTTAAGAGTACCTGGCAGGGTTGCAGTGAGGCGAGCAATTTCACGTAAGTAGTAAGAACGCTCAGGATGAAGTAATAGCAAGCCTAATACGCGGCCACGATATTCAGTGAAAAGTACGGATGAGAGTGTCGACATAGCCTAGATATTGCACTAATGTTGCTTTATTAGCAACTATAGTAGCTTTTTAAGCAACATTAAGACTAGATCAAGTTAAACAAAGGGTTTAAAAGACCTTCAGAATCCTTAATATTCCCCAGATCATCCAAATAATTCCCAGGACTAGTACAGTGCGTGCGTCTAGCTGGATCTTAAATAGCTGTAATTGTCTATGTGAACACTCTATAGATACTCGCAAAGCTGACCTCCTCTAAATAGAAGAGTTCAGCGTAGAGAATTGAGATGATGATGGGTAGGGAATAAAGATGAATTCAGTGTAGGAAAGCAGTCAGCCTTCCTACGACAATTTATAAAATCTATGAGTCGCTGTCAACATAGTGATTATTTTTGGTAATTATTTTATTGAAATTACTCGGGCTTTAAATTGCGAGCGCGCACCACCTGCGCCCAAAGATCAACCTCATTATTTACAAAGCTTCGGAACGTCTCTGGGGAACTTCCAACTAAATCAATCCCATTTGCCGAAACCTTACTCTGCATTTCTGGAGACTTCAAAGCCCTAGCAACGTCTTGAGAGACCTTGGCAACAACGGCGTCAGACATCGATTTATTTGCAAAAAATCCATACCAAAGGGGCATGGCATAGCCAGGTATCGCGGCTTCAGCGATCGTGGGGACATCAGGCAATGCAGATGCTCTTTTTGCGGTAGTCACTGCCAGCGCTCTGACTTTACCCGCCTGAATGTTGGCTAGGCTGACTGGCAGTCCTGGGAAGTACATCTGCACATCTCCTGCCATGAGCGCATTTAATGCCAGGGCTCCACTGGTAAAGGGGACGTGGGTCATCGCAATGCCCGCCTTGGCATTAAATAGCTCGGCAGCCATATGGTCCGCATTGCCAACCCCCGCAGAACTAAAGTTCAATTGATCCGGCCTCTTTTTGGCATATTCAATAAACTCTTTTAAGTTCTTAACCGGAAGATCCTTGTTGACAATCAGGACTAAGGGCATTGAAGTAATTTGCGAAACTGGCTTTAAATCCTTTTTCAGGTTATATCCAAGCTTTGGATAAAACGAAGCGCTAATCGTGATAGCGTTTTGAGCAATCAAGATGGTGTGATCATCCTCCACACCAGACACATAAGATGCTGCTACGTTTCCAGCGGCTCCTGTTTTATTCTCAACAATCACGGGCTGCCCCCAGATTTCAGATAAGGACGGTGCAATAGTTCTCGCCACCAAATCCATACTGCTACCAGGACCTAGTCCAGAAATAATTTTTACAGGACGATTAGGCCAAGTACTAGGTGAAGTTTGAGCAATGCCATTACCCATGCCAATTGCAAATACAAAAAGCATTAATATGATTTTCATCGTTTTTAAACCCAAAAAAATAGCAAGAAAATGGAGGGGTACTTAAAAAGGCAAATGCTGCTCTTGACCAGACTCTTTTGCGACCTGAATCAAACTCAACTTGGTGTCTTCTGGCAACAGCAAGCCTAAATTCCTGTTTCGTATATCCGCTTGATTTTCCATCTCGCCTGGGAAATAAACTTGCTCATGCCCTTCGGCCAAAGGCACATCTTTAAGCGATCGAATGTACTCGTCAATACGAAGTTCAAACTCTTTGAGTGGCTGGAAAGCCGCAACATTTAAAGAAACAATGAAGTGTCCAGCACCACTTCGATTGACTGGATCATATGGGCCGTGCACTTGATCTAAAAATGAACTTCCAGAAAGCACACCAGACAAAATATCGACCATCACGCCCATGACATAGCCTTTGTGGCCAGCCATAGGCAGAATAAACCCTTCAATTGCAGCCTGAGGGTCGGTAGTTGGTTTGCCGTCTTTATCGATCGCCCAATCACTCGGAATGCTTTGGCGTCTTTTTTGAGCCAAATAAATCTTTCCTCTGGCTACACCTGAGTTTGCCATATCCATAACCACGGCACCATGCTTACCAGCAGGCACTGCAATAGACCATGGATTGGTGCCGATTTTTTTCTTACGACCACCCCAAGGAGCCATATTAGGGCCTGCATTGCTCATTAATATGGAGATGCATCCATTTTGAGCGCCCATGCGCGTGAAATACATGCAAGTACCAAAATGATTTGAATTTCGTACTGACACAATTCCAACGCTATGTTTTTTGGCGCGCTCAACCGACTCCAACATTGCGCGCTTGGCCACTACCTGACCTACACCATCAGCGCCATCCATCAAAGCAATAGCATTGGAATCGACTAGCAAGCTCGTATTCGATATGGGCTTCATCGCGCCAGATTGAAGTCGGGCATAGTACCAGGCTAAACGTAATAAGCCGTGTGAGGAGTGGCCCCACAATTCAGCCTGGACCAGCGTATCGGCAGCGAGTAGTGCATCTTCCTCATTCATCCCGGTACTTTGATATACCGCCTTGGCAAATTGCGTTAGTCGCTCATGCTCTATGTATTGATTGGCTTGGGTCATATATTAGCGATGAGAAAAAAGAATTTGGCCGGGCGCATCCATACGACACACCATGATTGAGCCCGTATCGGATTCTGTAATAAAGAGATCGCGGTGATCTTTGCCACCAAAAGCAATGTTGGTTGTCATATTGCCCGCGCAAGAGTGAATTCTTAATATTGGCTCCCCCCTGGGGGAAAACTTCCAAACGGAACCAAGACCTGCGTGGGCCACATACAGATTGCCCTCCTGATCTAAAGCCAAGCCATCTGGACCGGAGCCTCCTGACATCTGAATGAAGTTACCGACTCGGGTAATTGAACCATCGGCCAACAACATTGCTCGCCAAATATTATTAGATCGCGTGGCAGCAATATAGAGATGCCGCCCATTTGAGCTCAGCGCAATCCCATTGGGGCTTGGGACATTATTTAATAAGCACGTTGTCTGTCCCTGGGCATCCATACGATATACCCTACCGCTAGGATCCTGGAGCCCGGTTTGGCCCTGATCAGTAAAGTACAGATCACCCGAATCAGAAAACACTAAATCATTTAGACCTTTGAATGACTCTGTTTTGTGTCTCGTAAGCAAAGGAATGACTGTCTTTTGATTTGGATCTAAGAGCATCAATCCATATTTATGATCTGCAATAAAAATTCGTCCATCCCGATGTATTTTCAATCCATTGGGCTCTCCGTCATACTCAGCAATCAAGCTGACTTCACCAGCAGGATCGGCTCTATAGATTCTGCCAAAGGCAATATCGACAAAATATAAATTACCTTCGCGATCAAAAGCAGGCCCCTCAATATAGCAATCGGTCGCCAATGAATTTTTACCAGCTGCAATTCTCTCTTGGGAGACCTGACCTGGCTTTCGAAGTAGGTCGGGCACTCTTGTAAATATTTTTGCTTCAACAGACGGTGGGCTTGAAAACATCTACTTTCCGTTCATCATTGTTTTAGTTATTTGAAACAACAATATTACTCTAGCAAAGCTCAAGATTAAGCATGCAAAACCACTACTCCGCCTTCTCAATTGCAATACCCAGCATCTTTGGCGGTTTTTCCCCAGCGCTCTGATTCGGATTGCATAAGCTTATTGGCCTGTGAGATTGAGCTTGGGGTTGGGTCAATTCCAATTCTCGTTAATCCATCTCTAGTAGCTTGAGTTTCAAGCGCCTTATTTAGACTTTGATTGAGTGTTTGCAAAACTACAGCATTGGTTTTCTTGGGTGCAACAATTAAATGCCACCCATTCATTACAACCGCATAACCTTGCTCTTGAAATGTTGGAATCTCTGGAGCGCTAGCAAAGCGTTGACTTGTAGTAATGCCGAGGATCTTTACTTTCCCACCAGCAGCCTGCGGGATCGCCACAGATAAAGGGACCATCATTGCCTGCACTTCATCAGCAGCAATCGCCGTAATCGCAGGAGCCGCACCTTGAAATGGCACATGAACCATTTGAATGCCTGCAACTTGATTGAATTTTTCAAAAGTAATTTGGGATGTGCTGCCAATACCCCATGAGGAGTAATTCATTTTTCCAGGGCTGCTTTTCGCTAACGCAACAAACTCCTTGAGGTTTTTTGCCGGTAGCTTTGGATTAACAACCAATGCAAAAGGAAATGTTCCAACTAAACCTACGGCAGTAAAGTCTTTGAGCGGATCGTAATTAAGTTTTTTATAAACATGGGGATTGATAGCAATACTTTCTGGGCCACCTAAAAGCAATGTGTAACCGTCAGCATTAGAGCGGGCCACATACTCAGCACCAATCACGGTGTTTGCACCAGGCCTGTTTTCAATGATGACGGCTTGACCGATTTGCTCAGACAAACCCTGCCCTATCGTACGCGCTGAATTATCAACATTACCGCCTGCTGTAAATGGCACTATCAAGCGAATTGGTCTATCTGGAAATGGAGCGCTATTTGCTGAAGCAGCAATACTGAGCGATAGAGCAACTAATAAGTATTTCAAGAATTTCATTCTTAATATTTTCCAGAAAGTAAGCCACCAAAATTCTCAATCCTGCTATCGACTTTAGCCACTTGAAGCGCATTCCACATTGTTGCTGCGATACTCGAGATTACAGGCTTACCTATTTCGGCTTCGCCTTGCGCGAGAATATCAACGGTAGGCATCCCAACACCGCTCACAAATACAGCATCTGCAGCAGAACTATTAACCTGATGTACCAGTTGTAATGCGCGCTCCGTAGTTTCATCATAGATATTGTTAACGCCCGGCAAATTACCAAAACTCACCACCTCAAATCCATATGCTTCTAAAAGATTCTTGCAGCGCAAGGTATTCTGTTCGCTATAAGGCGTGCCAAAAGCAATCTTTTTTGCCTTTAGGTGCTTGAGCGCTTTTACGACACTACCAAAAGCAGTAATAAACCCGAATCTCATATTGATCCTCTAGCTTTTCAATCAAGTGAGCCTCATTTGATTTACCAAGAGTGTAGCTACTAGCAGTATGTGCCATGGCTATCACAGCAGGCTTTACTAACTTAAGAAGTTCAATGTTTTCCGGCAAATGATCAATCTGTGTTTGATTGCGCTCATCCTGCCCTTCAAGGCTTCCAGTTTCTCCATGAGCCACCATCCTCGTAAAGTGAATAGAAAACTCTGGTGCTGTCATCTTGATGACCTCCCCTTCGGTATTGGGATTACCTGGTGGAATCAAAAAACCTAATCTAGAGAGTGTTTTATTCATCATTAGTCTACTCATCCTTCATATTGGCACTCTTCACAATTGGCTGCAGACGCTTTCTTTCATCATTGAGGAACTTGATGAAGTCTGCTTGTGAACCTGGTGCTGGCTCAATACCTTGCGGGATGAGTCTAGATTTAAGTGCATTAGTATCTAAGGCAGTCTGAATTGCTGCATTCATCTTTTGAATGACTTCTGGAGGTGTACCTTTCGGTGCAAAGAGACCTGCCCAGTGACCAATGAAAATGTTTGGGTAACCCAGCTCTTTAGTCGTTGGTACATTTGGTAAGCGGGTAATGCGTTTATTCCATGTAGATGCCAGCGGTCTTAGCTTGCCGCCCTCAATTTGTGGAAGCACTACTACACTAGCCTCTGATGTGGCATCGACTTGTTTGGACACCACTGCAAATACACCCTCTGACCCAGACTTGTAAGGAATGATTTCATAATTGCCACCGCCCGTATACATCTTGAGCATTTCAGCGACAAAGTGTGGGGTGCTACCTGAACCTGCCGTTGCGAATGTTACGCCTGGTTTATTTTTGGCTTTGGCTAGCAGCTCTTTAAAGCTCTGAATTGGTGAATCAGCGTTGACCACAATAATTGACGGGCTGACTGCCATCATGCCAACAGGCACTAAGTCATCCACCTTATAAGGCATATTGCTTCGAAGCATCGGGATAGTCACTACACCGCCAGCAGCAGAGACATAAAAGGTATAGCCGTCAGGTGCACTTTTAGCAACATAGTCTGCCCCTAGCACCGAACCAGCACCCGGCTTATTCTCCACAATCACCGGCTGCCCTAATTGCTTACTTACCCCTTCCGCTACGGCACGCGCCACTAAATCATTGGCGCCACCAGGACCAAAGCCTACTACAAACTTAATCGGATGATTGGGCCAAGGATCTGCAGCCATAGCACTTGCTCCAATTGCTACAAGGATGAAGGGAAGGAGAATTTTGGATAGTTTCATATTGGTCTTTTTGCTTATTTCTTCTGTATTCATTTTTGTCTATGATTTATTTTTGCTTTTTAGGAGAACTTCTTCTCCAGCGCATCAAAGTCTTCTTTTTTCACTACGCTCTGACGCTCTGCAAAGGTAGCAACTAATGCTGGGTCTTCTTTAAGTTCACCCGTTTTCTTCAGATGATCTAGGGCATTTGTCATGCCTCTTACTGCTCCTTGTAGTGCGGCATTTGCGTAGAGCACAATTCCAAAGCCCATTTCTGATAAGTCTTTTAATGGCAATGATGGTGTTTTACCACCAATTACGATGTTAATCAGCTGAGGGCAATACGTTTGCGCTGCAATGATCCTCATCTCTTCTACGCTCTCCGGGGCTTCGATAAAAGTCATATCAGCGCCTGCTTGCGCATAGCTTTGTGCTCGATCAAGCGCATCCTCTAATCCATTAATGGTGCGCGCATCGGTTCTAGCAATAATCAAAAAGTCATCATGAGTACGTGCATCGACCGCAGCCTTGATCTTGCCGCACATCTCTTCTTTGCTAATGATGGTCTTACCGGCAAAGTGGCCGCAACGCTTAGGTATTGCTTGATCTTCTATTTGGACAGCATTTGCACCAGAGCGCTCGAGTACTTTAATTGTGTGATGCACATTGACGGCATTACCAAAGCCGACATCGATATCCACAATTAAAGGAAGTTGGATGACATCGCGTATAGCAGCAGTGTGCGCTGCAACATCATTGAGGCTAATGAAGCCTAAATCCGGAATACCGTAAAACTGATTGGTAAGCCCTGCACCACTTAAATAGACTGCCTCAAAGCCAGCATCTTCAATCACTCTAGCTGCTAGGGCGTTGCCTGCTCCAGGAACTAGTAGCCCCCGTCTCTCATTAATGAGCTTGCGCAATCTCGTGCCTAAGTGCATGGGCATGGTAGTCTCCTTTTTACAGAATTATAAAGATGAACCGAGAGACAGATGCAAGAAAAACAGGTCGTCACTGGAATCGATTGTCATGCTCATATCATGGCCATAGATCTTCCTTTAGCCCCTGAAATTCACTCCCGCCCAGCTAGAGATGTGACTACCCAAGAATATCTTGCGGTACTGGGTGCACATGGCATCTCTCATGGAGTTTTAACAGCGCCGAGTTTCTATGGCTCTAACAATGCCCTTTTATTGGATGCGCTGCGCACTTATCCGAATCAATTACGCGGCACTGTCATTGCCGATCCGAATGTAGAGCAACTCCTATTAGAGCAGCAACTCTTGGCAATGCGTGAGCAAGGTGTTGTGGGTATTCGGCTTAACTGGATTAAGAAGAAAACCATTCCTGATATTGACAGCGTGCAATATCGAATCCTGCTAGGCTTGGCAAAAGATCTTGATCTTCATATTGAATTGTTTCTAGAGGACCATTTACAAGAACATGTGGTTCCGAAGATTTTGGCTAGTGGTGCCACCTTGGTTTTGGATCACTTTGGCAATCCCGATCCCAAGCTAGGCATTAACAGTACGTCTTTTCAGAATACCTTGAGGGCTCTTGCTGATGGCAATGCCTGGGTCAAGCTATCTGCGCCCTACCGCCTCGGCTATTTAGATGGTGTTGAGATACAGCCCTATATAGATGCTTTAGTGGCTGCCAACTCTCAACAGTTAGTCTGGGCTAGTGACTGGCCTTGGCTGAGCCATGAAAACCAATTTACGTATGCCGACTGTATTGACTGGATTAAATCGAGCATTACTGATCCTGCAGTATGGGAAGACATCTTGATTCATAACCCAAAAACATTGTTTCATTTCTAAGATAAGGTTCTGCAATGCGCTACTCACTTATTCAACAAATCGCAAAGAGCCTATTTAGTCTTGGCGTAATCTGTCTATTGCAAAATCCTTTGTCTGCCCAAACGGTGACGAAGCTCATTGTTCCAACCGCTCCTGGCGGTGGCACCGATGGTCTTTTTCGGGTTGTTTCAAAAGATGCACAACGTTTTATTGGAGGCCCGATTAGTATTCAGAATGTTCCGGGTGCGGGCGGCACCATTGGTCTTGCCCAAGTCGTGAACTCTACTCCTGATGGCTATACGCTTGCTGGTGTTTGGCCCTCTCCAGTTACTGTTGTTCCGCAAACCACCAAGGTGCCTTACACCCCTAGTGATTACATTCCGGTGATACAGCTCTCTACCGCACCCTATGTCTTTTGCGTTCATCCAGACTTTCCAGCTAACGATGGCAAATCCTTCATGGAAGAGTTACGCAAGAATCCCAAGAAATATACCTATGGTACTGATGGCCTTGGAGGCCCTGCACAGCTAGCCACTGAGCGCATCTTTAGACCACAAAACATTCAGGCGGTTGATGTTCCTTACAAAGGTGCCGGTGAAACTATTATTGGCTTCCTATCTAATCAAATTGATATTTATGTGGGATCTATTCCACCCGTGCTGCAGCATGCCAATATTGGCAAAGCTAAATGCCTCTTGGTTTCTTCGGTTAATCGAAATGCCCAGTTCCCCAATGCCAGCTCTTTAAAGGATATTGGCTTAGCTAAAGAAGAGACATTACTTTGGCGAGTAGTCTTGGCACCAAAAGGCACGAAGCCTGAGCGCATTAATCAAATTGCCAAGGCTTATAGCCAGGCCATGAAAGAACCCGATACTTTGCGTTACTTAGATGAGGTGGGTGAATCTTCTGCCGTACTGACCGGCAAAGAGCTACAAGACAAACTGAATCAAGAGTATGCGGCGTTTAGTCAGATCGCTAAGAGCTTGAATCTACGCTAGAGAATCTAGACTAGATATAGCCTTTACTAGGGAATAAGGAATCCGTGATTTCCTTATTCCCCTTCTAGGCCTACTGCGTATTCTGTGGGGCTGCTGCCCTTACTGCATTACTGATATCGACGATTAAAGATCTGCTTTATTTCACTGTCATGACGCTTCGTATTTTTCAACACAGCGCAGTAAGACAAAATCATGATGACTGCTAATGAGATGCCGTTAAAGTTGTTCATTAAGTTATTAATTACGTTCATTTGTTTCTCCTCTTTGCTATTGAATTTGCTGTTATGTGTTCAGATTAATGAGTCAAAAGCTCACAAAATGAGCTAGTAAAAAATTGCTGTTGATTTGTATTGTTTTGTTGTTTTTTCATGATGTTCTTATTTGATCCTTCTACCTCGCCACCGGTAACTCATCCCACTGTGTGGTGTAGTTCGGTGACTTGTTGTTGGATCGCATTTGCCATTCTTGTTTGGTGCCATTGGTTCCTGCCGCTGCTGATCGAATCACGGCGTTACCAAAGCGTGTATTGATCTGATCAACCGCCTTCATTAAGCTAGCTGACTTACCTTTGCTTTCCATGTCCTCAAAGAGGGATTGCTGCACGGTAGGCTTATCGCTGATGAGATTCAGAATGACACCAGCTTTCTTATAACGAAAGTTAGGCTGATAAATTTGCTTAAGGCCTGCTAAAGCGGCATTGGTTAATGTCAGCGTGTTATCACTTGCATCTGCCAGTGGGATGGTGACGCTTTGATGATGCTGTGGCTCATTTACCTTAAAAGGGTTTGTCTGAATAAACACGGTAAGCGCGCCCGTTACGCCGCTTTGAGCCCTTAACTTCTCTGCTGCTCTCGCAACATGGGTGGCTACCGACTCAGCCAGCTCTACATGACTAGTTACAAGCTTGCCAAAGCTACGTGAGGCAATGATTTGCTGTTTGGCTGGCGCTACCTCTTCTAGTTGCAGACAAGACACGCCGCGTAACTCATAGCAGAGACGCTCCATCACCACGCCAAACTGTTGGCGCATCGCTTGTGGTGAGGCCTGCAACAGATCAAATACGCTATGAATATGTTGGGCTTTGAGTTTTTTAGCTAACTGCCTACCAATACCCCACACCTCTGCAACCTCGGTCTCGCTCATCCATTGGTAGAGCTCTTCCTTATCCATGGCATTGACGTCACATACACCAGCAAACTGTTTGTGCTTTTTGGCTAAGTGATTAGCCAGCTTAGCCAAGGTCTTGCTAGCACCAATACCAACACATACCGGCAGGCCAGTGGTATCTTTCACTTGCTGTTTGATCTTCTGCCCCAACTCAATCGTATCTTGATGTTGCTTTAAGACCGTCTCGATTTGCAAGAAACTCTCATCAATACTGTAGACCTCTAAATTAGGTGTAAAGCCGCGTAATACCTGGACTACGCGGTTACTCATATCGCCATAGAGTGTGTAGTTAGACGAGTAAGCTTGAATACCATGCTTTCTGGCAAGTGCTTGCATCTGAAACCAGGGTGTACCCATCTTCACACCAAGCGCCTTAACTTCTGCGCTACGTGCTACTGCGCAACCATCGTTGTTCGATAGCACCACCATAGGTACCTCTTCTAACTTAGGCTGAAATACCCGTTCACAAGAAACGTAGAAGTTGTTTACATCGACTAAAGCGAATAGTGCATTCGTTGAGCTTGATGGGTTTTGTGACTGCATACTCATTGCTTGCCACCTTTGTTATATCTTGTGCTGGCATTACTGTACTTACGCACAACTCCAACGACTACTCCCCAGATTTGCAACTCACTACCCTCATTAAAAGTGATGGGTTGATAGTTCGAGTTCTCTGGTTGCAGTTCGATGCGACCACGTAATTGATAGAGGCGCTTAATCGTGTACTCGCCGTCTACTACTGCCACTACGATGTCTTTATGTTTTGGCTTGAGGGCTTTATCTACAACCACCTTGTCGCCATCGCAAATCCCTGCGCCCAACATCGAGTCCCCCTTCACGGTGAACATGAAGGTCGCTGGCTTGTTTTGAACGAGGTAATGGTTCAGATCCAGGCCGTCTTCAGCGTAATCTGCCGCCGGGCTTGGGAATCCAGCAGAAATTCGGTGGCTCAGCAGTTTGAGCTCATAGGCGGCAAAATGGCCTGCCAAGGCTTGTGGTGCCTGACTTAGGGTTACTTTTTGCTCGTTCATTTGCTGGTTCATAGTCATTAATATACTGTATGTTTATACAGTATATGTAAAAACCGCAAAAATGAGCCTGATTTTGTTGTTTTGATGCCTTGAGGGGGTATTTTGAGGCTTGCTAGCAGAACCTCTCTACTCATAAACCCCGAGTTCCTGAGCCTCTTTTTCTAGATAAGCGCCCCCATAATAGCTCTAGCAATTTACCTAAATTCCAATACAACCGATCACGGTGGGGGAGACAAATGAAGCTATTTAAGATTGCTTCAATTCCAGGCGATGGAATTGGCAAAGAAGTAATTCCTGAATGCGAGAAGGTATTAAACGCCTTAAGCAAAAAAACATCCTGAGATTGCTTTTGAGTTTGAGCACTTCGATTGGGGCGGCGACTACTACCGTAAGCACGGCATCATGATGCCTGAAGATGGTCTTGATCCCCTGCGCTCTAAAGATGCCATCTTGTTTGGTTCGGCTGGTGACCCAAAGATTCCGGATCACATTACGCTGTGGGGATTGCGTTTAAAGATTTGCCAAGGCTTTGATCAATATGCCAACGTGCGTCCTACGCGCATCCTTCCTGGGATCCAAACCCCACTGCGTAATTGCAAACCCAATCAGCTTGATTGGGTCATTGTGCGCGAGAACTCCGAAGGTGAATACTCTGGCTTAGGTGGCAGAGCCCATCAAGGCCACCCCATTGAGGTTGCTTCGGATATGAGCATCTTGACCCGAGTTGGGGTTGAGCGCGTGCAACGCTATGCCTTTAAGCTAGCGCAGTCACGCCCTCGCAAGCACCTTACCGTAATCACTAAATCCAATGCGCAGCGCCATGGCATGGTGATGTGGGATGAGATTGCCACGCAAGTAGCAAAAGATTTCCCAGACGTGACTTGGGATAAAGAATTGGTTGATGCTGCTACCGCACGCATGGTCAATCGTCCTGAGTCTTTAGATACGATTGTTGCTACCAACTTACACGCTGATGTGCTCAGCGACTTAGCAGCCGCACTCGCTGGCAGTTTAGGTATCGCACCCACTGGCAATATTGATCCCGAGCGTCGCTACCCTTCCATGTTTGAACCAATTCATGGTTCTGCTTTTGACATCATGGGCAAAGGTCTTGCCAATCCGATCGGCACGTTCTGGTCGGCTGTCATGATGCTCGACTTCCTAGGTGAAAAAGCGCTAGGCGCTAAGTTGATGGCTGCCATTGAAAAAGTTACGGCCAATCCCAAGCTACATACCCGCGACTTAGGCGGCACTGCCATGATGAGCGACGTTACCGATGCTGTCATTGAGGAGATCTCTAAATGAAGCTGCTCTGGAAAATTCTATGCTCACTAGTTATCAGCGCCTTATCTTTGGGCTTACTATCTATAGCTCAGGCGCAGCCCTTTCCAGACAAGACTATTCAGTACATCATCCCTTTCCCCCCAGCTGGGGAGTCTGATTTAGTCGCACGCTATCAAGCCGAGATCTCTGCCAAGAAATTTAAGCAGCCAATGATCGTTATCAACCGCGCCGGTGCTGGGGGCGCACTTACATGGAGCGCCCTCAATACTTATCCCGCTGATGGCACTACGGTAGTGGGTGTCAACGTTCCACATACGATCTTGCAGCCATTACAAGAAGGCATTCAGTACAAGACCGAAGATATTAATGCGATCTACTACTATCACTTCACGCCTGATGCTTTAATGGTATCTGCCGATAGCCCCTATAAAACCTTCCAAGAATTTATTGCGGCAGCCAAAAAAGATCCAGGCAAGCTAACCTTAGCTGGCTCGGGCCAATACTCTGCCAACCACATGGCTGTAGAGCGCTTAAACAGATTGGTGGGCGTGAAAATTGCTTATGTTCCCTTTAAAGGCACTGGTGATTTAGTTACCTCATTAATTGGCATGCACGTTGATGGCGCGATGGGTTATCTACCGCTAGCCATTCAGCAAAAAGGTAAGGTGCGCACCCTAGCCATCGCTACCGAGAAACGCAACCCTGCTCTACCCGACGTACCCACCTTTAAAGAGCTTGGTTTGAACTGGGTTGACGGTGCGTATCGTGGTGTTGCGGTACCCAAAGCGACCCCACTGGTATTGCAGCAGAAGATGTCTGATTACTTTGCACAGCTCAATGCCGATCCTGAGACTAAGAAAAAACTAGAGGAGTCTGGATTCGTATTGGTGGATATTCCTTTGGCAAAGATGCCTGCTTTTATGAAAGAGAAAACGGCCCAATCAATGGATGATGCTAGGAATGCAGGCATGATTAAGTAACGTTTTCTTTTTTGTCTGCCAACAAAAAACCACCGCTAGGGTGGTTTTTTATTGAGCGTTCGCTCTTTCTCATTGGTGCCTAGCAAAAAGCAAAGGCCAAGATTGCAGGGTCATCCAGAAACGCGTTAGACATGTAAACGCTGGCTCGGAAAAGCCAGGGGTTCACTACCTCAACGATTTCTGAAAGATATTGCATAGCGCTATTGTAATACCCTCTTAACCGCCCAAGTAATCTGCCTTACCAATCTCTACTCCGTTGTGGCGCAGGATGTTGTATGCCGTAGTCACATGAAAGTAGAAATTAGGGATGATCCAAGTTAATAGGTATTGCTCACCTACAAATTCAAAGTGCCATTCTTTGATAGAGAACTTAATCTCCTTAGCTTCAGTTCCATCCACTTGTGCAGGCTGAATAGTGTTAGCAAAAGCAATCGTTTTGGCGATACGCTCTTGCAACTCTGCAAAAGTAGATTCCTGATCATCAAACTTCGGTGGCTCTATACCAGCCAAACGTGCCATCCCATTCTTCACTTGATCGCAGGCAATTTGGACTTGCTTTGAGAGTGGAAACATATCAGGGGAAAGGCGATCACCTACCAATACTGCACCATCCACATTCTTAGCTTTAGCGAACTCTTCGCCTTTCTTCAGAATATTGGAAAGATTGGTCAGCATCTTAGTGAGCTGCGGGATTGATGCTTGATACATTGACATTGCCATAGTGATTCTTACTTTCTGTAGATGTTGCTGTTTGTAATGCTGTATTTAGTGACTAGTTAAATCCATTAGACGTCGTCCATAAAGCCGCCGCCACCGCCACTGTCATCCCAAGAACTGGAGCCGCCATCGTCCCAAGAGCTTGTATCGTTCACACCAAAGTTAGTTGCATCTGGAACTTGGCCGCCCACTTGGTTGAAATCGTTATTGACGCCAGGGTTCATGTGATTACCACCGCCCATCAGGTGGCTTGCCAATGCCTCACCTGCAACCATGCCAGCACCTAATGCTGCGCCGGTTGCCAAGCTCCCCATCAAGCCGCCGCCCATGCCTGAGGATGGTGCACCTGGATAACCTGGACCATATCCAGGAGCTCCTGGATATGGTCCATTAGCAGTTGGTGCGTTATAGACTTGTACCGGCTGCGGGCGCTTTCTCATAAAGAATACGATGCCTGCGATCAAGATTGCAATCAGGATCCAAAAGATGGGGCTAGTAAAGATAGAGCTTGCGCCTGTATTCGTTTGTACTGGCACAGTACCAGCACGTAACTGTGTTTGCAATCTCTGAACTGAATCCGGTTGAGCAAATGGCAAACCTGGTGCTAAGTTTTCTGCTTGAGTAAACGCATTTCTCGCGGCATCTAATTTGCCTTCTTTTAAGTAGAGCTCAGATGCGATGTAATGTGCTTTGCCGCTATTGGGATGATTTTTCAAGACCTCCTGCATCATGGCATCGGCTTTAGCTAACTGCCCTGCTTCAATTGCTTGATAAACCTCAGGCAAAGTAGGTTCTGCAAAAGCAAGGTTGCTTGTCAGCAATAGCGCACTTGCAAATACGCCAACAAACAACTTGAGTAAATTACGCATTTTCATCATGACTCCTAGTGAGATGTTTTGCTGCGATTTTTATTATCGCCAGTTTCGGTATTTTTGCTATTCCCTAGGTATATGGGGGCTTTTAGAGGAAATTCAAGGGTTTGGCTAGATGACTTCCTGGAGCCTGCCTTCTGAGGATATCAGGTAAGCCTTATTGGGCTTGTCTTTGCGGATGCGGGACAGTTCGACTTGATAGTTTTTGAGTTGCGCACGATATTTTTCATACTTCTCACTACCCACCTCTGGAATGGTGAGCTTGTAATCAATGATGGCAATGTGATCGCCCAACTCTACTAAACGATCTATACGGAAGCTCTTGCCTTTTTCACTGGCAACATCCAATTCATTCCAGGCGGCAATCCATTCACCTGAAGTCAGATAGGGTTTGAGCTCTACTGACTCCAAAACTGTCTTCGTGCGCTCAAGTAATTTCTGGGCATGCGTCTGATCTATTCCAAGCCAATTCATGAGCTCTTGTTCGCTAGGTATGGGAGCTTTTGTTTGATTGCTAGAGTCTGGGATTAAGAACTCTAGCAGCTTATGAAAGTGGGTACCCTCTTCTAAAATCTCTGGATCAGGCTCTTCTCTTGCCTGCTCTAATGATTTTGCAGCAAGCTCTTTAGCTAACTCGCCACTAACGATTTTGGCCAAATGGTCTTGATGGTCACCTACCGCTCTATCCCACTCAAGCTGGAAGTGATCCATCTTAAATGCCATGGGGCCGAGCTCTTCTTTGACCTCTTCTGTATTCGGCACAAGGTCCCCAAGCTTGAGCGCCTCTAGATCAAGCACCTTGATGCCGGCGGTCAATGCTTTGCCATACCAAGATTTTTCCTTAATGCCGTTATTGGAGTTAGATGCAACGCCGCTAATCCATAGTCCATGCTTGGCTCTTGTCATTGCCACATACAGTAAGTTCCAATTCTCATTTAGGCTAACTTCGCCCTCCTTCTTAAACACCAAGCTTCGATCGCCCGTTAATGTTTTAGAGGTATACAAGGAAAGATGGCTTGGGCTAGTTTTCTCTGGCGACCAATCTAAGAGCACGCCTCGATGTGGCGCCCGCCACTCCGTATTATTGGCATCTAACATGATGACAAATGGCGCTTCCAATCCTTTGACACCATGAATCGTCATCAAACGAACGCGGCGATGTTGATCTTCCTCAGACATCTCACCATCAATCTCAACATCCCCAATGTCATCGTTAGCATCAGACTCGGCTTCCGCCTCTACATCTCCCTCATCTGGCGTTTCATCATCATCACCACGACGCATCGCATTCATCTCATCAATAAACCGACTCAAACTTGGGTAACGACCGCCATCCTGATTTAAGGCAAGCTCTAAGAAAGCATCTAAATTAGCCAATACTTGGGCACGTGCCAGGTTTTGGGCAGTAGTTGCATAACGAACCCGCAAATTACTCTCGTGATAAATCAAATCCAATAAATCATGTACTGGCAATACCTCACCTAAGCCGCGCCAGTGCTCTAAATACCGCGCAGCCTTTTGAATCTCTACACCGTGATTAGTTTGCAAAGCGTCCCACCAAGTTGAGCAACCGTTACCAATGCTCTTAGCAAGCTCCTGCATTTGCGCTTCAGTAAAACCAAAAATGGGGCTGCGCAGTACTTGAGCCAAAGGCAAATCATGTCTTGGAGAGACCAGCACTGTTAGTAATGCAATTAGATCGTCAATCTCTAATGTATTTAATAGCCCGCCCAAACGTGAGCTGTCATAAGCAAGCCCCGTTTCGCGTAAGGCTTTTTCATACTGAGGTAGGTATTGGCGTCGCTTGACCAATAAGATGAAATCACTACCTCTTGCTGGCCGCCAAATATCTTTTCCGTCTTTCTTATCCATCACTTGGCGCGTGGCCATGATGTGATGAATTAATCGACTAATGGCTTTACCCTCTTCATAACGCTGCTGAACACCGGTAGTTTGACCAGCATCTTCAATCGGCCCCTCCAAGGCTGAACCAGAGCGCTCTGCAATCACTGGCTCTACACGAGGAATTAAGGGTAATAGATAGGCTTCGCCTTTAGCTGCAAACTCTTGTTCTGGCAGGCCAGGGAGGGTGGGCTTCCAAGCTGTTGACTGTTTTGTGAATCGATAGCTCTCCGGCAAAGATCCAGATAGAAAAATCTGATTAACTGCATCATTAATTTCAGGGGCATTGCGGCGAGTCTTGTTCTGATACAAAGCTGCCGCTCCAAGTTTTTCTTCTAAAAAATCTCGGGCACTATCAAACAATCTTGGATCAGCACGACGGAAGCGATAAATAGACTGCTTCGGATCGCCCACAATGAAGACACTTGGCATTGAACCATCATCACCATAGCCGGCTAACCAAGAGCGCAAGATTTGCCATTGCAATGGATTGGTATCTTGAAACTCATCAATCAGAATATGTTTGTAACGAGCATCTAAGCGCGCCTGCAAATAGGCTGCATTGTCAGAGCTTGCCATGAGCTGGCTAACGCCAATCTCCAAATCATCGAAATCACGCACGCGCATGGCTTCTTTAGTCTTCTCCATATGGGCTAACATCGCCTGACTCATTGCAAACCAAGCATCATTTAATTGATGAATCAAATGCTCGCTCTGCCATGCAAATAGGGCCTCATATGCCTGCACCCAGCCATTACGAATGGCGGTAATTTCGGCAGGATCCTGACCAATCTTATTGAGATACTTCAACATTGGAGCTGAAGTCTTTTGAATATCAGCTAAGGGGCTACGTTTTTGAGTCAGGAAATAACTTTGCCATTGATCGGCGATCTCCATTACGGATCCACCAGCTGCATGATGCTTCATCACCTCTTCTATATAAGGTGCATTTCCTATTTGAGTTGGTGTGCCATTGCTAAAGCATTTATAGAGTATTTCAAGATTAGCTTTAGTTTGCGGCTGTTGCCAATACTCCTCCAGGGGATTATCTTTCCCCAGATGTGGAAGAATTTTATCTAGACACTGAATCGGTGTAAGGCCCTGCGTATTGCATGCGTCTTGAAAAAATGTCCATGCGCCTCTTTGCTTGAAGAGGCTGTAATTTCCCATTAGAAATTTCTGTGTTTCTACTGCACCAAACTCCTCCAATAGAACGTCATAGTGCTTTTGAAGATCTTTCGGTAAATCTCCCCACCAATCTGCCATGCATTCTTCTTGCAAGCGCTTGGCGTCTTCTCGCAAGCTAAAGCCAGGCTGGACTTCAGCCGATACAGGAGCGGCGCCCAAGAGTCGGCCAAACCAACCATGGAAGGTGTCAATCACAATCGCTTGTGGGCTTGCTAATACCTTTAAGTAGAGGCCTCTAGCTTGCGGTAGCAAAGCACTGGCTTCAATTTCCTTAAGCCCTCTTTCAACTAAATGCTTGGTTAAAGCTGCATCATCGCTAACGGAAAACTCTTCCAATAATTTATACAAGCGGTCACGCATCTCTTGAGCAGCTTTGCGAGTAAAGGTCAGCGCTAAGATTTCTTGAGGTTTAGCCCCTGCTAACAATAGGCGAACCATACGGGCTACTAGAAGCCAGGTCTTACCACTGCCCGCACAAGCAGAAACAATCACTGTTCTTGCAGGATTACAGGCGATGGCGTTATCGAACTCTTCGTTCACCACATCCCCTTTCTGCAAATGCCTCGTGCCTCGCAGTACTGACAAACACTATCTGGCGCAAATGCCTGCATTGGCTTGCGTGCCCACAATGCATTTAAGTCTTGAACGATCTGCTCAGAAAATTGCTCCATCAGTTCCGGCATATTCTCGATTGGATGAGCGCGAATATTCTTTTCTTCGCCCTTATTCAATTCAGCTTTCAGAGTTACCCACTCTGCCTGCTCAACTGTGCGCCCAGGCAGATGTGCCGCAATGGAATTCTCATTAGCACCGCGGGCATAAATTAACAATTGCGGATCATCCAAAACGTTTTCAGCACGATTGGTGATCTTCTTCATATTCTGATTTTTATAGTCCATGACTGCAGCTACTGACTTATCAGATACGTGAATATCGAATCGATCAGCACGTCCGGCAATCCGAATTTCTCTTTCCACACCATCAGGATCAGTCAGTATTAAGTTAAAGCCCACTGTTAACTCAGCATCGTGATAGCGCCAGCCAGCATTCTCCCGCTTTAACTGCCAGTCTACAAAGCTTGGGATCTGTTTTTGCCAGTCTCGTAAGGTGCCCAATACCCTGGCATCACCCGCTATGAGTCTTTCAAACTCTTTTTCGGAATAATGCATTAATTGATCAATCATCCACTGACGTCTAGCATCATCACCAGCATGAATGAAAGAATGGGGTTTCTTCTCTTCCGTTTTGAGAGCTTGAAAAAAGTTTTTCAACAGCGCATGCAAAGTCTGACCAGCCAAAGAAGCATCAAAGCCCTCTTCAAACTCTTTCGCCTTGCGCAAACCCAATAAACTACTGACGTAGTAGCGATAAGGGCAATCGCGCAAAGCCTTGTAGGCGCTTGGTGAAACAGTCGTTGGGATTGCTAAATCCTGATCGGGCGTACTCACCGCCATTCGAATGGGTTGTGATTGGCCTTCATAAGGCTTTAGCTTTGGCTCTAACACTTCTAGCGGGGTTTTCTTAAGCGCTACTTGCAAACGTTGTATCCAAGCTGATGGCCTTAAAGGTTCGCCACTTTTACTTTTACTTTGCCAAAGTAAATCTACGTTTTTGCATGAGACAAGCAGCTGGGAAAGATCTCTAGCTTGTTGTACATATTGCGCAGCAATCGTGGAGGACTTGAGATAACGATTTAGTGCATCTGAAAAGAATAGTGGTGGCTCTGAAAAAGCAGGTAATTGCTGCTCATCACATCCCACTACCACCACGGCATCAAATTCACGCAGTCGTGTTGAGCTCAAGGGCAAAATACTTAATGTTGCCTGAGCCTCTTTACCAGCCTCTTCGTAAGAGGCTTCTTCAATTACGGTTTTCAAGAGGCTTAGCCATTCTGGCAAACGCATCTTCAATTCTTGATATGGGCCATTACTTAAATCAAAGCGCTGGAGAACTTCGAGCAATTGCTTGCCAGCAGCATCTTTCTCCAATCGCTGAAACATACCCGTCTCTTGGAGATTGTCTTGTAGCTGACTATAGGCATCCGCGCATTCTAGGAGAGCTTGTTGCCATTGGAAGTGCAGCCTTTTGACAAACTGGATTAGCTCTATCAATTGCTCATTCGGTGAGCCGCCATGACTTACTGCATAAGCATTAGCGCGCTCTATCGCTGCCATAAATGTTTCCCAGCCGGACTTTGCTTGGCTAGCGACCAAAATATCTTCTAGTTTCGCAAGCAAGCCAACGCAAACTTCAGGCGTCTTTTGAAGGCTGTGAGCAAGATCAAAGTAAGGGTTCTGTAAAAACTCGAGCAAGATGCTGGCACTTGGCCCTTCTTTAGGCGCACGAATCAGCTCTAACAAACTATCAAATGCTGCAGCAGCTCGAGTGGTTGATAACTTCCAACCCGTTTCATCTCGAATACGCAGGGAACCGCCAAGGCGACTTAAGAGCGCACGAGCGCGGCGAGCGGCTAAGCGATCTTGCGCCACTAAAGCAATATTTTTCTTGTCAGCAATCAAATGAGATTCGATTGATTTGGTTGCAGCCCATGCCAACTCTTCAAAACGGTTTGCTGCAAGCAAGCGCCAACCATCATGAACGCTGGTTTGGATATTGGCTTCTATTTGATGTTCTTCTGCCTCGTTAACTGAGGAAATATCGCCTTCCGCGTCTAGACCGCTAAGGGCTTCAGCCCATAAGGCAACCGTAGTCCAATCTAAATTGACACGAAACACTGGCGCCCATTGGGCGTAGTCGACTAAATACTGATCAATTAACTCTTGATCAATCGGCTTTGGATCGGCAGTCTGCACCCAGATAAATGGACGAACTGCTGTCGTGTCTTTACTTGCATTGTCTTTTGCCATTTGCAAATGAGTGGACATGGCTAGATGTTTACGAATGACTGGGTCGCCTACATTGGTGAGGTAGCGCCAAAACGCCAAAAGAACTGCAGACTCTTCATCCACGACATTTTTAGATAAACCTACATATGCTTTTGCGACTGCTTGATCTAAAACGTACTCTACTTTTTTAAGCCAGACTTCAGTATCCAGTGAATGGCTATTTAGTAAGTCATTGAGTTCACCTTGCAACTGCGGCACAACTAATTCAGACAATGCATCGCATGCATCAATGACTGCTTGCGCTAAACCCCAAGCACCCGCTTCACTCTCCGCTTTAAACCAAGCTTGCAATTTTTTGTGTTTACGCAAATTCACAAACACTGCTAACCATCTCTCTAAATCCGTTTGTTTCTTGGGAAACTTCCATGAGCCTGGTGCTGCTTCCAACCAATCGGCAAAGCTGATCACTTGCGGTAAGAAGGCAATCTTCGGATCAAGATCTGGGGGACGATATTTTTCAAGTGCTGCCCTGATGCCAATTAGAGGACCTGCAGTGCTAAGCACCACTAAGGGGCGCTGTTTGGTTTGCATTGCACAATTCCAAATACCCATTGCTAACTGCTCTAGCGCACTTGCATCAGGCGTGATTGCCCATGATTGCACTTGCTTTTGATCCGAAATGGTTGGAAATGGCTGCGGCATGAATTGAGTAATTTATCTATTTTGAGCAGAATGTTTCGCTTATTGCTAATATAAGCGCTGTAACGCAATAACTAAATAAGCCTAAATAAGGAATTTTCATGAGTGCCGGCATTAAATATGTAACTGACGCCTCTTTCGAACAAGACGTCCTCAAGTCCGATAAACCTGTACTACTCGACTTCTGGGCTGAGTGGTGCGGTCCTTGCAAAATGATTGGTCCAATCCTGGAAGAGCTTTCCGGTGAGTATGGCGACAAGTTGCAAATCGCAAAAATGAACGTTGATGAGAACCAAGGCGTACCTGCCCAGTTCAATATCCGTGGCATTCCGACTTTGATCCTATTTAAAAATGGCACTGTGGCTGCTCAAAAAGTAGGCGCTTTGGCCAAATCCCAGTTGACTGCATTTATTGATAGTCATCTGTAAATAGTCTCAGACCACAGGTTCACCAGTTGAGCCTGTGGTTTTTACCTGTTTCTAATGCTTGTCAGACCCGTTTTTTAGTGTACTATTGCATTTAACAGTAGTTCAGCGCTTTCTCTAAAGCGCTCCTTTCCAGCAATTTACCTCCCCCTTCTTTTAGCAAACTCCAAAAATTCTGTTTTTCCATATCTGCGTGATCTAAATCAGCGCAGCGATACCCCAAAACACAATCCCCTTATTCATTTTTATCTTTATCAACACCCGAGAACCACATGCAATTAACTGAACTCAAAGTCCTCCACGTATCCGCTCTGCTTGAAATGGCAGCTAGCCTGGAGATTGAAAACACCCAACGGATGCGCAAACAAGAGCTGATGTTTGCCATTCTGAAGAAGCGTGCGAAAGCGGGTGAAACTGTTTTCGGTGACGGCACTTTGGAAGTCTTGCCTGACGGCTTTGGTTTCTTGCGCTCTCCTGAAGCCTCTTACATGGCTTCACCTGATGATATCTATATCTCCCCTGCGCAGATTCGTCGCTTTAACTTACATACTGGTGACAGCGTGGAAGGTGAAGTACGTACTCCTAAAGATGGTGAGCGTTACTTTGCATTAGTCAAGGTAGACAAGATCAACGGTTTGGCTCCTGAGGCCCTCAAGAACCGCATCATGTTTGAGAACTTAACGCCTTTGCACCCAAACCGCGTAATCAGCCTCGAGCGCGATATCAAGGCCGAAGAGAATTTGACTGGCCGCATCATCGACATGATCTCCCCTATTGGTTACGGCCAACGCGGCTTGATCGTGGCATCACCTAAGTCTGGCAAGACAGTGATGATGCAGCACATTGCACACGCGATTGCAGCCAACAATCCTGAAGCTATTCTCATTGTGTTACTCGTTGATGAGCGCCCTGAAGAAGTGACTGAGATGCAACGTTCCGTGCGCGGTGAAGTTGTGGCCTCAACTTTTGATGAGCCTGCTGTACGTCACGTGCAAGTTGCCGAGATGGTGATTGAAAAAAGCAAAACGCTTGGTAGAGATGGGTAAAGATGTCATCATCTTGCTTGACTCGATTACCCGTTTGGCACGCGCCTACAACACGGTTGTGCCTTCATCAGGCAAAGTGCTTTCTGGTGGTGTGGATGCCAATGCATTGCAACGTCCAAAACGCTTCTTTGGTGCAGCTCGTAATATTGAAGAAGGCGGTTCATTGACCATCATCGCTACCGCCCTGATTGAAACTGGTAGCCGTATGGATGACCTCATTTATGAAGAGTTCAAAGGTACCGGCAACATGGAAGTTCACCTTGAGCGTCGCTTGGCTGAGCGTCGTGTTTACCCATCGATAAACCTCAATAAGTCTGGCACCCGTCGTGAAGAGCTCTTGGTTAAAGCTGAGAATCTTCAGAAGATCTGGGTATTGCGTAAGTTATTGGCCGATATGGACGATATCGAGGCGATGAACTTCATCGTAGACAAGCTTAAATCGACTAAAAACAACGGCGAATTCTTCGACCTGATGCGTCGCGGAGGCTAATTTAGAGGTCTAGAGGGCTGTTTTAGCCCTTTTTAGACCCTAAAGATGCGCTTTGTTGTTGATTTCATGGCATAATTTCGCCTTTGTTGCACCAATTATTGCTTTTAACTTGGGTAAGTATTTAGGTTGTTTTAACTTAAACGGCTACCCGCTCATAGGACTCAAAATGAAACCTGGCATTCACCCCGAATATCGTGAAATCGTCTTTGTAGACGTTTCCAATAACTTCAGCTTCAAGACTCGCTCCACAATGTCTACTAAAGAGACAATCAAGTGGGAAGATGGCAATGAGTATCCATTAGCCAAGATCGAGACTTCATCTGAATCACACCCTTTCTACACTGGTACCCAGAAAATCATGGATACCGCTGGTCGTGTTGAGAAATTCCGTCAGAAATTCGGTACCAAAGCTGTTGCTAAGGCTTCCGGAGATGGCGCTGCTAAAACAGCTGAGAAAAAAGCTGCTGCTGCAGAAGCTAAAGCTGCTGAAAAGCCAGCTAAGAAGAAGGCTTAATACACCTCATATTCGCAGGGTATGGAAATGCCCTTCTCTGCGAGATAATCAAGGCAGCGTTTGCTGCCTTTTTTATTGTTTGTTTTACTTAACTTAAGTTCATGGTCAAACTCACCGCCGCCGCTACTAAATCAATTCCGCGCATTATTATTTTTGCGCTGACTTTGGTTTATGGTTTTGCCGGTTTGTTCTTTCGCGACCCTTGGAAGAATGAGGATGCGATTGGCTTTGGCGGCATGTGGAGCTTATTCCGTGGTAGTTCCATTGATTGGCTCGTTCCCCACTTAGCTGGTCGCGATATTTCCTTAGGTACTCCACTCCCTTATTGGATGGGCGCTACTCTGATTAAGTTATTTGGTGGTTTCATTGGCGCTGCCAATGCTGCGCGTTTGTATTCTGCAATTTGCTTCTTTGCAGCAGCCCTAGCGATTTGGTACACCACTTATTTATTAGGTCGTCGTCGTGAAGTGCAACCCATGGCATTGGCTGTTGGTGGCCAGCCCGATATGAAGAGCTATGGCATGACCCTGGCTGATGGCGCACTTCTCATCTTCTTAGCTTGCGTTGGTCTTGCACAGCGCGCTCATGAAACTACACCAATGATGGCGCAACTCATGGGCATCAGCATCGTGCTCTACGGCACAGTACGGGGCTTAGACAAACCGTGGCAAGGTGGCTTGTGGACCGGCCTTGGTATGGCGATTGTGGCACTCTCTAGCAACCTGACTTTAAGCCTCATCATTGTTAGCTCCACTATCATCGCCGTCATTGCAAGCAACGCAAAACTTCGTTTTCGCTGGACCTTAGCGAGCACTGTTTTAGGTTTAATCGGTTTTGCAGTATGGCCAGCACTTTGGTATCTCGCCGATCTGCCGATTGGATGGCGTCATATCGCCGAAGAAGGTTGGCGCAATATGCCAGAGATGCGCTCCACCCCTTCAATTGAGTCCTTGGGTTTCCTGAGTGTGAACTTTTGGGCTTATGCCTGGCCAGTATGGCCCTTAGCAATCATCTCCTTAGCTCACTGGGGTCGCGCTAAATCTGCTGGCGCCTGGAGAGCTCCTCATCTTTGCATTCCGCTCAGTTTATTTATTGGTAGCTTAATTTATGTGCTGTTTCGCCTTGAGGCAAATGAGCATGACCTAATGATCCTCATTCCAAGTCTCTCGATTATTGCCGCCTTTAGCTTGCCGATCCTCAAGCGCAGCATGATTAGTTTTATTGATTGGTTTGCCATGTTTAGCTTTACGCTCATTGCGCTGGCCATTTGGATTATCTGGTTGGCCAAAGTCACTGGTTATCCAGAAAGCACCGCAGCCAATATTGCTCGATTGCTCCCCGGCTTTGAAGGTCAATTTAATTGGCTTGCTTTTATCGTAGCGCTAGCGATTACTGGTGTCTGGCTCTCCGTTGTTCGCTGGAGAACTTCACGCGCCCCTAAGGAAATCTGGCGTTGCTTAATTATTTCCGCCTCAGGTACAACTTTGATGTGGGTATTGCTGATGACCTTGTGGCTCCCAACAATTAACTACGCCAAAACATATCGCATTGTTTCTGCACGCCTTTCGCAAGTGGTTCCTACTGGCGGGGGGTGCATCAACACAAGCAATATCGGTCCTGCTCAGCTAGCCTCCTTTGATTACTTCACTAAGTTGACTTTGCTTGATGATCCTAATTGCCCTTGGATGCTGACACATAACCAATCAGAAGCACAAGCTTACGCACAACTGAATAATAAAAAACTGCATCTCTTATGGGAAGATCGTCGTGCTGCTGACCGAGATGAGCGCTTACGACTTTACGAAGTAACTTCGGAATAAAGGCGTGTTGCACTTTAAGCTATCGCGCCTGCGCGAAGATATCCCCGCATTACTGAAGCTTGCTGGCCCTTTATTGATTGGTCAATTGGCCGTTATTACTTTCGGTGTTTTAGATACCGCAATGACTGCGCGCTATTCTGCCGAGGATCTAGCGGCATTAGCAATGGCCTCCGCCATCTTTATTAGTATCTATGTGGGTCTTACTGGTGTGGTCTCTGCGCTTGCCCCAATCGCCGGCCAACTCTTCGGTGCTAAACGCTATAGCGAAATCGGAGAAGAGGTGCGCCAAGCGACATGGCTCGCTTTAGGTCTAACTGTACTTGGGTGTTTTATTTTGCTCAATGCAGATCATTTATTGGCGATCTCACATATGAGCCCAGATATTGAGGGTAAGGCTCGCCTCTATCTCAACATC
The DNA here is from genome assembly GCF_001870365.1 of Polynucleobacter sp. QLW-P1DATA-2. NCBI lineage: Bacteria > Pseudomonadati > Pseudomonadota > Betaproteobacteria > Burkholderiales > Burkholderiaceae > Polynucleobacter > Polynucleobacter sp. QLW-P1DATA-2. Next base: position 175,196 of record NZ_LZMQ01000003.1, on the reverse strand, counting down.
TTGGCGCTCGGTTTGCCCGCCAGCATGGGTATGCGCGTCTTAATGGCCTTACATAACGCGGTCTCTCGCCCTGCCGTAATCACCATAGTGCAATTAATTGGCTTAGGGCTCAAACTGCCTTTAAATCTACTCTTTATCTATGGTGGTTTTGGCATCGAAGGTATGGGTGGTCCTGGCTGCGCAGTTGCCACCGTGATCATTAACTGGTCCTGGCTGTTAATGACACTCAGCTTTGTCTTACTTGATCGCTTTTACCGCCCTTTCAATATTTTTGAGCGTTTTAGCTTGCCCGATTGGCATCGCATTTGGACTTTACTCAAGCTAGGCGCTCCTATTGGTTTTAGCTATTTGATTGAAGTGACCTCGTTTACCTTCATGTCTTTATTTATTGCACGCTTAGGCACCACTGCCCTAGCGGGTCATCAGATTGTGGCAAATATGGGCACTGTGATTTATATGGTGCCACTATCTCTGTCTATTGCAACCATGACTTTGGTTGCGCAATCGATTGGCGCCAATAAACCAGAACGTGCCGAAGAGATTGGTTGGTCATCCGTCTTCTTTACAACTACTTTGTGCATCATGATTGGTATTGCTGTCTGGGTGTTCCGTCTGAAGTTGTTGGATTTATATGATCCACCAGCAGCAGTGAAGGTATTTTCAGTGCCGCTTTTTTTGTTCATTGCTTTTTATCAAATCTTTGATGCGCTGCAAGTGACTGCCGCATTTATTCTGCGCGCTTATCGGATTGCGTTTTGGCCAATGCTGATTTACGCAGGATCACTCTGGGGTGTAGGCCTTGGTGGTGGCTACCTGATGGGCTTTAATGTATTGGGTAATACGCCAACATTTTTGCAAGGTGCAAATGGCTTTTGGGCTGGCAATAGCATCAGTCTAGGATTGGCTGCTTGCCTGCTTCTCTTCCTATTTAGAAAAACGGCGGAACGTTATGAAAAAACGCATCCGCCGCTTGAGACTTAGAGAGCTACTCTGTCTTAGCGATAGCTTGGGCCTGGAGCAGGTGTCGCATAGCTGGGAACCTGATTACCTTTAGAGTACATACACTGCTGATAAGCGATGTTGTATTGGTTCTGCGCTTGATTTTCTTTTCCGGATGCATTCATGGCCCCAATTGCAGCGCCACCCAATAATCCGACTCCCGCACCTGTACCAACACCTGTATGACTGCCGCCGCCAATCACCGCGCCAGCAGCCGCGCCCAGAGCAGCAGCCACAGCAGCACTAGTAACACCCTCTTTTAGCGCTGCATTACTAGTGTCTTTCACTGCATTGGCAGCGAACTCACGACATACCTGATCTTCTTTTTGGAACACCTCAAATGGTTTTCCATCGCGCGGCATGATAGCCACTGTCGGGCCGGTTGGTGCAGATACGCAAGCAGTTAATGATGCAAGAACGGATGCAGTCAATACTGCAGTGCGAGCAAATCGTTTCATATCTAATCCTTTATTACCCTGAATAATTATTCTGAACTTCTGGAAGTTTAGTACTGCGGGCCTCTAGGCTGTGCATTACTTGTGGGTGGCGTTGCAGGCTGCGCTTGCCATCCAGAAGGGCACTCTTGTGCATAAGGGAAATATTTTCCACTAGCTTGGCAGTAATACCAAACTGTAGGCTGAGCTTGCGCTGCCAACACCATTGGTTGTGGAGGAGGCATATAAACGACTGGGGGTGCATATGCTACTGGTGGAGCATAGTAACCAGCATAAGGACCGTAATAAGCACCGCCATAGGCCCAATTACCACGCCATCCTGGACCCCAACCATGACCCCAACCTCCACCATAAGGGCCATAGGCCGCTGGACGCCAACCACCACCGTAGCCACCACCCACCGAAACATTCCAGCCAACATTACCCGCTTGGGCAATCACCGGTGAGGTGGCTAATAAGGCCACCAAAGCAACGCCTAAGATGCTGAATTTATTGATTTGTTTCATGATCGACCCCCATATATTTGGTCTTTTACTACCTTCAATTTCTATTCTAGTTTTTTCTAGCTTTACTATCAATAACGCCTCAAATAGAACTAGGCTGACAAGAAAATGATTTATTTATTAAGGCAATTAGTTGCCTGCCTATTGCTCCAATTTTGCACCTGACTGCAATACCACCCTACTCCACTTTGCAGACTCTTGCGCGATCAGCTTGGAGAGTTCTTTGGGGCTTCCTGGGCTGGGCTCCAAACCTCCAGCCAGGAGTCGAGCTTTAACGTCTGGGTTATTTAAGGTGCGGCGCGTCAATTGATTCAAGCGCTTCTGAATTGAGGGTGGCAAATTGGCTGGCGCCATTAATGAAAACCAAGAAATTGCCTCAAATCCTGGCAGACCTTGCTCAGCAAATGTCGGAATCTCAGGTGCGGCATGCGAACGTTTTAAGGTAGTCACCCCTAATGCTTGTACTTCACCGGCTTTAATTAAGGGCAAGGAAGAGGATAGGTTATCAAAGAGCATGGAGATGCGGCCACTTACTAAATCGGGTAGTGATTGAGCGCGCCCTTTATAAGGAATATGCCGAATTTGTATGCCAGCCATCTCTTTAAATAATTCACCTGACATATGCAATGAAGTGCCTACGCCAGAAGAGCCAAAAGTCAGTTGATTAGGCTTAGCTTTGGCAAGTTGAATGAGCTCATGCAAACTATTCACGCCGAGTTGTTTATTGACAATCAGCACATTGGGAGTGCTTGCTAGAAAACTAATGGGCGTGAAATCGTTGATAGGATCAAAAGATATCTTTTCATAGAGGGCACCATTGATCGCATGAATGCCAACCGTGCCAATGAGGAGGGTATAGCCATCTGGTTCACTCTTAGCAACGATATCTGCGCCAATGTTGCCACCATAACCTGGACGGTTTTCTACTAGTACAGGAACACCTAAACTTTGTTGCCAGCTTTCAGCAAGCACGCGGGCCAATATATCGGGCGCACCACCCGGGGTAAAACTCACAATGATCCGAATTGCTTGCTTTGGCCAGCTGTTATTGGCACTGCTCTTTGTGAGGGCCTGGGCCTGGGCTGCTAGCGTCGTGACGCTAAGGAACAATAATAGAAGTAGGCGCTTAGCCATCCGCGAAACCCGCATCATCCAAAATCCCAACAGAGTATTGAGCGGACTACCTTAAAAACCAAATCGGGAACGCAACCACAGCCATCCATCATATTTGACTGGATCATCGGCACAGGGACCAATACCGCATTCGAGCAAAGTGGATACCAGATTACCTAACACGATCAGAATAAAAATAATGATTAAGGCATTCGCAAACCACGAACGTGAACGCACTTCGCGATTAGGCAGCATTAATAGGATTGAAATACCACCCAATAAGCCCAGATAACCAACAAAGGCCCAAGTATAAAAATGCAACTCTAGGAACGTTTTTCCAAATCCTGGATCGCCCGGCAGAATATGCAAGAACACCTGACGTAGTGAAACCATCATCCCTACTAAGCCACCCATGATGCCCCAACCATAATGCGCTGAGTGCGCACCACAGCGAATGTTCAAAACTAAGGCCGATCCAATAATGACAAAACCGACTCTTTGCATTAAACAAAGCGGGCAAGGCAACTCACCAAAATAGAGTTGATCCATAAACGCATATGACAAAGTACCAATGACAGCCAATAAGGCGAACTGATTGCCAAGCGCCGCTAAAGTAGGAAAGGAATGTTTGCTCACGATGAATTACAGACTGATGTTGAGGTGATCTGTTGCGTGAAAGCGGAACCAAACCATCAATATGACAACCGTGATGGCCAAGACAGTCAGGCCTGCAAGACGTTTCTCAAACCAGACTAAAGCTAATCCGATAAAAGCCGTCAGAAAAGGTAGGAACATGTACATAAATGAATTCTAGCGCAGGACTCCCGGGGATGGGTAAACCAGTAAATTCAGGGCTTAGAAAGTGGTCTTATGTTTAGAATGCCAAGAATGACTAGAGACTCCACCCCACCCTGCTTAGACCTCCTTCTTGATGGACCGATTGCAAGGCTTACCTTTAATAATCCCGCTGCCCGTAACGCCATGACATGGCCCATGTATGAAGAACTCAAAGTCATCTGTGATTCACTAGCCAGCAATCATGACATTCGTGTAATGATATTGAGGGGTGCTGGCGATAAAGCATTTGTATCAGGGAGTGATATCGAGCAGTTTGTGGCAATGAAAAAAGATGAGGCCTATGAAGTGGCTGTCGACCAGATCTTTAGTTCATTACAACAATTACCTATGCCTACAATTGCGTTGATCGAAGGCTTGGCAGTGGGTAGCGGTCTTCTGATTGCGACAGCTTGTGATTTTCGCATCTCCACACCAGAAGCACGCTTTGGTATTCCAGTTGCGCGCACCTTAGGAAACTGTTTATCACCAAGCAACCTTGCTTGGATTAGCGCGCACCTAGGCATACCGATGGTGAAAAAAATGTTACTGACAAGTGAACTCATCAAAGCACCAGAGTTACTCGCAACAGGCTATCTTTATGAAACAGTGGATGCTCAGAACATCACCAGTGCCGCAGATACTCTAGCCCATAAGCTAGCAGTTCTTGCGCCGATTACTCAAAAAGCAAGCAAGTTAACCATCGCGCGTTTGTTGCAGAACAATCTGCCTGACTGTAGTGATCTCATGCGTGAGACCTATAACAGTCAGGACTTTAAGGAAGGCGTGAATGCCTTCTTGGAGGGGCGCCCACCGAAGTGGGTGGGCAAGTAAGATTTAAATGGTATTAAATAATTTTAGTTTTCAGATTTTTCAATCCAGCAACACTACCCTCTAATACATCCCCTTTTTTCACAGGGCCTACGCCTGCAGGAGTGCCTGAGAAAATTAAATCGCCTGGCTCCAAAGTAAATAGTGTTGAGAGGTAGGCAATAGTATCTGGTACATTCCAGATCAACTGATTGAGATCGCCCTCTTGACGAACTTCACCATTGACCAAAAGCTTTACAGGGCCCTTTGCTGGGTGACCGCACTGACTGACAGGGGTAATCTCACCGCAGGGAGCAGATTGATCAAACGCTTTGCCGGTATCCCAAGGGCGCCCCATCTTTTTAGCCTCACCCTGCAAGTCACGGCGAGTCATATCCAAGCCAACGCCGTAGCCATAGACATGATCTAAGGCCTTATCAGCAGCAATATTGGCGCCACCCTTGCCAATGGCGACAACCATTTCGATTTCGTGGTGGACATCATTTGATAAAGCAGGATAAGCCATGTCTTTGCCATCAGTAACGATAGAGTTTGCGGGCTTCATAAAAAAGAATGGCGGCTCACGATCAGGATCATGTCCCATCTCACGCGCATGGTCAGCATAATTGCGACCTACACAATAAATGCGATTGACTGCAAAGCGACGACTATCGCCAGTCACCGGCAAAGAGATTTGAACTGGGGCATCGATAACAAAAGCTGAACTCATGACTTACCTTTCAATGGATTTTGGTGTTGCTGTATTTCTGTTTTAGAAGTATGACGCAATTTGAGTAGCAAGATACTGAGAGCCAAAGCAAAAGTCAGGGCGTTGGCCATTATCAAGGGCCACTTCTCAATAATAAGACCATAGACTAACCATAAACCTACACCTACAGTAAACAAGGCATACATCCCCAGGGAGATTCCAGAGAGATCTTTGGTACGCCAGGACCGGATCGCCTGAGGCAAAAAAGCGACTGTAGTGAGAAAAGCGGCGCAATAGCCAATGATCTCTATTTGATGGGGTTCAAGACTCATCATTGGATTGTAATTAAGGAAATTCGGTAGTCATTGATCTAGCGCAGGAAGGCATTTTCTGTACATAATGGATGCTTGCAGTTCAACTTAAAGCTAAAAATACAAAATGAGACAACAATATCAGCAGTGGATTGGCGCAATCATAAGCGCCATATTGATCGCTAGCCCCGTGTTTGCCCAAAGTGAGGCAGCCATCAAAAATTATCCGGATAAGCCAATTCGCCTGGTCATTCCCTATCCTCCTGGCGGTGCAACTGATGTGATTGGCCGCATCATGGCGCAAGAGCTTTCCAAAACCCTCACGCAACAGGTAATCGCAGATAACCGTGCTGGTGACAGCGGCAATATTGGCGCCGATATGGTTGCCAAGTCACCTGCTGATGGCTATACCTTATTAATGGGTGCACTCACCTCTCACTCCATTAATGCCATTCTTGATAAAGACCGAATTAAGTACAACCTTGAGAAAGATTTCACACCAGTGGCAGTTGTGGGTGTTGTCCCCTTAGTTTTTGTTGTAAATCCTTCTGTCCCTGTTAAGAATATGAAAGAGTTCATTGCTTATGCCAAAGCCAATCCAGGAAAACTGACCTTTGCATCCTCTGGTGCTGGCGCTCCTCAGCGCTTGGCAATGGAAATGTTCCGCTATCAACTAGGTCTTGACTTATTGCATGTGCCTTACAAAGGTAGCGGTCCCGCCATGACAGATTTAGTTGGTGGACAGGTTCTAACGATGTCAGAAACCGTACCAGCGGCTTTGCAATTTATTCAAGCCGGTCAATTAAGAGCCCTCGCTGTCACCACCTCTAAACGCATCAGCCAATTACCAGATGTACCAACCATTACCGAAGCTACAGGCTTGCCTAACTTTGATGTGGTGAGTATGTTTGGTATTGAAGCACCCGCTGGAACCCCAAAACCCATCATTGATAAATTGAGCGCTAACATCAAGACCATCTTGCAACGTCCTGATGTTCAGGAGCGCATGCTTGCTGCAGGCGTATACGGAAACTATCTTTCTCCAGCAGACTCGAGCAAGCGCATTACCCGCGAAATCAACATGTGGAGCAAAGTTATTAAGGATGCGAATGTAAAGGCTGATTAAGTCTTCAGCTTTAAAAACTGCTTTATTTACTAGCGAGTTGATCCGCGAGCGCATTGAAATCGCTTGCGTGATAATCCACCCACTCTTCTACCTGCAAATCATTGCGTTGATGAGTGGGGCCAAACTCACGTGGACGTTCAACAAAAGCAGTTTGTAGACCTAACTTGCTAGCAGCTGCTAGGTCATCTTTATGTGCAGCAACCAACATCACCTCTTCTGGTTGGACATCAAAGGTAGACGCCACCCCTAAATACGTTTCTGGGTCAGGCTTGTAATGGCGAAAGACTTCTGCGGATAAGATCAAATCCCATGGTAGCCCTGCATTTTTTGCCATATTAGCTAAGAGACCGAGATTGCCATTTGAAAGCGTGACAATCGTAAATTGTTTTTTGAGTCGAGTAAGCCCCTCAACTGTATCTGTCCAAGGCTTTAAGCGATGCCAAACTAAATTGAGATCTCGTTTTTGAGCCTCATTTAAGGTCTCAATCTTCATTTGCTGCAACACTTGGTCCAAGATCATGCGATGCAAATCATCAATCTTGGTCCAGCCTAACTCCCCAGAGCGTACCTTTGCCATCGCCGGTTTGTAACCATCTCGCCAAGCGCTTGCAAAGACATTTGGATCCACTGGAAGATTGATGCGTGCCGCCTCTGCAGAAATAGAACCATGCCAATCGACCACAGTCCCAAACACATCAAATGCTAGTACCTTAGGAAGCGCTTTTTTATTCACCTGTCTTACTCAGCTTCAATCTTGGCTTGCTGCGCTACCTGCTCCCACTTCTTCTTCTCTGCAGCAATAAAGATTTTGGTATTGGCTGGTGTATCGCCGACTGCCCAGCCACCTAAATCTTTCCAGCGCTGTTTAATCTCAGGGGTTTCGAGCGCCTTCTTCACGGCAACATAGAGCTTATCAATAATTGGTTTTGGTGTTCCTGCTGGAACAAACAAACCAAACCAGGCAGTCACATCAAAATTAGGATAGCCCGATTGGATCATGGTAGGTACATCTGGCAACTCTGCAACACGGTTCTTGCTAGTCACGGCCAAAGCGCGTAATTTTCCAGACTTGATGTACTGCATTGAGCTAGGTAAGTTATCCACCATCATGCTGGTCTGACCGGCCAATAGATCCGCTAAAGCTGGGCCAGCCCCTTTATATGGGACATGAATAATATCGATTCCTGCTTGTGTCTTAAACAACTCGCCAGACATATGAATAGACTGACCGCGCCCAGACGATGCAAATGAGTACTTGCCCGGATTGGCTTTCGCCAAAGCAACCAGCTCAGCAACCGTCTTCGCCGGCACTTCTGGGTTAACAACCAAGACGTTAGGATTTGCAATCACGATCGTGATTGGCTCCATATCTTCCATCTTATAGGGAAGATTTTTATAAAGACTGTAGTTAATCGCATTAGGGCCAATATTGCCCATTGCCATGGTGTATCCATCAGCGGGTGCTGAGAGCAATGCTTGAATGCCGATAATGCCAGCACCACCCGCCTTGTTCTCAACAATGACTGATTGCTTGAGCTCTTTGCCTAAGGCCTCCGAGAGTGCGCGCGCCGAGATATCGGTAGTTCCTCCTGGTGCAGCAGTCACGATGATTCTTACGGGTTTATTAGGGAATGGCTCTGCAGCATTCACAGGCAAAGCTAGAGATAAAAATGCTGCAACTGCAGCAAAAATACCCAAGCATCTACGAAGTTTGGTAGAAATCCGTGTCATGGTGTCTCCGATAAAATTTTCTAGTTATTTGAGTAATATAAACTCTTCTCACAAATATTAAATAATTGTTTATATCTATGCAAAATTCTGCATTACTCCACTTCTGCTACTACCTGGAGAGCACCTCTCTGAATGCAGTCATTCAAGATAATCTCTGGATTGTTGCCACTATGCAGAGCATCCATATTCTGGCCATTGCATCAGTTCTAGTGGGGGTACTCCTAATTAATCTGAGGATTCTTGGTATTCATGGGCAAAGCGAGCCGATTGCAACAGTCATCACTCGTTACCAAGCGTTAATTTGGTTCGCCTTACCAGTTCTGCTGATTACTGGTTGCATCATGATTGTGGGTGAGCCTGCAAGATCATTAACCAACCCGGCCTTTCAGCTGAAAATGTTGATGCTAGCGATAGTAATACTCATCACCCTACACTTTCAAAAAACGTGGCGCAACAACCATTCTTATGCTCACGCAGATTTAGGCAACCGATTGTTATCCATCGTTTCTCTGGCATTGTGGATTGGCATAGTTGCCGCAGGCCGTTGGATTGCATACGCATAACTCATAAGAACAAAAAAGATGAACGACATTCTGATTTTGATTTATGGCAACCCGGTTGCCGAAACCATTCGTGAAAACGAAATTCTCTTTCCCTGGATTGAGTCCTTACATGTGCTCGCAGTAACCCTAGTAATTGGCTCTATTGCCCTAGTAGATTTGCGCTTGATTGGTATTCGCGCCCTCAATCGCCCAATCAGCAATATCAGCAAAGAGCTCTTACCGATTACCTGGATGGCATTTTTAGTCGCAGCCGTAACGGGCGCCCTTTTGTTTACTTCGAATGCCCTGAGCTACAGCCAGAACTTTCATTTTCTAGGAAAAATGATTTTGCTCGGCTTGGCTGGTGTAAATATGATGTGCTTTCAATTCATCATTGGCAAAAATATTGATAGCTGGAATCACTATCAACAGCTACCTACTTCTGCCCGCCTATCTGGAGCTATCTCACTAGCATTGTGGGTGAGCATTATTTTCTTTGGACGATGGATTGGTTTTACGCTTGAACCAGTATTAGCAGTTTCATAATAAAGAGAGGGAGACAATGAAAAGAAAAATGCTCAGCCTGTTATTGGCAGCAGGATTTGGGTTAGCTCTAGCTAATGCAACTCATGCACAGTCGACTAAGCCAGTGATCAATCCACCGCCCACCACTAAGGACTGGAATAATTTAGCCAAACTTCCTGATTGGAGTGGTGTTTGGAATCCAAAAATTTCAGATCAAGATAAGCAGGCTAAAACCAATATGCCGCCCTGGACTCCTGCAGCCAATGAACTCATCCAATATCAGCTTGCAGAAGAAAAGGCTGGTAGACCTCCCCCACTATTTGTGAACTGTTTGCCTGAATCGATGCCCGCATGGATGTTGGTTACCCACAATGCTATGGAAGTCTTGTTCACCCCGGGTAGAGTGACTCTCCTAGGAGAATCTGACGGCAATCGTTTGCGCCGTATCTATACCGATGGTCGACCCCACCCGGAAGATCCAGATCCTACTTTCCATGGTCACTCCATTGGTAAATGGGAAGGCGATACGCTAGTAGTCGATACTGTTGGCGTTGTACCGCAGGCTTATATTGCGATTAGCGAAGCTGCTGGTGTTCCGAACAATGGCGATATGCATATCATCGAACGCATCCATTTAGTGGGTAAAAATGAATTGCATGATGACCTTGAAATCATTGCTCCCAACGTATTAACCAAGCCTTGGAAAACAACTCGTATTTACTTCCGTCAACGCGCTCGTCAATACGATATCGTCGAGGGTGTTTGCTTAGAGGGCTCATTTGCCCCAGGCAAAGATAAACGTGGCAATGATATTTTCGTTCCTGTCGAATACGATGTGGGCGGCAATCGCATTCCACCTCAATAATTTATATAGACATCATTCTTAGGAGATAAGATCTTGAAAGTAAGCACATTAACGAGACTAGCGGTATTTGTCATCGCGCTATCAGCGTCAGCACTAGCCTTAGCGCACCATGCCACCACCATGTTTGACCGAGATAAAGTCATTACCATTACTGGGGTAGTCAAAGAAGTGCAATGGACTAACCCACACGTTGGTATCTTTGTCACGGGCACCCTCAAAGATGGCGATACTCCAGCGCTTTGGATTATGGAGGTATCAAGTCCTGGCAACCTGACTCGTGCGGGCGGCTGGACTAGAAACTCCATCAAAGCAGGAGATAAGGTATCGGTTGATTTCTACCCACTTCGCAATGGCAACAAGGGTGGTTACCTGAAGAAGATCACCTTAACAGATACCGGCAAGTTCTATACCGCTGATATTCGCGCACAAGAAAGTCCAAACCTGGAAGACCGCGAGCAGAAATAAAAACTCTCTCTATCTCGCTTTAGTTGGGTAGCGGGATAGAGATGATTGCCATCAGCGTCAATGTATCACTGCTATTAGTAAAACCTTTGCCTATACCGGCTTGGAAAGGCAAAGGTCCAGTATCACAATAGACTTTTAAGAACGCCAATTGCTGTGTATTGGGCCAAACTACTGGCCCAGACAAGACTTGGTTGTAGTTTGAATAATATTCAACGCCAAGTGCCCAGTTCGGCGCAACTTCACGAGATGCACGTATTGCCGTATTGAAATAGGGCCCTTGATGGACATAGGGTTGCGATAGCGGTTGATCAAAAATTGGGTTGATTACAAAGAGCCATTTATCGACGTGCTTACCCAGAATAAAGCGCGCTTCCGAGTTATAGCGAGAAGGCTCATATTGCGGGAGTGTGTTAGATACCTCAACATTGAGACCCGCAAATACAGGATCTCCCTTTTCTTCGGTGTAAGGGAGCCACTTCAATCTCACTTTCGCGCCTGCATAGTTCCAAGTGGAGTTGTTGACAACTGAATTAATATATAAGCCTGCCTCTAGGTCATGTCCAAGACCATATGCATACTCAGGCGTAATGCGCGTGTTGCTGTTATTCATGACCTCGCCGGGATAGCTCGGCGTTTGAATTCCTCTTGGCGTATTGTTCACATGCAACTCAAGACTTTGCTCACCCTTAGCATTAATCTCATCGTCATACACCTGAATCTCATCTTGCAGCACCGCCATTGCCGCAGTGGGCAACAGCATTAAGCTTGCCAAAATGATTGTTGGGGCGAGGAGTAGCTTTAGAAGCCGCTGTATCAGCGACCTAAGCCCAATTGACTGCATCTTCATGATGCATGAGTTTAACAACTATTGCGGTTTTTTGACGCGCTCACTCCAGAGCTGCCACGGACGTCCAATCGTCTTTTCAATGGTCTCTTGTGAAATTACCGCTTCGCCAGGCGTCAAGTATTGAACCTGCCCCATCTTCATCGCCTCACTCTGAATACTAGCGTTTTGGATTGCATAGACCGCTCTAAAGACTGCTTTTTTAATCGAGTCAGCTCCTGCAGCATATCCATGGCCACGCATCAAGACAAAATACTGTAGTCCCATGGTTTGAGATAGCGCATTTCCTAAATCCACGTTACTGATAAACATATCGGTATCAGGATTGGGTTTGGCAAAATTACGAATCTCAAAAATAGGGGCGCCCTCACCTAAGAATGCGCTCATGTGATACACGGGCTTAAGCGTAGTGCCCGTTAAACCAAAAGGGAGTATTGGGGCCGCATGCCCATGAATCACTGAATTAATATCGGGACGATTTTTTAGAATGCCACTATGAATAAAGCGCTCGCCATAGGCAACTCGAGTATCGCCATTGAGTGCCTTGCCGTTCATATCAAATTCCATAATGTCCTCTACCTGCACTACTGATGGAGCAACACTACGAGCCAAAAAGAAGGTATTGGGATTGGCTGGATTGCGAACACTAATGTGACCGTAACCATCGACTGCGTTTTGGTCATACAAAATATGATTTGCAATTACTAGCTCTTCGACCGCTGCTTTGATCTTGGGGTCTTGCTCCATTTGCTCTTGAACGGATGCAGCATTCGCATTGGCTATGCCCAGCAATAGTAATGAGATCAGAATTCTTTTCATCATTCAACCTTTCCAATTTTTCTCACGACCTCACCCATTTGCGCCGATTCTTTATCCCAGTAGACTTTAAATTCTGGGGCATCCATATACTGAATGGGGCTACCTGCACCATTAATCACTGAGCGCACGCGTTCATCGTTTGCAGCTTGCTTAGAGGCTTCACGTAACTTGGTCACAATGTAATCAGGTGTGGCGCTAGGCACAAATAATCCTGCCCATTGTGAGAACTCGACCTTCACACCCATCTCTTTAAAGCTAGGCACGTCTGGCATGCTTGCCAATCTGCCATCACCCCAGTGCGCTAATGCCCTGACCTTGCCTGCCTTGATCTGCTGAACAATCGAAGATGGTCCAGTCGCAATTGCATCCACCTGCCCACCTAGCAGGCCAACAATCGCTGGACCGGCTCCAGTGTAGGGAATATGAACCATATAGAACTTTTCAGAAGACTTAAGCATCTCCATGGGCACATGCATCGTTCCATAGTTTCCAGAAGAGCCGAAGTTGTACTTACCGGGATTGGCGCGCATTGCCGTCACGAATGATTTGTAATCTTTCCATGGGCTATCAGCGCGCACTACCAATACAGTTGGGTCCGCCGTAAAACGAGCAATTGGTTTCAGTTGATTTAACTGAAAGGATTGTTCGCGCCCTACTACTTTATCTGCTTCAGGAATAATAGAAATAGAAGAGAGCGCCATCAAAATGGTGTAGCCATCTGGCTTTGCTCTTGCAACTGCAGCCATACCAATGCCGCCACCTGCACCTGCTTTGTTCTCAACAATCACGGGTTGCCCCAAAATTCGGGAGAACGCCTCAGCTACCGGTCTACCAACAGCATCAGCTACCCCGCCCGGAGGAAATGGCACTACCATTGTGATTGCCTTGGTTGGCCATGGCTCCGGGGTCTGGGCAAACGCAGAGATTGCTAAGAAACCGCTTGCGATGCAGCCCAGCGCATAGCTGACTATGAATTTTTGTCTCATTTTTGTCTCGAAAATGTAATTTCGTTATTATTTATATTCTTTATCCTACTACAAGAATTATCACTATAAACAGGGGTTAGTGTAGTTATAACCCCAACGGAGATAGCAATCATGAAATACGCAGCGTTTTCTTTAGCAAAAGAGCCGTCCAAGACTCGTGTCGGGATAGTATCAGCCGATGGGCAGACAGTGCAGGAACTCGATTTGGGCGTGGATGTGAGTGAAGATGGCATTGTTGCCATTCTCAAATCCGACCTAGCAGGTAAATTACCTAAGCCAGTTGCGACTCACGCATTGAGCGATATTCGTCTGCTCGCCCCCGTTCCAAGACCTCGCAGAAATATATTCTGTGTTGGCAAAAATTACCACGAGCATGCAAAAGAGTTTTCTAACAGCGGCTTTGATGGGAGCGCTAAGCCTGGCGAAGACATTCCAAGCCACGCAATCTTCTTTACTAAGCCGCCAGAGTCCGTGACCGGTCCCAATACCAATGTCATTATTCCCACTGCCGTCTCTACCTGCATTGACTATGAAGCGGAATTAACGATTGTGATCGGTAAAGGCGGCAAGGGCATCAGCGAAGCAGATGCCATGAAGCACGTTTGGGGTTACACCGCCATCAATGATGTGACTGCACGTGATTGGCAGCAACGTCACAAGCAATGGTTTTTAGGCAAGAGCTTCGACACATTCTGCCCCATGGGTCCTTGGGTAGTGACCGCTGATGAGGTTGATGCTGAGGATATTTCTGTGAAGTGCTGGGTGAATGGTGAACTACGTCAAAACTCCAATACAAAAGATTTGATCTTTGATATTCCAAACATGATTGCAACGGTTTCTGCTGGTATCACCCTCTACCCTGGAGATCTCATTGCTACCGGCACACCAGTGGGTGTTGGTATCGGCTTTAAGCCACCAAAATATTTAGTCAATGGTGATGTTGTAGTTGTAGAGATGGGTGGCATTGGCAAACTTGAAAATACGTTTGTTGCTAATTAAGTAAAACGGTTTTGAGTTAGTTAAAAGAAAGCCACCCTAGGGTGGCTTTTCTGATGGGGCTACTCCTTCGCTTAGGCGAGTGTAAATTTCAACTCACCAAGTTGACCAACTGAACTCACAACCTTATCGCCCTTCTTAAGCCATACTTGCTTATCTTTTGGCATTCCTAAGATCACACCCTGCGGGGTACCAGTAAAGACAATATCGCCCGGCTCTAGAGTCCAATAGGTGCTGATGTAGGACAACATCTTCTGGGTATTGTGAATAAAGTCAGAGGTATTTGAGTTCTGGCGCAGCTCGCCGTTTACCCAGGTTTTAACCTGCATATTATTTGGATCACCAGCTAAATCTGAGGTCACGAAGTATGGCCCAATCGGCGCATATTGGTCTAAAGTTTTACCAATCATCCACTGACCGCTAGGTAACTCAATCTGTAGATCACGTGATGAAAAGTCATTGGAAGTGCAATAGCCAGCTACATAATCTAAGGCAGCAGATTCAGGGACATTACGCATTTGCTTGCCAACCACAATCAAGAGCTCCGTCTCATAATCCAACTTATAAGAAACTGAGGGCGGTGGAATTTGCAATAAACAATTATGTGCTGCCAAGCTATTGTTGTACTTATTAAATAATGGTGGCACGCTAGGACGAGCCATACCCACCTCATCTGCATGCTGGCGATAGTTCAGGCCCACGCACACAATCTTTCCAGGGTTCTTAAAGAGGCGGCCGAAAGTGATATCGGATTCTTTTAAGTAAGGCACGCCAGATTTATCGGCACTCGCAACTACTTTATTAAATCCTGCAGCATTGCCCTCCTGTAGCAATTGGTCTAAGGTTGTTGGTGCTGCAATTTTCATTTTCTTAGCAACAGCACGAACATCAATCACCCCCTTAGCAGTAACTACGCCCAAAGTTTCTGTGCCATCGGCATTCATGATGGCAAGGATTTTGCTGTTCTTTACCATTTCGCGTGGGCCCGTATAAGGCTCACCACCCCAAACAGAAGTTTGATGTGCAGATGCTTCATTCATTACACCCATGGTAGACGCTGCTACTAAACCAGCACCAGCTGCTGAAGCAGTTTTCATAAATTGACGACGAGAACTCATTCAAATCTCCTTTTGCTTTTTGTGAATTATTTTTATTTCTAATATGTCACTACAAAAGGAATATTACTGCAGCAAATTATGCGGTGGTGCAGCAAAAATATTAGCTAGATGAGCTACTACTAGGGGAGCCTTAACCTAGACCGAAGAAGATCGCTATTCGGTAGGTAATGAATGAAGCAATATAAGCTAATCCGAACAAGTAACTCAGCATAATGATTGGAATCTTCCAGCCACCCGTCTCACGTTTGACAGCAGCAATTGTCGAAAGGCATTGAGGTGCAAAGACAAACCAGGCTAGGAGTGAAAGCGCTGTTGCTAATGACCAGCCCGAGGAGATCAGTGGAATCAGAGCCTCAGCTGCATCTGCGCTCGAGCTTGATAAGGCATATACGGTTGCCAGTGAGCTCACTACCACTTCGCGGGCTGCCATACCAGGTACCAAAGCAATACTAATCTCCCAGTTAAATCCGATGGGAGAAAATACGTGCGCTAATGCCTGCCCTATCATTCCGGCAAAACTGTACTGAATCGGAGATAGCGTTGCCCCCTCGGGTGGCAGTGGAAAACTGGACAGAATCCAAAGCCCAATAGTCATGATCAAAATGATCCCACCAACACGGCGTAAGAAAATTTCTGCACGTTGCCACAAGCTAATAGCAAGATTGCCAATGCGTGGCATGTGGTAGCTAGGTAACTCCATCATGAGTGCGTTCATTCTGAACTGCTCACTTGTAAAGCGTTTCAAGATCCAAGCTACAGCCATAGCGCCAAAGATGCCAGCAAGATAGAGTGAGAACAATACCAAGCCCTGCAAATCAATCGTGGCCCACAGTTTTTTCTCTGGAATGAATGCAGAGATTAGTAAAGCATATACCGGTAAGCGCGCAGAACAGGTCATCATTGGTGCAATCAAGATGGTCACCAAGCGATCGCGCGCATTGGAGATACTTCTCGTTGCCATGATCCCTGGGATCGCACAAGCAAAGCTGGAAAGTAGTGGAATAAAAGAACGGCCCGATAGACCTACCGAACCCATTACCCTATCCAATAAATAAGCAGCCCTTGGAAGATAGCCCGACTCTTCAAGCAGAAGAATGAAGAAGAACAGAATCAAAATTTGCGGAAGGAAAATCACTACCCCACCAAGGCCAGCCAAAATTCCGTTAATCAAGAGACTTCGCAACCAAGTGTCCGGCAATAGCGCGCCAATTTGGGCACCGAGGTATTCAACAGAGGTCTTAATTAGCTCCATTGGCAAGGTTGCCCAACTAAAGACCGCCTGAAATATACAGAAGAGCAAGGCCACCAAAATGATAGGGCCCAATACTGGATGCAACAGCACCGCGTCTAGGCGATCGCTGAAATGGTCTGGAATGATTTGATCAAGGCCCAAGTTCTGCAAAATACGCTGAACCTGCACATTGTCAGATTCCGTATGAGCAATATGGGATGCTACGTTTTCGAGGGTGGCATCACTAGTGCCAGTTCGTAAAGCGTGGAGATTTTTCCAATCTAATTCTGATAAGAAATTCTTAATCTCATCTGCACCATTAGATTGAATGCCAACACTCGTGATTACCGGTAAGCCCAACTCATGCGAGAGTGCGGCAGTATCAATCCGCAGCCCTTGACGCTTGGCAATATCAAGCATATTGAGCACCACCACACAGGGAAGTCCCAAGCGCTTAGCGGCGAGAACCAGGCGCAGATTGCGTCTCAGGTTCATGGCACTTAATATACAAAGTACTAAGTCAGGACGTTTCTCACCCTCCGCTCTACCTAGCAACACATTACAAGTAACGCGCTCATCCAAGGATCTTGGATAAAGACTGTAGGCACCCGGCAAATCTAGAACGCGAATATTTTTTCCGGAGTCGAGAGTTAAGCGCCCTTCTTTGCGCTCTACAGTGACACCTGAATAATTTGCTACTTTTTGTCGGCTGCCGGTTAGCAAATTAAATAGGGCCGTCTTTCCGCAATTAGGATTACCCAATAGCGCGACTAGAGGCTCGCTAGGAAAAAAGTGGACTCTGGATTCAGGCATGTGCCACTGACTCAACTTCAATCATGCTTGCTTCTGATTGACGCAATGCAAAAGTGGAGGCTCCAACTCGGACTAGGTAGGGTCCTTTTTTCAGCAAGCCTTTGCGGAGCAGCGTGACCTGCTCGCCTGGCAAGAAGCCAATATCCTCCAGCTGCCCCTTAATTTGGGGCGCGCCCTTGGGGGCATTTACCGAACAGACACGGTAGGTGGCATCTAAATCAACCTGGTCCAAATGCATGGAGGATTGTCACTTTTATCAATTAATAAGAACGATTCTCATTATATACCTTATAATTGAGAATAGTTCTCATTTACAAAGTGGCTAAATCTAGTAAAAACATGTTCTCACATACAAAAAAACAGGTTTTGACCTATCGCAAAGGAATTTGCAGATTTGGCATTAATGTTGAATTAAGTATTCTCAGGACCTTGCTTTTGCCCCTATTTATGCTGGGGATATGTTCCACTGCTCATGCGGAATCCCCGGTGAGCGATACCCCAATCATCTTGGCCGAGTCACCTGTGAGCAGCTCTCCAATGATTAATAGCTCATCTCCTTTAGAAGGGGAAACCGAATGGTGGAGCATTCATGGGCAAACAACCTACATCAATCAATTTAAAAATAACTTCAACTCCCCCTACTACGGAGCCAAAAGTCTTTTAAATAAAAGTGATGGTGATATCACTAAGAGCTATACCTTCTCTGCAACTGCATTTTTAGGGGCTAGATTATGGGAAGGCGCTGAAGCTTATATCAACCCAGAAATGTTTGAAGGCATCCCCTTCTCCGGTCTGAGTGGCTTAGGGGGCTTTAGCAATGGTGAGCTACAAAAAGGCACTGCCATTCCACCAATCTATTACATGGCTAGAATGTTTTTGCGCCAAACGTTTGGCCTAGGTGGTGGACAAGAACATATTGAAGGTGTTGCCAATCAATTGGCTGGGAACGTAGATAAACGTCGCCTAGTAGTCAGTTACGGAACTTTCTCGGCACTCGATTTCTTTGATGCCAATACTTATAGCCATGATCCCCGCACCCAGTTTTTAAACTGGTCTTTAATGGCCAGCGGTGCTTACGACTATGCTGCAAACTCACGCGGCTATACCTATGGCTTTGTAGGCGAGTACTACCATGATGAAGAATGGGTCATGCGTCTTGCGCGCTTGGCAATGCCTAAGACACCAAACTCATTGGCCCTAGATTACGACCTGACGCAGCAATATGGCAACACTGTCGAGCTTACTCACCTCCACACCATTAATGGGCAACCTGGTAAAGCAAGAGTCTTGGTCTTTCAGAATCGCGGAATTATGTCGACCTATAACAATGCAATTGCTTTTGGAGAGCAAACAAATACAACGCCAGACATCCTCAATACGAGATATGGTTATCAAACCAAATGGGGTTACGCCTTAAACGGCGAACAAGCGATCACCGAAAATATTGGCGCATTTGCAAGGTGGAGTTGGAATAATGGTCAAACTGAAACTCAAGCATTTACTGACATCAGCAATTCTTTATCCGGCGGCTTATCTATTAAAGGGACAAGCTGGGGTAGACCTCAAGATACTGTCGGAATTGGTGCGGCATTAAATGGCATCTCTTCCCAGCAAATTGCCTATCTACAACAAGGTGGCGTGACTATGTTTATTGGTGATGGCAGGCTTAATTACAAGAAAGAACAAATATTTGAGACCTTTTATAGCTGGAATGTCTATAAAAGCCTATCGCTCTCAGCAGACTACCAGCGCATAGCCAATCCTGCATATAACGCAGATCGTGGACCCGTCAATTTCTTTGGTTTACGCGCCCATATTGAGATGTAAGATACGCTTAACTCTTTTCAGAAATACCACCAAGGTCAAGCGCTATGTACCTACCAAAACACTTTGCAGTTGATGACCCAGCCCTACTGGCACAGCTCATCGCTGAATATCCATTAGCAACCATTGTTGGCAGCTTAGAGAATCAATTAGAAGTCAACCATTTGCCATTGATGCTCAGTAGCGATAGAAGCAAGCTCTATGGTCATATCGCCCGAACTAATCCATTAGCGAAAATTGCTGCCAGCAGCAATACAGCGATAACCGCGATCTTCAATGGTCCACAAGCTTATGTCACACCAGCTTGGTACCCTTCCAAAAAAGAAACTGGCAAAGTAGTGCCTACCTGGAATTATGCTGTCGTACATGCACAAGGCAACATCAAACTCATTGATGATCCGCAGTGGCTTAGAAATCATGTAGCTCAAATGACCAATATTCATGAACCTACATACCAATCAGACTGGAAGCTAGATGACGCCCCCGAAGAATATGTGCAGATGATGCTCAAAGCCATTATTGGAATTGAGATTGATGTTCAAAGTTTGCTTGGCAAGTTCAAGCTTAGCCAAAACCGCCCTGCAGAAGACTATGACGCTGTCGTAGCGAAGCTTGAACAATCGCCGCAAGAGATCTTGCAAGCCATGCGGGAATACATGCGTTAAGGCGTGCTGTAGCCGTACTTGCGTAATATGGATTGAGCCTGAACGCCTTGCATAAATTGGTATAAATCGACTGCCTCCTGAGAGGCACCCTTGATTAAAACCATGCGCTGCTTGATGGGCTCATAGAGCTTGCTATCTATCAACAAGAAGCTGGTTTCTTTTGCGACCTCTGGTGACTTGGCCAAAGAAAAAGCAGTAAACCCAACATCGGCAGCACCAGTAACGACATAGGTTGTGGCGACACCAATGTTGTCTCCGTAGACCAACTTGTCTTTAGCAAGATCCCACCAGCCTTCTGCCTTGAGATATTCAACAGCTGCTTTGCCATAGGGCGCCAACTCAGGCTTGGCAATAGCTACTTTATTAGCTTTAGCTATAACCTTAGCGATATCCGCTTTGTTATCCGCCAAGACAATTCCGGATGATGTTTTAACGATGATGGCTAACTTACCAGTTGCATATACCGCACCTTCATCTACAGTCTTACCATGCTTATAAAGCTCAAGAGGAAAGTGCTCATCAGCAGCTATAAAGAGATTAAATGGCGCGCCATTCATAATCTGAGTGGCGAAGTTTCCGGAAGATCCATAAACTACCCTCATGCCCTGCTTACCATTAGCCTTAAAAGCAATTGCAATTTCAGAGAAAGCATCTTTCATATTGGCAGCAACGGCAACTGTTGCGCTCTGAGCGAAAACAAGATTGACCGAGCAAAAGAGCAAAGCCAATATGGAAGTTATTCGAAGGTGCATGGTTGAAGTTATTCTAGCGGATGCCCAAGAAATATTGCCCCCAAATGGCTCGGCTAATTTATGCGATGATAGAAATTTACCAAACCTAGTCATTATCAGATGAAAAACGTATTTTTCCGCCTTCTTTTGGCTGCTCTTCTTGCTGCCCCGACCTTTAGTTCACTCGCAATCGCCCAAGAAAAAAGTATTGTGGTGTCCTCCACTACATCTACCGAGCAATCTGGCTTGTTTGAATACATCCTCCCTATCTTTAAGATGAAAACTGGGATTACCGTCAAAGTAGTTGCAGTTGGCACTGGTCAAGCGCTGGACATTGGCCGTCGTGGTGATGCAGATGTGGTGTTTGTCCATGACAAACCTGCTGAAGAGATCTTTGTTCAAGAGGGCTACTCCAACAAACGCAATGAAGTGATGTACAACGACTTCGTCTTGGTAGGACCAAAGTCTGACCCTGCCAAAGTAGGCGGTGGCAAAGATATTCAAGTAGCACTGCAAAAGATTTCAGTAGCGCAAACTCCTTTTGTATCCCGTGGCGATAAAAGCGGCACTCATGCAGCTGAGTTGCGCTATTGGAAAGGGGCTGGTATCACTGTTTCACCAAGCCAGACTTGGTACAAAGAGACAGGTTCAGGAATGGGTCCCGCCCTGAATACCGCCTCCGCTATGAATGCCTACATCCTGACTGATAGGGCTACTTGGCTTAGCTTTAAAAATCGTGGTGATCTTGCAATCTTGGTTCAAGGTGATCCGAAGCTCTTTAATCAATATGGTGTGATGCTAGTAAATCCTGCCAAGTTCCCATCTGTGAAAAAAGCCGAAGGCCAAGCCTTTATTGATTGGCTGATTTCCAAGAATGGTCAGGATGTCATTGCCAGCTACCAAATTGGTGGCGAACAACTTTTCTTTCCTAATGCTAAGAGGTAATTCTTAGTAGAGACTGATCATTAAAAAAGCCCGCATCTGCGGGCTTTTTATTTATCACCAGCATATCTACTGGCGGTATGCTGCTTACTTCTTCGGCGTCATGAAACCAATAGCAGTATCGTCAACAAACTCAACCATTACGTCATCACCAGCCTTGAATTTCTCAAGACCGAGAACAGATTGATCAACTTTAACCTTTTGTTTCTCGCCGCTTGGCAATGTGAAAGTCACGATACGGGTTTTTTGATCGATTGTTGTAATCTTTACAGTTGCATAAATCGTATCTGTTGTCTCTTCGAATGGCTTAGCAGAACCTTTACCAGCGATCACTACAGAACGTACACCAGAAACACCTGGCTTAGCATCTTTACCAGCAGCAGTTAAGCCGATTGCAATCGCTTGTGCATGCTCAACCAAGAACACATCACCTTTTTTAACTTTATCCAAATCGTTTACTGATTTAGCAACGTTCATCTGCGCCAAATTACCATTAGCATCTTTCAACACAACAATGCGCTTTTTAACATCAACAGAATCAACCGTTGCGCTCAATACAGCAACATCAGCTGCCAATGGCAACATTTTTGCTGGCAATTGTGCGAAAACGGAAGATGCGCAAGCAATGCCTACAGCAACAAATAAACTAGCCAGTAAAGATTTCTTCAAGATAACTCCTAATTGAGTGAAGGATTTAGATGGGCCCCAAAAGAAGCCTCTAATTCATTGTAAACATGGATTGAGTCTTATCTTGTGCGGTATCGAACGATAACCCTTCACGCTACTCATATTTGGTAAATTAAGCCCAGTTAACCCACTCATAAGCCTCTTAATCCATTGAATTCCCTAGAAATCTTCATCAAACCTTGGACTCAAGCCTCCCAAGAGGCTTTTCGCATTCGCAAAGCAGTATTTATTGACGAGCAAGGGGTGCCTGAAGAAATGGAGCTAGACGAGTTTGATGCTGCGGCACACCATGTACTCGCCCTCCTAGGAAACCAGTGCGTAGGGACTGCCAGGCTAGTGGATTCGGGACTGCAGTCTTTTCAAATTGGCCGCATGGCGGTATTGGCTAATTTCCGGGGGCAAGGCATTGGCTTGGAGATCTTAAAAACCCTGATTGATCGAGCAAAGTCTCTAGGTGCGAGCACCCTTAACTTGCACGCCCAAGTATCTGCCATCCCCTTTTATGAAAAGCTAGGCTTTCTTGTTCAAGGGCCTATGTATGAGGAAGCAGGCATCCCTCATCGTAATATGATGCTCATATTGCCTAAATCAATTTAACTCTTTATGACCGCCCTTTCCACATCCAGCGCCTTACCCTTCATTTATGTTCATCGGGTTTGTTACTCCGATACAGATGCTGCTGGCTTCGTATATCACGGCCGTTACCTAGAAATTTTTGAGCGTAGCCGTGCAGAGTGGTTGGCGCAATACAACCTGAGCCCTACCAAGCTGATAAATGAGCACAATATTGTGATGCCTGTGCGCGAACTGACGATGAACTTTTATAAGCCAGGTCGCCTGGATGACATTCTCTATATTGACCAAGTCATTGAACACCGTGGTCGCACACAGGTTTCAGTAAAACAAAATGCACAGAGAAAGCTGCCGGATAGCGAAGAATTGCAAGTCATTGCTAGCGCTACTTTGCATATTGTTTGTGTAGACACAACCACTCTGAAACCAAAGGCCTGGCCTGATTGGTTTTTCCCCAATCAGTAATGCGAGAACTGGAGTGCGATATGTCTGATGGAAAATTGCTAACCTTCGTCAAAGAACTGAGTTTGCTCTTAGAGCAAAAGCCGAGTGAAGAAATTGTATTTACTAAAGGCAAAAAACTTTTAGAGAATCTGATTGCAGTTGATGATTGGTTGCCCGTTGAATTCACCAAACCACACCCACAGTATTACCAGCAATATTTACTCTATGCCGATCCCTTGGATCGCTTCTCCATTGTCAGCTTTGTGTGGGGTCCAGGTCAAAAAACACCTGTGCACAATCACACGGTTTGGGGTATGGTTGGTCAATTACGTGGCAAAGAAAAAGGGACGCCTTACTATCGCCAAGAAGAAGGTGGGTTTAAAGCTGGCGAGCCCAGCATCTCCCCTCCAGGCCATGTTGACACCGTTTCACCTAATACACACGATATTCATGTTGTCGAAAACAATCTTCAGGATCAAACATCCATCAGCATTCATGTGTATGGAGGGAATATCGGGCGAATCCATCGCTCCGTGTTTGACCCCATCACTGGTGCCGAGAAATCGTTTGTATCCGGTTATGCCAATACAGTCGTGCCCAACCTCTGGAATCCAGCCTAAATAAGTAAATGACTTAAAATAAGGCCTCTTACTGCAAACGCTCTAGCGTGGCAGCTCACCCCATTGACCGGGATAGTCGTTTAATTGAATACGGGTCAATACATTATTGGCCCTTATGTTATTTACAGATCTTGGTTTATCAGAACCCATTCTTCGCGCTATTGCTGAAGAAGGCTACACCAGCCCCACCCCCATTCAAGCAAAATCGATTCCTGCCGTTTTAAAAGGCGGGGATCTTTTAGCAGCAGCGCAAACAGGTACTGGCAAAACTGCTGGTTTTACCTTGCCAATTCTGCAGCGCCTGAGCACAACTCCGAAAGCTGGTGGCAAAAGAGTGTTGCGTGTATTGATTTTGACTCCTACTCGCGAATTGGCTGCTCAAGTTCAAGAGTCCGTTGTGACTTACGGCAAATACACTGGCTTAAAGTCAACCGTTATCTTTGGTGGCGTTGGCGCCAATCCACAGATCAAGGCAATTGCTGGTGGCCTAGATATTTTGGTTGCAACACCAGGTCGCTTGCTAGATTTAATGTCACAAAATTGTGTATCACTTAACGATATTGAAATTCTCGTATTGGATGAAGCCGATCGCATGTTGGATATGGGATTCTTGCGCGATATTAAAAAGATTTTGGCGGCACTGCCTAAGAAACGCCAAAACCTTTTGTTCTCTGCAACTTTCTCTACAGAGATCAAGCAGCTAGCAGATGGCTTATTAAACTCCCCCGAACTTATTGAAGTGGCCCGCAGCAATAGTACTAATGAAGCTATTGCGCAGCTCATTCACCCGGTAGATAGAACCAAGAAGCATCCTTTATTAGCACACCTCATCCAGACCAATGACTGGAAGCAAGTACTGGTTTTTACCCGTACTAAGCATGGTGCCAATAAGCTCGTGACACAGTTAGAAAAAGATGGCATCACTAGTATGGCGATCCACGGCAATAAAAGCCAAAGCGCACGCACCAAAGCATTAGCTGACTTCAAAGCAGGCAAACTCACCGCTTTAGTGGCAACCGATATCGCCGCACGAGGAATTGATATTGACCAACTGCCCCATGTAGTGAACTATGACCTACCAAATGTGTCTGAAGATTATGTTCACCGTATTGGTCGTACAGGTCGCGCCGGCTCGAATGGCGTTGCTGTCTCTTTAGTCTGTGTTGATGAACATCAAATGCTCAGAGATATCGAAAAACTCATTAAGCAAAAACTGCCACAAGAGGTCATTGCTGGATTTGAACCAGATCCCAATGCAGTTGCTCAGCCGATTCAATTGCGTAGTCAGCAACACCACCAATCTAGAAAGCCCTCGGCCTAGTGGAGCTAGCGGTGGTGGTGCTCCAGCTAAAAAAGCACCCGCCAAGCGCAGTAGCCCACCCAAGAGAAGCTTTAATCGTTAATTGATTCGCTAAAATAAGCATTCTTGCTTTTATTACCATCCAAGAGATTTGATATGACTACGTCACGCCGCTCCGCTATGAAAACCATTGCTGGCGCTTTAGCGCTGCCAGCCTTTAATCCTATCTCCGCTGCATTTGCACAGTCTGCACCCAACTGGACTACTTATGAGATCGTGACAGAGGTCAATTTAGAGTCGCCCAACGGTGTTGCGCAAAGTTGGATCCCATTGCCATTAGTTTTAGATACGAATTATTTCCGTACTTTGGCTATCCGACCAGAAGCAAGCGATCCGAAAGCAGTCAATCAGGTTTATGTAACACCAGATAAACAAGCTCGTATGCTTTGGACTAAATGGGATGCATCAGCAACAAGTCATAGCGTTAAAGTGTCGATCTTAGTCAGCACATGTAATCGCAACTTAGAGATTGTCTCTCCTAATCCGGCATTAAAACTCTCTAAAGAAGAACAACGCTTTTGGACTCGTGGTACTAAATACCTGCCGATTGATGGCATTGTGAAAACGAAGTCTCAAGAAGCGCTCGCTAATGTTCCTGCTAACGCTACTGACATTGAAAAAGTAAAAGCCATTTACAACTGGGTGGTTGATAACACTCATCGTGATCCAAAAACACGTGGTTGCGGCCAAGGTGATGTAAAACTCATGCTCGAAACCAATAATCTAGGTGGTAAATGCGCTGATATCAATGCTGTATTTGTGGCATTGGCGCGTTCAGCGGGGATCCCTGCTCGCGATGTCTACGGTATCCGCATTGCTGACTCTGTTCGTGGCTATAAGAGCCTTGGCAAATCTGGTGATATTACTAAAGCACAGCATTGCCGCGCCGAGTTCTATGCCTCTGGCTATGGCTGGTTTCCAGTAGATCCTGCTGATGTCCGCAAAGTAATCCTTGAGGAAACTGGGGGTCTTGCAGTAAACGATCCTAAGGTGCTCGCGATTCGAGATTACCTCTTTGGTAATTGGGAAATGAACTGGATGGCATACAACTATGATCATGACATTGCTTTACCTGGATCCAAGCTTGGGAGCAAAGGTGACATTCCTTTCTTAATGTACCCGCAAGCAGAAAATACTGAAGGTCGTTTTGATTCACTAGACCCAGATAACTTTAAATACAAAATTACTAGCCGTCGTATTGGCTAATAGATTACGTAGATTGATCTTGATGAGCTTCACCAAGCCAGCTATAGACTCTCTTCTTGCGCTGGCTTTTTCTTTTCTCCTATGTCTGAGTATGAATGTCCAGGCACAATGGCGTCCAGCTGCACAAGTAGGCCTAACCCAATCTCCCCCCTTAGTGCTAAACAACTTATCGGGCAAAGCGATTGATATTGTCAGCTATAGAGGCAAAGTAATAGTTGTGAATTTCTGGGCTAGCTGGTGTGAGCCGTGCCGCGAAGAGTTTGAAGAGTTAATACAACTACAAGAAAACTATCGATCTAAAGGACTGGTGGTTCTTGCTGTGAATTTAGCGGAAATGAAGCCTCGAATCGCACAGTTCCTCAAGGG
This sequence comes from Polynucleobacter sp. QLW-P1DATA-2, assembly GCF_001870365.1. Taxonomy (NCBI): domain Bacteria; kingdom Pseudomonadati; phylum Pseudomonadota; class Betaproteobacteria; order Burkholderiales; family Burkholderiaceae; genus Polynucleobacter; species Polynucleobacter sp. QLW-P1DATA-2. The sequence continues at coordinate 147,983 of NZ_LZMQ01000003.1, read as the reverse complement.
CAATGGACTGCCCGAGAATGGCATTGAGATCTTGATGGATCGCAATAGCATCACTTACAAGTCTTGGAAAGCACGCGGTATTCCAACTACCTTTCTCATTGGCAAAACGGGCAAGATTGAAGGAGTCTGGTTTGGAGCTATTGAAAATGTCGATAGCGATGAAGTTAAAGGTAAAGTAGAAGCACTTTTACGCCAATAATATGAATACACAAACCACCATTCCTGAGTTGACTGAACCGCGCCTCACCTCCCTATCTCATGGTGGCGGATGTGGATGCAAAATTGCTCCAAGCGTACTTTCTGAGATTTTGAAAGATGTTCCGCAGCTACCTTTCCCAAAAGAATTACTAATCGGTATTGAAACATCGGATGATGCCGCCGTATATCAAATCAACGAATCCCAAGCTATCGTAGCTACAACAGATTTCTTCATGCCGATCGTGGATGATCCGTTTGATTTTGGCAAGATCGCCGCAACCAATGCGATTAGCGATATTTATGCGATGGGCGGCGCACCATTATTTGCACTTGCCCTAGTTGGTATGCCAATCAAAGTTCTATCCAATAAAACCATTGCACGCATTCTTGAGGGTGGTGCTGAAGCTTGTCGTAGTGCCGGTATTCCGATTGCTGGTGGTCATACGATTGATTCGGTTGAACCCATTTATGGTCTGGTAGCGATTGGCATTGTTGACCCCAGGCGCGTGAAGAGCAATGCTAGCGCTAAGCCAGGTGATGTTCTGATTTTGGGTAAGCCATTAGGAGTGGGTGTGATGTCAGCCGCCCTGAAAAAAGATCTCCTGGCTCCAGACGGCTATCGAGAAATGATCTCCAACACCACAAAGCTCAATTCTGCAGGGCCTGATTTAGCTAAACTCACTGGCGTGCATGCATTAACCGATGTCACTGGCTTTGGCTTGGCTGGTCATACGCTTGAGCTAGCGCGAGGCTCAAACTGCACTGCGCATATTGACTGGAGTCAAGTCCCCCTACTCTCCAATGTGCAAGCATTAGCAGATGATGGCGTGATTACTGGCGCATCCGATCGCAACTGGTTGAGCTATGGAGATGAAGTGGGTATTCCAGCAAACTTTACCTTGGCTCAACGCGCCCTATTGACTGATCCACAAACGAGTGGTGGCTTACTAGTTTCCTGTAGCCCAGATTGTGTGAAAGAAGTTCTGGATATCTTTAATCAACATCACTTCTTAGGCGCCAGAGTCATTGGTCAGATGAGCAAACGCCACGGTAAGTCCTTGGTTGTTTCTTAACCAATCTCTACTTCAGATTAAATACGCTTGAGAAATCAAGCTGACCATGACCCGCTTTGCTATGCGCTTCGTAGAGTTGCTGCGCTAATTTGCCTAGCGGAACACTAGCTTCTAAAGCCTCCGCATTTTCTGTCGCCAAGCCCATATCCTTGAGCATGAGATCTACACCGAAACCGCCTGCATAATCCTTAGATGAAGGCACGTTATCCATGACGCCAGGACAGGGGTTATATAGCTCCAAAGCCCAATTGCGCCCGGAACTCTTAGACATGATGTCCGAAAGAATTTTTGGGTCCATACCATTTGCAATACCCAGACGCAGTGCCTCACAGGTCCCCAGCATCTGAATACCCAAGAGCATATTGTTACAAACCTTCACAGTCTGACCTGCGCCATTAGCGCCCGCATGGAAAATATTCTTACCCATCTTTTCTAGGAGGGGACGAATCCGCTCTACGGCAGACTGCTGACCACCCACCATAAAGGTTAGCGTTCCGGCTTGAGCACCTGCAGTACCACCCGAGACGGGTGCATCGACCATCTCAAAGCCCTTAGCTTGTGCTGCACTAGCAACCGCTTGGGCCACCTTTGGTGAAATCGTTGAGCAATCGACCAGGATGGTCTGAGGATTGGTATTGGCCAATAGGCCAGAGTCACCCAAATATAAACCTTCAACGTGTTGCGATGCTGGCAGCATGCTGATTAATACATCCACATTCTTTGCAGCATCGTTTGCATTGGCGACGGTTTTTCCACCTGCCTTAGCAAAAGCATCTAATTGACTTTGAACCAAATCAAATCCCGCGACTTGGTAACCCGCTTTTTGCAAATTAATGGCCATTGGCAGGCCCATGTTTCCTAAACCAATAAATCCGATGTTCATATTGCTCCTAATGAAGTTTTTCTAAGTGCTCTAGGATTTTCTAGATGCTAGATATCTAACGCCTTTGGGCCCGTAGGTCTCAGTATGCACTTGCTCATAGCCCAGCTGGAATACATCTCCCACTTCATATTGCTTAGCTGTGCCGTCAATAAGCAATTCAATACTGCCCTCTACTACCAGCGCTTTTACTGCAAATGGATGCTGATGATCGCCTATGTGACCGTCAGGTACTTGACTCACTTCGACCGGCTCTGGATATCCCGCTGCTTTTAGCATCTGCAGAAACTCATGTCTCTTCATCTTGTATTTCTTGAATAAAAAAAGCCTAGCGGGTAAGGCTAGGCTTTTAGATCAATTGGGTAAGAATTACTTCTTAGCTTCCATTGCTTCTTTTGTAGCGGTAATTTCTTTACGACGCTCTTTGCAAGCACCAGCAATTTCTTGCAATGCCTTACGAGCGCGAGCGGCAGATGCCTTAATACCTTTTTCAATAAACTTTTCGTTTTCAGCTTTGTATGCTTCAAAAGCAGCTAACAATGTATCGTGTTGTGACATCGTGTCTCCCAGTAATCAAATAAATATTCGTTTTAACAACGAAGTCAGTATATCCCTATAAAAACTATAAAAAATGCAGGTTTTGATCAGGGATAACTCTTAGAATCAGGCCTACGCAGGGGGAACAGAGATCCTGGTAATCAGAGCCATCATTACTCGAAATACGATAAAAAACCCACTTTTAGGGCATTCTGAGCAAGATATTGTCAAAACCTAGCTTAAAACCACCCTATTACGGCTTCGGCCCTTCTGAAAAAACCGTTTCTGGTGCAGTTGCAGCAAAATAGAGCCATCCAGAAACGGGGGTCAGACAAGCCCCCCTATCATTTACGTCTACTAAGTCCTTACATCACTCGCATGAGCTACCAAACTAAAAATTATTCTTTTGTACGCAACAAACTTTTACAGCAAGAAGAGATCGCCTTCTTAGATGTACGCGAAGAAGATCCGCATGCGCGCGAGCATCCGTTGTTTGCTGCAAACCTGCCACTCTCTCGGATTGAGATTGATGCCTATGCAAAGATCCCGAGAAAAGATGTTCCTATTGTTACTTTAGATGACGGGGAAGGTTATGCGGAATTAGCAGCCCAAAGATTAAGCGCTCTCGGTTTTAGTAATGTCTCTGTATTTGATGGTGGAGTACAAGGCTGGAAGGCTGCTGGCGGTGAAGTATTTAAAGACGTCAATGTTCCAAGCAAATCGTTTGGTGAACTAGTTGAATCCAAGCGCCATACACCCTCCCTATCTGCACAAGAAGTGAAACAACTCATCGACAACAAAGAAGATGTGGTGGTAGTTGATGTACGTCGTTTTGATGAATACAACACGATGAGTATTCCAACGGGGATTAGCGTTCCAGGCGCAGAACTAGTCCTGCGCTTGCCTGAGCTCGCCCCTAACCCGAAGACCAAAATCATTGTCAATTGCGCAGGACGAACACGCAGCATTATTGGCACCCAATCTTTAATCAATGCTGGCATTCCGAATGAGGTGAATGCATTGCGTAACGGAACCATCGGCTGGACCTTGGCCGGTCAAGAGCTCGACAAAGGCCAAAGTAGAAAGTTTAAGGAAGTTGGCGAGGAAACAACTGCTCAAGCTGCACAACGTGCTCGTAGCGTCGCTGATCGCGCTGGCGTAAAGCGTGCCACTCTTGCTGACATCGTCCAATGGAAATCACAAGCAGAGCGTACAACGTATTTCTTTGACACTCGCACCCCTGAAGAATATGAAGCGGGTCATCTTCCCGGATTTCGCTCTGTACCTGGCGGTCAACTCGTTCAAGAAACAGAAATGGTGGCACCAGTGCGCGGTGCGCGAGTGGTCTTGGTTGATCCTAGTGGAGGCAGTGTAAGAGCAAATATGCCCGCTTCTTGGTTAGCACAGATGGCCTGGGATGTTTATGTTTTAGATCACGTTCAGCCTGCCGACCTGAGCGAAAAAAGTCTCTGGAAAGCGCCGCTACCTAGCCTGCCCCAGCTTGAGACCGTGGATGCAGTTACCGTCTCTCATTGGCTCAAGACTGACAGCAATACGATTGCGATTGATTTCAGTACGCATGCAAATTATGTCAAGGGCCATATACCTGGCAGTTGGTATGCCTTACGCTCAAAACTGACTGAGGCTATTGCGAAAATTCCGCAGGTAGATCGCTATGTATTAACTAGCACTCCTGCAGAACTAAGCGCTTTTGTTGCCCCAGAGTTTCAGGCACTCACTCAAGCTGAAGTAGTGGTGCTCGAAGGCGGAAATGCCGCTTGGGTTGCAGCCGGATTAGATCTCGAAAAAGGTCCGAGCCACCTGGCCTCTCCTCCACTGGATCGCTACAAGCGTCCATACGAAGGTACCAGCGTAGATCCTGCAGCGATGCAGGCTTACTTAGACTGGGAGTTTGGATTAGTTGAGCAACTGGGCAAGGACGGAACCCATCACTTCTGGGTCCTCTAGGTCCTTGCAGTTGTATTAAGAACTGATGTTACGCAATCTTATTGCGCAGGATGCCGATACCAGTGATATTGGTTTCCATGATATCGCCGGGCTTCATAAACTCTTGAGGCGTTCTGCCTGCACCAACTCCAGATGGTGTACCAGTCGCAATAATGTCACCGGGCAGAAGGGTTAAGCCGCGTGATAGCTCAGCAATAATGGCTGGGATCTTGAAATACATTTGCTTGTAACTCGCATTTTGCTTTTCAACACCATTCACACGGCAAATAATGCGAGTGTCATCTAAATTCACGCCACCTGCAGTAACAACCCATGGACCCATTGGGCCGTGACCGTCTAAGCTCTTGCCTTTAAACCATTGACCAGATTGACGCTTTTGCTGAATATCACGCGCCGTAGTGTCGTTGTAGGCAGAGTAGCCAAAGACATAGTCCATTGCATTCTCTTCAGAAATATTCTTACCCTTTTTACCAATCACTACTGCTAACTCAGCTTCCCAGTCAATCATGGTGGAGATGCCAGCATCATAAGGAATGTTATCGAATGGGCCATTCATGGTTTGAGTGCCCTTGGTGAATAACACGGGAACTTTTGGATACTCTTTGACCGCAGTATCCGCACGATGCTTTAGACCCTCTTCAAAATGATCGAGATAATTCCAGCCCACACAATAAATATTGGCCTGTGGCTTTGGAATAGGAGATAAGAGCACTACTTGATTTACGTTCTGGAGGTTTGAGCCGCGATTCTTGAAAATAGCGGCCAACTCTACTAGACCACGGTTACCAGAAGCAGCCAAGGAAATCATCGATGCTGGATCAAAGGAGAGCTGCATTTTTTGGCGCGTTGCCTCAGCCGGAATATCCACTACTAAGCCATCATTGGTTACTAAACCTAGTCTTGAAGTAGCGCCCATCTTTGGCAAGTAGTTGGCGATACGCAAGCCAGCCTTACCTGTCATTGGCTCAACTACGATTGGTGGCTGACCGTCAGCAGCAGCCATCACATTAGAAATAAACATGCCACTCATAGCAGCTGATGCACCTAACTTCAGCGCATCTCTCCGATTTGTATCCACAGCGTCTCCTTTGTTAATTTTTATGCAGCTTTTTTAGCTTTAATACCTTGTTTATTAAACAATCTGATGTAAATATTAATACTAAAACTGCCTCTTGAGCCAATCTTGGGCAGAATATTTGAAACTTCGCTATGCTTTGGCCATGCATCATTTAAGAAGCCTATGTGTTATTCGCCTGCTAGCTTGTACGGCTATCTTGCTGGGGCTTGTTGCCTGCGAGCGCGAGACCTATAGCACCTGGAGCTGCAACACTCCTACCGAGGCCAATATCCCCATGATTCTCAGAAAAGCCCAAATGGAATTTAAAGGCAGCAAGCTAGACTTTTGCGGCAGCTTAGGCAATCTAAGCTATTTTGATCAGAAATGCACCGTTCAAACAGAGCAGTCAAATACTGTGTTTACACCTTCTTCTGGCTTGATGGTAAGCGGTGGCCAAGAGTACCAATGTACCGTCTTGTAAGCATTTCCAATGAATAAATTAAGTCCTAAAAAATTATTGCTAACTAAGTGGACTGCAGTGCAACCGATAGCCAAGCAAAAGCATTTCTTGGTCAGTAAAGTTATCCTTCCAGAGCCCCCAGAAGAAAAGATTGAGTTTGTTGAGATAGAAGCTGTCTACAGCAAGAAAACCACCCAGATCGCTTGGCGCGATCTGACGAACAGTGAGCTTTGGATACAGGGCTGGAAATAAAAAACCGCCTCAATACTGAAGGCGGTTTGATTTATAAGAAAATAAGATTAGTCTTCTTTTTTCTTACCTGATGACGATTTTTTTACCAGCTCATCAATATTCTTTTCTGCCGTCTCTGCTACTTGATTAACAATGCGGCGCCCTTCTTTGAACATATTTTGACCGGTTGTAGACATTTCATGAACCACTTTAGAAAGCTTGTCAGCATGGGCAGGCATTTTATTTTCCGCATCCTCTAACCAAGTTACCAAGGAGCTGCGCACTTTCTCAAGATGCTTCTCGGTTTCATCGGCAGCGCCCTCACCAAGCTCCTTAAGAACGGACTTAACTTTCTTTTGGTAGGCAGCTGCGCGCTTGGTAGCTTCTTTCGCAGCATCTTCTTGCAAACTCTTCAATTTGCTCAAATCATTTTTAGCGGCAGACTTGGCGCTATCTAGAGCATTTTTCATGCCCCACTCAATCTCAGCCAAATGGTGCTCACTTAATTTTTTCGCTGCCTCAAGCAAGGTGTGCGAGTAATCAAATAGCTCTTTTGCTTTTTCACGTTGCCATTTTTGTAATTCTTGTGCATCCATCATTAAGCTCCTATTAATTAGGGGTTATTAAATCTTTTATATCAACTCTATACCGAAATTGGCTCACTGCCAATTATCCTGAATTTAAGGCATTAAAATGACAATATGATGGAAAAACAGAATATCTATGAGGCGATTGGGGGCATCGATAAGGTTGATGAGTTGGTCGATCGCTTCTACGATTTAATGGCGCTAGAGCCTCAATTTGGGGAGCTGCGCAGCATGCACCCCCAGGACCTCTCTAGCTCACGTGAAAAGCTCAAATTCTTCTTAACAGGCTGGATGGGTGGACCGGATATTTATTCCCCTAAGTATGGCCACCCCATGCTACGGGCCAGGCACTTACCTTTTAAAATTGGACTTGCTGAGCGCAATCAATGGCTAGCTTGCATGTACCGCGCTCTAGAGGAGTGCGGTATTGAAGGCGATGTTGCAAAACAGCTGGAGGAATCCTTTTTCAACACTGCCGACTGGATGAGAAATCAACCCAACTAAATTAGTGAAATAAAGCATGATCGAAAGCGCCCTTCAGTTATTAAGTGATCCAAATGCTTGGATTGCATTTTTTACCCTATCGGCTCTAGAAATTATTCTAGGCATCGATAACATTATCTTTATTAGCGTCATCGCCAATCGCCTACCCCTAGAAATCCGCGAGAAAGTGCGTCGTTTCGGCTTGATGTTTGCCTTAATTACCCGAATATTATTGCTCTTGAGTCTGTCATGGGTCATGAGCCTTACCAACCCACTCTTCTCATTGCTTGAGCATTCTATAAGTGGCAGAGATCTCATTTTATTACTAGGTGGATTTTTCTTAATCTGGAAGGCATCTAAGGAAATCTACACCGAAGTAGAGATCGGCGATCACGAGAATGGTAGTGAGAATATTGCTAGTCAAGGAACATCAAAGCCAATGCTCAGTTTATTTGTTGGCTCAGTTTTGCAAATAGGCTTACTCGATATTATCTTTTCCCTAGATAGTGTCATTACTGCTGTAGGGATGGTCGATCAAATTAGCATCATGATTGCAGCAGTGATTGCTTCTGTATTTATCATGCTGATCGCCGCTAAACCTATTGGAGACTTTGTTCACCAGCATCCCTCAATTAAAGTTCTCGCCCTCTCCTTCTTAACAGTCGTTGGCGTAGTGCTTATCGCTGAAGGCATGGGGGTTCATATACCTAAGGGCTATGTTTATGTAGCAATGGCATTTTCACTAACTGTGGAACTATTAAATATTCGTTCGCGTGAAAAGAAAAGACGGTCGAAGCTTGAGAAAAATGAACTGGGTTAAGCACACTTTAGAGTGCTTGAGCACATGCAAAGCCGCTTGCCCAAGCCCATTGGAAGTTATGGCCACCTAAATGGCCGGTGACATCAACGCACTCTCCAATGAAATAGAGGCCCTGATGCTTACGCGACATCATCGTCTGACCATCCATCTCTTTTGTATCCACGCCGCCTAACATCACCTCAGCCTTTTTCCAGCCTAGTGTTCCGGCGGGCTTCACAGACCAATTGGTAATCAACTCTTTGAGGGCTTGACGATCCTTTTTTGAAACTTCTGCCCACTTGCGTCCCATCAGGTTTTGTTGCTCGGCAAAGGCTTTTGCCAAGCGTTGTGGTAGCACAGAAGATAGAATAGTTTCAGTGAGCTTTAGACGATTTTCTTCGTTGTTAAAAAGTTCATCACAATTAAAGCCGCCAGGTCGCTCAATAGCACCGAGCCAATCAATATGAATAGGCTCTCCCTCGACCCAATAGCTGCTAGCCTGAAGTACACCGGGTCCCGATAAGCCCTTATGAGTGAGTAATAAATCCTCAATGAAGCGACATGCGCCGTAGCGATGGCCCTTAGAGCCCGAAGCAATTCTGACGGGAACACTTAAACCCGCTAAGTCATTGAGATTGCCAAAGGTCTCAGCAGTAAATGAAAGCGGTACTAAAGCAGGTCTAGGTTCAATCACTTGGAGGCCAAACTGTTTAGCAATATCCAGTGAATATGCGCTTGCGCCAATCGCTGGCACGGGCAAGCCACCGGTAGCCATCACTACTGATTTAGCCTTCTCAATACCATCGCTGGTATGGATTATCCAGTGCGCACTCTCCTGAGCAATCGTCTCTACTTCAACCGGATGACGAACAGTAACCTTACCTTTTGCGCATTCTGCAAATAACATCTCAATAATCTGTTTTGCAGAATCATCACAGAATAATTGCCCTTGATGTTTCTCATGATAGTTAATGCCATAAGCTGTTACCAGCTTGATAAATTCTGCTGAGGGGTATCTCGCAAGAGCACTTTTTACGAAATGGGGATTGAGAGACAGAAAGTTTGCTGGGCTGCTATGTAAATTGGTAAAGTTACACCGCCCGCCACCACTAATCCGAATTTTTTCACCCAACACTGGCGCATGGTCGAGCACTAAAATCTTTTTCCCCAGCTGGCCAGCGACTCCAGCACAAAATAAACCTGCAGCTCCACCGCCAATTACGATGGCATCCCATATCTTTGTCATACCTAGCTATGCATCACTCAAAGCGATCAATCATCTCAGAAGAGATATTGAGTTTTTTCATATGCAGCTTGGTATATGCCTGACGGAAGTTCTTTGTCATTGAAATCATGACAGATGCCGTCCAAGCAAATGAGAACATCCCAGAAAAAGCAATAATGACTGCCAACATTTTCCAGCCATCTGGCAGTATGTCTTCCATAAAGCCCATCGCGGTATATGTACTACCACTAAAGAGAATGCTTTGGCCTAAAGCAGGCAGCAATTTAAAGGCATAGAGAGAAAATCCCCAGATGAGAATTTCAGCAATATGCGTTAGAAATAAACAGAACACACTTACATAGAAGCACAGCGCAACGGCGGAATATTTTTTCTCAGCTAAATATAAATAGGTTTTGACTTCGTAGCGCTTCGCAATTTGCAGCAAAAGTACACCATGAAAGACCATCACTACCAATAGCATGACTCCACCCAAAAGGTAGCCAGGCAGATCTAAAGCAGTAGCGAAATTGGTTTGGGTTGGATTCATATATAAAAGGAAAAGTCTTATTGCTATTTTACTTTGATAGCTGGTCTAGCCCAGTTGATACCAATCCTGAATCACCTGCCAAGCCTCTGGTGCTGTCTCTGCAAAATGAATCGTTTGCATATCCTCTTGATCAATGACACCAAATTCAACCATTTGCTTAAAGTTCACCATTTCATTCCAGAAGTCCCTGCCAACCAAAATGACTGGGATACGAACTACCTTCTTAGTCTGCATCAAGGTTAAAACCTCAAACAACTCATCAAATGATCCAAATCCCCCTGGGTAGGCAACGATTGCTCTGGCGCGCAACATGAAATGCATCTTGCGCAAGGCAAAGTAATGAAAGCGAAAACTTAAGCCAGGACTGATATAAGGGTTTGGATGCTGCTCTCGCGGCAAGCTGATATTAAATCCAATAGTTTGATCGCCTGCCTGAAAAGCACCCCGATTAGCGGCCTCCATAATTCCGGGGCCACCACCAGTACAAATATGGAGCTTATTCGAGTTCTTTTCCTGCGTTGCGTTGTATTGGGCCACCAAGGAGCCAAACTCCCTTGCGGATTCATAAAACTTACTATGCAATACTGCCTTTGTTGCCGCCTGCCGCTCCTCTGGAGTCTTCGCATTTTTTTCTAAGTCATGAGCACGCTCAGAACTTAGAAAACGTGTAGAACCAAAAACAGTAATTGTGTGTTCAATGCCATGCTCTTTCAGGAGGATCTCAGGCTTAAGCAACTCCAACTCAAACCGAATTCCAATGGTTTCCCTGCGAGATAGAAAGGCCTCATCATCAAAGGCAAACTTATAAGAGTCCTGAGAATCCTCCTCAGAGACTTGACTGTGATGAAGATTTAGAAACTCAGTAATAGTCTGAGCATTATTAGTGGGAAGCTTTGGACTCATATTGCAACCTTAAAACATCTGTGTCATGCCATCTTACCCTTTATGCCTAAAAAGTCAGTATTTATACCTAGTACTAGGGCTATGGAGGATTTACCGAACACGTAAGTAGAGTTAAGATTAGTTAAATTTCAACTAAACCGAAGGAAAAACACATGAGTAATCGTTCAATCATCATTATGGTGCTCGTATTAATTGGCGCCACCGCCTACTTACTCCTCAAGGGCGACGGCAACGTTGATATGAGCGGTGAAAAACATGGTGCTGAGGCTACTCATGTTGAAGAAGCGAAGAAGGATGCTCCTGCTGCTCCAGTTGCGCCAGCAGCAGCCCCTGCAGCTGATGCTAAGAAGTAATTTTTCAATAGCAAATTAAACCGCGGTCCGCCGCGGTTTTTTTATACTCTCTCCATGAAGAACATTCTAGTCTCCCCCTCCTTGTATCTTGCAGCACTCTGCACTTTCTGCATTTCTCAATCCTGCCTTAGTCAGACCACACGCACTATGAAAACTATTGACCCAGCCATGATCGCTTCATTTGCTCCAACAGGCACACTGCGTGTTGGCATTAATTTGGGTAACCCCATTTTGGCGAACGAAGATCCAGCTACTCAGCAACCACAAGGTGTCACCATTGATATCGCCCACGAAATTGGGAAGCGCACTGGATTGCCTATCGAGCTCATTCCATTTAAGACGGCAGGTAATACCGTTGATGCAGTCAAGAATGGGGATGTTGATTTAGTCTTTGTGGCGATCGATCCAGTCAGAGGTGCAGATATTAGCTACACCCCTGCCTATATTCAGATTGAAGGGGCTTATATGGTGAAATCCAATTCCCCTATCAAAAAGAATGAACAGGTTGATGTTGCTGGCAATGAGATTGTTGTTGGCAAAGGTAGCGCCTATGACCTCTACCTCACGCGTGAGATTAAAAGTGCGGCCATCTTAAGGGCTGCTAGCTCACAAGCAGTTGTTGATGATTTCATGTCTGGGAAAGGCAATGTAGCTGCTGGAGTAAAACAGCAATTAGAGAGTGACGCTAAGCGGTACCAAGGCTTGCGAATGCTGCCAGGTCGCTTTATGGAAATTAATCAAGCGATTGGAATTCCTAAAGCAAGACCTCAATACCAAAAGACCACGGTTTACTTAACTGAAGTTATCACCCAATTAAAGCAATCGGGTTTTATTGCGCAAGCCATGCAACGCCACCACATTGAAGGTGCGAAAGTTGCTGACTGACATTTATCTTATTTGTTAGCAGCTATAGATATGCAGGCGCTCGGGTATGATCACATTTTTCCAGCCAAGATCTTCCCGAATGCGCTCCGCAAATACAGAGGCTGCCTCTGGTTCACCATGAACCACAAATACCGTCTTAGGTGGCAATTCAAAGCCCCGCAACCAATCTAGTAGTCCAGCCTGATCCGCATGAGCAGATAAACCACCAATAGTATGAATTGAGGCCTTCACCGGCACATCCTCTCCAAACAAACGTACGGATTTAGCTCGATCAACTAGCCGCCTACCCAAACTTCCATAGGCCTGGAATCCAGTAATCACGATGGCATTTTGTTCTCTAGGTAAATTATTGGCCAAGTGATGCACTATTCGACCAGCATCACACATTCCGCTTGCCGAAATGATGATGGCTCCCCCTTTGATTCTATTTAAGGATTTTGATTCTTCCACGTCTGCAATAAATCGCAAATCAACGGCATTTGGATTATTTTTATACCAACTAAAAGTGGCTTGAGATTGCTCGTCAAGTTGTGAAAAGAATTTTTCTGTTAAATGGGTTGCCGCCGTTGCCATGGGTGAATCTACCCAGATAGCTAGATGTGGTAACAACCCCCTTCTGACCAGATCAATCAGCAAAAATAGAATCTCTTGAGTGCGACCCACTGCAAATGCCGGAATGATGACATTACCTTGACCCGCCATGGTGGTGCTTATCACTTCTATTAACTCAGACTCGGTCTCACTGAGAGTACGGTGCAAGCGATCACCATAGGTCGATTCGACCACAACTAAGTCGGCATCGGCAATTAAATCTGGGTTAGGCATCAGCACTTTGCCTTTCATGCCAATATCCCCTGAAAAGACACAGCGTTTTTTTTGGGGTGCCATCTTCCTGTATATCCATCACTGCGATAGCTGAACCTAAAATATGTCCAGCATTACGAAATTCCAATTGAATCCCAGGGGCAAGCTCCAGTACTTTCCCGTAATCCAAGGGTTCAAATTGCGCAAGAGTCATATCTACCTCTACTCTTGAATACAGTGCGACCGGCATATCGCCATGCCACTTTCCCTGTTTAGCTTTTCGTTCTGCGCGCTCAAGATCTGCAAATTGGAGATGCGCACTATCCGGTAATAGAATCTTTAATAACTCATAGGTAGCAGTAGTGCAATAAATGGGGCCCTTAAAACCTTGCGCGCATAAACGCGGTAACAAGCCACTATGGTCAATATGCGCATGTGTGAGCACCACAAAATCAAGATCATTGGGATTAATCGGCAAGGGCTCTAGATTTTTATTGCTTGCCTCACGACCACCTTGGAACATTCCATAATCCACCATGAAATGCCGGGGTCTGCCGGCCAGCATCACCTCAATGGAATGCCGTGAACCGGTTACCTCGCCTGCAGCACCAAGAAACTGAATCTTCATTCCTTCAGCATACACTCTCTTACAATGAGTTCAATCCCTATCGAATCAGAGCGATACTATTGAGATGACATCCGCATCCACCAAGCCCGCCACACTTCAATCCCTTGGGTTAGCTAAACGCTTAAGACGCGAACCCGCTGAGCACAAAGGTGATGCAGGTAAAGCTATTCTGATTGGTGGTGCACCGGGGATGGCTGGCGCCCTTTTGCTTGCAGGTAATGCTTGTTTACATCTGGGTGCGGGATGGACTATTTTAGAGATGCTGGATCCTGCATCAGCACAAGCAGATCCCAATCAACCAGAGCTGATGATTCGCTTGGCCACAGAGGAAGTGAGCGACTATTTAAATCAAAATGAACCCGATGTCATTGCGATTGGTCCTGGACTTGGTAAGTCTGCCTTGGCGATGAAATGGCTTCGAGCTTGTCTGAACCATCCCAAAGTTCCAGTCATCATTGATGCTGACGCGCTGAATCTGATCGCTGACACCGCGGAATTATTGAGTGCTCTTCAATTACGTAACCAGCAATATCCAGATCAAACTGTGATTACCCCGCACCCCGGTGAGGCAGCAAGATTGTTACGATCCTCTACCACCGACGTGCAAGATAATCGCTTAGGATCACTTCAGCAATTAATTGAACTTACACACTCAATCGTTGTCCTTAAGGGTCAACACACCTTAATAGGCTCTCCATCCCATCCCGCTGTCCAATGCACAGCAGGCAATCCTGGTATGGGAACGGGCGGTTTGGGTGATATCTTAACCGGAAGCATTGCTGCGATTGCAGCACAAGGCGTTCGCCATCATCTTGATCTTTGGGAATCAAGTTGCATCGCAGTTCAACTGCATGCCTCTGCGGCTGATAGCCTAGTTCAACAAGGGACTGGACCAATTGGACTGACCCCTTCAGAAACGATCCTTGAGATGAGAAGTCTGCTCAATAAACTGTTATAAATCAGTATGCAATCCCAGAGCACAGCACATCATCACCGACGTTACCTCTATGGTATTTTGATGGCCGGTATTGGCTCAATGCTGTTTTCTGGCAAAGCCGTTTTAGTGAAGCTGGCATTTGGATATGGCGCGAATGCAGAAACTCTACTAGCTTTACGGATGCTAATAGCACTCCCTTTGTTTTGGTCCGTATATTGGTGGGAATCACGCAGAAAGCCGATGATCCCTATCACTTGGCTTGATCGCGGAAAATTATTCTTTCTGGGTTTCTTGGGATATTTCTTATCTAGCTATATTGATTTTCTAGGGCTGCAATATATTTCTGTCGGACTAGAGCGTATTGTTCTCTACCTCACCCCTACGATTGTTTTATTAATTTCTTATTTTGCGTTATCAAAATCGATTTCACGGATGCAATGGTATGCCCTTGTCGTAGGGTATCTTGGGGTATTCATAGTATTTATTCAAGATGCAAGCTCCACTGGTATTCATGCATGGCTTGGCATGGTATTGGTATTTGGTAGCGCCTGTAGTTATGCCACATATATGATTGGCTCCGGTGAGATGGTCAAACGTATTGGTAGCGTACGTTTAGTGGTTTATGCCAGCTCAGCATCTGCGGTACTGAGTATTTTGCAATCTTCTTTTTATAATCCAAGCGCTATATTCGAACAGGTCACACAAGTCTATTGGCTCAGCCTTCTAAATGCGAGCTTATGCACTGTTATTCCAATGCTGCTCATCATGATTGCCATCAATCGCATAGGCTCGCCGCTCGTTGCGCAAGCGGGAATCCTAGGGCCCGTTTCTACCATTTTTCTAGGCTACTTTATTTTGTCTGAACCCATTACCTGGACCCAGATTGGCGGCATGACACTGGTCATTGCTGCAATGTGGCTATTGGTACGTAATGACAGTCCAAGAAAAAAGTCATCAGACTCTAAAACATCTGATGACTTTGATAATGCTGAGCCCCTGAATTAAGCGGCTCCAATACTGCTTTTGAAATTACTGAGCAGCTGCGTCTGCAGCGGCTTTAGCTTTTTTCTTTGCTTTCTTCTTGGCTTTTTTCTCAGCTTTCTTTTCTTTCTTAGCCTGCTTCTTAGCTTTCTTCTCGGCAGCTTTATCTGCCGGCGTTGCTGCAGGAGCCGGAGCCGCAGCTGGAGTTGCCATTGGAGCGGCTGCAGGCGCAGGAGCTGGATCAGCAGCCATGACTGACATTGGCGCTAAGCCAATAGCAGCAGAAACAAGAGAGGCCAAGCTAAAGCGAACAATACGAGAAATCATGCAATTCTCCAAAAGGGTTTGTAGATGATTTAATAATAACCAAAAAACTGACATAAATGCTTCATTTTTTGATATTTACCATCCAGCCCGACGACACCCCAAAAAAAAGGCCCATCATCAGATGGCCTTTTTTCTATGTGATGCAAGTATTACGCAGGCTGAGCTTCTGCCTCAGTAATCTTTTCTAATGCAGCAGATAAGTGGCCAAGAGTACGGTCTACATGAGCCAACTTCTCCAATCCAAACAAGCCAATGCGGAATGTACGGAAATCAGGTCTTTCATCACACTGCAAAGGTACCCCTGCAGCTGTTTGCAAACCCAATGCAATGAACTTCTTACCGGATTGAATATCTGGATCCTTGGTGTAGCTTACTACTACGCCAGGAGCCTGATAACCTTTTGCGGAAACAGAATGGTAGCCCTGTGAAACCAATAGATCGCGTACCTTAGTGCCCAGCTCAACTTGTTTGGCCTTCAAGGCTGCAAAACCAAGTGACTGAGTTTCTTTCATCACGTTACGCAAAATCTTTAATGCATCAGTAGGCATAGTCGTGTGATACACATGACCACCTTTTTCATAAGCCTCCATGATTTGCAACCACTTCTTCAAATCCATAGAGAAGCTGCTACTTTGAGTAGCATCAATACGCTCACGAGCTCTATCTCCAAGAGCAATCAAAGCACAACAAGGGGAGCTGCTCCAGCCTTTTTGTGGGGCCGTGATCAACACATCCACATTACACGCCTTCATATCAACCCACATAGCGCCAGAGGCAATGCAATCCAATACAAACAAACCGTTCACTGAGCGAACTGCTTCTCCAACGGCCTTGAGGTAATCGTCAGGCAAGATGATGCCGGCAGAAGTTTCTACGTGAGGAGCAAATACCACAGCTGGCTTTTCTTTCTTGATGAAAGCCACTACCTCTTCAATTGGCGCAGGAGCAAATACACCTTGAGCAGAATTTTCTAGTTGACGACCTTTGATGACTGTCACGTCGCTAGTGATATTTGCCAGATCAAAAATCTGCGTCCAGCGATAGCTAAACCAGCCATTACGCAACACTAAACATTTTTCATTGTTCGCAAATTGGCGGGCAACAGCTTCCATACCGAAAGTACCGCTACCAGGAACGATGACAGCAGAGCTTGCGTTATAGGCGTCTTTAAGAACGCTAGAAATGTCGACCATCACGCGCTTGAACTCTTCAGACATGTGGTTCAAGGAGCGGTCGGTATAAACAACCGAGAACTCTAGCAATCCATCTGGATCAACATTGGGAAGTAAGCCTGGCATAGTAATTTCCTAGGGATTTCAGTGATTAGCCCTAAATGATACTGATTTAAGGGTTTATTGCACTGCAACCTTATTTTCTTTGATCAATTTGGCCCATTTTGACTGATCTAGGCGTAAAAAAGCCGCAAATTCCTCGGCACTACCGCTAGCAGGGTCACTTCCCCGCTCCAACATAGCCTTACGAATTTTGTCCTGACCCAAGACGAACATCACCGTTTGATTGATTTTTTGTAGTACAGGTTTAGGAGTATTCGCTGGGGCAAATAAACCAAACCAACCTACTGCGCTGTAACCCGGCAAACCCGCCTCTGCAACAGTCAGAATATTTGGCAGCGCTTCTGAGCGCTTCGCACCGGTTTGAGCCAAGGCCAATAATTTTCCAGATTCAATTTGCGGCATCACGGTTTGCGCAGGAGCAAACATCAAATCAATATGACCCGCCAGTAAATCAGTTAAGGCCTGACCAGTTCCTTTATAGGGGAACATGAAGCAATGTCACACCAGCCATCGAAGAGAATAATTCTCCAGCCAAATGAGATGCCGAACCAGGACCAGATGAGCCATATCGGACGCTTCCTGGGTTTGCTTTGGCATAGGCAATCAATGCTTTGATTGAGTTGATATTCAAACTAGGGTTAACAGTGACCACATAAGGAGAGGCAGACACTAAGGCAACCGGAGAAAACTGCGCAATATTTTTTTCCGTGACTGCAGCAGTCGAACCCATTAATAAGGTATATCCATCCGCAGGCGATTGAGCTACTTGCTCTGCGCCGATGAGGCCACTTGCACCTGGACGATTTTCGACAATGATGGATTGCTTCCAGACCTCGGTCATTGTTGGAACTATCAAGCGAATGAGAGTATCTGCTCCACCTCCCGGTGGAAAGGGCACAATTACTTTAATCGACTTGCTGGGATAGCTATCGGCGGCCCCTGCCAGCGACGGGACCAAAGCCAAACAGGAAAATAAAGCGACGACCCAACATAAAGTCCGCTTCATCATATTTACTCGACGATGGTAGTGCGCAAAGTTGAAATGCCATCGATTGCGCATTCAACCACATCACCGGGCTTGAGGTAGAGATCCTCTGCATTCTCTTTACCCACCGCTACACCACCAGGAGCACCGGTTGAAAACATATCGCCCGCTTCAATAGGAATAAAGCGAGAGAAATGCTCCAAGATATCGGAGATCTTCCAGATTTGATCTACCGTATTAACACGCATGCGCTCTTGACCATTTACAGAGCACGTCATCCACAGATCATAGACATCCGGAATCTCATCGATCGTGACAATCTCGGGCCCTAAGGGACCAAAACCTGGAATATTCTTGCCAGTCCAAAAACGAGAGCCTGAAGCAACCTCGCGTAATTGCAGGTCACGACAAGTCAAATCGTTCAAGATGGTAACGCCAGCAACATAATCCATCGCCTCTGCCTTTTTTGCACCCAAGGCTCTTTTACCGATCACAAATACCAACTCAGGCTCGTAATCGAGACGAGTAATTCCTTGTGGGCGCACCACCTTTGCTTCATGGCCAGACAAGCAGGAGTTAAGCTTGATAAATGAAGTGGGCTCTTGCGGAATCTCTTTAATCAAGTTGGTACGCTTGAGCTCTTCCAAATGGGTGCGGTAGTTTTTACCAACACAGAGAAATTTCTCAGCATCGGTAATCGGCGGCAAATAGGTAATCGTTTTTGGACTGATGAATAGTGCTGAGTAGTCGCCAGAAGCAGCAACCCAAGACTTCGCTTGCTCCATAACTTTGCTGCCAGCCCGTAAGAAGGATTTCATATCACCTGGGAAATCTTGAATACCTAGCTTGTTTGCTACATCAGCGAAAGGCAAAATTTGATCGCCAGCAGGATTAGGTAAGCGTGCACCGATTTCAGCATGAGTAGAGCCGGCACGAGTAAAGGTAATGAGTCTCATATTGTTTTCTTTTTTCTACTGTTTTTGAATTACGAACCAATCAATTAATCGGCACCAAATTGCAAATGGTTCTTCTGGCGCTTTTCAATCGAATTCTTTAATAAAGCTGCTACTCGATAAAAACCATGGGCAAATTTGCCATAAGGCATAGTTAAGAAGAAGCTCATGACAAAGCCTAAGTGAACTGCAAGCAAAGCCACCATCGCCGACGTGTCTCGATAGGCCAGCAAAAGCAAGCCTGAGATGCTGATCATGAATAAAAGCACTATGAAAGCTCTATCCATTGGTTTTTGGCTTGCATCTCCATGCTCAGAATTTCTTTGTAGATTGAGGTATAACAAACCTGCAGGCCCAATCAATAATCCAATGCCGCCCAGAGTACCCAGGATGACTGGCAAACTATTGAGTGCGTATGGTGCATGCAAGCCCAGGAAGTAGTGATAGATTGTTGCCACACTAGTGGCTGCGAAGCACATCATGAAGCCATAAAAAGTGAAATGGTGAAAACGCTTTCTCCAAAGAGAAAAAGCATCGTCTTCGTTATTGCAACCATCGCCATGTCCACCGCCAAGATACTTTAAGGTCAGCGCATCATGCGTTGCCTCTGCTGCAGCACTAGCAGAAATCGCTCCAGCAGAAATTCCTCTCCAAAAATGGACAAGACCAATCGCAATGGCAAGGATTGAAAAACCAAAGACTGCACCAAACATCAGAGCAAGCGTGTTGTGTGAGAAGACCGCATAAAAATTACCATCCAGTGGTCCAGAAGAAAGTGAGCCATTGAGCAAAGCACTTAACAAGAGGAAGAATGCAATTGATAATGATATGGCTACCGACACTACCACTCCATTACTCTTATAAAGGACGCCAAATGACTTCGGCCAGGCATACGTCATATAAGTATCTTTGCGAACCTGAGCCATCACACGCGGAATATTGACTCCGAATTCGTGTGGTGGAGCATATTGGCAAGCGTGAAGGCAGGCACCACAGTTATGACAGAGGTTGGCTAAGTAATTTACAACGCTTGGAGTAAATTCAATGCGACGAGTCATCGCCGGAAACACAGCGCAAAATCCTTCGCAATACCGGCAGGCATTGCAAATCTGCAACATGCGATCTGCCTCAGACTCTGGCGTGCCCATTGCTAACTCATTCGCTTCTTTAACCAGAGCGTTAAGCTGTTGCATGCTCAGCTCCTTGAGATTGATTCAATATTTGTGCGGCTTTAGCAGCCTGCGTTCCAGCAATTCTGCCAAAGGCTGTGCCAATTGCCATACCAATGCCAGCGGCATATCCTTTGCCCAATACATTACCTGCCATCATCTCTCCAGCAACGAATAAGTTAGCACTTGATACGCCATTAAAACGTACCGCTGCAGTTTCATCGGTCTTCAAGCCTAAGTAGGTAAATGTCACGCCAGGACGAACCGTATAACCATAAAAAGGTCCGGTATCAATCGGCAAGGCCCAATGGGTTTTAGCTGGCTCCAAACCTTCGGTATGGCAATCGTCCAAGATCGTGTGATCAAACGTCCCAACTCGACAAGCGGCGTTATAGGTCTTTACGGTTTCTTGTAAAGCTTTTGGATCTATACCTAGCTTAATGGCTAGCTCTTCTAATGTATCCGCCTTTTCACCAGGAAATACGGGTGGCATAAAACGGCCCAGTACTTTTGAATCAATAATGGAATAGCCAATCTGACCTGGCTGCTGAGCAACCAACCTTCCCCAAAAAGCATAACGCTTAGGCCAAAAGTCTTCGCCTTCATCCGAAAAACGCTGTGCATTTTTATTAACCACGATTCCAAAAGAGACAGCATCAATACGAGTACAAATGCCACCGTCATACAAAGGTGCGCGTGCATCGACAGCAACCATATGAGCCTGCGTTGGATCGCTCACTGAGTCAGCTCCAAGCGAGATGAGTTGCTTGAGTAAAACGCCCTTGTTATATCTCGTGCCTCGAATTAAGAAATTATCTGCGGGAGATTCGCCATATTGATTAGTGCCCCATGCCTCTTTGAGCCATTCACGATTGGACTCAAAGCCACCCGCTGCCAATACACACGTCCTTGCTTCAATCCGCTCATCACCAATATAGGCAGCGATGAATTTTCCATCCTGGATCTCTACAGAAGAAACAGGAGACTCATAACGAATATCCACGCCCAACTTTTCTGCGCTGCGATAGTAGGCATTCACCAATGCTTTACCACCACCCATGAAAAAAGCGTTAGTACGTGAGAGATTTAAAGTGCCGGATAAAGGCGCCTGAAAGCGAACACCGTGATGGCGCATCCAATCTCGACATTGTGAAGATGCGCGGATAACCAATCTTGCCAAGAACTCATCAGTGATTCCGCTGGTGACCTTCAATACATCCTGCCAATACTCTTCTTCTGAGTATGCCTCGAGCATGACATCTTGTGGCTCATCATGCATCGCACGAATGTTTCGAGTATGGGATGAATTGCCGCCACGCCACTCTTTTGGAGCAGCCTCCAAAAGCAGAACGCTGGCGCCAGCCTCCCTCGCCATTAAGGCAGCACATAAGGCGGCATTACCGCCGCCAATCACTAAGACATCTACCATGACTATGACTTCGCGTGAAAAGAAAATACTTTACTGTTTTTTCGGCTTTTTTACCTAGACGCAGGTCAAGAGCGGGCAGATCGACTTTGGCTGGATGAAACCCAGATTCCAGCAACAATCAAGGCAAACGCCACCCCATGAAATAACTGCGGGGGTTCGCCCAACATAGCCGCAGACAAGATGGCGGTAAATAAAGGAATAAAGTTTGCAAAAAAAGCAGCTACGGTAGGGCCGGCACCGCTCACTCCCATTCCCCAGCAACGATAAGCAATTAATGAAGGACCCACCGCCACAAACAGAATAAGTGAGCCAGTCCACAGGTTGAGATCCAAATATGCATGCCCGCTAGCAATCTCAAAGCTATCAAAAAAATCCGGTCCACAAAAGACCCACCAAGACCTGCGCCATCAAAAAATCTGCCCATGGCCATTGACGCTCAGTACTTGAGCCCGGGCGACTTAACATCCAACTATAAATAGCCCATAGAACAGTGGCCAACATGATCAGCAAATCACCTATAACCATCTTCATTGAGAGTAAGGTAGCTAACTCGCCTCTCGTGAGAACGATCGCTACCCCTAGCAAGGAAACAATCGCACCAATCAACTGCAAGAGATTTGGTTTGGTTTGGTAGAACACAGCGCCAATAAAGAGCATCCAAATGGGCATACTTGCGCCAATTAAAGTCACGTTGATTGCTGTCGAAGTTTGCAATGCAAGATAGAGTAGAACGTTGTAGCTTCCAACCCCAAAAAGTCCCAGCAATAAAAATCGCTTCTTGTTCTGCCACAAGGCACTATTAGGCTTAAAAACTCGCCAACCCAAAGGGAGTAAAAGCAGTGCAGCCAAACCCCAGCGAACTGCACTTAGGGTAATTGGGGAAACGCTTCCCACCAATAAGCGCCCAGCAATCGCATTTCCAGCCCATAAAGCAGTCGCAATCAATAAATAGGCTACGGTAGCAAGGTTTAATTTAGGCATTTAGTCAAGGAATGGATGGGCGGCCATTTGAGGGCATCAATATTAGGGGTACCCTAGCATTGTAGAAACAAATCCTCGGTGTTGCTAAGATAGAGCTTAATTAGAGAACTGCCGATCTAAAAGAGCAATAGAACAAGGACTAACTGTGCCAATCATCACCAATATCGAAGACTTAAGAGTTTTACACCAAAAGCGCACCCCCAAGATGTTTTACGACTACGCAGATTCAGGCTCATGGACCGAATCGACTTATCGCGCTAATGAATCCGATTTTCAGAAGATTAAATTACGTCAACGCGTAGCGGTTGATATGACCAATCGCACCACCAAAACTACGATGGTTGGTCAAGAGGTGGCAATGCCGGTTGCACTAGCCCCAACCGGTCTTACTGGTATGCAACACGCTGATGGTGAAATCTTGGCAGCTAAAGCGGCTGAAAAATTTGGTGTCCCCTTCTGCCTATCTACGATGAGTATCTGCTCTATCGAAGATGTTGCTGAACGCACCACCAAACCATTTTGGTTTCAGCTCTACGTTATGAAAGACCGTGGCTTTATTGAGCGACTGATTGAGCGTGCTAAAGCTGCTAAATGCTCTGCATTAGTTCTCACTCTAGATTTACAAATATTGGGGCAGCGTCATAAAGATTTGAAGAACGGTTTATCAGCACCGCCTAAATTGACCCTCGCCAATATGATCAATTTGGCAACCAAGCCGCGTTGGTGCCTTGGTATGGCAATGACTCCACGCAGAACCTTCCGCAATATCGTTGGGCATGCTACTGGTGTTGGCAATATGTCTTCCCTGTCCTCCTGGACGGCAGAGCAGTTTGACCCAGGTCTCAACTGGGGTGATGTGGAGTGGATTAAAAAACTGTGGGGTGGCAAGCTCATTATTAAAGGCATTCTGGATGAAGGTGATGCACGCCTAGCTGCAAATTCTGGAGCAGATGCGTTGATCGTCTCCAACCATGGCGGTCGTCAATTGGATGGCGCAATTTCAAGTATCAAGGCTTTACCAGGAATCGTAGATGCTGTCGGAAAAGATATTGAAGTATGGATGGATGGCGGCATTCGATCAGGTCAGGATGTATTAAAAGCCTGGGCCTTGGGTGCTCGTGGCACTATGATTGGTCGCCCCTTCCTGTATGGCTTGGGTGCCATGGGTGAAGCTGGCGTTACCAAGTGTTTGGAGCTTATTCATAATGAAATGGATATCACCATGGCATTTACAGGTCATCGCGATATTCAAAATGTAACCAAAGATATTCTTTATCCAGGAACCTTCTAAATTTCTTATCTTCTTAACCACCCGGCCCTTATCTTTGGAATTTCATTCCTAGTCTTTGCTTTATCAGTATGGTTTGGTAACGCGGTGCTAAGCCGCTACCGCACCAAAGATACTGAAACCTCAGAAGATCTTGGCGTCATCCAAACTGCAACATTAACATTGCTAGCCTTGATTATTGGCTTTACCTTTTCCATGGCCATTGATCGCCATGACAATCGAGAAACCCTTGAAGAGGGTGAGGCTAATGCGATTAGCACTGAATATCTTCGAGCTGATCTTCTACCAAGCAAAGCCTCTGCAAGAACCAAGGATCTTCTCAACCAGTACCTTGACCAGCGCATCCTTTTCTATTCAAGACAAAGCAAAGAAAAGATTGAAGAAATTCATCAAAAAACCGATGAACTACAAAATGCAATGTGGAACGAAATACTCCCATTCGCCAGATCGCAACCAGGGGCGACTACCGCTTTAATAGTCTCAGGAATGAATGATGTTTTGAATTCCCAAGGCTATGTGCAGGCGGCGTGGTGGAATCGCATCCCCTATCCCGCTTGGGCTTTGATGGCGGCGATTGCGGTATGCGCGAACATATTGGTCGGCTTTGGTGCGCGCAACTTTAAGCGGAATGTTGGCTTGTTCATGATCTTCCCCTTTGTGGTCGCAGTCTCCTTTTTTCTGATTGCAGATATCGACAGCCCCAGAGGCGGCGTGATTCGCATTGAAGCGCGCAATCTCACGACGCTCAAACAAAATTTAACTCCTAAGATGAATCTCAACAATACATCCTCGACAAACCATTAAGCTTTACCAAATAGGCGGTAATCATGAAACGTGTTGTAGATGTGTTTAAGAACCGCGGACGTGAATTGGTTTGGACTTATGTCATTCACCTACAGAATGATGATGAATTTCATCCTGGGCAGCTTGATTTTGAAGTGGAGGCCCTCAGGCTTTCACAGCTTGATAAAAGAGGTCTTATCAGCGAACTCAGCGCAAAAGTTCGACTGACTAATTAAGACTCTGAATTAGCCCTATAGGGAGCATTGCCACTCAGATCTTTATCATGTGAATTGATCTTTATAAATTCACTGTATGTTGCGCAATCACTACCACCCTCTTTCTATCGTATTCCACTGGTTCATTTTTATTCTAGTTGTGCTCGCCCTTGGAGTCATAGAACTTAAAGGTCAGTTTCCTAAAGGCAGCGAACCCCGCGAGCTATGTAAAACTATCCACGGCCTTTTTGGGCAGCTCATTTTCTTCGCGATGGCTTTACGCCTACTTGCTCGCTGGATCTATGGAGTTCCAGAGCCCTTGAACCTTAATCGCGCTCTCAATATTTTCGCTAAAACAATGCACTGGGCACTGTACGTCCTGCTGCTAGCGTTGCCCATTATGGGATTTGTCTTTCTTCAGGCGGGCGGTAAAGAAGTTCATTTTTTCAGTTGGGTCTGGCCAGAGCTGATCACTCCGAATCTGGCTATTAAGAAGATCTTTAAGGAAGCGCACGAATGGCTTGGTAACGCCTTGTACTTCCTCATCGGCATTCATGCAGCCTCTGCCTTATGGCATCACTACATTCTAAAAGATGCTACCCTACGTCGCATGTTGAATAAAATCAAGACTTCAAACTAAATAGAGGAAATATCACCATGAAGCCGCTTTCTAAAAAAGCCAAGCTAGTAGTCAGTTGGACAGCTCTCATGACCGTTGTTGGCACTGCAGTTTTGCATCAATGGCAATTTTTTGCCCTGGGATGTCTCTCCATTGTTTTAATATTAATTGGCAATCACTACAACTTGCTAAACGATCCTACAGATAAAAAATAAGGCCCCACTGCCGAAGCGGTGAGGCCTTTACTATTTATTAACTGCGGTTCTTTTAGAGAGTTGGGTAATCGGTGTAACCAAGCTCTTGACCACCATAAAAAGTAGCGCGGTTATAAGGATTAAGGGATGCATTCTTTTGGAAGCGTTCAGCTAGATCTGGATTGGAGATATACAGACGACCATACGCTACCGCATCCGCTAGACCCTCTTCCAAAACCTTTTCGCCCATCGCCTGGTCGTATCCACCTGCGGTAATAAATTGACCTTGGTAAGCCTTGCGGAACATTTCTGATGTAATCGGAGCATTTTCATACACTTGATCGCCCCCACCAGCGCTGGTGGAACGTGGCTCGATCATATGAACATAGGCCAACTTGTAGCTATTTAACTTATGGATTGCTGCAGTAAATAGGGCAACTGGGTCGCTATCTGCCATATCGTTAAATGTCCCATAAGGTGAAAGACGTACGCCAACCCGATCACTTGGAAATACTTTACTTACCGACTCAATCACTTCACCCAATAAGCGCAATCGATTTTCAATCGAACCACCATACTGATCAGTACGCTGGTTAGTATGGTCTTGCAGGAACTGATCTAATAAGTAGCCGTTTGCAGAATGAATTTCAATACCATCAAAACCTGCAGCTTTTGCATTCATTGCCGCCATCTCAAACTCTTTGAGTAGACGCGCAATATCATCCAAGCTCATTGCTTTAGGTGTCTCATAGTCATGCAGCTTCCAGTCAGCACCATAGGTTTGACCAGAAGCAGCAATCGCAGAGGGAGCCTCAGGCAAACCTTGCTCTGGATGTAAGGAGGAATGGGAGATGCGACCCACATGCCATAACTGAGCAACGATAGCCCCGCCCTTGGCATGCACGGCATCAACGATTTCTTTCCAGGCATCAGTTTGCGCAGCTGAATAAATACCAGGGGTGGCTGGATAACCCATACCTAGAGGTGAAATTTGGGTTGCCTCTGTAATGATCAGTCCAGCACTCGCGCGTTGTGCGTAATACGTCTTAGCCAATGGATTAGGTACATCGCCAGCAATGGCGCGCATTCTAGTAAGCGGCGCCATGACAAGGCGATTCTTTAGCTGAATTGAACCCAGTTTAACTGGAGTGAACATGATTTCTTTACCGGACATTAAATACTTTCTTTGTGAATAGTGAAACAACTGGAGTGACTCTAACAAGTTTTGCCGTGTTTTGCTTGAAGCCTCGAAAGGGCAATCCGATTAACTGTGATCTCTTTTGAGGCTAACTCCGAATCGCTCACGAATGCATTCGGACAAGGCCGCAAATTCTGCGAGATGTGCAGTAGAGGATCTTGCTACCAAGGCAATCACTCTTTTGGGCGCTGGCGATGCCATTGCCTTAGCAACCAACTCAGAATGATTTAGAAGACTACTTTTCACGGCCATCTCAGGCAACAATGCAATACCAAAACCGGATTCGACCATCTGTAGCAGGGTCAGCAAGCTCGTAGCCTCCATCCCCTCATCTTTGCGGATATCTGCTTTTTTGCATGCTTGCAAACTATGTTCACGCAAACAATGCCCCTCCTCCAACAATAACAGTCGCTCAGCCATTTTGGCAGGCAAAATCACTTCCTTGCCCTTAAGTGCTGGATCACCCGCTCGAGCAACCAACCAAAACTCATCGTTGAATAATTCTTCAACAAGTAGGCCACTCACATCATATGGCAAAGCAATCAAAGCGAAATCCAATTTATGCTCTGCAATTCTTGATAATAGGTTTGCCGTTAAGTCTTCTCTCAGGGTAATTTTGAGATTGGGGAATCGCTTACGAACCTCGGGCAATACGGTCGGCAATAAAAATGGTGCAATCGTAGGAATAACTCCCAAACGAATCGTAGCTGTCATCGGCTTACCAGATGCGCCAGCATACTCAACCAAATCTTCGGATGCAGTCAAAATTGTTTTAGCGCGTTCAAGCACCTCTAAACCTGCAGGAGTAATCGATACATTTTGTCGATCACGCTCCACTAGTTGGATGCCCAAGCCATCTTCTAATTCTTTTAAGCCGGCGCTGAGGGTAGATTGGCCAACAAAACAGGATTGGGCTGCACGGGTAAAGTTCAATTCCTTTGCCAGGGCTACCAAGTAACTAAGCTGCTTTAATGACGGTAAATAGGCCATAATGCCTCCTTATCGAATAATTAGATAAATAGTAGCATAATTATTCATTGGACTGATTATGTAATGAGGGCCACAATCCATTACATGGTTGAGCAAGCATTCAAGCAGGATCTGCAAGCCCAACAAACTTTTAAACATCAGTAAAGGAATCGAAAATGGCACGTCCAGAAATCAAAACCATCCAAAACTTGGAGTCCGCATTTGCAGGCGAATCCATGGCCCACATTAAATACCGCTATTTTGCAAAGTTAGCCCGCGCTGCTGGAGATGAAGAAACTGCAAAGATCTTTGAAGCGACCGCAGATCAGGAGGTGATGCACGCATTTGGTCACTTAGATTTGCTTTACCCTGCCAACACCATTTCGCCAGCACGCGCATTAGAAATTGCGATTGAAGGTGAAACCTATGAATACACTGAAATGTATCCATCGTTCCGAAAAACTGCTGTGGAAGAAGGTAATGCTGCTGCCATTCAAGAAATCGACGAGCAAATTGCCGAGTCTAAAGTGCATGCTGAGCAGTTTCAGGCCTTGTTGACTAAGGCGGCCAAGCGCTTTGCAGCCTTAGCTAATGTGGAAGAGCGTCACGCCAATCACTACAAGCAAGCCTTAGAAAAGGCAAAAGTATTTGCAGCTCAATAAGCCTTTGCAAGAAATAAAACTGAACTGAATTTAAACTTACATTAATTATTAAAGGAATTAACATGAAATCTTGGCAATGTATCGTGTGTGGCTTCATTTATGACGAAGCAAAAGGCTTACCGGAAGACGGTATCGCACCTGGCACTCTTTGGGCTGATATCCCGGAAGATTGGGAATGTCCAGATTGTGGCGTAGCGAAATCTGACTTTGAAATGGTTCAGATCGGTTAAGCCAGTCGATACCAATTAACGTATTTATGCATTACTAGGGAGCCCAGCTTTGGATCAAAACTTATCTCAATCTTCATCCGCTATTGTCATCATAGGTAGCGGATTAGCTGGATACACTGTCATACGTGAAATTCGTAAACTGGATAAAGAAACTCCGATCACTTTGGTGACGAGAGAGCCTGGATACTTTTATTCCAAGCCGATGCTCTCCACTGCACTAGCTGGAAAGAAAGATGCAGCTCAATTGGTTTCCACGCCAGCAGATGGAATGGCTACTCAATTAGAAATTAATATCCTAGCTGAAACCGATGTCAGCTCTATCGAGCATGCTTCTAAGGTCATCAACACCAATAAAGGCGCAATTGCTTACGGCAAATTAGTTCTGGCATTAGGTGCGGATCAAATTCGCCTTCCCTTGCTAGGTAATGCGGTTAATGAAGTCTTGACCGTCAATGATCTTGAGGATTATGCAAAGTTTCGGACAGCTATTACTGGCAAAAAGAAGGTGGCAATTCTTGGTGCGGGCTTGATTGGCTGCGAGTTTGCCAATGACCTCGTTCTGGGCGGCTTTGAGGTTGATGTAATTGACTTGGCGCCACAAGCTCTAGGCCGCTTAATCCCTGAGGCTGCTGCAAATGACTTGCAGGAAAGACTTAGCGCTGTGGGAGTGCGTTGGCACTTCAACACTACAGTACAGACAATTGATCGCAAGCAGAATCAGCTCGATATTACGTTAGCGAATGGCGCAAGCATTAGCAGCGATGTTGTTCTCTCTGCAGTAGGATTAAAACCGAGACTTGATCTTGCCAAAGCAGCAGGCATTGCCACTGGTGTTGGGATTCAAGTGAACCGTGAATTGGAAACAAACGTACCTGATGTATTTGCACTAGGTGATTGCGCTGAAGTAGAGGGACTTGTTCTTCCCTATGTCATGCCCATCATGCAAGCAGCTAGAGCATTAGCAGTTACGCTTACCGGAAAACCCACCGCCCTCACCTATCCCGCGATGCCTGTAATGGTGAAAACACCTGCATTAGCAACCGTAGTTTCTCCGCCAGCTAAGGGTGCTGTTGGTCAATGGAAATCAACGCCAGTTGATGGTGGGCTAGAGGCACGTTTTGAATCCAATGATGGCAAGCTGTTGGGCTTTGTTTTAATGGGTACAGCAACAGCACAACGGGGGGCCCTGACGAAAGAGCTGCCGCCCATCCTGGCTTAAAACCCTTTCAATATATTCTCGGCAAACAAAAGGCCCGCAAGTGCGGGCCTTTTCTTTAATGCCTTAGGTGTGATTAAGAAACAATCACGAACCAAGTAGTGTTGTGTGATTGAGCAACCATCAAGAACAACATTGGAATAGAAAGTAATGTGTTCAAACGGGATGTCAACATTGCAACGCGAGCAGATTTAGCTTTTACATCAGCCTCAACAGCCACGATACCAAGAGCACGTTTCTGGTTAGGCCAAATAATGAACCAAACGTTGAAAGCCATTATCAAAGCAATCCACATGCCTAGACCGATTGCACGGAATGGTGCTTGCAAAGTGAATGCTTGATGCGCATAACCATTCAATGTTGCGACGATCAAACCTGTCAATACTGTAAACAATGCTGCATAACGGAACCAGAACAATGCTGCTGGAGCAATCACTTTACCGATAGCTGGTTTTTGTTCATCAGGGATTTTTGGCATGGAGGGAATTTGCACAAAGTTGAAGTACCAAAGCAAACCAATCCACATCACACCAAACATCACGTGTAAATAGCGAAATACGAATGGCAATTCAGCAGAACTAAAATTACCGCCCAAAGCGAGAATAATTAAAACGAGAAGCACAAAACCTGCAAAGATTGTGCGTCCCAATGAGGTCAAAATTGAAGCCATGTGAAGATCTCCTTTATTAGAATGCGTTGTAACTATAAACGATTCCGCTAAATGTGTGCCACTTGGCAAAATCCCAGAATTCTTACTTAAAATAGTGACTTAGCCTGCTTTAGAGGGCAAAATTAGAAAAAACAATAAGCCAAAAGAGACAGTCTATGCCTACCTCGCTTTTCCTCAAGTCACTCAATTGCGCCCTCATAGCAATCTTGGGATGCTCCCTTAGCGCCCAAGCTCAAGAATTCCCACCCAAGAAGACCATCACGATGGTGGTTGGTTTCTCAGCAGGAGGCTCAGCAGATAGTGCAGCGCGCATCATCGCCAAAAAGCTGAGTGAAGATTTAGGGCAAAACGTCATCGTTGATAACAAGCCCGGTGCCGGCGGCAATATTGCTCATACCTATACCGCTACAGCACCTGCGGATGGATCTGTCATTCTGTTTGGCTCAATTGGTCCATTATCAATTGCCCCACATCTGATGAAGCTCCCTTATGATCCTCAGAAAGATTTAGCACCACTAACGATGGGAGTCACCTTCCCAAATGTCTTAGTGGTGATTCCAGAGTTAGGGGTCAAGAATTTCAAAGAATATATTGCTCTTGCTAAAAAGAACCCAGGCAAGATTACCTTTGCATCAACAGGTAGCGGCTCAGCATCCCATTTACAAGGCGAACTATTGAACGTACGTGCTGATATTGATACCGTACATGTCCCCTACAAAGGTGGCAGCCCCGCTATGGTGGACCTCCTAGGCGGCAGAGTTTCATCCTATTATTCCGCTCTAGCAACCGCCGATCCCTACATTAAAAACGGCAAGCTCATCCCTATTGCAACAACAGGTTTAAAGCGCGCCCCAACATTGCCGAATGTCCCAACGATTGCAGAGTCTGGCTATCCTGGGTTTGATGCCAGCAATTGGTATGCATTTGTGGCGCCTGGGAAAACACCGGACATTATTTTGGAAAAGTGGAACAAAGCCTTGGTGGCGGTCCTGAAAGACAAAACCACGAATGCACAGTTAGCAGAACATGGCCTCACACCCAACCCTGGAAGTCGCGAAGATTTGGCGAAGTACATCGCTAGTCAATCCGCTACTTGGGGAAAAATTATTGCAGATAGAAAAATAACCGCTGAATAAATGATTCAGCGGTTATTGTTTTTCCTGAATTGCCTTCTCAGTAATTACTTTTACTACTGAGCAGTCCAGCCACCATCCATATTCCAAGCGACCCCACGAACCTCTGAGGCATCAGGGCCGCAAAGAAATACCGCTAACGCAGCTAATTGCTCAGGCGAGACAAACTCGCCGGAAGGTTGCTTCTCTGAAACCAAGGCACTCTTGGCAACCTCGTTAGAAACACCATCACGCTCAGCGCGGGCATCTACCTGCTTTTGTACCAAGGGAGTTAGAACCCATCCAGGGCAAATGGCGTTACAAGTAATTCCGGTACGTGCATTTTCAAGAGCGGTTACCTTAGTCAAGCCAACGATGCCATGCTTGGCAGCAACATAAGCTGCTTTTTGTGTAGAAGCTACTAAACCATGAACGGAAGCAATATTAATAATGCGACCCCAGTTACGTTTTTTCATCCCTGGGAGCGCGTGATGGGTTGTATGGAATGCAGAACTTAAATTAATAGCAATGATGGCATCCCACTTATCAGTTGGGAAGTCTTCAATATTTGCTATGTACTGAATACCGGCGTTATTAATCAAAATATCCAATGAACCAAAACGTTTTTTCAGTTTGCTCAATCAGATCTTTGATCTCAGCAGGTTTACTCATATCAGCGCCGTGGTAATCCACTTCCACGCCACAAGCCTTAATCTTTGCCAATGCTTCTTCTTTTTCACCAAAGCCATTAACCATGATGTTGGCGCCCTGCTTTGCCAAAGCAATTGCCATACCCAGACCAATACCGTCTAGTGGATCCTGTAACTAGGGCTGTTTTACCTTTTAAAGAAGACATATCAGTGCTCTCAAGAATGAAGAAATAAAAATATAGGATACAACGAGTGGCTCTAAATAAGATGCAACCAATGGCCTAATTGGTGCCAAAAACTATCTGGCACCAGAGTCAATAACCAGGTTAGCGTGAGGTAACGGACAAGCTTGCCAAAAAACATATATATCAGACATGGCTGCCATGCGAGCCTCAACCATCCAGCCGCAAGACATAAGGGATCACCAAAACCTGGCAACCATGAGAGGAGCAAAATCTTGGGGCCCCAGGCCTCCAGCCAATCCTTGAGGCGAGAATCTTTTGGCTCGCCAACGGATTTCATGCTTCTTCGGGCAATGAGGCCAAGCCACCAATCGAACATGCCTCCAAGGGTGTTGCCAACAGTTGCCACCAGAATTGCAACCCAATAGAGCTGCGGATTTAGCGAGATGTACCCAAAAAGTATGGGCTCTGAACCAACTGGAAGGAGTGTTGCCGAAACAAAAGAGCTGATAAATACTGCTGGCAAACCCACTGAGGGCATACCAAACCATCCAAAAAAATGCTGTAAGGCTTGATCCATTAAATACTCACCCTTTATCCATAACTTTCTGAGGGTTCCCTGAACCCTACTGAAGCTATTTTGCCCTGTTTTACCCAATCTCCAGGATTTTCAAATCTTGCTTAAACTAGTGCCTTAAGCGCAAAAATCAGCGTAAATCCTACTAAACGAGATATTCATGAATCACCCCATACCTAAGCCGGATCAATACCAAGATATGCGCGAAGCATTGCGTGACCTTTGCAATAGCTTTGATTCAGCCTATTGGCAAAAGATTGATCATGAACGTAGCTATCCTGATGCCTTCGTAAAAGCGATGACTGAGGCAGGCTGGCTAGCTGCACTCATTCCGGAGGAGTATGGTGGCTCTGGATTGGGATTGGCAGAAGCCTCAGTAATCATGGAAGAAATTAATTTTTCTGGGGGCAACTCTGGCTCATGTCATGGACAGATGTACAACATGGGTACATTGCTTCGCCATGGCTCTGAAGCTCAAAAGAAAATGTATCTTCCAAAGATTGCTTCTGGTGAGCTGCGCTTGCAAAGCATGGCAGTCACTGAGCCAACTACAGGCACAGATACAACCAAACTCAAAACTACTGCCGTCAAAAAAAGGTGACAAGTATGTAGTGAATGGCCAAAAGGTTTGGATCTCTCGTATTCAGCATTCAGATTTGATGATTCTCTTAGCGCGTACAACCCCTATTAATGAAGTGCAACGCAAATCAGAAGGCATGTCGATCTTTATCGTTAACCTCGCCGATGCAATTGGCAAGGGCATGGAAGTGAGGCCTATTGCCAATATGGTGAATCATGAAACGAATGAAGTTTTCTTCGACAACCTAGAAATCCCAGCGGAAAATTTAATCGGCACGGAAGGTCTGGGTTTTAAATACATCCTAGATGGCCTCAACGCAGAGCGTGTCCTCATTGCCGCTGAATGTATTGGCGATGCTTACTGGTTTATTGATCGCGCTAGACGTTATGCCAATGATCGCGTAGTTTTTGATCGCCCGATTGGTAAAAATCAAGGCATTCAGTTTCCGATTGCAGATAGTTATATTGAAACTGAAGCAGCCAATCTCATGCGCTTTAAAGCTTGTGAATTATTTGATCAACAACTGCCCTGTGGTCCCGAAGCTAATATGGCCAAATTCTTGGCTGCAAAAGCATCGTGGGAGGCTGCTAATGTTTGCCTACAGACCCATGGTGGATTTGGTTTTGCTAATGAATATGATGTCGAGCGAAAGTTTAGAGAGACGCGTCTTTATCAAGTAGCTCCCATCTCTACCAACCTCATCTACTCCTACGTGGCTGAGCATATTCTTGGTCTACCAAGATCCTTCTAATTTTCCAGATAGATATTGAATATGAGTATTCGCCCGCTAGATGGCATTACCGTAGTTTCTCTTGAGCATGCCATTGCCGCCCCTTTTTGCACCCGTCAACTAGCCGATCTGGGCGCTCGGGTTATTAAAGTTGAACGTCCAGGTAGTGGTGATTTTGCAAGAGCCTACGACAAGCAAGTCAAAGATCTTTCCTCGCATTTCGTTTGGGTCAATCGCTCCAAAGAAAGCTTGACGCTAGATTTAAAGCAGCCAGCAGCCCTTACGGCCCTAAAAACACTTCTTAAAACAGCGGATGTGTTGGTACAAAATTTAGCGCCTGGTGCTGCAGCACGCATGGGTCTGACTGCCGAATTACTTCATCAAGAAAATCCGCAATTGATCTTGTGCGATATCTCTGGATATGGCAACAATGGCCCCTATCGCGATAAGAAAGCCTACGATTTACTCATCCAGAGTGAGGCAGGATTTCTTTCGGTAACCGGTACACCAGAGACTCCTAGCAAGGCGGGTAACTCCATTGCTGATATTGCAGCAGGAATGTATGCGTATACCAATATCCTGGCGGCCCTATTGCAGCGCGGCAAAACAGGCAAAGGCTCAGTGATTGATGTTTCTATGCTTGAATCATTAGGCGAGTGGATGAGCTTTCCCTTGTATTACGCCTACGATGGTGCTGATGCGCCCTCTAGAAATGGCGCTTCTCATGCAACGATATATCCTTACGGCCCCTTCAAAGCAGGTGATGGCAAAACCGTCATGCTAGGTCTTCAAAACGAACGTGAATGGATACAGTTCTGCGAAATCGCTCTAGAAAATCCAGACCTTGCCAAAGATGAACGCTTTGATAAAAATTTCAAGCGCAATGAAAAACGCTCTGAACTACTTGAAATTATTAATGCCTGCTTTAGCAAGTTGACATCTGAGCAACTGATTGCAAGATTAGAGAAGGCGCAAATTGCAAACGCCCACCTTAATGATATGGCGGGGCTTTGGAAGCACGAGCAACTGAAGGCCCGCAATCGCTGGACTGAAGTAGACACACCAAATGGCAGAATTTCGGCACTGCTACCACCGGGCTTGAATGATAGCTACGCTTATCGCATGGATCCTATTCCAGCAGTAGGTCAGCATACTGATTCCATTCTTCGGGAGCTGGGAATAACTGATGCAGAGATCATCAGTATGCGTTCGAGTGGTGCGGTCTAAAGTAGTGGCGAGGTGAGATGGGCAGCATTCTCTAAATAGTGATGCCAACGGGGTCGTTTTTCCCAAACTTTCAAATCTACAAAATCAGATTGCGCCAAATAAGATTCAATCAATTTTTCTAGCTTAGCGCAAAAATCATCGCTGTAAACAATCAGGCTTATCTCAAAGTTCAGGCGCAGACTGCGTTGATCAAAATTAACTGAGCCAAATATAGTAATTCTCTTATCAATTAACAGGCTCTTGGTGTGCAGCAAGCCTCCATGAAACTCGGCAATCCTCACGCCCGCATTCAATAGGTCGCTATAGAAGCTTCTACTACTCCAGGCAACTAATTTTGAATCATTCAACTTGGGAACAATCAAGGTCACTTTTACACCGCGGGCAGCCGCCGCCATCAAGGCCTGGAGCAAGCCATCATCAGGACCAAAGTAAGGGGTAGTAATGGTTAACTCATCGCGCGCATCCATCATGGCTGACAACAGCACTTGATAAAGAATATCGTCTCGATACACCGGGC
Source organism: Polynucleobacter sp. QLW-P1DATA-2 (assembly GCF_001870365.1). Classification (NCBI taxonomy): domain Bacteria; kingdom Pseudomonadati; phylum Pseudomonadota; class Betaproteobacteria; order Burkholderiales; family Burkholderiaceae; genus Polynucleobacter; species Polynucleobacter sp. QLW-P1DATA-2. The sequence goes on along the minus strand of NZ_LZMQ01000003.1, from coordinate 111,689 downwards.
CAGATGAAAACTCTTGCGCTAAAACGCCGCCTTCATGTGGTGAGACTGGCGGCTCGCGATCGTTGAAGTGGGTAATCTTAGGATTATCAACACTCCAGTCAAAAGAAAAAGTGAGTTCAAACTGGGATGCAACAGGGCCTTCAATGCGCACCATGGCATCTACCCACTCACCTACCCCAGAGTCCTGCTTAAAGGTTCGCGGATCAACCAAGTTCATGCTTCCAGTCCACACAACAGCGCCATCAATCACGAATATCTTTCGATGCAAGCGCAAATCAGCGCGCCTGAACTGGAAGCGACCTATCTGGATTGGCAGGGCTTCAGTTACTTGTATGCCTGCATTTCTGAAACGTGCAGGCCAAGAAGACTTAAACCAATCTTTACTTCCCAGTGAATCCAATAAAACGCGGCATGCTACACCACGCTGAGCCGCCGCTATCAAGGCCTCGCATACCCGATCCGCATCACCGCCTATAGCCCAGATATAAAACTCTAAGTGCAAACTTTTTTTAGCTTGGTTAATTTCATCAACAAAATTTTGTAAGATTTTTTAATGAATCCGTATGCAATTCAATCTTATTTCCGGCAATTACAGGAGATCCATTCTTAGATTCTGCTAGGAGACTTAAGGCCCTTCCTTCAAGCGGCAACTTTTCTCTATCGCCAATAAATTGCTGCCTCATGAGCTTCGTAATACTCTCGTATTCACGGTTCATACGAATAATTTTTCGAGTCAAAGCCCTTCCAACCGGACGCTCACCAATCAAAACATATAAACCAATCCCCAGCAGAGGAAATGTCATCACAATGAATATCCATGCAAAAGCTACGCCAACCGGCCTTCTTACAGAGATAATTACGAAAATAAAATACGTAACCAACAAGAAGTGAGCCAATAAAATCAATCTCAAATCGAGCTCAGAGTGCGTGTTGGTAAAAAAGCTTAATAAATCATTCATAGCAACTCCAATTCAGCAGTAATACCTAGGTGATCCGATAATTTAAGCCATTCATACAAAATTTCAGCAGAATGGATTTTGATACCTCGCACATAAATACGATCCATGGGTAGCAGAGGCTTAACACTAGGAAATGTTCTTGCGGGTGCACCAGTTAATACCTCAAAAACCTCTTTAAAGCCTGCTTCTTGCATGGGGGCACTAACGCGATTGCGCCAATCATTAAAGTCGCCAGCAACAATGGTCGGAGCGCCATTAGTTAATACATCAATATGATGAATGATCTCATCCAATTGACGCTCCCTTCCTCGCTCAAATAGAGCAAGATGCACACAGAAACAATGAATGGCTGGTCTGAGTTCGTCGAGTTGAATCATGCTATGTAATAGCCCTCGCTTTTCAAAGCGATATGCAGAAATATCGTAATTCTGACCCTTGTGCAGAGGATGCTTAGAAAGAATGGCATTGCCATGATGGCCATCTGGATACTCTACGTTTTTTCCGTAATGCCAGTCATGCCAAAAATCTTCAGAAAAAAAGTGGGTTAACTCAGTAAGTGGCCATGAGCTAAATCGTCTAGCCCTACCTCGATGTTCTTGCTGTAGCTCTTGCAGAAATAATAGATCGGGATGATGGCTTCTCATCCTTTGGCGTAGTTGATGAATTGTGGAATAGCGATGCAAAGGCGACATTCCTTTATGTACATTCATGCTCATGACGGTGAAGCGCATACCCTTACCCGTTGACATTAAGGCTGCCCTGCTGCACTCTGGCGTCGAATGCGCGCCATATAAATTTCGCTCTCCACCAATTCTTGGCACTGCATACATTTATTACAGATTGAGGCTTGCTCCCTCAACTCATCAATAGAATTGATGGAATGACTATCCAAATACTCACGCAGGTCAAGATCAAGGACCTCGTTACAGAGGCAAACTACTTCAGCCATAGGTCAACAATTAAAGGGGTTGGTCTCATTAAGACCATTTTGCCATCGCCTTGATAGAATCGAATACATGTTGAACGCTTTTCAAGACGCCATTAACCTGCTTGCCCATTTAAATGAGGGTGTAATTGGGATCGTTCTTGTCTCGCTCCAAGTCAGTCTGACGGCTTTGTTCTTTGGAACCCTTCTGGGATTGCCTATTGGGGCACTCCTAGCTACAGAGCAATTTAAGGGGAAAAAGACGATTATTGTGACCCTCAATACCTTAATGGGGGTGCCGACGGTGATTGTGGGTGTACTTATATATCTACTACTGTCTCGTACAGGCCCTCTAGGAGCCTGGGGCTGGCTATTTACTGTCAAGGGTATGATCCTTGCCCAAATCTTGCTTACCACCCCCTTAATTGCCGCCCTGAGCCGTCAGATTCTGGAAGACTCCTGGAAAATTCATAGGGATTCCTTTTTGAGTCTGCGTCTCCCTGCAATTTCTCGTTATAAATGGCTTATTTGGGACTGTCGCTTTTCCCTCACTATCGCCATACTTGCCGGTCTTGCCAGGGCTATTTCAGAGGTGGGCGCAGTAATGATTGTGGGTGGAAATATTGATCATTCCACCAGAACAATGACAACAGCTATTGCATTAGAAACCAGTAAGGGTGATTTACCCCTAGCACTTGCTCTCGGTATTGTTTTGCTAGCAATCGTGTTAATCGCTAACATCATCACTTTTGTCGTTCGGCAGATTGCGGAGTACCGCTATGGTTAACTCTAGCAACAACGTACAAGAGCAATTTAGCAAGTTCATTGAACTCAAAAATATTACCGTTCAAAGTCATGGCAAAACAATCCTTAATATTCCCCACGCCATCATTCCAGCAGACCGCATTACGGCTTGCATAGGCCCCAATGGTGCTGGCAAGACCACCCTACTCAAACTTCTCAATGGCTTAATTACACCAGACACAGGAAGCATCTCTTATTCTTTTACAGCAAAGACCGCCCTAGTTTTGCATCACACTCCCATGCTCAAGGCCTCAGCTAGAGCTAATCTGAGTTTAGTAAAAGATGTGGATCCTTCACTTACAGTAAGTGATATTGATCGAGTGATTGAACGCGTTGGATTGCAGTCTCTTGCTGCAAGTCCAGCACATAAATTATCAGCTGGAGAGAGGCAGAAGCTCTGTTTTGGTAGAGCGCTTTTGCAAAAACCCAATTTAGTATTGTTAGATGAGCCCACTGCAAACCTTGACCCCAATGCAACTGAGCAAGTTGAAAAAATGATTCGTGAGTTCAATCAAGAAGGGGCTGATGTTATTTTTTCATCCCATCAACTGGCGCAAGTACAAAGACTTGCGGAATATATTCTCTTTATTGATCAGGGCGAGATAAAAGAAAAAGGACCCGTAGGTCCCTTCTTTTCTAATACACAAACAACTGCAGCAAAACGATACTTACAACAAGAGCTGCTAGTAGACTAATACTGTCTTATTTAGCCGCGGCCGCTACTGGTGCCACAAAAGGTGGCGGCGCTACACATGCTGCTGGTGCTGGTGTGCCAGCAACTCTAAATCGATCCGCTACGCGATTTTGCGCCTGGCAAAGCTGATAGGCAGAGACTTTATCGCCATAAGCTGTTTTAGCCTTAGCTAAATCTGCAGCTACTTGAGCGTCAGGACTTAATGGTGGCAATGTTGCAAAAGCAGCTCCACAAGTAAGTCCGCACAATACAAAAGCAATGATTTTTTTCATGGCTTTATCCTTATTTATTAACTTTGTTGTACCAAATTTCATGGTGCTCTTTAGCCCATGTAGCATCAACGTAACCAGTTTTCATGCCGTCGATTGAGCCCTGCATACCAATGGTACCGATATAAATATGGCCCATTGCCATGGTGGTCATCAAAATAGCGGCAGTGCTATGAATGATGTTAGCAATCTGCATTGTCCCGCGCAGATATTCAATCTGCATAAATGGCACGATCATGTCGAGCACAAAACCGGAGGCTGAAATCACCAAGCCCAAGAAAGTCATACCAAACCAAAACCAGAATTTTTCACCCATATTGAAAAAGCCAGCTGGCACATGTTTACCACTGAACATGCCCCCAAAGGTCAGGAGCCACTCGAGATCACCCTTTTCAGGAATATTCTTTCCAACAAAGAGAATGAAGAAAATAACAATGCTCAGCGTGAATAATGGCCCAGAGAAATTGTGAATATTTTTACAGACAAATAAGAATGAGCCGTAAGCCATTCCGCCCATTAAAGGCATTGCAAAATACTTGCCGTACAAAATCATCAGGCCTGTAAATGCTAAGGCTATGAAGCTAAATGCCATGATCCAATGGACCGCGCGGTCAAATCCGCTAAAGCGTTTAATCATGACACCTGACAATGGCTCATGCAATTTGACGGAACCCTTAAGGGTGTACACCGCAATGATGCCAAAGAAAGCAATTGCCAATAACCAACCACCATAAACAGTAATCACGCCATTGCGAATCACTCGCCATGCTTGACCAGATCGCTGAATCAGAACACCAGCTTGCTTGTCAGGAATACTGACGTAATTTTGCGGGTCAGCATTGGGCATGATGAAGATAGGCGGATTGGCAGGCTGAGATTGAGCCTGAGCTCCATTAGCCAAACTGTTGGGATTGGCTGGCACTGATGCAGGAGGAATGTCTACTCCGCTAGGAGAAGGCAATGGAGCCATCGGTGCGCGCTCCGCATAACTGATCCCGCTTGCTAAAGTCAGCGATAGACCAGCAGCCAGTATCAAAGTATGCAGAACCTTAGAAAATGATCGTTTCATACACATGTCCTTAAACGTTTTCGTTTTATTTATTGTTGTTTAGTTGATCACTTGATGCGACTGTATTCATTCTGACCCTGATTGCGCTTATTGATTGCCTCAGTCCAGCTGACTTGATTACCAGGGGCCCATCCTTTGGTCATAAAGCCATTATTAGCGCCCATGTAAGGAGCAACATCGGGACGCTTAGCGGCCTTAGCTGCAATTTCTGGTGGCTCCGAACAAGCGGTCAATATAGTTGCAGCGGCAAAACATAAACCAAGAGCTCTGAAGTAGGCTTTCATTATCTAGCTCCTGGAATTTTGTCAGCGGGTGTCGGCGTTGGCGTTGGGGTATCAGGACCACCATAAGCAGTTGTCCAACCAAAGGCCTTGGAGCCAGGGTAATGGCCGTTCTTCTCACGAGTAGCTACACGGTTGTTAAAGATGCCGGCGATGATGTCGCTATCTCCACCAATCAAGGCCTTAGTTGAGCACATCTCAGCACAGATTGGTAACTTACCTTCTGCCAAGCGATTGCGACCATACTTCTCGAACTCGGCAACGCTACCGTTCTCCTCAGGACCACCGCTACAGAATGTACATTTGTCCATTTTGCTGCGTGAACCAAAAGCACCTTTGCTCAAAAACTGTGGCGCACCAAATGGGCAAGCAAAGGAGCAGTATCCACAACCGATACAAATATCTTTGTCATGCAAAACAACACCTTCATCGGTGCGATAGAAGCAATCTACTGGGCAAACAGCCATACAAGGTGCATCGGTACAGTGCATACAAGCCACTGATATTGATTTTTCCTGGCCGATGATGCCGTCATTCACGGTAACAACACGGCGGCGATTTACACCCCAAGGTACTTCGTTTTCATTCTTACAGGCAGTGACACAACCGTTGCACTCAATGCAGCGTTCTGTGTCGCAAATAAATTTCATTCTTGCCATAGTGTTCTCCTGACTTTATTTTTTGACTTAGGCAAATTTTTCGATTTGGCACATGGTGGTCTTGGTCTCTTGCATCATCGTGACCATGTCATAACCATAAGTAGTTGCCGTATTGACCGCTTCACCTTGAACTACTGGTGCGGCGCCCTCTGGGTAATACTTACGGATGTTTTCACCTTGCCACCAACCAGCGAAGTGGAATGGCACAAAAGCGGTTCCTTGATCAACGCGCTCTGTTACCAACGCGCGCACTTTAATCTTGGCTCCAGTTGGTGACTTGACCCAAACATAATCCCAGTGAGCGATGCCACGATCAGCAGCCGCCTTGGGGTTGATCTCTACAAAGTTCTCTTGTTGTAGCTCAGCCAACCATGGGTTAGAACGAGTCTCATCACCACCACCCTCGTACTCAACCAAACGACCAGAGGTCAAGATGATCGGGAACTTCTCATAAAGCTTGTTATTCAAGTTTTGATCTTGAACAGTCTTATAGAGCGTTGGTAAGCGCCAGAAATTCTTCTTGTCAGCAATCGTTGGGTACTTACGCATCATTGGTGCGTTTGTACTGTAGAGCGCTTCACGGTGAATTGGAATTGGATCCGGGAAGTTCCAGACAATTGCACGTGCTTTAGCGTTACCAAATGGATGGCAACCGTTTTTCATAACTACACGTTGAATACCACCAGACAAGTCTGTCTTCCAGTTCTTGCCTTCAGCGAGCTTCTTCTCATCGTCGGTTAACTGATCCCACCAACCCAACTTCTTTACCAAGACGTGATCAAACTCTGGGTAACCAGTAGTGATCGCAGAACCTTTGGAATACGAACCATCGGCTGCAAGCAAGCTCACGCCTTCACGTTCAACACCAAAGTTGGCACGGAAATTACCGCCACCCTCCATCACACTCTTGCTGGTGTCATAGAGATTTGGTGAGCCAGGGTGCTTGATTGCAGCTGTGCCATAACAAGGCCAAGGCAATCCATAGTAGTCACCAGTGGTGTCATAACCAGTTACTGGATCAACACCGCCACGGGACTTCAAGGTCTTCGGATCGAATGTAGCAACCATTCTCATATGAGCCTTGAGACGCTCTGGTGTTTGACCGGTGTAGCCGATAGTCCACATACCGCGATTAATTTCGCGCAAGATATCTTCAATCTGTGGTTCGCGCCATTGCTTGCCAGCAAATTTTGAATTGAGCATCTTGTAATTCTTTGATAGCTCTTCACCAAAACCTAGGCGATCTGCAAAAGCTTGCATGATTACGTGGTCAGGCACAGACTCGAACAATGGATCAATTACTTTCTCGCGCCACTGTAATGAGCGGTTTGAAGCTGTAGCAGATCCACAGGTCTCAAATTGCGTTGTAGCTGGCAACAAGTAAACATTGCGATTCTTATTTACAACATCACCCTCTGCAGCAGGCATTGCTGCCATCGCTGCAGTTGCGCTTGGAAATGGATCAACCACCACCAAGAGATCCAATTTATTCATGGCGCGCTTCATATCGAGACCGCGCGTTTGTGAGTTCGGTGCATGACCCCAGAAGAACAGACCTTTCACATTGGTCTGCTGATCAATCATGTCGTTCTTCTCAAGCACTGCATCAACCCAACGAGAAACCGTAGTACCAGACTTCTCCATCATGTCAGGGGCATAGCGACCCTTGATCCAATCGTAATCAACACCCCAAATCGCTGCGAAGTGCTTCCAAGCGCCAGCAGCCAAGCCATAGTAGCCAGGCAATGAGTCTGGGTTAGGACCCACGTCCGTTGCACCTTGAACGTTATCGTGACCACGGAAAATATTGGTGCCACCGCCAGACTTGCCGATGTTACCTAAGGCCAATTGCAAAATACATGATGCGCGCACAATCGCATTACCGGTGGTGTGCTGGGTTTGGCCCATACACCAAACGACAGTACTTGGACGATTCATCGCCATTGTTTTGGCGACTTGATAAACCTGAGCCTCAGGCACTCCACAAGCCTCTTCAACGGCAGCGGGAGTCCACTTTTCCATCACTTCTTTGCGGATTTCATCCATGCCGTAAACACGATCATTGATGTATTTCTTGTCTTCCCAGCCATTTTTAAAGATGTGATACAGGACACCAAACAAGAAAGGAATATCAGTACCCGAACGAATACGGACGTACTGGTCAGACTTAGCGGCAGTGCGGGTGTATCGTGGATCAACTACGATGACCTTGCAGCCATTTTCTTTTGCATGCAACAACATCAACATCGATACTGGATGAGCTTCAGCTGCATTTGATCCAATGTACAAAGCTGCCTTGGCATTCATCATGTCGTTATAGCTATTGGTCATCGCACCATAACCCCAGGTGTTGGCTACACCAGCAACTGTGGTCGAGTGACAAATACGAGCCTGATGGTCTGTATTGTTTGTACCAAAGAAAGAGACCCACTTACGGAGCAAGTAGGACTGTTCGTTGTTGTGCTTAGAGGAACCAATAAAGAACATTGCATCCGGAGAGTAACGCTCTCGAATACCCTTCATCTGCGCAGTAATTTCAGTTAAGGCTTGGTCCCAAGAAATACGTTGGTACTTTCCATCAACCAACTTCATTGGGTAACGCAAACGGTAATCACCGTGGCCGTGCTCACGCAAGGCAGCGCCCTTAGCACAGTGAGCGCCCATATTGATTGGGGAGTCAAACACTGGATCTTGGCGAACCCATACGCCATTCTCAACAGTGGCATCAACAGCACAACCTACTGAACAGTGAGTGCAAATGGATCTTTTAACCTCGATCTTGCCTTTACCATCTAGCATTGCTTTGCTTGGTTCCGCTACTGCTTTTTGTACCAAGCTTAATTGACTGGCAGCGATACCGGCACCAACACCTACACCAGAACGTTTTAAAAATGTTCGGCGATCCATTGTTGGCACGGCAGCTTTTAAACCACGCGATAAGCTACCAATCAAATGTGATGTGGAGCGACTGCTTTGTGGGGTATTGGATTTACGAGTCAGACTCATATGTTGTCCCTGAGAAAGTTTTTTTATTTATGTAGAGCAGTTAATCAATATTGGGTAATCGGAGCATTTAAAGCATGGTGCTCTCGTAGTACTTGCGCATGTGGGCCGTCATAGTTTTGCTATCACTCTTCTCTTTAACCGCACTGCCAATTTCCTGAATGACGGCTTTGCCAACAGGAGTTTGAGAGATGGCTGCAACAGCGCCAACTGCGACTCCTGCACCAATAAAGAACTTGCGACGTGAAGGCTTAGTTTCTTCGCTTGCAGCTGCTTTAGTTTTAGTGTTCATGGCATGCTCCTACATGGTTATTCTTGATTGCGGTCAAGTTTAATCTTTTATTGCACTTTTGACATATTGGCTTAACAAGGTGGTGATATTAATTAATTTCTGTTGCAGCGCAACATTAAATCATGTCAAAGCCTTGACCTTCAATTGCCAAAAATTCTCGGGTCAGTGCTGCAATTGGGCGGTAAAGATGCATCTCTGGAATACCTTCAATGGCATCGCATAACTCGTCATACCAAGGACGAATGTGCTCATTGAAAAAAACCCTTTGGTTTGTAAGGTTTGATACCCCTACATCATCTCCAGCAATCAGATAGCGCATGACTTCACAAAGAGCTGAAATATGATCCTCAGTCTCGGTCACTTCATCAGCTGACTCAAGCTCAAACTCTTCTAAGGCCTTGCGAATATTGACCAACGGCCTTTCATTCAGGTGTCCTGCCATATAAAACGATCCATTCAAAACCACATTGGGCTTACCAACACTAATGAAATTGAGATCGAATTCTTCGTGCCAAGCTTTTGCTGGATTATTTTTAGCAACTTCTACAACATCCATCCAGACTTTAGCCAACGGTGCCTCATCTGCCGTATCTTGTTGATCAGCGGTAGCGGCAATTTGGTCCAATAATTCTTGGTCTGGTGGTAGATGAAAAAATCGGGCGATTAAACCATAGAGGTCTGCTCTAGCTAAATCCTCAGGTAAACCTACATCACCTACTTCGGTTGATACATTTTCTTTTGTACTCATAGTTCTTTTTTCACCATATCCACAACTCGGCAATCACCACACATCTTTAGTCGATTCATGGCCGCACCAGCAAATGCGCCATGTGCTCCAAGCTTAGCTAGCATCAGATCCACCATCTTTGTGGTTCCGAATGGCTTTCCACAGCTAATGCAATGAAAGGCTTGAGTTTCATTCAGGGTTGATCTTTGCTTACGTTGCTCAACTGTTTGCAAGCGGGGTTGAAGAGTCAAAGCATGTTCAGGACAGGTTTGAACGCAAATGCCACATTGCACACACTGCTTCTCAATAAAAGACAAAATGGGTTCATCTGCGTTATCCAGTAATGCACCCTCCGGACAGCTACCCACACAAGACATGCACAATGTACAAGCCTCTTTGTTCATGGCAAGACCACCGAGTAAAGAATTTGCCGGAAGCGGCACTCCAGCCTCTGGCAATGGAGTCTTTGCTTGCTTTTGCAAATGTTCAAGTACCGCTTCCACTGTTTCGCGCTTCTGAATCGACAAACCAAAGCTAGCTGGAGTACACAGCGCAGGAAGAGCGCCACGCTGGCGGAGTGCGCCCATCGCCTTGGAGACACGCTGCAGGTCTTGTGCAGAATCAGCCATCACCAGTTGGATACGCTCATCAAACCCATAAGCTTTTAAGATGGCATTAGCTAGATTGGCTTGATCTTCTAGGGCTGCGTGATATGCGGGATCCTCTTCACCACTTAATAATAGGACTACCTCTGCAAAACCATAGGCCAAGGCGCCTAGCCATAAATCTAGCCCAGTAGAAGCAATATGCTCTATGCCATAAGGAATCACGAACGATGGCAATGCTTCAAACTGCTTCGGCAACACATGCGCAGAACGGCCTAAGCCATCGACCAGCTGTGTACCAGTCTTCAAGCTATGCAGCAGCAAACTTGGTGCACCGGCAAGATTGATTTTTTTGGCTTCAGCACAGAAGACTGTAGCGAGCGCTTTTAATTCTTTGCCCTGATGCGTCACGCTCGGATAGTTATAGCGCATTGCCCCAGATGGGCATACCGTGGAACAGGCTCCGCAACCCATGCATAGATTGGGATTTACCTCAACACTACCTTGACCACCTTTAAATAATGAACTGATTGCGCCAGTAGAGCAAACATCTATACAAGCACTACAGCCCACTTTACCGTTGCGACCGTGTGCGCAAACTTTTTCGTTATAGGCAAAGTATTTTGGTTTTTCAAACTCACCCACCATCTCTAGCAATTGATTTACTACTAGAGCTTGATCCAAGGGATTCTTACCAGGAGCAAAGTAACCCTGTGGGGTTTGACTCATACGCATTTTTGGATCCATGCGGAGATCCAAAATCAAATCAAATTGGGCGTTACGGCTACGATCTACGCGATCAAATGCAATGGCACCAATGCTAGCGCAGGCAGTAACACAGGATCGGTGTGACTTGCATTTATCCAAATCAATCTGGAAAGAGAGATCGATCGCAGCTTCTGGACAAGCGTCCACACAAGCGCCGCAGCGTGTACACATTTCTGGATCAATTGGATTTTGCAAATCCCATTCGACTGAGAAATTACCAAGATAGCCATCTAACTTACTTACTACTCCACTATAAATGGGGTAATTACGAGCGAGCGGAAGATCACCAGGTTCAGTACAGAGAACAGAAACATCTAGGGATGTGCTGAGTTTTTCAGCCCATGGGATTACTTGTGATCCAGGGCCAACAATCAAGAGTCTTCCCTGGCTTTCGTAATTCACGACGGGGACAGGCTCAGCCTCGGGCATATCAGCCAAGGCCAATAAAGCAGCAATCTTTGGTCCTGATGATTTTGCCTCTTGGGTCCAACCCGCAACTTCGCGAATGTTTACAAAGCGCAATGGTGCAATTAAAGGTTTTTCGGCTTGCTCTGCCAATTCATTAAATAAAGCACCCTCTTGCGTACAGGCAACCACTAGTGAATCTGAACCGTCTAAGGCCTTCAAGAAAGAGCCCACTTCTTGCCTACATAGGGAGTTGTGAACTGGGACACCCAAGGCCTTCGCATCCAAAGGCATCGTGCCATTACAGTTACAGACTAATTTTTGACTCATTGACAACCTTTTAGGTTTTGTTCTGATCCGACTTTATCGGCATTTCATCCAAGTTTGCAGGTTTATCCTGAGAAATAGATTGTGTGGATGTTAAATCAGATTTTGCAGACTCCGCAGAAGGCGGCTCGATTGGGGCTAAATCTTGCTGAGCAATTGCTTCGTCCTTCTTGCGGAACAAATTGAGCATATCGCTTTGAACCATTCTCTCTAGCATGCCAGGTGGCAATGGGTCCGCCTTGGAGTAATCATCAATATAAATATCCAAGCCATCCATGATATTGAAATGAGGGTCAGTAAACATCTTCTTGAGCGCTGCCTGCTGAACTGCCGGATCTACATCAGACTTCATGAAAGCAGAAAAATCTGGGGCAAAACGGTCGATCTTATCGACGTCCTCTAGCGTAGCTGGGGGTGGCGCCTCGCTCTCTTGGAGCTCTAATGACTTAACTGGCTCAACATTAGATTTGGGCTGCTCAATGAGCTCATCTTCTTTACCAGCCTTGCGGCGCGACCAGCGACTTAAAAAACCATCCGCCATCATTCCCCCGCAGAACGGTCCGCACCCTTGAATGATGCGGGCTTATGGCGCTTCTTAGGTTCAGGTCGATAGTGCTCATTGACATACTCCTGCAACCAAGAAGCATGTTCATCGTTCAGGGGAATGGTATCGACTGACTCTCCACCATCAAGCAAACGTGCAGCTTCGTTATAGCTCACACAAATTCGATGTGGGACTGCGATAGTGGACTCGACTCTTGCCAAAGGCAATGATTGCTCATCAATATAGCGCTCAATGTCTTCTTCTAATCTCCACATCACAAACCAACATGGTGTAGTTGCAGATACGTTGAGATAGTAACCTTCAGCCTCATCTGGAAAGAGGTCTAGTTCATAACCAGTAAATAACCAAGATTCTCCATCCGCATCACGCTCCAAAAATTGACCAGAGAGTGAATGACTTGAATTGCCAGTGAATTGCCCAAAATCAGGCAATACTTCCTGGGGCACCCACCGGTATGAAACCCATGGGTTATCCATATTTTGTTTACGCATTAATACCGCAAAGCGCATAGATGCTCAGGGCCTTAAGTGTTTTGAACAACGATGTTCGGAAATTTACTGCTCATATCTTTAGATAGAGTAGCGACTCTGATAGCAACCTGTCTAGCAATGTTTTTGTAGATTCCACTGATAGCGCCATCAGGATCAGCAACGACGGTTGGGCGACCAGCATCCGCCTGCTCTCGGATGGATAAATTGAGGGGTAAAGCGCCTAAAAATTCCACGCCATACTCCTTGCACATCTTCTCGCCACCGCCAGCACCAAAGACATGCTCTTCATGGCCACAACTTGGGCAGATATAAGTGCTCATGTTCTCAATAATGCCAATGATCGGAACGCCAACCTTCTCAAACATCTTTAAACCTTTACGAGCATCGAGCAAAGCAATGTCTTGCGGAGTGGTGACAATCACCGAACCAGTGACGGGAACTTTTTGCGATAAGGTTAATTGAATATCACCAGTACCTGGTGGCATATCTACGACCAAGTAATCTAAGTCACGCCAACGGGTTTGGCGCAGTAATTGCTCTAATGCAGATGTCACCATCGGGCCACGCCAAACCATCGGTGCATCATCATCAATTAAGAAGCCAATAGAGCTCGCTTGCAAACCATGTCCTTCCATCGGCTCAATAGTGTTTTCTTCTATTGAGTTAGGTCTGCCAGTAATGCCGAGCATCATCGGCTGACTTGGGCCATAAATATCCGCATCTAAAATACCAACTTGCGCACCCTCTGCTGCAAGTGCCAATGCTAGGTTCACAGCAGTAGTTGATTTACCTACGCCGCCTTTACCACTGGCTACCGCAATAATATTTTTCACACCGGGCAATAACTTCACCCCCCGCTGTACCGCATGCGCAACAATCTGACTAGAGACATTGACGCTCACATTTTTGACGCCAGGTAACTCACGCAAAGCATTGATAACGGATTTACGAACAGCATCAAACTGACTCTTAGCTGGATAACCTAAAACAATATCCAAAGCGATATCGCCTCCCTCAACCTTGAGGTTCTTTACATTTTTTGCCGTTACAAAATCAATCTTCGTATTTGGATCAATTAAGCTTTTTAGCGCTCCTTGAACGGTCTCTACAGTCAATGACACTACCTTCTCCTATGATGCGAAATTCTGGGGCTTGGAACCCAAAATTGCTAAATGTGCTTCTTGTTAAATAGCGGGTAGATTAACCGCACCGGCAAAAATTTGCTGGTGCGACCCAAGTAACTTACTGGGAGACAGGGAATCCTGCCTCAGTTATTAATTGCGCGGCCTGGCTAAAACTCAGCGTCGTTTCTAGATTGACCATCTGGCTAGCGAGATCTGCCTGGACTTTCGCTGTCGGGTCCTGAGCCTGAACAGCCCTAGTAACAGCATTAATACAGCCTCCACAGGTCATTCCAGATACTTTCAGATTCAACATATCGGCTCCTTTGCATTGAATTTGCCCTGCATTCAGTAGATTATCTTCCATATGAGCAACCCAAATGAGACAAATTCAGCGCTTTTTACCCTAGATATTGGTGGAATGACCTGTGCTTCCTGTGTCGCTAGGGTTGAGAAGGCACTCCTTCGGATTCCTGGGGTTGAGGCCGCTAGCGTTAACTTGGCCACTGAACAGGCTAAGGTGCGGCTCAAGCCCAGATCTGAGATCAATATCGATGGCGTGATTGCCTTAGTTGAAAAAACGGGTTACTCGGCAATAGTAAGCACCCCTCATGGTAATTCCAAAGCAAACTACTCACACACTTTTTGGGGATCGGATGGCCTGGGTCGAGTACTACTCAGCTTTACCCTCTCCGCCCCGCTATTTCTTCCAATGTTTCTAATGCTATTTGGAATACATTGGGCGCTCTCACCAAAGTGGCAAGTTATTTTGGCCACTCCCGTGCAATTTATTTTGGGCTGGCGTTTTTATAAGGCAGGTTTTAAATCATTGCTTGCTGGCGCAGGCAATATGGATTTGCTAGTTGCTCTTGGTACTAGTGCCGCTTATGGCTTAAGCGTGTATTTAATGATGCCATTGCCAGATGAAAGTCATGAACTTTATTTTGAGGGCTCAACTGTCATTATTTGCATGGTCTTGCTAGGCAAATGGCTAGAGGCAAGAGCAAAACAACAAACAAGTGAAGCGATTCGTGCACTCCAAAAACTGTGGCCGGAAAATGCAAAGGTTCTTAATTCAAATGCCGTTGTTGGCGAAGGTTCGTTTTTAGAGCAATACCGCGAATTACCTTTAGAGCAAGTCTTTCCGGGGGATCATATTTTGGTGATGCCCGGCGAACGCATTCCCGTTGATGGCGTTATCGTGTTTGGCATTAGTCATGTCGATGAATCGCTCCTCACGGGAGAAAGTGCCCCCCTTAAAAAATTACAAGGTGCAAAGGTCATCGGTGGATCGCTGAATGGAGAAGGTGTATTGGTCGTTAACACTAAGGCCGTGGGGGTTGAGAGTGTCTTATCTCAAATCATCTCTTTAGTTGAAGATGCGCAAACTCAAAAGGCCCCGATCCAAAAATTAGTAGATCGTGTCAGCGCTATTTTTGTTCCAAGCGTGATTGGGATTGCTCTACTTACCGGCTTGGCAAATTGGCTTTATTTAGACTCCACTTCCATCGGGATATTGCGGGCAGTTTCCGTCTTAGTAATTGCATGCCCTTGCGCTCTTGGCCTAGCAACACCGGCAGCTATCATGGCCGGCACAGGAGTTGCAGCGCGCTTTGGCATTTTGATTAAAGACCCTCAAGTATTGGAACTGGCGCATCGCTTAAACGTGGTTGCCTTTGATAAAACAGGTACGCTTACTATCGGCAAGCCTAAAGTATTGGCCTTTATTCCGTTTACGAATGCGCTTGATAGTGATGAGATGCTGGCTAGTGCTGCTGGCTTACAAATGGGCAGCGAACATCCTTTGGCAAAGGCATTACTAGATGCCGCAAAAAAAGCCGGTCTCACTCCTGTCACCCCGTCAGAAAGTAAGGCATTACCAGGCGTAGGCATTATGGGCCAACCTAGTGCAGGCCCATGGATAGGCCAAAGTCTTGCTTTGCAAAGCATTGCATCTTTAGAAAATAATCCACACTATGCAGATATTCTCAATAGGGCGCAGAGTGCCTTGGATGCTGGTCAAACTATTTCAGTATTAATGAATCAAACAAATCCACCAAGCCCTCTTGCCATCATTGCATTTGGTGATGAACTGAAACCCAATGCCAAGGTAGCAATCGCTGCATTACATCAGATGCGTATTCGGACCGTCATGCTTTCAGGCGATAACAATGCTGCAGCCCAACGCGTAGGGCAGTCTCTTTCTATTGACAAAGTGTATGGACAGATCATGCCTAGCGATAAGGCAGACATTATTCGCCAACTCCAATCTTCTGAGATAAATAACGCTCGTCAATATGTCGCCATGGTGGGTGATGGCGTGAACGACGCACCTGCATTAGCCTCTGCTGATGTGGGTATGGCCATGTCTACGGGCACTGATGTAGCGATGCAAGCCGCTGGAATTACTTTGATGCGTGGCGATCCCAGCCTAGTAGCCGATGCAATTGATATTTCGAAGAGAACCTGGAAGAAGATTCAACAAAACTTGTTTTGGGCATTTGGATTCAATTCCATTGGCATCCCTCTCGCGGCGCTAGGATACCTATCGCCTATGCTAGCTGGGAGCGCGATGGCCCTCTCGAGCTTTTGCGTTCTCAGTAACGCGCTTTTATTAAAACGTTGGAGCCCTTCTCACATTTAGCCTAACCCACTTGGGATTCTGATTTGTTATTTTGGGCTTTTCCGAATCAATTCAATGTCACCATAGAAGGCTCGGGTTTCGGATTTAGTATTGTCGGTATCAGTAAGCAATGCGACGCCAATCACTTGTCCGGCAGCTTCTCCATAGGCACGCTGATAGTCAGCAGCAAGATCACGCTGATGCTTGCGCCACTCACCCAAACTCTCCCAACCCGAATCCACCACAATCATTTTGACTCTTGCAGTATGCGCGTTGGTAATGATCGTATCGACTGGAGCTTTACCAGACCAGATATACATTAAGGTTGCATAGGGCATCTCTTGGCCGCTAATGAGATTGGCCATCTCGAAATTCATTTTTTCTTTTAAGGGAAGTTTGGATTTATTGCCGTCAAAGGCCACCAAGATTCTTAAGGGCGCATCATCACGATACCCTTCTGTGTTATCGGCCTCAGGTAATGCGCCAGTTGCTTTCCATTCCCATTGCAACCATAAATTATTTGCCTGGCGTGGACGCAATTTCACAGCCAGTCCAGAAGCTGAGGTTTTGGAGTTGGCGCTGAGGACCGTACGCCCTTGATAATTTTCAAGGCGGTAAACCGTATTCTTTTTATAGGGTGCTATGCGATAAAAATTCCAACCATTTGGCATTCCCTCGCGCGCGGTCTCTGCTGAAAATTTTGGAAGCTCTTCCTGAGCAGGGATTTGGTCTACATTCAAAGCCTGCCCTGATTCATTTTCAACCGTACCCCCTCCAAAACCAGCACAGCCAACCAAGCTAAGCGCCATGCAGACAATGAAGGAAAAGGAGATAGTCTTAAGCATCATTCCATTGTCCCAAATAATTACTGAAGACGATAAAAAACTGAGTCTAAAATCAAGGCATGCGCCATCAATCTCCTTCAAGCTGGGCTGTAATCAGCGTATGCCTCGTAGCATTGGTGCACTTTGCCCTAGGCTTTGCAATTGAGTTCTCAGTTGATGAAGCCCACTACGCCCTATATGCACAGCACTTAGCTTGGAGTTATTTTGATCACCCGCCATTAGTAGGGTGGATTCAATGGCCACTGGTAACTCTGACCTCTTCCGAAGGAGTCATTCGACTCATCCCAGAATTACTTTGGATCTTATCTTGCTATTTGGTATATCAAGTGACACTGGAAGTGCATCGATTCATCCAAGGTCCCAATGCAGCCTACTTAACTAGCGCATTACCCTCAGCAAATAGCTGTGGCCTGATGGCGGTGCTCGCAATCATCGCTGCACCCATGCCTCATGTTTTAGCAATTGGTTTGTTGCCCGATACCCTACTCGTACCCTTAAGTCTTGGCCTGATGATGATGTCGCTGCGCTGGCTAAGCAAGGATCATTTCAGCATTAGTGACTGGCTCATTACTGGGGGCTTATTAGGATTGGCAGGTCTGAGCAAATACACTGCGGCATTTACTGCACTCGCTGTACTATTCATTTTTTTGAGCAATCCTAAAAAACGATGGATTAATACTGCAGGTTTTTGGCTGGCAGTTGGGTTTGCTCTGCTTTTAATCACACCAGTGCTCTATTGGAATTGGGTAAACGACTGGATATCCTTTAAATACCAAATTGCTCATGGTGCCGGTGGCGCCTGGCTCTGGCGTCGATTGGGCGCCTACTTAGGAATCCAAGCCTTAGTCTACGGGCCTCTACTTATCTTAGGTGCTTATTTATTTATTAAGCACTGCATTCACGGTAGCAAACTTTCTTTATTCGCCTTATTGGGATTTTTTGTTATTCCTTTTTTCATTTTTACCGGGCTATCTGGAGGCGGTGGCTTACCTCACTGGACATCACCGGCATGGTTCTGTCTTGCGCCATTCGCCGGCATCGGTTTAGCTAAAGCATGGTCAACACAACATCACCGACTCATCCGCACTCTTTTTATTACTCAAGTTCTAGTTTGCTGTATTGGATTTGCATACGTTCTTTCCGGAGGAATCAGTTCCGCAACAGTCAAATCCAATCCGATTGCAGATCTCTATGGCTGGAAAGCTGCAGGGCAAAAAGCTGCTGAGTTGACGCAGACAACAAAAGCCAATGGCATTGCTGTACAAAACTGGACTCTCGGAAGCCGTGCAACTTGGTATGCAAAACCTACCCCAGTCTTTGTGCTGGATGAGCGACAAGATCAGTTTGACCTCTGGTTTGGGCAACTTCCCCGTGGCGCTAATATTCTTCTGATTAGCTGGTCCGGCTTGTCATTTGAGGCACCAGTTGGTAATAAGTCGGCTTTTGAACGCTGCGATCCGATCGAGACCCTGGAAATCAAGCGTTTTGGCCAAGTCTTGTCCAAATTTGACTTCAGTCTTTGTAGCAACTGGCAGGGCTCGGGTTTAGCGGAGTAATTCGCCCAAATTCAAGACCTTAGGCGCCCAAAGCATTATCCTTACGCCTATGAGTTCACAACCCCAATCCACCCCAAAAACCCCATCCGGGTGGAAATCAATTCTCAAGCGTGCGTGGCCAACTATCCGTATTCTGTTGTCGATTGCCCTGCTCTGGAAGGCAACCAGCGGAATTGACTGGTACACCTTATTCCATTCTGAAATCAAAATGGAGCCAGCTTGGTTGATCGCTGCTGCATTAGCGATTTGCTGCGCCTTTATTTGTGGTGGACTTCGCTGGGGATTTTTAATGCGCAGCGTAGGACTTCATGGCAGTCTGAAAAGTTATATTGCCCTCTACTTTGCAGGCGGACTCATTAATCAGGGCCTGCCAAGCACTCTGGGTGGTGACAGCTATCGCGCAATTACAGCAACTCACTTAACTAGTGGCGACAATCTAAGTGAAACGAAAAAGCTAGATGATGAGCTACACCACTCAGTAGATCTAGAGCATGCCAATCCAAAACTGCGGCTCAGTTTCGCAATGGTATTGGTAGACCGACTCTTAGGTCTAGCTGGCAATAACTTGCTGGGTGGTCTCGGTCTTATTTTGGGCGGCGCCACACTCGCCGCATGGGGTCAAGACTTAGGCTATGCAGTGGTAGCCATCATGATCTTTGCAGGCTTAGCTGTTGCGCTAGCCCTGGCCTGGACACCTAGTCGTGAGCTCTTACAGAAACTATTGAATCGCCTACGCATGAGCAATGCGATGCCTGGTATTCATTTGGCCTTTTCGTGGCCCATGAATATAGCCCAGGCTATCTTTGCTATTGCTATTCATGGCTTTATTATTTTGGCATTCGGCTTTTGTCTCAAGGCCTACGGGACTGAAGCCCCAATATCTAGCCTGATGATTGGTCTACCTGCCTTGAGCCTTCTATTAATGTTGCCAATCAGTATTTCTGGTTGGGGTCTGCGTGAAGCCACTTTATCTTCTGTGTTGGCGCTGTGGGGGGTCAACCCTTCATTAACTGTATTGGCTTCTATTAGCTATGGTGCAATTACGGTCATCTCTGTATTACCTGGCGCATACTTTTTATTAAAACGAAAATAATTCTTTCAGAGTACAACTATGACTATTAGTGTCAATACCATGCGTGCCATTGATCATTGGGTTGGAGTGCCCTTGTGTGCAATTGCTAGTCCAATAGTTGCTCTAATTGATGGTATTAAAAATATTTTTAGTCGCGGCCCAGAGCAGCCCAAGAAACTCCTCTTTATCGAACTATCAGAAATGGGTAGCGCTATCTTGGTTGACCCAGCAATGCGCAATGCTCAAGCTCGCGGCGCTGAATTATTCTTTTTAATCTTTAAAAGCAATCGCGCTAGCCTCACCCTTCTCAACACCGTCAAACCGGAAAATATTTTCACAATTGACTCGTCTAGCTTGGGTGGCTTAATTAAAGACACTCTCCGTTTTTTAATTTTTGGCCCGCACTCATCGCATTGATACCGTCATTGATTTAGAGCTCTTCTCGCGGTTTACTGCCCTATTGACTGGTCTTTGTGGTGCTCGTCGTCGCGTTGGCTATCACATCTTTCATGGTGAAGGCTTGTGGCGTGGCTTCATGCTCACTCGCAAGGTACATTACAACCCGCATATTCACATTACCAAAAACTTTCTCTCCTTGATTCATGCCGCATTTGCAAAAGAGATTGAAGTACCATTTAGCAAAATTCATATCTCAGATTCTGAAGTCAAGCTAGAGCAAGCGATCATCAACCCTGATGTCTTGAAAAAAGTATTGGCCCGCATCGAAAAGAAAGCATCTGAAGCTGGCATCCCATTCACTTATGGAAAAGATCGTCTGATTCTGATTAATCCAAATGCGAGCGATCTTTTACCCCAACGTCGCTGGGCTCAGCAACGATTTTCTGAACTCATTCAAGCGGTAAATCAACGCTACCCCAATGATTTAATTTTGATCACCGGCTCACCTGCAGAATTTGTCTATGTCGACAAGGTGCGCTCCGTTGCTAACGTGAAGAATGCGTTGAACTTTGCTGGACAGGTAAGTTTTGCTGAGTTGCCCCCGCTCTATACCCTGTCTGATGTCATGGTGACCAATGATTCTGGTCCTGGACACTTCTCTGCCGTGACACCACTACGAACTGTGGTTCTTTTCGGACCTGAAACACCTGCACTCTATGGCTCTGTAGGCAACTCAATTGCTATCACCGCTAATCTTGCTTGCTCTCCTTGCGTGAGTGCGGCCAATCATCGCAAAACACCATGCCACGACAACGTTTGCATGCAAGCGATTAGCGTTACCCAGGTGCTGGACAAAGTCACAGTCCAATTGCAAGAAACTGACAAGGCAAAAGGTCGTTAAGCTGGATGAGTAAGCAAGCGATTCCAAATTACATCTGGTTTTTACCGTTACTTCCTTGTGCGCTGGCTTTTGCCATTTACTTTAGTGAACTCCAGATCTCTAGCTTTCAATTTATCAACGGCTTCACGCAATTATTGCCAGATACCCTTTGGGCATGGCTTACCTTCCTCGGAAATGGTTGGGGCATATTTGCTCTCGCATCTCCATTACTTCTCTTAGCGCCACGTTTGTTGACTGCAGGCATCTTCGGCGGGGTAATTTCCGGCTTAAGCAGTTCGATCCTCAAAAATATATTTGATTTACCAAGACCAGCTGGGCTTTTATCGGATGGGAGCTTTCATCGCATTGGTGAGCCCCTGCTTTTCAAGGCATTTCCTTCAGGTCATACCTTAACGGCCTTTGCAATTGCGAGCGCGTTGTACTTTGCCACCCCCAGAGATAAGCGCAGCCATTTGCTAATCCTATTTGGCATTGCCTCGCTTGTAGGACTATCCCGGATTGCAGTTGGAGCGCATTGGCCAACTGATGTTCTCGCTGGTTCTGGAGTTGGCATGTGGTGTGGCATGCTTGGAGCCCTTTTAGCGCTGCGCGTTCCCCAATCACAACTCATCCCTCGTGCCATTTGGTCTCGCTTAATTGCCCTCGGCGGTATTGTTGCCATTTACGTGCACATCACTCAAATCATGGATCTGGAATTAAACCTTCCACTGCAGTACGCATCCATTGCAGTTATTGCAATCACTCTGGTATTTTTTATCAGGGCGCAATTTACTCCATCATCCGGAAACTTAGGCTAAAGCTCTATGTTTAGCTATCGACACGCCTTTCATGCTGGCAGCCATGCTGACATCCTCAAACATCTCACACTGATTCATCTGCTTGAGTATTTACAGGAAAAGCCTGGTGCCCTCACAATGGTTGATACCCATGCTGGCGCTGGTATTTACAGTCTGGAAGATGGGTTTGCAGTGGTTAGCAAAGAAGCTGAGAGCGGAATATTTCGCTTGCTCAAGTTTAAAGAGGCAGGAAATGCCATTCCTGAGAGCATTCAAAAATACATAGAGTGTGTTGAATCCGTCAACGCTGAAGGCGAGCTCAATACTTACCCAGGCTCTCCTTTTATTCTGGCGCAACTCTTAAGGTCACAAGACCGACTAAAGTTATTTGAGCTGCACCCCAAGGAAATTGATATTCTTCGTCACAATATTGGTCAATTGAAGCAGTCTAAGCAAATCGACGTCTATGCTGAAGATAGTTTTAGTAGGCTTAAAGGCCTACTGCCCCCTCCAAGTAGGCGCGGTTTAGTGTTGATTGATCCTTCTTATGAGGACAAGCAAGACTATCGCTATCTTGAGACTGCAATCGAGGAGGCCCTGCTGCGCTTCGCTACCGGATGCTATGCAATCTGGTATCCCGTTCTCCCCAGAAGGGAATCAGCAGCGCTGCCTGATCGCATGAAGAAGATTTGCGCTGCGCATAAGCGCTCATGGCTTCATACAGAATTACGCGTTGAGAATGCGCCAGGCGAGAGGCGTCTACAAGCCAGTGGGATGTTTGTGATTAATCCCCCATGGACACTAGAAAAGCACCTTGCTGATGCGCTGCCTACCCTAAGCAAAGCATTGGGTATTGGCGGAGGGGCACAATACTTATTAAAGAGTTTTGAAGCTAAAAACTAAGTCTTAAACTGATTTAGTCGCGCACATCAATCATGATCTCGTTACGGCGCAGGAATGGTAGCGTCCAAGGTGGGTTATAACGAGCAAACTTAGGCGTACCGGCTGCCTGTAAATTTTTAGTCTTCATCCACCCTTCCAGCTCCACTGTTTTCTCAGCAACTTTTTGGCTGTTATAGAAACCAGAAAAAGTAATGACCGCTCTTCTGACTGCAGGGATTTGCCTTAGCTGCACTTTTGCATTCAAAGGCTTCGGTAGAGTTTCCATGGAATATTCAGAGGGCATAACAAAAGAGACAGTCCACTGACCAGCATTACCTTCAATATTGACTGGGGCAGTCATCGCGATCTTGGCGCTTTTAGGAGGCTGCTCCTCAACCGCAACCGGTGAGGTCATCGCTATTTTTTCACTAACTTGGTTTTGACCAAAAATATAGGCTGCAATCAGTCGAAAACCTTGGCTTGATGCCTCATCTAAATCACCCTCAACTTGAACCTCAGCCAAGATCATTGGCGCATAAGATCGAAGCTCAAATGGAGCTGATTTTTCAAGAACAGAGTATTTTGGCTCTTCGGTTGCCATTGCTGCTCCCGTGAATGTAAGCGCTATAAAAAAGAGACTTTGAGAAACCAATACTCTCAAAGAAATATTCACCACTGAGCCTTAAGCGTAAAACCTGAGGTGTTGTAATCGACGGTTGCATTTGCACCAACAGGCAATGTGAGCTTGCTCGCCTGATGACCAAATGGTAGATCCGTCATGATCGGGATTGATTTTGGTAAGCGTTCACGAATGAAATTGATGGCACGTTCAAGGTTGTAACCCTTGTCGTTGTCATACAAACGATAAGCAGAAAAACCACCTAACAATAATGCAGCCTGATTATTAAGGACGCCGGCGTCCAGGAGCTGCATCAAGGTCCTCTCTAGTCGATAAGGATGCTCATTGACATCCTCTAAGAACAAAATACCGCCCTGGGTTTGAGAGCTCGATGGCATGTATGGTGTACCGATAAGGCTTGCTAGTACAGTGAGGTTACCACCCCAAAGCATTCCAGAAATAGCACCCGATACAGACTGCCCTAAGAAAGCCTGAGGAGCAGTGATAGCACAATCAAGTTTTCGGTCTTGAACCGCAGATAAGAAATGCTTCCACGTAAATTTATCCAAGGGAGCTACCTTGCCGCTTTCATCGATTCTGCCAAAGTCGTAATTCAACATCGGGCCAGAAAGACTAATGGCACCCGTCTTTGCCAATAAACCCAACTCGAATGTTGTGAAATCGCTATGCCCACAAATCTGCAGGCCATTCTTGACGGCCTTTGCAATGGCATTCCACTCGATATTCGAAAGTAGGCGATGAAGACCATAGCCCCCACGCATCGCCATGACAAGATGCTGAGGATCCAATGTTGCAATTTGATTCAGCTCGTTTAATCGCTCTGTATCGCTGCCAGCAAATCGCTCATGCACACGATGTATACAGTCAGGATTGTGAATAGCAATTCCCAGGGATTTGAGGGTCTCTATGCCGGCTAAGGGACTTTTCTCATCCAAGCTAGCGCCAGAAGGTGCAATAAGATGAATAGACTTCAACGCCGCTCCTTAAAGAAGCTTCTTAATAGCTGGCCACACTCTTCACCCATAACGCCACCCTCAATGCTGGTTTGATGATTGATTAGTTTTGATGAGAATACATCCAAAACACTTCCAGCAGCACCCGTTTTAGGATCCGGAGCACCAAATACCACTCGATCAACTCTGGCATGAAGAATGGCACCGGAGCACATCGTACAGGGCTCTAGAGTGACATACAAAGTGCTTCCTGGAAGACGGTAGTTTTGCTCAGCCTTGGCAGCCTGTCTCAGTGCCAGCATTTCTGCATGCGCACTTGGGTCATGATTTGAGATGGGCTTATTGAATGCTTTGGAGATGATCTGTCCATCGCGGACTAACACAGCCCCCACTGGAACTTCACCCGCAGCAGCAGCAAGTTGAGCTTGCTCGAAAGCATGCTGCATGAACTGATGATCAAGTTCAGCTTGATTCATTTAAGAATGATGAACATCAGCCCAACAATTTGGGGTTTCATACAATCGAACCGCAGATAACTCAAGACGGCCACCGAATGCTTTGCTAAAAACTGGCTGCAGTATTGCGAATGCAGCATTCGCTAAATTTTCAACCGTAGGTACATGCTCCATGATCACCGTCTTGTGATTCGGCAAACTGGCCAAGAAAGCAACGAGACCTTCATCTTCTTTGGCCACCAAAAAGGCATGATCCCATTGCTCAACTACATATTGATTTGTGAGGCGCTTAATATCACCAAAATCCAAGACCATGCCATCATCCGCTTTACCGGGGTGATTGGCAACCTCACCAGTTAAGGTAACTTCAATAGCATAGCGATGGCCATGCAAGTGCCTACATTGCCCATCATGATTAGGGATGCGATGACCCGAGTCAAATTCAAGGCGGCGGGTTATAGAGATAGCAGGTTGTTTACTAGTCATTCAATTCTTTAAAGTAATGAGTATTTGCTGATGCTTATTTATCGGATACCAATCAGTTTATGCGATTGAATACTCAATCTCCACAATGGTCTTTTTTGACATAAGCCTACGGCTAATTCGGTATTGCTTTTGAGGTTTGGTCCATCCATGGGCTGCAAGAATCGATTCCGGTAATCCATCTTCTCAAAGCGGGCCATTAAATTTTCTAGAGAATCATGGCCCACTTGAGGGATTACCAATTTCAACTCATTCGCTTGCAGTACGATCAAATCAGAGCCTACCTTTGGGCTCACACAAATCCAATCAACCCCCTTTGGAACCTTGATAGTGCCATTCGTTTCAATAGCCACCTCAAATCCTTTTTGATGAAGCGCTGCAATCAGTTCTTCATCCAACTGCAAAAGGGGTTCTCCACCAGTAAAGACAACATATCTTTGTTGAGGCCCTGCCAAGGTACTTATCCATGCGAATTCAATAGCATCCGCTAAGTCTTTAGCAGTCTCAAACTTTCCGCCACCGATACCGTCGCTACCAACAAAATCTGTGTCGCAAAATTGGCATACAGCAGTTGCGCGATCCTCTTCTCGACCACTCCATAGATTGCAGCCAGTAAAACGGCAAAATACTGCCGCACGTCCGGCGTGAGCGCCTTCACCTTGTAAGGTTGGAAATAGTTCTTTAACGGTATACATAGCAATCCGCCTATTTTAAGCGCTTTGCTCACTTCCAGGAGACTAACTCCCATTGCAAATAGTCTTCCCAGTATGGGTTAAACCAAGAAACTCCAAGCGTAATGTAGCGGCCACTCCCCCTGCGGATTACCCAACGCCCCACTTCCGGGGAAAACCAGACATCTTCATCTCGGATATTTTGAACCCGAAAGAGGTCATTACTTTGGAAATAAGGGGCTTCATTATGAAAGTGAAGAGCAAGAAAATTACCTGCAGGACTCTGAATTTGCTCCCAAGCGAGTGAATTCATACTCAGACCCCAGTAATAACTTCCATCTGGATATCCGAGTACTTGATATTGGGTTTTATAAAACTGATTGATGCCAGGCTGTAGTTGTATCGGCCAAAGCGGAATCGCCGGTTGAAATATTTGCGGAGTGCTCCAATGGGGGTCTTGCACAACAAATCCCCATGGTGACTGAATTTCATCGGGAAGAGGGCCTGCTTTCAACCCAGATCTAGCAATCCGAATCTCCCTGCCAACCGAAACAACCTGTTCGGTTACGGTATCAACAATTTCCTGGTTAAAAACATTGCGGATTTGATAAACCCACTCCTGCCCCACCTTAGGAGCGCGAACTATTGGTGTTGGTACGGGCTGAGCAACAACCATACCCTGAGGAAATGGCTGCGAAGAAATACAACCCGCCAGTAAAACTGGTAGAGCTATTAGCAATAGCCTACGTAAATACATTACTTGTATGAGGTCAGTTGCCATTGAAGGCTTTCCTCACGATTTGGCATGCCCAATTGACCCTGAATCATATAAGAGCCAGAAGACTCCCGAGCAACCCAACGACCAATACTCGGTGCAAACCAAGCTGTTTCCTTGTGAATGCAATTCACTTTATTATCGTCATCACTTTCATAATTAATTAAACTTTGGTAGCGCAAGGTCAAGAATGTACCCGCAGGAACGGTAATATTTTCCCAACCATGAGCACTCATATATTCCTGCCAACTAAGTCTCCCCTCTGGGTAGCCCCCAATGCTGTACTTAGTGATGATTTGCTTATTCCAAGTAGCGCTTAACTCTTCTGGCCACAAAGGAATGGCAGGATTAAAACTGACGAGTTTTGGCCATTGTGGGTCAGTTCGTACCATCCCCCACGGCCCCTGAATTTCATTGGGAAGCATATTCCCATCTTCTGAGCGCTCAATCGTTATGCTTGAGCCCAGACTAGCAACTCTCTCAGTAATAATGCCAAGAGTCTTCCCATTGAAAACATCCTTCTTGACATAGTTCCACTCCTGCCCAACTTGAGGGGGACGAACTGTTGGCAATGGATTTGGCTGGGAGATGGGAGTACCGCGCTCATATGCCAGTGGAACGCCACAAGCTACCGGCGCTAATGCTGCTGATGCAATAAAAGTTCGACGAGATAAATTCATGCGCCCTCCTAATGGTGATGGATTAACTATACGCCAAGCAAGCCAAGCTCTTCATCACTAAAACCTGCTTGTTTACGAGCCTCCATATTGAAAGGCCCCCTTAATTTTGGTGCACAGTATTTTTTAGCCAAATCTCTATAGGCTGAAATTGGCGAGAGATTTTCTTTAGCGCACAAGAAATTGAACCAGTGATTACCAATACCGACATGCCCAATCTCATCTCGAAGAATAATTTCTAATATTTCTACGGCGCCCAATTCTTTAATTTGCTTAAAACGATCTCGAATCATCGGAACAGCATCCAAGCCTCTGGCCTCCATTGTTCTGGGCACTAAGGCCATTCTGGCAATGACTGCATCTTTGGTGCGCTCGACCATCTCCCACAAACTATTGTGAGCAGGAAAATCCCCGTAAGTAAATCCAAATGATTGGATATAGCGATTCACTAGTGTGAAATGGTATGCCTCTTCTTTAGCAACCTTCAGCCAATCTTCATAATATTTCTGAGGCATATTAGGAAAACGCCAGATAGCATCTAAAGCCAAGTTGATGGCGTTATATTCAATGTGTGCAAGTGAGTGCAGTAGCGATGCCCTACCTTCTACGGTATCCATTCTTCTTTTGGGAACTTCCAAAGGTGGAATTAACTCAGGCTTTGGCGGGCGCCCCGGTAGTTGGAGATCCTGATCATTCAATATGTCTGCAGTTTTGAGGGTGATGCGTTGCTGTTGATAGTCATCGAATAGTTCAAATACTCGACTTACTTTTATTTGCGCATCTGCAATAGCCAATATAGCAAGGGCGGATTGGCGTAACTCGGTCATTGAAAAAAGAGTGGGGGGTTATTCCCACTCAATAACTACGTAAGTAAATACCGCTTTATAATCAATCACTTACGTCTCCAAAATTAGTGGTGTGTAACTTTTGTGTAACTACGAACAGCAAACCCAATAGCTACGTGCATCTAAAAATTTACGCAATTTCAGTAACTTAACAAGATTGCGGTTACACGCTGTGCAATGCTATTTTAACATTTTGTAGCGTTATTTCAGTATCACTCGCTCACTTGTTAAGTAATCTAACTCAGCGTCAACCATTGCCTTAAGCCTAGTCATTACCTTCAACCTAACAGCGTCATCCGTATTTATGTAGTTCATATCAAACTTAAACACCAACTTATCTTCGCTATCGTTAAAGCCTACAGTTAGCATTTCTTGTGTCATAACTGTATTTTAAAGTCTTTATGCTCCCAAATACGATCATTTACTTAGCTAGGTAAAGTGCCGTTACAACAGCAAAACCAATAAAAAACAGCAATGCAAGTAGCTTCCAAGTTAATTCTTTATCTTGTTGCTCGCTAACGCTATCGCTTGGGGTGTGTAAATCCTGTATTTGCTCTATTTGTTGTGCTTGTTCTGTATTGCTTAAGTTATCCAAGCGTTGCCTATAACTTAAGCCTGTGCCTGGCAAACCTACGCTACCAGTAACTTTATCGCCACGTATATTAAGTCTTGCCCCACGTGTACCAATGCTTACGCTTGCACCAGTCTTGCTTAAGTTAAGTGTTAAGCCTTTAAACAATGAAATGCGTTTTTGCAAGCGTAAGCCCATAGTTAACCTTAACTTGCGTCATATGTTTGAACTACGATTACATCATCTAAAGCACATTCATTTAAAGCCTTTGTATCCATAAAAAAGTCACTAATCCAGCCATCCTTTGTTACTCCATTCTTAGCATTGGCTTCAACTAAGGCAATTTCAGGTATTAAATCTTTAGCTTTAATTAAGTAATAGGAAGAAGCTACTTGATAGATTTTCTCAGCTTTGCCAACATCAACCAGTCTATCAATCCACTTAGTTGCTCCAAGTCCACCTAACCAGTCACCATACTCAACTTTAGTATTATTGTTAATTATGTGTATTTCCCAGCCAAGCATATCAATCCTTAAATTAGTAAACCACCATCATCTTGCTTATTAGCACGCTTCTTCTTAACTACAGTAGCAGGTAACAAGCTGGTTAACTCTTCATAACGCTTAAACAAGAAAGCTACCCTGCTTGCATCATCATCGCCACCTTTGTAGCCGTAGGCTTCATCTACTGCTTTATTGTTAGCTTGATGTGCTTTAACGAGCTCGACAGGCATTGTTAAGGGATCATATAAATCTGCTAATGATGCATTAGGATATAAGCTACGTGCATCTAATATGGCTTGCGCACTCTTTCTAAGCTCATTAGCAATATCAGCATTCATATCTTTAATTAGCGGCAGATTATAAAAAATTGCTGGCGCATAACTATAGTCACTCTTAAGCCTTCCACCAGTAGTACGCATCCACGAGTTATGAAGCGAACTACAAAGAATAGCAAAATATAGCAAATCATCATCAAGCAACATATAAATTTTATTGCTAGCAATTACATCTTTACTTAAGTATGCAATTGGAATATAGCTACGTCGCTCGCTGGAGACTTCTGGAATTGCAATATAGCTTGTACTAGGCTGTCTATCTTGCGTAAAAAGATAAGGTGTATTTGCACAAGCCTGCACACTTGGAGTAGAGCTTTGAAGTCTTGCATTTCTTACTCCAATCAAACGTTCTTTAATAAATGCATTTTGATTAAGCAATTCGGGACTAACATTTTTAAGCCATAAACAATAACGTTTCTTATTGTTAATAAGCTCATCACCACCAATATATAATCTAACTACATCTACCATTTCTGGATACTTAGCGAGAAACTGTAATTTTTCCTCTTCAGTTAAAACTAAAAAACTACCGTCAGTTGGCTGACTACCTTTAGTTAATATTGGACGGTTATCTTGTGGCGTTGATCTGGATGGCAATAAAATTGTAGGTGCACTAACAAGATAGGGATTGATTTGATTTACAAGATTTAATAGATAATTCTTAGCTATACCGTCTGGATAACTAAACAATTTCTTATTCTTATTCTCTGCTTTAGAAAATCCAATAATTACACAATGAACAGCGGCAACGCCTCTACCTTCATTACTCCACTTAAAACTTTGGTGTGCGAAATTAATAACAATGTTATGTTGCAATAAACTAGCCCAAAGTATTGCAACCTGCTCTCCTTGTGCAATACTATTAGTAGATACAAGTGCAGATAAGATATTGCTATTGCCTTCAATATAGTCAGCAATTCGCTTATACCAACATGTTACGTAATCAAGCCTTCCAAATTTACCATCAGTACCCCAAACAAAATTCATATCCTCAACTTGTTCGGCTGTACGCCACTGATGCCCAATAAACGGCGGATTTCCGAAGACGTAATTACAATCTTCTGACTTAACTACACCGTTCCAATCCATACGTAATGCGTTACCGCAATGTATATGTGGTGTAGCAACTAACGGAACAGTTGCACGAGTTTCACCAAACCTATTTCCACTTTCTAAGTTAAGTTGATGATCTGTTATGTACATTGCTACACGAGCAATATGTACAGCCGCCTCATCAATCTCAATTCCATAAAACTGTTCAATGCTTACTTTGCAATACTCTTTAACGTCTAACAAGCCACCTTGTTCGCCTTTAAAATACAGCTTAGCAATAACATCATTCTCAATGCGTCTTAACTCCCTGTAAGCAATAACTAGGAAGTTACCGCAACCGGAAGCTGGGTCAAAGAACTTAAGTGTATGTAACTTATCGTAAAGTGCTTGTAATTTAGGTTTAGTAATTGCTTGCTCAAATTCCTGATGCAATTCATCTAAAAATAATGGCTGTATTACTTTAAGTATGTTGCGTTCGCTTGTGTAGTGTGCGCCTAACTCTCTTCGACTCTCTTTGCGATGTGCTGTATCAGTAGCACCTGACTCTAATACGCTTTGGAACATTGCACCGAAAATAGCTGGACTAATACCACTCCAATCCAACTCCGAACACTTAACTAGTATTGTTCTTAAGTCAAAGTCAAAGCTAGGGATTGCAATTTGCTCTGCAAATAACCCACCATTAACGTACTCAAAAGCCTTAAGTGCTTCATCTAAGTTAGTTTGCCGTTTATCGTGTGCTGTATTAAGCACTTGAAATAGCATAGCAATAGCCATTCCTAAGTCGCTGCCATCCTCCTTAGTCTTAGCTACCAGCTTCTTAAACTGTCCATCCTCACCAAATATCCCTGTATCGTCCGCAAACAAGCAAAACAGCAATCTAGTTAAGAAGCTCTCTAAATCCCTACCTGTGTAGTTAGCTCTAAGCAATGCATCGTGTAGCTTGGCAATTTGCTCTACTGCTTTACGATTAACTGGTAATTCCTCGCTGTAAGCAATAACTCGCTTATCAACCAAAAACATAAACCAATCAGCCTTCTTACTAATCTCACTTAAGCTACATATAAGTGGCTCTTTATCTAAGCTGTGTAGGTTATATAGGTGAAATGTTTGGAAATCACAAATTAATATGTACTGAGGCTTTTCAAACTCATTTGTAATCGCCATTGCATAATCAGTTGCCTGTTCGTATGCCTTATACAAATCCTCGCCAGTTGTCTTTTGCTCAACCAATAACACCCCAGGTATAAAGCTATCTATATAACCCCGTGCATTGCCAAACTTGATAACCTTCTTTTCGAACATTGACGCAGAACTCTTGCTTAATCCAAAGCAAGCATAGAAATCACGCATAAATTGCTGTGCGTACTGTTTCTCTTCCCTGTCGCTCTCGTGCTCTTTCGCAAATAGCTGTAAGCGTCTGCGAACTTCGTTAATTGTTATATCTGCCATAAATTACATATTAACCGCTATTAGATTTGGAATAAAAGTATTGACAAGGTTAAGAATATAGCTTTATAAAGTGTTTAACAATAGGTTATATTACTATTCTGTTAAACATAACTACTTGGAGAATTGAAAATGGCTACAAGAGCACCACGCAAATCACTAACAGCAGAAGATTTAAAAAAGAAATTGGCTGAAGCTAAAGAGGCTATTAAAGCACTAGAACGTAAGGCATTTGCTAGTGAAATTACGGAAGCAATTAAAAAATCTAGCATTCCAGCAGAGTTTCAAAAAATTAAAGAGGGCGCTAAGGGTGTTAGCGATATAGCAATACTTGAGACTATTGGTGAAATTGTTGGAATTAAGCGTTTAGTTGTAACTCAAAGTGAACCCGTCAAACGTAAACCAAGAGCAAAATAATATGCCACGTAAGCCAAGCAAGTCAGTAGATGAGCAAATATTTGAAGCTAAATTAAAGTTAGTTGAATTAGATGAGCAATATAAGACACAGTTATATTTTGAAACAATGCCAGAATATGACCCCTTATATAAGTATTGCTTCGATAGTTCAAATCGCTCTATTCCTGCTAAGAATCAATCTATTGACGCTTGGCTACGTGCTGTAATTAAGCATATGGGCTTAAGACTTCCAGGACACGGGGGAGCTAAAACTAATGCTGTAGTAGTAAGCGTTAATAAAGAAATTGGTAAGTACGAAGATTTATGGATTGAGTATGAAACACGCAAATTAAGAAAACTTGTAGCTAAGAAAAAGCCTAAACAAGTTTAAATTGGAATTTGATAACTAACATAAGGCAACTAAAGTAGCGATATGAGTGATAAAAATATCAAGAAAGAAGACTTATTTAATGTAATTAAGAACGGGCATAACTGGAATAGCAAAAAGATTGAAGATGAGCTAAAGATACTTACTACTCAAGTTCCATTTTCAATTTCTCAAAATCACAGTCTACGCTTTGATAGAAATGATAAGTTTCACTACATTTATGATAACGATTGCTACTTGTTTATTTTTGATGGAAAAATTGAATTAAGGTGTGACAGAGATAACGTCTTTAGCTCTTATCAAACTATTGAATACCCAATTAAAAGCAAAGAAGATATCAAGTTAGTTTATGACAATTTTGTATCTATGACTATGGAAGATGAGGAAGAGCAATAAATGGGCGGGGGAAAGATTCACGTTGTTAACTTAAACCAAATTAACAGCCTTACGTAGCATATCATCGCTAGCGTCTATATAGATGGCTGTAGTTTGAATTTGCTTGTGTCCCAAAAGTTTTTGTAATACCCGAATGCTGACACCACAACTACTAATTTGGGTTGCAAAAGTTCTCCTGCCTGAGTGACTGGAACAATTTTGTAAACCAGCACGCTTGTACAAGTAATGGAAGAATTGTGTAAGCGTATTAGCACTAAAGCCGTCACTCGCATTTTTTTGGCTATAAAAGAACTTAGCATTAGTGCTTGCTGGCTTATAGACGTTAGCGTACTGCACTAACTCCTTTTGTAGCTTATCGCTAACAAATACAGTCCTAGATTCCTTAGTCTTAGTGTTTTCAGCTTTAAGTCTAATTTCGTTAACTACTCTACCCTCAGCATCAATTACGTCGCAGTAGCGTAGGCTGGCTATTTCCCCAACCCTACATCCCGTGGAAAACGAAAACGCTACAAGAGCCCTATTTCGTGCGCTGTGCTTGCGTGTAGCTGTGTAGTCCAGCACTCTGCGTAATTCTGTAGCGTTAAGTGTTTTAGCTTGCTTTGACATAGTTTCATTCCTTAAAGTAAGTTTTTCTATGTCATTAGTTTGTTTTCTTTTGTTTGTAATTCCTAGCCCAGCTTGCTGTTTTGTCATTAATTCAAAATCCTCAATTGATACAGTTGGTTGCGTCATTCGCTACCGAAAATGTAAGAAATTATGTAAATTCCTACATTCTTGTATTTATTGAAGCTGTTGCTTATTGACTACGGAATATACTGACTTGCGTACAAGCCCTACAAGCTGTTTGAGCACGTCTCTGCTTTACTGCTATTCAACTGAGTGCGTTATGCGTTTATAAGGCGGATTTGAATAGCTACTTTAAATAGCAAGCTAAAGAGCTTGCAACTAATCCAAATTGCTTGAGGAGTTTGGTAGTCGGCTTTACTTTCTTTAATCTCGCATCTGTTGAAACTGCTTCCAATTCAATCCAGCCAGAATCAATCAATTTCGTAAAGTGGTATCTAAGTCCCATATCGCTATACGGCAACTCTGTAAATAGTCCCTTAACCGTTAATTGACTGTCTATCTCGTGTGAATTTACAACAGTCAGCAATATATCAAATGGGATAAAGGAATGTCCAATAGGTAGGTGTGCGCTTGTTTGTTTTCGAAATTCAACAAACATTTTTGTAGTAGAAGGTTGATTATTGCTATGCAGTGACATATACGTAATGTCTTTGCACTGTACTTTCACAATTTGAAAATTACTATGAAAACAAGCTACGAAGTTCGTAGTAGCTTTAGATTGTGCAATTAACTCAAAACCTAAAAAATATTAATTCTTATAACGTTTAGGAATTAAATAATGAAAAAAGTTTTGATGGCTGCGGCAGTTGCAACTGCATTTGTAGCGCCCCACACCTACGCCCAGAGCGCCTTTGAAGGCTTTTATGGACAAATTGCTACTGGCTATGAAAATAATCAAGTGTCTAGCTTGAACGCAACAGGTATTTCTCAGGGCAACCCCCTAATGAGAACTGGAATACATCCAATCAAAGTTTTGGCAATGCACCATTAGTTTTAGGCTTGGGTTATAACTTTTCAGTAGCCCCACAATGGTTAGTTGGTATTGGCGCTGATTATTCTGCACTTAGCCTTAAAAGCTCTACTTATAATATGGTTGGCACAGGTGTAAATGCGGGTGGCTCAGTTACTGGCAATCAACTCCAAACATCAAACAGATTTAATATTTTTGTAACTCCAGGCTACGCAATTGATAAAGATAAGCTGGTATATTTAAAAGCTGGCTATAGCTCTGTTAGCTTAAAAACTACAGGCATTACAGGCTGTAACCCTAGCTCAAATTGCACTGGTGGCATAAATTTCTCTAACCCAAGCAATACATTAAGCGGTTACGTACTTGGTTTGGGTTACAAGCAAATCATTACAGGTGGCTTTTATGGCTTTGCAGAAGCTAACTATATGAGCTACAGCAAGACATCATTTAACTCAGTTAACCAAAAAGCTGGCAGTGACTATACATTCTCAACTAACCCTAGCTTAAGCTCATATCAGGCATTGGTTGGTGTTGG
This sequence comes from Polynucleobacter sp. QLW-P1DATA-2, assembly GCF_001870365.1. Taxonomy (NCBI): domain Bacteria; kingdom Pseudomonadati; phylum Pseudomonadota; class Betaproteobacteria; order Burkholderiales; family Burkholderiaceae; genus Polynucleobacter; species Polynucleobacter sp. QLW-P1DATA-2. Next base: position 75,949 of record NZ_LZMQ01000003.1, on the reverse strand, counting down.
TTACAAGTTCTAATAGTTTTAAGTCTTCTTTCAAAGCCACTCTTAATGGGTGGCTTTTTTATTACTTTTTTACAGCGTTTTCAATAGCTTCGCTCAATTCTTCGTAACGCTTTTCAGCCAACTTAGTTAAATGTACTTCCTTAAGTCTGCCATCCGCTTTATCGGCTTTGTAAGCAAGTAAATTCTTATCAATTAGATTTGATAGGGCTTTATGTAATGTAGCTTGAGATGCTATGTGATTCAGCTTAATTATGTCTTTTACATATATGACTTTGCCATTATGTATTGCTGTAGCAACTACATCCAGTATCAATCTTTCGTCATTACTTAAATTAAATTTCTTATTACTTTTATCTAATACAGCCAAATACCTAAAGTATTTGTCCATTTGTCTCTATTAATCCTATTTTTTGTAATTTTCGTACCGTATACCCATCTAATTTATATTTCAATTTCTTATGTCAATAAATTCAATGCGATTAACAGTCATTAATGGCGAAACTAAGTTTCGCCTGCGTACCGCTTACGCTCTCCGCATTTTTCTTTCTTATTGATTTACTGAATTTTGTTGTTAATCCTTTTTACTAGGAAGCACAAGCCACGCCCTGTTAAAGGGCGTAGCTATAGCTAATCACCTTTTACTGAGGATTAACAACTGATATACACACAACTTGAATTTACAAGATAAGGTAGGTTTTGCTATCGCCTTTTATGTGCTTGCCTAACGCAACACTTCCACAGCTTATATCAGTAGCTTTATGGAGTGCTTATGGGGAAATTCGCGGCTTCCCATTCACTTTCAGCCTATACATATGTATTTGCCTATATTCACGCATTACTGCGTTACCAACTAGTACGTTGTCGCAAATGGTTCTACACAAAAGGTGTGACATTTATAGCTTCCAACATATAGTTGGCTAGTGCGACAAAGCGAATAATGAGCAATTCAATTGTGTACCGTCACACGTCAGAACGGGTTTCACAGCACTATTACCTTCAGCGTGCCAACTTTTAAGTCTCATTTGTAAAGATATTTAGCTAAACCAAATAAAACCAATTAATTAATAATTTATCCATATATTACATATGGTTACACCACCTAAATTAACTGATTTTGGTAGGAATTTAGACAAACTGAATTTAACTTGTTATTTCCACTAACAAATAAGGAGTTGAAAATGACTGGATTAACAAGCCTAAAACTAGTAACAAGTAAAAAGCACCAAACTGTAAGCCCTATTGTTCATCGTAGAAATAAACTAATTGCTAAAGTTCACCAACAACTTGAGTTATGCGAAGCACAACAAGCTGGAAATATCTATGCGCCAAAACGCTTAAAAACCTACGTAAACAAGCAAACTGGTGAGCGTATGACTACTGAAGTAGTAAAGCGAGTTAAGGAATGGTTTTGGATAAGTGATAACGGCAGGATTAATTTAGCAGTTAAGTATGGAGCTAAAACTCTTCCTCTTAATAAAAAAGGTGCTAACGCTATTGAATTAGTTAATGGAGATGAGCTAATAGCAACACTTAAGTCATTAAAGCAATTAATTGCTAATGGCGAACTTGATGATGCCATTACAGAAGTAAGCACCGCTACTCGCGCTAGCTTTAATAAATGAGCAATATAGGACTAATACTTGCTATAGCGTTAGTCCTAATGTTAATTGAAATTACGGAGGATTAAATGAAAACTTACCAAGCATATGTACGTGTAATGCCAGCAAATGTAGTAGTTAAAACTCAAGTATTAGCCGATGGTATTCAACAAGCTATATTCTTGCTACAGGGGCAATATGGTGCTGATAACTTAGTTCACTTACCTAGCGAAGTTTAAAACTACGTATCTCTAACTATCTCCTTAATAAATATAAGAATAGGAGATAGTTATGAATATTTTTGAAGTTACTAACGCACAAGATAAGCTAGATTTATTACGCTTAATTATGGACAACACTTGGACGGCTATTAGGCAAGAAGCAGAGGCAGAGGCTAAGAAAAAAGTAGTTAGTAAGATACCAAAGCCAAAAGCTATACGCATTCCAGCGCCTAAACTACAAGCAGTAGCTAAACCCAATCCAAATCCAGCAAATAAGCCACTAACACAAGCCAAACCTATTCAAGCTAAGCCCATACAAGCAAGTCCAATTAAGCCAGCTAATTCACAATTAACACCAACAGAACGTGAAGAATTAGCTAAACGCACTCCCGCCCAAATTGGTGTTACAGCCCAATAATTTTCTGTTACCAATTATTTTGGTGAAGTACTTATCGTTTTGGGCTGGTGATTTTTACTCTATACCCCACCAAAGTTAGCAAAACGCGATTTTGAATCAATAGCTAGGTTTAACAACTTATTAATAGATATACAAAAGTACGGATTAAATGACTGACAGACATAGCTTTAATGATTACTTTGGAACTAATATGCCATCTTTATATTCATAGTCAGCTAGCGCATTGCTTATCATTTTAGCTTCAGTTGTATGGTAATAAGTCTTTTCAATCTGCGTAATACTTGTACCGCACATTTCCGCTACGCTAGCTATTGGCAAGCCACTATTTACACGCTTGGTAATGAATGTATGCCTAAAGCTGTAAGGAACAATGTTTCTTGATTTAACATTTTTAATGCCAGCCCTTAACAATACTTTCTCAAAGTGAAATAGTATTGCTCGCGGAGTTATTGCTGTTTTGCCATTAGCAGTAAACAGCAATTCATTTAACAATAAATCTCGCCTCTCACTCTCTTTTACTTTACCCTCTAATTTTCTAGCTTGTAATGCTAATAACGCATTGAAATAACCATAATCTTTAACTACAAACTTCCTAGTATTGCCTACCTTACTAGTTTCGCCACGCACAGTTATCTTTACTAAGTCTATTCTTCTCTCTCTGCTTTCCTTAACTTCCATTTCATAAACATCATTCCAAGTTAACTGTAGCTGTTCACCGCGTCTTAAACCCGTAATCATTGCTATGCCTAAAAAGTAACCACACAATGCTTTAGTTAAGTTTGCTGGCTGGCTTAAGTTTTCCTCTGCTTCTTTAATATATTCAATTAATACCTTATCAATAGCTAATATTTCTTTATCTTCAAATAGACTTCTTCTATTACTTTCCTTACCCTTATCTATCCCTCTAAGTTTAGGAAATTCAATGCTACGAATATTAGTTAAATCTCTGCTATGTAGCCACTTAACCATAGCATTAATAGTGCTTTGCTCATTCTCAATAGTAGTTTGGCTAGCACCTTTTTCTCGTGATTTTGTACGCTCGTAATAGTATTCGTCACCATCTGTAATTGCATACTCTTTTAGCTTAGTATTTCTACCAATATAGTTAAGCCAATGCTCTAAATGCGTGTTAATTGTGCCAAACCTACCCTCTTTTATCTTGTTACCAATTTGCTTTTTCTTCCACTCTAAATACAACTCAACACCTGCTTTAGCTGTAATTGAGTAATAACTTTTCCCAGCTAATTGATTTGCCATTAGCTCGTGATAATGCCTCTTAGCTAAGTCTAATGCCGTACTCTTGCTAGTTGTTTTAAGTGAAAAGCGTGCGTACTTGCGTTCTTTAGTAAGCCAAATACGAAACTGCCAATATTCACCACGCTTATAGATAACAGCGTCTTCAAATATCGCTATTTCGTTTTCATTAAATTTAATTTTTTTAGTTGGCATTGCTAGCTTTGAGTAACTACAGTTTTGAATAGCTATATTTTTGTGTAGCTTTATGTGTAACTGTAAATTAATAAGCTAAGATAAACAATGGCTTAATGATTTTTGTGAAACTTTTGTGTAAGTAAAAAACCTATATAGAACAATAACTTAGGTTTTAAATCCTACTCCCACTCAATTGTTGCTGGCGGTTTGCCACTGATATCGTAGACCACACGGTTAATCCCGCGCACTTCATTGATGATGCGATTCGAAACCTTACCAAGCAACTCATGTGGCAAATGCGCCCAATGTGCTGTCATAAAATCTTGTGTCTGCACTGCTCTCAGAGCAACAACATACTCATACGTTCTACCATCACCCATCACGCCAACTGATTTCACTGGCAAGAACACAGCGAATGCTTGGCTGGTGAGGTCATACCAAGATTTTTGGCTAGCCTCGTCAATCGTATTACGTAATTCTTCAATGAAGATAGCATCTGCTCGTTGTAATAGGCTGGCAAATTCTGCCTTTACTTCACCCAAGATGCGAACACCCAATCCTGGACCTGGGAATGGATGGCGATACACCATCTCGCGCGGCAAGCCTAATGCAACACCAAGCTCACGCACTTCATCTTTGAATAATTCACGTAGCGGCTCGAGTAACTTGAGGTGCATATCCTCTGGCAGGCCACCAACATTATGGTGACTCTTAATGGTATGTGCACCCTTTTTACCTTTACCTGCAGACTCAATAACATCCGGATAGATAGTTCCCTGAGCAAGCCACTTTGCATTCTGAATCTTGCCAGACTCGGTTTGGAATATTTCAACGAACTCTTTGCCAATAATTTTGCGCTTGGCTTCTGGATCAGCTACACCAGCCAACTCACCCATAAAGGTTTCTTTGGCATCAACCCGAATGACCTTAACACCAAGGTTACGTGCAAACATCTCCATAACCATATCGCCTTCATTCAAGCGAAGTAGGCCATGATCAACAAATACACAAGTAAGCTGATCACCAATAGCGCGATGAATTAAGGCTGCGGCAACACTTGAGTCAACACCACCCGATAAGCCCAAAATAACTTCTTCATCACCAACTTGCTTGCGAATATTGTCGACAGCCTCAGCAATATAGTCGCCCATTACCCAATCCGGTTTGCACTTGCAAATTTCATGCACAAAACGCTCAAGGATTGCAGTTCCTTGAATAGTATGGGTTACTTCAGGATGAAATTGGAAGGCGTAGAAGCGACGATCTTCATCAGCCATGCCTGCGATTGGGCAAGATTCAGTGGATGCCATCAATTTAAAAGACGGCGGCATTGTAGTCACAGAATCACCATGACTCATCCACACCTTCAGAATGCCATGACCTTCGCTGGTCGAGAAGTCTTGGATCCCTTTAAGCAGATTAGTGTGGCCATGAGCGCGCACTTCAGAGTAGCCAAACTCGCGAGCCTTACCCAAGGCTTCCGCCGAAGCTACCGCACCACCCAATTGAGTTGCCATGGTTTGCATGCCATAACAGATACCTAAAACGGGAACACCTAGTTCAAATACGATTTGTGGCGCACGCGGACTGCCCTCTTCCGTTACTGAACTTGGGCCTCCAGAAAGAATGATTCCTTTACCGCCCTGTTCTTGAATAAATTTACGGATGAACTCAGGATCGCAATCGTAGGGATGGATCTCTGAGTAGACTCGAGCATCACGCACACGCCTAGCAATTAGTTGAGTTACTTGTGAACCAAAGTCGAGAATCAGTATTTTGTCGTGCACGTCAGAAACAGTCTTAATCAATATGGTAATTCGGTGCTTCCTTGGTGATCTTCACATCATGAACGTGTGACTCGCGCACGCCCGCAGAAGTGATTTCCACAAAATTGGCTTTTTCATGCAACTCAGCAATTGTCTTGCAGCCAAGATAACCCATGGAGGAACGAATGCCACCGGTGAGTTGATGGAGGATTGCAAGCACACTACCCTTATAAGGGACTTGTCCTTCAATGCCCTCTGGAACAAGCTTTTCAGCATTGGCAACAATATCGCTCTGGAAATAACGATCAGCTGAACCATCAGCCATCGCGCCCAAAGATCCCATACCGCGATAACTCTTGTATGAACGCCCTTGATACAAGAACACTTCACCAGGAGCCTCTTCAGTTCCTGCAAACATCCCACCCATCATGACTGAACTTGCGCCAGCCGCTAATGCTTTGGCAACATCACCAGAGTAACGTACACCACCATCAGCAATCAATGGAATGCCAGTACCTTTTAGTGCGGTAGCCACATTCACGATCGCAGTGATTTGTGGAACGCCAACGCCAGCAACAATACGAGTCGTACAAATAGAGCCTGGACCAATACCTACTTTGACCCCATCAGCACCGTGATCAGCCAACGCTTTAGCTGCATCACCAGTAGCAATATTGCCGCCAATAACTTGTACGTGCGGATAGTTTTTCTTAACCCATTTAACACGATCTAATACACCCTGGCTATGGCCATGGGCTGTATCTACCACAATCACATCAACACCTGCGCGCACCAAAAGTTCAATGCGCTCATCATTATCTGGGCCTACGCCGACTGCTGCGCCAACGCGCAACTTACCTTCACCATCTTTACAAGCATTGGGATGCTCTGTGGCCTTTAGGATATCTTTGACGGTAATTAAACCGCGCAATTCAAATTTGTCATTGACTACTAACACGCGCTCAAGACGATGCTGACTCATCAAGCGTTTAGCTTCTTCCAAGGAGCAGCCCTCTTTCACAGTGATCAAGCGCTCACGTGGGGTCATTTTTGTTTTGACAGGTGCATCTAAGTCCTCTTCAAAACGTAAGTCGCGGTTAGTAATAATGCCAACCACTTCTTTACCAGTCAGAACTGGAAATCCAGAGAAGCCATGCTCACGAGAAAGCTGAATCACTTGTCGCAATGTGACATCAGGACTAATAGTGATGGGATCGCGCAACACACCAGATTCATAACGCTTTACCTTGGCCACTTCACGAGCTTGTTCAGCAGGCTTTAGGTTTTTATGAATGATGCCAATACCGCCCTCACTAGCCATGGCAATCGCCAATCGACCTTCTGTGACGGTATCCATCGCAGCAGACACCAATGGTGTATTGAGTGAAATATCTCGAGTTAACTTACTTGCCAAGCTGGCATCTCGAGGGAGTACCGAAGAATAGGCCGGTACGAGGAGCACATCGTCAAAAGTGAGTGCTTTTTGAATGAGTCGCATGCAAAACCCCTAGTCGCAAAAACAGATTATAGCCTCCTAGCCTTCCTTTTGGCTGCGGCAGCCTGGAATTTGGCGTCCTGGTTCTGGTTTGCCTTTTTACGTCTGACGGCTTTAGGGTCGATCAACAGCGGAGAATAGAGCTCTAAACGATCTCCGGCATAGATCGGGCCATCCCAATCCTTGCGTTTACCAAAGACACCAAAGCACCCCTTTCTAGCCAAAGCAGGATCTGTCGGGCTATTTGCTATTCCTGCCTTAGCAAGGGCCAAACCTACTGTCGGGGACTCATTGTGATCAACCAACAACTGAAATGGGGTCGGTATTGGGTCACCCTCCCTAGCATCGCAAATCCAGATATCAAGAATTTGCTTATCCATATAGCGCTTCTGCACGTTTGACAAAGCAGTCCACAAAGGTCCCGGCAATATGGCCAAAGACGGGGCCAATAATCTTATCGAGAATGATGCTTTTAAACTCCCAATGCAACTTGAACTCCACCTTACAAGCGTCTTCACGCAAGGGAATGAAGTTCCATTGGCCCGAAAAATGCTTAAATGGGCCATCTACAAAAACCATATCAATGGTCTCAGGGCGATGGTTGATATTTCGGGTATGAAAAAACTGATTAACACCCTTAAAGCTGATGTTGATTTTGGCATCTAGAACCGTCTCAGTCTGCTCAAAAATTTCCACACCACCACACCAAGGTAAAAACTCGGGATAACGCGCTACATCAGTGACTAGGCCATACATGCGGTCGGCTGATTGGCCAATTAAAACGGTCTTATAGACGTCTGCCATAATCGATCTTGGAAGCTAAATAAATATGAGTATCGTCGATAACAAAAAAGCCTTCTTTGATTATTTTATCGAGGAGCGCTTTGAGGCAGGGCTAGTGCTGGAAGGCTGGGAAGTGAAGGCTATCCGCGCTGGTCGCGTGCACGTCAAAGAAGCGTATGTCGTCATTCGCAAGGCGGAGCTTTTCCTGATTGGTTGCCATATCACCCCCTTGTTATCAGCCTCTACCCATATCGTCCCCGATAGCACTCGCACCAGAAAACTCCTTCTCAATGCCATCGAAATTCGCAAACTGATTGGCAAGGTAGAGCAAAAGGGCTACACGCTTGTGCCACTCAATTTGCATTTTTCCAAAGGCAATGTGAAATGTGAGATTGGTCTTGCTAGGGGTAAAAAACAGCATGACAAGCGCGCAGCCACTAAAGAGCGTGAATGGGAAGTCCAAAAGGGGCGCATTGCCAGAGGCGATTTAAACGCTTAATCTGCTAAAAACTCAGGTAGACTGCCCTGAGCTAAAGCATCTGAGGATTTATGCACTATTATGGTGCATAATAGCACCAAGCTGCTTCACATAATTCATTCAAGCTTTTATAAAGGCATTAGTTTTGTAACTATGAAATTGCCTTTTGATGAAATGCTTGACGCCGCAGGCAAAGCGCGTCCCCACTACCAAATTTTTCACAATTGGTTAAAGCAACAGAGCGATACCCTGATGGGTTTGAAGCGCGCTGAAGCTGACCTCATCTTCAGACGAGTGGGTATTACCTTTGCCGTCTATGGTGATGACTTAGGCTCAGAGCGAACTATTCCGTTTGATCAGGTCCCTCGGATCTTCACGGCAAAAGAATGGGAGCAACTGGAAGCAGGTTTGCGTCAACGCGTTAAAGCACTAAATCGCTTTATTTATGACGTGTATCACGATGAAGAAATTATTAAGGCTGGCATTGTTCCTGCTGAACAAATCTATAACAATGCGCAATATCGTCCAGAGATGCGTAACGTTAGCGTGCCACGAGACATCTATGCGCAAATCGCAGGTATCGATATTGTGCGTGCGGGCGAAGGCGAATTTTATGTTTTAGAGGATAACTTACGCGTTCCTTCCGGCGTGTCTTACATGGTAGAAGACCGCAAGATGATGATGCGTCTGTTCCCAGACCTCTTTCAAAAATATCGCATTGCTCCCGTTGAGCACTACCCAGATCTCTTGTTGGAATGTTTAAAGTCCGTTAAGCCAGATGATGTCAAGAAGCCAAATGTAGTGGTATTGACGCCCGGTATGTATAACTCCGCTTATTTTGAGCATAGCTATCTTGCACAACAAATGGGTGTTGAGTTAGTGGAAGGAAAAGACTTATTTGTGAAAAATGAACAGGTCTTCATGCGGACAACTCAAGGACCTGAGCGAGTAGATGTGATCTATCGCCGCGTCGATGATGATTTCTTGGATCCACTTGCATTTCGTTCAGACTCAACACTAGGCGTGGCAGGCTTATTGTCAGCTCATCGCGCTGGCAATGTAACCTTAGCCAATGCAATCGGCACTGGCATTGCTGACGACAAGTCTATTTACCCTTATGTTCCAGAGATGATTGAGTTTTATTTGGGTGAGAAACCAATTCTGAATAATGTACCAACCTTCCAATGTCGTAAGCCTGATGATTTGGCCTATACCTTAGCCAATCTAGAAAAGTTAGTTGTGAAGTTGACGCATGGCGCTGGTGGTTATGGAATGTTAGTGGGCCCCGCATCTACCAAAGCCGAGATTGAAGAATTTAGAACCTATTTAGTAGCTAACCCCGATAAATATATTGCCCAACCCACCTTGGCGCTATCAACTTGCCCTACATTTGTAGAGTCAGGTGTTGCTCCTCGACACATTGATTTGCGCCCCTTTGTCCTCTCTGGAAAAACTATCAAGATGGTGCCTGGCGGCTTAACCAGGGTTGCCCTTAAAGAAGGTTCCTTGGTGGTGAATTCCTCCCAGGGTGGTGGCACTAAAGATACTTGGGTATTGGAAGAGTAAGAGGAACAAGAAAATAACATGTTAAGTCGTACAGCTGATTGTCTTTACTGGATGGCCCGTTACACCGAGCGCGCAGAAAATACTGCCCGTATGCTGGATGTAAATCATCAGACCTCATTGCTCCCACAGCCTGCTGAGTTTTTAGAGCAAAGCTGGAAGAAGCTACTCACGATTTCCAAATTAGAAGATGCTTTCTTAAGCAAATATGATGTTGTGAATCGTGAGAATGTTCTTGATTTCATGATTTATGAAACCAGTAATCCATCTAGTATTGTTTCCTGCCTCTATGCCGCCCGTGAAAATGCACGTGTAATTCGTGGCAAGATAACTTCTGAGGTATGGGAAACGCAAAACACTACCTGGCTTGAATTGCAGCGCATTCTCGAGGCAAGACATCAGGCGGATCCAAGCAGACTATTAGAATGGGTAAAGCATCGCTGCCACCTCTTTAGGGGTGTGATGCATGGCACCATGCTCAAGAATGAGGCCTTCTACTTTATTAACGTAGGGACGCTGTTAGAGCGCGCCGATAATACAGCTCGCATTTTGGAAACCAAGTATGGGGATCAAGCAGCACTCAAGGTTCTGCGCTCCGATAATTCCTCTGAAGATGGAACTCACGGTGAATTCTTTGATTTTTATCACTGGGCAGCCCTACTCCGCTCAGTCTCAGCATTTGAAATTTATCGCCAGATCTATTCCGATCAAGTTAGCCCAAAACAAGTAGCTCAATTACTCATTTTCAATAAGCAAATGCCACGCTCATTAGTGTGCTGCGTTAATGAACTCATTCCCTTGATTTCTGAAGTGAAAAACCAGCAGTCCAAAGAAATTGAACGCCTGCTCGGAAAACTCAAAGCAAGTTTGGATTATTCCGATATTGACGAGGTGTTTTCACAAGGACTGGAAGAATTTATTGAGGCATTCTTGGAGCGCATCAACCATATTGCAGATGAATTCAGTAGTGCCTACTTGATCCCGTTAGCGGTCGCCTAAGACCTCATAAAGACTATATGCACTTAAAGATACGTCACCGTACTGAATACCGGTATGAAACGCCAGTACGTTACTCCATTCAGGAGTTACGTCTTACGCCACCCTCAGTCGCTGGACAGCGAGTGGATAAATGGAAAATTAGCACACCCATTAAAGCATCCAACTCAATTGATACGTTTGGTAATGCCTGTAGCGTCTTCGTACAAGAAAGCCCATACACATCCATGATGATTGAGGCTGAGGGTGAGATTCATACTCAAGATGCCTTCGAGTTCATTGATGATGCCAAGTCAGTTTCACCGTATTACCTTTTGCAGCAAACTAATCTGACTGAGCCTACTGAAGAAATGCTGGAATATTTCTCATACGCTCTTCCCAATAAAAACTCGGTTGATCAAATACTTAAACTCGCAGAGGCTATTCAGGGTCTGATTCAATACTCTCCAGGCGAGACCAACTTTGCTACAACTGCTGCCCAATGTTTTGCCATGAAATTAGGCGTTTGCCAAGATCATGCGCACATCATGCTGGGACTCTGTCGGGCCTCTAGCATCCCCGCCCGTTATGTCAGCGGCTATTTCTTTGCAGAAGAGTCTCCAAATCTTGCCAGCCATGCTTGGATCGACTTTTGTAGCGATATAGATAAAGGAATCTGGACGAGCGTTGATATCACCCATGCCTGCTTGACCGATTCACGTCACATTCGTTTAGCCATTGGAAGAGATTATTATTCCGCCGCCCCAGTTAAAGGGGTCCAGTCTGGAGGTGGTGGCGAAGAGCTTAGCGCCACAATCTCCATCCAACGCTTACCCTGAACCTGAATTCAGCGATAATTCTAAAAAATTATTTAAAGAGGTAGGGTATGACGTATTGCGTAGGGCTGTGCCTAAAGGATGGTCTTGTTTTTCTATCGGATACCCGTACTAATGCAGGCGTAGACCAAATCGGCACCTTCCGAAAAATGACTTTGTTCCAAAAGAACGGAGATCGTTTCTTTACTTTGATGAGTGCTGGTAATCTCGCCATTACCCAAGCCGTCAAAGAAATTCTTCTGCAAGGCCAGCTTCTCAATGGTAGCAATCTATGGACGGTTGCTAATGCTCACGATGCCGCAGTTGTTGTTGGGGATGCAATCAAACAAGTCTATGAACGTGACCATGAAGCCCTTGAAAAGGCCGGAATTGATTTCAACTGTAATCTGATTTTTGGCGGACAGATCAAAGGTGAGAGACCTCGTCTCTTCAATATCTACTCTGCCGGTAATTTTATTGAGGCGACTCCAGAGACCTGCTATTTCCAAATTGGTGAATCTAAGTATGGAAAACCGATCTTAGATCGCGTTCTGAACTTTGCTACTCCACTCAATCTGGCCACTAAGTGCGCATTGATCTCTATGGACTCTACACTAAACAGCAATATCTCCGTAGGCTTGCCGCTCGATTTATTGGTTTATGAGAAGAATTCTCTCAAGGCGGATAAGCTAGTAACGCTAGATGAATCCAATCCATACTTTCAAATGATTCATCAACTGTGGGGTGAAAAATTACGCTCAGCCTTTAATTCGATTGCTGAACCTAGTTGGAGTGGCGCGCACAAATCCAGCGCAATCTCTGCGCCAGCCAAGAAGATGGGGCCAGTAGCCATTCATCACCAACCTCCAAGGTCAAGAGTCGCCAAGCCATCTGCTAAAACTGCCTCTAAAGTCAAATCAACTGGAAGCACGAAAGCAAGACCTAGCGCTAGTAAAAAGACTGCAAAGAAGGTTTAGTCTTACGCCTTATAAATCTCACTGATCTCAATTAAATTGAGATCAGGATCTCGTACATATACAGAGTTTATTTTTGCAGTAGCGCCAGTTCGAATCACTGGCCCCTCAATAATGGGCCAATCCGCCCCCTCTAGCCTGCTGATGACTTCAGTTAAGGGGCAATCTGCAATAAAGCAGAGATCCAATGCTCCTGGAGTGGGGATATTTGCTTTGGGCTCAAATTCTTTATCCTGAATATGCAAATTGATTTTCTGATTACCAAACTTGAATGCCTTGCGCTCAACTGGCGGTGTCCCACCTATAAAAGAATCCAAGGACATGCCTAAGACTCGGGTATAGAAGTCAACACAAGCAGCTTCATTTGCAGTTGTCAGCACCAAATGGTCTAAGCGATGAATCATTTACCCCTCCCCAATATGCTTATTAACGCAAATCAGAAATAAAATCGGGCGCTGGATGCAAATCGCAAGTGCGACCTGCTTTGGCAACCTGACCTGGCACTGCATGTCCAACAATAGCCGGCAACTCGCGCGCTAAAACCAGCAGCCTTGAAATATCGATGCCCGTGTCATAACCCATTGCATCAAGCATATGAATGGCATCTTCACTAGAAATATTCCCGCTTGCTCCTGGCGCATATGGGCAGCCCCCTAATCCTCCAAGTGAACCATCAAATCGAATGATCCCAGCTTGAACTGCGGCCAGCACATTAGCCAACCCCATACCTCTTGTATTGTGAAAATGCATTGTTAGCTGAAGCTTAGGAAATAAGCGTTGCAGGGACTCAGACATTTTGGTCACTTGAGCAGGATTTGCCATGCCAGTGGTATCGCAAATGGTTAAGCCACGCACACCCAAATCCGAAAATCGCTTAACAAACCCTTCAACCACCTCTTGAGGTACCTCACCCTCCATAGGGCAGCCAAAAGCAGTGGATAAAGAAACATTGATAGGTGTTCTGCCGTCAACATATTGAATGACCTCAGCCAATCCAGCGAAACTTTTTTCTCGCGTCATGCGAAGGTTGGCCAGGTTATGCGTTTCAGAAGTAGACATCACTAAATTAAACTCATCGGCGCGTGACTCTAGGGCGCGTTCAGCACCTCTTAAATTCGGAACCAAAACGGTGTATTCAACTCCTGGCAGTCGCTTGATCTTACCCATTACCTCTTCTGCATCCCTCAGCATCGGAATCGCTTTAGGAGATGTGAATGATGTCACTTCAATCTTGGCAAAACCACATAGGCTCAGTTCGTTGATAAGACGAATCTTATCTTCGGTGGGAATAAAATTCGGCTCGATCTGAAAGCCATCTCTAGTCACTACATCATTGAAGTAAATTCTGGTCATTATTGGATCTTTGTTAACTGATTTGTTTATTTAGTAAAAGCAATGCCGCGCTCTTTGAGGGAGGCAACCTGCGCATCATTTAACCCAATGCTACGTAATATCTCATCGGTATTCTGACCAATATCGGGAGCCAATGTCTTGATGGAGCCAGGTGTTCGGGATAGTTTTGGAAATACACCAGGAACATCTACCTTACTACCGTCCGCCATTTGAATAGTTTCGATATTTCCTCGGGCTTTGTAATGAGGATCTTTGGCGATATCGGCCACGGTATATATTCTGCCAGCAGGAACAGCCGCAGAATCTAATGCCTCTAAGGCCTCATCCGTGCTTAGACGATTGGCCCACTGACCGATTGCTTGATCAAGCTCAACTACACGCTTGACTCTTCCATCATTATTTTCTAACTCTGGATCAGCACCCAAATCATCTCTACCAATTAATTTCATCAGGCGTTTGAAGATGCTATCGCCATTACCAGCTACTAATACATAGCCACCATCTGCGCAAAGATAGGCATTTGTTGGCGCAATCCCTGGCAAGGCACTTCCAGCTGCCTGCCTTATCTCTCCAAATGCACTGTACTCTGGCAGCAGACTTTCCATGCAGTTAAAGACTGCCTCATACAAAGCAACATCAATGACTTGACCCTTGCCGCTCTGATGACGCTCTTGTAATGCCAGCAAAATTCCAATGACGCCATGCAAAGACGCAAGGGTATCTCCAATGCTGATGCCTACGCGCACTGGAACTCTCCCTGGCTCAGCTGTAAGGTGACGCAAACCTCCCATCGCTTCAGCAACCACACCAAAACCTGGCTTATCTCGATACGGACCAGTTTGTCCATACCCGCTAATTCTTAAAACAATTAAACGTGGATTGATTTTTAATAGATCATTAGGATCAAGTCCCCAACCCTCTAAAGTACCTGGGCGAAAATTTTCAATTAGGATGTCGGCTTCACTAGCCAGAGTTCTCACAATTTCTTGAGCTTCGACTTGTCGCAGGTCCAAAGAAAGAGATCGCTTATTACGAGATTGGACTTGCCACCAAATGGAAGTGCCGTCTTTTAGCAAACGCCATTTACGAAGAGCGTCACCAACTTTAGGGGGCTCAATCTTGACAACATCCGCTCCAAAATCAGCCAATGTTTTGGCAGCAAATGGACCAGCAATTAACTGCCCCATTTCAATGACTTTTAACCCAGACAATGGCTCCATAAAGATTCCTTCAAACACTTACGAAATATTGTTAATTTACGCTTTTTTGCAATCATCTCACATAGCGCCGACAAAAAAATAGGGCACATATTAATGCGCCCTATTTGGGATTTCAAACCTCTAGTGATTACTTCTTGCCTAGCATCTCCCAAGTAGCAACTACGCTATCTGGATTGAGTGAGATAGAGGTAATGCCCTTCTCCACCAACCAACGGGACAAAATCAGGATGATCTGAAGGGCCTTGACCACAAATACCGACGTATTTATTTTGCTTACGGCAAGCCTCGATTGAACGCGCAATCATGAACTCCACCGCTGGGTCGCGTTCATCGAAATCAATCGCTAACAACTCCATACCAGAATCGCGATCTAGACCCAAAGTAAGCTGGGTCATATCATTTGAACCGATTGAGAAACCGTCAAAGTACTCTAGGAATTGATCGGCAAGAATTGCATTTGATGGAATCTCGCACATCATGATGAGACGCAAACCATTAACGCCCCGCTTGAGACCTAATTTCTCCATCATATTAATAACGCGTTCAGCTTGTTTAATGGTGCGAACAAATGGAACCATGATCTCCACATTGTCCAAGCCCATATCTTCACGTACACGCTTCATTGCTGCGCACTCAAGAGCAAAGGCCTCACCAAAGTCTTCAGATACATAGCGTGATGCGCCACGGAAACCAAGCATTGGATTTTCTTCATCAGGCTCGTAACGTGAACCACCAATTAACTTCTTGTACTCATTGGACTTAAAGTCAGAGAGGCGAACAATGACTGGTTTTGGATAGAAAGCTGCCGCGATAGTTGCAACACCTTCAACCAGCTTATCTTCATAGAATTGACGTGGGCTTGCATAACCACGAGCAACACTCTCTACTGCGCGCTTAAGATCGGGATCAATATTTGGATACTCTAATACTGCGCGTGGGTGCACACCAATATAGTTATTGATAATGAACTCGAGGCGAGCTAAACCAACACCTGCATTTGGAATTTGACAGAAATCAAATGCCAGCTGAGGATTGCCAATATTCATGGTGATCTTCACTGGAATCTCTGGCAATACACCACGAGAAACTTCAGTTACCTCAGTTTCGATCAGGCCATCGTAGATATGACCTTCATCACCCTCTGCACACGACACAGTAACTACCATGCCATCTTGCAGATGCTCAGTGGCATCTCCGCAACCCACTACCGCAGGAACACCTAATTCACGGGCAATAATGGCTGCATGGCAAGTCCGCCCACCGCGATTGGTCACAATCGCAGAAGCACGCTTCATCACTGGCTCCCAGTTTGGATCAGTCATATCAGCAACTAATACATCCCCAGGTTGAACACGGTCCATTTCGCTCGGATCACGAATAATACGGACAGGACCAGCGCCAATTTTTTGACCAATTGCACGACCCTTAGCCAGCACCTTAGAGCTACCCTTGAGTTTGTAACGCATCTCAACTTGACCGGCTGCCTGACTCTTCACAGTCTCAGGGCGGGCTTGCAGAATGTAGATACGGCCATCTTGACCATCTTTACCCCACTCAATGTCCATTGGACGACCGTAGTGCTTTTCAATAATGACAGCATACTTGGCTAATTCTGAAATATCAGCATCCTCTAAAGAAAAACGATTGCGTTTTTCTGGCGTGACATCGACTGTTTGCACTTTTTCAGCAGAGCCCTTTGGTGCAAATTGCATCTGAATGAGTTTGGATCCCAGTGCACGACGAATGATTGCTTTTTTACCTTGAGCCAAAGTAGTCTTAAATACATAAAACTCGTCTGGATTCACTGCGCCCTGGACTACTGTTTCGCCAAGGCCATAGCTGGAGGTAATAAATACGACATCTTCAAAACCAGACTCGGTGTCCAAAGTAAACATCACACCAGCTGCACCAAGGTCTGAGCGCACCATACGCTGAATACCGGCAGATAAGGCTACTTCAGCATGAGCAAAGCCCTTGTGAACACGGTAGGAGATGGCGCGGTCGTTATATAAGGAGGCAAATACTTCGCGAATCTTCTTGAGAACATCCTCGATACCCTCCACATTCAAGAAAGTTTCTTGCTGGCCAGCAAAAGAGGCGTCTGGCAAGTCTTCCGCAGTAGCAGAAGAACGTACAGCAAAAGATCCGTTACCAGAATCATCAAGTGTTGCAAATGCCTTACGAATCTCTTCGTCAAGCTTAGGTTGAAAAGGAGCAGTTTCAATCCATTGACGAATCTCTGCGCCTGCCTGAGCTAAAGCACGTACATCGTCAATATTGAGACCTTCTAAACGCTGCTGAATGCGCTCAGTCAGATTGTTATGTTTTAGAAAGTCACGGAAGGCGAGTGCAGTTGTTGCAAAACCAGTAGGTACACGAACACCGGTTGAGGCTAACTGAGAAATCATCTCACCTAAGGAAGCATTCTTACCACCGACTGACTCAACGTCAGTCATTCGGAGTTGCTCAAAAGGCAAAACATAGGCATCTGCCACACTACTATTTTGGTGCTGTTGGTTGGACATAAAATACTCTCAAAAGATAAGGAAACTGGTCTAGCGGCCACCTAAAATGGGGCATACTTTAATATCATTCTATTGTAGTGCTGACCCCCACTTTTAGGCCAAATTGATGTCTAACGAATCCCGCATTGTTTTCATCGTCTCTGACGGCACCGGCATCACTGCCGAGAACTTTAGCCAGTCAATTTTGGCCCAATTTGAGGCCACTTTTAAGCACATCCGCGTTCCTTTTGTAGATAGCGTAGACAAGGCTCATGATGCGGTCAGCAGCATCAATCAGGCAGCCAGCAAATATGGTGTTCAGCCCATTGTTTTCACTACTTTGGTCAATTCAGAGCTGAATGCCATTGTGGCCAAAGCCAATGGTTTAATTTTGGATATGTTTCAGACTTTCGTGGCCCCCTTAGAGGCTGCCCTGGGCATGAAATCCACCCATGCCATGAACCGCCTTCACCACAATGCAGATACCGAGGCCTACAAAAACCGAATTGAGGCCATTAACTACTCGCTAGCCCACGATGATGGGCAGTCGAATCAAAACTTAGCTGAGGCAGATGTCATCTTGGTGGGCATATCTCGGGTTGGTAAAACGCCGACTAGCCTTTACTTGGCAATGCAATATGGCTTGAAGGCAGCTAACTATCCACTCATTCCCGAAGATTTTGAGCGAGGACAGCTTCCTAAAGACCTAGTCCCTTATCGCCAAAAAATCTTTGGTTTGATGATTGATGCTGAGCGCTTGTCTGAAATTCGTAATGAGCGCCGCCCAGGCAGTAATTATGCAAAGCTTGAAAACTGTCGCTATGAAATTAATGAGGCAACGGCGATGATGAAAAAGCAATCTATCCCTTGGGTTCTCACTACCAGCAAATCCATTGAAGAAATTGCGACAACCGTTTTGCAAGCAATTAAATCCGACAAAACAATCCTTGGTTAGGAAGACTAACCTCAGGAGAGTGAAATTGATGGCTGAGCCAATAAAAATCCACCCGTAGGTGGCTTTTTATTATGCGAAATACATGAAGCAAAAATCTTACCAAGCCTAAGGACATGCATTGACAGCTGGCTTATTGGCAAATCGATCTTTAATCCATGGTAGAAAAGCTTGTTGTGCCTCCACTGGGCTAGTGAAGTGTGTTGCTTCATCAAGCTCAATATGTTTTATGTTGCCGCCCATTTTGCACATCTGAGCCTCATAAATATCAACCATTGGCTTAGGCACAGCATCTTTTGTACCCCTAAACACCAGAACCGGCATTGTAGGTACGCTATTCGGAATACCGCCAGCAATCATTAAATCAATCCATGCCTTGGAATTAATAGGATCCTGCCTTACCAAAGATTTGTAGTTATCCCCATAAGAGTAAGTTAGAGAATCACTTAATACGTGGAAACATTTATTGTTAGACAGTTGATCAAACACTGCTGCACCTTCAGGTGTAAACCAATCTGTGAGTTGCAATTTATTGGGGTATGCCGCCTGCAAGCCATACATCATTCCTGCCAAATGTCCCCATAAAAAAATATTTCCGGATAAAGGCGCAGAAATCTTATTCATCGCTTGATCTGCATTTCCTTCAGCACTCATCAATGCGTACTGAGCAACACCTGAGAGATTTACTGGAGAAATCGCTACGACACCCACAAGCTCGATTCCATCAAAGGCGGTACCTTTTTGGGCAAGATATTCTCTGGATCCGCCAGCAGAAAGAACTGAGTAACCCCCTTCAGACCAACCATAAAGTAGCGCCTTTTTATTAGCACCCAACTCCTTAACTGCCCCCGCTGCACGGATAGCATTTATCGCATCGCGACCCTGGGTCTGCCCAACGGCATATTGATGCTTACCACCACCTCCAAGACCTTGATAATCAGTTGCCACTACAACATAACCCTCTTTGATTAATTCAGCCAAAGAGAGAACGCCATAATCTTCCCAAGAATTACCATTCTTCAAGTAATACTCATTCAAAGGAACTGCTGGATTGATTTGCTGCGAAGGTCCGCAATTTTGGGCGCTTCCCGTTGTGCCGTGCGACCATGAAACGATTGGGCGACCCTCCTTTGGAGCTTGACCTACTGGAGATATCAAGAGTCCAGTAGAAATGGTTTTTAGATCATTCACATCCGAGGAAATATAAGCAATTCGCCAAGCCTGAGCATTTGGTATTGGCGTATTAATCTTTTCCCTCTTTACTACCTGTCCGAGCTTACCATCAGGTTTGATCTTAGATGCTGCAGCATAAAAAGGCGGAATATCTGGAGTCGCTTGAGCACCGAATGGCGATAGTGAGACAAATGTAATGACTAAAAATAAACAACTTCCAAAATGTTTCATGAGAATCCTTTTTGATTTAACTGCGCCGCACGCGCACTGTTTCAAATAAACAAACTGCTGCTGCTGTAGAAACATTGAGAGATTCAACCCTTGGATCAATCGGGATCGAAACTCCTTTTGCTTGAGCTAAGAGATCTTCCGATACACCCTGCCCCTCGCTACCCATCACCCAAGCAACAGGGTGAAGCAGCTCTTTCTTTAAAGAAAATAGATCTGACTCTGCATCAGCAGTAGTAGCCAGAAGGGGTGCAGTAATAGCACTAAGTACTTGCTGATTTGACCAGCCCTCATATAGATTGAGTAGGCGGTGAGCACCCATACCAGCCCGCAATACTTTGCTTGACCATAGATGGGCACACCCAGACAAAGCCAATACCTGAGTAAAGCCTGCTGCGGCTGCTGTGCGCAATATCGAACCAATATTACCCGCATCCTGAATACGGTCTAGGATCACCACGTCACCAACCAATGTAGAAATTGATTGTGGTGGAGTAAGGCAAGATTGAGGAAGATCCAGTAAACCAGCCATATGGGGTGCATTCACTAGATCACTCAGCAAATCCCAGAGTGAACTATCTAATTGAAATACCTTTGTATCTGGACAGATCTCGATATGTGAATACACCGCCTCAGCGATTTCTGCATTCTTCAAACCGATCTCTGAAGTGAGCAAGGTCTTCAAACCTGGGTCACCTACCCAAGTTTGAATTAGATGAATACCCTCAAGCAATGCATGCCCACCAGCCAGCCTTGCTTTCTGCCCCTTTGAGCCAGTGGCCTGCAATAGACGAATCTCTTTAAATAGAGGATTCTCTTTGGAGGTGATGAGATCAAAGTGCATGGCTTAGTAGTTTTGGTTTTCTAGCACTTTTCGTACCGGCGAAAAACTTCTTCTATGTTGATCGCATACCCCATATCGTTTAAGGGCTGCAAAATGGGCTTCTGTTGGGTAACCCATATGTTGTGCAAAGCCATACTCAGGATAACGCTCATGCAAAAGCTGCATCTGGCGATCACGTGTGACTTTAGCAATGATTGATGCCGCTGAAATTGCAGGCTCTTTAGAGTCGCCCTTCACTATTGCTTCTGCGGCGATTGGTAGCTCTGGGCAGCGATTGCCGTCAATTAATGCTTTATCTGGCCAATTGCCTAAGCGAGTAGTGAGATCTTCAATTGCCCTGCGCATTGCCAGCATCGTGGCTTGCAAGATATTGACCTCATCAATCTCTGTTGGACTGGCTTCACCCACTCCCCAGGCTTTTGCCTTTTCCATAATTTGTTCATACAAAAACTCGCGCTTTGCAGGTGTGAGCTTCTTAGAATCCTTGAGGCCTTCTATGGGATTATTGGGATCGAGCACTACGGCACCAGCGACCACGGCACCAACCAACGGACCGCGCCCTGCTTCATCTACACCACAGATCCAAATGAGGCTCATACGCTAACTTTGTTCTTGCGTTGATTGGCAATCGTTTGAGCAACTGCTTGCGCAACCAATAAGCCAGTAGGACGACGCAATGTTTCATGCATTTGTGCGAATCGCTCTTTGAGTGTGACAACTTTAGTTGGATGTTCAAGCCATTCTTGCAGGGCATTGGCTAGATTCTCAGGGGTTGCGTCATTTTGTAGAAGTTCAGGAACAACAAACTGACCGCAGAGAATATTTGGCAAACCTACATACGGCAAGTAACCCTGACGCTTCATGATCTGCGCAGTCAACCAGGGCACCTTATAAGAAATCACCATAGGCTTTTTCCATAGAGCCGCCTGCAAAGTGGCTGTACCACTGGCGATCAACACTACATCGGATGCCTCCAGCACTTCATCCGCCATGCCATCAAGCAAATGAATCTGAATATCTGGATTCCTATTCTTTGTATTGAGTGCAAGCTGTTCAAGCGGCTCACGTAATCGTGGTGTTGCCACCGGAATTAAAAAATGAAGTTTCTGCCCTTTTAATCTTTCTGATAGCAGTTGCATCGTTTCAAAAAAGACTGGGGCTATGAGCTCAATCTCAGAACCACGGCTTCCAGGCAGGACAGCTATTACTATTCCATCTAGGGATTTCCCAGGGATGTTGAGGTGCTGACTTAATTTTTCTCTTGCTTGGTGGGTATTAGGCTCAAGTGGGATTTCACTAGCCAAAGGGTGGCCAACATAAGTTGAGGCTACACCAGCCTTGTCATAGATCTGGGTTTCAAAAGGGAAAATGCAAAGCATGCGCTCTACTGCTTGAGAGATTTTCTTAATGCGTCCTGCTCTCCACGCCCATATAGAAGGCGATACTAAATGCAAAGTTGGAATGCCTGCCTTACGTAGCTCAAGCTCAACCCCCAAATTAAAGTCAGGCGCATCAATTCCAAGATAGACATCAGGTCGACCTTCATGGAGAAGATTTTGAATCAGCTCTTTGCGAAGTTTCAAGATAGCAGGCAGCTGTTTAATAGCTTCCACGTAACCACGCACGCTCAATGTTTCCATAGGCCAGTCAGAGCGCATGCCTTGGGCTTGCATACGCGGACCACCAATGCCATAGACTTCTAAACCAGACATCTCTGGAATTTGATTTAGCGCACTCAGGACTGGCGCAGCAAGTAAGTCGCCAGAAGGTTCGCCAGCTACACAAGCTAACTTTGGCAAAGTAATCCTATCGTTAGCGAATAATGCCGCGTGTAGAGGCGGCAATAAAGTCATGGAACTGAGCAAGCCTTTCAGCAGTAGCCGAGTCTGCCGCATTTGCCACAACCATCTTCTGAATCTCTACTTTAGCTTCTTCAAAACTAAGGCCATCCTTATAAAGAACTTTGTATGCCTGTCGCAGAGCCGAAATCGTATCACTTGAAAATCCGCGGCGCTTTAACCCCTCAACGTTGATACCATGTGGAGAAGCCTTATCACCAGCAGCTATTACAAATGGTGGAATATCTTGCACCAAAGCAGAGGCGCCGCCAAGCATGGCGTGCTGACCAATGCGGACAAATTGATGAACTCCTGACATACCGCCCATAATCGCCCAGTCATCTACTTGAACGTGACCCGCTATTTGTGCATTGCTAGAAAAAATGGTGTGGTTCCCGACTTGGCAATCATGCGCTATGTGAACATAGGCCATGATCCAGTTGTCATTACCAATACGGGTAATACCTTCATCTTGAGATGTGCCCGTATGAATCGTTGTGAACTCACGAATAGTATTGCGATCACCAATAATTAATTGGGTAGGTTCACCACGATATTTCATATCCTGTGGAGCCCCGCCAATTGCAGCAAAGTGTGCAAAATTATTATCTTTGCCGATAGTTGTATGACCTTCAATCACGGTATGGGAACCCACCTTAGTTCCTGCCCCAATTTTGACATGGGGCCCAATGACAGAATAAGGACCTACCTCAACGTCACTAGCGAGCTCAGCTTGACTGTCTACAACAGCGGATGCATGAATCCGAGTCATTAAGCGCCTTTCGAACGTACCGCACAAGTAATATTTGCCTCAGCAGCAAGCTCACCATCAACAGTTGCATGGACTGCAAACTTATAGATTCCTGCACGTTCACGCTCCAGCTTAGCAGTCATGATAAGTTGATCGCCCGGCAATACAGGCTTTTTAAAGCGCGCACCATCAATGCCTGCAAAATAATAGACAGCATCTTCAGCACGCTCTTCAGAGAAGGTCAGTAATGCTGCGGTTTGAGCTAGGGCTTCAATAATCAAAACACCAGGCATTACCGGAAAATCTGGAAAGTGCCCCTGAAAGAACGGTTCGTTCATGGTGACATTCTTGAGGGCAGTTATTGTTTCACGAGGAGTGATTTCCAAGACACGATCTACCAGCAAAAATGGGTAGCGATGGGGTAATAACTGCAATATCTTATTGATATCAATCGCGATAGGTTTGCTCATATTCATCGTCTTAAAGGTAAATAATAAATTGTGTTGTTGGGAGATCTATCACTCGGTGTTTTTGTTTTTATCCAATAAACGCAAGCGTTGACGTATTTTATCTAGACCACGAAGGATTGCCGCATTCTTTTCCCAGGCAGAATGAAGCATAGACGGATAGACTCCCGTGAAATGCTGCCCTGGCTCCGTAATGGAACGAATAATCGAAGTATTTCCCGAAACTGTAGTTCTATCAGCGATGGTTAAATGGCCGGCAAAGTTAGCTGCGCCGCCAATAATGCAGAAATTACCGATTTTTTGTGCTCCCTGAAATTGCCGCACAACCAGCAATCACACAGCACTTGCCCACAATAACATTATGCGCAATTTGTACTTGATTATCAATTTTGCTCCCTGCGCCAATGATCGTATCACTCATCGCGCCCCGGTCAATTGTGGTTGATGCGCCAATCTCGACATCATCCCCAATCACCACATTACCTGTTTGCGGAATCTTGACCCACTCTCCACCTGCAGCAGAAAAGTCTGGTGCGAATCCAAAACCATCAGCTCCAATGACTGCACCACTATGAATAATGCAACGCTCACCAACCTGAGTACCATGATAAATAGATACCGATGGATAGATGAGTGCATCACTAGCAATACTGCAGTTTTCGGAAATCGTCGTATTACCTAAAATACAAACACGTTCACCTAGTTTTACACCGGCAGCGATTTGCACAAAGGGACCAATGTGACATGAAGCCGGGATAACTACTGATGGATCTATTGCGGCACCAGGATTAACACCGGGCGCATATTTTGGCGCCACTTGTTTAGCGAAGTGCTGCGCCATCCTAGCAAAGGTAGCGTAAGGATTTTTAGAGACAAAGTAAACCCGCTTTGCAGAATTAGTACTTGGGTTTGCTTGCAGATAATCTAAATCTGCCTTATTGACAATCAAGGCGCCGGCGCCACTATCGCTAGCCTGCTGGCGATACAGCGGATTTGAAAGAAAGGATATTTGATTCTCCTGGGCTCGCTCTAATGGCGCAAGACCAACGAAGATGCCGGAGGCCTCCCCCACCAAGCTTGCTTGAAACTGTTCGGCCAGCTCAATGGCGGTAGGCATGTTTACTTTTGACTGTTTAAAGCCTTGATGACATCATCGGTAATGTCAGCTTTAGGATTTACAAAAGCCGCTTCTTGAACGATGACATCCAATTTTCTTTGCTCAGCAATTTGGCGCAGAACCAAATTCGCTTTTTCAGCAATCTTAGCGCGCTCTTCGAAGGTACGTTGATTGAGATCTTCCGTAAACTCACGCTGCTTGCGTTGGAGTTCACGATCTTGATCTGCTAACTCGCGTTGACGACGTGAGCGCTCAGCTTCATTCATCACCGCAGTATCTCGATCCAGCTTTTCTGCTGCTGATTTGATTTTTTGAGCGCTATCACGCAAATCATTTTGGCGCTTAGTAAACTCATTTTGCAAGCGAGTTTGCATTGCTTTGGCTAAGTTAGACTCATTAAATACCTTCTCTGAGTTCACTACTGCAACGCGCGTTCCTGCGTCCTGGGCAAAAACTTGTGGAGCTGCAAGGGCCGCAATAACAGCCACCAAACCAAATTGAATTAATTTTGAAAATTGCAAAAACTTCATAACACTTTCCTTAAACAATTAAAACGCTGTACCCACCTGGAACTGCAAGCGCTGGATATTGTCCGTTGGTTGCGACTTAATCGGTATACCGTAGCTAAACTTTAAAGGCCCTAGTGGTGATATCCATGATATACCCAATCCATAGGAGTATCGGAGGACAAGGTTGAGGTTTGTGCCAAAAGCATTACCGCCGTCAACGAAGGTAAATACGCGTAATGTCTTATCTACACCTGAGCCTGGAACTGGGACGGTATATTCCACGTTACTAACAATCTTAGATTGCCCGCCCGTAGGTTGGTAAGCCCCAATAGTTGTGTTGTAGTACTGAGGGCCCAATGATCCTGGAGCGTAACCACGAACCGATCCTATGCCGCCCACGTAGTAGTTTTTGGTAATTGGGAAAGGGTTGCTGCCGTAGGCCTCACCATAGCCAACCTCACCATTGAAGGAGAGAATATTGCCCTTGGAGAAGGAGTGGTATTTCTGATACTGGCCGTAAAGTCGATAGAAGGTCATATTTCCAACTGGGGTACCCGCCTCAGCCGATAACTGCTGCAAGGATCCATCAGAGGGTATCAAGGCACTATCCCTTCCATCGCGAGACCAGCCAACGGTAAGCGGGACGTTATAAGTAGTTAAAGTCGCCGGGTATCCCGGAGCAGCAACACCGTAACTCTGGGCGTAGTTCAAGTACGGTATTGGAGTATTAGCAGTAGTTTGAATTTGGAAAGCTTCGACACCCGTTCCAAAGAATACGCGATCTACTTCCGTATAAGGAACTCCAAACTTGATGTTGGAGCCAACAGATTTAATGGTGTAATCGGGGTCACCAACGTAATACAAGGGCTTAGACTGACGATAGTACAAATCAGTGTATCGGCTAATTCCGTCCTCAGTAAAATAGGGATCGTAATTTGACAAGGTTAAATTCTGATTAATCTTGCCCAAAGATGCATTCAGGCCAACTGCAGTTCCAGTACCAAAGGCATTGTCTTGATTAATACCAGCCGACAAAATCAACTTTTCTGTTGAAGAGAAACCCGCACCAATAGTCACGGCACCGGTTGGTTTTTCAGTTACCTTCACGTTGACGTCAACCTGATCGGGCGAGCCTGGTACATCGTCTGTAGTGATGTCAGTTTCAGTGAAATAGCCCAGTCTGCCCAAACGTTTTTTGGATAAATCGATCTTGTCGCTATCGAACCAAGAGCTTTCGAACTGACGCATCTCGCGACGAATCACCATATCGCGCGTTTTTGCATTACCGGAGATGTCCACCTTGCGAACATAAATGCGACGACCAGGATCAATTACCAGCGTCAGATCTACTTCGGAGAGCTCGCGACGAATGTCTGGCTGAGGATTAATCGTTGCAAAGGCGTAACCATATGAGCCCAATACTTCTGCAATAGCCTTGGTGCTCTCAGTCAATTTGGCGGATGAAAAAGTGTCACCAGGTTTCAAAACGATGAGCTGCTTAAACTCAGCTTCTTTACCCAGGGTCTCGCCTGCCAGGCGGACATCTTTCACAGTAAATTTATTACCCTCGCGAATACTGACAGTTAAATAAATTCCTTTTTTATCGGGCGTAATCGAGACTTGAGTAGACTCGATTACAAACTCTAAATATCCACGATTTAAGTAGTAAGAGCGAATAGTCTCTAAGTCAGCAGTGAGCTTTTGTTTTGAATAAAGGTTGTCTTTGCTATACCACGATAACCAGCCGCCAGTTTTGAGCTGCATTTCACTTTTTAGGGTGCCTTCACTAAACGCTTCATTTCCAATGAAATTAATCTCTTGGATCTTAGCAACCGGGCCTTCGTCGATATTGAAATAAATAGCCACTTGATTACGCTCAACAGGGGTAACGGTTGCCACCACTTCTGCCGCAAACATGCCCTTACCGACATATTGGCGCTTTAGCTCTTGTTCTGCCTTATCAATTAAAGCTTTATCGTAAAAACGAGCCTCTGCTACACCAACAGCCTTAAGAGATTTACGAACGATCTCAGGATCAAATTCCTTCATCCCCGTAAATTCGATGCGGGATATTGTTGGGCGCTCCTCAACAATCACAATCAAAACATCACCCTGAGCTTGAATTTGCACATCCCTAAAAAATCCAGTGCTGTAGAGCGCTTTAATCGCTTCTGCGCCTTTTTCTTCCGTAAACGTATCACCTACTTGAACTGATAAATAACTAAATACTGTGCCTGGCTCTACGCGCTGTAAACCTTCAACCCGAATATCTTTGACAACAAATGAATCAGCAGCATGTGCATTCACACCGAAGCTGATGGCAATAATGACTAGCAGCTGAGCTGAAAGGCGAATAAAAGCAGAAGGGAATGAGTTCAGAAAATTCAAGGCGAAAAATAGCGTTGTAAATCGTTAAACAAGGCCAGCATAGACATAGAAATCAGTAACAGGAAGCCCACTTTTTGGAACTGCTCCTGCATCGATATCGGAATCCGCTTACCAGCCACCAGCTCCCATGCATCATACAGGAGCTGACCCCCGTCAAGCATAGGAAAAGGGAGTAGGTTCAGAAGGCCAATGCTGATGCTAATCAATGCTAAAAATGCCAAAAAAGGCTGCCAACCAACCTGAGCTGACTTGCCAGCCATATCAGCAATACTCAAGGGGCCTCCGAGTTGTTTGATGGAGGTTTGACCAGTAAGCATACCCAGCATGAGCCTGACGGAAACCTTGCTGATCAGCCACACCCTCTGGGATGCAAAACGGATGGCATTGAGGGGGTCTAATTTGAGCTCCTGCCAATCAGCCAATGGGGTCATCTTAGGCAGCAATCCCAATTGCCCCATGGGGTCGCCATCAGGGCTAATCCGCGGCAAATCAAGGGCTTTAAAGATCTTAATGACTTGGTTACCAGCGGGATCCTGCAATTGCAAGGCAAAACCATGCTCACCACTGAGAGCATCCATTAAATTCCACCGCAGGGCATTCCAACTGGGGATGGGTTCAAATTCACCAAAAGCGGGCACGGCACCCTCAGAATTCAGGCTTTGCCATCCAAGCACCCTATCTCCCTCAATCACCCCCAATTTCGCAGCAACAGAACTCTCTTGTGGATTTTGCAAGACTGCTGGCAACTGAGGAACTCCGGAAATATAAATTACCGAAAATAGAGCTATTGCCAAAAAGAAGTTAGCTAATGGACCGGCGGCCACAACCAAAGAACGCTGCCAAAGTGGCTTTTGATCAAAGGACTCAGACTGCTCATTACTCGCAATCAACTGACTACGGTCACGACCATCTAATAGCTTCACATAACCACCCAAAGGAATGGAGGCAAGCACCCACTCCGTTTTATTCTTCGCTCGATAAATCAATAGCGGCTTCCCAAAACCGATCGCAAAGCGAAGTACTCGCACCCCACAAGCGCGAGCTGCAACAAAATGTCCAAACTCATGAAAGCTAACCAACACACCGAGGGTTACCAAAAATGCAGCGAGTGTCATGAGCGCTTGCAAAGAAATTCCTATTTATCTAAATTACTTATATAGCGCTGCAATGAAATCCTGCGCAACTTTTCTTGCCTGCGTATCGACAGACAGAATAGTCTCTAAAGAATCTGCGCTAGATACGGGAATGGTATTCAATACTCTTTCAACCAAGGATGCTATTTGCAAATAAGGAAGTCCGCTATCCAAAAAAGCTGCTACCACCACTTCATTGGCAGCGTTGAGTACTGCTGGAGCTGTACCACCTGCTTTAGCTGCAGCAAATGCCAAAGAGAGGCATGGGAAGCGAGCTAACTCTGGCTCTGAAAAATTAAGGCTTGCAAGTTGCGCTAAGTTTAAAGGCGCAACCCCTGCCTCTATTCTTTCTGGCCAAGCCAAACCGTAAGCAATTGGAGTGCGCATATCAGGCTGACCCATTTGCGCTAGAACTGAGCCATCACGATAGCGCACCATCGAATGCACAACACTTTGAGGATGAATCAATACTTTAATTTTTTCAAGTGGCAAACCAAATAACCAAAAAGCCTCGATTACCTCAAGACCCTTGTTCATCATCGTTGCAGAATCAACAGAAATTTTTCTACCCATTATCCAGTTAGGATGGGCGCAGGCTTGCTCAGGCGTAATGCTCGCCAATTGATCTAAAGGAGTATTTCTGAAGGGACCACCAGATGCGGTTAGCCATAACTCTTCAACGCCTAAATGCGCATGTGGCGCCTTTGTAAAATCATTGGGCAGACATTGAAAGATAGCATTGTGCTCGCTATCGATTGGCAGGAGTTCGCCCCCACCACTCTTCATAGCCTGCATAAACAAATTGCCAGACATTACTAGCGCCTCTTTGTTTGCGAGTAATACTCTTTTGCCCGCATTGGCGGCGGCAAGTGCAGGCACTAACCCTGCTGCTCCAACAATAGCAGCCATCACAGTATCGCAATCCGAATTCGTAACCGCGGTAACAAGCGCATCTGGACCATACAACACTTGTGTTTGGATATTTTTTTTCGCGTAACAAGCTCTCCAAACGTGCTGCATCGCTTGCCTCGGACACCACTGCAATTACTGGCCGAAACTCAACACATTGTTCCGCTAAACGGTCTACCTGCTTGCCAGCAGTCAGCGCGACCACATTAAATCTCTCGGGATTTTTCCGAATCACGTCTAAGGTGCTCACACCAATCGAACCGGTAGACCCTAAGATGGCAACCTGCTTATTTGCTTGCTTTGTCATTAAACGAGTCCAGCAAGCAAAGCAGCAATCGGCATAGCCGGAATTAAGGCATCTACACGATCGAGTACTCCACCATGCCCCGGCAATAAATGGCTACTGTCTTTGACCCCCGCTAAACGCTTCAATTGAGATTCAAAGAGATCTCCAAAAATACTGAATGCGGTGAGCACCGTCACCATCAGCAGCATTGGAACCCAGCCAAAGCGGATAGCCCATGCCCCGAATAAAGTGGCTTCAAACGGCAAGCAAAATACACACACAAGGGCGTACACATAACAAAGAACTAGGCCGCCAATCGCACCCTCAACGGATTTACCAGGACTAATTTGTACTGCCAACTTACGCTTTCCAAAGGCCTTTCCAACAAAATAAGCACCAATATCTGCAACCCATACCAAAGCCATTGTTGATAGAAGAAACACTAAACCTAGTTCACGCAGAAATATCAAAGCAAACCAAGTTGCTGGCAACAAAATTAATCCAAGTACTACATAAAAAGGGCGTAACTTAGGCAAAGAAAGATTCATACCTCTTGCCAAAAGAAATGGTGCGATAAAAAACCAAAAAATAACTGCTAGCAATAACAGGGAGAATTGCCAAGCGGTGTTCTGCATACCCAGCAAAAGCAGAATGATTACCAAACAAAATAATGCATACAACCAAGCAGCGCGAGATGCTTCAGGAAACAATAAACGACTCCACTCCCAAGCAGCAGCTAATAAAGCCACCAAAAAGAATGCGCCCACATAAACAGGTGGCAATAAAAATAAAATTGGCAAAAGAACTGCCAATAGAACAAGGGCAGTAATTACTCGGGTTTTGAGCATGTCAAAGTGAATTTAAGGATTAAACTGCGTCACTCATTGCTTGCGAAGCAAGCTGAGCACTGGTGCGTCCGAAGCGCCGCTCGCGCTGACTAAACCAATCAAAGGCTTTATGTAGCTCTGCCTCATCAAAGTCGGGCCATAAAACATCCGTGAAATATAACTCGGTATAAGCCAGTTGCCACAACAAGAAATTACTCACGCGTTGTTCACCGCCTGTGCGAATAAATAAATCTGGCTCCGGAGCATATGCCATTGAAAGATGAGGCTGCAGTAGCTCTTCGCTAACTTCTTCAGGCTTTAAGTTAGGGTTGGCCTCCAGGCAATGGCGCATCGCCTGCAAGATATCCCAACGACCACCATAATTTGCAGCAATCGTGAAGGTGAGCGCCTTACATCCAGCAGTCTTCTCTTCTGAAAACCGCACCATATCTTGAATAGCAGAATCAAATCGACTCAGATCACCGATCAGCCGCAATGCGATATCGTTGTCAGCAAGACGCGAAACCTCGCCCTTAAGCGATTTGAGAAAGAGCTTCATTAAAAAGCCCACTTCTTCGGGTGGGCGGCGCCAATTTTCTGAGCTAAACGCAAATACCGTTAAGTACTCAACGCCTAGCTTGCGGCATTCTTGAACAATTTTACGAACCGCGCCCAAACCTTCTGAATGACCTGCCACACGGGGCATCATCCGCTTACTAGCCCAACGCCCATTACCATCCATGATGATTGCAACATGGCGAGGGATAGCATTGACCTCTGGTATCGCCTGTGTGGAGCTAAGGTGTTGGGTCATAAAAAATAAAGCTCATTACGGCCTTAAACCGTCATGATCTCTTTTTCTTTTTCAGCAATGATCTTGTCAATATCAACCACTGCCTTATCGGTCATCTTCTGAATCTCATCAGTAGCACGACGCTCTTCATCCTCTGAAATTTCTTTGTCTTTAGTTAAGCGTTTGAGGTGCTCATTTGCATCGCGACGCAAGTTACGCACAGCGATCTTTGTATCTTCGCCTTCGCTCTTGACCACTTTAGTCAGCTCACGACGGCGCTCCTCAGTCAAAGCAGGCATTGGCACACGAATCACAGTGCCCTGTGAAGCGGGATTCAAGCCCAAGTCAGAATCTCGAATTGCTTTCTCAACTACCGCAACCATGGTCTTTTCAAATGGTTGAACATTGATGGTGCGAGCATCGGCAAGACCCAAGCTAGCCACTTGACTCAACGGGGTTGGATTGCCGTAATAGTCGACTTGAATATGCTCCAAGATTCCTGGGTTAGCACGGCCAGAACGAATTTTTGCTAAGTTGGTTTTCAAAGCCTCGAGAGACTTTTCCATCTTTTGGTTGGTATTAGTTTTAATTTCTACTGCAGACATCATGCCTCCTATTAAGCGTGCACCAAAGTACCTTCAGCTTCACCCTGCACTACGCGCATTAATGCGCCTGGCTTCAGAATTGAAAATACTTTAA
This sequence comes from Polynucleobacter sp. QLW-P1DATA-2, assembly GCF_001870365.1. NCBI lineage: Bacteria > Pseudomonadati > Pseudomonadota > Betaproteobacteria > Burkholderiales > Burkholderiaceae > Polynucleobacter > Polynucleobacter sp. QLW-P1DATA-2. The sequence continues at coordinate 43,441 of NZ_LZMQ01000003.1, read as the reverse complement.
TTGGTAATTTACGGTCACGGCACAATGCAAACGCTGTAGCATCCATGACTTGTAAGTTCTTGATGATTGCCTCATCAAATGTGATGGTCTTATATAAAGTTGCCGTTGGGTCTTTTACTGGATCGGCGCTATAGATGCCATCAACCTTAGTTGCCTTAAGCATGATCTCCACCCCCATCTCGGCACCACGCAAAGCGGCAGCAGTGTCAGTTGTAAAGAATGGGTTACCTGTACCCGCAGCAAAGATCACCACCTTGCCCTCACCCATCGCACGAATCGCACGAGGACGAATATAGGGCTCTACCACTTGGTCCATTCTGAGGGCAGACTGAACCCGAGCTTCAACCCCTTTTTGACGCAAAGCATCTTGCAATGCGAGTGAGTTCATCATGGTCGCCAACATTCCCATGTAGTCGGCTGTTGCACGATCCATGCCTGCAGCACCGCCCGCAACGCCGCGGAAAATATTTCCGCCGCCAATAACGATGGCAAGTTCAACACCGCTACTGACTACTTGAGCAATTTCAGAAACCATGGAATCGATGGTGACTGGATTGATGCCAAAAGCATCATCTCCCATAAGGGCTTCACCAGATAATTTGAGGAGGACGCGTTTATAGCCTGGCATATTTTGATTTTCCGTAATTTGCTAAGTACTTTACATACTTAGCTTATTGATCTTTAAGTACTTTTTAATGTCTTCGCCAAATTATAAAGGGCTTGCTGGAGATCAAACAAAAGGGCACAGAAACTAAGGTTTCCATGCCCTTTTGGGTATTACCAAGCTAACGGGGATAGCCCCAGACTAGCTAATTAAGCAGTTGCTTTAGAGGCAGCAGCCACCTGAGCAGCTACTTCAGCAGCAAAGTCGTCTTGGCGCTTCTCAATGCCCTCGCCTACAACAAACATAGTAAAACCTTTAACTGTTGTATTGGCGGCCTTGAGCATTTGCTCAACGGTTTGCTTATCGTTTTTAACGAAAGTTTGGTTCAATAAAGAAACCTCTTTGAGGTACTTCTGAATAGAACCTTCAACCATCTTCTCAACGATTTCTGGTGGTTTGCCAGATTCAGCAGCCTTTTGAACGGCAACGCTACGCTCAATCGCAATTGATTCAGCAGGAACGTCGGCCATAGACAAAGCTACCGGCTTCATTGCTGCAACATGCATAGCAACGTCTTTAGCAGCAGCGTCGTCACCTTCAAACTCAACCACTACACCAATGCGGGTGCCATGGAGGTAAGAAACTAACTTATTACTTCCAGAGAAACGCTTAAAGCGACGTGGCATGATGTTCTCACCGATCTTACCAATCAATGCGCTACGAACTTCATCAACAGTTTGACCGTTCAAAGGCAATGCGAGCAAAGCTGCAACGTCAGCCGGGTTCTTTTCAGCAACCAACTTTACGCAATCATTGACGAATGCCAAGAAGTCATCGTTCTTAGAAACAAAGTCTGTTTCACAGTTCACTTCAAGCAATGCGCCAGTGCTGCCATTGATTGCAGTGGCAACGATACCTTCAGCAGTAACACGTGAAGCGGCTTTACCAGCCTTGCTACCCAGTTTGACACGCAGAATTTCTTCTGCACGAGCCATATCACCGTCAGCCTCTGTCAAAGCTTTTTTGCACTCCATCATCGGAGCATCAGTTTTGGCGCGTAACTCGCCAACCATTGCAGCGGTAATAGCGGCCATTATTCAGCTTTCCCTTCTTCAACGAACTCTTCTTCGCCTTCTTTAACTGCTGTCAAGATTTCTTGAACAGAGTTTGCTTTGCCTTCGAGGATTGCGTCTGCAATGCCACGTGCATAGAGGGTTACAGCCTTGCTAGAGTCATCATTACCAGGGATGATGTAATCAACACCTTCTGGTGAGTGGTTGGTATCCACAACAGCGATCACTGGAATACCAAGCTTGTTAGCTTCAGTAATAGCAATCTTGTGATAACCAACGTCCACTACGAAAATCGCATCTGGAACACCATTCAAATCTTTGATACCGCCAAGCGCTTTTTGCAACTTATCGAGATCACGATCATTGGTCAAAGCCTCTTTCTTGGAAAGCTTTTCCCAGTCGCCAGCTTCTTTAGCAACTTCCATATCCTTCAAACGCTTGAGGGAACCTTTAACAGTTTTAAAGTTAGTGAGCGTACCGCCCAACCAACGGCTGTCGATGTAAGGCATACCAGCACGAGCAGCTTCTTCAGCAATGATCTCGCGTGATTGACGCTTAGTACCAACAAACAAAATCGTGCCACGATTAGCAGCAACTTGTTTTGCAAATTTCAGGGCGTCCTGAAACATTGGCAATGTTTTTTCCAAGTTGATGATGTGGATCTTATTGCGATGACCGAAAATAAATGGGGCCATCTTTGGGGACCAGAAGCGTGTTTGGTGACCAAAATGGCAACCGGCTTCCAGCATTTGACGCATAGTTACTGACATAACTTCTCCTAAGGGTTGTTTCTAAAGTTGAGTCCTAGCTGCGCTAAAAAACGCCACCCTGGAAGGCTCAACTCGCGATTTGAAGTCCAAAATAGACCTGAGAACGAAATTATAGCTTAAATATCAAGGATCTAGCCAGCCTTACCCTTACTTACCAGCAGATGGGGAACCCCAAAATCGCTTCAGAATGCATCAAAATGAGGAATACTGCCTAAATTTTAAGCAAATAAGCCAAACCAAAGGGACTCAAGTCGTTGATAATCAAGGAATGAATAGTGTATTTACTGCAGAAAAAGACATCCAAGGGATGCGAGAAGCCGGCCGTTTGGCCAGCGAGGTGTTGGACCATGTAAGCCCCCACGTTGTTGCTGGGGTAACTACTGGCGAACTAGATCGGATTTGCCATGAATATATGCGTGATGTTCAAAAAACAATTCCCGCGCCACTAAATTACCAACCTCCTGGCTACCCACCCTTTCCTGCATCGATTTGTACTTCAGTGAACGATGTGATTTGTCATGGCATTCCTGGAGAAAAAGTTCTTAAAAATGGTGACGTAGTAAATCTAGATATCACCGTCATCACTCCAGATGGTTACTATGGTGATACCAGCCGCATGTTTATGGTTGGTGAAGTATCAGTCATGGCAAAGCGCCTAACCCAAATTACTTTTGAATGTATGTGGCTTGGTATAGCTCAAGTCAAACCCGGCGCCTCACTGGGTGACATTGGTCACGTGATACAAACGCATGCAGAAAAAGCGGGTTATTCGGTTGTCCGTGAATATTGTGGTCACGGCATCGGAAAAGTATTTCATCAAGATCCTCAGATTCTGCATTATGGTCGACCAGGAACCGGTGAAAAACTACAAGCCGGCATGACATTCACCATTGAGCCAATGATTAATGCTGGTCGTCGAGATATTCGCACGATGCCGGATCAATGGACGGTTAAAACCAAAGATCGCAGCCTCTCTGCTCAATGGGAACATACGCTTCTGGTAACTTCAAGTGGTGTTGAAGTATTGACCTGGTCAGAAGGCAGCAATCCTCCGCCTGATTGCGTTAAAGGCCTTGCTTTTGGGCCTGCTGTAGCCAACATCTAAATTGATGAGCAAGCCTCCAGTGACAAACAAAATTACTGATGCTGCTGGATTGCGTGCTGCCCGAGAAATTGCGTACGCTGAATTCAAGCAAACTCAGGCCGTTGGAAAACTCACTAAGCAACTTAGCAAACTGACTGACCAACTGCTAAGTCAACTATGGAATAACTGTGGCTTAAATAATGAAGCTACTTTGGTAGCGGTTGGCGGCTTCGGTAGGGGCGCCCTATTTCCTTACTCTGATATTGATATCTTGATCTTGCTTCCAGCAGATGTTAAGTCAGCTGAGTCCCTATCAGCAAAAGTGGAGCAATTCGTTGCTAGCTGCTGGGATACCGGACTGGAGATTGGCTCCTCAGTCAGAACTGTTGCTGAATGTATCTCTGAATCCGAACAAGATATTACCGTGCGCACTTCTTTGCTTGAGGCGCGCCTCATCTGCGGCATGAAAATACTTTTTAAAGAGTTTGCTACTGCCTTTGAATCTGCGATGGACCCAAAGATATTCTTCCAAGCAAAACAGGCAGAACAAATTCAGCGGCATTACAAGCATCAGAACACCCCCTATTCTCTTGAGCCCAACTGCAAAGAAAGCCCTGGTGGTTTACGTGATTTACAGGTTATTTCTTGGGTCAGTAAAGCGGCTTTACTCGGTGACACCTTTAAAGACCTAAACCAAGCAGGTTTAGTGACGCAGCGTGAGCTTACGGAATTAAACCGTAACCAACGTTTTCTAGAAACCCTTAGGGCTAATCTGCATCTACTAGCTGGTCGGCGTCAAGACGTCATTGCTTTTGACTTGCAGGCACCCCTTGCCAAAGTCATGGGTATTGAAACTGACTCATCACGCCAGGCTAGCGAAGCGATCATGCGTCGCTACTACTGGGCAGCAAAAGCCGTTACCCAGCTAAACGATGTATTGATGCAAAACATTGAGGCCCTGCTGTTTCCACAAGAATCAAAAACGATACTTCCCATCCCTGGTGAGGGGAATGAGTTCTTCATTGAGCGTCAAGGCGTCTTGGATATCACTGATCCACAACTGTTTCAGAAGCACCCCGAGCAAATTTTGCGAACCTTCTTAGTTTTTGCACAAACCGCTAACGTCAAGAGTCTTTCTGCCACTATCTTTAGAGCGCTATACAACGCTCGTCAAAAAATGGATAGCAAGTGGCGTGCCAACCCCGTTAATCGCGCCTTATTTATTGAGATCCTTAAGCAGCCTGAAGGTGTCAGCCGCGCATTCCAACTCATGAATCGCAGTAGCGTCTTAGGAAGGTGTTTGCCTGCCTTTAGAAGAATTGTTGGGCAAATGCAGCACGACTTATTTCACATATACACAGTCGATCAGCATATTTTGATGGTCTTGCGGAATGTCCGTCGTTTCATGGTGGTGGAATATACCCATGAGTTTCCTTTTTGCAGTGGCCTCATTGCCCATTTTGAGAAACCTTGGTTACTCGTGATTGCAGCGCTATTTCACGATATCGCCAAAGGGCGCGGCGGGGATCACTCTCAACTGGGGAAAGCCGACACACGCAAGTTTGCAAAAGATCATGGCCTAGATAAACAAGACACTGAACTTTTAGTGTGGCTTGTTGCAGAGCATCTAAATATGAGTCAGGTGGCCCAGAAGCAAGATATTACTGATCCAGATGTGATTAGAGCCTTTGCCAAGAAAGTCGGCGATGAGCGCCACCTCACTGCACTCTACCTTCTTACGGTTGCAGATGTCCGCGGCACCAGCCCTAAAGTTTGGAATGCTTGGAAAGGCAAATTACTAGAGGACCTCTATCGCGCAACTCTGAGAGTATTAGGCGGTGCGAAACCAGATGCCAACTCAGAGCTAGCTCAACACCAAGAAGAGTCCAAAACCAAACTCCGTCTTTATGGCATTAACGATGAGTCCTATGAGGAGTTATGGAAACAATTAGATGTTGCATTCTTCCTCAGGCAAGACTCATCAGACATTGCTTGGTTAACTCGCCATCTTTATAACAAAGTAAATAGCGATGAGCCGATTGTGAGAGCAAGACTATCACCTATTGGCGAAGGTTTGCAGATAGCTGTCTATGTTAAAGACCAAGAAGATCTTTTTGCCAGAATCTGCGCCTACTTTGAAAGACATGGATTCTCAATTTGGGATGCCCGCATTCATACGACTCGCCATGGCTACGCTCTTGATACCTTCCAAATCTCTGGTAGCAATCTAGTTGATGAAGGCGGTAGTTATCGCGATCTCATTCAACTGGTTGAGTTTGAATTAACACAAGCATTAACAACCGCAGATCCACTACCCAACCCAAGCATGGGTCGCCTCTCTCGGCAGTCACGCACCTTCCCAATTCAACCGCGGGTTCACATGGTTCCAGATGACCGGGGTCGCTATTACACCCTGGCTCTCTCTGCGAGTGATCGTACAGGCCTGCTCTACACCATCTCTAGAGTGTTAGCCAAACATCAAGTATCGATTCATACAGCAAGGATTAATACTCTTGGTGAGCGAGTGGAAGACATTCTTCTTTTAGATGCTGCTAACTTGGGCAAGAATCCAAAGCTACAGATCCAGCTTGAGACAGAGTTGTTGGAAGCTTTAGGGGCTTAATCCCTTATTTCAATAAATCCAGCATTGCGGCTTCATCAATCACTGGCACACCCAACTCTTCTGCTTTGGTGAGCTTGCTACCAGCATCTGTGCCCGCAACGACATAATCCGTCCTCTTAGAAACTGAGCCTGCCACTTTGGCCCCTGCTTTTTCAAGTAGATCTTTAGCTTCATCTCTTGTGAGGGTTGGAAAAGTTCCCGTTAGGACAAATGTTTTGCCTGCTACTGCTGCACTAATGATTTTTTCCTCAACAGCAAGCTGCATTCCAGATGCGAGAAGTTGTTCAATCACCTCACGGTTATGTGCTTCTTCCATAAAACTCGTAATGGAGTCTGCTACTACTGGGCCAACGTCCTTCACAGTCAGTAGGTCGTCCATGCTGGCATCCATGAGGGCATGCATGGACTGATAGTGGTTGGCCAAATCCTTTGCAGTAGTCTCGCCCACATGACGAATACCCAAAGCGAAGATAAATCTAGCTAGAGTGGTATTTCTGGATTGGTTAATTGCCTGAATCAGATTGTCTGCTGACTTCTCGCCCATGCGCTCTAGATTTGCTAAGGCAGAAAATCCCAACCTATAGAGATCTGCTGGTGTTCTAACGAGATTTTGATCCACTAATTGATCCACAATCTTCTCACCTAGACCCTCAATATCAAGCGCCCTTCTATGAGCAAAGTGAATTAACGCTTGCTTACGTTGTGCACCACAAAATAATCCACCACTGCATCGCGCTACCGCCTCATCAGCTAAGCGCTCAATATGAGAATCGCAAACCGGACAGCGGGTAGGCATGACAAACTCTAGCGCATCTATTGGTCGGCGATCTTTAATCACTGATACCACCTCAGGAATGACGTCTCCTGCCCTACGCACTGAAACAGTATCACCAATGCGCACATCCTTGCGTTTGACTTCATCTTCGTTGTGCAACGTAGCATTGGTAACAGTGACACCACCCACTTCGACTGGAGCTAGCCTTGCTACTGGAGTAATTGCGCCCGTACGACCTACCTGTACATCAATTCCCAAAACAGTAGTCAATGCCTCTTGAGCTGGATATTTATGTGCCAAGGCAAAACGTGGAGCCCTAGATACAAAGCCAAGCTTTGCTTGTTCTGCAAATGAATTGACTTTATAAACAACCCCATCAATGTCATATGGCAAGGAATTACGCTTAGCGCCAATCTCGTTATAGAAGGCTAAGATTTCATTTACGGAGTGCAGCACTTTACGCTCTGCACATACTGGCAAACCTAATTCTGCATAAGCATTAAGCAATTCTTCATGTGTTTTGGGCAACCAAGACTGTGGCTCAAGGGCGCCTAGGCCATAGGCAAAGAAAGAAAGTGGTCTTTTGGCGGTGATCTTGGAATCTAGTTGGCGCAGGCTACCTGCAGCAGCATTACGAGGATTGGCAAACTCTTTTTCACCTGTAGCCGCCGCCTGTTGATTCATTTTTTGGAAATCTTTGAGATACATAAAGACTTCACCACGAACTTCTAAAACTTGAGGAATATGCTTACCTGTTAACTTCAGTGGAATAGCGCGAATAGTTTTGATATTTGCCGTAACGTCCTCGCCGCTGGCACCGTCGCCCCGGGTTGCTGCGGTGACCAATAAGCCATTTTCATAACGAAGGGAAATAGCTAAGCCATCAAACTTCAGCTCTCCAGCATAGGTCACATGATCTGCATGCAAAGCCTCTCGACAACGTCGATCAAAGGCAATCAGTTCTGCGTCCTCAAATGCGTTATTGAGTGAAAGCATCGGCACTTGATGGGTAACTGAATCAAATTCTTTTAAGGCTGCACCGCCCACTCTTTGAGAAAGTGACTCTGATGTTACCCACTCAGGGTGATTCGCTTCAATCTCCAATAACTCACGATAGAGTCGATCGTATTCAATATCGGGAAGGAGTGGATTATCTAAAACGTAATATGCATGCTCAAGACGGGCAAGCTCGGCTTGTAAAAATGCGTAACGCTCCGCTAAATTTGTCGGACTATTAGACGACAAGATAATTCCTTAACTAAATAGTCTGCTAGCTGTTGAAGAGCCTGCTGGAATGCCGTATCTCTCAAGATTGGCATAGAGCACATCCAAGTGCTGACGAATACTAATGACTGCTGCCTCGCTTAAATTAATTCCATTGTCATCAACCAAACGGCCATTGGCGACCTGAGCAATCTCAACACCCTCACCCAACATTCTTTCAAAGGCGCGATCATCTTGCCGCACCAAGGGAACTTCTAGAAGTAGTGTGAGTTGAGTAACAGGCTTATTGGGATCTAAGTCAGCGCTATTAAAGATGGATTTACCGTTACTGTGAAACTCATAATACCTACCGTTACGAGCCAATTTGAATCCGCGTTGACGCATTAGGGCATCAAAATTGCCCCAAGGACAAGACTCATCAAACAGCACATTGATACTCAACTGAATATCGCTATCTGCCGCCATCACATCTAACTCTTTGGCACTTTCCAGCATAGTATTAACACTAGGCATATCTATTTGAGAACCCAAGGTATCAGCAAGCGCTTGTGCGCGAGAGCAAAAATCAGATAACTCTAAAACACCAATAGCGCCGCGACGGCCAGCTAACTGAATGGCGAGCTGGAGCTCAGAATAAGTTGATTCTGGCTTTAACTCTTCCCAGTCTTCAGCGGCATCTTGGTCAGCATTTAAGCCTTCACATATCCACCTTGCGGATGGCTTTCCATGCAAATCATTCCAAGCAGAAATTTCTGCCAAGATTTCTGCGCCGCTGATACTCTCATCAAACCGGAGTGTTATGACGCAATCAATACGAGGATCAATTACAAATTTTTCGGGAGTGCTTGTAGCGCTCGATAATGGTTCACCAAAACTAGGTTCTGCACGTTCGCCAGCATCTGCAAAACCCTGCCCAAAACTGGGCTCACGAGCAAAACGCTCATCCGTAGCATATTGGTTCTGCTCTTTTGCCTTACGACGAGCACGTGAGTATTTGAAATTCAAGATTGCTACTACAATCAAGATCAATAACCCGATTGCAGCCAAAGCAAATTGCAAATCAGACAGTCCCAGCATCGTCATGATTTGTTCTACGTACACTTAGGCAGCCTCCACCATTGAAACGGCTGAAGAAATGTCCACAGCAACAATGCGGGATACGCCTTGCTCTTGCATCGTGACACCAATCAGTTGATTAGCGATTTCCATAGTGATCTTGTTGTGCGAGATAAACAAAAACTGTGTCTTATCTGACATTTTGGCAACTAGCTGAGCATAGCGCAAGGTATTTGCATCATCTAATGGCGCATCCACCTCATCTAATAAGCAGAATGGGGCTGGGTTCAGGAGGAATAGTGAGAAGACCAGAGCAATAGCAGTCAATGCTTTTTCACCACCTGAGAGCAAGTAAATGCTGCTATTTTTCTTGCCTGGAGGTTGAGCCATCACTTGTACACCGGAGTCCAAAATCTCTTCACCAGTCATCACCAATTCTGCATGGCCACCACCAAACAGCTCGGGGAACAGTTTGCCAAAGTGGCTGTTTACTTGATCAAAAGTGCCTTGCAACAAATCACGAGTCTCGGCATCGATCTTCGCAATAGCGTCAGTCAAAGTCTGCATTGCTTCATTCAAGTCAGCGGATTGGGCATCCAAGAATTGTTTACGCTCACGTGAGCTAGACAATTCATCAAGCGCGGCCATATTTACTGGGCCTAAAGACTGGATTTCTGAACTCAAACGATTGACTTCAGTTTGCAAGGCGCCTACTTTAAGGTCAGGACTGAAATTCGCTTCCAAAGCAATCAAGTCTGCTTCTGCATCCGCTAATAAAGTAGCAAATTGCTCGAAATTTAAACGAGCTGCTTGTTCACGGAGCTGCAAATCCACCACCTTGTCACGCATAGGCTGTAAGCTGCGCTCAACCTGCATACGCGCTTCATCCGCTTCACGCAATTGATGCAATAAGGCGTCTTGCTCAGTACGGGCATTTGCCAAAGCAGCCTCACGAGCGCTACGGGCAAGTAAAAGACCTTGTAACTTATCTTGCGCCTCTTCGTCACTTAAAGTCTCGAGCTCTTTAGTAGCTAGATCATGTTTATCTTGAATCTCCATGATCTGTGTGCGAGCTGTACTTTGATCACGCTGCAAGTCAGCAATGCGCTGTTGCAATGAGCGGGTTGCAAAAGCTGCCTCTTGCGCAGCCATCTCAGAAACCCGTAATGATTCACGTAAACGATCTCGTTCTTGGGTCGAGAGTTCTAATTTTTCTTGAGCGGTTGCCAGTGCTTCTTGGAAGCCTTGTTTAGACTCTTCCGATTGCGCTAACTCTTCATTAGCCTGCTCTTGAGTCAGGCTTAGCTGCTCCCCTTGCTGGCGCAGCTCACTTAACTCACCCTGAATTTGTGCAGCGCGTTGACTGTACTGCTCTTCAGCTTGAGTCAACTGCATTCTTTCCACCTCAAAACCATGTGCCTCTTGAACAGCCTGCTCAGCGTTAATGCGGGCTTGTTCTGCCGCTTGATGAGCTGCTTGATAGTTAGCAACGCATTGATCCAACTCGCCTTGCAATTCACTTTGCATGAGTTTTTGTGCGCGCAACTGCTTCTCAAGACTTTCCATCTCTTGAGCGCGCGCCAACATGCCCGCTTGCTCAGAGTCTGCTGCATACAACTGAACACCAACGCGACTAACCAAGTGACCTTGTTGAGTTACGAACGCACCACCTGCTGGTAATTTTTCACGGCGGTGCAATGCATCTTCTAAGCTGCTAGCAATATAAATATTGTCTAGCCATTCTTGCAGCACTGAAGTTAACCTTGGTGCGCCAGCACTTTGAACGCGGCTCAACAAAGGCGTGAAATCTGCTGGGACTGTAGTGTGCGCAGGCGTAATTTCATCGGCCAGCAAAATGGCTAAGCGGCTTGGGGGCGCATCATTGGCCAATGCCAATGTTTCTTGAACGCTCTTTGCGGTAACTGCCGCCAGGCGTTCACGCAAGACTGACTCTAGAGCAGCTTCCCAGCCACTCTCTACCTTGAGCTCTTGCCAGAGACGCTTACTTTCTTTGAGACCCTTACTTTCTAGCCATGGACCAATCTTGCCTTGGGCTTGAACGCTTGCTTGCAAAGCAGTTAATGCAGTGAGTTTTGCCTCAGTCTGTGCCAACTCTTGGTTAGCAGCCTGGATTTTTTGTTGGGCAGTATTACGAGCCTCATCAGCGGCAGGTACACGTTGTTGTGTTTCGCCAGCACGCTGCTTTGCTTCTTCCACCTTGCGTTGCGCCATAGTGTGACGATCCATCGCCATTTGCAAAGCTTCTGCATCCGGTCTGCGCATTCCATCCAACTCACCTGTCAAGCGTGTTTCACGCCCTTTAAGTTCATCAGATTGAGCTGACATTGCACGAATACGCTCACCCAAACTAGCAAGGCGCTGCTCAATCGTTGCCAATGTTTCGCGCGCATGATTTAAATCCCGTGAAGCCGTTTGATAAGCCTCTTCGCATCCTGGCATTTGCTCTTGTAAACCACTTAAGCCTGCCAATAAAGTTTGTTCTTTTTCTGAAGCTTCGCTTAACTCATATTCAGCAGTGCGCTGCGCTTGAGCAGCATCCGTCTCTTGCACGGTCCAGCGCTGCAACTGCGCTTGCAAATCTTGGGTTTGTTGTTGTAAGCGTTGACGTGCTTCTTGCACGTAATGAATCTGTGACTCAACTTGACTAACATCAGAGTTCGTTTGATAAAGCTCGCCTTGGGCCTCTGATACCTTGTCTTGCAATGCGTATTGTTGGGTACGCATAGTCTCCAGCTCAGCCTCGGCATGGCGTAGCTTAGCGGTCTGCTCCTCAAGCCCTACCTGAGTATCCCGAATACCATTCGCATGGCGCTCCTGCTCTTTACCGGCCTCAGTTTGGCGAACAAACCAGAGTAGCTGTTGCTGCGATTTCATCAGAGTTGAAAGCTCTGCATGACGCTCGGCAACAGTGGCTTGTTTTTCCAGGCGAGTGAGCTGTTGATCCAACTCACGCAAGATATCTTCAACGCGAGTCAAATTTTCAACTGTGTCCTCTAAACGAGAGGCAGTTTCTTTGCGACGTTCTTTGTATTTAGAAACACCAGCTGCTTCTTCTAAGAACACACGCAATTCTTCTGGTTTTGATTCTAGGATGCGATTGATCGTACCTTGACCAATAATGGCATAGCCTCTTGGACCCATACCTGTACCCAAGAAAATATCTTGAATATCTTTACGGCGAACAACTTGATTATTAACGTAGTAACTCGAATTTCCATCACGAGTTAGAACACGTTTAATACCCAATTCTGTAAAAGCGCCCCACTGTCCTTGAGCACGTCCTTCTGTATTGTCAAAAATGAGTTCCACACTAGCGCGGCCAGAAGGCTTGCGCAATCCTGAGCCGTTAAAAATAACGTCCTGCATAGATTCGCCGCGTAGTTCACTAGCGCGGGATTCACCCAAAACCCAGCGGACGGCATCAATAATGTTCGACTTTCCACAACCGTTAGGGCCTACAACACCAATTAATTGGCCAGGCATTTCAAAATGGGTTGGGTCAACGAAAGACTTAAAGCCGGAAAGTTTGATGGATTTCAGTTGCACGGCGTACTTTGCAGGGAAAAAGGAGGTTCAAATAAAGGGGTAAAAATTACATCTAAAGTGGGAAGATGATAGCAAGCTTGAGGCTACTTAGACGCCTTTTTGCCCCATCGATATAATGATAAATCTACCTCCAGGGACAAAATCCCTTAACAATCTGATAGTTAACTGAAAAGCATGAGCCAATCACCACAAAGCATCATCGAACAAGCCTGGGAAAACCGCGCAGACCTCTCACCCAATAGTGCCCCAGCGGACGTCCGCGAGGCCGTAAACGCCGTCTTAGAGGGCCTCAATGCAGGCACTATTCGCGTTGCCGAGCGCCGTGATGTCGGCAAGTGGGAAGTAAATCAATGGGTTAAGAAAGCCGTCTTGCTCTCATTCCGCCTAGAAGACAACAAACCGATGGGCGCTGGTGGTTATACCCAGTTCTACGACAAAGTTCCTAGTAAGTTTGAAAACTACACAGCAGCGGATTTTGCCGCAGGTGGTTTCCGCGTGGTTCCCCCTGCAATGGCCCGCCGTGGCTCATTTATTGGCAAAAATGCTGTTTTAATGCCTTCTTACGTCAATATTGGCGCTTATGTAGGCGATGGCACCATGGTCGACACCTGGGCAACCGTAGGTTCTTGCGCTCAAATTGGTAAAAAAGTCCATCTTTCTGGTGGCGTAGGTATTGGCGGTGTTTTGGAGCCAATTCAGGCTGGTCCTGTGATTATTGAAGACAACTGCTTTATTGGCGCCCGTTCTGAGGTCGTCGAAGGGGTTGTTATTGAAGAAAACGCTGTTCTCTCCATGGGCGTCTATATCGGTCAAAGCACCAAAATTTATGACCGTGAAACTGGCGAAGTACATTACGGACGGGTTCCTGCAGGTTCCGTAGTGGTTCCAGGCTCCCTTCCATCTGCTTGTGGCAAATACAGTTTGTACGCTGCCATCATCGTAAAGAAGGTGGATGCACAAACTAGAGCCAAGACTGCCATCAACGAACTTCTCCGCGACTAAGCAAATTATCTATGAGCGCCACTCTCGAGCTTACTGAAGCTCTCATCTCCTGCCATTCTGTTACACCAGCCGATGGTGGCTGCCAAGATTTAATTGCCAAACGCCTACAAGCCATTGGCTTTCACACCGAAAGTGTTGTGAGCGGACCCGATCACTTTCAAGTAACTAACTTGTGGGCGATCAAAAAAGGGAAAGCTGGCGATCAAGGCAAAGTGCTCGTGTTTGCTGGTCATACCGATGTTGTACCAACAGGTCCACTAGATAAGTGGACGAGCAATCCATTCACGCCAACCATTCGCGACGGCATGCTTTACGGCCGTGGTGCTGCTGATATGAAAACCTCTTTAGCTGGTTTTGTTGTAGCCACCGAAGAGTTTGTCACCACCCATCCTGATCACGAGGGATCGATCGCCTTCTTAATTACGAGTGATGAAGAGGGGCCTGCGAATGATGGCACTGTCATCATGTGTGAGCGCCTTCAAAAGCATGGTCAGCGCTTAGACTACTGCGTTATCGGCGAGCCAACTTCAGTAGATCAACTTGGCGATATGATTAAGAATGGTCGTCGCGGCTCGCTATCTGGCAAGCTCAAGGTCAAGGGTATTCAGGCACATATTGCCTACCCTCACTTAGGTAAAAATCCGATTCATCTTTCCGCTCCAGCAATTACCACCTTAGTAGAAACCGAGTGGGACAAAGGCAATGAATATTTTCAGCCAACCAGTTTTCAAATTTCAAACGTTCATGCAGGCACTGGCGCAAACAATGTCATTCCCGGTGAATTAGTTGTGGATTTCAATTTCCGCTTCTCTACTGAGAGCAAACCAGAGCAGCTGCGCGAACGTCTGGAAACAATCCTCAAAAATGCTGGCCTAGACTTTGAAATTGACTGGGTCTTAGGTGGTAGTCCATTTATCACCGGCGACGGCGATCTTGCGGGTGCTCTGCGCAAGGCAATCAAAGCAGAAACTCAAGTAGATACTGAGCTTTCTACTACGGGTGGCACTAGCGATGGTCGCTTTATTGCCAAGATCTGCAAAGAGGTTGTAGAGTTTGGCCCACTGAATGCCACTAGCCATAAGATCGATGAGTGCGTCATTGTTGATGATGTCGTGCCACTCAAAAATATTTATCGCAAAACGCTAGAGCAACTTATTGCTTAAGCCGCCCACCTCCCTTTTCTTCTAATACCCAATTTATCCATCATGGACCCTGAGCCTTCTCAAGCCCTTACAGTAAATCAGTGCATCGATCAGATTGCTCAGAAACTAGAGGCAGCAAATTTGCATTATGGGCATGGTGCCATCGATGCGCAAAGCGAAGCTTTATGGATTGTGAGTAAGCAAATTGACCTTAGTCCTACGGAAGCCTTAGATCATCTAGAGCAAATACTCTCCAGTGAACAGTACCAAAAAGCGCTAGCGATTGCAGAGGAAAGAATTACCACCCGTAAACCCCTTGCCTATATCTTGGGTGAAGCATGGCTAATGGGTGTGCCATTCTTTTGCAGCGAACAGAGTATTGTTCCCCGCTCATGGATTGCAGAGCTGATTGTGGATGGCTCCCTTGAGCCATGGCTGCCGGCAGACGGCAAAGCCTTAGACCTGTGCACTGGGAATGGCTCCTTAGCCATCTTGCTAGCGCTTTCCTGCCCAGATATTCACGTGAGCGCATGCGATATCAGCATGCCAGCCCTCTCCGTTGCAGCACGCAACGTTGACCGTCACCACTTGAACTCACAGGTAGAGCTTTTAGATGGTGATCTTTGGGATGCTTTGCCCGAGCCTAATGAAGACAACCTGTTTGATCTCATTATTTGCAATCCACCGTATGTAAATGCCAGTTCAATGAGTGCACTTCCCGCTGAATATCATGCTGAGCCAGTACTTGCGCTCGCTGGTGGGGATGACGGCATGGATCTCATTCGGCGAATCATTGCGCAAGCACCCGATTATCTTTCGGAACGCGGCGCCATTCTGCTTGAAATCGGCAATGAGTATGAGAACTTTAAAAAAGCCTTCCCACAAATTCCAGCAATCTGGATGGAAGTATCTGCTGGCGAAGAGCAAGTACTTTTAATACAGGCTGAAGACCTGCGCTAATTGGATCAGGCAAGAACTAACTGAGCTCGGCCGCTGCTGCGATAGCTTGATCAATACGCTCTACGGGAATCACTTTTAAGCCTGGAATTTTGGTCTTGGGCATATTTGCTTTTGGAATGATTGCCACGGTGAAACCAAGTTTTGCTGCTTCTTTTAAGCGCTCTTGACCACGCGGGCATGGTCGTATCTCTCCAGCCAAGCCTACCTCGCCAAACACAATCAGTTCTTTAGGTAATGCGCGATTGCGAATCGATGACTGAATAGCTAAGAGCACGGCCAAATCAGCGGCTGGCTCAGAGATCTTGACGCCACCTACTGCATTTAAGAAAACGTCTTGATCAAAACACGCTACTCCAGCATGACGATGTAAAACTGCTAAAAGCATTGCCAAGCGCGCCTGCTCCAGACCAACTGCCAAGCGGCGTGGATTGGGTACATGCGCCGTATCTACCAGCGCCTGAATTTCAACCAAGAGCGGCCTGCTGCCTTCTTGTGTTACCAAGACACAAGCGCCGGGAACCATTTGCTCATGTTGCGATAAGAAAATTGCGGATGGATTGGTGACGCCACGTAGACCTTTTTCAGTCATCGCAAATACGCCGAGCTCATTCACCGCACCAAATCGATTCTTAATAGATCGTACCAAGCGAAATGAGGAATGCGTATCGCCTTCAAAGTACAGCACGGTATCAACAATATGCTCCAAAACACGTGGGCCAGCCAAGTGACCATCTTTAGTAACGTGACCCACCATCAATACACAGATACCGCTAGATTTAGCCGCCCTCGTCAATTGCGCAGCGCACTCTCTTACTTGTGCCACAGAACCAGGGGCCGAACTCAACACCTCAGAGTACAAAGTCTGAATAGAGTCCACAACCAATACCTGAGGTTTAACGGTATCCATAATGGAGATCAGTTTCTCTAACTGAATTTCTGCCAAGACTTCAAGTTGTGGCGCATCCAAAGCAATCCGTTTTGCACGCAAGGCAATTTGTGCTGCAGATTCTTCACCACTACTGTAGAGCACATTCATACCGGCAGAGCTCATTTCTGCTAGTGCTTGCAACAAGAGGGTTGATTTACCAATTCCCGGGTCGCCACCGAGAAGCACAACACCACCAGGAACTAAGCCTCCGCCCAATACGCGGTCAAACTCTTCCACGCCAGTACTGAACCTCGGCAAATCTTCAGCAGTAATAGCGGAAAGCTTTTGTCTTGGCAGTGATTGCGCTAATCCTTGAAAACGCGCATTCGATGTTGTCTCTGGTAGCCCTTCTTCCATCGTGTTCCAAGACTGGCAAGATGGGCATTGGCCCTGCCATTTTGCAGAAGTGCCGCCACAAGACTGGCAGATGTAAACCGTTTTGACTTTAGCCAAGAGATGCCTAATAAATGAGATTGAAACGAATGGGGTTAATCGAGCTGAGTGCCAGCTTTATTCTCTTGAGCGCGTTTAGGTGCATCTTTGCGACGTTGCTCCAAATCAGCCGCTCTAGCCGCTGCTGCTTTTTGCTTGTCTTCGAACTCACGTTGATTATCGACTCGTTCAGCTGCTTTTTCTGAGGAGGCACGCTCCGCAATCCGCTTTTGATCATCCTGATCTTTAATACTCTTACGTAAATTGCGTTGCACTTCATGCAATGCATGTTCTTGCTCGCCGATCGGATCAATCTCCTTACGATAATCAGCTCTCGCACTACGCAGACAGTAGTTAACCCAATAATTTTGATAACACTCTGAAGAGGCTTTACCCCAACGATACTTAGCCCAGTCGCGTTGGAGTTCTAATTCTTGCTCTATCTTGTCTAATTTTTTGAGCTCAGCCTCTTCTGCAGGAGTAGCTAAAGCAAGCCCACTAAGAGTGGCGCTGAACAAAAATATTACCGAGAATATTTTTGAGCAAGAAAAAATATCTTGCCTCAAATTTCCACCTTAGCACCCAACTCAACTAGACGGTTTGCTGGAATTTTGAAGAAATCAGATTGACGGCCCGCATTTTGATACATCCAAGCAAATAAGCGCTCACGCCATATGGCCATGCCAGGCAAGCTAGTTGGGACAATTGTGTCTTTTGAAAGAAAGAAGGAAGTATTCATCAAATCAAATTTCAAATCAAACTGACTTTCAAGCAGCGCCAAAATTTGATTGGCATCCGGAGTTTCTTTAAATCCATAGACTGCGCGGACCACATAAATGTTTGGACCCAACTCTTTCAGGGTAAGCCTTTGGTCATCATTAACATAAGGCACGTCCCAGATACTGCATTTAAGGAAAAAGACTCGATCATGCAGGATATGGTTATGTTTGAGGTTATGTAAAAAAGAGACCGGAAGGTAGTCCACATGGGCAGTAAGGAAAATAGCAGTGCCCTCAACGCGATGTGGCGGGTTCTGTAATAAGCTGGTGATAAATGTATCCAGTCGAATTCCCTCGTCGAGAACGCGTTTACGAACAATTTGACGGCCCTGGTACCAAGTCATCATCAACAAGAAGCAGATCGAAGCAATCGCTACCGGGAACCAACCACCCTCAAGTAACTTGACAAGATTAGCAGTGAAGAAACCAATATCAATAATCAAGAAGCAGCTAATGATGATGGCGACTAGGAAAGAATTCCATTTCCACAGGGCCTTCATTACCACCGCAGCCAACAAAGTAGTTAAAAGCATCGTGGTCGAAACAGCAACCCCATAGGCATTGGCTAAGTTTTCCGACTTCTTGAAAGCCAAAACAATACCAATCACCACAAAGCAAAGCACCCAATTAATAAAGGGCACGTATATCTGACCTTTTTCTTTGTCGGAAGTAAATGCAATCTTCATGCGCGGTAAAAAGCCAAGCAAGATAGCTTCGCTTGTCATAGAGTAAGCCCCAGAGATACAGGCCTGAGAGGCGATGACCGTTGCCAAGGTTGCCAATACAACCAGGGCAAAAGTATAGGATTCTGGGACCATCAGAAAGAATGGATTTGCAATTGTTTCTGGATGGGCTAGGAGCATTGCTCCTTGACCAAAATAATTAATCAGCAAACAAGGCATTACCAACAAGAACCAACCGTATTTGATTGGGCGAATTCCAAAATGACCCATATCAGCATATAAAGCTTCAGCACCAGTCAGAACCAAAAAGATTGATCCAGTGACTGCAAAAGCAATCCCAGCATCCTGAGTCATAAATTTAAATGCGTGAATCGGATTTAAAGCAGCAATAATTTGCGGCGCATCCTGAATCTGATTAAAGCCCATCAAAGCTAATGAAGCGAACCAAACCAACATCACAGGACCAAAAAGCGCGCCCACTACTGAAGTCCCTTTTTTCTCGAACAAAAACAGGCACAACAAAATCCCAATCGTGATTGGCAGTACGTACGGGATAAAGCTATCAGATACAACAGTGGTGCCCTCAATAGCAGAGAGTACAGAAATGGCGGGCGTAATCACGGCATCGCCATAAAAAAGGCAGGCCCCCAAAACGCCGACGATCATGATCACAATCGATCGCTTGGAATTGGTCTTTGCGGTTCGCAAAGCAAGCGCCATGAGAGACAAAATACCGCCCTCACCGTGATTATTTGCGCGCATCACAAACAATAAATACTTGAGCGATACCACCAAAATGAATGACCAAAAAATCATTGAGATCACACCAAAAATAGAATCCGGCGTCATCGGAATGCCATTTTGAGGATCAAAGCAAACTTTTAGAGCATAGAGCGGGCTAGTGCCGATATCGCCAAACACAATACCAATTGCGCCAAGTGCCAATGTCGCCAAGCCACCTTTCTGGTGATGGTCTGAGCCTTGTATATCCACGGGGCGTAATATTTCTGATTGCGAAAATTCAGGATTACTAACTGACATGAATCATCCTTTTATAGGCTAAATATTCAACATATTGCGTGGCAATATGTTACTCCTTATCAGCAGCTATTAAATTTGAAATTTCCACTTAAAAACTGCTTATTTATGCTTCTTTCGCAGGAATACCTCGACAGAGAGGTCCAAAAAAATGGTAGAATTTCAGCTTCAGACGCGGGGTGGAGCAGTCTGGCAGCTCGTCGGGCTCATAACCCGAAGGTCGTAGGTTCAAATCCTGCCCCCGCAACCAAGATTTATTCATTAAGCCCTTAATTTTTAAGGGCTTTTTGCTTTTCTGGCCACTTAGAACTGCTCCACTTCCAAAGCATTAGTGGAATGACCGCCTTCAACAATGGAAGTAGCTAGGGCCCCGGCTTGCGGCAATAGGTTTTCTGCAAAGAAACGGGCTGTTGCTATCTTGGTATTGTAGAAAACAGGATCGCTGTCACGCAGACGTTCAGCTGCCAATAAGGCTCGTGCCATTTGCCAGGCACCCAGTACCAAGCCTGATAAGCGCAGATAAGCAAAGCTACCGGCATAGACGGCTTTGGTATCGCTCTTCGCATTTGCCAAGATGTAGGCTACAGCCGCTTCAAATGCAACACGTCCTGCGCTCAGTTGTTTAAGAACCGCCTTTGCATCTGCTGTACCGCTGGCAGCAAGCTCCTTTTCGGTTTCAGCAATTCTTTGTGAAAGTCCCTCTGCAGTAGCTCCGCCGTCACGAACCGTTTTCCTACCAACTAAATCGTTTGCCTGGATCGCAGTCGTGCCTTCATAAATCGTCAAAATTCGGGCATCACGATAGTGTTGTGCCGCCCCCGTTTCTTCAATGAAGCCCATACCACCATGAACTTGCACGCCTAAGCTAGCAACTTCAATCGACATCTCGGTTGAGAAGCCCTTTACGATCGGCACCAGGAATTCATATATGGATTGATTGGATTTACGTACAGCTTCATCTGGCGCAGCATGTTGCGCATCGTATGCAGCGGCAGCGTAATACGCTAAGGCACGAGAAGCCTCTACATAAGCGCGCATTGTCATCAACATGCGCTTGACGTCTGGCTGATGAATAATTGCCACAGGACCAGCAGAGCCACCTAAATCACGACTTTGCACGCGATCCTTAGCGTATTGCACCGCCTTTTGATAAGCACGCTCCGCAACGGCAATGCCTTGCATGCCTACCGCAAAACGAGCTGCATTCATCATGACGAACATGTATTCGAGGCCGCGATTTTCTTCGCCAACCAAATACCCAATAGCGCCACCATGATCACCAAACTGCAATACTGCTGTTGGACTCGCCTTAATACCGAGCTTATGCTCAATCGAGACACAATGAACATCATTGCGCTCACCCAATGAGCCATCAGCATTTACTAAAAACTTAGGCACTACAAATAAAGAAATTCCTTTAACACCCTCAGGGGCATCTGGTGTTCTGGCTAACACTAAATGAATAATATTCTTAGCCATATCGTGCTCACCATAGGTGATATAGATCTTGGTGCCAA
Source organism: Polynucleobacter sp. QLW-P1DATA-2 (assembly GCF_001870365.1). Taxonomy (NCBI): domain Bacteria; kingdom Pseudomonadati; phylum Pseudomonadota; class Betaproteobacteria; order Burkholderiales; family Burkholderiaceae; genus Polynucleobacter; species Polynucleobacter sp. QLW-P1DATA-2. The sequence goes on along the minus strand of NZ_LZMQ01000003.1, from coordinate 22,184 downwards.
ATATCTTATAAGTACCGTTGCCCTCAGGCACCGCTTTAGAACGCACCATCGATAAATCAGAACCCGCTTGTGGTTCAGTTAAGCACATGGACCCGGTCCACTCACCAGCGATCATGCTCGGCACAAATTGCTCTTGTAACTCTGGGCTCGCAGCAGTCAACAAAGCTTCAATTGCGCCGTCAGTCAACATCGGGCATAAAGCAAAGGACAGGCTAGCGGAATGGACCATCTCAAAACAGGCAGTCGCAATGAGTTTTGGAAGGCCTTGGCCACCAAACTCCGCAGGATGAATAACGCCTTGCCATCCAGCAGAACCAAATTGCTCAAATGCCTCTTTAAAACCAGGAGTTGTTATGACAACACCATCTTTTAGTGAGCTTGGCTTTTGATCGCCAATCCAGTTCAGCGGCGCGACCACATCTTGATTGAACTTGGCGGATTCTTCCAAGATGGCTGGCGCTAAATCAACATCTGCACCTGCCTCTGCATAGGAAGGGTAAGCCACTACTTCAGATAGCCCCGCTAATTCATTCATTACGAACAACATATCTTTAACGGGGGCTACGTATGGCATTACTGCTCCTATGATTTGAGATCAATCAGCAATTGAAAATTACGAGAGGGCATTCGTTAGCTCAGGCACAGCAGTGAAAAGATCGGCAACTAAACCATAATCAGCTACACCAAAAATAGGAGCCTCTGGGTCTTTATTGATTGCTACGATGACTTTGGAATCCTTCATGCCAGCTAGGTGCTGGATCGCACCAGAGATGCCAACAGCCACATACAGTTGTGGGGCAACAATCTTGCCTGTTTGACCAACCTGATAATCATTAGGCACATAACCAGCATCGACCGCAGCACGTGAAGCACCTAAGGCTGCGCCAAGTTTGTCAGCCAATGGAACAACCAGCTCTTGATACTTCTCGCCCGAACCTAAACCACGTCCGCCCGAGACAATAATTTTGGCTGCAGTCAGCTCTGGGCGATCTGATTTAGTGAGTTCACGACCTACAAAAGAGGATTTACCAGCACTTTGTGCAACGGCTGCTTTTTCAATAACGGCAGATCCACCAGTAGCTGCAACCGGATCAAAACCGGTAGTGCGAACGGTGATGATCTTGACTGGGTCACTCGATTGGACGGTAGCGATAGCATTACCTGCGTAGATAGGACGCTCAAAAGTATCTGGTGAGACTACTTTAGTAATGTCTGATAACTGGGCCACATCTAACTTTGCCGCCACTCTAGGAAGCACGTTCTTACCGCCAGCAGTTGCCGGGGCCAAGATATGGCTATAGCCGCTTGCAAGCGAGAGAATCTGTGCCGTTAAAGGTTCAGCTAATTGATCCGCTAAAGCAGAATCATCTATTTGAATGACCTTACGCACACCAGCGATTTGCGCTGCAGCAGCTGCAGCAGCATCTGATCCATTGCCAGCAATCAGCACATCCACCTCAGGGGAGCACTGCAACGCAGCAGCAACCGCATTTAAAGTAGCCGCTTTTAAGGATTGATTGTCGTGTTCAGCAATTACAAGAGCAGCCATTTAAATCACCTTCGCTTCATTTTTGAGTTTCTCTACAAGGGCTGCAACATCTGCAACCATGACACCGGCACTACGCTTTGGTGGCTCTTCAACTTTGAGAGTCTTTAAGCGCGGGGCAATATCGACGCCAAGCTCTTCAGGCTTAACGATGTCAATCGCTTTCTTCTTGGCTTTCATAATGTTAGGCAGGGTTACGTAACGTGGCTCATTGAGACGCAAGTCAGTAGTAATGACTGCAGGCAACGTGAGGGCAATTGTCTCTAGACCGCCATCCACTTCACGGGTCACGGTAGCTTTGCCATCGGCAATGACTACCTTGGAAGCAAAGGTAGCTTGTGGAACATCCAAAAGACTAGCTAACATCTGACCAGTTTGATTGCTATCGTCATCAATTGCTTGCTTACCAAGAATGATGATCTGAGCCTGTTCTTTCTCGGAAAGGGCCTTGAGGATTTTAGCAACGGCTAAAGGCTGTAACTCAGCGTCAGTCTCCACCAAAATAGCGCGGTCCGCACCAATCGCCATTGCTGTGCGTAAAGTTTCCTGGCACTGAGTCACACCTGCGCTAACAACCACCACTTCAGATGCTACGCCAGCTTCTTTAAGACGTACCGCTTCTTCAACTGCGATCTCATCAAAGGGGTTCATACTCATTTTGACGTTAGCAATATCGACGCCAGAGTTATCTGACTTCACTCGAACTTTGACGTTGTAATCAACAACGCGTTTAACCGCAACTAAGATCTTCATCTGACTTTCACAATCCTCAATCTTTACAAAAACACGATTTGTTTAAAAACTCGGGAAACCACTATTTTACCGCCCTCACCACTAACCTAGACATCAATAGCGGTGGCTGAGCCTGCCTGCTTACGAAGCTCAAATTTCTGAATTTTTCCGGTGGAGGTTTTTGGAAGCTCCCCAAAAACAATTGCCCTGGGCACCTTAAAGCCAGCCAAGTGCTTTTTGCAATGGGCGATGATGTCCTCTGGAGTGACCTGGATGCCCGGCTTGATCTCCAAAAAGGCGCAAGGGGTTTCTCCCCACTTCGGATCCGGCTTCGCCACCACTGCGGCAGCAATTACCGCTGGATGACGATAGAGTACATCCTCCACTTCAACAGAAGAAATATTTTCTCCGCCAGAAATAATGATGTCTTTGCTGCGGTCTTTCATCTTCACATAGCCGTCAGGATTCATGACCGCTAAATCGCCAGAATGAAACCAGCCACCTTCAAATGCCTCTTTGGTTGCCTTTTCGTTCTTAAGATAGCCCTTCATCGCAATATTGCCCTTAAACATAATCTCACCCATGGTTTCTCCATCAGCAGGAACGGGCTGCATTGTTTCAGGGTCAAGCACAGCGATTGCTTGTTGCATGTGGTAGCGAACACCTTGACGCGCATTCAAACGAGCGCGCTCACTAATATCTACATCATTCCACTCGTCTTGCTTTACGCATACCGCTGCAGGACCATAGACCTCGGTCAAACCATAGACGTGTGTTAAATCAAATCCTAACTTTTCCATACCTTCAATAATGGAGGCAGGGGGCGCAGCTCCAGCAATCAAGCCCTTCACGCCCGCTGGCACTCCTTCTTTGAGCTCATCGGGAGCATTGACCAAAAGGTTATGTACGATCGGCGCCGCGCAGTAATGTGTGACGTCATGCTCTTTAATTGCTGCAAATATATGTTGTGCATCAACACGACGCAAGCAAACATTGACCCCGGCACGAGCAGCAATTGTCCATGGGAAACACCAGCCATTGCAATGAAACATTGGCAGAGTCCACAAGTACACGGGATGCTTATTGATATCCCAATCCAAAATGTTCGAAACTGCATTAATGGCAGCGCCACGATGGTGATACACCACCCCTTTAGGATTGCCGGTAGTGCCAGAGGTGTAATTCAAACAGATTGCTTGCCATTCATCTGCAGGCACTTGCCACGCAAATTGTGGGTCACCCTCTGCCAGTAATTGTTCGTAAGTCAGCTTGCCTAACTTATCGCCAGGTACGTCATATTCCTTTTCTTCAACATCAATTACCAGAAACTCACGACCAGTTTCCTGCTTGGCGATCTCAAGCGCTTTTTTCATCACTCCAGAAAACTCCGGATCCACAATGACTACCTTTGCTTCGCCATGATTAAGCATAAAAGCAATGGATTCAGGATCCAAGCGAGTATTTAAGGCATTTAATACTGCCCCGGCCATTGGGATGCCAAAGTGTGCCTCGACCATGGGTGGCGTATTGGGCAACATCACAGCAACCGTATCTCCAAGACCAATGCCATGCTTTTGCAAGGCGCTAGCTAGGCGACGGCAGCGCTCATACGTTTGTGACCAAGTTTGACGCAACTTGCCATGAATCACTGCAACCTTGTTTGGATAGATCTGAGCAGATCTCTCTAAAAACAATAGTGGAGTAATTGGAGTGTAGTTAGCAGAATTACGCTCTAAACCTTGTTCATAAATATTTGCCATCATCTACTTTCAATAACACTACTTTTAAATATCAGCCAATGCTCTAACGTGAGCAACGACGCTACGCCCTAAGGCAGATAAGTTATAACCACCCTCTAAGCAACTCACAATCCGGTTATTAGCGTACTGATGTGCGATTTCTTTCAAGCGCTTGGTGATCCATACATAATCATCCTCGACTAAACCCATTTGACCCAAGTCATCTTCGCGATGTGCATCGAAGCCAGCTGAAATAATGATCAGTTGCGGTTCAAAATTGCGCAAAGCTGGTAACCACTTCTCTTCAACAATCGAGCGCACAACATCACCGCGAGTTGCCGCTGGCAAGGGCACGTTGACCATATTATTGGCGTGATCGAGTCCGCTATAAGGATAAAAAGGGTGCTGGAAAAAACTGCACATCATGACATTAGGGTCATTGAAAAATGCTGCTTCAGTGCCGTTGCCATGGTGCACATCAAAATCGATAATTGCTACACGCTCAATGCCATATTCTTCCATTGCATACCGGGCAGCGATGGCAACGTTGTCAAATAAACAAAAGCCCATTGAACGGGTTGGCTCAGCATGATGGCCAGGAGGTCTTACTGCGCAAAAGACGTTCTCAACCTCACCTTTCATGACTGCATCCACGCCAGCAATTGCAGCACCAGCTGCGCGTAATGCAGCTTGCCAAGTGTGTGGATTCATAATCGTATCGCCATCCAACATGGAATAACCACTTTGGGGGGCCTGCTCTTTGACAAAAGCAATATGGTCAGGGCTATGGACTAACTCGAGCTGATCTTCACTGGCTAAGGGCGCATCCAGGTGCTGAACAAAGCGATCTACCCCACTACGAATCATCTGGTCATTGATTGCCTGAATCCGCTCAGGGCATTCTGGATGATGACTTCCCATCTCATGTTTCAGAAAATCGGGATGAGTTATGTATCCTGTTGTCATTAGTTGTAATCCTCAATAGCAAAACTGTCGTTTTTATAATCTAATTAATTGTGCTTAATTCTCTACAACCCATATCCTTGCGTATGCGCTTTCGTGTCTCCTGCCTACTTTTAGCGCTTGCTCTTGGGGCCTGCTCTAGCGCCCCCACACAGCAAAGCAATACCCAACAGCCCATCGTAAACCAAGCCGATGATGCAGCCACTGAAGCCAGTTATAGCCAAAATCTAAAGGCCTTACTGAGCCAAGTTTCTCAAACTCAAGAAATCCCCCTACAGACCCTAGAAAATGGCTTCTTAGATGCTAAAACGATTCCTTCAATACGCAAATTGGTATTACCCCCATCGGGCACCTTTAAGAAGAACTGGCTGGTTTACCGCAAGCGCTTTGTTGAGCCTATTCGCCTGAAAGCCGGAAAGGTCTTTTGGGATGAAAACCAAACCTTTTTAAGCCAAGTAGAGCAAGATTCTGGCGTGCCTGCTGAGATCATTGTGGCCATTATCGGAATTGAGACCATTTATGGACGCCAAACGGGTGGTTTTAGGGTCAAAGATGTTTTATCTACCCTAGCCTTTAGCTATCCAGATACGCCCAATAAGCCTGCCCGAGAACAACTATTTAAAGATCAACTCCAAGAACTCATTCTGATGTGCTGGACTGACGCTGGCGGCAAATTGCCCGCTCAAAACAGAAGTCAGGGTCTCAATGCTGCTCGCTTTAATTCCTGCCTCAATCAAAACAGCTCCTACGCTGGAGCCATCGGGTTGCCACAATTTATGCCAAGCAGTATTCGGAGCTTTGCAGTCGACGGTGATGGTGATGGTCATATCGATCTTAAGCAAAGTCCTAAAGATGCGATTGCTAGTGTCGCTAACTTTATGAAGAAGCATGGCTGGCAAGCGGGCATGCCGATCTCTTTTCCGGTGCAAGAAAATGGCATAGCTGCCGCAAAAAAATTGGCTGACGGGGAGCCTCAGCTCAAATATACCGTTGCAGAACTCGTTGAAAAAGGCATCCTGTTACCGCAACAAGGAGACCTGCAGCGTGGCGGCGTAGAGCCCCAAAGTAAGGCATTGATTGTGGATCTACCTTATCCCGATAAAGATGGGATCGATCAAGCACAGTACTTTGTGGGTTTAAATAACTTCTTAACAATTGTGCAATACAACCGGAGTTACTTTTATGCACAAAGCGTAGCAGAGTTTGCTGAAGCCTTAGGATATAAAAATCAAAGTGTAGTACTCGTTAATGGACCAGCAAAAATGGTTGATCCCAAAAGCGTTGCAGAAAAATCAAAGGCAAAAGCCAAAAAGTCTAGCGCTAAGAAAAAGTCAAAAACGAGTTAAGTAAACTCAATCGATAAGTTAGGCAGGAAAGACGCCGGTAGATAAGTAACGATCACCACGATCGCACACAATAAAGACGATCGTAGCGTTTTCAACTTGGCGAGCAATACGCAAGGCCACCACTAGCGCACCTCCTGCGGAGATACCACAAAAGATACCTTCTTCAGCGGCCAATCGCCTTGCCATATCTTCAGCATCTGCTTGTGTCACATACTCAATCCGATCTACGCGATCGCCTTGGTAAATCTTGGGCAAATATTCTGGTGCCCATTTACGAATGCCGGGGATCTGAGAACCCTCTTCCGGCTGAGCACCAATGATCTGAATCTTAGGATTCATTGACTTCAGGTATGTTGAAACACCTGTGATTGTTCCTGTAGTGCCCATAGCAGAAACAAAATGGGTTACCTCTCCGTCGGTATCGCGCCAAATCTCTGGGCCGGTTGTTTCAATATGAGCGCGTGGATTATCTGAATTAGCAAACTGATCAAGCAATCGACCGCGACCTTCACGTTGAAGCTGCATGGCATAATCTCTCGCAAATTCCATGCCACCAGAGGCGGCAGTCAGAATCAGTTCCGCCCCATAAGCAGCCATACTTTGACGACGCTCAATACTTTGACTCTCGGGCATTACCAAAATCATCTTGTAACCCAGCATTGCCGCCGTCATTGCCAAAGCAATTCCCGTATTACCACTCGTTGCTTCAATTAAGGTATCACCAGGTTTAATTTCGCCACGCTCTTGGGCGCGCGTGATCATTGACAGCGCAGGCCGATCTTTGACCGACCCGGCTGGATTGTTGCCCTCTAACTTACCCAAGATCACGTTATTTCGATTCTGGTTTTCTAAACCGGGAATTCGCTGCAAACGCACCAAAGGCGTATTGCCGACTGTTTGTGAAATCGTTAGGTAAGAAGGTCTACTCATGAGCCCATTTTAGCCATAAGCAAGCCTACACTCTAAAGGGCTTAATTTCGGCGATGTTGTGTCGGACGCTCCGGCTGATTGCGATTACCAGCTTGATTACGTGAATTGCGTCTGCTAGAGGCGCTCCCCTCCTTCTTGGTACGCCCAGTGGGCTCCCGAAAAGAGCTGGGGGCTTCGATCGTTAAACCGTTGTCCACCATTTTTTCAACGGATTTCATACCAATGCCACGTACGCGTTTTTGTAGATCATTGGCATCTTGAAAATGTCCACCATCCGTCCGCTCTGTGATGATCGTTTTTGCCTTGGATGGGCCAATTCCTTTAATGCTCTCTAGTTCTGACTGTGTGGCGGTATTCACATTGACCGGTGAGGCATTGGCCAATCCTAAAGAAGCAATCGCCAGAACTGCTGATACCAAGGCTGATCTCATGAAGCCCGCACTTCTCATATTGAAATTTTTTGTCATACATTCTCCGTAGTAAATAAAAAATCCACGGACACAAAGTGCGCGTGGATCGTTTACAACGAAGAGATAAACCTGAAGTTGACGGGCTTACAGTGGATTAGCTAAAAAACCAGAATTTGCTTCCAACCACTCGATATAACGGCTTACACCCTGCTCAACATTCAAGAAGGGCTCTTTGTAGCCAGCAGCTCGCAGTTTAGTTAGATCTGCTTGAGTGAAGCACTGATACTTACCTTTAAGCGCATCCGGAAATGGAATGTACTCGATAGCCTTTTCTTTAACCAATTCTTGCAGGGATGCTGGTTGAGCTTTATCCAGCTTACGCATGGCATTCGCAACAGCATGCGCCACATCATTAAAGGGTTGTGCGCGTCCACTGCCTAAATTAAAGATGCCGCTGATTTCTGGGTGATCCAAGAAGAAGAGGTTTACTTTAACCACGTCCTCTACAGAAACAAAGTCACGACTTTGCTCACCTGCACCATAGCCACCATACTCACCAAAGAGTTTGACATGGCCATTCGCCTTGTATTGGTGATACTGATGGAAGGCAACTGATGCCATGCGACCTTTATGTGATTCGCGTGGACCATAAACATTGAAATAACGGAAGCCCACGACTTGCGCAGTGTTTGCATTTTCAGCAAAACGCTTACGCATTACCTGATCAAATAAGAATTTAGAGTAGCCATAAATATTGAGTGGCTTCTCATGCTCACGACTTTCAATAAATACATCAGAACCACCATAAGTAGCTGCTGAAGATGCATAGAGAAGCTGCACTTTTTGAGCAGTGCAAATATCGAGCAAATTCATGGTGTAGCGATAGTTATTCGCCATCATAAAAATGCCATCGGTCTCCATGGTATCGGAGCAAGCCCCCTCATGAAACACTGCCCTGACCTTACCCAAGCGTCCACTTCTAAATGCTTCTAGAAATTCATCTTTATCGAGATAGTCAATGATGTCAAGATCAGCTAGATTGCGATATTTATCTGCAGGACGTAAGTCATCTACTGCAATGATATTTTTCTCACCACGCGCATTGAGCGCCTGAACAATATTGGCACCAATAAAACCAGCAGCGCCAGTTACGATAATAGTCACTGTAATTCCTCTGAAGTAACGGTAGCAGTACCAAGCTTACCAACCACAATGCCGCCAGCCCGATTAGCAAGCGCCATAGCCTTTTCTAGCGGCCACTTAGCAGCCAATGCTACGGCTAAGGTTGCAATTACTGTATCTCCGGCACCAGAGACATCAAACACTTCTCTGGCTTGTGCCTTCACATGACTGACACCTGCTTCGGTATACAAGCTCATCCCCTCCTCAGAGCGCGTCAATAACAAAGCCTGAAGATTCAGAGATTGTCTGAGATCTTGCGCTCTTTTGGTTAAATCTTCTTCGCTAGTCCATTGCCCAACTACCTGACGTAACTCACTGCGATTGGGCGTTAAGACAGTGGCGCCGCGATACTTTTCATAATCTTCACCTTTGGGGTCAACTAAGATCACTTTATTTTGCGCCCTTGCCTGCTCAATCATATGAGCTACTTGACCCAAAGCGCCCTTGCCGTAATCCGACAAAATGACAACATCAGCAGAGCCAACGAGTTTTTCAAAACGCTCTAATTTGTGAGCCAATGCTTTTTCACTAGGAGTTTCTTCAAAGTCCAGACGAATGAGTTGCTGTTGACGTGCGATGACACGTAATTTCACAATGGTTGGCACGTCTGCATCAACTTCTAATTGACTATCAACGCCGCCTGATTTGAGTAAATCAATTACCCGTTGACCTGGCTCATCTTTGCCAACAATTCCGAGGATAGTAGTTTGAGCACCTAAGGCAGCTACGTTACGGGCTACATTGGCAGCACCTCCTAGGCGCTCATCAATTTTGCCAACCTGCACCACTGGTACTGGCGCCTCAGGGGAAATACGATGGGTATCTCCAAACCAATAGCGATCCAGCATGACATCGCCTACCACTAGTAGACGCGCATTTGAAAATTGTTCTCGGTTGGCTTTTTCCATTTGAATACTTATTTTATTGTTCTATTTCTATATCTAGTAATAGTTTAATTATGTCGCCCAATGCCGTAGTACTCAATACCCAATTCTTGCATCGCCTGGGGTTCGTACAGATTACGTCCATCAAAAATCACAGGGCGCACTAACTTTTGCATGACTGCATCAAAATCAGGACTGCGGAAAGCCTTCCACTCAGTCACAATCACCAAGGCATCGCAACCATCTAGGGCAGCCATTGGGTCTTCGACCATAGAAATCTGCTTTAGACCATCCGGATTTCCTTGAAAATCCAAATCTAAGCAATGTTTCGCTTCAGGCATAGCCACTGGATCATGAGCTACGATAGTAGCGCCACGTTTCACTAATTCCTGGATGATGACGCGACTAGGCGCCTCACGCATATCATCAGTATTAGGCTTAAATGCTAAGCCCCACAAGGCAAACTTCATACCCTTGAGATCTTTGCCAAAGCGTTTTTCAATTTTCTCTACCAAGACGTATTTCTGTATTTCATTCACCGCTTCCACAGCATCCAAGATCTTCAGATCTCGACCATGTTCTTTGGCAGTTTTGGATAGCGCAGATACATCTTTCGGGAAGCATGAGCCACCATAGCCAGTACCGGGATATAAGAAGCCAAAGCCAATGCGTGAATCGGAGCCAATACCTTGACGCACCGCTTCAATATCTGCACCAACTAAGTCAGCTAAATTAGCCAATTCATTCATGAAGGATATGCGGGTTGCCAACATTGCATTAGCAGCATACTTCGTTAACTCTGCGCTCTTCACGTCCATGTAATAGGTACGCTCATGATGGCGATTAAATGGCGCATAGAGTTTGCGCATTTGCTCTTTTGCACGTATGCCTGCTGGAGTATTTTCAGTGCCGATTACGATGCGATCTGGGCGCATAAAGTCTTCTACAGCAGCGCCTTCTTTCAAGAACTCTGGATTTGAAACCACTGAACAAAGTTCAGCAGAAAGATTACGCTTATCTAGCTCATCAGTAATCGCTGCAGATACTTTATCCGCGGTGCCTACTGGAACAGTCGATTTATCCACAATTACTTTAGCTGTGGTCATATGACGACCAATATTACGAGCAGCAGCAACGACATACTGCAAATCGGCCGAACCATCCTCATCAGGAGGCGTGCCTACTGCAATAAATTGAACATCACCATGCGCTACGGAAGCAGCAATATCGGTTGAAAATTGCAAGCGGCCGGCAGCGCGATTGCGCTCAATCATTTCTTTTAGCCCTGGCTCATAGATTGGCACGCCACCGGAGTTCAGAATTTCAATCTTTTTTGGATCTAAATCCAAACAGAAGACATTATTCCCCTGTTCAGCCAAACAAGCCCCAGTAACCAAACCTACGTAACCACTGCCAACGATCGTAACTTTCAATTGAACCCCTAGTGATGTCTCAGTACTTTAATAAATGGTATTACATGGAAGGGCCGCTTGGCGCGACGCCCTCAGAACGTCTTGGGGAGTATGCCTCCCAATTATTACAACCAGGACACTGCCAATAAAATCTGCGCGCACGGAAACCACAGTTACCGCAAGTGTAGCGAGCCAAGCTGGTTGTCCGCTCACGTAAAAGCTTCAAAATGGATTGAAGCTCTAACAATCTTTCGGGGCTTGCACTACCCTCTTCGAGGGCAAGACGAGTTTCTGCCATCTTAGATAAGGCGCTCAAACTAGGTGAATACTGCATCACCTCAGCCAACATGGCATTGGCAGCTTTGGGGCCGCGAAGTTGCATAAGCTGCTTATAGACAATATCCAACAACTCGCCAGAGGCTTGTGTCTTGAGCAATATCAGGAGGCGATCCAATCCCTCATTCGCCTTATCTAAGGTGGCATGAGCTGCCATCCACCGGTCGGCTAATAAATGCATATAAGCGGGATGCGAAGCGGCCACCAAGCTCCAAGCTTCTATGGCTTGTGCTGGGCGTTCTACAGCCACTAAATAGTCGCCTTGCAAAATCAGCGCACGAGCATGATTAGGAACTGCTTGCAAGGCACGTTGAATCGACTGTTCAGCCTCGGCAAGATCTTTACGACGCAGAGCATCTTGACCCAATTCACAATGAAACTGAGCAATCTCAGTACGATGTGATTTTCCTTGCAAGCCCTCGAGCTCACTGGCGGCAATGATAGCTTTTGTCCAATCACGCTCTACTTGATACATCTCCAAGAGACTTTCTTTTGCGGGAACTGCGTACTTACCATCACCCACACGATTTAAGGATGCTTCAGCACGATCCAATAAACCTGCGCGCAAGAAGTCACGACCCAACTCATAAGCAGCGTGATCGCGATCACGCGGTTTCAAATCATCACGATTTGCTAAATGTTGATGCACTTTAATGGCGCGCTCAGTCTCGCCGCGGCGACGAAATAAATTACCAAGCGAAAAATGTAATTCAACTGTTTCTGGATCCAGCTGGGCAATCTTCACCAGCGTTTCAATCGCCTGATCTGGTTGCTCATTCAATAGCAAACTCAAACCCTTAAATGTTGAGCGCTGCTGACGCATACGCTCACGCTCATCCATACGATTTTCAAGACGCAAATCCCAACGAGATGCCAACCAGCCAATACCAAACATGACTGGTAGAAGCAGCAACCAAGAAGTAGCTATCTGAATCATAGCGCGCAGAACCTAAATAAAAAAATAGGTCCGAACGGACCACTGAGGATGAGCCAGATTACTAGGCACCAGAACCCTCTTTGGGGCCCGCCTGTTTCAACGGCTTGTAATCAACACGCTCGCGCAGCTCTTTGCCAGGCTTAAAGTGCGGCACACGTTTTTCTGGGATCAATACTTTCTCGCCAGACTTTGGGTTGCGGCCAGTGCGTGCAGGACGATGATGAAGTACAAAACTTCCCACGCCGCGCAACTCAATTCGCTTTCCTTCAGCCAATGCTTGAGTCATTGTGTCCAACAATGTCTTTACGGCCAACTCCACGTCTCTAGGCAGAAGCTGCGGAAACTGTTCCGCTAAGCTCTCCACTAGTTCGGAGCGGGTAATTGCTTGTTGCTCTTGATCTGTCATGATCTATCAATAAAAAACCGCCGCTCTCCTCATGGAAAGCGGCGATATTGATTTAGCCTTGATTGTCCAATTTTGCTTTCAACAGAGCACCCAAGTTGGTTGTGCCAGACTGCGCATCACCTTGGAGCTTGCTCATTGCATCTTGTTGATCAGAGCTGTCTTTTGCCTTGATTGAAAGATTGATAACACGTGACTTGCGATCAATATTGATGATCATTGCAGTTACGCTATCGCCTTCCTTCAATACATTGCGTGCATCTTCAACGCGATCGGTTGAGATCTCAGAAGCGCGCAAGTAAGCTTCAACTTCATCTGCCAAGTGAATTGTTGCACCCTTAGCATCAACAGCCTTCACAGTACCAGTTACAAGGCTACCCTTGTCGCTGACAGATGTGTAGTTATTGAATGGGTCGCCAGACAATTGCTTGATACCAAGAGAGATACGCTCTTTCTCAACATCGATTGCCAAAACAGTGGCTTCAACTTCATCACCTTTTTTGTATTTCTTAACAGCTTCTTCGCCTGGCTCATTCCATGAAAGGTCTGAGAGGTGAACTAAACCGTCGATACCACCAGGCAAGCCAATGAACACGCCAAAGTCGGTAATTGACTTGATTGCGCCAGAAAGCTTGTCGCCTTTTTGCTGTGAACGTGCAAACTCTTCCCATGGATTTGCTTTGCACTGCTTGATGCCCAAGCTAATACGACGCTTGTCTTCATCAATATCCAGAACCATGACTTCAACTTCGGTACCTAATGCAGTAGCTTTGCTTGGAGCAACGTTCTTATTAGTCCAATCCATTTCAGAAACGTGTACCAAGCCTTCGATACCAGATTCGATTTCAACGAATGCGCCGTAATCAGTCAAGTTGGTTACTTTGCCGAATAAACGGGTATTCGGTGGGTAACGACGAGCGATACCAACCCATGGATCATCACCAAGTTGTTTCACACCGAGTGAAACACGGTTCTTCTCTTGATCGAACTTCAAAATCTTCGCGGTCACTTCTTGACCAACAGTCAACATCTCGCTTGGGTGACGTACGCGACGCCATGCCAAATCGGTAATGTGCAAGAGGCCATCGATACCACCGAGGTCAACGAATGCGCCGTAATCAGTGATGTTCTTAACGAGGCCAGTAACTACTGCACCTTCTTTAAGGTTAGACATCAACTTAGCACGCTCTTCACCTTGGCTAGCTTCAACAACCGCGCGACGTGACAACACCACGTTGTTACGCTTACGATCAAGCTTGATAACCTTGAACTCCATCGTCTTACCTTCGTAAGGGCTGGTGTCTTTGATTGGACGTGTATCAACGAGTGATCCAGGCAAGAATGCGCGGATACCGTTAACCATCACAGTCAAGCCGCCTTTAACCTTACCAGTAACAGTACCGGTAACAATCTCAGCTTGCTCAAGAGCTTTTTCCAAATTCAACCATGAGGCCAAGCGCTTCGCTTTGTCACGGGAGAGGATGGTGTCGCCATAGCCGTTTTCGAGGGCGTCAATAGCAACAGAAACGAAATCGCCAGGAGCTACTTCAATCTCGCCAGCGTCATTATGGAATTCTTCAACAGGAATAAACGCTTCAGACTTTAAGCCAGCGTTAACAACGACGAAGTTGTGGTCGATGCGAAGGACTTCAGCCGAAATAACTTGGCCGGTCTTCATATTCGATCGGGTTAATGATTCTTCAAATAATTCTGCAAATGATTCAGACATGTGTATTCACTTTGTGCCGCCAGAAGGCCTGACGGGTTAGGTTAAAAAAATCTTCAAGAAACACGCTAATGAAATGTTCGCGTTGTGGAGTTTCTTAAGACACCAAAACTACTACTTACTACTTACAAAACTAAGCAATTGAAGATTGATACCAATCTAAAACTGTCTTAACTGCTTGATCTATCGAAAGATCTGATGTTTCAAGCACTTTTGCACCATCTGCAACAAGCAAGGGTGCGGCACCTCGACTACTGTCTCTGGCATCGCGCTCCTGCAAATCCTGCAGTAAGTCGGAAAGTTTAGCAGAAATTCCCTTAGCTATCAATTGCTTATAGCGCCGCTCGGCCCTGGCGGCGGCTGTAGCTGTCAGAAAAACCTTCAAAACTGCGTCTGGGAATATGACGCTGGCCATATCCCTGCCATCGGCCACTAGACCTGGAGATTGGCGAAAACTGCGTTGCAGACCCACTAAAGCAGTCCTTACCTCTGGGTGAACCGCTAAGGCAGATGCTCTGAGGCCGATATTTTCCGTGCGAATAGCGTCCGTCACATCCTCCCCATTGAGGAAAATATAGCTATTTTTGAATGAAATCAATAACTTGGGAACCAAAAGACCTAATTCAGAGCCATTTTTGACATCCATTCCCTGCTTTTCACTAGCGAGAGCAAGTAGCCGATACAGCGCCCCGCTATCCAGATAATGAAAACCCAACTTCTCAGCGACCAAAGACGCGATCGTCCCTTTGCCTGAGGCAGTAGGTCCGTCAATCGCAATGACTGGGAAAGAACTCATTAACTGACGACTTTCGCAAATTCCCCGAAATAAGTTGGGAACGTTTTGGCTACGCAATTAGGGTCATTAATCTTCAAGGCATTCGGACCAAATGCGGCAAGAGAGAAACACATAGCCATACGATGGTCATCGTAAGTGTCAATGCCTTCGCTAGGTGACTTCCACTCAGTTGGCGAGTTTGGTGCTTGCACAACGATATAGTCGGGGCCCTCTTCAACAAGTGCGCCAACTTTTTTTAATTCTTTTGCCATGGCGGCGATGCGATCTGTTTCTTTCACACGCCAACTAGCAATATTATTTAAACGCGTTGGGCCTTCTGCATACAAAGCGGCAACTGCGAGTGTCATTGCAGCGTCTGGAATCTCAGTGCAATCAATCGTGATGCCATTGAGTTTGCCGTTTGTATTTTTTACACCTGAAACTTCAATCCAATCTTCACCAGCGGTAATGTTGGCACCCATTAAGGTAAGTGCATCCGCAAATGCGATATCCCCTTGAATACTGTCATTCCCCACACCCAGCACCCTTACAGGACCACCGCCTATGGCGCCAAGAGCTAAGAAGTAAGAGGCGGAGGAGGCATCACCCTCAACCGAGAGTTGACCAGGACTCTTATAAACCCCATCAGCCGTTTTGACTGGAATCACAAATGATTGCATGTCTGGGCAAACAACATTCACACCAAAGCGTGCCATGAGTTTCAAAGTAATGTCGATATAGGGCCGAGAAATTAATTCGCCAACCACTTCTATACGTACAGGATTGATTGCAACCAATGGCAAAGCCATCAGCAAAGCAGTCAAGAATTGACTTGACACATCCCCGCGCACCTTCACAACATCTTTAATCTGAATATCAGATGCCAAGATGTTGATTGGTGGATAGCCTTCTTGCAACTCGTATTCAATCTTGGCGCCTACTTGGCGTAAACCATCCACCAAATCCCGAATAGGCCTCTCGTGCATGCGAGCGACTCCGGATAAACGATAGTTACCACCTTGCATTGCTAGCGCAGCGGTAAGGGGGCGTATGGCTGTGCCTGCATTACCCATAAAGAGATCGGCATCACGTACCGGAAATCTGCCACCACAACCCTCAATGACACAAACCTTGTCAGCCTGATCGATCACAGACAGGCCTAGTTGACGCAAGGCATTACGCATTACTTGCGTGTCATCTGCATCCAACAAATTCGTAAGGGTTGTAGTACCAGAAGAGAGTGCAGCTAGCAGTAAGGCACGATTAGAAATGCTCTTAGAGCCTGGCAAGATAATTGCGCCTTGAGCTCGCCTAAATGGGCCAATACGAATATCAGGCAAACCACTCATTAAATAATATCCAAATCTTGACGCGCTTTACTTGCCTTATTAAATAATTTCTCTAGGCCAGCGCCATCGTTCTCGGCAATCAACTTACGCATATGGTTCACGATTAATAGGTATTGATCCAACTCTTTCAGGATTGCCATGCGGTTACCCAAACAAATGTCACGCCACATCTCTGGGCTAGATGCAGCAATGCGCGTGAAATCTTTAAAGCCAGCGCCCACATGGCTAAGCTTTTGATCAGCATCTTCAGAGTTCACAACACTGGCCATCAGCGCATAGGACAGGAGATGCGGCAAATGAGAAACAGCTGCATAAATAGCATCGTGCTGCACAACACCCATCTTTTTAACCTCAGAGCCAACAGACTCCCAAAAGCCTGTCATCAGCGCAATATCTTCAGGAGAATTTTCTTGCAGCGGGCAAATAATCGTTTGCTTGCCCTGAAATAAATCAGCCTTGGCGGCGGCTGCACCATGCTGTGCACCGCCCGCAATCGGATGCGCCGGTACAAATTGGCATGCTTTTTTACCCAATACTTCTTTGGCGGCCAAAATAACATCCCCTTTGGTGCTGCCAGCATCTGTAATCATGGTGCGTGACTCAAGATGCGGCTCCATCACTTCAAATGCTGCACGCATCTGCGCTACCGGAATACACAGTACGATCACATCTGATTGCTTTGCAGCTTCAACTAAATCAACAACGCCATCAATCGCACCCATCTTTTGGGCCTGATCTAAGTTTTCTTTGCTACGACCCACACCCAAGACTTTGTTAACAACGCCCGCTTGCTTGAGAGCCAATCCCAAGGACGCTCCAATCAAGCCAACACCAACAATAGTGACTGTGCCGTAATTGCTTGCTGGATTAATGATGGTCATTTCAGAATATCTTTTAAGGCTGCAATGAATGCTGCATTCTCTTCTTGCAAGCCAATAGAGATGCGCAACCATTGTGGCAAACCATAGTTACCTACTGGGCGAACAATAATGCCGCACTTGAGTAGGGCTAAGTTAATACGCGCGCCCGCTTGTTCATCGTCACCCACCTTCACCAAAACAAAGTTTCCGGCAGAGGGCAAATACTCGAGACCCAATTCATCAAAGGCTTTAGTGAGCTGGGTATAACCAGCGCAATTGAGCTCAAAACCTTGTTGCAAAAACGCTTTATCCTGAAAAGCAGCAATCGCTGCTGCCTGAGCCAAGCTATTCACATTAAAAGGCTGACGAATACGATTCAATAAATCAGTTAAGTGAGGTTGCGCAACACCATAACCAATGCGTAGACCAGCAAGACCATAGGCCTTAGAGAAGCTACGCGATAAAATCATATTAGGAAAACGCTTCACCCAAGCAATGGCATCGTAGCGCTGCTCCGGCGTGAGATATTCGTTGTAAGCCTCATCCAAAACCACCACTACATGCGATGGCACTGCAAGTAAAAAGTCTTCAATCTCTTTAGCCGAAAGGTAACTACCGGTAGGATTATTTGGGTTAGCAACAAAGACCAGCTTGGCTTTATCCCCAGCAGCCTTGACTGCAGCCAACATGGCTGGCAAGTCATGACCATACGTAGCGGTTGCAGATATTTCTACTGCTTTCGCGCCAACAGCCTGCGTTGCCAGCGGATAAACAGCAAAGGCATGCTTGGAGAAAATGATTTCGTCGCCCGCCTGGGCAACAGCACGTGCCGCCAATTCCAAGATGTCGTTACTGCCGTTACCTAAGGTAATCCAATCACTTGGAACGCCTAATGCAGCAGAGAGCACATTCTTGAGCTCAAAACCGTTGGAGTCTGGATAGCGGCCAAGATCACTAGCCGCCTTAAGCATTGCTTCTTGTGCAGACTTTGGCATACCCAATGGGTTTTCGTTGGAGGCCAACTTCACAATCTTGTTTTCGTCCAAACCATACTCACGCGCAACCTCACTAATAGGTCTACCGCCTACATAAGGGGCAATCGCATGGATATGTTTTAAGCCAATCTTGGAGGTCATTCGAGCTCTACTCAATTTATTTGTTATTGAATCTTGTTGCTAAATCTATTACGCGATTAGTTACACCGAATGAGGATAGGATCCCAGGTTCTTATAGAACGCGGCAACCTCTTGGAGTTCTTCCAAAGCCTTCACCACTTTCACATCTTCAGAATGCCCGGCAATATCGATATAGAAGTGATATTCCCAAGTACCCTTACGGGCAGGACGTGACTCGAAGCGATTCATCGATACGCCATGTTTAGCCAAAGGTGCCAATAAGCGATGTACGGCACCAGGCTGGTTATCTACGGATAGCACTAGGGAAGTTTGATCTTTGCCGGTAGATGAGCATGCATAGTTGCCAACCACCACGAAACGCGTCCGATTATGGGGGTCATCTTGAATCTGTGCAGCAACTGCTTGTAACCCATAAGCCTCTTGCGCCGGATCACCAGCAATCGCCGCCAATGTTGGATCGTTAGCCGCCATACGAGCAGCCTCAGCATTGCTACTAACTGCTTGGCGCTTCAGTTGTGGGGCGTGAACGCTTAACCATTGCTGACATTGCGCCAAAGCTTGAGCATGAGCGCAAACGGTTGTAACGCCATCTAAATTGCCGCTCTTGGTCAAGAGGTGATGACGAATCGGTAGAACAACTTCGCCGCTGATACGCATGGAAGAATCCAATAGCAAATCAAGTGTGCGAGAGATTGCGCCTTCACTGGAGTTCTCAACAGGAACAACGCCAAATTGTGCCGCGCCCTTCTCTACCGCTTTAAATACTTCATCAAGGCTTGCACAAGGTAAACCTGCAATGGAGTGTCCAAAGTACGTTTGCGCTGCTTGTTCAGAAAATGTGCCAACTGGTCCAAGGTATGCAATGGTTTGTCGAGCCTCTAAAGCTCTACATGCAGACATGACCTCACGCCAAATAGCTGCAATACCATCTGGCAATAAAGGGCCGGTATTCATTTCTTGCAAACGGGCAACGACTTGGCGTTCACGCTCTGGACGAAACACTGGCGAGGCAAAACCACCTTTGACATGACCGACTTCCTGCGCAGCTTTTGCACGTTGGGTCAGCAAATCTAAAATTTGCGCATCCAATGAGTCAATCTTTTCCCGCAAGGGAGCTAAGCGCTGTTCTTCAGTACTCATTAAGCCCGCCTTTCAAAGTCGCGCATAAATTCAACCAAGGCTTTTACACCTTCAATGGGCATTGCGTTATAAATACTGGCACGCATTCCGCCTGCAGCCTTGTGGCCACGTAAGGCCACCAAACCAGCAGCATTGGACTGTCCCAGAAACTCTGCGTTCAGGTTCTCATCTTTTAAGAAGAAAGTCACATTCATCCGTGAGCGATATTCTTTAGTGACGCGATTTTCATACAGACTGCTTTGATCTAAAAAGTTGTAGAGCAAATCTGCTTTTTCTTGGTTGCGTTTCTCAATTGCCTTAACACCACCCTGCTTGAGTAACCACTTAAAGCCTAAGCCGGCCATGTAGATTGAGAACGTAGGAGGCGTATTGATCATGGATTGGGTATTAGCCTGAACTGACCAATCCCAAATCGTAGGGGTGATACCCATGCTATGACCTAGCAAATCTTTGCGAACAATCACAATCGTCACACCAGAAGGCCCAATATTCTTTTGCGCACCACCAAACCAAACAGCGCACTGGCTCACATCCATCTCCTTAGAGAGAATGTTGCTTGAGATATCTGCAACTAATGGAACATCGCCAACCTCTGGCACATCCGAAAACTCAACACCGCCAATGGTTTCATTGGCACAGTAGAGAACATAAGCAGCATCATTGGATAATTTCCAAGTGCTTCTTGGAGGAATGGTGTTGAATTTTTCTGCAGCGGAGGAGGCCGCCAAATTTGCAGTGCCGTATTTCTGCGCTTCTTTATAGGATTTTTCTGACCATACGCCAGTAACAATGTAGTCTGCCTTAGGGCCATTCTTGGCTAAAGGCATGAGGTTCATTGGGATGGCCGCATTCTGACCAAGACCACCGCCTTGTAATAACAATATCTCGTATGTGTCAGGGATGTTCATCAAAGTACGTAGATCCTGCAAAGTCTCTTCGTACACTTCCATGAATTCTTTACTGCGGTGACTAATCTCCATCACGCTCGTACCGAGTCCACGCCAATTGAGCATTTCATCAGCAGCCTGCTTCAATACCTCTTCAGGCAAAGTAGCAGGCCCCGCAGCGAAATTGAAGATGCGGCGGTCAAAAGTCATAGCGTTACTAGTCTTGTGATGACGCCTTAAGCGTCACCTGCCGCATCAGAATTAGAATCAGTCGATGGATCTGCAGATGCATCACCATCTTCTACTTCATCAACACCATCGTCATCTGAATCACTCTCTGCAATTCGTTGTAAACCAGATAAACGAGTACCTTCATCAACGTTAATCAAAGTAACGCCCTGAGTAGCACGACCCATCTCGCGGATTTCAGAAACGCGCGTGCGAACCAAGACACCACCAGTAGTGATCAACATAATTTGATCTTCTGGAGAAACTAAAGAGGCTGCAACGACTTTGCCGTTACGCTCTGTAGTCTGAATCGCAATCATGCCCTTAGTACCGCGTCCATGACGCGTGTATTCAGCAATTGGCGTACGTTTTCCGTAACCATTTTCGGTAGCAGTTAAGACGCTACTTGGAATCGCAATACCATTCGCATCTACTACTGCCGCTTCAGCGCCTTCGGCAGCTTCTGCTGGAGCAACGAGCATCGCAATTACTTGGTGACCTTCACCCAAATTCATACCGCGAACACCACGTGCGGTACGGCCCATTGGACGAACATCATTCTCATCAAAACGCACCGCTTTTCCAGCATCAGAGAACAACATCACATCGTGCTGACCATCAGTAATTGCTGCACCAACCAAGAAGTCACCTTCATTCAGGTCAACCGCAATAATGCCAGCCTTACGTGGATTGGAGAAATCAGACAAACGGGTCTTTTTCACCGTTCCCAGACTAGTTGCCATAAAGACGTACTGATCATCTTGATACCCTTTAATCGGGAGAATCACAGTGATCTTTTCACCCTCAATCAGCGGGAACATGTTCACGATTGGCTTGCCGCGAGAAGTACGACTTCCTTGCGGCACTTCCCAAACTTTGAGCCAATACATACGACCACGATCGGAGAAGCACAAAATTGCATCATGCGTATTCGCTACGAATAAGGTGTCAATCCAGTCTTCGTCTTTAGTTGCCGCTGCTTGCTTGCCACGACCACCGCGTTTTTGTGCGCGGTATTCACTGAGCGGCTGACTCTTCATGTAACCAGTATGAGAAAGCGTGACCACCATATCTTGAGGTGTGATCAAATCTTCCGTGAAGAGTTCGGTTGCATTCATTTCAATAAATGAACGACGACCGTTATCACTACCAGCAGCACCAAACTCAGACTGAACTTCTTTGAGTTCACTTTCAATAACAGAAGTAACGCGCTCTGGCTTAGCCAATAAATCAAGCAAGTCAGAAATTTCTGCCATCACTTCT